>JBFMAW010000019.1:0-129363 GCA_040755515.1 Thermodesulfobacteriota bacterium | reverse complement strand
TTTTCTGGGTTGGGTTCCAGTAAAGGCCGAGCCATGTTCCAAACGTGGCATACTTGTTCACAAATGTCTAGACTTATTTGTTCACAAGCTCGGCCCTAATCGGAACATATTTATGACAATCACTCTAGTTTAACCTTTAGAAAACCCGCCGGTCTCCCTTCCCAGGCAGACAGAAATCAAAGACAAGACCTGCGCCTTGATAAAAGACAGCTTGGGCTGGAGAAAGGTCAGCCTCCGGGAAACTTTAATACACCTATGGCCGAACGAATATCCCTCCGGTTACGAGTAGATTGCTTTTCAAGTTAGGTATGAGCTATAGTAGTACCGGAGGTGCGAGATGACCAGCGCCAAGATTGCCGTCAGTTTAGATCGGAAGACCCTCAAGACCATTGATCACCTGGTTAAAGCCGGGTACTACCCCAGCCGCAGCAAGGCGATACAGGAGGCCCTGCATGAACAACTGGATCGCCTGAAGCACGGCCGTCTGGCCCGAGAGTGCGCCAAACTGGACCCTGTTTTCGAAAAGAGCCTGGCCGAAGAGGGTCTGGCCGGAGATTTGAGCGGTTGGCCCGAATACTGAGAGGTGAAATCTACTGGGCTTACTTGAACCCCGCCCGGGGGCAGGAGCAGGCCGGGCTGCGCCCGGTTCTGATTGTAAGCCATGATATCTTCAACCAACGTTCAGGTACCGTCATAGCCGTGGCCTTAACCAGCCAGCCTCAAAAGGCGGGCTTCCCCTTGACCTTGGAACTTGTTTCAGCAACACTGCCCAAACGCTCCTGGGTCAAGATATGCCAGATCAGGACCATCTCGATTGACCGTCTTGGCAAGAAGCTTGGCGAAGCCACCCCTGAGGAACTTGACCGGGTGGTGGAGGGGTTGCTCGAGATCATTGACGTCTGAATAACGTGGCGTCGCCTTCACCGAAGGAAGCCGGGTTAGCGGCAGTTTCAGGGTTGAAGAACCGCGATCTTTTGCTTTTATCAGCGGCCCGACAGGCTGAATACGAACAATCGGACCAATTTCAGCTGGTCCTTCTCCCAAACAGTCCAGTTTCCGCCAGGATAAAAGCGTCAGTCCGAAGAAATTCGTGTTTTAGATTGCTTCCAGCCCCGCCTCGCGGCCGCCCTAATGATCGCCATGAACGCGGTCAGAGTCGGCGAAACCCATCGTCCTTTTGACCAGATCATGAGGATCGAGACTTCCAGATTGTCTTCCTCCCAGCGCAGGCGAACGAGCCTGCGCTTCTCAATCTCTTCGGAGATCGCTATCTCGGGAAGAATGGTGATCCCCGCGCCGGCCATGACGCATTGTTTGAGAAATCCGACGCTGTGAAAAATTCGGGTAGCCTCTAATGGGATACCTTTCTCTTCCAATATCTTCTCAAACAACCGCCTGTAGCTGCAATCAACCTTGGAAAGTACTAGGGTCTCTCCCGCCAGATCACGCGTACGGACAAGCCGTTTCTTTGCCAGGGGGTTGCCGGGGCAAGCCACCAGCGCGAGTGACTCGGCACCCAGAGCCTCCACCTCCACATCTGAAGCATGAAAGGATTCTGAGAGTAGAAACGCCAAGTCGATTGCGCCATTGCGAAGTTCTTTGGGAAGGGTCTCATGGGCGCAATTTATCAGATTGAGACGTATGCCCGGAAGACGCTTGCTAAACTCGTAGATGACTGACGGCAAGCGGTGGATTCCCAAGGACTCGGGAACGCGGATGGTGAGCGATCCCGCCGGCTCCGCGCCGCCTCCGATTTCCGTTCGGGTTTCATCCGCCAAATCGATAATTTTTTCCGCATACGGCACGAGACGCTCCCCCGCCTCGGTTAGCAGAATCCGCCTTCCCAAGCGATCAAAGAGTTTCACGTCGAGTTCTTCCTCGAGGGCCTGAATCTGCGCGGAAATGCTCGACTGGGCGTAATTGAGGCTTTGGGCGGCCTGGTGAAAGCTCAAGAGCTTACCCACCGTCAGAAACGTCCTAAGGTGCCTGATTTCCATCACCTCTCCCTTGATCGGCATTTTCGATCGCGGCTATCGCTATAAATCGTTTGACCAGATAATTAAACATCAGTAATCTGATTATCAGATAGTTAAGCCGGAGTCAACCAAGGAGGTTATGTCATGAACAACGTCGAAAGAACCGTGGACCTTTTCGCCTCGGGGTTGAACTGCTCGCAGGCGATGCTGACCGTGTTTGGGGAGCCATACGGACTGAATGCCGAGATGGCGGCAAAGCTAGGGCGGCCGCTCGGAGGAGGCCTAGGGCATCTGGCCAGATCCTGCGGCGCGTTGACCGCGGCCGCGCTGATCGTGGGAATGGCCAAGGACCATCAGGACGAAGGCGAAGCAAGGCAAGCCTCGTTTTCCTGCGTTCAAGACCTATTCAAGCGTTTCGCGGCCCTCCACGGAACAACGGAATGCAAACAATTGCTCGGGACCGATATCAGCACGGAGGAGGGAAGGAAAAAGATACAGGAGGAGAAACTGGTCAGGAAGGTGTGTCCCCCGTTCGTGAGGGATGCGGCGAGCATACTCGAAAAATTGTTGACCAGTTGATCCTCGAAGGCGGGTGGCCCGTGTAGTCCCCGCTAAAGCAAGGAGACTCCCCCATGCGACTGCAATTTTTGGGCAGCGGAGATGCCTTCGGAAGTGGCGGCCGCCTCAATACGTGCCTGTTTGTCGAGAGCGGATCAACGCGGTTTCTCTTAGACTGTGGCGCCTCATCTCTCATCGCCATGAAGCGTTGCGGGGTGCGACCGAACTCGATTGACACAATTATACTGACCCATCTTCACGCGGACCACTTTGGGGGGATACCCTTCTTTATTCTCGAGGCCCAGTTTTCGAAACGCGGGTCTCCGCTGACGATTGCCGGACCGCCGGGTTTACGCCGGCGTTTTCCAGAAGCCATGGAGGTTTTTTTCCAGGGCTCATCCCAAACAACCCAACGGTTTGAACTGCGCCTCCTGGAATTGGAATCTCATAGGCAGGCCTTCTTCGGCGGCTTTTCCGTTATACCCTACGCGGTCGAACATGGCGGCGACGCTCCTTCCTTTGCGCTCCGAGTGGAAGTGGATGGGCGAATCCTCACCTATTCAGGGGACACGGAATGGTGCTCCGGATTGGCGGAAGCCGCCCATGACGCTGATCTTTTTGTTTGCGAGGCCTACTTTTACGAAAAAGAAATCAGGTATCATCTCAACCTCAAAACTTTGGAAGAGCACCTTCCGGAAATCCGCCCCAAGCGACTGATTATCACTCATATGAGTGAAGATATGCTCACCAGAAGCCACACGGTCGCTCATGAAATCGCCGAAGACGGCAAAACGGTGGAACTATAACAACTGAACCACCAATCGAGAGAAGGTTTTCCGACAGCATATACGATACCCGATCGTTTCCGGGGTGACCCAGAAAAATTAGGTGCGGATTACATAAGGAAGTGGTATCCTTAATTTTCGAAATTGGCTAAAGCTAAAGAAACAGAGAGGCGGGGGCAATTGCTTTCGTATTAACCTGGAGACTAGCGAATAGGTTTGGAGTCGGCAAGCGACCCAGGGATCTTTGTCCGATGTTTGCCCAGAAAGGACATCTACCGATATTTTCCTTGAACCTCCTGAGAATCACCGCACCGGGCGCGGCCTCGTCGCTCCGGCTTGGTGTAACTTTCCTAACCTTGTCCCTGGCGCGGCGTTAATGTTCATCCGGACGGACAGGAATACCAAGTAAAGGAGTGAACCCGTGAAAAAGATTTTAACCGGCTCTTTCGTTGCCCTAATAACTCCATTCAACCAGGACGGGACCGTGGATTTCGACGGCTTTCGAACCCTGATTGATTTCCAGGTGGAAAATGGAACCAGCGCTTTGTTGATCATGGGTTCCACCGGCGAGGTTTCGCTTCTGTCCAGGGAGGAGAAACAACGAGTCATCCGCGAAACTGTAAAATTCAAGAAAAAGGATGTGCCGTTGTTTTTCGGCTGCACCGGCCCCAATACCCTGGAAACGATAAATATGGTCAAGTACGCGTCTCAAGAAGGAGCTGACGGCGCCATCATTACCGTCCCTTCTTACGCGGTGCCGCCGGTGGAAGCCGCAGTGCAATATTACCTGGAAGTGGCGGATGCCAGCGACCTGCCGATCGGCATTTACAACAATCCGCTCCGGGTGGGCACGGACCTGCCGGCGGAAGCCATTATCAGGCTGGCCGATCATCCCAATATCGTAATAGACAAGGAGGCCATGTCCCGGCCGGGCCAGATCGCCCGGATATTGGCGGCCAAGAAAGAACTTTCCCTGATGTGCTGCGATTCCCCGAATTTGGGGCTGGTGATGCCGGTCATGTCCTTGGGCGGGCACGGCACGGCCAACATGACGGGCAACGTGGCGCCTCGGGAAATGGCCGTTATCTCCAAACCCTGGAAAAATTACCAGGACGTGGTTAACTGCCGGGAAGCCTATCTCAAAATACTTCCTTTAATGCATTTCACCTATTCGGCCATCAACCCGGTTCCGGTCAAGTCCCTGGCCAAAGCTTTGGGCTTGCCCGCGGGGGATTTACGCCAGCCGTACCAAGGACTGACCGGGATTGAACTGCAACCAGGCCTGGAAATAATGAGCACCTTGGGTTTGATTAAACAATATGGTTACCGGTTGACGGCCGAAGCCAACGCGCTCTTAGAAACTCCAAGAGATAACCGCGCCGGCCTGGTGATGGATTTCAACCGGCAAAAAGATACAAGTGCCACTGGCGCGTCTTGTTACCTGAAGTGACAATCTCGAGGGCCGCCATACTTGTTACTTGACGCGAGTGCCAGACCGCAAGACCAGCCGCTGTTGGATTATCACTGTTAGGTTAGGACATAAGACAATATATCGGGTATGGTGTGTCGTAATTTTCTGAAACCCATCACTCGAATGGAGCGGAGGGATCATGACCGCGAACCAGACGGCGGCGACCGGCGAACGCACCGCGTTCCGCACCTGTCCGTTATGTGAAGCCACCTGCGGCTTGACGATCACCCTTGATGGCGACCGGGTGGTCCGCGTCCGGGGCGACGAGCGGGACGTCTTCAGCCGGGGGTATTTCTGTCCCAAGGGCGCGGCCCTGGGCGAACTCCACCACGATCCTGACCGCCTACGCGCGCCCCTGATCCGGAGCGGCGGAACGTTTCGCGAGGCTTCCTGGGACGAGGCCTTCTCCGTCGTGGAACAGGGCTTGACCGGCGTGGCCGTGGCGCGGGGAAAGAACGCCGTGGCCGTGTACCTGGGTAATCCCACTGTCCACCACATGGCCGGCGTCCTGTACGTCCGGCCGCTGATCAAGGCCCTGGGCACCCGGAACGTCTATTCCGCCAGCACCGTGGACCAGATGCCCAAACAGGTCTCCTGCGGTCTGATGTTCGGGTCGGCCGCGGCCATCCCGGTGCCGGACCTGGACCGCGCCGATTACCTGCTCATGTTGGGGGCCAATCCCTGGGCGTCAAACGGCAGCCTGTGCACCGCGCCCGGCTTCCCCGAACGGCTCAAGGCCCTGCGGGCCCGGGGCGGCCGTTTCGTGGTGGTGGACCCACGAAGGACCCGGACGGCCCAAGAGGCCGACGAACACCTGTTCATCCGGCCCGGGACCGATCCCTTCCTCCTCCTAGCCATGGTGCGGACCCTCTTCGTCGAGAATCGAGTCTCTTTGGGACGTTTGGCCGAGTGGGTTGAAGGCCTGTCCGACCTGGAACCCCTGGCCGCGCGTTTCACGCCCGAAGCGGTGGCCGGGATCACGGGTATCGAGGCCGGGACCGTCCAGAGGCTGGCCCGGGAATTGGCCGAAGCCCGATCGGCCGCGGTCTATGGGCGCATGGGGACATCTACGGTGGCCTTCGGCGGCCTGACCAACTGGTTGGTGGACGTGATCAACATCCTGACCGGGAACCTGGACCGCCCCGGTGGCGCCATGTTCCCGGGTCCGGCCCACCTCCCGGACCGGACCAAGGCCGGCGGCAAGGGATTCAAGATCGGCCGGTGGAAGAGCCGGGTCGGCGGCCGGCCCGAGGTCTGCGGCGAATTGCCCATCGCCGTCCTGGCCGAAGAGATCGAAACCCCAGGCCAGGACCAGGTCCGGGCCCTGCTCACCTTGGCCGGCAACCCGGTCCTGACCACGCCCAACGGCCGGCGTCTGGACGCGGCCTTGGCCTCCCTCGACTTCATGGTCAGCGTGGACCTGTATCTCAACGAGACGACGCGGCGCGCCCACGTGATCCTGCCGCCGCCTTCTCCTCTGGCCCTGGGGCACTACGACTTCGCCTTCTACGGATTGTCGGTGCGCAACGTGGCCCGATACTCGGCCCCGGTGCTCCCCGAGGCCGGCCGTCCTGACCTCTGGGAGATACTGGCCCGCTTGACCCTGATCGTCTCGGGCCAGGACGCCGCGGCCGACCCGGCCGGACTGGACGATTTCATGGCCGCCGTCCTGGCCGGCGACCGGGCCGCCGAGATTCTGCCCCGACTGGGCGGCCGTCGGGGTCCCGAGCGACTCCTCGACCTTATGCTGCGCGGCGGACCATACGGCCTGACGCTGGACGACCTGCTCCGCGCGCCTCACGGCCTGGACCTGGGACCCCTGGCGCCCCGGTTGCCCGTGATCGTCCAGACGCCTTCAGGCAGGATTCAGCTTTGTCCCCAGGAGATAAAGGACGACGCCCGGCGCCTGATCGCGGCGCTGGACCGGGGTCCGGCGGAAGGACTGGTCCTCATCGGCCGGCGACGACCGCGCTCCAACAATTCCTGGATGCATAACCTGCCCAGCCTGGCCGCCGGCCCTTCTCCCTGCACCTTGATGGTCCATCCGAACGATGCGGACTCTTTGGATTTGAAGGATGGTGGATCGGCCCGGGTCTCGTCCCGGGTGGGCGAAGTGATCGTGCCGGTTGAACTGTCAGACGACGTAATGCCAGGCGTGGTCTGCCTGCCGCACGGCTGGGGTCACGATGCTCCGGGGACGAGGCTGTCCGTGGCCGCCCGGCAACCGGGGGTGAGCAGCAACCTTTTGACCGATGAAGCCCTGCTCGACCCTCTCTCGGGGACGTCGGTCCTCAACGGCATTCCGGTGAAGGTGACGCCCGCCTGATTGGTCTTACGACGGCTGGTAGGGGGACGACTCCAGTAAGTCCTCGCCGCCGCGTCTGTATTTCCCACCGGGGCTTCAGGGCGTGGACCCCTGCCGGCTGACGATGGTGACCAGGACCAGGCCTTCACCTCGACCCAGAACTTCCACTATTTTTTCGACAAGGCTTTTCATGCCCGGATTCACCTCCGGTCAATCACGAGCTTTCGTTTCACCGCTCCCGCGGTGGGCCAATCATGTGGGGAAAACCGCACCGGCCCGAGCGACAGTCCCGCCGAGTCAAGGGCCGCCCTGATTTCCGGCACGCGCGTCAAAGCCCGGACAACGTCTCGGGCCAAATCCTCGGAGAAGGCCATGTTCGTGAAAACCTCGACGCTCAACACGGCCTTGGGGCCGGTCCATTCCAAAACGGGCCGGTAGTTCAGGACGCCGGAGACCTCGAAGACCTCCTCGTCGAGCCGGGTGATGTTGATGACGCCTCCGCCGGGCAGCACCGCGTCCTCCTGAAAACGCCCCATCACCTTGCCCAGGCGACCAGTGACGCCGCCGCAGGGACACGGGGCGGTCGTTAACCTCGCCTTGTCCCCGGTCCTATACCGGATGAGCGGCATGGCCCGGCGGGTCAGGGTGGTGAAGACCACCTCTCCGGGTTCCCCCTCCGGCAGGGGGGCGCCGGTGACGGGGTCGACGATTTCGACGAGCAGATCGGCTTCGCGGAGGTGGTATCCCTGATGGGCCGTGCATTCGACCCCACCGCCGTACCCCATCTCGGTCAGGCCGTAATAGTCGAAGACTTCGCATCCCCAGGCCGACCCGATTCCCCGGATGACGGGACCGGGAGCGTAATCCGCGCTCAACAGCACGCTGGCTATCCGTCCTTCCGGAATCTGCCGCGCTCGCGGATGCCGGGTCAGACCGAGGACCTGGGAGGGGATACCCACCAGGCCATCGGCGTCGAAACGCAGCAGGGTCTCCACCGCGTGATCCGGATTTGTTACCGGGCCGTACACGAGGCCTTCCGCGTCCATCCGGGCCAGGCCCTTGACCAGCAGGTCGCCGATACTGCCGTGGGCCGGACCCGGCATAAGGATCATCACCCGGGCGCCCGGCCGGGCCAGCGTGGTCAGGCCGTGGTGGAAAAAGTCAGTGGTCAGCTCCAGGTCCTCTTCGGTGAAATAGACCCGTTTGGGTTGATCGGTGGTGCCCGAGGTGCGGAGAGTGACCACCCGGGCCACCTCGCCCTGGGAGACGCATAGCATTTCCGGGTGATGGCCGCGGATATCCTCGTCGGTGGTGAAGGGCAGGCGGTGCAAATCTTCCAGGGACTCGAGTCCGCTGTCCGGGACGGCGGCCAGCCGGTCTCGATAAAACGGGCTTTTTTCCCGGGCGTAGGCGATGGTTTCACGCAGACGGTCGAGTTGGTACCGGGCTATCTCCGCCCGGGTGGGCGGCCCGTCGGCGGTCGTATGGAGTCGTTTCTTCATCCAGGCGTCCAGGGGTGTGACGCGGAGTGGCTTCATGACCAGTACAACCGCCGGCCGTCGGCGGCGGTCAGGTTGTACGCGCAAAACGGAATCAGGGCGCCCGCGGGGGTTATAACGTGGATGCAGCAATCCCGAAGCCTTTCCAGGTCCATGTTCCAGGCGTCCTGGAAGGCCATGGCCGAGACCGACAAGGTATGGGACCGGGCCCGATCGAGAAACGCGTCCAGGTTGATCGGACTCAACATCGGAAGAGGGGACGGCTCGCGAGGGGGACGGGATTTTGGCGCGGACCATTGCCGGGCCACGCGGGAGATGGTCCGCCAGGCGCCTTCATTGGCGTCCTCCGGGGCGGCGCCGCAGCACGAGCCCTGGGGCGGGCTCAGCGGACGGACCCCGCCGCCCTCCAGAACCAGGTAATTCGCGTTGAAGGAGCAAAGGGCGTTCTCGCACCCGGGGGGACGGAAATGGCCGGCCTTGAAAGCGCCCTCGGTCTGTTCTTCGATGGCCCGCATCAGGTCGGGCAGGGTGAAGCGGTCGGCGTCGGTGGGGATTCGGCCGGGAAAACGCCCGAACCAACTGATCGGCTGAAAGTGGACTCCCCGGACGACGGGTGACAGGTCCAGGGCGGTCTGGATGATGTTCCCCAGGTCGTCCGTGTTCACGCCGGGGACGATGGTGGGGACCAGGACCACGCCCAGTCCGCAGCGGCCGCAGTTTTCGATGGCCAGCCTCTTTTCTTTCAACAGGTCTCGACCGCGCATCTTCCGGTATATCTGGTTGGTTGTTCCATCGAACTGCAGGAAGACGGATTCGAGGCCGGCCGCTTTGATATCACGGACAAAGACAAGGTCCCGGGCCAGACGCAAGCCGTTGGTGTTGATCTGAATGAAAGTGAAGCGGTTGGCCCTGGCCAGGCGGACGATGTCGGGGAGGTCGTCCCGGAGGGCAGGCTCGCCGCCGGAAAGTTGGAGGTGGCAGTCCCCGGCGGCGTCCCGGCCGAGGCGGAGCATGGTTTCTATTTGGGAAACAGCCGGGTCCGGCGCGGGTCGTTTTCCGGCGTCGGCGTAGCAGTACGGGCAGCCGAGGTCGCAGCGGCCGGTGACTTCCAGGACGATGGTGCAGGTGCGCTGGCGATGGTCCGGACAGAGTCCGCAGTCCAGGGGACAACCGTTCCGCACGCTCCCGTGAACCACGGGCGGCGTGGTCGGATTCTTGGGACGCCGCCAGAATCCGTAATTCGGCGGACCGTTCCAAATGAGCGAACGAAAATCCCCGTGCCGGGGGCAGTTCTTCACCAGCCAGGCCCGGGCGCCGATTTCTTCCACCCGGGCCGGAATGCGGCCCAGGCAGATCGGGCAGACGCTTGCGGTCACATCCATAACGACTCCGGCGGTCTATCCGGCCGGGTCGAATCCGTTGGCCACCAGTATCCGTACGATCTTCTCATAGGTTTCGATCACGATGGCGCCGCATTTTTGCCGGGAGGCTTCGGGGCCGTCTTCTCCGGTGACGGCCTCGCAGGAGAGGCCGCCATGTCGTTCGCCCACGGTTTCCCGGAACCAGTCGGTGAGTTCCTGGAGCATGGAGGGGAGTCGTTCCGAGGCTTCCTCGCCGTCCCGGCCCTTACCCGCGTAGAGGGCGAGCACGCAGGCCGCGCCGGTCAGCGCGCCGCACGAGCCCTGGCCGGTCCCACAACCGTGGGCCAGTCCGGCCATGGCCCTCACCAGGGCCGCGTTTGTCTCGCCCCGGTCTTCCAGGGCCAGGGAGACGAGAATCTGGGCGCAGGTATAACCGGCGGCGGCCTTCTTCATCAGCCGGATCGAGGTGTCGTTCATTCTTGGGTTCCTTTTCGAGCCAGGAGAAGGTAGTAGCCCGGCCGGGTTCGCCGCGCCAGCCGTTCCGTTTCCCGGCCGCCGCCTAATGTCTCCCAAAAAGCGGACAACGATCCGTGCTCGAAAACCAACCGAGCGGCGAGTTGTTTGAGGAGAGGGGAATGGTCCTCCCAGGCTATAACGTCGAAGCCGGCGGAACTGACCGAGGCGAGGATCGCCTCCCGTTCCCGGACGCCTTCCAGGCAGCAGGTCCCCGGCCTTCGGGTCGGAGCGAATACCACGCCCTGATTTCGAGCGTACAGGTCGGAGATGACCAGCCGGCCGCCCGGTTTTAAAACCCGAGCGAATTCCCGCAGGGCGGCTTCCGGCTCAACGATCAGTGACAGGACGCACTCGCAGAAAACCCCGTCGGCCGTCTCGTCCGCCAAGGGCAGGTCTTCGGCCCGGCCCGAAATCAGGGCGGCCTCGACGCCGGAGGCGCGGCATTCGTCAAGCAGGCGCGGCGACGGGTCCAGGCCGGTGGCGCGCAAACCATACTCCCGGTCCAGCAGCGTCAGCGTCGCCCCTGGCCCGCACCCCGCGTCCAGCACCATGGCCCCGGCGGAAAACCCACAAACGGCCAGCGCGCGCCGGGTGAGTTCCGTTCCGCCGGGCCGCGGGCCTGGTCCCGTGACGGCGCGCATCGCCCTGGTCTCATACAGCGGTATCGGTTCCATGACGCCGCTATTTGTCCTCTAGAATCTGCTCCACCTCGGCCATCTTACCCTGGGCCAGGTCCTCGGAAATATAGACCAGTCCGCAGCCCGGACACCGGGGCAGATCGGTGGTGAACTGATTGCCCAGGTATTCCACGGTCACGGGACCGGCCTCGAGGGGCAGGTCGCATTTTTGGCATTTCCAGTTCAGGTCTTCCGACCGGACATGCTCGGTCCCGATGCTCATAACCGGCCGCCTCCCACGATCCGCATGCGGTGGGCGTAGGCGTTGTGGACTTCGTAGCCGTCCTCCGTGGCCGAATATTCCACCCAGAAGGTCGCATGGTAGGGTTTGAAGGCGGCCTTGAAGCGCCCGGTTTCCGGGTGAACCAGTTTATCGCCGGTCGTTTCGGCGTTATGGATGACTTTGCGCACGTCTTCGAGGAGGATGCGCCTTTGGTTCAGCCGGAACGCCGTCTCGGGCGACAGAAACAGTCTGATCGTCTCGTGTTCTTCCACGCTCGCCTTGTCCTCCCCCGGAATTCCTTGAGCAGGCGATCCTTGAGCCTGGCCCGGTTTTCCCGGCGTTCCGACCAGCCCACCCGGGGACGGTCGGCCGGGTCCGTGACGTCCTCGAGCGGGAAGAACAGGTCGAGTAGGTGCATGACCCGCTTGCCTTCGGTCGCCAGATTGTCCCGGCACATGGCGCAGTAAGAAATGAAGTCCCGTTGGCTCTCCCGGACCCGCCGCCTGGCCACTTCCCTGGCCAGGTCCGGGTTGGCGCACTGCATCAGGCCGCCGTAGCCGCAGCATTCGGTCTTCTCCCGGCCCAGCGCCAGTTCCTCGATGCAAACGCCGGCGCCTTTCAAAAGGCGGCGGACGCTTTCCTGAATCTCCGGTTCGCGGCGGGTGGTGCAGGGGTCATGCAGGGCCAGGGGTTCTCGGGGGACGACGGCCGGCCTGGGCAGGCCTATAGCCTCGAACACCCGCCAGAGTGAAACGATCTGGACTTCGGGCCAATGGTCCTTGAAGGTCCTAAAGCAGGTCGAGCAGGCCATGATCAATTGGGGCTTGCTCATCTGCCGCCAGACTTCGCGCCAGCCGGCGAGATGCTCCTCGAAAGCCTCCTCTCGTCCCGCCCACAAGGCCGGGGCCCCGCAACAGCCTAAAATCAGGCCCACGCCGCCCGAAAGCCGTTCCCGAAGATGGTTGTAAACCTTCGGCACTTGGCCGGGTGAAACGGCGGAGAGCTGGCAGCCGGGAAAAAAGGCATAGGCGCTTTCCTTCATTCCCGGTTCGGGCAGGGTCAGCCGGAAACGGTCGCTCTGGCTGAAGGCCATGTCCAAAAGGGCGAATTCGTGGGCCGAGGGCGGCATTTTCCCGCGCCGCACCATGCTCCGCCTCGCCTGGAGGCAGAGGTCTTGCATCGCGAAGTCCTCCGGACAGACCTCTTGGCACAGGCCGCAGAGGCTGCAGGAGTTGATGAGTTTGTTGGCCTGCCTGGAACCCATGACTATGGATTCGTTGTTGTATATTTCCCGGGCGTATTTCTTGGGGTAGGCGTTGAATCGTTCCAGGTACGGACAGACCTTGACGCACTCGAGGCATTCGCACCCGAGGCAGCGTCCGGCCTCCTTTATGGCTTCTTCCTCGCTATACCCAGCGGCCGGATCGGCCAGGGGAACTGGTGCGGCCGGCTGGACGCCCGCTAGGCTGGTGAAGAGCCGGGTTTCGTACGGACCGTCCTTTTCCCGGCCGGCGGTTGGAGATACGTTTTGCAGGTACCGGTCGATGGAGGTCGCGGCCCAGCGACCTTCCGCCGCGCGCCAAACCGGGGATTCAGCCCGCCCCCCGGCGAAGAGGCCGGCTTGTCCGGTGATACCCGTGGTTGGATCGAGGCTGTCCAGATCGAGCCTCCACGGTTCGGGCGAGGCGACTTCGAGCGACAGGCATACCGCGTCGAAGCGGTCGAAGGACTCTTCCGCCAACGAGAGGCGTGCGAGATCGGCCGAGGCCACGACGTCCACCTTCAGGTCGCGAAGCAGGGCGAGTTCAGGTTCGATGACCTCGGAAAACGGTAGCTCGGGATATAATCTCCCGAGGGCCTGCCCCAAGGCGTCTCCCGATTCGAGGAGGGTGACGGAGTATCCCTTTTTTCGCAGGTCCCAGGTTGCGGTCAGACCGCTGAGTCCGGCCCCGACCACCAATATCTTCTTGTCCCTAGGCGGAAGGGGCGCCGGCCTCTGGGCCGGGGGGGCGTGGGAGACACAGGCCCTTTCCAGGGCGTTGATTTGGACGGCGCCGCCGGCCTCTTGGCGGAGGCAGCGATCGCGGCACGGTCCGTCGCAAATCCGGCCCAGGAGGCCGGGCCAGGGCATGTTCTTCCGGAGGACCTTCCAGCCGCCGTCCCAATCCCCCTCGGCCAGCCGAACGGCCAGGGCCCGGGCGTCCACGTGCAACGGGCAGGCGGCCACGCATCGGGGCGGTTGTTCCTGGATGCATCGGTCTTCCAGTTTTCTCAGGTCTTGTTGATCCATAGAGTGGAGCGATCCGTTCGACCACGGGGGCGCGGCGGCTGGAGCACCGCGCCCCGTGGTCGAACGGCAACTATCCGTTCCGTTTACATGAAGCGAGCCCCTGGGCTTCCCCAGGGGCCCGCTAGGGTTCCATCCTTGCCAGGCGCGAGGCCCGCCGGTCAGCCCTTGAGACCGGCCAGCACCTTTTCCGGCAGGGCCGGAAGCTTGGTGATACGGACGCCGCAAGCGTTATATATGGCGTTGATGACGGCCGCATGGGGGCTGGTCAAGGGCAGTTCGCCCACTCCGGCCGCGCCGAAGGGGCCTTCGGGCCGCGGGGTTTCCACGTAGATCAGTTCCATGTCGTCGGGAATCTGCTTGATGTATGGGAAGCCCGCGCCCATCAGGGTGGAGTGCTTCTGGATGTCCTCGAAGTCCTCGGTGAGGGCCAGGCCGATACCCTGGGCCATGCCGCCGTAGAGCTGGCCGTCGGTGACCAGACGATTGTTGACTTTGCCGATATCGGCCACCAGGGTTATCTTTTCGACGGCGCTTTTACCGGTGGCGATTTCCACGGCCACCTCGGCCATGAACACGCCATACATATAGACGGCGAAGGGCGAACCCTGTCCGTTGGCATCGCAGTTGGTGGCCGGGGCGGTCCACTTGCCGCTGTAGGTGATGGGTATGTTTTCGGCCTTCATTTCCTCATAGGTGCGGTACGACCCGTCGGCCTTCCGCATGGCCGCCAATAGTAGCTCGGCGCCCGCCTGTATGGCCCGGCCGGTGACCACCTGCTGGCGGCTGCCTCCCGAAGGGCCGCTATTGGGGACCTTGGAGGTATCGTTCATGACCAGGCGGATTTTTTCCGGGGCGAGGCCCAGGGGCCGGAGGGACTGGTGAAGCGTGCCCAGGGAGCCCATGTCCGCGCCCTGGCCGTGGTCCTCCCAGGTGTTGTACAGGGTGACCCCGCCGTCCGGATTCAATTCGAGACGCACCTCGGAAGCGTCCGGCCCGTCCAGACCGCAGCCGTAAATACCGATGGAGATGCCCACGCCGCGTTTGACCGCGGCGGTGGAATTGGCCTTGGCCTTTTTCATGGCCGCCTGGTACTTGGGCCTGAGAATGTCCAGCATTTCCGGGAGCGAATAGACTTCGGGCGCCTGGCCGGTCGGGGTGGTGGACCCTGGGCGGTAAACATTTTTATACCGCAGTTCGAGCGGATCAAGGCCCAGCTTTTCGGCCAGTTCGTCCATGAGAACTTCGCTGGAAAACTCGCTTTGGGGTGAACCGTAAGCCCGGAAGGCCGAACCCCAGGCGTGGTTGGTACAGACCGTGCGGCCTTCGCCCCGGATATTCGGGATGTCGTACCCGGCGCCCATGTACTGGGCCCCGCGCAAGGTCAGCAGGTCGCCGAACTCGGAGTACGGGCCGTGATCCACGCTCCAGTCGGTCTCCATGCCCAGGAGTCTTCCCTTCTTGTCGGCGGCGAAACGCATTTTGACGAAGAAGGGGGAGCGTTTGCCGGTGTAGGTCATATGCTGGTGGTAGTCGTACCGGAGAAAGACCGGCTTGCCGGTGGCCAGGCAGGCCGCGCCCACCAGGGCCTCCATGGTCGGGCTGAATTTGTACCCGAACGTGCCGCCGGCCGGGTTCTGGACCATGACCATCTTCTGGAGGTCCACGCCCAGGCCGGGGGCGATCATGGCCGCGTGGAGCCCCAGGGCGATGGATTTGGAATGGATGCAGAGCCGGCCCTGGTCGTCCAGATAGGCCAGACCCACGTCCGGTTCCATGGGCATGTGGGGCTGGCGGCCCACGTAGAAATCGTCCTCGACCACAACGTCGGCCGAGGCGAAGATGGGCTTGGTGTCGTCGCCCTTGACGATCTTCTGGGTGAAGTAGACGTTGGGCGTACCCGGATGAATTTCCAGGGCGTCCTCGGCCATGGCCGCCGGCGCGCTCATATACGCCGGCAGTTCCTCGATTTTCACCTTGACCTTTTCCGCGGCCGCCTTGGCCTGGGCCTCGGTGTCGGCGCAGACGATGGCCAGGGCGTCGCCGTACTGGAAGATCTTTTCATCACAGAGGATGGGCCGGTCCCAGCCGTCGCCGGCGTTGGTGGGGAAGGTGATGAGGCCGGTGATGCGGTTCTTGCCCTTGATGTCCTTGTGGGTGACGATTTTGTGGACGCCGGGCATCTTCTCGGCCTCGGCGGTGTCGATGGATTTGATGTTGGCGTGGGAGACCTTGGCTTGGACCAGGGCCAAGCGGAGGCTGCCCGGGGGAAGCTTGAGTCCCAGGTCGGCGCCGTAGTCCAAGGTGCCGGTCACCTTGGCCGCGGCCGAGGGCCGCGGGTATTTCCCGCCCCAGATTTGACCGTCCGCGGGCATCTTGAACATCAGGTCTTCGGCCTTCATCTCGCCGCGCAGGACCTTGGCCGCGTCCAGGACCGCGTCGACGAACTGCTTGTACCCGGTGCATCGGCAGGCGTTACGGTGGACCTGGAACCAATCGCGTACGTCCTCGCGGGTGGGTTTGGGGTTTTGGTCCAGAAGGGCCTTGGCGGACACCACGAAGCCCGGACTGCAAAAACCGCACTGGGCCCCGCCGTGGACTATCCAGGCGAGCTGGACGGGGTGGAGGTTTTCCGGCGTGCCCACGCCCTCCACGGTGATGACCGAGGCGCCGTCCGGAATCTTGGACATCTTGGTGATGCATGAGCGAACCAGCTTGTCCTCTAGGATGACGTTGCAGCAGCCGCACTGACCCTGACCGCAACCCACCTTGGTGCCGGTCAGCCCGAACTGCTCCCGCAGTACGGCGGCCAGGGAATCGTCGGCGTCGGCGATGACCATCCGGTTGATTCCGTTGACCTTCAGTGTCTTCTTGATCATCGTTTCCCTCCTTGATTGGGAAGAAGCATGAAACGTTTCCGCTGGTTGAGGATTTCCACATACCACGCCACGGATACGTGCTCTTGCCCGGACCAAAGGGTTGAATCCGCCGGGGCGCGGCCTCGTCGGTCATGGATGCTGCTTGCGTCTGAACCATGACCGTGTTCCCCCTTGGAAGCTCGAATCTCCGCCCCGGCGGATCCCGATTAACCCCCCATCCCATGATCCAAACCATGGCCCTGAACGCCGGCAAAAATATGTCAGAAATGAAATAAAATGTCAATAACCTAATTACACTGGTCATTTCTCCGGGCAAGGATCATGTAGTCAATAAATGAACTAAAACAATATATAATAGTCATTCTCTCCTTGGATTCCGCCGGACACGATATATATCAATCACGATATATTAATTTGCCTCCACCAGGGTGCACCTCAGGCCCTGTGGCCCCTCAGGATCAGGAGAACGGTTCTGGCAAAGGCTTCGGGACGGCGGTGGAGGTCGAGAGCGAAATCCAGGCCCAGGCCCCGCACGGAAAAAAGGTACAGCAAGCGGGAAGCTTCCAGGTAGATGGTCCTTTTTTCTCCAAACCACCCTGGGCGACTGGAACCGACGGCCTCGAAAACCTTCCGACCCCATTCCGAGGAGTGGCTTTCCGGTAGACCCTGTCCTAGGGCAAAGGCCGAATCCAGGGATTTCATCATTTCGAGGAAAATCGTCGTCTCAGACGCGCGATTCATCGGCTCTTTCCGCTCCCGGCCATCCGGCCCATGGCCTCGATAACCCGGTCGATGTCCGCCCTGGTGTTCATGTACCCGATACTGAACCGGACCGTGCCCTGCTCCGCCGTGCCCAGGTCCTGGTGGACCAGGGGGGCGCAGTGGAGGCCGGTCCGGACGGCGATATCGAAATCCCCATCCAGGATTTCCCCGACCGCGGAGGCCGGTTTGTCGCGTACGGCCACGGAGAGCACCGGGACGTGCCGGTCGGAAGGCCGGCCGCCATACAGGACGATCCCGCTCAGGCCTTCCAGGCCGTCCCACAGCGCGCGGGCGAGAACCATTTCCCGCTCGCGTATCCGTTCCAACCCCTCTTCCTCCAGAAGGTCGAGCCCGGCGCCCAGGCCGATGATTCCCGGCAGATTGGGGGTGCCCGCCTCGAGGCGGTGGGGGAGGGACCTGGTGTGTTCCAGGCTGTGGGAATCGACGCCGGTTCCACCAAAACGCGAGGGTTCGATTTCGACGCCGGGTCCAAGGGCCAGGCCGCCGATGCCGGCCGGTCCCAGGAGAGCCTTGTGACCGGTGAAGGCCAGGATGTCCACCCGGGCGGCCGGCATATCGATGGGAATCAACCCGGCGCTTTGGGCCGCGTCAACCAGGAACAGAACCCCGCGTTCGCGGCAGACCCTTCCGATTTCCTCGATGGGCTGGACGGTCCCCAGAACGTTGGAGGCGTGGTTGACGATGACCAGGCGCGTGTTGGGGCGGAGCGCCCGCGCCAGCCCTTGGGGTTCGATGAAGCCTTGTCCGTCGAAAGGGACCAGGTCGTATTCGATCCAGCCCCGCTGCTTCAGGTGGTGGAGAGGGCGGAGGACCGAGTTGTGTTCCAGGCGGGTGGCGGCCACGTGATCACCCGGCCGAAGCAGACCCAGCATGGCCGTGTTGAGGGCGTCCGTGGCGTTGGCCGCGAAGGCCACCCGGTCGGGATCGGTCAAGCCGAACAGCCGGGCCGCCTTGCGCCGGACCGCGGTCACCAGGTCCCCCACCCGGACCGCGGCGTCGTACCCGCCTCGGTTCGGGGAACACCCGAACTCGGCGTATCCGCGCAGCATGGCCATTAGGACCCGTTCCGGCCTGGGAAAGGTGGTGGCGGCGTTGTCCAGATAGATCATGGTTGTGTTTCGCCCTGATTCACATGCAGGTTTTCGGGTTAGGCAGGCCGGCGATCCGTCTGGCCCCCCGTTTCACCCCTCCGGGGAAGAGTTCTTCGATTTCCATGATGCTCAGGCCGGTCCCCTTCTTAATCTGGTTGTTCAGCGGAGCCCGGCCTTGCTCCTGATAGAAGCTCCGCAAGAAGCGGATGACCCGCCAGTGCCGCTCGGTCAGTCGGTCCAACCCGGTAAGCCTGGCCAGGGCCTGGGCCGCGTCCTCGGACCAATCCTCGGGATTCTCGAGGAAGCCCTCCGCGTCCAGGCGCATCCCGTTTCCGGATGCGGTCATGGTTTACGGTCAACGGCCCAAGGCCGCCTTGACCTTCTCCGGCGTGGCGGGCAGGTCGGTCACCCAGACCCCGCAGGCGTTGTATATCGCGTTGATGACCGCCGGGGCCGTGGGCACCATGGTCATCTCCCCCACGCCCACGGCGCCTTTCGAACCCCGTTGTCTGGGGGTTTCGACAATGATGGTCTCCATGTCGAAGCTGGTCTTCATGGACGGGTAGGGGAAAGTTACCCAGTCCCGTGTCTTTCCGGCCACGTATTCCTCCCGCAGGGCAAAGCCCACGCCCATGTCCATGCCGCCCTCGAGCTGACCTTTCACGTTCAAGGGGTGGAGCACCCGGCCCGCGTCCACAACCGTGGTCATTTTGAGGACCTTGACCTCGCCGGTTTCAGTGTTCACCGCCACTTCCGCCAACTGGATGGCGTGCACCTGGGAATCAAAGGATGGGCCCTGTCCGGTTTGGGGGTCGAAAGCCCCAGTCTCCCGGGCCTTTTTCCGCCCGACGTATCGGCAGGGGACGCCGGCTTTTTCCAGGTCCGCCCTCGTCTTGGCCCCGTTTTCCTCCATGGCTTTCTTGAGCTGATCGAGCGCTTCGAGCAGGGCGCCGCCGACCATGAAGGTGATCCGGCTGCCGGCGGCCGGTCCGGTGGCCGTGGTGGTGCTCGTGCTCCGGGTGATCAGGCGGACCTTGTTCAGGGGCAGCCCCAAGGCGTCGGCCGAGAGTTGGGTGAGCATGGAGTCGTTGCCTTCACCCGGATCGGCCGCGGCCGCGAAGACCGTCACGCCACCGTCGTCGTCGAGTTCCACCGCCGCGACGGCGGCGTCGTTCGGGCTGCCTATGCCGAAGGCCCCGGCGCCCAGCCCCAGGCCGCGTTTCACGGGTCCGTCCCCTGGGGCGGCCGCCTCTTTCAGGCTTCTTTCGTATTCTGGCCTGATGGCCTCGCATAGTTCGGGGAAGGGCCATTCGGTGACCGGTTGGCCGGTGGATCTGCTCTGACCGGGCCGCAGTGAATTCCGTCGCCGGAATTCCAACGGGTCCAGGCCCATCTTCGCCGCCAGCATGTCCAGGGCGCATTCCAGGGCGAAATTGACCTGGGGCGGTCCCGCCCCCCGGGCCGCGCTGCCCCAGGGGTTGTTGGTGTAGACCAGGCGGCTCATCACGGAAATGTTGGGGATATGATAGGAGCCGGAGAGCATGAGCAGGGCTCGATTGACGATGACGTTGCCGTTGGACAGGTACGCCCCGTTGTCCACGGTGATGTCCATTTCCAGGCCGGTCAGCCGGCCGTCTTTATCGGCCCCGAGGCGGACCTTCATGTCGAAGGGGTGCCGCTTGGAAGTCATCTGCATGGACTCTTCCAGACCCGGAATGTACCGGACCGGTCTTTGGAAGTGCAGGGCCGCCGCGCCGGCGAGGCCCTCGGAGGTGATTTCGATCTTGATGCCGAACTGCCCGCCGGTATAGGCCTCCTCGTAGCGCATGTTTTCCCAGCCCAGGGTATCCTGGAGCACTCCCAGGTGGTGATGAATGTTGATGCCCCGTCCGGTGACGACCAACCGCGCTCGGTCGCCGTCCTCATCCTCCTCCAACCAGGCCGCGGAGGCCTCGGGTTCCAGGGGGGCCTGATGGTTGATCTGGGTCTTGAACCGGGCCTCGATTACGGCCGCTGAACCGGCCAGGGCGGCCTGGGCTTCGCCCTTGATCAGGGGTTGGGTCAGGTACAGGTTCGGCCATTGGTCGTGGAGTTGGATCGCGCCCGGGGCCAGGGCCTGTTCCGGGGATTCGAGAACGGGCAAGAGGCGGTATTCCACGCGAATCTTTTCCACCGCCGCCAGGGCCTGCTCCCGGGTTTCGGCCGCGACCACGGCCACCGGGTCGCCGATGTAGCGCACCCGGTCCTCGCAGAGCAACGGCCGGTCCGCGATTATGTATTTGAGCCGGTTGGTTCCCTTGATGTCCCGGTGGGTCATCACCCCGGCCACGCCCGGCATCTTCAGGGCTTCGGAAGCGTCGACGGCCAGGATTTCGGCATGGGCGTACGGGCTTCGCCGGGCGGCCAGTTCCAACGCGCCGGGGAGGACAATGTCCGCCGTGAACGCGGCCAGACCGCAGGCCTTGATCAGGGCCGACGGACGGGGATGAGACAGGCCGAGCTTGGGTCCGTCCGGGTCCGGCCGAAGCGCTCCGGGCGACGCCTCGCCCCGGATGAACCGGCCGGCCAGCCGGACCGCTTCGATGATGCCGGCGTAACCCGTGCACCGACAGAGGTTGCGGCGGAGGGCCTGCTTGATTTCATCGTCCGATGGGTCAGGGTTGCGATCCAGCAGCGCCTTGGCGGCCATGATCATGCCCGGGGTGCAGTACCCGCACTGGACGGCCCCGGCCAGGACAAAGGCCTCCTGGATCAGGTGCGGATTCTCGGGCGTCCCCAGCCCTTCGACCGTGATGACCTCGGCCCCGTCCAGCGAGGTTACGCGGGTCAGGCAGGACAAGGCCGCCTTTTTGTTCACGATGACCGTGCAGGCCCCGCACTGCCCCTTACGGTCACAGGACTGCTTGGCCCCGGTCAGGCCGAAACGTTCCCTGAGAAGATCGAGTAACACCAGGCCTTGGTCGGCCACCACCCGTCTGGGTGCGCCGTTGAGTATGAAATTGATTTCGCGTCCGAGTTTTCCCATGTCCATCCTGAATGACCTCCGTGGACGTGAAGTTCACGGCGGGTATAATATATCATAATGGATATAATTGAAACAGGTTTTGATTCCGCCCGGCCGCGGTTCGGCTGGTGCGGCCGGGTCGCGGATGAGCCATCTTATGACCTCTTTCCGTTGGGCGGGCCTTCCGGCCCCCCCACCCGCGAAAACCACAATTCCCTTGACGCGACGGCGCGCGGCCATAAAATATATCTGACTTGATATATTAATGGAGTCACCACATGCTGAATGGATCGTCCCAGGCCGCGGTCACGACGCCGGAAGATGGGCTGGCCGCCATCAACGCGGAATTGGACGGACACGCCTCGGCCCACCTGCTTGACGAAACCTGGCTGCGCCGCGGGAAGCAGGACATCGAAGAAACCATGCGGGCCGACCAGGCGGTCGGGCGGCTCACCCTGGCCCGCCTCAACGAACTGGCCCTTTATCTGGCCGGAAGCTACGCCGACGCCGGCCTGGTTCGGGAGGCGGGGGACCTCCTGGTGAACCCGCCGGTGGTCTGGGTCTACCTGGAAGGACGGACCCGTAGGGTCAAGAAAGAGCGGCACACCCCACTGACCGAGCAGTTCGCCCCCCTGGCCGGCCATGAGGACCCCAAAGCCTGGCTCCGGAAGAACGCGAAAGTAGTGGTCGGTGAACGTCCCCTGCTGATCGAACTAGCCGATGCCCTGAAACCGCTGGCAGCCTTCCGACCAGGCTATCTGGATTCGGTTCTCCAACGGCACCAAAGAATCGCCGACACGATCAATCTGGTCTGCGGCCTCCATGTACCGGAGGATTCGGATTTCTTGGAGCACCTGTATCGGATGCCCCTGGACCAGCGCGAATTCATGAAGGCGGGATTCTGCCGGTTCAACCTCGATCTTTTCTGGCGGTTGGGACGGGAAATTTTCAGTTCATCCGTATGTCCCGGAACGGCTTTAAACACCTTGATTGCAGACGGAAATTATAAGCAAGTTCCTGTTTGACCTCTGGGCTTCGGACTAGACTGGGACCGGTCCAATATCACCAGCTCTTTTTGAGATGGGCCTCGGATATTTTGAGCATCCGATAGTCGGTGAACACAATTCCGGCCGCAACCGAAACATATTACCTCAATTACTAAATCGCTTGGCCCTGCCTGGGGGGCGAAAATCCTTTGACATCGAAGGATTCAATGAATTATTGTGCGCGAAATTATGAAATTATAGTATTTTCGATAAGCCGAGCGAATATCGCCAACGTGGAAAAGGTCACCCGCCTCATGGTTCTGTTCAACGCTTATTTGGAAGGTTGCAAGCTGGGCCTGGCTCCGGAAATGAGCTAGTCAAAGAGTGGGCGGCATAATATTGGTTTTCATGGCTGACCATCAAGAGCGAATCCAATTAGCATCGACCTTAGCAAAGGAGGCATGAATCATGAAAAAACGTACTGTCCTGTTTTTCCTTTCGCTGCTATTTGTTTTCTGCCTGACCGCCCCTGTGGGTCACGCCGCCCAACCCAACATGCAAAAGGCGTTGGAAGCCCTTCAACAGGCCGAAAAGAGCCTCAACAAGGCCGCCCACGATAAGGAAGGCCATAGAGTCAAAGCCCTGGAGTTGGTCAAACAGGCCATCGAGGAGGTCAAGGCCGGGATCAAGGCTGGCGTCAAGTAAACCATTACTGGGGCTATCCTTCAGAAATTGGTTTATTCGGCCAAAGTGGATGCGGCCAAGAAATATAATCAGGCGGCGGCCTTGATTAACCTACCGGCCGGGCCGGCGTCGCGGTCCGTGGTCCAGCCGTGCCTTGTTTCCGACTACGGATAACGGCGGTGGAATTCAACGGGCCAGGCTCGTTTGGCGATTGACTCCGGACATATTATAAATTCTATCCCGAGTAAGAATCGCCCGCTGATCGTAGGCCGCCTGGACTCCGGCCTCGGCCGGAATCCAGGGGAGGTGGCCTTCCTGGTCGGGGTTGAAAAGGCTCTTTCAGACCAATGCGCTCGGTTCAGGGCTGGGAGCGTCCCGGTCATGGTCCAGGGAAACCATGTCCAGGCCGCGGAATCCGGCCGGAAGTCCCGGTCAGAATATACCCTTGATGATATCCAATAATCCTCCGCCGGAACCCTTCTTCTGCCCTCCGGAGGCCCCGGACCCGGCCAGGCCCAGCATCACGGCGGCCGTGGATTTGTACCGGGCCTTCAAGGACCACTCCGGCTTTTTGGCCGCCACAAAGTCCTCGCCCCAGGCGATGAACTGGAGATAGGCCCCGCCCGAATCCTTAAAGATGCCCTGGGGCACCTGACAGGAGGTCACGCCGGCCGGCAGGACCACCCTTTCCTGGATGAAGCGGCGCACGTCGCCGCTGGGCAGATAATCCAGGAGGCCCCAACCCGGTTCCGGGACGTCGCTCGAGGACCAGATAACCATGTCCCCGGTCTTTTCCTCCTGGCCCATGGCCATGGCGAAATAACCGATGGCCCCGGGGATGGATTCCCACTGGAGGCGGACGCTCTCGGCCGTGGTCCCGGACTGGGTCAGTTTGGCCTGAGCCAGAAAGTCCTGACCCGGGCCGAGACTGAATTTTATATGGGGCAGGTACGTGCCGTGAACGAAATGATCGCCCACCAGGGAAGCTCCGTCCGGCACCTTCTGGCTGTTCTTTTCGTTGGGCCAGTCGCCGTAGGTCCAGCCCGGTCGGGGAGCCGGCGGATTCTGGGCTGAGCCGGTCCGACCGACGAAGACCTTACCCATCTCCCCGGCGCTCATCTTGGAAATGTCCACTATACGGGGCTGGCCGGGCCGAACGGTCTCGGAGCAGCCCCAATAAAACTTGATCCGGCCTTTGGGCTTCTCTTCCTTCTTGGCCCAGGGGGTGCTTTCCGGGCGTTCCGTGGTCCCGCGGGATTCGACCCGGGGCGTAACCAGGGGCAGGGTCGGCCCCATCTTCAGGCCGGCCGGAATGTCGTGGTTGGCCTCGGGATTGGTCCCACTGGCCTGGGAAGCCGCCTGCAGGGTCATGGTGCGACTGGGGCCGGTCATCTTGCCCATGATCAAACCGCCCAGGCCGCCCTGTTCCCCCATGCCGGCCATGAGCGAATTGGTGGTGGCCATGCTCATCCAGTACATGGGGGTATTGGGGGCGTACGAGCCCGGAGGGTGGAGCGTGGAGGGGGCCGTCGCGCCGCCGCCCTGGCCCATGATCCCGCCCAGACCGCCGCAAGCGGTCAGGGCTAGGAGACCCAGGATCATGGTCAGTCCGCGCCAATGACTATTGGGTGTGGGATTACGCATTTATCCTCCTGAAGTTATGCGTCGCGGTTCGAGTGGCCGCCAATTCGGGGCTTCTCGGGCCGCGACCCGGTTAGTATATTCGATGAAGGCCTATGCCGTTGTGGGCATATGGCCGCCATCACTTTCTTATACCATATATACCTGGTTCTTATCCATGTCCGCCGCGTAATCCAGGTTATTACCTTATGAAACCGATAACTTACCATGCCCGGACCTGGTATGCGGCCACGGCCTGAACATTCCAGCAGCTAGGGTTAGCCTGATAAAAGAAAGCCTGGCTAGGGACGTGTTGCCGAGCGAAGGCCGGACCGGAAGCCAACAAAACCAAAGGGCCGGTTTTAGGTCTAGAGGTTGGAAATACGGTTGGAAATTGATTTCTGACGGCAATAGAAAAGGACCCAAGCCTTGCCTAAGTCCCTAAGTTTATTTTGGTAGTCCCAACGGGAATCGAACCCGTGTCTTCGGCGTGAGAGGCCGATATCCTAGACCGCTAGACGATGGGACCACTTATAATGGCTGGGGGACAGGGATTCGAACCCCGACAAACAGATCCAGAGTCTGTCGTCCTACCGTTAGACGATCCCCCAACGCTAACAGTCACTAATAACCCAGCTTTCCACCCAGGTCAAGCAATTTTGCCGGACGGCGCCGGTCCGCCGGCGTTCATGGGCGCGACTGAATGAACTTTTCGGCCCTGGCCAGACGGTCCAGAACCCGCTCCCTGCCCAGCACGGTCATGACCTCGAAGAGACCCGGGCTGGCCGTCTTGCCGGTCAGGGCCAGGCGCGCCGGTTGCGCGATCTGGCCGAGCTTGAAGCCCCGCTCCTCGGCCATCATGCTGAAGATTTCCTCGAGAGCCTTTTCCGTGAAATCGGACAGGCTTTCTATCCGGCGCCTCAACTCAGCCAGCAGGGAGGCCGTGTCCGGGGTGAAGAGCTTGGGAACGGCCTTGGCTTCGTATTCCTCGGGAGCCTTCAGGTAGAACCTGATCATTTCGGCCAACTCGATCACGGTCCTGGCCCGGGTCCGGACCGTGGCCGCGGCCCGGGCCAGGTAATCCGGGTCAGAAGCGTCCAAGCCCTCTTTTTCCAGATATGGCGCCGCCAGTCTGGCCAGTCTGTCCAGGGAGGACTCCTTTATATAATGGGCGTTGAGCCAGAGGAGCTTTTCCGGGCTGAAGACGCCGGCCGAACGGCCCACGTTTTCCAGGCTGAATTTCTTCACCAGGTCCTGGAGGGAAAAAATCTCATCGTCGCCGTACGACCAGCCCAGCCTGACCAGATAGTTGACCAGGGCCTCGGGCAGGTAGCCCATTTCCTTATAGGCCATGACCGAAGTGGCGCCGTGGCGCTTGGACAGCCTGGTCTTGTCCGCGCCCAGAATCATGGGCACGTGGCCGAATAGGGGCAGGGGAGCGACCAGGGCCTGGTACAACAGTATCTGTCGCGGCGTGTTGTTGACGTGGTCGTCCCCGCGGATGACGTGGGTCATGCCCATGGTGATGTCGTCCACCACCACGGCCAGGTTGTACGTGGGCAGGCCGTCGCTGCGCAGGATCACCAGATCGTCCAACTCTTCATGGTCGAAAGCGATGGGGCCCTTGATCAGGTCGTCCCAGTGAGTCACGCCCGTGAGCGGCCCCTTGAACCTCACCACGGCCCCGGAGGCCGGCCCCAGGCCTTTTTCCCGGCAGAGGCCGTCGTATTTGGGTTTTCGGCCTTGCTCCATGGCCCGCCGGCGGCGTTCGGTCAGCTCTTCCGGCCGGCAGTGACACCAGTAGGCCCGGCCCTGATCGAGCATCTTCTGAATATATTCCCGATAAACATCGGTTCTCTGGGTCTGAAAAAAGGGGCCTTCATCCCAGTCCAGGCCCAGCCAGGTCATGGCTTCGAGAATGGCTTGCGTGTATTCCACGGTCGAGCGCTCGGCGTCCGTATCTTCGATACGCAGGACGAAAGTCCCGCCTTGACTTCGCGCCAGGAGCCAGTTGAAAAGCGCGGTTCTGGCCCCACCGACGTGCAGATGGCCGGTGGGGCTGGGGGCGAACCTGGTTCGAATTCCCGTCATGCTTTCTCCCGCGAGGCCGTAGGGTCAGCCGCCTTGATTCCCGGCGGCCGACCGGAGAGCCGCCTCGAAATAATTCAATAAAATTATAATACCGAAAGGCTCATCCGGTCGTCGGTCGCCGGAGAGCGCCCGGTTGACAGTTTGTTCTTATAGATGCGTAATCCGAAAAAGGCAAAAAAAATGTTTTTCGGGTTCGAGATCTTAACCCGGCCGCGGCCCTGGATTGACCATTTCCGAGTTTCTGATTAGGATAAAATACCATTCAGGTCCGCGGACCTTTGGGGGAGTAGGCCATGAAAGAACTGGTGACCAGGAAGTTGAACACGAAACATTTTTTCCGCCGGGCAGCGGGATTAAGCCTCGGTCTGTTATTTGGTTTATGGTTAATCGTCCCGGCCGAGGCCGCGGAAGTCCTCCGCCTGGGCCTAGTGCCCGTGGTGGACACCTTGCCGCTTCTGGCCGCGCAGGAGGCCGGCCTCTTCGAAAAAGAAGGGCTGGAAGTGCGGATCACTTCTTTTCAGAGCGCCCTGGAACGGGACGCCGCCTTGCAGGCCGGCCGGCTGGACGGATATTTCGGGGACCTGCTCAATACGATCCTGCTGGTAAATGCCGGCCAGAAACTGGCCATCCTGACCACGGCCTTTCATACCCATCCCCGGTTTCGCGTCTTCGGCCTGGCCGGATCGCCCAAATCGAACTTCAAGGCCCTGACGGATTTGAAAGGCCAGGCCGTGGCCATATCCCGGGCCACGGTCATCGAATACCTCCTGGATCGAATGTTGGCGGCTCAGGGACTAGGGGCGGATTTCGTGGTCAAGCAGGAGATCAAGCAGATACCCATCCGGATGCAAATGCTTCTGGAAGGCCAGGTGGCGTCGGCCCTGCTTCCGGAACCCCTCCTGACCCTGGCCGAGGACAAAGGCGCCCGGGTCCTGGCCGATGACCGGAACCTGGACACCTGCGTGACCGTGATCGCCTTGAATCGAGACCGGTTGTCCCAGGAGCCCACCTTGGCCTCGCGCTTCCGAAAGGCTTATGCCGGCGCCGTACAGAGAATCAATCAGGACCCCGGGAGCTACAAGCAACTCCTGGTGACCAAAACCAATTTCCCGGCCGGCCTCAAGGACAAATACCAGGTGCCGATCTTTCCGCCCGTGGGGCTGCCCGCCGAGGCCGATGTGGCGGCGGCGCGGGAATGGCTGACCGCCAACCGGTTGATCCTGCGGACCTCGTCCTACCAGGAGTTGGTTTGGCCTTAATCTCCTGGTTAATGACCGAGCCGGTAACCGATCCGACCGGCGGCCGACAACGATTCATGATCGAAGTGGAGGGCCTCACCAAGTTTTATCGGCCCGAGGATGGCCCGGTTCTGGCCGGGATATCCTTTCGATTGGAAGCCGGCCGCACCCTGTCGGTCATCGGCCCTTCCGGCTGCGGCAAGACGACCCTGCTGTACATCCTGGCCGGCTTGTCGCCGGCTTCCGCGGGCCGGGTGTTGATAGGAGGGGCGGAGCATACGGACCTGATCGGCCGGACGTCTTTTGTCCTGCAGGATTTCGGATTGTTTCCCTGGAAGACCGTGGACGAAAACGTGGCCCTGGGCCTGACCATCCGGGGAGCGCCCCGGAACGACCGCCGCCTGGTCGTCCGCGAGTTGTTGATCGAAATGGGCCTGACCGGCCATGAACGCAAGTACCCGGCCCAACTCAGCGGCGGCCAGAAGCAACGGGTGGCCATCGCCCGGGCCCTGGCCACCCGGCCCGATCTCCTGCTCTTGGATGAACCCTTTTCCTCTCTGGACGCCTTGACCCGCGAGCACCTTCAAGACACACTGCTCGGCCTGTGGCAGACCCGCCACCTGACCTGGATCATCGTCACTCACAGCGTCGAGGAGGCCGTTTTTCTAGGTGATCGCATCATGGTCCTGACCGACCGGCCGGCCCAGGTGGGGCGGATGATCGTCAATCCCGGCTTCGGCCGGCGCGAATACCGATCCGGCGATCAGTATTTCGAGGCCGTCAAGCAGGTTCGGGCCGCCATGTCCGGAAACGTCTCGCCCGAACTCCGGGCGCCGGCCCGATGAAAACAATCGGACAATATCTGGCCTCGGCGGCCGTTCTGATCCTGGTCTGGAAACTCGGCTCGATGGCCCTGTCCAGTTCGGTCCTGCCTCCGCCGGAAACGGTCTTCGCCGCCTTTGGCCGGGCGGTCAAGACCCGACTCTTCTGGGGCCATTTCGGGGCCAGCGCCTGGCGGGTGGCGGCGGCCATGGCCCTGGCCTGGCTGGCGGCCTTTCCCCTGGGACTGTTCATCGGCTTCAATCGCCTGGCCGACCAGCTTCTGTCGCCGGGAGTCTTCTTGACCTATCCCATTCCCAAGATCGTGTTCCTGCCGGTCGTCCTGGTCCTTCTAGGGCTGGGTGACGGCGCCAAGATATTTCTGATCGCCCTGATCGTGGGTTACCAGATTCTGGTGGTCACCAGGGACAGCGTGCTGGGTCTGGACAAGAAACACCTGGATTCCTTTCGTTCCTTAGGCGGCAATTCCTGGCAAGCGGTGCGCCACGTGGTCGCGCCGGCGGCCCTGCCCCATGCCTTCACCGCGCTGCGGGTCAGCGCCGGCACGGCCGTGGCCGTGTTGTTTCTGGTCGAATCCTTCGCCACCGAGCAGGGCCTGGGTTTCTTCATCATGGACAGTTGGGGACGGGCCGACTATAACCGCATGTTCGTCGGCATAATCGGCCTGAGCCTGCTGGGCGTTTTGCTTTATGAAGCCTGCAACTATCTGGAAAGAACGGTCTGCGCCTGGCACCTGATCACCACCGGCCGGCCGGCCAGGTCCGAAGCTTCGTCCGGCCTGTGGCGCCGCCTCGAGCTGTACGGTCGCATGATCAAGTTCAGTCACACCGTATTCGCCCTGCCCTTTGCCCTGGCCGCGGTCATCCTGGCCCAGAGAGAGCACGCCCTGACCATCGGCCTGGTCTGGTGGATTCTGGTGGCCATGGTCGGAGCCCGTTCGGCGGCCATGGGCTTCAACCGCATCGCCGACGCCCGTTTCGACCGCCTCAATCCGCGCACCGCCGGCCGGGCCATTCCGGCCGGGAGCTTGTCCCTCAAAACGGCGGCGGCTTTCGTGGTTATCTCCTCGGCCGTCTTTGTCCTGGCCGCGGCCATGATCAGCCCGTTGTGTTTCCAACTTTCTTTTCCGGTTCTGGCCATTTTGTTTTCCTATTCGTACACCAAGCGTTTCACTTCTTTTTCCCACTTGTTTCTGGGCCTGGCCATTTCCCTGGCCCCCCTCGGCGCCTGGATCGCCGTGGCCGGCCGGTTCGATTGGCCGATCCTGACCCTGTCCCTGGCGCTTTTGACTTACATCGCCGGATTCGACATCCTGTATGCCTGCCAGGACATCGAGTTCGATCAAAAAACGGGTCTGCATTCCATTCCGGCCCGCTGGGGCCCCGGACCGGCCCTTCATGTTTCCGCGCTCCTGCACTTATTGACTTTTGTCTTTCTTTTTCTGGTGCTGATCGCTTTTGACCTGAGCCTGGTCTATTTCGCCGCCGTGGTCGTTATCGGTTTATTATTGATCCTGGAGCACAAACTGGTCCGGCCGGACGATCTGACCAATATAAATATGGCCTTCTTTCACGTGAACAGCGCCGTCTCCGTGGTCCTCTTCCTCGGCATGGCCGGCGACGAACTGCTCCGGAGATGGTGACGCGGGCCTCGACTTTGGACGGAGAAGAAAGGCGCCGTCACCTGAAGGCGTCAATCCTCAAATCGGAATAGCGCCGGTTTTGCGGCGAGGGCGGAGGCCGATGAAGTCCTGGTACAGAAACCTGTCCGAGTATCTGGAGACCTTGACCAGGCTGGGCGAACTCAAGGTGGTGGACCGGTTGGTTTCACCCCGCCTGGAGATCAGCCGATTGATCGAAGCCGAATCCAAGAGCCCGGACGGCGGCCGGGCCTTGTTCTTTCCCCGGGTGGAGGGTTCGGCTTTTCCCGTGGCCGCCAATCTGTTCGGCAGCCATCGCCGCATCCGCTTGGCCCTGGGGGTCAAGGACCTGGATGATTTGGGCGCCCGGGTGCGCCGGCTCATGAATATTCCGCCGCCCCGGAACCTGAAAGACGTCCTGGGGCTGGCGCCGACCTTGTTGCCCCTGGCCCGTTGTTTTCCGCGCCGGTCGAGGTTCGGAAGGCCGCCGTGTCAGGAAGTGGTCCATCTGGGCCAAGACGTTGATCTGACCGGTCTGCCGGTCCCGCAATGCTGGCCCAAGGACGCCGGGCCGTTTGTAACCCTGCCCCTGGTCATCACCCGCAGTCTGGTCAGCGGCCGCCGGAACCTGGGCATGTACCGCCTCCAGGTTTATGACCGGCGGACCACGGGCATGCACTGGCACGTGCATAAGGACGGGGCTCATTTTTACCAGGAATACCGCCGGGCCGGCCGGCGCATGCCCGTGGCCGTGGCCATCGGCGCGGACCCGGCCACCATTTATGCCGCCACCGCCCCTTTGCCCAGGAACGTGGATGAACTGCTCCTGGCCGGATTCATCCGCCGGAAACCAGTACCTATGGCCCGGTGCCTGACGATCGATCTGGAGGCGCCGGCCGAGGCCGAATTTGTCCTCGAGGGTTACGTCGAACCGGACGAGCTGCGGCGGGAAGGACCTTTCGGCGATCATACCGGCTATTATTCCCTGGCCGACGACTACCCGGTCTTCCACGTCACGGCCATAACCCACCGCCGAACGCCGGTATATTGCACCACCCTGGTCGGCCGGCCGCCGATGGAAGACTGTTATCTGGCCCTGGCCACGGAGCGTCTTTTTCTGCCGCTCCTTCAAACCGCCTTCCCCGAGATTCGGGACTATTGGCTGCCCTGGGAGGGCGTCTTCCATAATGCGGTGGTGATAGGCCTGGACAAGGAATATCCGGGCCAGGCCCAGAAGATCATGCACGGCTTATGGGGTCAGGGGCAGATGAGCTACTGCAAGACCATCATCGTGGTGGACGGTGAAGTTGACCTCAAGGCCCCCGGCGTGGTCATGGATCGCTTGATCGAACGACTGGACGTGACCACGGATTTGACCCTGGTCCGGGGCGTGCTCGAGGTCCTGGACCATGCCTCGCCCACGCCCGTGTACGGGGCCAAGATCGGTCTGGACCTGACCAGGAGGTTCCCCGGGGAACCGGTTCGTCAGGGACTCCGCCGCCATTTTAGCGGGCCGGCGCCGGCTCCGGCCGGACTGGCGGCCGAAATCGCCCGCGAGGTTCCCGGAGTGACGAGCGCCCGCTGTTATCCCGATCAAGCTCCGCCGCCGGATCACAACTACATACTTGTTTTGGGGCTGGAAAAGGAACCGGGCCGCGGCGGCCGCTACTATGCCGAGCGCCTGCTGGAGTTGGACTCGCTTCAGGCCTTTAACATCGTCGTCCTGGTTGACGCCCAGGTTGACCTGGCCGACGGTTCCCGCCTCTTGTGGAAGCTGTTCAATCAGATTGACCCGGAACGGGACCTGTACCGGCGGGACGGCCGACTGGTGGTGGACGGCTGCGTGAAAGGCCCCGGCGACGGGCATTATCGGGAGTGGCCGGAGGAGTTGACCTTCGATTGATCTCTGCCCTGATCGTTAAAGCATGTTCCCGGCGCCGCCGGCTGGTCGTCTATTCAGTGTCGGCCCTGATCGCGGCCGTTTTGACTTACCAGGCCTTTTCCGCCGATGATTTTTCCGGGCCGGTGTCATGGGTTTATGACGGCGACACCATCGAGGTCGAAGACCAGGGCCAGCCGGTCCGGGTCAGGATTTTCGGCATTGATTGCCCGGAGAAGGGTCAGCCTTATGCCGACCAGGCCCGGAATCAGACCATCCGTCTGGCCAAGGGGCGGAAGGTCATCGTCCAGGTCAGGGACATCGATCAGTACCAACGCGTGGTCGGCATCGTCCTGCTGCCCGGCGGCCGGGATTTGGGCCGGGAACTGCTCCGGTCAGGTCTGGCCTGGCCTTATGATTACGGGCCTCAGGACCGGGAAATGGACAGACTGGCGGAAGAGGCCCGGGCCGCCGGGCGAGGTCTGTGGCGGGACCCCCGGGCCGTGCCGCCTCATGTTTTCCGCCGGATGAAAAAGTAACCGGCGGCCTTTTTCTTCGGCCGGGGCCGAGAGTTTTTACTTGACACGGCGGGCGTTTTGACTAGATTTACCATTTTACCCGTAACGGGGCGTCAGGGATGAGTCTTAAATTGCGGGTAATGGATCTCCCTCCCGAAGGGATTGAAATTGCCCTTGAAATGACCCGGGAGCAAGCCCAGGCCGGCCTGGCCGATCTGGCGGGAGAACCCTTGACCCTGGCCGCCGCGCTGGAAGGGAACCTGCGGGTGGAAAAGGCCGGAGCGAGGATCCTGATCAAGGGTCGAGTGCGGTGCGCGTTCCAGGCCGTCTGCGCCCGTTGCCTGGAAGAATTCATCCTGCCGGTGGAGGAAGAGATAATGGTGGTCTTCACGCCTTTCACCGGCGAACCGACCCAGGAAGAACTCGAAGCCGAGGCGTTGAACCTGGAGATTTTTACCGGCGACGAAATAGACCTGTGGCCTTTTATCAAAGAGCACCTGGTTCTGGGCTGGCCGATCAAGACCCTCTGCCGGGAGGATTGTCAAGGGCTGTGCCCCGTGTGCGGTCGTAACAGAAACCAAGGCCAGTGCCAGTGCCCGACTCAATCCGGTCATCCCGGCCTGGCGGCCCTGAAGGACCTTAGAGACAAACTTACTAACTGAAACCGAGGTGTAGATATGGCTGTTCCCAAGAGAAGAACGTCCAAGACCCGCGGCCGCCTGCGTCGGACCCATTACCAGGCCGCGACGCCCACGGTGGTGCGCTGCTCGCAGTGCGACGAACCCAAGCTGCCTCATCACGCCTGCCCCAAATGCGGCACGTACCGGTCGCGAGAGGTCATTGAGGTCGGGAAGGAATAGGCTATTTTCGGCCGTCCGGGCCGGCTTCTAGAACTAGTGATTACGGGTCCCCCTACCCCCCGGTCACGGCTTTTCGGGCCGTGTTTTCCAAGGGGCGACCAGCGGGAGAGGGAGGATGGACTATTTCCTGACCGATGAACAGAGGATGATCCTGGACCTGGCCCGCCAGGTGGCTGAAGAAAAGATTCTGCCGGTTCGAGCCGAACTGGACGAGAAGGAACAATTCCCTCGCGAGCAGATCGCCCATCTGGCCGCGGCTGACTTGTGCGGTTTGAGCATCCCCACCGCCTATGGCGGCCTGGGCCTGGGCGGCTTCGAACACGCCCTGGCCGTGGAACAGGTGGCCAGGGTCTGTTGCGGGGTGGCTTGTTCCTTTGCCGCTTCCATGCTGGGCGCCTATCCCATAATCCTTTATGGTTCCGAAGAACAGAAGAAGAAGTATCTTCCGGATATCGCCCGCGGGACCAAGCTGGCCGCCTTTGCCCTGACCGAATCGACGGCCGGCTCGGACGCCTCCGGCCTCAGGACCAGGGCCGTCAGGGAAGGCGGCGAATATGTCCTGAGCGGCGCCAAACAATGGATCACCAACGCCGGCGAGGCGGATATCTATTCCGTCATCGCCTTGACCGATCCCAGCCGCGGCCCCCGGGGGGCCAGTTTCTTCATCGTGGAAAAAGGCGACCCCGGCTTTTCCTTCGGCAAGAGGGAAAAGAAGATGGGGATACGCTGTTCCGCCACCGGCGAACTCATATTCAACAACTGCCGTCTGCCGGCCGGACGCCTCATCGGCAAGGAGGGCCTGGGCTTCATCATCGCCATGAAGACCTTTGACCTATCCCGGCCGGGCGTGGGGGCCCAGGCCGTGGGACTGGCCCAAGGGGCCCTCGAAGCGGCCGTGAATTACGCCCGAACCAGGATACAATTCGGCCAGCCCATCATCTCCTTCCAGGCCGTCCAGCATATGCTGGCCGACATGGCCACCTTGACCGAGGCGGCCAGGGCCCTGGTCTACGCCACGGCCAGGTTCATTGACGGCGGGGCCAAGGACGTGTCCCGGGCCTCGGCCATGGCCAAGCTCTTTCCCACCGACGTGGCCATGAAAGTGACCACCGACGCGGTCCAGGTTTTCGGCGGCGCCGGTTACATGAGGGAGTATCCGGTCGAGAAGATGATGCGCGACGCCAAGATTCTGCAAATTTATGAAGGAACCAACCAGATCCAGCGCAACGTCATCGGCCAGGAGCTGAACAAGGAATTCGGCCGCCGCAAGAAATAACGGACCGGAAAAATTGAAATGAACATCGTCGTCTGCGTCAAACAGGTGCCGGATGCCAGGAACGTCCGCCTGGACCCCGAGACCAACACTTTAAAAAGGGAAGGGGTGGAGAGCATGGTCAACCCCTTCGATCTTTACGCCGCCGAGGCCGCGCTCCGGTTGAAAGATCAATTCGGCGGTTCGGTCACGGCCGTGAGCATGGGACCGCCCCAGGCGGCCCAGGCCTTGAGGACCCTGGTCGAGTACGGCGTGGACAGGGTGGCGCTTCTGTCCGATCGGGCCTTTGCCGGCGCCGACACCTGGGCCACCAGTTACTGTCTGGCCCAGGGCATTCAAAAGACCGGTCCCTTCGATCTGATCGTCTGCGGCAAGCAGGCCGTTGACGGCGACACGGCCCAGGTCGGACCGGGCCTGGCCGAACGGCTCGATCTGCCCTACGTCTGCTTTGTGCGGCGGATCGTCCGGGTGGACCCGGCCGCCGGACTCATGACCGTCGAGCGGATGATGGACGACGGTCATGACCTGGTCGAAACCACCCTGCCGGCCCTGATCACCGTGGTCAAGGAAATCGGCGAACCCAGGGTGCCTTCCCTGCGGGGCAAGATGAAAGCCAAAAGCCTCGAGATACCGGTCTGGGGTCTTAGCGACATCGGCGCCGACCCAGACTTGGTGGGACTGGCCGGGTCTCCGACCAAGGTCGTGGCGGTTTTCACCCCGCCGCCGCGCGGCGCCAGGAAAAGACTGGAAGGAAAGGCCGAGGAGCAAGCGGAAAGGCTGTTGGCCTTCCTGGCCGAAAGGAAAGTGTGGCCGGCCGGGGGCAAGTCATGAGCCTGACCGTCAACCAGGACCTGTGCACGGCCTGCGGGGCCTGCGTCGAAGCCTGCCCCTTCGGGGCCATGACCCTGGCGGCTGACTTGGCCGTGGCCGACGAGAAATGCAACCTGTGCGGGGCCTGCGGGGAAGTCTGTCCCACCGGCGCCATAACCTTGGAGAAGAAAGCGGTCCGGGCCCGGAGCGGTTACGAGGGCGTCTGGGTCTTTGCCGAGCAGCGCCGCGGGAAGCTGGCCGTCGTGACCTTCGAACTGCTGGGCGAAGGCCGCCGTCTGGCCGACAAGCTCGGGGTCCGACTGGCGGCCGTCTTGTTCGGCCACGGCTTGAGGGAACAAGCCCAAGTCCTGATCGAAGCCGGCGCGGACCAGGTCTTCCTGGCCGATGACCCGGCCCTGGCCGGCTTCACCGACGATCTGTACGCCGGCCTTCTGATAGAACTCATTCGAGAATACAAGCCCGAAATAGTGCTCTGCGGCGCCACGGCCATGGGCCGGTCGTTTTTTCCGCGGGCGGCCAACGCTCTCCATACCGGACTGACCGCCGATTGCACCGGCCTGGATATAGGACTCGAGGACCGGTTGTTGAGGCAGACCCGGCCGGCCTTCGGCGGCAACATCATGGCCACCATCCTGTGTCCGGCCCACCGGCCCCAGATGGCCACGGTCAGACCCAAGGTGATGCGGCCCGGTCCGGTTCAACCCGGCCGGCCCGGGGAACTGATCGAAGTCAGGCTGGACGGCCGCCGTCTGACCTGCCGCACCAGGCTGGTCGAGTCCATCGAGGAACTGGCGGAAAAGGTGAATCTGGCCGAGGCCGACACCATCGTCTCCGGAGGCCGGGGTCTGGGTTCGGCCAAGGGCTTCGAGCTGCTCCGCGCGCTGGCTGACCGTCTCAACGCGGTGGTGGGCGCTTCCCGGGGCGCGGTGGACGAGGGCTGGATATCGTACGCCCACCAGGTGGGGCAGACGGGCAAAACCGTGGCGCCCAAGTTGTATATTGCCTGCGGCATTTCCGGGGCGGTCCAGCATCTGGTGGGCATGCAGTCCTCGGACGTGATCGTGGCCATTAACAACGATCCCGAGGCGCCGATCTTCAGCGTGGCCGATTATGGACTGGTGGGAGACCTTTATGAGATCATCCCCGCTCTCCTCCAGCGGCTGAACGCCGGCCGGGACTGATGGTTTGGTCCGATTCGTCCGTCCGGCGTCTGATTATTGGCTTGACTCCAACGTAACACTTGTGAAATAAAGTCGGCGATCACGGACCAGACGGGGAGGGTGCTTTTGGATCAACCTGGCCGCGTAGTGTATATAACCGGCGGTTCGCGGGGCATAGGCCGGGCCACGGCTTATCGTCTGGCCGGACCGGGGGTGGCCGTGATCATCAACCATTTCGATCCCGACCAGGGCGCGGCCGAGGAGACTCTGGCCGGGTTGACCGCGGCGGGCAGCTTGGCCGAAAGTCATTATTATTCCGTGGCCGACCGGGCCGCGGTGGAGAAGCACATCAAGGCGGCGGTGGAAAAGTTCGGCCGCCTGGACGTGCTGATAAACAACGCCGGCCTGACCCGCGACGGGCTGCTCCTGCGGATGAAAGAAGAGGACTGGGACCTGGTTTTAAGCGTCAACCTGAAAGGGGTCTTCAACTGCTCCCAGGCGGCGGCCAGGACCATGATAAAACAGCGTTTCGGCCGCATCGTCAACGTGGCCAGCGTGGCCGGGGTGATAGGGAACGCCGGCCAGGCCAACTATTCGGCCTCGAAGGCCGGGGTCATCGGTCTGACCAAGACCATGGCCCGGGAGCTGGCCTCCCGCCAGATCACGGTCAACGCCGTGGCGCCGGGGTTCATCGAAACCGATATGACCGCCGGACTACCGGAAAAGGTCAAACAGGCCTTCATTGACCAGATTCCCCTGGGCCGGGCGGGCCGGCCGGAAGACGTGGCCGAAGCCATCGCTTTTCTGGCTTCCGACGCCGCCTCCTACCTTACCGGTCAAGTCATCCACGTCGGCGGCGGAATGTATATGTGACGCCGGACGGATCAGTCGCCGTCCGAGCCTGTATTCCTTGGGAGGTTTATCCAATGGCATCAATCGAAGAAAGGGTTACCAAGATAGTAGCCGAACAACTGGGCGTGGAAGAAGCGGACGTGACGCCCGGCGCTTCCTTTGTGGATGATCTGGGCGCCGACTCTCTGGACTTGGTCGAACTGATCATGGCCATGGAGGAAGAGTTCGACCTCAAGATAGAAGACGAGGAAGCGGAGAAGATCAAGACCGTGCAGCAGGTCATTGACTTTATCAACTCCAAAGTGAAGAAGTGAAAAGGCGGCGGACGATTTGTCCTGTGAAGTTAGAAAAAGGGTGGCGGTCACCGGCCTGGGCATGGTCACACCGTTAGGTGTGACCGTCGAGTCCAATTGGGAGGCCGTGACCGCCGGTCGCAGCGGCATAGGTCCCATCACCAGGTTTGACGCCAGCGCGTACCGCACCAGGATCGCGGGTGAAGTCAAAAACTTCAACCCCGAGGATTTCATGGACAAAAAGACCGCCAGGCGGCAGGACCTCTTCGGCCAGTTCGCCCTGGCCGCCGCCAGACAGGCCATGGAAGACAGCGGTCTGAAGGTTACGCCGGAGAACAGCGGACTCATCGCCTGCGTGCTGGGCTGCGGCCTGGGCGGTCTGGAGACTTTGGAAAGGTCCTATGCGATCCTGAAAAGCAAGGGTCCGGACCGGGTCAGCCCCTTTTTCATCCCCATGATCATCGGCAACATGGCCCCTGGGCAGATATCCATCGAATTCAGCATCAAGGGGCCCAATTTGTGCACTTGCACCGCCTGCGCCGCCGGCACCCACGCCATAGGACAGGCTTTTCACCTGATCAGGAGTGGAGCCTGCCTGGCCGCCATCTGTGGAGGCGTGGAAGCCGTGATCACCGAATTGGCCGTGGCCGGCTTCAGTTCGATGAAGGCCCTGTCCACCCGCAATGGCGAACCGGAAAAGGCCAGCCGACCTTTTGACCGGGATCGGGACGGTTTTGTCATAGGCGAGGGCTCGGGTATTGTCATTCTGGAAGAACTCGAATACGCCCTCCAGCGCGGGGCCGGAATCCTCGCGGAAGTGATCGGGTTCGGTATGTCCGGCGACGCCTTTCACATGACCGCGCCGCCGCCGGGCGGAGAGGGCGCGGTCATCTGCATGCGTGAAGCCCTGGCCGACGCCGGCCTGCGGCCGGAACAAGTGGATTATATCAACGCCCACGGAACCTCGACCGACTTGAACGACTTGTACGAAACCCAGGCCATTAAGACGGTCTTCGGGGAACACGCCAGGAAAATGCCCATCAGCTCGACCAAGTCCATGACCGGACACCTGCTGGGCGGCGCCGGAGGAGTCGAGGCAATTTACACCATCCTGACCATGGCCCGGGGGATTATCCCGCCGACCATAAACTACGACACGCCGGACCCCGAGTGCGACCTGGACTATGTGCCCAACCAAGCCCGGCCGGCCAGGGTGCGGGTAGCCATGAGCAACTCTTTTGGCTTCGGGGGGACCAACGGGTCTTTGGTCTTCCGCGCCCTGGATTCATGACCGATTTTTTCCACCTCGAGGGGCGGTTCGACCGCTCCTTTATTTTTTCTATCCGAGGTTGAGATGAAAGCTATTCTCGGCAGCGACCACGCTGGTTTTGAACTGAAGGCGGCGGTCAAGGCCCACCTGGAAAAAAGAGGCCTGGCCGTGACCGACGCGGGGACTCACTCGACGGAAAGATGCGACTTCCCTGTCTACGCCCTGAAGGTGGCCCGAGCCGTGGCCGCCGGGGAATTCGAGCGCGGAATCCTGATCTGCGGCACCGGACTGGGCATGTCCATGGCCGCCAACCGGGTGCCCGGCGCGCGCGCCGCCCTCTGCACCACCGAGTACCAGGCCCGCATGTCCCGGGCTCACAATAACGCCAACCTGCTCTGCCTGGGCCAGCGGGTCATCGGCCAGGGTCTGGCCCTGGCCATCCTGGACGTCTGGCTGGAAACGCCGTTCGAAGGCGGGCGATACCAGCAGCGGCTCGATTCCATGGAGAGCAGGTGACCGGTGGACGATAGTCGGCCCACTTGGGACCAATACTTTCTCCAATTGACCGACCTGGTCGCTTCCCGGTCCACCTGCCGGCGCCGCAAAGTCGGCGCCGTGCTGGTGCGGGACAAGCACGTCCTGGCCACCGGCTATAACGGCGCGCCGCAAGGCCTGCCCCATTGCCTGGAAATAGGCTGCCTCCGCGAGCAGAAAAACATTCCCTCGGGCGAGCGGCACGAACTCTGCCGCGCCATTCACGCCGAACAGAACGCCATCATCCAGGCGGCCCGGCACGGGGTGGTGATCGTCGGCGCCACGCTCTACTGCACCACTAAGCCTTGTGTTATTTGCACAAAAATGTTAATCAATTGCGGAGTGATCAGAATATATTACCGGGAAGGCTATCCGGACGAACTGTCCGACGAGATGCTGGCTCTGGCCGGCGTTGAAGTGGTAGAGGTGCGATCATGAAGTGCCCTTTCTGCTCCGATCTGGAAAACAAGGTCATTGATTCCCGGCTGGGCAAGGACGGCCTGAGCATACGGCGCCGGCGCGAATGTCTGGTCTGCTCCCGTCGCTTCACCACCTACGAACGGGTGGAGGAGACCACGCCGCTCATAGTCAAGAAGGACGGCCGCCGGGAGCCCTTTGATCGGGATAAGGTCAGGATTGGCCTGGTCAAAGCCACCCAGAAAAGGCCGGTCTCGATCGAGGTCATCGATGAGTTCCTGGACTCGCTGGAAAGACACTTCCAGGACATCAACCAGAAGGAGATACCGTCTTCCGAAGTGGGAGAAAGGGTCATCTCCTTTCTGAAGAACGTGGACGAAGTGGCCTACGTCCGCTTTGCGTCGGTCTACCGGCAGTTCAAGGACCTGGACGACTTCGTTCGAGAGTTGAAGGACATGCTGGCCGCGCGGGGCGAAACCCAGGCCAGGCAGGCCCTGGAGGAACTGAATAGGACCGAGTCTCAATAATCCTTCGAGGTCCCTGGCCGAAAAGATGATGGCCCTGGCTCTGGCCGAGGCCCGGAAAGGCGAGGGCCGCACTTCCCCCAACCCCATGGTCGGCGCGGTGGTAGCCAGGAATGATTTGGTTCTGGCCAAGGGCTATCATGCCCGGGCCGGCGGGCCCCACGCCGAGATTGTGGCCCTGAGCCGGGCCGGCGTCGAGGCCCGCGGCGCCACCCTTTATGTAACCCTCGAACCCTGCAACCATTACGGTCGCACCCCGCCGTGCACCGAGGCCATTCTGGGGGCCGGAATAAAGGAAGTGGTCATAGCCCAAAAAGACCCGAATCCCCAGGTCATAGGCCGGGGCGCCGAGTACCTGTCCGGAAGGGGACTGAAGGTCACCCTGGGTGTGCTCGAGGACAAAGCCAGGGCCTTGAATGAATTCTGGCTCAAGCACGTCACCACCGGCCGGCCTTACGTCATCCTCAAGAGCGCGGTCACCCTGGACGGAAAGCTGGCCACCCGGACCCGACATTCGCGCTGGGTGACCGGCGAAAAGGCCAGGGCCTTCGTCCATCGACTGCGCGACCGGGTGGACGCCATACTGGTGGGCCGGGGCACCGTGGAGGCCGACGATCCTGCCCTGAACACCCGCCGGCCCGGCCGGAGACCGGTCCATAACCCCATCCGGATAATCCTGGATACTCATTTGAGCCTGCCGCTCTCGGCCCGGGTCCTTGATCCGGCGGTCGGTGGACCAACCATTGTGGCTTGCGGCCCTCGACCGGCCCGGGCCAAAGTCAAGGCCCTGACCCGGTTAGGGGCCCAGGTCTGGCCCCTGCCCCGGACCAGGTCCGGCGTCAGCCTGACCGCCTTGCTGGAAAAACTGGGCCGGGCCGGAGTAATCAGCCTCCTCATCGAAGGCGGCGCCGAAGTGAATGAGGCGGCTGTATTGGGGGAAAAGATCGTGGACAAGTTGCTCTTTTTTTACGCCCCCAAACTGGTTGGAGGCCGCGAAGCCCCGGGCCTGATCGGGGGCCGGGGGGCGGCGACCATGGCCGAGGCCGTGGCCGTGGATATTTTGAGTTTAAGACGGCTGGGGCCTGACCTGCTGATGGAAGCCGTACCCAGGTATTGAGGCCATCCCGCCGGGCGGCTTGGTCATTCAGAATTTGAATCAAGGAACAAAGACATGTTTACCGGAATAATTCAAGGCCTGGGACGAATCGCCGTCAACCGGCCCCGGGGCGGCGAAATCGCGCTGACCGTGGAGGCCGAGTTCGACTGGACCGAATCTCTGGCGGTCGGCGAAAGCATCTCCGTTTCCGGCGTCTGCCTGACCGTCACCGAGCACCGCGGCCGGTCCTTCTCCACCCACGTCTCGGCTGAAACCGTCTCCCGCTCCGATTTGAGCCGTCTCAGGCCCGGAGCCAGGGTCAACCTGGAGCGGGCCATGCGTCTGTCGGACCGGCTGGGAGGGCATTTGGTCACCGGTCACGTGGACGGCCTGGGTTCGATCAAGGAAGTCCGGGAAAAGGACCGATCCCTGGTGTTCACCATCGTTCCGGACCAAGCCCTGATCCGTTTGATCATTGAAAAGGGTTCGGTGGCCGTGGACGGGATAAGCCTTACGGTCAACGAGGTGCTTTCCGACGCCTTCACCGTCAACGTCATCCCCCATACCGCCGGAGTAACCACTCTGGGCTTTAAAAAGCAGGGGGACTATGTTAATCTTGAAACCGACCTGATCGGCAAATACGTGGCCCGGCTGCTGGGTTTTATGGCCGATGAGGGTCCGGAGTCCAAGAAGTCGAAGCTCGATGAGAAGTTTCTGGCCGAACACGGTTTTATATAGGCGGGACTTTTCATCGGCCCGTTGAAGATAGCGAGCCCCGCCGAAGGCGGGGCGGGCGATGACCATCGAACGGCTGGTTTATTAAGAGCCATCAGTTCGGCAAGGAAAGAAAAAGTCATGCCTTTGGCAACTATAGAAGAAGCCCTGGAGGACATCGGGCAGGGCAAGATGATCATCCTGGTGGACGACGAGGGCCGGGAGAATGAAGGCGACCTGACCATAGCCGCGGAAAAGGTTACACCGCAGGCCATCAATTTCATGGCCAGATACGGCCGAGGCTTGATCTGTCTGGCCCTGACCCCGGAGAAGATAGAAAAACTCGGCCTGAGAATGATGGTCCGGGACAACCAGTCGCCTTTCCAGACCGCGTTTACCATTTCCATCGAAGCCCGCCGCGGGGTGACCACGGGCATATCGGCCGCGGACCGGGCCACCACCGTTCTGACGGCCGTGGACGTCGACTGCAAGCCTACCGACCTGATCAGCCCCGGTCACGTCTTCCCCTTGAGGGCCAGGCGGGGAGGGGTCCTGGTCCGGACCGGCCAGACCGAGGGTTCGGTGGACCTGGCCCGCCTGGCCGGACTCAAACCGGCGGCCGTCATCTGCGAAGTTCTCAACGAAGACGGCACCATGGCCCGGCGGCCCGATCTGGACGTATTCTCCCGGCAACATGGCCTCAAGATCGTTTCCATCGCCGACCTGATCGCGTACCGGCTCAAGACCGAAAGGCTGGTCCAAAGGGCGGCCCAGACCAGGCTGCCCACCACATACGGCGAATTCACGGCCATCGCTTATACCAACAGCGTGGACAGCCTGGAGCATATCGCCCTGGTCAAGGGTGAAATAAGTCCGGACGAACCGGTCCTGGTCAGGGTTCATTCGGAATGTTTGACCGGCGACGCCCTGGGCTCCCTGCGTTGCGACTGCGGCGACCAGCTTCATGCGGCCCTGACCCGGATTAACAAGGAAGGCAAGGGTGTTCTGCTTTACATCCACCAGGAGGGCCGCGGCATAGGCTTGATCAACAAACTCAAAGCCTATGAACTACAGGACCAGGGCTGCGATACGGTGGAAGCCAACGAGGCCCTGGGTTTTCCGGCCGACCTCAGGGATTATGGCATCGGCGCCCAGATACTGACCGACGTGGGGGTGCGGCGGATGAGACTGATGACCAACAACCCCAAGAAGATGATCGGCCTGGAAGGCTATGGTCTGACCGTCGTGGAGAGGGTGCCGATCGAGATACCGCCCAAGCCGGAAAACATTGATTACATGCGGACCAAGTGCTTCAAGATGGGCCACACCCTGACGATGTTCGACCAGACCTGAAGGATTGGGGAAAGGTTGAATTCTATCCGTTACCCCATTGCACTGGAGGGGAGGAAAAATGCCTAAGTTCCTGGAAGGCAACCTGAACGCCGCCGGTCTCAAGTTTGCCGTGGTGGTCACCCGGTTCAATGATTTCATCACCGAGAAATTATTGGCCGGGGCCCTGGACGCCCTGAACCGTTGCGGCGCCGCGAGCGAGGATGTCGTGGTCCTGAAGGTGCCTGGAGCCTTCGAGATACCGGTGACGGCCAAGAAACTGGCCCGGAGCGGCCGGTTCGACGCCGTGATCTGCCTGGGCGCGGTCATCCGCGGGGCCACGCCTCATTTCGATTATATCGCCGCGGAAGTGAGCAAGGGCGTGGCCGCGGTCTCCCTGGATACGGGCGTGCCGCTATCTTTCGGGGTGCTGACCACGGACACCATTGAACAGGCCATCGAGCGGGCCGGAACCAAATCGGGCAACAAAGGCTGGGAAGCCGCGGTTACGGCCATCGAGATGGTCAACCTCCTCAAACAGTTCCCGCAGGTCCCTTGATTGAAGATCAACACGCCCAGCCCGGCCTGAGACGGCTGGCCAGGGAAATCGCCCTCAGGATTCTCTTTTTTTACGAGACCGGAGAAAGCCGGTCGGCCGAGGAAGCCTTCCACCTCTTCCGCCGGCATTTCGACCCCGACCAGGATGAGGATCGGGTGCTGGAGTGCGACGCCGAACAGTATGAACAGGCCTTGCCCTATGTCCAGGACCTTTTCTTCGGCGTGATCTCTCACCTGGAGGAAATAGACCGGCGCTTGAACGAGGCTTCCGAAAATTGGCGCCTGGACCGCATGACCAGGGTGGATCGGAACGTCATGCGCCTGGCCCTGTACGAGATGCTTTACCGAACGGACATCCCTCTCAAGGTGAGCATCAACGAGGCCATTGACCTGGGCAAGGACTTCGGGAGCGAGGACTCGGGGAGCTTCATCAACGGCGTGCTGGATAATATCCATCAACGGATACTCAGCCAGGCCGAAGGCGCGAGGAAGGAATGAAGCGCCTGGCCGGCTTGATCCTGACCTTGACTGTTTTGGCCGCCGGCTGCGGCTATTCCTTTCAAAAGCCGTCCCAGTCGCCCTTATACGGCGTACGTCGTCTGTCCATCCCCGTGGTGGGCAACGCCACCACCTATCACGGCTTGACCAACAGCCTGACCAACGACCTGATTCAGAGATTCGGTCTGTCCCGACGTTTCCGTCTGGCTTCCCCGGATGAGTCCGAGGCCGTCTTGTCGGTCCAAATCGCGGCCGTGCAGATCGAAGGGGCGGCCAGGGCACGGACTTATGACGCCTCGGCTTCTCGTCGGATCACGGTCACGGTCGGCGCCACGTTGCGCCTGGTCGATACCGGCCAAGTGCTTTGGGAAAACCGGAAGATAATCGGCCGGAGGATTTACACGGTCTCGGAAGACCAGAGCCTGGTCGAAGCCAATTTGTCCCGGGTCATGGAGGACGTGGCCCAGGAACTGGCCGAAAAGATCCATGATCGCCTGGTGGAGGCTTTCTGATGGTTCCGGCCGACTTCGAGCGGGACCTGGCGGCCCGGTCGTTCAAGCCCCTCTATCTCTTTCACGGCCAGGAAGCCATGACCAGGGAGCGGCTGCTGGAGAAGCTGGCCGCGGCGGTCCCGTCCGAACTAAGGGATTTCAACTACCAGAGCTTCCTGGCGGATGAAACTCCGGCCGGCCAGGTGCTGGCCAATGCCCGGACCTTGCCATTTTTCGGCCCGCCCCGCGTGATCGTGGTGCGCGGCCTCGATCATTATCCGGTCGAGCAACTGGCCCTGTTTCAGGACTATTTGAGGTCGCCCAACGAAGAAACCTGCCTGGTCCTGGTGGTGGAGAAACCGGACTTCCGCTTGAGTTTTTTCAAATCGGTGCGGGAAGCCGGCTTGGAAGTGGCCTTTAATCCGCCCCGGGGTCTCGAACTGGCGGCCTGGGTGAAGCGGTCCATGACCGACCGCGGTCTTAAAATGACCGAAGCCGCGGCCAAAGCCATCATTGACCAGGTCGGATCAGACGTTATGGCCTTGGACAGGGAGCTGGAGAAAGTCTACCTCTATGCCCTGGACAAAAAAGAAGTGAGCGTGGAGGACGTTCTGACCGCGGCCCGACTGGGCTTGACCGCCAACGTCTTCAAACTGGGGGACGCCGTGGGGCGGCAGTCACCCGGGCCGGCCTTGGCGGCCCTCAAGGAATTGCTCCTGACCGAGCATCACCTGCCCATCCTGGTCATGCTGATCAGGCATTTCCGGCTGCTGCTCAAGGCCAGGTTGGTGGTGGATCGCCGGGGCGGGCCGGACGAGGCGGCCAGGTATCTGGGGCTTCAGACCTTTGTGGCCCGCAACTACCTGGAACAGGCTAAGAGGCTTGTGTTGGCCGATATAAAAAAGGGGCTGATCCGGCTCCAGGAGGCCAACCTGGCCCTGGTGACCAGTTCCGTTTCGGAAAGACTGGTAATGGAAAAGCTGGTTCTCGACCTGTCCACGCTCAGGCCGGAGAGCCGGACTGGGACTTGAAAACCAAACGGGACAAACGAGCGATCCGACGGGAGGCGGTCCGGCGGTGCAGGACGCCCCGGCCGGCGGCTTTGTCCAGGGCCTGAACGGCCGCCTGGAGAGCTTCGCTGGATTGGGCCGGCGTCTGGGCCGCGGACTCCCGGGCCGCCTTCACCAGGTTCTTGATCCTGGTCTTGACCGTTTTGTTCCTCAGCCGCCGTTTTTCGCTCTGGCGGACCCTTTTGAGGGCGGATTTATGGTTGGCCAAAGAAAACCTCCAAGTGTATAATACGATGACTTTCCGGCTGCAATCATATCGGCGGCCGAATTTTTATATATAATTTGAGACCGGCGCTTTGTCAACCCCCAATAATCGGGAAAACGAAAAAATCACCAAGGCCGCCGGCATCGTGGGTTCGGCCACCCTGCTTTCCCGCGTCCTGGGTCTGGTCCGGGACCAGGTCACGGCCTATTTCTTTGGCGCCGGACTGGTCGCCGACGCCTTTTTCGTGGCCTTCCGCATCCCTAATCTGCTCCGACGTCTCCTGGCCGAAGGCGCCCTCACCGTATCCTTCATTCCGATCTTCACCGAGTACCTGACCACCCGCTCCCGGGAGGATGCCTTCCGGGTGTTTCGGGCCAGTCTTACCCTTTTCACCCTGGTTTTGATCCTGGTCACCGTCCTGGGCGTAGCGGCTTCCCCCTGGATAATCAGGGTCTTCGCCCCGGGCTTTTATGACGAACCGGAAAAATTCGCCCTGACCGTCTATCTGACCCGGATAATGTTTCCCTACATCTTTATCGCCGGACTGATGGCGCTGATCATGGGCGGACTAAACAGCCTGGACCGGTTCGCAGCGCCGGCCCTGTCGCCGGTCATGCTCAACCTGGGCATCATTGCCTCGGTCCTGGTGCTGATGCGCTTTTTCGATCCCCCGGTTCTGGCCTTGGCCATCGGCGTGCTGGTGGGCGGCGTTTTGCAACTGCTCATCCAGTTGCCCTCGCTGATGAAACAAAAGGGACTGCTGGGAGTGAGCTTCCAGTTCGATCACCCGGCCATCAAACGAATCTGCCTGTTGATGGGGCCGGCGGCCCTAGGCGCCGCGGTCTATCAGTTTTCGGTTTTCATCAATACCTTGCTGGCTTCTTTCCTGCCGGAAGGAAGCGTATCCTTTCTATATTACGCCGACCGGCTAATGCAGTTCCCCCTAGGGGTCTTCGCCGTGGCCATCGGCACCGCCGTTCTGCCCAGCATGTCCAGGCAGGCCGCCGACCATGATCTGGAGGGACTGCGCCAGACCTTGTCCTTTTCCTTGCGCCTGATCTTTTTCATCACCATTCCCGCCACGTTAGGCCTGATCGTCCTGAGTGAACCCCTGCTGCAACTCTTGTTTCAGCGGGGCCGTTTCGGTCCGGACAGCACCCAGGCCACGGCCGGAGCCCTCATCGCTTACGCTCTTGGCTTGACCGCCCTGTCGTCCGTCCAGGTGCTGGTCCGGGCTTTCTATTCTCTCAAGGACACCAAGACTCCAGCCCAGATAGGCTCCATCTCGCTGTTGATCAGCACCGGCCTGGCGGCGGCCCTCATGGGGCCTTTCAAACACGTGGGCCTGGCCCTGGCCAGCTCCGCCGCGTCCATCATCAATTTTGTCTGGTTACTGATCCTTTTAAGGCGGCGACTGGGCCGGATTGACGGACGCATCGTGATCAAGGCCCTGCTCCAGGATGTCTTATGGTCTTTGATCATGGCCCTGGTCGTCTGGCTGGTGGTGAGGGACCTCGATCCTAAGGTTGCCATCTCCACCGTCCATCTGGCCGTGCGGGTCCTGGGAGCCGGAGCTTTGGGCTTGGGTGTTTATACCGCGCTGGCCTGGTGGGGCCGGGCTCCGGAAACAGCCAAGATAAGGGCCATCCTGAACCGGCGTCGGAGGCCGGGCAAGCAGAACTGAAACCAGGACTGTCCAACGCCGGCCGGAACAGACACCAGCCTCCGCGCCGGTAAAGGCATTCGACTCATTGACAGGGAGACGCCGGTCGGTCAGAATTTAATGACGCCGGCCGGAAATGGCCGGGATTGGACTTTGGTTGCAGAAAAGAACGGACAGCAGGGTGCAAGTATGACCAGCTATCGGAGAAGGACGTTCCTTTTGGCCTGGGGACTCATGACCGGACTGGGCCTCTGGTTGTCCGGCTGCGCCGTGACGCGGGAACCATTGTTGGGCTTCGATTTCTGGCGCACCATGGCCGGCCAGATGGAAGGACGGAAACTCACGGCGGAGATTTCCGAAGTGGACGACCTGGGCGACGTCTGGGTCATCAATGGCTTCACCATGAAGAACGAGCAGTTTTCGCCCGTCTTGCGGGCGGAATGGCTCAACGTGGACGGCCAGGCCCAGGGTGATTTGACCAGGTATCTGGATCAAGGCCTCAACTACGTGGTTTTCACCCTGTTCAACAAGGTCTTCAAAGGTTGGTCGCCGGCCAAGAGCGGGGGGAAATACAGATGCAATTTCAAGCTCTATCTCGATGACGCCCTGGTTTACCAGAAGAAGCTTTACAAGGATTACAATGAGGAAGCTCTTATATTTGCCGCCATTTTCAAAGTGGAAGGAGCCAGGGAAGGACGGCTCAAGGTTCTGTCGTTGAGCGAAGAGGAAAGAACCAGGTTGATGAACATTGTCCAGGGACCAATGGCCAGGCTGTTGCACTCGACGGCCGATGTGGCCGATTTTGACTGGAGCGTTTCCGGCTTCCGGACCGTGATCGCCGACCCGGAGATGAAGAAACTGCTCAAGGATTTGGAGCGATTACCCCGAGAGATCAAACCTTGAGCCCGATCAGGCCGGCCGCTCTCTCCACCGCCCGGCGGAACCAGGCGACCGGTCCTGGACTTATTCCGTCTCCGATTCCGGCGGCCCGGCTTCCTCGATCGTCCCCGTCTGAGTTTCGTCCCAGAGGTCTAACTCGGTCTTTTTAAAGTCGGCTTTGAGTCTGGCTATCATGCTCTTGGCCTGTCTGAAGGCCGGGGCCAGGGTCAAGGCTTCCTCGAGGAAGGACATGGCCTTGGAATGGTGTATGTCCTCGTAATGGGCCCGGGCAATGTTGAAGAGGAGATGCTCGTCCCTGGGGTGATGCAGGCGGGCCTTGTCATATAGCTGGAGGGCTTTCTGGTATTTGGCCTGTTTGCGATAGGCGATGCCCAGGCGGTTGAAGACGTGGGCCAGATTGGGGTCTATTTCCAGGGCGGCCAGGTAATGCTTTTCCGATTCGGGGTAATAACCTTTGTTGGCGTAGGCGTCGCCGATGTCGGACCTCAAAACCGCGTCGTCGGGCGCCTTTTCGATGGCCTGGTCAAAGGCTTTCTCCGCGCTGGTGAGTCTTTTCAGTCTCAGCTCGAATTCGCCGATGAAGAAATTTATCCTGGCCACGGATTTGGAAGACACCTTGAGTCGTTGGGCGATGCTCAAGGCCTGCTTCAGAATGCCGATGGTCAGCTCATAATCCTGGCGGCGTTCGTATAGCTCGGCCAGACCCAGATAGGCCAGGAAGGAGTACTGATTTATCGCCAAAGCTTGAAAATAATCCTTTTCCGCCTCATCGTATTGTTCCAGATCGGTGTGGACCGTCGCCAGGCCCAGCCAGGAATCGAGGTTGGCGTCATAGGATTCCAGGCCCCGGCGATAGGCCTCGATGGCTCCGGCGGCATCTCCGGCCGCGGCCATTTCCTTGGCCAGATCGAACAAGGCATAGGCCTGTTCTTGTCTGGGGTCAATCAGGGGGTCGAGCAGTTCGAGGACGATTCTTTGGAAATGTTCCTGTTCCAACGGCAGGCCCGCGAACCTGGCCAATTTGGCCTTGTTCACCTGATCGGCCATCCCGCCCGGCTTCAGGTCCTCTTTGACCCCGATGATGAGGAAAGGTACATTCTCGGTTTCGGGGTCGCTTCGAGCGGCGCTGAGAAGTTGCGGGCCGGAGAAGACCGAGAGGCTCATGGTCGCCGCCACGAGTTGGGGTTTCAGTTTCTTCATCAAGGAGATGACCTGCTGATCTTCGTGGGTGGACTCGATCCGGCCGAAGTTGAGCGTCTTCAGCATTTCCTTATAGACTGATTGAGTCAGCCGCGGGGCGGCCAAGAGGATCACGTAATCGCGGAAGACCAACCGCATCGGGGTGGCGCTCTCCAAGGAGCAGTTGAGACCTGAATATAATTAACCCGTACCCGGACGGTTAAGTCAAGGCCGGATATCCCGTCAGGCCGGGAGGGGTGGGCCAGGTTTGGTCCCGCGAGACCGATTCGCGGCCGGGGGATTTCAAGGCCCCAGGGGGGACAGATAGCTGGCCGGCCGGTAATCGCGGCCTTTGAAGCCGCGGCAGCCATAGAGGGTCAGACGGTGGATCACGGCTCCGGACGGGCCGGTCAGTTCAACTTCCCTGATAAGGTCAACCCGGTCGAACAGGAGTTCCAGGTTCGGCCGGCCGTCCACAACGGCCAGGCCGTCCCGTCCCTTCAGTTTCCGGGGGTCGGTCCAGAAGACGTAGCAGGTGAGTCTGAATCCCGGCAGGAAAAGGCCTTCGACCTGGGGCTGGCCCGGCGCGTAAAAGGCGGTCAGGCTGGCCTGATGATAACGCAGGCTGAAAAGGAAAGGTTTTTCCGGGCCAGGCCAACGGTCGAGTTCCCGGCCTACCTCGCGACCCAGTTCCGGCCAGCCGTACAACCGGATGGTCGGGTCCGAGTCCGGGGCCAGGTTCAAGGCCCGGACCAAAGGAACATGAAAATGGGCCAAGGCCACGAACAGGTACCCGGTGACCAAAGCCGCGGCGGCCCAGCGACGCCATCCGGCGGAGACGGCAGTTCGTTCTTTAATGATCCATACGGCGGAAATCACCGCCGCCATATATCCGGGGGCCGGCCAGTTGCCCTGGATTCTGCCTTTGGCCGAAAGGACCAGGAAGAGAAGGAGAACCGGGACCGAGGTCCAGAGCAGAAAGGATTGCCGATCGTCCCCGGCCTTGGCCCGCCGCCAGGCCAAGGATAAGGCCGTAACCAGGAGAACGAAACCGACCGGACCGACCAGCCCGGCCTGGCCGGCCAGAAACTCGAAAGCCGTAAACTTCCAGGCGCCGCCGCCGGCCTGGCGGAAGGTGTGATTGATAGCCGCCCACTGGTGGGTCGCGTTCCAGACCAGATTGGGAGTGAAGATCAGGCCCGCTATCAAGACCGCCAGCCACGGCTCCCGGCGTCTCAACCAGAAGCGGTGGCGGGGATTGAACAGCAGGAAGGCCAAGACCAGGGCCGGCAGGAGGATGGCCGTGTATTTGGCCAACAGGGCCAGGCCCACGGCAAGCCCGGACCAATACCAGGCCCGCGGCCTGTTCCGAAAAACAGCCGCCGCGGTGAAATAGAGGCCCAGCAGCCAAAACAGGCAGAGGGGCGTGTCGTAGGTGTGAATTATGGCCCCCACGGCGAAAAGGAGGGCGCTGTTGACCGCCAGCGCCAGCCACAAGCCCAGGGCTTCATCCTCGAGTACGCGCCGGCCATATTGGTAATAGAGCAGGCTGAGAACCAGGATCATGACTACGGCCGGAACGCGAACGCCGAATTCGGTCTGCCCGAAGATGATAGTGCCCAGTTTTATCGTCCAGGCCACCATCGGTCCCTGGTCGTAGTAACCCCAGTCCAGATGCCTCGACCACTGCCAATAGTTGGCCTCATCTTCGGATAGAGGCAGGGACTGGATGTAATAGAGGCGGAAGATGGTCAGGGCGGTAAGGAAAATAAAGAGAATAAGACGTAATTTCAAAGGGTTGCTGTCTGTTTTAGAGAGCAAGATTACCTCGCGGCCTTTATCGATGCGCCGATCCGAAAGGTCATCCGTGCTGAATGAGAATTCCACCCCCGGGGGAGGGGCGGGCCGGACTTTTCTGATTTTATAGCACGGCTTGAGTTGGATCGTCAATTTGAGGCTGGATCGAATACCGTCCCGTCGTCCAGGCGCCCCTCATTAATTTAAAAAATTTTCTAAAGTATTCCGTGCCGCCGGCCGATAAGAACTTGAGACGGCCGTCAGTCCTAGAACGGCCTATGACGTTGTATACCTGAGTTCGGCAGAAAGCCGAATTAACAAGCCTAGAAAAGGAGAGAATCATGGCTTACAACGTAATCCTTACCTCGAACATGTCCAACAGTCTCTACAGCCTGCAACAGATTTCCAAATTGATGGACACCACCAACTCCAGACTGGCCACGGGCAAGAAGGTCAATTCCGCTTTGGACGATCCGATCAACTACTTTGCCTCACAGGACCATCTGTATCGGGCTTCCGACCTGCAAGGTCGCAAGGACGAGATGAACGAGGCCATCCAGTTGATCACGGCGGCCAACACGGGTGTGGAATCCATTCTCGACCTGATTGATTCGGCCATCTCCCTGGGCAATTCGGCCATGACCGCCACCGATCAAGCCTCGGTGAACACACTGGAAGATAAATTCAACGACATCCTCACCCAGATAGATCAATTGGCCAACGATTCCTTTTACAAGGGCACCAACCTGCTGGGCGGCGTCACGGAGCAGTTGACGGTTTATTTTAACCAGGATGGTTCGTCTTCCCTGACCCTGACCGGTCAAGACGCTTCCAGCACCGGACTTGGCCTCACCGCCCTGACCGCCGACGACTGGTGGGATGCCGGGAATTCGCAGCCCAATGAGACGGCCATCCGGGCCTCCCTGGATCAGCTCACCGCGGCTAAGACCACTTTGAGGTCCATGGCCCAGGACCTTTCGCTGGACCTCAGCACAATTGAAATCCGGCTTGATTTCACGTCGGAAATGATCACCACCTTGAACAACGGCGCCAGCAACCTGACCGCGGCGGACACCAACGCGGAAAGCGCGACCCTGCTCATGCTGCAGACCCAGCAGAGCCTGGCGCTGAACTCCTTGAGCATCGCCTCCGACGCTTACAGCGGCGTGCTGGCCCTATTCAGTTAATCGCTTGGGTTCGCAACAGGGTTGAAGATTCCCCGAGGCAAATCGCGGGGTATCTTCAACCTGCCAGGAAGGCCTTCGCGGAGACGACCAAACACGGCGGAAACCAGAATGCCGTTGAAACTCATTCTCAAACCCCAGGAAAAGATCATAATCGCCGGAGCCGTGGTGACCAACGGCAAATCAACGGCTCATCTGATCGTCGAAAACAACGTTCCGGTTTTGAGGGAAAAGGACATCCTCAAGGAATCCGAAACGAATTCCCCCGCCCGCCGCATCTACTTCGTTATTCAAATGATGTACATCGATCGGGGCAATCTGATTAAATACCACGCCGCCTACTGGCGGCTGGTGCGCGATTTCCTCCAGGCCGCGCCCAGTGGTTTGAGAATAATTGACGCCATAAGCGAGTTCATACTGGGTGATCGGTACTACCAGGCGCTCCGGGAGACCCGCAAACTGATGGATCTGGAACGCAGGATTCTCTCGGGCGCCGGGCGGGCCGTGGATTGAGATCATCGACCCGGTCCGTCGGCTTTTACTTTTTCACCTCATCGGCGCCGACCACCCCTTTTTGAGGCGTCATCCTCAAGCCCTTGGCCAGTCCGCGATTGATGACGATGATCGGCTCCAACTTTTCCCGTGACGGCGAAGCCATGCTCCTGAAAATTTGTTTATCCATGAATCTGCTTATCACTAATATGTTCCGCCGGATATCCTCGGGCAGGGGACAATCGGCGGAGATGAGCGCGGACTGGAAAACGGTCCAAATCATTTGATTGTATCTCAGGGCTTCCTTCAAGGCGGCCTTGTTCTCCGCGGAATCCCAGGCGTCAAGACAGCGTTCAAGCTTGAGCGCTCCTTCCGAAAGAACCCTGGCCTCGTTTTCCCTTTCAGAACTGGTTGTTCTCTCCACTTTCTTATAGGCGTTTATGACATGATAACTCATTATTACCACCTCAGTTTCTCCGTGGTGCGGATTACGGCTGAATGAACTTCCGGGCCGCGCCCTATAGCAGGGACAACAAATTCGGCCGGCTGAGTATTTGGGACAAGGTTTCCAAGGTGACTTCATAGGCCGTTTCCAGGGTTTGAACCTCGATCGCGGCCGCGTTGGCCTCCGCCGTCTCCAGATCGGCGATCCTGGTTTCGGCGGCGTCATAAAGCTGAGCCATTCTTTCTTCGGCTCTGGTTAAACGGGCGCCCGCCGTAGCCAGGTCGGTCATATCCATAAGAAAGGCGCTTAGGGCCTCCGAGAGAATATCGGCCTTTTCCGCCAAGTCGGCCGCGTCGAAGGGATCGGCCTCCAGGGACGAGAGGGCCTGGCTGATGGCCATCAGCGCCGGGCCGAATATATCTCCGCCGTCGTTGTTGATGGAGATCGAACTGTTCTCTCCGATAATGATGACCTTGCTCGCCGCGCCGCCTCGATAAGTGGGGCAGCTGGCCACGGGGCCGCCCGAGGAGTCCGAGGCCGAGACGGTGTATTGATAGACCCCGTCCTCGACGACGAGGCCGCCGTCATCCAGACCGTCCCAAGTCACGGTGTTGGTTCCGGCGACGCCGCCGGATACGGTCATGGTCCGGACCAGGGTCCTGGATTGATCGAAGATTTGGATCTCGACGAGCGAGGCCGTTTCGGCCAATTCGAAAACGATATCCTCCGCGGTCCCGCCCACGACCGTGGTTTCGCTGGCGAATGGCCGAGTGGGGGTCTGGTCTCCGCTGAAGAGATACGATCCGCCGTACCGTGTGTTGGCCAGGTCGAGGACCTGGTCCTGGATGCCGGTCATCGTGGAGATCAGTTCATTTCTGGTTTCCAGGTCTCCGGCGGATTGGTTGGTGGCTATTTCTTGGGCCTGCTCAAGCAGATCGTAAGCGGTTTCGTAGACGTCATTGACCGCTTCGATCCAGTTCAAAGCCTGACTGACGTTGCTTTGATACTGGCCATAAGCGGACAGGGTCGTCCGGTCCCGCAGAATCTGCTGGGCCGAAACGGGATCGTCCGAAGGACTATTGACTTTTTTTCCAGAACCATTGACCGTTTCCGCCCGGTACAGACTCTCGCTTCTTTTTGCCAGCCAGTATTTCATGTTTTCCACCATCATCCGTTGGGTCACTCTCATGACGGCGCTCTCCTTTTCCGGCTTTTTCGTTCCGTGGCGTTACATTTCGATGATTGTTTCCATGATCTCCTGGAGAATGGTGATTACCCTGGCGGAGGCCTCCAAGGCCTGTTGAAACAGGACCAGGTTGGCCGCTTCCTCATCCGTGGACACGCCGGAAACCGAGGCAAGGTAATTCGTGTAGAAAGCGGAAAGGTTGGTCTGTTGCTCATATTCGGTTTCGACGGTCTGGACGTCGGTTCCCACCTGGCCGACCAGAGCGCTGTAGAAGTCGCCGAAGGACGACAGGCCTCCGTTCACCGTCAGCGCGTCTTGAAGCTCGGCCACGGCCAAGGCCACCGTCGCGTCTCCTGGGGCCGAGTCGGCTTCGGCCGAAGCCGCGATAAGGCTGGGGTCGCTCAGAAGGTCCGGGTTCACGGCTAGGTCCCCCGCGCCGCTCCCGGTAAAAAGGGCCACGCCCGGCTGGCCGTTCAGGTCGAACCCGTCCAATAGGAGGCTGTTGATCTCCTCCATCAGGGTGGCGGCCATCTCATCGAGGTCGCTCAGGTATCCGGGGATGATCTCGTCCCTAACCTCGAGACAGCCGCCCAAGGCGCCGCCGGTTATGGCCTCGGTCACGGAGATGGTGCCGCCGTTTCCGTCGTTCCAGTATATTTCCATCAGGCCGGTGGCTGGGTCAGTCTCGGCGCTCATTGACCAGGAACTGCTTCCGTCCACCAGGGGCGTGCCGTCGGCCAGTTGAATACAGACCTGGCCGTCATCGTTCTGGTAGGTGTTGAGGTCAATCAAGGAGGCCAGTTGAGTGGTCAGGGTATCCAGGGAGTCCATCAAGGTGTTGGTGTTGCCTCCGATTGCCTCGGCTTTTATCATCTGGCTGTTGAGTCCGGCGATTTCCGAGATGAGGGTGTTTATTTCGTCTACCCCGGCGGCGATCTCGCTCGAGGTTTCGCGCTGAATCCTGGAAAGTTCAGCGGCGATTTGGTTGAAGTTATCGGCCAGGGCGGCCGCGCGGGACACAATGGTCGAGCGTTCGGTATAACCGGACGGATTGTTGACCAAGTCCTGCCAACTGTTCCAGAAATCGGACAGGGCCTCGTTCAGCCCACTCCCCTCGGATTCGTCGAAGGCTGCTTCCACGTAGGCCAGGTATTTTTTTTCCGCTTCGAGTTTTCCCAGGTTCCAGGCCGAAGCCACCACTTTGGCCTGACAGAACTGATCGTAGGCCCGACGGACGTCCAACACCTGGACGCCGGACGAGGTCTGGGAGCCCATCGGACTCGACCGGCTGTTCGTCCCGAGGAGCACCACTTGCCTCGTGTATCCAGTGGTTTCGGCATTGGCTATGTTTTCGCCGGTGATGGCGATCGCGGTTTGATAAGTCATCATCCCGCTCAACGATGTATTAATAATGGAGGACATGGTAGACATGGCGCTTTTCTCCTTTTTCCTCCGGCCGCGCCGGCCGGGGATGGAAACCCGTCGGATTAAGACCCTATTTCATGTTGACCAGAACCTGGAGGATTTCATTGGTCACGGAAAAGGCCCTGGAACAGGCCTGGTACGCGGTCTGGGCGGTGATCAGTTGGGCCATTTCGCTGGAAAGGTCAACGTTGGATACCTCCCTGCTTTCGGAACAGATATCCCCCATCGAACCAACCCCGGGCCGACCCAGGATGGCCTGCCCTGATTTGACGGTGGCGGAGTATAGATTGCCGTCCGACTTCTCCAGTCCGTTGTAATTGGAGAATTCGGCCAGGGCGATCTGGAAGGGGGTGCGGGTGACGCCGTTGGAATAGGTGCATTCGACCTGTCCCGCCTCGTTGATTTTAACCGAAAGCAGCTCGCCGGCGGCATAGCCGTCCTGGTCATGGTCGGTCATGGCCGAATCGCCGGCGTACTGGGTCAGGAGACCATTGGAGTCGCCGCCGTCGTCGTACAAGTCCCAGGTGATGGATTGGTCGGCCGAGCCATTGGTCATGGTCAGGCCGAAAACAGGGTCGGCGCCCGAGGTGAGGCTTCCGTTCGCATCGAAGGTCAGGGTCCCGGAAGCGCCGCTGGTAATGGATCCGTACTGGCTGGAAATTTCCGCGGTCCAGGTCCATTCGTTGGCGGTGGCGGACTTGGTATAAGTGATGGTCACCGGAATGGCGTTGCCGAGGGAATCGTAGACATCTATGGTGCTCTGGAAAGTGTCGCCGGTTTCCGCGCCGGAATCCAGGTTTACCGTGGTGGATAACGTGGTGGTCGCGCTGGGCGGGGCGTTTTCATAAGAAACTTGAATATTGGTCAGTGCCCCCGAGTTGCCGTTTTCATCCAGCGGATAACCCTGCACGATAAGGTCTTCGTCATAAACCAGTCGGCCGGTGTTGTCGAATTCGAAGGAACCGTCACGGGTGTACCAGGTCTGGCCGGTTGCCGGGTCCTTGACAGCGAACATGCCCCAGCCGTTGATGGCCAGGGTGGTGGAACTGTAACCACCGGTGATGTCCCCTTGGGTCCAGTTTTCGGTGACCGATTGGACCTGAACACCGCTGCCGGCGTTATTACCCGAGGAACGGTCGATGGATTGGGCGAGCATGTCGGCGAAGGAGACCGTGCTGGATTTGAAGCCCGTGGTTTCCATATTGGAGATATTGTTGCTGGTGACGCCTATCTGCTCGGAGAAGGCCAACATTCCCGTAACGCTGATGTAGAGCGAATTAATCATTATGCATTCCTCCCGGGGGTGAATATGTTCGTGAAAAACGATGGTTCATGATTCCATCACCTGGATCACCTGGTCGTAGGGAATCTCCTTCCCCCCGGACGTCAATAGACAGGCCTCGCCGTCCTTGTTCATCGCCGCGCCTACGTAGTAAGAGGCGTACTGGGTGGATTCGAGGCTGGAACCATCGGTTCCTGTGGCGGATACGAGATAGGTATAGACGCCGTCTTCGACCGTCTCGCCCTGGTCATTGGTCCCATCCCATTGAATCGTGTTCCATCCGGCGGCCAGGTCCACGTCCGGGATGGTCTTGATCAGGGCTCCATTTTCGTCGTGGATGGTGATGGTGGCGGAGGAACAGGCGCTGGCGCAATCGATCACCAGGTCGCTGATCCGTTCGCCGTTTTTTTCCAGATCGTTTCCTTCGGCGACTATTGTTTGGCCGATCAATTGAACGGCTTGGGAATTGCATATAGACTGCTGGTACTGGATCAGTTCGGCCAGATAGGTATTGGTTTCTTGCTGTTCTTCAAGCTGGCTCAACCCGCAGAGCTGCGAGTTCATCGTCTCCGTGGTCATGGGCTCGAACGGGTCCTGGTTCTGGAGCTGAACCAGAAACAGTTGCAGGAAGTCGATGGAGTTCAGGGAACCGGCGTCGCTGCTCGAGGCCGCGGTGGTCGTTGACCTCGCTTCGGTGATCGAGGAGATGGAAGTCATTTTCTTTCTCCCTTGATGATGTTCTTTCGGCCAAGGGCCGAAGTGACCGTTGAACGGGACAAGGCGCCTTTAGGGCGGACCCGTCCCCGTCTCATGGAAATCCCCTGAGCGGGACTCCATGAAATGATTAACCGGACTGGTCCGGACACCATTCCAGGCGTTCCGGACCGGAGAGGATGATCAGGGTGTCATTCTGCCTGAGGGACCGGGCGCACCGCCGGCGAGGTAATCATCGTTCCGCGGCCGCGAGCGAGGGCGGTCCCGTGGGATTTCAGAGCGGTTCTCCACCGCCGCCCACGGGTTTCGGCCGGGAAAGCGAAACTCCACGCGGTTATCCGGTCAGAAATTCATCCTCTCTGGGATTTGTTCGGGGACTATTCGGGAGGGCCTTGACAACACAAGGAAAAAAAGGTATCATAAAAATAGTGTCGAGTGCGTCGCAAGGCCGCTCACACCGAGAGCCAGACACGGGGACCGCCAAGTCGCGTGTTTGGCTTTCACTGTTTAGTCCCGTGGTCGGTTATCACCACATCATCACACCGCCTTTCCTTATCAAAGATGAGTCAGTTAGGAGGGAACATTCGCGCTCGTTTTCGTTATAGTTTTGTTGGTTAACGAAAAACACTACTACCCCAGCTCATGCAAAAAAAATGCCGCCTTTGCTGCATTTTCAGGCCTTCGCTCGCCCAAAGCTACAGAACTGGCCGGGCCTTCTCCAGTAAAATTCTATAATATCTCAGAGTTAATCATGGTTTTGGTCCAGAGGGTCCGAACCCTGGTTCACTCGCCGCTAAAGATCATTTTTCAATTCGAGAAGAGGATATCACTCTTCCGGCCTGGTTTTTATTTCCGTTTAAATGTAAAAATAGATACATTGTCACAATATTGCGGCCCATATTGGGATTACGCCCAGAAAAACTTGCCTGATCCAGGCAATTATTTCCCGTACACCTCCCGGCCCGGGCTGGGGGCGGTACATTTTTCCCCCGGCCGATCGACAAAAGACTTGACGCCGGACCGCGGAGGATATATTTCGTTATATGGCGAAACATCGGAGGTGTAATTGGATCGTATTCTGGCCATAACCCGAGCCCTGGCCGACGAAAACCGCGTGCGGGCCCTGACGGCTCTGCGGGACGGCGAACTCTGCGTCTGCCAGATAATCGAACTACTGGACCTGGCCCCCTCCACCGTCTCCAAGCACATGTGGGTCCTGCGTCAGGCCGGTCTGGTGAAAGCCCGCAAACAAGGCCGCTGGAACTACTACCGCCTGCCGGATGAAGAAGTTCCGGAAGAGATCGTAACCATCGTCGGCTGGCTGCTGAAGTCGGTGGCCAGGGAAAAAGTCATCCGCGAAGACGCGGCCAGGCTTAAAAAGCTGCGCCGGAAACACGATCAGGAGCAATGCCGGCCGGCCCGGACCACCGGGAAGACCGGCCGGAAGGTTGTCGCAAGATCGGGTCCGTCGAGAAAATCGAAGTCGTAACCGGGAGAGAAAATGTCCGCCACCCAGATCAGACGCTTATCTTTTCTGGACCGTTTCCTGACCCTGTGGATTTTCCTGGCCATGTTCGTCGGGGTCATGGGGGGATATCTTTTCCCCGGCCTGCGCCAGGTCATCAACTACTTCCAGGTGGACACCACCAACATCCCCATCGCCATCGGCCTGATCCTGATGATGTACCCGCCCCTGGCCAAGGTGAAGTATGAACAGTTGGGCCAGGTCTTCCGTAACTATAAGGTTTTGGCCTTGTCCCTGGTCCAGAACTGGGTCATCGGCCCCATCCTGATGTTCCTTCTGGCCATTACCTTCCTTTCCGGCCACCACGAATACATGGTCGGCCTGATCCTCATCGGCCTGGCCCGGTGCATCGCCATGGTCATCGTCTGGAACGAACTGGCGGCCGGCGACACCGAGTACTGCGCCGGACTGGTGGCCTTCAATTCGATCTTCCAGGTCCTGTTTTTTTCCATCTACGCCTATATCTTCATCACCGTCCTGCCCGGTTTCCTGGGCTTGCGGGGCGTGACGGTCAACATAACCATCGGCCAGATCGCCAAGAGCGTCTTTATTTATCTGGGCCTCCCCTTCATCGCCGGCATCGTTTCCCGGGTGGTCGGCTTGAAGACCAAAGGCCGGGATTGGTACGAAAGGAAGTTCATCCCCAAGATCAGCCCCATTACCCTGATCGCCCTGCTGTTCACCATCCTGGTCATGTTCTCCCTGAAAGGACAGTACATTGTCCAGCTTCCCCTGGACGTGATCAGAGTGGCCATTCCATTGGTCGTATATTTCCTGGTCATGTTCCTGGTTTCTTTCTTCCTGTCCCTGAAAGCCGGCGCCACCTACGAGCAGTCCGCCACCTTGAGTTTCACGGCGGCGTCCAACAACTTCGAACTGGCCATCGCCGTGGCCGTGGCCGTGTTCGGAATTGATTCCGGACAGGCCTTCGCCGCCGTCATCGGGCCGCTGGTGGAAGTCCCGGTCCTGATCAGCCTGGTCAACGTAGCCTTTTGGTTCAAGAAAAAACATTTCCCCCATGCCGTGGCCACCCCCACCGGCGTCTGCCACGTAGCCTGTAAGTAATCATCGCCCAGGGCGCGGTTTGCCTTCGGGACGTCGGGTTTTCCGCCGTCTCGACCGAGGGATGGGCAAGTCCAAGCCCGGACTCAGGCGGTCAAACGGTTTCTCTTGGAGCCGAGGCCTCTTTTCTTGCCCTTGCCCTAACTGGTGGCTCATGGTATGTACGCCGCTCAAGATTTGAGGCTTGGGCCGGTATGGCCAAGAGGCCGGACGGAAGATGCATCCCGACGTCATGCGCTGGATAGACCGCTGGGTGGGCGCGCCCCTTTGCTTCCTCTTCACCCTGTGGCGACGGCTGAAGAATATGTTGGGCCTGACCGGTCGTCCGGAAGGGCGGATCAAGAAGATTCTTTTCATCGAACTGGCCGAAGTGGGCGCGTTCGTGGTGGCATATCCGGCTTTACGCCGCGCCGCCAGTAACTACCCCGAGGCCGAGCTTTATTTCCTGACCTTTTCCCGCGGTCCGGAGATAATCCGCCTCATGGGCGCCATTGATCCCGAGCGCCTAATCATCATCCGGACCGACCGAATCGGCCTCTTTTTTCTGGACACACTGAAGGCGGTCCTGCATTTACGCCGCCTCCGCCTCGATGCCGCGGTCAACCTGGAAGTCTACGCCCGCTTCAGCACCATTCTGGCCTATCTATCCGGCGCCGGGAGAAGGGTAGGCTTTCATCGTTTCCACGAAGAGGGCAACTACCTGGGCGATCTGTTCACCCATAAGGTTGTTTACAACCCTCACCGGCATGCGGCCCAGGCCTATGTCGCGCTGGTGGAAGCCCTGGCGGAAGACCCCGGGCCGGAGCCCCTGGTCAAGAAAAACCTGGATGATATCAGTCTGGAACTGCCTCGCTTGCCCAGCCTGGAGGAACTCCGCGGTCAGGTCAAGAAAAGCCTGAAGGAACTCTACCCCGGCTTGGAGGACAAGCACCGCTTGGTGCTATTGAATCCCAACGCCAGCGACATGGTGGCGGCCCGGCGTTGGCCGGATGCTCATTTTCAGCAACTGGCCCTGGGACTTCTTGAAGACCCGGACATCCTGGTGGTGCTCACCGGCGCGCCGGACGAAAGGGCCAAAACCGAGAACCTGCGGCAGGCCTTGGGCTCGGAGCGGGTGTTGAACATGGCCGGTCGCACGACCCTGGCCCAACTGCTCGAACTTTACCATCTGGGGCGGCTTCTGGTGACCAATGACTCTGGACCGGCCCACTTCGCCGCTTTGACCGAAATACCGGTCTTGGTCCTCTTCGGCCCGGAAACCCCTGATCTTTTTGGTCCGCTGGGACTCAAGGTCGAACCGATCTACCTGCGGTTGGCCTGTTCTCCTTGCGTTTCTCCCCACAACCAGAAACAATCCCCCTGCCGGGACAACCGCTGCCTCAAAGACATCAAACCCGAGTTGGTCCTGACCCGGGCCAGGGAGATACTGTCGGGCCAGGACCGTTAACCCGCCTGGACCCCCTGACCGTAAAAAACACCTCGAGGCTTCTATACTAGCGGGGCCGGTTCCGTTGTAGGGGCGTCCCGTGCGGCGCGGGACCGTGCGTCCTGATGGAATTTCGACAGGATCGGGCCGCGTTATCGGCCGGACAGATGGAGTTTCAATCGCTCGATTCCTTCGGCGATGGAAACCGTGGGTGAATAACCCAGGTCCCGCCTGGCCGCCGTCAGATCAAACCAATGGGACGTGGCCAGTTGGTTGGCCACAAAGCGGGTCAGGGGCGGCTCGCCCGAGAGGGGCAGAAGGGTATACAGCATCTCGAAAAGCCACCCCACCGCGTAGGCTGTTCCGGGTGAGAGGCCGCGGTTGACCGGGGGCAGGCCGGCGGCGGACAGGATCAGGTCTACCAGCCGGTCCACGCCCAGGGGCTCGCCCTGGGAGATGAAATAGGCCCGGCCGGCGATGGGCGACCGGGGCGACAGCCGCTCGGCGGCCAGTAAATGGGCGTCGGCGGCATTATCGATGTACACGCTGTCCACCAGGTACGGTCCGCCCTTGATTTTGACCAAACGGCCGGCCTTGGCCCGGGCGATGATCCTGGGTATCAGGTGGTTGTCGCCCGGACCCCAGATCAGGTGCGGTCGCAGGGCCACGGTGGCCAGCGAGTCGCCGTTGGCCGAAAGGACCAGCCTTTCCGCTTCGGCCTTGGTGGCGGGATAATGGGCCTGGAACTTAGGCGGGTAGGGTCGAGATTCGTCCACTCCCTTCAGATCGCCGCCGTCGTGCACCACGCTGGGCGAACTGGTGTAAATGAGGCGGGTAACACCCTGCCGCCGACAGGCCTCGATGACGTTGCGGGTGCCCAGAACGTTGGTCCGGAAATATTCCTGATACGGACCCCAGGCGCCGGCCTTGGCCGCGGTGTGAAAGACCACGTCGCAGCCTTCGGCGGCCGCGGCCACGGCCTCGGGGTCGGCCACGTCACCGCGGCGGACCATCACGCCCGGGCGCTCGAGGTCCGGATAATGGCTTCTGGCCAGGCTGGCCACCTCGGTTTGCCGTTCGAGGAGCCTGGCGATTATGGCCCGGCCGAGGAAACCTCCTCCGCCGGTGACGAGGGCCTTCATGGCGGCGGAACGTCAGAGGGCGTCACCAGATGACTTCCATCATGGTGCAGTTCAACCCGCTGCCGATGCCCAGCAGGCCCAGACGTTGCCCTTTCTTGACCAGGCCGGCTTCGAGGGCCTTGCACAGGGCCATGGGTATCGAGGCCGGACCGGTATTTCCGAACTCGGGGAAAATCTTGTATAGTTTCTTTTCCTCGATGCCGATGGCTTGGCAGAATTTGGTCACGTGCATCGAGCCGATCTGATGGACCATATAATGGTCTATATCTTCATCCCGCCAGCCTAACTCCCGAGTGGCCTTCTCCCAAGTTTCCACGGCCAGCTTCAGACCCGCCTTCAGCAGGCCGCTGGCGTCGGTGGTCATGCAGTCCGGCTGGCCAACACAGAGTCGGTTGTGCTGTGTGGCGGCCAGGGTTACGTCGGCGACGACCCGGTGGCCTTCCGGGGCCAGGTCGGAACGGGCCAGGATCATGGCCGCCGCGCCGGAGCCTAGAGTCAAGGTGGCGAAGTTATCGAACAGGGTCTTTATGTCGGCTTCGGGCGCCAGCATCCGCTTGAGGGTGCATTCCACCGCGTAGCGGCTGCCTTCGCCGTTGGCGATGAGGCCGTAGTCCACCTGGCCCCGTTCGATCATGTTGCCTATCACGTCCATGCCGTTGAGGAAACCCAGGCAAGCGTTGCCGATGTCCATGTTCATGCACTCGGGCGGAAGCTTCAGGTTACCGTGGATCAGCGAGGCCATGGAAGGTTCGATATAATCCTTGCAGACCGAAGTGCTGAGCAGAATGCCTATCCGGCGGCGGTCCAGGCCGGTCTGCTCCAGCACCTTCTCCGCGGCCATGGTGGCCATGGTGCTGAAGGCCACGTCCGGGTCCCAGAAACGCCGGGCCACGATCCCGGTCAGGGTTTCGAGGACGTTCGTCTTCAGACCCAGCCTGTCCTTGGCCGGAGCCAACTGATCTTCGAGGTATTGGGAAGTGACGCGGTGGGGAGCGTCCACGTGGGTCACACCAAGAATGGACACGTTCTCGAATCTCATGGCCGGTTCCTTTCCGGGGAAATATTAATGCGCCTCATCTCGCCTTGCTTCTCTACGGAAGCGGACCGTCGGACGGAAGCGCTTGCGTCCTAAGAAAAGCCGGTCCGGCCGGTAGCTCACCAGGTATAGCGCGCCGCCGCGTAGCCGGACGACGATCGAGAAAGCGGAAGCGCCGCTGGCACCTTGCTCAAGAAAATGAATGCTAATACAATCTTTTTGGCTATGCAATCCGAAAAAAACGGCGACGATTGCCGAGACCTTTCAGGCTTGACCGGACGAAGGCCCGGTATTAAAGTAGGGCCGGGAAAGGATGAGGTGATGTGCCAGGAATGCGATTACGTTGAGCTTCTTTCCAAGGGCGGGCTGGAATCAACTCCCAATCGCTTGACCATATTGAAGATAGTGGGCGGCAGCGCCCGGCCCTTGACCGCCCGGGAAGTGCTGAAGGCGTTGCGCCGTCTTCGAGATATCAACCGCGTCACCGTCTACCGCATCCTCGAACTCCTGGTCGAGAAAAGACTGCTGGACCGAATCAGCGCCGGTGACCGCTCCTTTCGTTACGGTCTGGCCCCCAACGACCTTCATCAACCTCACCCCCATTTTTATTGCACCCGCTGCGGACAGATGGAATGCTTGAACCCCCAGATTTTGGGGTTTGACGTCGAACCGCTGAGACGGGATTTCCCCGGGTCTATTGAAAAAATCCAAATCCGTCTGGATGGGCTTTGCCGGGACTGTCTCGAGGAGCGGGGAGTCCTCCCTTCCTGATCCGCCAGCCAGGACGCCGTGCCTGACCGCCGGGGGGCCATGAGGAAAGACCATGCCGAGCGCAGCCCTGCAACCCTTTCTGGACGCCTGGGCCGAACGTTACGACCGAGGCCGGAAATTGACTTCGGACGGACGGCCCATTTTAGGCTACTTTTGCACCTATACTCCGGTGGAATTGATCCATGCGGCCGGTTTCCTGCCGTTCAGGATTTGGGGCGACGACGCCCCCGTCGCTCTGGCCGACGCCTGCCTGCCCAGCTTTGTCTGTCCATTTTTACGCCGCGCCCTGAATAAAGGCTTGAACGGAGGGTACGACTTTTTATCCGGTATAATCCAAGGCTACACCTGCGAAGCCTCGTGTGGGGTGGTCAACATCTGGCGTGATAACGTGGGCGGCCAGTGCTTCCACCTCCTACCGCTGCCTTACAACAATAATTCCAAAGCCCGCTCTTATCTCCGCGCGGCCTTGGAGGAACTGGCTTCCAAACTCAAGGAACTGGGCGGATTTCCGGCCGAGGCAGGCTTGAGGGAGTCGCTGGACCTGTATGCGCGGATCAGACGCCGACTGCTCGCTCTTTATAAATCCAAGACCCGCGGGACCCTGCCTCTTTCCGCCGGGGAATGGCTTCTGGTCAACCTGGCTTTTTCGATTTCACCGCCGGTGGAGTATCTGGTCTGGCTGGAAGAACTGACTGTATCTCTGAATAAAGAGAAGCCCGGAGCGGCCCGCGGCCTGCCGGTTCTGGTTTCCGGCAGCGTGATCGAGCAGCCCGGCTTGCTGGACCTCATCGAGGAATGCGGCGGCCGGGTGGCCGCGGATGACCTATGCACGGGCCAGCGGAACCTTATGCCGCCGGACGGCCGGGGACATGACTCCTGGGCCAGGCTGATAGACAGGTATATGAACCGGTTTCCCTGTCCGGCCAGGTCCACTACCGCCGAGCGGGCCGGTCAACTCAAGGACCTGGCTGCCAGGTCCGGGGTCCGGGCCGTGATTTTTGTCCTGCAGAAATTCTGCGCGCCCCATCTCGGCGATCATCCGGTGATTCAGGCGGAACTGCGGGCCGCGGGCTGGCCCGGTCTTTTGCTGGAGGTCGAGGAAACCGGTTCGGCGGAAGGCCAGTGGAGAACCCGCCTGGAAAGCTTCTTTGAACTGAGGCGTGAAAATGGAGAAGATCGGGAAGTCGAAAAAGAGGCTTAAGGCGGCCAAGGAATTAAGCCGGGTAGTGGCCCAATACTATCAGGACTGCCATGAGGCCAAGGCCCGGGGCGTCCCCGTGGGCTGGATGCCGCCCATGAACGGGGCCATCGAGGTCTTTTACGCCTTGGACCTGATGCCGGTCTTTCCCGAGAACTGGTCGCCGGTCTGCGCCGCTTTCGGGCTGGCGCCGGCTAATTTTGATATCTCCGAGCGTCTGGGATACTCCCGCGACCTGTGCGGCTACCTGCGCAACATCATCGGCTATGTGCATGGCCCCATGAACGAGGCCGGGACGCCTCTGGGCGGTCTGCCCGAGCCGGATTTGATCCTATCCGCCGGCGGTGGCTGCATCCCGGTGATGAAAATTTTTCAGGCTCTGGAAAGGCGTTTCCCGAGAGCCAAGGTCTACCGCGGCGATCTGCCCCAGGTGGCGGTCCAAGACTTACGGCCTTATCACCTGGACTACGCCGTCAGCGAACTATTCAGGTTGATCGATTTCCTGACCGAGGCCACCGGCCGGAAACTCGATTATGGCCGGCTGAGCGAGGTGGTCGAATTATCGGACCAGGCCTGTGCCCTCTGGGACGAGATCATGTCCTTCCGGCGGTACGTCCCCACGCCTTTTTCCGCGGCCGAAATCGGCATCATGTTCGTCATGGTCACCCGCCAGGGCACTAGTACGGCCGTGGAATTCCTGAAGACGGTGCTCGAGGAGGTCAGGGAAAAAGCCGAGAAGGGGCAGGGGGTCGTTGAAGAGGAAAAGATCAGACTCTTCTGGGACAACATCCCCCTGTGGTACAACCTGGGCCTGTTCAACTACTTTGAAAAGATGAACGGCGTAGTGGTGGCGGAAACCTATTCCGCGGCCTGGTCGTTACGTCTTGATTCCAACCGGCCCATCGAGTCGCTGGCCCGCAAATCCTTGATGTCTTACCCCCTGGTTTCCTGCGTGTCCATTGACCAGCGCCGGGAGATGGTCCTCAAGGCCTGCCGTGAATACGCCATTGACGGCGCGATCTTTCACCGCAACAAATCCTGCCTGCCCATCACCCTGGGACAGATGGACATCAAGAAGGCCCTGGAGTCCGAGTTGGGTGTACCCTCGGTGGTGATTGACGCCGACCATATGGATGATCGGAACTTCTCCGTGGCCCAGTTTCAGACCAGGGCCGACGCCTTCATGGAGATGCTGCTGGCCCGGAAGGGACTGGCTTGAGAGTCGGGAGATGAATCCCGTCTTCCCTGAAAAACGATAACCTCGTAAAAAGTCGAAAACCGACTTTTTACTCGGCGGGAGAGGGTTGTCCCTCTCCCGCCACTTGAAGTAAATTCAAGTGGTTCCACCCTCACCCCAGTCCCGCTGGAAGCGGGACTGATAACGGACTTTTTGCAAGTCCGTCAAGAATAGGCCTTCATCTTTGGATGAATCCGGACCATGACCTTGAACCCGTTCGAACGGCGGCCGGGAACAACATTGTTCCTGGTCATAACCATCGGTCTTATCGTCCTGGTCTATCTGGCGGAAAAACTCTGCACCCCCCTGGACTCGAACCCGGGCCTTAAAAGATACATCCGGTTGAGAGAGCACCGGCCATATTTCCGCAACAGCATCTTCGTGGACGACGAGTACCTGCTGGACGCGGATACGCTGATTCAAAAGTCTTATAGCCTCAGGATAGACGGCCAGGGCTTCATCATGCCCTCGGCTATCCACGAACGGCCTGATTTGACCCTGGTTTTTCTGGGCGGCTCCACCACCGAATGCCTCTTCGTTGATGAGGAGTCCCGGTTCCCTTACCTGGTGGGCCGAATCCTGGAGAAGAAATGGTGCTGGAAGGTGAATTCATACAACGGCGGGGTCAGCGCCAGCAACAGCCTCCATTCCCTGGATAACCTGATCAACAAGGTTCTTCCTCTCCAGCCCGATATCGTCCTTTTGATGCACAACGTCAACGACTTGAATACGCTGCTCTACGAAGGCGGCTACTGGAACGAGAGCTTTTCCCGGTCGCCCCTGGTCGTGGAGAAGGACCGAAGCTTTTTCCATCTTTACCAGGCGGTCTTGGATTACTTTGTGCCCAACCTCCATGAAAGGCTGCGGACCATTTACGACGTTGACAAAGTCATAGCGCCCGAGGAATTCGGACGTGGGCCGAGAAAAAAACCGGTGGTTGACCGAAGCCGGCTGCCGGCCATGTTCGAAAATAACCTTCTGGCTTTCGTCAACTGCGCCCGAACGTGGGGTATAAGGCCGGTCCTGATGACCATGCCCACTCGACTGACGCCCAAACCGGAAGGGGTGATCGAACGCGCCCGGCAAAAGATTGAACGGGACCTGGATATCGAATATGGGACCTATCTGAAACTGTTTGAAGTCTTCAACGAAACCATCCGCCGGGTCGGCCGAGAAAGCGGCCTTCAGGTCATTGACCTGGCCCGCTTGGTGCCCGCGGACAAACGGTTTCTGTATGACGCGATGCATTTCAATAAGGCGGGATCAATGTTCGTGGCGGAGATAATCGCCGTCGAGTTGTTCGGGCCATAGTCGGTCGGACAGGCGGACCTCCGGCCCGGCGGCCGGGAATCGGGCCGGCGCCTTTTCAGACCCCCAGGTCCTTGATGCCGTTGAATCCCAAGGCTTTCATCTTCTTGTGCAAACTGGTGCGATCCATCTCGATGGCCTCGGCGGTCTGGGTGACGTTTCCGCCGTGTTCGGTCAGTCTGGCCCTTATATATTCCCGCTCGAAATCGGCCCTGGCTTCCTTGAAGGTTTTCCCCATGAACTGACCTAGGGGGAGGGCCGGCCCCGGAGCCTGAGCCGGGGGCTTGAGTATCGGCTCCATGGTTTCGATGACCGGCCCGGAAGTCAGGATGACCAGTCGCTCGACCATGTTTTTGAGTTCGCGGACGTTGCCCGGCCAGCCCAGGGCCATCAGCTCGACCAGGGCCTGCTCGGACATGGTTTTGATTTCCGTTTTGTTTTCCTTGGAGAATTCCTCCAGGAAGTCCTTGACCAGGAGTGGAATGTCTTCCCGGCGTTCCCGCAACGGCGGAACGTTGAGGGGGATCACGTTGAGCCGGTAATAGAGGTCCTGCCGGAAGGTGCCTTTTTCGATTTCGGCCGCCAGGTTCTTGTTGGTGGCGGCGATGACCCGGACTTCGACGCTGATGGTCCTGGTCCCGCCCACCCGTTCGAATTTCTGCTCCTGTAGTATCCTCAGAATCTTGGCCTGGGTCTTGAGGCTCATGTCACCGATCTCATCCAGGAACAGCGTCGAATTGTGGGCCAGGTCGAAGCGGCCCCGTTTACGATAGCTGGCGCCGGTAAAGGCGCCTTTTTCGTAACCGAACAACTCGCTTTCGATCAACTCTTCCGGGATGGCGGCGCAGTTGACTTCCACCAATGGCCGGTCGGCCCTTTTGCTCATCCGGTGGATGGTGTGGGCCACCAGTTCCTTGCCCGTCCCGTTTTCGCCGGTGATGAGCACCCAGGCGTTGGTGGGCGCCACCAGTTCGATCTGTTTTTTCAAGAGTTGAATGGCCGGGCTGTTGCCGGTCAGGGAAAAGCGCTTGGCCGTCTTGTTCTTGAGGAAGATGTTCTCTTCGGTCAGGCGCTGGTAATCCAAGGCGTGATTGACGGTCAGGAGTATCTTGTCGTAGGAGAGCGGCTTCTCCAGGTAATCGAAGGCGCCCATCTTGGTGGCTTTGACCGCGGTCTCGATATTGCCGTGCCCCGAGATGACCACCACGGGCAGATAGGCGTGTTCTTCCTTCAGGCGCACCAGTATCTCCAGGCCTTGTTCGTACCCGTCCATCCAGACGTCCAGGAGAACCAGGTCCGGCACGGCCTCATCCACGGCTTCCAAGGTCTTCTGGCCGTTGGCGGCCTCGCGCACCTCGAAGCCTTCATCCCTCAGTATACCGGCCAGGGAGGCCCGGATATCGTCTTCATCGTCCACGATCAGTATGGTTTTTGGCATAGACCTCCGTCCCGATCATTTCCTTATCGGGATCTCGATGATGAAGCGGGCGCCGCGAGGCTGATTGTCCTGAACCCTCACGTATCCGCCGTGGTCGGCCACGATGGTCCGGACAATGGTCAGGCCCAGCCCGGTGCCTGATTTCTTTGTGGAAAAATAGGGTTCAAAGAGGCGTCTTTTATCTTCCGGGCTGATGCCCATCCCGTCGTCCGCGATTTCCAGACGGGCCAGCCGGAAGAGCCGGTCATGGACCAGGGTGATTTCGATCCGGCCTTTGTTCTCCACCGCGGCCACGGCGTTATCCAGCAGGTTGATCAGGGCCCGCTTTATCTGTTCGCGGTCCAGGTTGAAGACCGGCAGGTCCGGATCGCTTTCCAGGACGAACTCGACGTCCTTATGGTTTTCGGTGTATAGCACCAGGGTTTCGTTGACCAGGCCGTCCAGGCGATTGGGGGTGGGATTGGCCACGGGCATACGGGCGAAATTGGAGAATTCATTGACCAACCGCTTTAGTTCATCCACCTGGCGGATGATCATCAGGGTGCATTCCTCGAAGAGCTGCCCGTCGTCGTTCAAGTGTTCGGCGTAACGCCGCCGGAGGCGCTGGGTGGCGAGCTGGATGGGGGTGAGCGGATTTTTTATCTCATGGGCGATGCGCCGGGCCACTTCCCGCCAGGCGGAAACGCGCTGGGCCTTTTCCAGTTCAGTCAGGTCGTCGAAGACTATGACCAAGCCCATCTCCAGTCCGCTGTCGTCCTTGAGCTGGGTCAAATGAATCCGCAGGGTCAGGGCCTGGCCGGCGATCATTACCTTGGCCTGTTTTTCCGCCGAGCCTTTGGGCGAAGATTCGGCCGCCCAGAACAGTTCATTGATGGCGGCGCTGAGTTCGACCGGCACCACTTCCTTGAGCGGGCGCCCGTTAACCTGATCCGGCGGCAGGCGCAGTATCTCGGCCGCCGAGTCGTTAATGGTGGCGATCAAACCGTAGGCGTCTATGGAAATGACTCCCGCGGTGACGTTTCGCAGGACAATCTCCATGTACCGCCGCCGTTGCTCGGATTCGGCGTGGCTGCCTTCCAGTTCCAGGTTCTTGGCCGTCAGTTGAGCCTTGCCGGCCTTGAGGTCCCGGGTCATGCGATTGAAGGAATCCACCAGCGTGCCGATCTCGCCCGCTCCGGCCTGAACCTGTATGGAGAAGTCGTAGTCACCGTGAGCGATCTTTTCGGTGGCTTCGGCCAGTTCCATGATCGGCCCGGTGATCCCTTTGGCCAGATGAAAACCGATCCAGGTCGAGATGAAGACGCTCAAGAGGGCCACGATGGTCAAGGCTATGTTGTGGCTGACCCGGATGGGATCGTGCAGCCTCTTCAGCGCCCGATAGGCCTCGAGTCCCTTGGCCACCTCTTGTATTTGCGCCTGCAAGGAGGCCGCGGTCTCGCGGCCGGCCACCAGAAAGCCCAGCAAAACCTTTGTCTCCGAATAAATCGGCCAGGCGGCCCGGATCAGGTCAGAGCCTCCGATCTGATCAACCCGGCTTTGAACCCCGGCCTGGCCGGAAGCCTGGTTGAAGACCTCGGCCGGCAGGGGTGGCGGCAGCGAATCCTTTAACTCCTGAGTGCAATCGCCGGCGATCAATTTCAAGTCCGGGGTATAGGCTTCCAGCAGCGACAGGTGATAGGCCCGGCGTTTAGCTTGGGCGAATTTCTCCACCAGTTCCCGATTTTCCAGCGGGAACAGCCTGGCTCTGACCATTTCGGATTTAACCATTTCTCCCAGGTCAATGGTCAGGCCCACGCTGGATTCAGCCGCCTGCCGGGCCAACTCAAGAGAACCCACCAGCGACCGCTCCACGTTCTCGTCAAACCAATAATCATGACCGGTAGAGATGAAGTGATAGGCGGCGTAAAAAAGCAGGCCGGTGGGCACGAGGGACAAGCTCACAAAGGCCACGATCAGTTTGGTTCTGAGCTGGGCGCCGCTGATCTGTCCCTCTTCGAAGAATATCTTGTACAGGTTTCTGAGGACCAAGACCAGCAGGAAGAATAATAAGATTATGTTGACGTTGATCAGAACGAAAATCAGGATGCCGTAGGACATCGGCACCCCGGCGCCCAGGCGGACGACGTGGGTCTGGATGATGGTCAGGCCGATGATGACCAGGATGGCCAGACCGATCATGATTCTTTCCAGACGTTTCTTCTTCCGGAGGAGGAAAGCCTTGCGCTTAGGGTCGTCCGCCGCTTTGTGAACCTCGACGCTCATGGGTCTGTTCTGGCCGTCGCCCCGTGTCAGGATCAAGGGCTAAGGACTCCTGGTCCTTAATTGATTACAACGCTTAAAGTTAGAGAAAAAGACTCGAAAAAGCAAGGGGGTTCGCCTGGAAGAAGCAAGAAGGATTGAATCCGTTCGAGGATGGCGCCGTGGGGGACGGACGGCGCAAGCGGAAGTCAGGCCGCGGCCCGGTGGGGCACGGAGTCCAGCAGACCCCAGGCCGGCCACGACACGTGCCGGGCCTCCAGATGGGCCGGCATGGAAAACTCGACCTGTTCCCAGGCCCAGGGGGACGCCTTCAACTTGGTGAGCAGGTTGTGATTGAGAGTGTGGCCGGATTTGCTGGCCATGAACATGCCTATTATTGGGGCGCCGATCAGGGAGATGTCGCCGATGAAATCCAGGATTTTATGGCGGATAAATTCGTCGTCGTAGCGCAGTCCATCCTGATTCAGAATTCGATAGTGGTCTATGACCACGGCGTTGGCCAGGGACCCCCCGCGGGCCAGGCCGTTCTTTTTCAAATACTCCACGTCCTTCAGGAAGCCGAAGGTCCTGGCTCGACTCAATTCGCGCTCGAAGGCCATATCCGAGAAAGTGAACTTGAAGGCTTGGTTTCTGATAAGGGGATGATCGAAGCTGATCGAATAGTCTATGGTGAATTCCGAGGCTGGATAAACCGTCACAAACTTATCGCCTTCGGTCACGGTGATAGGCTGCTTGATTACGTAAAACTTCTTGAATTCGGATTGAGGTTTGACGCCGACGGACTTGAGCAGGTGGACGAAGGGCGCGGCCGATCCGTCCATGATGGGCACTTCCGGCCCGGAAAGTTCCACGCGGACGTTGTCCACGCCCAGGCCGGTTAATGTGGAAAGAATATGCTCCACCGTGCCGACCACCGCGCCGTTTTGGCTTAGGGTGGTGGCCAGTCGGGTGTGAATGACATTGTCCAAGGAAGCCCGTATCTCGGGTGCACCCGGCAAGTCGGTCCGGTAAAACCTTATGCCTGTCCCCGCCGGCGCCGGCCGGAGAGTCATTTTTATCTTATCGCCCGAGTGAAGACCGATGCCCAGGCAGGATATGCTGTCGTTCAATGTCCGCTGGAGCAGGTTCCGCATAAACAGATTTCTCCTCAAGCCAAATGGTGCCGTCATGTGCAAGCAACGGGCGTGCCATCAGCAAGGGGTGCTCATTAATTTGCAATAATATTATTATAATCATGCTAAAATTAAATTCGTTATCCACGGCCCGGCCTAGCTCATCCGATCAAATGTGTGGTGCGCCGGCAACACTCAAGACCCCTTAAGCGGCATTTTAACCACACCGCGGTAAGAGTGAATCATTAGGCCGGAAGTCCTGGTTGCACCCGTGCTCCAACCTGAAACGGGCCGCCGCCAGTTCTTCCGGTGTATTGACGTTCACAAAAGAAACCAACTCGGGGTCACTGGCTTTCAGTTCCGCTTCCTCCAGGGCTATCCATTTAAGGCCGTGGAAGCGCAGATCGTCAACCTTTCGGATACCTCGGGTCAGGCAAGCCTGGATCGGGGCCAAGCAGGCTTTGGAGTAGACGGCGAGCAGGGGGTGCCAGCCACCGGTAGTGCGGGGAACAAAGGCCCTAGGCCCTGGCGGCGCGCCCAGGGCTTTTTCAGCCAGCAGGTTCAGCAACCGGGGTTGGAGAAAGGGCAGATCGCAGGCCGCGACCAGGGTCCAGGCGGTTCGGGCGTAGAACAGCCCGGTGGACAGACCTCCCAGCGGTCCCTGGCCTACCTCCAGGTCGCGGACGATTCTGAGATCGGAATCGAGGAAATCCAGGGGCCTTTTGGCGACCAGAAGCACTTCCAGGCATAGGGGCGCCAGCCGCTCGACCACGCGATTCACCAGGGTCCGGCCGCCCAAATCCAATGCCGATTTGGGCCGACCCATGCGCCTGGAGTCGCCACCGACCAGGATGATTCCGGTTAATTCGTACGGCGGCTTCACCATCCCCTCGACTCTTTCAGTTCGAGTACTGTTTTTCCAGAACCCGTTCTCTTTTATGATGCCGGCTGATGAAGATGGCACACTTGACACAAGGCCCGGGACACCTGGCCTCGCGCTCTTCCCTGACTTTCCAGCAGGGCAGGTGAGGGAACTGGTAGGCCGGGCATTCAGCTTTCTCCTGGCAATCGAAGATGTTCCAGCAGGGGGCCAGGACCAGCAGGTGGCGCAGGCAGGCCACGGTAAAGCCCCGTTCGTGGATAAGGAAGTTGATTCGTCTGATCTGAGATATCTCGAAGTCGGTGTAAAGCCGGTTATTGGTCTTGAGTTGGCGTTCCGGATTGATGAAACCTTCCCTCTCGTATTCCCGGATACGCTTCTGGGAAAGGTTGACCTGGCGAGAGACATCGTTGATCATGTACATTTTAAGATCACCTCTGACGACCTTCGAGAGAAATCTCCTCCGGTCAAGGCTGTTTCCCAACCTTGATTACCTCGTAAAAAGTCGAAAACCGACTTTTTACTCGGCGGGAGAGGGCTGTCCCTCTCCCGCCACTTGAAGTAAATTCAAGTGGTCCCACCCTCACCCCAGGCCGGGGCTTAATCGCCCTCGGCCTGATGACGGACTTTTTACAAGTCCGTCATCCTTGACCTGCCCCCTCTCGGGGGCGTATATAGATTCTAGTCTCTAAACGCAATGATATCAATACATCCGCAAGATATCAAAAACAGGATGGCCGCACAAGCCAATTCGGGTCGAACAATGGGAGGCGGAGCCCTGCACCATAATCCGAGGATAAACAACCGGTGGTCTCGATCAGCCCTGGACTTGGCCATCCTGGCTTTGGGGCTGGCGCTGTTTTTCGGACTTCACGCCTGCCTCGGTCCTGGGAGACAAGAACCGGCGGCGACGGTCATGACCTGGATTGATCCGGGCCGAAGACCCGAACTGGGTGATGACCTGGACGCGGAGTCTCTCCAACGGGCCTTGAACCATTCCCGGGCCTATTATGCCGGCCTGCCTTCCGATACTGTTTTCAAATTTGGACCGGACGAGTATTCGGCCGCTCATCTTCTGACTTCGTTGGAGGTTTTCGAGCGCCTTTTCCTTTGTCTGGGACCAGGACCGAAGTTGGACCAGGCCCTAAGCCGGGATTTCATTTTTTATCAATGCCTGGGCCGGGACGATAAGGGCAAGGTTTTAATCACCGGCTATTATGAGCCTCTTCTTTCTGGTTCCCGGGTTAGAACCGATAGATGCCAATGGCCCGTCTATCGCCGGCCTCCGGACTTGATCCAGGTGGAACTAGGGTATTTCAACGCCGAACTGTCCGGCCGGCGCCTGGTGGGCCGAGCCTCGGGCGGGCGTCTCGAACCATACTACACCAGACGGGACATAGATCGGCTGGGCGTGCTGGAAGGTCGCGGGTTGGAATTGGTCTGGGTGGATGACCCCATTGATCTGTTTTTTCTCCACGTCCAGGGTTCTGGGCGGGTACAATTACCTGACGGCGAATGCTTGAGGGTGGGCTTTGACGTCAGCAACGGCCGAGTCTACCGCAGCCCGCTCGACCCCATGATCAAAGACGGGGTTATGTCGGTCGAGGAGGCCAGCCTTCAAAGCATAAAGGCCTGGCTCAAGGCCAACCCGGCCCGGAGCCGGGCCTACCTGGAACATAATGAAAGGTACGTCTTCTTCAAACCGCTGGCGGGCGATCCGATGGGCAATCTCGGCCGGCCTTTGACCCCTCACCGGTCTGTGGCCTTGGATCATCGCCTTTTCCCCAAAGGCGCCTTGGCCTGGCTGAGGGGAAGGACTCCCGTTGTTGTCGGCGAGGCCATTTCCGGTTGGCGGGACTTCGGCCGTTTTGTCTTGGTCCAGGACACGGGGGCGGCCATAACCGGGCCGGGCCGGTTGGACTTGTTCTTCGGGCCTGGACCGGCGGCCGAGGCTTCGGCCGGCCGGCTGAAGGAACCGGGCCGTCTCTACTTCCTGGTCAAGCGACCGGGCCCGGCCGAACGGGCCCCGTAAGGGCGAGTCACCCAAACCCACCATTTCTCGCGGTGAATCAAGAACTCAGATAAGCCGTTGACCCCACGATCCGGTCCTATTATATTGCGGTCCAGCGATCTTTCGAGGAGAGCATCTGATGCCCGTCATCCCTGAAGGCGTATACATCGAAACCGTGGTCCAGAGCATCGGCACCGGCAGCACGGCCAGAAAACAGGAAATCAGGAACTGCTATCTGGCCAAGAGCCTTGATGAAGAACTGGTCCAGGTCCAACTTATGGACATGGACGATAAACTCCTCCCCATATTCGAGAAAGTGCCTTGGGCCGATTTTCAAAGACGTTTCAAACATGAACCTGATTACTTCGCCCGGAAAAAAAGCCCGCTGGAAAAGAAGGTGGATCAGGCTATTGCCCAGGCCGAGGCCCACGTCAGACGCCAGGAATACAACAGCGCCGAGTTCGAATATAACAAAGCGTTGAAATTGGACGAGGAAAACGTCCGGGCCAACTTCGGCCTGGGCAAGGTCTATCTATCCACCGGCGAAATGGACAAGGCCAAGGCCACCTTTGCAAAGCTGGCCAAGATCGAGGCCGTCTTCGAGGTAAAAAACAAACATGTATTCAACGAGTTAGGAATTGAACTGAGGCGCTTGGGCCTGTACGACCAAGCCATCGATTATTATTTGAAAGCCTTGTCCTTTGCCCAGGACGACGAGCATCTCCACTTCAATGTGGCCCGGGCCTATTTCGAAAAAGGCGACCTCAAGAATTCCATGCTTTTCCTGGGCAAAGCCCTGACCATGAAACCTGACCTGACGGAAGCCCGCAAACTCCTTCAGGCCATCGAGAAAGCGGGAGGATATTAAAAGGGGGTTTTTGGACCACTCCAAGTTTTTCTAAACGTTGTAGTCAGTTGTCCCTTTTTTTTCTCTGTCCGCCCCTTGACTTTTAGCAAACTGAAAAGATAATATTACCTTTTTAACGCCGCGAGAGTGGCGGAACTGGTAGACGCACTGGCCTTAGGAGCCAGCGGCCGCAGGTCGTAGGGGTTCGAGTCCCCTCTCTCGCACCATTAACCAGGCCATGGAGTAACCAATGAATTTCAATGTTGAAACCATCGGCGCGACCAGGAAGAAGATATCCGTGGAAGTGCCCGTCGAGAAGGTTCGGTCGGAATTGGAATCGGCCGCCGAAACCCTGCGCCGCCAGACCCGCCTGAAGGGCTTTCGGCCAGGAAAAGCGCCCAAGGCCATGCTGAAAAGGCTGTTCGGGGCTCAGTTGAACATGGACGTGGCGGAAAAACTCATCAATCAAGCCCTGCCGGAAGCCCTGAAGCAGATAGGCGACGCCCTGGCCTCCCGGCCGGTCTTGGAAGATTCCAAGTTCAGCGAAGACGGTCCGTTCCAGTTCAGCTTTTCGGTGGAAGTGAAGCCCCAGTTCGATCTGACCGGATATATGGGTCTCAATCTGACCCGGGAAAAAGTCAACGTAACCGACGAAATGATTGCCCGGCGGCTGGAAGAACTGCGGCAGGCCTACGCCGCCACCAGGAGCCTGGAGGAGACCAGGCCGTTGCGCACCGGCGACTTGGCCGTGATAGATTACCAGGCTTATAAGGGCGAAACCCCCCTGGAAGGCGGCTCCAATCCTCAATATCTGCTCGAAGTCGGGTCGGGACACTTCCACGGCGAATTTGAAGCCGGTCTGGTAGGCTTGAACAAGAACGAAGCCAAGGAGATCACGGTTACTTTCCCCACCGAACATTATAACCCCAAATTGGCTGGCCAGACCATCCGGTTCACGGTAAAACTAGTTGATATAAAGGAAAAAATTATTCCAGAATTAAATGACGAATTCGCCAAGGACCTGGGACAGGACCTCGAGAACCTGGCCCAGCTCAAGGAAAGAATCCGGCAGGACCTGCTGACCGCGGAAAAGAACAGGGCGGAAAGGAAGCTCCTGGACGAGGTCCAGGACAAGCTGCTGGGATTGGTCGAGTTGGAAGCTCCTGAGAGCTTGGTCAAGGCCGAGTTGGAAGCCATGTTGGCCCGGCTGGATTTCAATCTTAAAAGATCGGGCCTGTCCATGGAGCACATGGACCTGAAAGAGGAGAAAATCAGGGAGAATTACCAGCCCGAAGCGATCAGGAGGGTCAAGACGGCTCTGCTTCTGGAAAAGATCGCAAAAGATCAAGGAGTTGCAATTACGGATGACGAAGTCCAGGACAGTCTGCTGGCCATAGCCCGCGATCGGGGGCAAACACCGGAGGCGGTTCGTGAATTTTACAGTAAAAACAATTTGATAGAACAACAACGAGACGTGCTTCTGACCGAAAAGACCTTGAAGTTTATTCTTGATAATGCTACCATTGAAGATGTCGAGGCCACTCCGGGCGACGGTCTAGTGACTCAACCTGAGGGGCAACAAGGATAAAGGAAAACCAGGACGGAAGACATCATGACCCTAATTCCGATTGTGATCGAACAGAGCAGCCGGGGTGAAAGAGCTTACGATATTTATTCACGTCTTCTCAAAGACCGCATAATCTTCGTGGGCACTCCCATTGACGACAACGTGGCCAATCTGGTGGTGGCCCAGCTTCTGTTTCTCGAATCAGAAGATCCGGACAAGGATATCAACTTCTATATCAATTCGCCGGGAGGCCTGGTTACGGCCGGCCTGGCCATATATGACACCATGCAGTTCATCAAGCCGGACATATCGACTCTATGCATGGGTCAGGCCTCCAGCATGGCCGCCTTGCTTCTGGCGGCCGGCGCCAAAGGCAAGCGATTCACTCTGCCGCACTCCAGAATACTGATTCACCAGCCCATGGGTGGTTTCCAAGGTCAGGCCACGGACGTGGACATCCAGGCCCGGGAAATACTCAGATTGAGGGAAAGACTCAACGAAATATTGGCTCAACACACGGGCCAGAGCATCGAACACGTGGCCCGGGATACGGAGCGGGACTATTACATGTCCGGCGGCGAAGCGGTCGAATACGGATTGGTGGACCGGGTGATTCTCAAGCGCGAGATCAAGCCTGAGGGTCGGAGGTAAGGCGGATGAGCAAGAAAGGCGATGGCAAGTCTTCCGACCTCCTTTGCTCCTTCTGCGGCAAGAGCCAGGACGAGGTCAAGAAGCTGATTGCCGGACCTTCGGTTTACATCTGCGACGAATGCATTGAACTGTGCAACGACATAATAGCCGAGGAGTACGAACGGGAAGAAAGCGAAGCCACGCTGCACATTCCCAAGCCGCCCGAGATAAAGACCATTCTCGACGAGTACGTGATCGGCCAGGAAAAGGCCAAGAAGATACTGGCCGTGGCCGTGCATAACCATTACAAGCGCATTGACTCGCACATGGACCTGGATGGAGTCGAGCTGCAGAAATCGAACATCCTGTTGATCGGCCCCACTGGATCGGGTAAGACTCTGCTGGCTCAGACCCTGGCCAAAATACTCAACGTGCCCTTCACCATCGCCGATGCCACCACCCTGACCGAAGCCGGCTACGTGGGCGAGGACGTGGAAAACATTATCCTTAACCTGCTTCAGTCCGCCGACTATGACGTGGAGCGGGCCAGCAAGGGCATAGTCTATATTGACGAGATCGACAAGATAGCCCGCAAAGGCGACAACCCTTCGATAACGAGGGATGTTTCCGGAGAAGGCGTACAGCAGGCCCTGCTCAAGATAATCGAGGGGACCATGGCCTCGGTTCCACCCAAGGGCGGTCGAAAACACCCTCAGCAGGAATTCGTCAAGGTGGACACCACCAACATCCTTTTCATCTGCGGCGGCGCTTTCGTGGGACTGGACAACATCATCAAGAACCGGATAGGCGTCAAGACCATGGGCTTTTCCGCGGATATCCGCCGGCGGAGCGAGGAGGAGAACCTGGGCAAGACCCTGGTCCAGTGCCAGCCCGAAGACCTGCTCAGGTTCGGCTTGATTCCCGAGTTTGTCGGCCGCCTGCCGGTTATAGCCACTCTGCACGAGCTGGATGAAGCCACGCTGGTGCGGATTCTCCGGGAGCCGCGTAACGCGCTGATCAAACAATATCAGAAGCTTTTCGAGTTCGAGAAGATTAAGTTGAGGTTTACGGAAGGGGCGCTCAAGGCCGTGGCCCACGAGGCGATCAAACGCAAGTCCGGGGCTCGGGGCCTGCGGGCCATCCTCGAGGATTGCATGCTGGACATCATGTATGAACTGCCTTCCTTGAAGAACGTGCGTGAATGCGTGATCAGCGAGGAGGTTGTGCTCAACCACGAGCAGCCGATCCTCCTTTATGAAAAGCAGGCCGAGTCCGCCTGACCGGCATAACCTTCTCTAAGGCCGGTCCGATCGGCCCCACTCCCGTTGCGCCCCGTCCCGATCCACGGGCTTCGGTCCGGAGAACAATCAACGGCCGGATAATGAGGTGTGGCCATGTTGTTTAACCTGAATCGTTCCAAACCCGCCCCCAGACCCGGCGGCACCAGGTTCCACCTGCCGCTCTTGCCGCTCCGGGACGTGGTGGTTTTTCCCCATATGGTGGTTCCGCTTTTCGTCGGGCGGGAAAAATCCATCAACGCCCTCGAACACGCCATGAACCTGGAAAAAAGCATCTTCCTGAGCGCTCAGAGGGACGCCAAGGTGGACGAACCCCGGGAGAAGGATATTCATGCCGTGGGCACGATCGGCAGCGTGCTTCAGTTGCTCCGACTGCCGGACGGCACGGTCAAGGCCCTGGTGGAAGGCAAGGGCCGGGGCCAGGTAATCGATTTTCTACCCAATCCGGATTTCTTCTACGTGGAAATCGAATCCGTGGTCGAGCCCGAAGATTCGCCGCTCGAAAGCGAAGCCCTGATCCGGAGCGTGACCGAGACCTTTGATTCCTACGCCAAGATAAACAAGAAGGTGCCTCAGGAGATCGTCTCCACCGTCTCGGCCATCAAGGACCCGTCCCACTTGGCCGACGCCATCGTCAGCCATATCAACATCAAACTTGAAGACCGGCAGCGGCTTCTGGAGATATTCAGCCCGGCCCGACGTCTGGAAGCCCTGTTCGAATTAATGCGGGGCGAAATCGAGATTCTGCAGATCGAACAGCGCATCAAGAACCGGGTCAAGAAACAGATGGAGAAGACCCAGAAGGAGTATTACCTGAGCGAACAGATGCGGGCCATCCAAAAAGAGATGGGCGAAAAGGATGACCTGCGCAACGAGATACAGGAACTGGAAGAGAAGCTGAAGAAGAAGCGCCTGTCTCGAGAGGCCACGCTCAAGGTGCAACACGAGATCAAGAAACTCAAAATGATGTCGCCCATGAGCGCCGAAGCCACGGTGGTGCGCAATTACATCGATTGGATCATGTCCCTGCCCTGGTACGAAAAAACCAGGGACAACCTGGAAATCGCCGCGGCCGAAAAGATACTGAACGAAGATCATTACGGCCTGGAGAAACCCAAGGAAAGAATACTCGAATACCTGGCCGTCCAGAGTCTGGTCAAGAAGATCAAAGGACCCATTCTTTGCTTGGTGGGACCGCCCGGAGTGGGCAAGACCTCACTGGCCAAATCCGTGGCCAGGTGCCTGGGACGTAACTTCGTCCGGCTGTCTCTAGGCGGCGTGCGCGACGAGGCCGAAATCCGCGGCCACCGCCGGACCTATATCGGCGCCCTGCCCGGCAAGATCATTCAATCCCTGCGCAAGGCCAAGAGCAACAACCCGGTCTTCTGCCTGGACGAAGTAGACAAGATGAGCACCGACTTCCGGGGCGATCCCTCCGCCGCCCTGCTCGAGGTCCTGGACCCGGAACAGAATCACGCCTTTAACGACCACTACCTGGACCTGGATTATGACTTGTCCGAGGTCTTGTTCATCACCACGGCCAACACCCTTTATTCCATACCCCTGCCCTTGCAGGACCGCATGGAGATCATCCGCCTGCCCGGCTACACCGAGGACGAAAAATTGAATATCGCCAGGCAGTTCCTTATAAAAAAGCAGGTCAGGTTCAACGGTCTGATCAGTGATCAGATCGAATTCTCGGATAACGCCGTCCTGCAGATCATAAGACGTTTCACCCGCGAGGCCGGCGTCAGGAACCTGGAGCGCGAAATCGCCTCGATCTGCCGGAAAGTGGCCCGGGAAGTGGTTAAGCACCAGGGCAACGGGGCGATCAGGATAACCGCCAAGAACGTGCCCCAATACCTGGGCGTCCCCAAATATCGCTACGACGTGGCCGAAGAGTCCGACGAAATCGGCTTGGTCACCGGCCTGGCCTGGACCGAAGTCGGCGGCGAGATACTCCTGACCGAAGTCCTGGTCATGCCCGGCCGGGGGAAGCTTATTTTGACCGGCAAGCTGGGCGAGGTGATGCAGGAGTCGGCCCAGGCCGCGCTGTCCTATGTCCGTTCCCGGGCCGCCCAGCTAGGTATTAATGAAGCCTTCTATCGCCGGGTGGACATTCACATCCATATTCCGGAAGGGGCCACCCCCAAGGACGGCCCTTCGGCCGGCATTACCCTGACCACGGCCCTGGTGTCGGCCCTGCTGAAAAAGCCGGCCCGCCGCGACTTGGCCATGACCGGAGAGATCACCTTGCGCGGTCGGGTGCTGCCCATCGGCGGCCTCAAGGAAAAGATCATGGCCGCCCATCGGGGCAACATCAAGACCGTGATCATTCCCAAGGAAAACGAGAAAGACTTGAAAGAGATTCCGGCCCATATCCTCAAGGCCATAAAGATCATCACCGTGGACAGCATGGACGAGGTGCTCAAGCTGGCCATCGTGATACCTCCGGACCAGACCTTGTTCGCCACGGCCGAGGTCGAACCGGAATACCTGCCGGCCATCGAGGCGGACCAGAAACCGGAAGTCACGGCCCATTGATTCAATGGTTTTTGCTTGACAGTAAAAGCCTTATAATCTTATAACCTGACCCGACGTGGGCGGGTAGCTCAGTCGGGAGAGCATCGGCCTTACAAGCCGGGGGTCACAGGTTCGAGCCCTGTTCCGCCTACCAGGCCTGACAGCGCGGAACAAGGCGCCCAAAAGGCGGTGGAAAAAGGTTCCTCCGGGGACGTAGTGAAGCGGTTCAACACGTCGGCCTGTCACGCCGAAGATCGCGGGTTCAAATCCCGTCGTCCCCGCCAGTTTGGTAAGCGTATCGGCCCTTCCTCATCAAAGGAACGGCCGATTCGCTTTTTAAGAACGGAAAATGTTTCACCAGGAGGCCAGGTTTGGCGACCAAGATCATGCCCCCCGATCGTGAAGGCGTTTATTGGACCAAGCCGAGCGTGATTACGACGCCGGCGCAATGGCGAAAAGCGGTCAGCGCCTTGCAAAAGCAGGACAGGGTTTTTGCCGGGCTGGTAAAAAGGATTAAACCATTTCAGTTTCAACCCCGGCTGAACAAGGCGCCGTTGGCCGCGCTTGTATCGGCGATCGTAAATCAACAGCTTTCGAACAAAGTGGCGGCTACGATTTTGAACCGCGTGAACGCTCTGATTGCCCAAGACGGATTTCCCTGTCCTGAAAAAATCTTAAGCACTCCCGATACTGATCTGCGTCAAGCCGGTCTTTCGTTCATGAAGGTGTCTTATTTAAAGGATCTGGCCAAGAAATACATGGAGGGAATACTCTCCCCGCTGGAAAAGCTGAAGCAGATGCCGGACGAACAGATCGTAAAAGAGTTTACCCAGATCAAAGGGGTGGGCCGGTGGACGGTGGAAATGTATCTGATCTTTGATCTCGGCCGGGCGGATGTCTTTCCCACATTGGACTTCGGCGTGAGAAAGGCCATTTCTCAAATTTACGGCCTGCCCGAAGTGCCCGAACCAAAAGAGATTGAAAAATACGGCGACCTTTGGAAGCCCTATCGAAGCGTCGCCTCGCTTTATCTTTGGCGTTCGCTGGACAATAAGTAAATCCTTTCCCTGGTTATCAAACAGGGGTTGAATCCGGGTCCGTTAAGACGGCGGTCGAAAAACCGCTGAAAGCATCCTGTCCGTGCCTCTTCTGCCGTATTCTCTCCTTCAAAATCATAACCACTAGTGGTTTATGATGACCACTGGTCTTGAGCCATGTTATATTTGACTCAAAGAATTCATTCTCTCAAGAGGAATTCCGGGAGGAAGCACGATCAGATTGAGTAGGAAATTTTATCCTGAGTATTTCAAAGCCATTCTCTCCGAGCCGGAAAGTCAATCAAGTGTATTTCCCGGTCTGGAAGGATGAAGGGGTGATCCATGAAGAACCAAGAGAAAGCTTCCGCCAAGCCCGGCGGTTTTTTCCCGGCGGATGTTCAGGAGCAGTTGAAACAGGTTTTTTCCGCCGTACCCCACGACATGCCGGTCTATTTGTTCACGGACCGGAGCCGGCCCCAGGATGAGATCGAGACCGCGCGCCGGCTCTTCTCCGCCCTGAAAGAAATCTCGGGCAGGATCGAGTTCAAGGAATATGATATCTCCGCGCCCGAGGCCGGTAAATGGAACGTCGACCGGGCGCCCTGCCTGGTTTTTGCCCCCGGCGAATACAACCTTAAGTACCTGGGGCTTCCTCTGGGCGAGGAAGGCCGTACCTTGATCGAAACGCTCATCCTCCTGGGCTTGAGGTCCAGCCGGCTGAGCGATCAGGCCTTGAAGGTGCTCGAGAAGATCAAATCACCCCGAAAGGTGCGCGTCTTCGTCAGCCCGACCTGCCCCTATTGCCCTCAACAGGCGGTCAACGGCGTCAAGGCGGCCCTGGCCCGGCCGGGACTGGTGTCCCTCGAGATCGTGGACACCAGTTTCAACCCTGATCTGGCCGAACAGTACTCGATTTTCAGCGTGCCCCAGACCTGGGCCAACGAGGTGCTGATCGCCAAGGGCGCCCAGTCCCCGGAACTGTTTGCCGCTTCCCTGGACAAGCTGGAGGAGGCGACCTATTTCATTCCGGAAAGCGACGCACCCCGAATCGAGGCCGACCTGGTCATCATCGGCGGCGGGCCGGCCGGCCTGACGGCCGGCATCTACGCGGCCCGAAGTGGTTTAAAGACGGTTATCGTCGAACGGGGGAATCCGGGCGGTCAGGTGGCCGCCACGCCGGTAGTGGAAAACTATCCCGGTCTGGCCCATATAGGCGGTAAGAACCTGGTGGACATCATGGTCAGCCACGCCCTCGAGTACGTCAAGATATTTCCCGGCGAGGAGGTCCTGGAAATAAAGACCGGCCAACCCCTCGAGGTCACTACTTCGCGGCGGCGGTTTTTGGGCCGGGCCTTGCTGCTGGCCACCGGCGCGACCCACCGCCGGCTGGGCGCGCCGGGTGAAGACCGCTTCGCCGGCCGCGGCGTCAGTTATTGCAGCACCTGCGACGGTCCCCTTTTTAAAGGCCGGAAAGTGGCCATGGTCGGCGGTGGCAACAGCGCGGTCACTGAGGCCCTCCACCTGCACCATATCGGCGCCCAGGTCACCCTGATCCATAGGGGCGACCGGCTCAAGGCCCAGGAGCCCCTGGTGCGCGACCTTCAGGCCAATGCCATTCCCGTGCTCTGGAACACGGAAGTCAAGGAGATCAAGGGCCGGGAGAAGGTCTCCGAACTGGTGTTGCATAACAACCAAACCGGCCGGACCGATACCCTCTCGGTGGATGGACTGTTTATCGCCATCGGCTACCGGCCGGAGGTGGAACTGGCCCGGAAGATCGGTGTCGAGCTTACGCCCGCGGGCTATATCAAGCAGGACGGCCTGCACCGGACCGGCGTTCCGGGCGTCTACAGCGCCGGCGACGTGGAGGGCGGTTACAAGCAGATCGTGACCGCGGCCGGCGCGGCCGCGGCCGCGGCCATGACCATCTACGAAGACCTGATGCATCCGTACTGGAAGGAAACCGGATAGGGCTCACTCAGAACAAACCCGTGCCGTTCTTTTATCGAAAAGAGGTTTGACACGGCGGCGGGCTTGCATTTATTTTGAGGCGTCCGAATGGTGATCGCCGGGTTTAAACCGCAAAACAGGGCGGTTGGGCGGGCCGTTCCGGCTAACCTCATAAACCAAGGCCGTTTGGAACGGCCGGGGAGGTGGTCATGTGGTCGAAATTTTATCGGGCCTTGATGGCCCAGATCAACAAGCTGGCCAACCTATTCTGGCAGGCGGACCCAATCGCCCAGATGCAGCTCGAATACGACAAGTCGGTCGAGCAACTGAAGGAGGGACGGACCGGGCTGGAACAATATCGCGGTCTGGTCGAGCGCGTTTCTCGTCAGGTCAAGACCAATGAAAAAGCGGTCCAGGACCTGTCGGCCAAAATAAAGGCCTACCTCCAGGCCGACGATCGGGCCACGGCGGGCAAGTTCGCCATCCAATTGAAGCGCGCCCAGGAAGAGTTAGCCGAAAACAAGGCCCAGCTCGATCTTCACGAGAAGAGCTACCAGAACAACGTCCATAAAATCCAGAACGCGGCCCAGAAACTGGCCGGGGTCAAGGCCAAGATACAGCAGTACGACGCCGAACTGAAAATGAGCGAGGCCGAGGCCGAGGTCAGCCGCCTGGCTCAGAACTTCAACTTCGATGTCACCACGGACTTCGGCGAACTGGAGGGCGTCATTCAGGAAAAAATTGATCTTAACCGGGCCAAGGTCCGGGTGGCCGCCGACCTGTCCAGTGAGGGCGTCGCCGAAATAGAAGCCGAGGAGCGGATGGAATCGGCCCTGGCCGAAGACCTGTTAACCAAGTTCGAGGTGGATATGGGCCTCAAGACCCCGGAGACCGCGGGTGTGGCCTCTCAAGCCAAGACCCTCGACCAGGCCGAAGCCGAAAAGACGTCGGCCGAGGAACGGGAGAAGGCCCTTAAGGAAGTGGAAAAACAGATTTCCTGAAGTTTGACGGACTTGTAAAAAGTCCGTCATCAGGCCGAGGGCGATTAAGCCCCGGCCTGGGGTGAGGGTGGAACCACTTGAATTTACTTCAAGTGGCGGGAGAGGGGCAGCCCTCTCCCGCCGAGTAAAAAGTCGGTTTTCGACTTTTTACGAGGTTATCAAGTTTGAAAAGTCAGAGAGGGGGACCACATGGAAGAGAAGAAGAGCGGCGGACCCAAACCGGCTTTTTATATCGCCCTTTTGGTCGTAGTGGCCGGTCTGTCCGTTTACGGATTGCGCGACTATATTTTTCCGGCGCCCAAGACCACGTCCGGCGGCGCCAAGCAGGTCGCCCAGACCAAACCAACGGAGACCAAGAACCAGCCCACCCCGGCGGGTGACACCAAAAGCATCGAGGCCGCTGACTCGAGCGTGGTCACCACGGTCAAGGAGTACAGTTTTGTCCCCAGCGAGAAACTGCCGCCGGTCAAAGGCGTCAGCAGTTACGAACCCTTGAAGGACCGCACGGTCAAATTCGCCCTCAACGTCTGGGCCGGCTGGGCTCCCATCATCTATTTCAACGAAGGCAAGGGTCCGGGCAAGGTCTGGAAGACTCCTTCCGGCGCCGAATTCAAAGTCGAGCTGATTCTGATGGACGACCCGGTGGCCATGCGCGACGCCTACGCCGCCGGCAAGGTCCACATCGGCTGGGCCACGCTGGACATGCTGCCCTTGTTCATGGAGGAACTCCAGAAAGACAGCCGGGTCTGGCCCCGGGTCTATCAACAGGTGGACTGGAGCAACGGCGGCGACGGCATTGTCTTCCGCCGCCAGCACGCCAAGAACCCCCAGAACCCCTCCGTGGCCGACCTGCGCGGCAAGAAGGTGGTCTTGGCCCAGAACTCGCCCAGCCAGTACTTTGTCCTTAACGCCTTGATCAACGGCGGCGTCCAGCCGTCCGAGGTGAATTTCATTTATACCCAGGATGCTTTCCAGGCCGCGGCTGCTTTCAACGCCGATAAGAGCCTGGCCGCCTGCGTCAGTTGGGCGCCCGACATTTATAACCTGACCAAGATCAAGGAAAACCATCTCCTGGTCTCCACCGGTACGGCCAACAAGCTCATCGCCGACGTCTGGTTCGCCCGGGCCGACTTTGCCAAGGATCACCCGGACATCATCGAAGGACTGGTCAAGGGCATCTTCGAGGGCCTGGAAAAGCTTAAAAGGGACGAGGCCAAGAAGGCCGCGGCCGAGTACATGTCCAAATTCTACAACATCCCGGCCGAGGACTGCCTGGCCATGCAAGCCGACGCGCATGGCACCAACTGCGCCGAGAACCGGGAATTCTTCCTGAATCAGAACAACCCCACCAACTTCGAGCGGACTTGGAACATGGCCAACTACCTCTACCGCCGCGTCGGGTCGGTGAGCAAACCCGTGGCCTTTGACACGGTCATGGACTTCTCGGTCCTGAAGAAACTGTCGAGCGATCCCCTCTGCGTCAACAGCAAGGACGAATACACGGTTCAGTTCACGCCCAAAAGCGTGCAAACCATCAAGTTGGAAAGCGGCGAAATCCTGACCAAGGTGGTGGTCGTCCAGTTCTATCCCAACAGTTGGGACCTCACTAAAAAGATCATAAAGAAGATCGAAGGCAAGGACGTCGAAACCTTATACGACCCCAATGTCGATTTCGTGCTCGAGGAAATCGCCAAGCTGTCCGGTCAATACGGCGCGGCCAGGGTGGTGATCGAGGGCCATACCGATTCGAGCATGAAGGGCAAGGTGCCCGACTCCGCGGTCAAGGAACTCTCGACCAACCGGGCCAACGCCGTCAAACAGGCCCTGGTCAATAAGTTCAAGACACTGGACCCGAAACAGTTCAGCACCACCGGGTTGGGCTGGGATGTCCCGGCCGACGCCAACGACCCCTTGAACCAGGCCAAGAATCGCCGGGTGGAAATAAAGGTCTATCCCCTGGAAACCCAATAGTCACGTATCGGGTGGGTCATGGGAGGACTTGAAATAGAGGCGGGCGGTTCGGAGAAGGCGGAGACCGCGGCCGCTGAGACCAAAGGCGGTGTATCGCCGGTGGAAGGCCGAACCGCCCCGACTAAGGCCGGCGGCTTTCCACGCCGTTGGTTGACCATAAGGGACAAGCCCGGACCGATGGAAAACGGCCTGTTGGGCTTGGCCGCCTTGCTGCTGGCCCTGGTGATCTGGCAGATTATTACCGCTGGTCCGCCTGAAGAACGCCTGATAGGCAGCCTGACCCTGCCCAGCCCCGGCGAGACCATCGCCTCCTTGCCCAGCCTGTGGTTCGACCGGGCCCTGGCCCGCAGCGCCATTTGGAGTCTGGGCCGGGTCCTGGGCGGCTTCCTGCTCGCCGCGGCCGTGGGCGTGCCTCTGGGCGTGGCCGCCGGCGCCTTCAAGCGTTTGAATGCTTTCCTGCGGCCGCTTTCCATCTTCGGCCGCAACGTACCCGTCGCCGCCTTGATCCCCTTGACCTTGATCTGGTTCGGATTGGGCGAAACACAGAAGGTCATGTTCATCTTCTTCGCCTGCGTCGCTTTCATCTTCTTCGACAGCGCCTGCGCCGTGGACGCCGTACCCGATACCTATCTGGACACGGCCTATACCTTGGGCGCCCGGTTCGTTCCCAGGGAGGGCGCGATCCTGGCCGTCATGACCGCCGCCGCCTATACCGCCGTCCTGGCGGTTCTTTATCTGACCTTGTCCGAGGCCCAGGGCTGGGTGGACCGGGTCACCGGCACGCTCATGATCGCCTCGCTGGGTTTCGTCCTGGGTTTTGTGCTCTGGTGGCCCATCCTGGCCTTTCAGGCCGTCAGGAAAGTGCTCTTCCCTTTGAGTCTGCCGGACATCATCAACAGCTTGAGACTTCTGTTCGGCCTGGCCTTCGGGTATATCATGCTGGCCGAAGTCATCAACGCCGAGGCGGGGTTGGGCAGCATAATCATCGTCAGCCAGCGTCGCGGGCCGCGCGAGCATATTTACCTGGCCCTGATCATCATCGCCCTGCTGGCCTTCGGGATTGATCGGCTGGTCCTCTATCTGCAGCGCCGGCTTTTCCCCTACCGCCGGCCCAGCGAGTCCTGATCATGACTCATCCCCTGACGGCCAACCTGCCGACCGGCGCCATCGCCGACCACCCGACCGGCGGCCCGCAGATGGGACTCCGGCCCATCGTGGAATTCAAAAGCGTGACCAAGACCTATTTCGCCGGCACCGGGAAGGCCGCCACGGCCATCAAGGACGTGGATTTCGTCGTCGAGGACCTGCCGGACCAGGGCGAGTTCATCGCCGTTCTGGGCCCCAGCGGCTGCGGCAAGAGCACCATCCTGCGCTTGATCGCCGGCTTGGCCCCGCAGTTTCCACCGACTTCCGGAGCGGTCCAGGTGCATGGCCAGACCGTCCTTGGACCTGGGCCTGATCGAGGCATGGTCTTCCAGGACTACACCAGCTTCGACAACCGCACCGTGCTGGACAACGTGGCCTTCGGCCTGGAATGCCGAGGCGTGGCGGTCAAGGAAAGACGGGAGGCGGCCCTGGAGTGGATCGGAAAAGTGGGCCTGGACCCGGCCGGCGACGCCGGCAAATATCCGCACCAGTTGTCCGGGGGCATGCGGCAGAGGGTGGCCATTGCCCGGACCTTGATCCTGAAGCCCGGGATCATTCTTATGGATGAACCCTTCGGGGCCCTGGACCCGGTCACCCGGCAGAACATGCAGGACCTGTTGGTCGGTCTCTGGCGGGAGGTCCAGGCCACGGTCTTCTTCGTCACCCACGACGTGACGGAAGCGGTGTACCTGGGAGACCGGGTGTTCATCCTTTCCAATTCCCCTGGTACCATCCTGCATAAAATGCTGGTGGCCCCGCCCGACCGGCCGGCCAGGGTGATGCAGCGGGAGCCGGAGTTTCAAAAGTCGGTTTTCGCCATCCGGGACATTCTGGACGCCCTCGAGGAAGGCAAGGACTGAATGCCGCCGCGCAACACTTTCTTCGATTACGTGAAAGCCGCCTTCCTATGGCGCTGGAACCTGTTGGTGGTGAGCGCCGCCCTGGCCTTCGGTCTGCTTTCCGGCCGGCCCGACGTGGTCTGGCCTCTGACCGCCGCCGCGGAAACGGCTTATCTGGGCCTGTTATCCACTCATCCCCGGTTCAGAAAGAGCGTGGACGCCCGTTTTGTGAGCCGGGAGGGCGAATCCAGGATCGAGGAGCAACTCCAACGGGTCATGTCCACTCTGCCGCCCAAGGATATCAAACGCTTTCAGATGCTGCGCGAACGTTGCGCCAACCTCCATCGTCTGGGCCAGCAGCTCAAAGGCCCCATCGATCAGGAAGCCTACCTTTCCGAAGTCCACGTGGCCTCCTTGGACCGCTTGTTATGGACCTTTCTTAAACTCTTGTACAGCCGGGACGCCTTGGACCGTTTCTTGAGAAACACCGATCGGGCCGCTCTGGTCCGCGAGATCAAGGAAACCGAGGCGGAGGTCGGAAAGCTCAGGACCGAAAGTCGCAAGGAGAACCTTCTCCGTTCCCTGGAAGACAAAGTCGCCACCATGAAAGCCCGGCTGACCAACTACGACGCGGCCGTGGACAACGCCGAACTCCTCCAGGCCGAACTCGAGCGCATAGAACAGAAGGTGACGGCCATAAGCGAAATGTCCTTGAGCCAGGCCGATCCCGGTTCGATCTCGTCCCAGGTGGACGGCATAACCGACAGCCTGTCGGTCACGGCCGAGGCCATTAAGACATTGGACATGGTCCCCACTCTTCAGGAACCGGACCGGGCCCCGGCTTTTCTTAGCCTCAAGCAACGATGAACGGCCGGTCCCGTCTTCAATTCCGAATGGGTGGACCTTTGACAGGAGCTTCGGTATGGGGTTGAACCCGGAATGGGTGGAGCGGCTCAAAGGCCAGTACCTGGCCGGGAGTTCCCATTTCTTCATCCTCCACGGCAACGTGGACGACGTCGTGGCTTGTGCCGTCGAGCGGGGCTGGTCCCTCGAAACCTTGAGCGACTACTTGGCCCGGGGACTCCTGGGCGGTTACGACCTGGTCTTTCATTATGACTTGGGCCGAGGTCTGCGTCTCAACTCGGGCGGCGATCCCCAGCGTCTGACCCGCATGAACGCCGCCCTGCACCGGCTGGCCGGTCAGCCCCTGGAACTGCCTCGTGATACCGGACCGGTCCTGAGGACCCTGGATCGGCTGGTTACCCGCCTCCTGGTTCGGCCGGCCGGAGAGGCGCCGCTCAAGACCGCTTTTGTTTTCGACTATGCCGAACTCATCTGTCCGCCCGGGGATTATCATAACGAGACCCTGGCCACGTTCTTGAATTGGGCCCGCAGTCCAATAATAAAGCGGGTCAACATGGTCTTTATTCTTCTGGCCGGAGGTCTGGCCCAGCTTCATCCGGCTCTGGTCCAGAGCCCCCATACCACGGAAATACACGTGCCCTTGCCCGACCAGGCCGCCCGGCGGACCTTCATAGCCCAGAACTATCCCGACCTGGCGGGCGAATCGGAACGTCTGGCCGAGCTGAGTTCCGGCCTGACCTTGACCAATCTGGACAACCTGCTCCGCCTGGCCGCGCGGAAGGGGCCCGATCGTCCGGCCGGCCTGGAGGCGTCCGCGGCCGGAAGGCAACTGATGGATCAAGCCCCGGGCCCAGAAATAGTGAAGGACCCGGGTCTCAGGACCGACCTTCTGGCCCAGATCAAGAAGCAGTTGATAGAAGCCCAATGCCCGGGTCTTCTGGATTTCATCGAACCGCGCCTCGCCCTGGACCTGGTGGCCGGCCATGCGGCGGCCCGCCGGCGTCTGGCCGACGACGCCCGCCTGATCAAGGAGGGACGCCTGCAAGCCGTGCCCATGGGCTATCTCATCTGCGGTCCCGTGGGCGTGGGCAAAACCTTTCTGGCTCTCTGCTACGCCGGAACGGTGGGCATCCCCTGCGTGACGCTGCGCAACTTCCGCAGCAAGTACGTGGGCGAAACCGAGGCCAACCTGGAAAGGATACTGGTGGTGCTCCGGGAATTAGGCCCGGTGGCGGTGATCATAGATGAAGCCGACGCGGCGGTGGGCGATCGCGGAGCCAGCGGGGATTCGGGCACCAGCGCCCGGGTCTTTGCCCAACTGGCCAGTCAGATGGGTGATACCAGGTACAGGGGCCGGATCATCTGGTTCCTCCTGACCTGCCGGCCGGACTTTCTGCCCGTGGACCTCAAGCGCCAGGGCCGCTGCGAAGAGCACATCCCCCTCTTTTACCCGGAAACGCCGGATGACGTCAGGGAGATGTTCCTGGCCATGGCCCGAAAGTTGAAAATGGACCTCCGGGCCGAAGAAGTGCCCGACGTCTCCGAACCGCTGAGCGGCGCCGACATCGAGGCCGTGTTGACCCGGGCCCGGCGGGAGTCGTTGCTCCAGGATCGTAAAGTGGACCAGGGCTTGTTGACGTCCGTTCTGACCAACTTCCGCAGCCCCCGGGGGCCGGAACACGAACTCCAATGGCTGGCGGCCATCATCGAATGTTCGGACCTGGCCTATCTGCCGCCCGGCGTGCGTCGGGTCATGGAAACCAAAGACGGGTATGAGGCCCTGCACCGTCGTTTCCGGGAACTCAGCGCCAGGCTGAACGATTAGCCGTTGTCTTTATTGAAAACCAGGACGGCGCGGGCGTTCCCACCAAATCCTGAACTTAAAAGCCATATGAACCATGAAGCTGGCGGTAACCATTGACGTCGAGGAGGAAGGGCTCTTTTGCGGCCGGTACGATTCGGGACCGGCCGCGGCGGAAAACATTCGCCGGCTCAAGCTGCTCGAGCCCATCTTTCAAGAGTGGTGCATCCGACCCACTTTACTGGTCAGTTATCAGGCGGCCCGGCGACCGGCCGATCTGGATTTTCTCGGGGCCCTGAAGGAAAAGTGGAGGGCTGAGATCGGCGGCCACCTTCATCCCTGGAACACGCCGCCTCTGGCCGAACTGCCTGATCCCGAGCCGGTCCCTTCGGAAAAGATGCCGCGCGAACTCCTGTCGGCTAAAATTGACACGCTGTTTGCGGCGCTGAAGCCCCTGACGGGCCCGCCGGCTTCTTTCAGGATGGGGCGATTCAATTTCGGACCCAAGCTTCTGGGCCTGCTCGAGGAAAAAGGCCTGTTGGTGGACAGCAGCGTGGCGCCCATGAGGGAGTATCCTGGAGGACCGGCGCATCTGTCCGCGCCGACGGACCCATATTTTCCGGATGCGGCCAGACCCCTGTGCCCTGGTGGTTCACGGGTGCTGGAGGTTCCGGTCACCATCCTGCCCTTGACCCCGCGTCTGGGATTATGGCTGGATAAACTTGGCCGCGGCGGCATTCCGCCCCGCCGGCTTCTGACCGGCCTGGGCATGTACCTCGGCTCCTTGTCGGCCCAGCCCATGGGGTCGGCCTTCGAGGTCATGCGCGCCGCGGTCAGGAGACATCGGCGCCGGGGCGGCCGCGTGGTAACTTTTTATTTTCATTCCTCCGAACTGGTCCCGGGCGCCAGCCCCCAGGTTCCGACCCGCGGCCACGTGGAGCGTTTCGTTCAAAAGATAGACCGGTTCATATCCTGGCTCAGGTTGGAAATGAACGCGCAGCCCCTGACTTTAGCCGAGCTTTACGCCTGGCGCGGCCAGGTGGTTTTAGGAAAAAAGGCGGTTTAATTGGGGATGCCCCAACAGGGATCGAGACGGCCCGCGCCGTCATCTCGGAACCCCGGTGACGGCCCGGCAGGTCTTGGGGAGAACAGGCCTGGGGCCGGCTGGGCCTGTCTGGTCGCCGGTCTCATCGTCTATCTGATTGTCCAGGGCGCCCTGGCCAATGTGCCTCTCCGGACCAGGGCACTGCCTCCCGAGGTGGACGACGCCTTGGGCTACCTGGTCAAGACCAGGCAGATGACGGAATGCTTCTTCCAGGACTGTCCGGCCCTGGAGGACCTGCGGCCGCAGTTGCTTGTTCCGTCGCCGGACCGCCGGACCGCGGAAGAGCGTTACCTGGCGGCGTCCCGCGTCTTTCCGGTCTATCATTTTCTATACTCCGCCCTGTTGCTCGGTTTGACCGGGTTCGGGTTGGACCTGCTGGCCGCCCATAACCTGGTTTGGAGCCTCGGCCCGCTGTTGTTCGGACTGGCCTTCGGCTATCTCCTTGTCGTTCTATGGGGCCGGCCCGCGGCGGGTCTGGGCTTGCTGTTTCTGGCTTTCAAGGTCTATCCCGGCACCGGACTGAATCTGGTCCAACCCTCTAATCTGGCCCTGGGTCTGGCGATGATAGTCTGGGCCAGGGTGATATCCCGTCGCGGCGACGCCCCCTGGACCCTCACCCTGGGCGTCCTGGGCCTGGCGGCCATGCACCCGGTCGGCCTTCTATACTCGGTTCTGGCCATGACCCTGGCCTTCACTCTGCGCGAAAGCCGATCCAGCCCCATGCTCTGGCTGCCGGCGGCGCTCATCCTGGGGATTATGGTTCTATACCTGGCCGGCCCGTCCCTGTTGGACCGGCCCTATCTCTTCCGTTCTCCCGCCTTCCCCGACGATCGTCCGCTCTGGCTATTCCTGTCCTCGGCTCTGGCCGAATCCATCGCGGAGATCGTGGCCAGCCTGGTGCGGCTCGAGGAAGGCCTTTTCGGTTGGCCGCCGGTTTTCCTGGGAGCGGTGGTGTTGGGCTTCTTGGCCGTGTCCTCGGAGAAACGCCAGGTCGCCGTCAGGGTGACGATTGTTTATGTCTGCTTCCTGTTCGTTTTGATCTTTTACGGCCCGACCCAACCGGCGGATGCTTTTCTGCGGGCCTGGATTCCCTTGCCGGCCATGCTGTTCGGCGCGGTCGGCGCGGCCGCCTGGCGACTGTTGGATTCGAGCAGGAAGTACCTGCGGGAATGGGATTGGGGCTTCGTCTCGGCCGACCGCGGCCTGAGTCGGGCCTGGCCGCTGATCGCTCTGGCGGTCCTGGTCGGATACTCGGCCCAGATGATGGCCCGGGGAGGCGAACAGGTGGCGGCCATGATCGAGCACCTCCAAAAGAGCCAACCGCTCAGCCTTGACCCGGCCCAGCCGGCCCGGCTTCTGGCCGAAGCCAGGGCCGGCGACAGGGTGCTTTACACCAGCATGATCCTTATGCCGTATTATTTCTTGCATGGCGCCCTGCGTCTGGGCGCGGTTTATTATCATCCGACCCTGCAGGACACGGCCACCGAAACCCAATGGCTCGCCCGGGACGACCTAAGATTCGCCGTGGTCTACCATCCCACGGTCTACCACCCTTCCTTCAACGATGTATCGGAACATAACTGGTGGATCACGCCGCCGGAGTTTCATTTTTCTCCGTTGAGCCGTCCCCGCACCAAAGGTCCGCTGAGCCGGGAAGGATTCATTCCCGCTTCTGATTTCAAGTGGATCGAGGTGGTCTGCCGGGAACCGCCGCCGACCGGTGTGGTCAGGTTGTGGATCAGGAATCCGGGCCGGGCCTCGAATATCGGCCTGGGGCCGCCGCAATCGCCGGGGTCTGTCCAGGATCGGCGGCCCGAGGCCCGTCTGCCGGCCCGTTGGTCGGGCTGGATGGACTTGAAACTGGACCCCGGCTGGGCCGGCCGTTTCAAGCTGGTCCTGCCCGACGGACGCCCGGACTTCATGATCGGCGGCCTGGTCTTCGATCGAACTGGACTCTTATGGCCCTGGGAGCAGAAGGCCGAGCTTACTTTTCAGCCGCGCGATTGCCCTTCCGAATCCATAACCATCAGCTTCGACCCGGCTCGCCTGGTGCCCGACCAATTGCGCCGCCATAGGATAACCGTCCTGAATGACCGCGGGTCATCGGTTCTCTTGCGCCTGGACAGGTGATCGGCGCAGGCAAATAAGCCTTGAGACAATAGGCGGGTGAAGTATAATAGCCGGGTTGGACGGAATCGGCCGGCCGGTTGGAGATTTGGGCCGGCCTGGTAGGTGGAATTGATGTTACTGCGTAAAAGCAGCGGCAGTCTGGTGTTGGCGCTGAAAAATTCATGGCGCCTGGCGGCGCACCCCTGGATCGCCCACAAACTGGTCAAGCTGGAGTTCGAGAAAAGGTTTTTCAACCTGCTCCACCTCGGTCATGATAATGGTTTGGCCCGTAAAATACGTCAGGTCAGCTTTCGGATCACCGACGTCTGCAACCTGCGCTGTCACACCTGCGGCCAATGGGGCGACAGCGGTTTTCTGCACGGCCGAAGTCTGAAGGATCTCAAGAAACAGGAAGTCCCCCCGGCCCGCTATTTCGAAGTGCTGGCCGATCTGGTCAGGCACGGACATGAGCCGACAGTCTATTTCTGGGGCGGTGAACCGATGCTGTATGAAGGTCTCCTGGACCTGATTGACGGCGCCACCTCCCTAGGCTTGCCCGTGGCCATAGCCACCAACGGCACCGGGATCGCCTCATCTGCCGGCCGCCTGGCCGGGGCCCCCCTGTTTCTGCTACAGGTCTCCATTGACGGTCACTCCGCCGGCCTGCACAACCGGGTCAGACCTTCGGCCGGCGGAGGAGACAACTTCAGGGACATAATAGCCGGCCTGGAGGAAGTGCGGGCCGCCAGGAAGGCCAGGCGGAGCAACCTGCCGGTGATCGCGGCCCTGACCACGATTTCCCAGCCCAATCTGCCTCACCTGGCGGACATCTATGAGACCTTTCGAAACAAAGTGGATGTTTTCGTTTTTTATCTGTCCTGGTGGATAGACGAAGAACGGGCCGCGGCCCATGAAAGGGATTTTGAGCGGCGTTTCGGCTTTAGGCCGGTCAAACATCGCGGCTGGATAGGCAACTGGAAACTGACCGATCATGGGCTTCTCGACCGGCAGATCAAGACCGTTCTGGCCAGGGCCAAGGCCCTGAGGGCGCCTTCGGTCAACCTGATTCCGTTCATCACCGGTCTGAAAGACCTTGAAGTCTATTACACCGATCATCGGGCCAACTTCGGTTTCAATCAGTGCGTCTCCATTTATCAAGCCGTGGAGATTAACAGCAACGGCGACATGTCGCCTTGCCGGGATTATCACGATTACGTGGTGGGCAACATCAAGGACGCGACCATCACCGAACTCTGGAATTCCCCGGCCTATCGTGAATTCCGCCGGAGTCTTCGCCGGGAAGGTTTGATGCCCGTCTGTTCGCGCTGTTGCGGCCTCATGGGCTATTGAACCGGGACCGGGGACGGATACAATCTCCCCGAACGAGGCCGCCCGGAGACGCCGGAGCGGACGGGATAATTATCGGTCCCGGCCCGGCTGGGCTTAACGTTTGAATAGTAGAATTGAGGAAAGGCGGTTCGTGAAATACTCGGACACCGCGGATGACGGACGGGTAAAAAGCACTTCACCGGGGCTCGCCTCCGCTGGAGCCGAACCCTCATCGGCCTCCGAAGATCAACTCGACGGCGTGAGTCGCGGCCATGATGTTCGCTGACCTTTTACTCATAAGCCTCCGGCAGGTGCTGCGCCAGCATCGCCGCAATATCGGGGTGGTTCTGGCCATCGCCTTGGGCACGGCCGGGTTCTTCCTCATTATCACCACCGGCCGGGACGTGAAGATAAAGTTCAACCACGATTTGGACATCTTGGGCGGAGCGACCAGGATTAAAGTCTATTTCCCCGGCGCCGGGGACCTGGGCGGGGAAGTCAAGCCGGAATGGTTTCGCGACCGGACGGTTCGGGCTTTGCGGACCATACCCGGGGTAAACGCCGTCACCCAGGTTTTGACCAAGGTCGGATACGCCTTCAGCTACGTCACCTGGAAGAACCAGCCCTATTATTTTCATATCATGGGCGTGGACGATTATTTCTGGGACGTGAATAGCTTCATCCCCGCCCAAGGGAGGTTTTTCACGGCCGATGAATTGAACCAGGGCCGGAAGGTATGCGTAATTGGAGAGGAACTGGTCAGCCGGCTGTTCGGACGGGAGAACCCGCTGGGCGCCTTGATACCCGTTGATTATGATCTGTACGAAGTGATCGGCGTCCTGGGCGGCGCGGCGGCGGCGGAAAGGAACAGTTGGTGTTTCATCCCCTTGACCACGGCCCGTAACCGATTGTTCCACGCGGACGTGCTGAGAATTCTTTACGTGCGCTGTAAAACCTGGGATGATGTCGAGTCCGTGGCCGCGGCCATACCGAAAAAGGTCGAGGCCAACCAGGACGGCAAGGGCTTGACGGTGGAAGTGGCTTGGGAGCGTTTGGACAAGGTTAAAAAGGTGTCCTGGCTGATCGAGCTTTTCATCTACGTGGCCGTAATCGCCACTCTGCTTTTGGGCGGTTTCGGCATCTGGAATATCATGATGATGGGCGTTCAGGCCAGGACAAGGGAGATAGGACTCAAGAAGGCCATGGGGGCCGAAGACAGGGACATTCTGTCCCAGTTCCTGACCGAGGCTCTTTGCTTGAGCCTGCTGGCTTCGCTCGTCGGCATCGTTGTCGGCCGCGCCTTGATCGAGCTGGTGGCCCATCTGCTGGGCAGCCGGGTTCTGGAAGACATATTTCTCCTCTGCGTGGCTCTCGATCTTTTGTTCGCCGTGGTCATCGGCGTGGCGGCCGGGTTGTCCCCCTCGATAAGAGCCAGCCGCATGGAAGTGGTCAGCGCCGTCCGCTATGAATAGACCGCTCGATCCCTCTTCCAATGGAGCCTTGATCCGGGTTCGGGCGTTGAGTAAGGTTTACGATCAGGGACCGGAGGTCATTCCCATCCTGAGGGCGGTGAATCTGGATGTTTTTCCCGGGGAAATGGTGGCCATCATGGGACCTTCCGGTTCGGGCAAATCCACCCTGCTCTTTATCCTGGGCCTCTTCCTTTCGCCTTCCGAAGGGCAGTACTTCTTTGAGGACCGGGAGGTGTTGAAATTGAGCCGGCCGGCCCAGGCCAGGTTCAGGCGCGAGAAGGTGGGTTTTGTGTTTCAAAGCACCGACCTGCTGGAGAACTCGAACGTCTACGAGAATCTCGAGTTTCCCTTGATATACGCGGGGGTGCCGCGGCAGGATAGAGCCCGGCTGATCATGGAAGCCCTGGAAAGGGTCAACCTGACCCACCGCATCCGCCATCCGGCCAACCTGCTCAGCGGCGGGGAGAGGCAGCGGGTGGCGGTGGCCAGGGCCCTGGTCAACAAACCCAGGGTCGTTCTGGCCGATGAGCCCACGGGGCAGTTGGATCGCCAGAACACTCAAGTGATCATGGATCATTTTCAAAAGATCATCCTCGACGCCGACACGGCCCTGGTGATGGTGACCCATGACCCCGACGTGGCGGCCCGCTGCACCAGGATCATCTCCCTGAACGACGGTAGTCTCGGCGGAGAAGAAGAAAAGCCTGGGCCACCCCGGGGCGGCATGGAAACGAACGAGTCAATAAAAAGGCTGCCATCAAGTTGAAAGACCAAGGCTGTAACCAACCGGGAAACAGACCGAAGCCTCGAACCAGCTTGCGCCCACCCGGCCTTATGGCAAAGATCTGTTTCAGGAGACCAAACACGTGGCTCTGGACGGCGGTATTGATCCTTTTTTTATTGGCCGGGATTTCGTTCGGCGGTGAACCGGCGTCCCCGCGCCTGGAACCGACCGGCGTGGGCCAGCTGGATTTTAAAGCCTGTGTCGATCTGGCCGTGCGCCGGTCGCCCGGCCTGACCCATAGCGCCCTGGAGATCGAAATCCGGCGACTGGACGAGTCTGACGCCAAATGGTCCTATGTTCCTCCGGTGAGCATGCAGTCCACTTACTTCCTGACCGGCCCGGAAAAGACCGACCTCAACACCCTCCACACCATGGTCTTCAACGTCGGTCCTTACAATCCGGTTATGACCTATTTTTCCGTCAAGGCCACCAGGCTGTTAAGGCAGGTGGCGGTCTTGAAACATCTTCAGACCATAGCCGAAGGCTTATACTCCCTCGGCCAGCAATTTCTGGAACTGGAAGCCTTGGACAAGACGGCGGCCGCCCAGGCGGAAATAGCCGCCGTGACCAAGGATAAGGTCCGCTACGATCATGAACGCGAAAAGCTGGGGAGGGAGACGCCGCTGCAGACCCAGATTTCCGCCCAGGAAGCAGCCGTGGTCGAGGCTGAAAGCGACAACCTGGCCGCCCAGCGTCTGGCCCGGCTTGATTTCATCAAGGCCTTTCTGCGCCTCGAGACCCTTCAGCCGGAAGACCTGAAACTCAAGGAAGCCAAGGATCAGATTCTTGGCCGCTTTGACCCGTCCGCCGCCACCTGGGAACAGGTGAAGGCCAATTCCTATGAAATGCAGGCCCTGGAACTGACGGCCCGGCTCCAGGACTTGAACGTGTATTCCAGCTACGCCAAGTTCATGCCTAACTTCAATCTTGGACTGAAAAACCCGGACCCGATCTCGACCACGAGCAACAGGCAGGAGTATTACGCCTATATCGGCATCGATTTCAACATCTGGAACAGCTTCAAGGATGTCCACAACGTTTCCCGGCAGAAAGCCATTTCCCGGCAGTTCGAATCCAAAGGCGAAGTCAAGAAAGAGGACTTGAATACGCAATGGCTGCTGGCCCAGCGCCGTTTTCGCGCCGCCGCCGCCGGCCTCAAACTGGCCCGCGGTCAGGAAGACCTGACCAGACTCCAGGTCCGCCAGGCCGAGATCGCCCACCAGACCTCCCTGCCTTTGCCCGCCGTCTTGACCGCGCGGGTCAATCACCTTGTTGCTCGAAAAAAAGGCATCGCGGCCGGTCTCGAGTACGATCTGGCGGTGCTGAACCTGAGGCATCTGACCGGCGATCTGATGAAGAGCCACGTCAAGGTGGCCCCCTGGCGGGAGTGAAGCCATGCTGAAATTTTTCTTGATATTGACCTGTTTGTGGACCAGCCTGACCGCGGGTCCGCCGGCCTGGGCCGCCGAGGAAACTTCCGTCCGCCAGAACCGGGGAAAGGCCCAGGAAATCGTGGTGGTCGGCAAGCTTTACTGCTCGATCAAGCGCAGCCTTTTCATGTCCTATGCCGGGATCATCACCTCGGTCCGGACCAATATCGGCCAGGCCGTTCGCGAAGGAGAGGAAGTCGCCAGGTACAAACTGGATCAGTTATCCACCCTGGGGCTTTATAACCGGGTGGGACAATTGAATATCCGGGATCGCGAATTCCAGTTGGCCAACCTGGAGCACGACATCAAGAAGACCGAGGCCAATGTCCGGGAACTCAGACGGTTGGCCCAGGAAAAACTGGCCGCGTCCGAGAACCTGAAACAGGTGGAGGAGTATCTTCAGGTTCTACAAAAGCAACGGGCCCTCCTGCAAAAAAAACTACAGTCCGAAAGGGAATTCGCCCAGGAAGACCTGAAGGTTTTGAACCATCAACTGGGCGTGCCGCTCAAGCCGGGTCAAGTCCCGAAAGAAGCTGTTTTGAAGGCGCCCATGACCGGGCATATTATTTATCTTCACCCGGACCTTAAAGAGGGAGGGGAACTGCTCCAGGGAGCGCCGGTGATGACCGTGGGTTCGATGAATCCGATGCTGCTTCGGGTTCAGGTTCACGAGATCGAGATGGTGAACATGAAAATCGGCGATAAAGCCGAATTCACCGTCGATTCCCTGCCCGGCCACAAATACACCGGCCAGGTCAGCCGTATCGCCTGGTCACCCACCAACCCGCAATGGGAGCAGCCTTCGTACTATGAAGTCGAACTGACCGTAACCAATCCCGACCTGACTCTTAAAGAGGGCCTCAGGTGCCAGGTGACTTTTCTGCGAGGGAAATAGGACCGCCTGAATCAACATCCGGCTCTCCCGATCATCCCATCCGGGCCGGCCGTCCATAGAATGGCCGAGCAAAGGGGGTTAGACTTGAAAAAGGCGATGGCTCTTCTCGCGGCGGCGGTTTGGGTCTGGCTGGGACCAGGGGCCATCTTTTGCGGCGCCGAAGAGTTCAGCGGACGAAAAGCGATTATTGTCAATCCCGAGGAGGAGGAAGCCGCCACCACGTTCAGGGATTTGCGTGAAGGTTTGAGAAACTTCGTCGCCGGACCGGAAAAAGTCAATCCGGAGGTGCGTTCACCGGCCGAAATGGTCGAAGTGGATACCCGCGAACCGGCGGAATTAAAAGCCTGGGCCGTGGACTGTCCCAAGGGGTACGATAACGGAACTTACCAGGGCAAAAGTTACTGCCTTAAATGTCCGCCGGGAACCAGGTACCGATCCCAAAAGAGCGCCTGCGTGGGCTGTCCGGCCGGGTATGCTTCCGATTACGATCGTCCCGGCGAGTTATGCTTTCAATGCCCGGCGGGTTACGAAGCCGGATATCTCCAGCGGCCGGGCGGAACGACCGAAGCCAACGCCTGCGTAAAATGTCCACCCGGATACAAGGCTCAATGGGGCGCCGGTCGTCTCTCCTGCGTTAAGGAAAAATAAGGTTTGAACTTTCACCCGTTCCGGTGACGGAACCAGAACAGGAGGTGGACCCATGAAGAAATCGGCCTTGGTCTTGGCTGGGTTGCTTCTGTTGACCGGCACGGTTTGGGCTCAGATGCCCGGACCGGGGCCGGGACAGCCGCCCGCCGGCGGGTCCGGCGGTCAGATGCCCGGCGGACCTGGAGGCATGATGCCCGGTGGGCCTGGCGGTCAAATGCCCGGCCGGCCCGGAGGACCTCCCCAGGGCCAGGGGATGCCTGGGGACGAGTCGGGCCAGGCGGATTTTCAGCGGGAAGGCCTGATCCCGCCGACGGCTTTGCTGCGCCTGGATTTGAGCCACGAACAAAGAGAGCGGCTGTGCCGCGAGGCCTTGGGGCATATGGCCAAGTTGAACCTGCTCCGGGCCGAACTGATGAACAAACGCCTCGAGATGGTCTGCCAACAGAGCCGGGAGGAAGTCAACGCGGCCAAGATCAAAGAGGCCTATGCCAAGATGGCTGAAATCGAAGCCGAGATATTTCTGGCCGGTGAAGCCTATCAAAAGGCGGTCAGGACCATCCTGACCGAAGAACAGATGCAGCAGCTCGAGCAGACCATGCCCGGCCGAAAATTCATTCGGCGGAAGAAGTGACATCCAACCGGTCGTTCCTTCGGTTTGTCAGTTTCGGAGGGAAACAAAAGGACGGATTGATTTCTCTTCAACCAAGATAATATATACTTCCCGGCGGACGGACCAGCCTCAACTAATTCCTCTGACCGGTGAGCAGGTCGCGGGCCAGAACGCAGTCTTGGCCTATCTGGTCCGCCAGTTCCTCGGGGCCGCTGAACTTCTTTTCCGCCCTGATCCGGCCGATAAAATCCACTCTGACCGTCTCGTCGTACAAGTCCTGCCTCAAATCGAAGCAGTGGACTTCGATGGACAGTCCCACGTCGCCGAAAGTGGGGTTGTGGCCGATGTTGGCCACGCCGTCGTAAACATACTCGCGGTGAAAAAGTTTGACCGCGTAAACACCGGTCTTGGGAATGAGTTCGTCCTTCAACTGGAGGTTGGCGGTGGGGAAGCCCAGCAGTTTTCCGCCGCGGTCCTGGCCGCGGATCACCAGGCCGCTGATCCTATAGTAACGGCCCAGATAGGCCGGTACTTTTTCCACTTCACCGCTCATGACCAGTTCACGGATACGCGTGCTGGAAATGATCTGGCCGTCCCGCCCGGGTTGGGCGCTGACCGTGTGGACCTTGAACCCGTGCTCCTCGCCCATTTTGATCAATAGATCGCGGTTGCCCCGGGCCTTGCGGCCGAAGGTATAATCATAGCCTATGACCATTTCCTTGATCCCCAGGCGTTCCACCAGGATGTCCCGGACAAAGGCCTCGGGCTCGAGACGGGCCAACTCCAGGTTGAATTCCAGGCAGATCACCACCTCGATGCCCGCCCGTTCGATCAGTTCCAGCTTGTGTTCGGACATGGTGATCAGGGGTGGACCTTTCTTCTGGGTCAGGACCCGCAGCGGATGCGGCTCGAAGGTCATGACCATGGAGGTCCCCCGAATTTCGGCCGCTCGATTTTTCACCAGGTTGAACAAGGCCTGATGGCCCAGATGAACCCCGTCGAAGTTGCCGATGGTTAATACCGGGTTGGGATACGGCCGTTGGATTTGATCCAGGGAGCGCACCAGGGTCATTAAAAGCGGTTTCCTTCCATAAGACGCTTGACAATGCCAAATATTGATTATAAACTCGGTTTTGCGGTCAAGGCAAGGGCTTTTGACCGGTTGCCGAAGTGGCGGAACTGGTAGACGCGCTAGGTTCAGGGTCTAGTGTGGGGTCCCACGTGGGAGTTCGAGTCTCCCCTTCGGCACCAGGAATTCAATAAGGAGTCAGTCGTTCGACTTGACTCCTTTTAATTTGCGGCCAAACCCGATTTGGCACTTACATAATTTTTCTTGCGTTTACAACTAAGATCAATCCGGTCCGCCAACGCCCCGGCTCTCTATCACCGGCTCATAACCCGTTTATCCACTCCTGGGTGCTCAGCACCCGGGCGAACCTCATGGCCTGGGTCACCAGCGTGGCCCGGTGAAGTTCCTCGGCCGTGACCGAACCGGCCTGGTTGGTTATGGCCAGGGTCCCCGTGGCGTCGGACAGGAACTCCACGGCCAGGCCGCGGTGGACGGCCTGCCGGGCCGTGGTATCGCAGCACATCTGGGTCATATATCCAGCGATGACCACGGTGTCGAGGCCCCGGATTTTGAGCCAGTCCTCGAGACCGGTGCCGGTGAAACCGCCGGGAAGCTGCTTGTCTATCAAAAGATCATGGGGCCGGCGGGCCACCTCGGGATGCAGTTCCCAGCCCGGACTGCCCCGGCGGAAGACCGTTGCCTCGGGCTGGGGCGAAGTATGCCTGACCACGATGACCGGCAGACCCCGAACCGAGGCCGCATCCATGGCCTGGACTAGGTTATCCAGGCTGCCCGGTGGATGGGTCACCGGCAGCCGCCCGGAAAAGTATTCGTTCTGAACGTCGATCACCAGCAGGGCTCGCTTCATTCTTATCGTTCCTCGAGTGGGATTTAACGATAGGTATACAAGGCCGGGCGGTCGAGGGGCAAGCGTTAAAATACGTCGTTGGAGTGAAGTTGGAAATCCGAGGGCGGCCGTTCAAGTATGAAATAAAGCCGGGGCAACCATCCCTGTTTTTCAGGATCGCCGCTTTCAGAGGCCCAGATAGGCCTCCTTGACGTGGGCGTCGACGCTGAGTTCTTGCCCCGAGCCTTCCTGGACGATCCGGCCGTTTTCCAGGATGTAGGCCCGGTGAGCCATTTTGAGGCTTTGCCGGACGTTCTGTTCCACCAGCAGGATGGTCACGCCCTCCTGGTTGATCTTGAGCGTAATGCGGAATACCTCGGCCATGACCTTCGGCGCCAGCCCCAGGGAGGGTTCGTCCAGCATGAGTATCTTGGGCCGGCACATGAGGGCCCGGCCAATGGCCAGCATCTGCTGCTCGCCGCCGGAGAGAGTGCCGGCCAGTTGTCCGGCTCTCTCTTCGAGCCTGGGGAAAAGCGAATAGACCCAGGCCAACGATTGGTCGGTCCTGAGCCGGGCTTGCTCGATGTAGGCCGCGCCCAGCAGCAGGTTCTCCAGTACGGTCAAGCGGGGAAACAGTTCGCGACCTTCAGGGACCATGGACAGGCCCAGGCGGACAATTTCGTCCGGCCGCAACCGGTTCAGACTTTGGCCGTCGAACTCGATCGAACCGGCCCGGGGTTTGAGCAGCCCGGTGATGGTCCTGAGCACCGTGGACTTTCCGGCCCCGTTGGAGCCGACGATGGCCACGATTTCGCCTTCCCGGACGGCCAGGCTGACCCGCCAGAGGGCTTGAACGTGGCCGTAATAGACGTTGATGTCTTTAATGGTCAGCACGGCCGCCTCTCATTCCGCCTCGCTCTCACCCAAGTACGCCTCTATCACTTTGGGGTCGTTGGCCACCTGGTGGACGGCGCCTTCCGCGATCTTCTCGCCGTGCTGGAGCACTATCACCCGGTCGGAAATGCTCATGACCACCTTCATGACGTGCTCGATGAGCAGAATGGTTTGGCCGGCCTGATTAAGCCGGCGGACCAGCCTGATGGCCTCGTCGGTTTCGGTGGGCGTCAAACCCGACATGACCTCGTCCAGAAGCAGGAGTCTTGGCTTGACCGCCAAGGCCCGGCCGATCTCGATCTTCTTCTGGTCAGCCACGGTCAGGTTGCCGGGCGACGCGGATTCCTTGCCCTCCAGTCCGACCAGCCGGCAGAGTTCGGCCGCTTCCACCCTGGCTTGACCCAGGGGGATCGGATGAAGGCGGCCGAAGAGGGCCGCGGTCAAAACGTTCTCCAGGACGGTCAGGTGCGGGAAGGGCTGCATGATCTGGAAAGTGCGGCCGACCCCCTGCTTGCAGATTTCATAAGGCTTGAGTTCGGTCAGGTTTTGTCCGTTCAGCTCGATCAATCCGGTGTCGGGTTTGAACATGCCTGATATGAGATTGAATATAGTGGTCTTGCCCGCTCCATTGGGACCGATCAAGCTGACGATTTCGCCCGTCTTGACCTCGAAGGATACGTCCAGGACCGCGGCCAGACCGCCGAAGCTTTTGGTCAAACCCGAGACCCGCAAAAGGGGAAGCGTGTTCATGAACCTATCCCTGTGGGCGCACGGCTGCGCGCCCCTACTGAGCCTGGACTTCACTCCGGCCCAGCCGGGCCAGTAAGGCCGGGATCAACCTCTTCCGCCACAGGCCCATCAAGCCCTCGGGCATGAAGAGGACCACCAGGATTAAAATCAGTCCGTAGGCGATCTGATGGCCGTAGGCGATGTTGACCCTCAGGATTTCTTCCAGGGCCTTGACCACGATGGTGCCGATAATCGGACCGGCCGGCGTGTAAAGGCCGCCGAAGATGGGCATGACCAGGCAGCCCACGGAAATCCCCAGTCCGAATACTTCATAGGGAATGATGTAGGTGTTGTAGTGACTGTAGAAGCCGCCGGCGAAACCGGTGAAAAAGGCGCTGATCATGAAGGCCAGGACCTTGTAGCGCGTGGGATTGATGCCCATGGTGTTGGCCACGTCCTCGTTCTCCCGGATGGAGGTAAAGGCGAAATTGAGCCTCGAGCGTTCTATGTACCAAACCACCAGCATGACCGCCGCCTGCGCGGCCAGGATAAGGTAAAAGGCCATGATCCGGTCGCCGCCGAAAAGAGGCGGCGTGGATACGCCCATGGCCCCGCCGGTGATCTGGGGCGTCATGAGCCAGACCACGGCCAGGGCTTCGGCAAAGGCGATGGTGGTGATGGAGAAGTAAATGCCTTTCAGGCGCAAGGTCAGATAGCCCAGGGCGATCGAGACTATCAGGGCCACCAGGGCTCCACCCAGCATGCCCAGGACCGGGGGCACCCCGAATTGGCGGTACAGCAGGGCGGAGGTGTAAGCTCCCAAACCGAACAAGCCGGCCTGGCCCACGGAAACCTGACCGGTGCGGGCCAGGATGTCCCAGGAGGAGGAGAGGACCATGGCTATCAGGGCGGCCACGCCCAAATGGAGAATATAGGCATCCACCAGCCGGGGAAAAAGGATCAGGACGGCAAAGAATCCGGCCCAGGCCGCGGCGGCCGGACCAAACCGATTTCGGCTCATGGGGTCAAGCCTCCCTGGTTCCGGCCAGCCCGGTGGGTTTTATGATCAGGATGACGATGATGAGAATGAAGGATACGCCCTCGGCCCAGCCCGAGCCCTCGGGCGCATAAGTGCCGATAAAGGACTCGGTCAAGCCCAGGATGAGGCTGCCGAACAGAGCGCCGGGAATATTGCCCAAGCCGCCCAGCACCAGAATACAGAAGGCTTTTAAAGATAGCCGGAAGCCCACCAGAGGGTAGGTGTACATGATGGTGCTGACCAGAGCCCCCGAGGCGCCGGCCAGGGCCGAGGCCACCCCGAAGGCCAGGAGATAGGTGCGGCGGACGTTGATGCCGATCAGCCAGGAGGCGGTGTTGTTTTCGCTCACGGCCCTCATGGCCCGTCCGGGTCGCGATCTGGTCAGGAACAGCAGCAGCAGGATGGTCAAACCCACGGCCAGGAGGAAGGTCAGGGATCTGGTCAAACCGACGTTGACCAGGCCCAGTTTGAGGGACATTCCGGAGTAGCCGGTGACCACCGAGCGCGAGTCGGACTTCCACAGGATCATGGCTATGTTTTGAAGTAAGATGGAAACCCCGAGGGTCAGGAGCAACTGGTTGAGCGGCGGGTCCTTGAGGATGGGTTGGATGGTGAAGCGGTACACGCCCAGCCCGACCACGAACAACACCAGGCCGCTCAAGGCCAGGGACAACAGGGGGTCCAGCCCCAGGAGAGCGTGGAGCCAGAAGGTGGTGTAGGCGCCCAGCATGACCAATTCGCCGTGGGCGAAGTTGACGATGCCCATCACCCCCAGCACCAGGGTCAAGCCCAGGGTGACCGCGGCGTACAGACCGCCGATGAGAATGCCGTTGGCGATGGTCTGGAGAAAACTGGTCCAATCCATGTCAATACCCGCCCGGCGGTTTTATCGAGGCGGGCCGAGTCAGAATCGGCCGGCCCGCCCCGGAAGGTTATCTCTTGGTCCACTCCGGAGTGGGGTACAGGAGCTTGCTGGTGGCCTTGCCGTCCGGCCAGACCACCTGGGAGGTCCCTTTCTGCCACTGGGTGATGATAAGCTCCCCTAGCGCCTGGTGCAGGCCGCCTTCCTCGCTCTTGATGAACTTGATCTTGCCCACGGGCGAGTCGTAATCGGTCTTCTCCAGGGCGGCGATGAGCTTGTCCTTGTCCGTGCCGCCGGCCCGTTTGACGGCGTCCACCACGGTCATCAGGTTGGCATAGGCCAGAGGCACCCAGTATTCAGGAATCCGGTCCGGGTGCAGCTTTTTGAACTTCTCCATCCAGGCCACGGATTCCTTGATCTTCAGGCCCGGAATCCAGACGTCCACGCCGGCCACGTAGTCGCCGGCGGCGCCCAGGGATTCCTTATACTTGGGAAAGTTGATGGCCACCGAAAGGAAGAGCTTGGGATTGAAGTCTATCTCCTTGGCCTGCTTGACGATCAAAGTGGTGTCGCCGGCGTAGGCCACCCAATAGAAAACCTCGGGATTGATCTTCTTGATCTTGGTCAGGATGGGGGTGAAGTCAGAAGAGCCGGACTTGAACCGTTCGTCGAAAACTATCTGGAATCCTTTTTCCTGGAGGTACTTCACCACGTAGTCGCGGCTGGTGGTCCCATAAATGCCGTCTTCATAGGCAATGGCCACGGTCTTGGGTTTGGGATTGATGGAGAGCAGGAAGTCGCGGATCGAGGACTGGCGGTGATAGTCCCAGGGGTGATAATGGAAGAACCAGCGTTTGGGACCGAACTCGTGCTCCACCTTGGTCGAAGAGGCGCCGACCCAGGCCACCACCGGTTCGTGGCGCTGGATGGCGTTGAGCTGGGCAAAGGTGATGGTGCTCGAGTAACCGCCGATCAGGGCCGCCACCTTGTCGCGGGTGATCAGTTTTTCCGCCGCGGCGATGCCCACCGAGGGCTCGCCGGTGTCATCCTCGATGATCAATTCCACCTTCTTGCCCAAAACGCCGCCGGCCCGGTTTATTTCCTCGAGGGCCATCTGCAGTCCGCGGCGCTGTTCTTCGCCGGCCTGGGCAAAGGCGGCCTTGCTCAAGGGTATGACCGCGCCGATCTTGATGGTCTCCTGGGCCTGAACCGGTCCGACTCCTCCCAGGACCAAGGTCCAGGCGGTCAGGATTAGAACTAAGAAAACCAGCTTGCCATTTCTTGCCATGACCAACCTCCTCTCATATTACGCCGGGTCTCTCGAGCCCCGGCGCTGATTCAATACGACCGATCCGTTTCGATTCAAGGCCGTGGGGGCTAAACCTCTCCGCCGCGGCGGCCTAGGCCGGCCGCTTGGCCTCGCCGGCCGGTCCGCCCCGCCAATTGGGCCGGCCGGTCTTCAGGGTATAGCTGTCCAGGTCCCGGCCTATGACCTCCTGGGCCAGCCTGGCGGCGGCCAGGAGCCGGTCGAAATCCACCCCGGTCGGAACCCCCATCTCTTCGAACAAGTTGACCAGGTCTTCCGTGGCCACGTTGCCCAGGGCGCCCAGGGCGGTCGGACAACCGCCTATACCGCCCACCGACGAGTCGAAGACCCTCACCCCACTCTGGTACGCGGCCAGGACGTTGACCAGGGCCGTGCCCCGGGAGTTATGGAAATGCCCGGCCACGGCCAGGGGCGCCGCGGCCTCGATCGCGGCTGCCATGACCCTGGCCACCTGGCTGGGATTGGCCATGCCCGTGGTGTCGCCCAGGGAGATTTCGACCACGCCCATGTCCTGGTAGGCCTTGATCAGGTCCAGGACCCTGGTCAAGGGCACGATCCCTTCATAAGGGCAGCCGAAGGCAGTGACGATGTAGCCCCGCAGGCTCTTGCCGGCTTCCCGGCCCAGCCTGGCCACCGCGGTCAAGGCGGCCAGGGATTCGGCCACCGACATATTGACGTTCTTGCGGTTGTGGGTTTCGCTGGCCGAGAGAAACAGGGCCAACTGATCGATCCCGGTCTGAACGGCCTTTTCACAACCCTTGACGTTGGGCACCAGGGCGCTGTAAAGCACGCCGCCTTTCCCGGCCACCCCCTGGATGACCTCCAGGACATCCTGGAACTGGGGTATGAACTTGGGATGGACGAAAGAGGATATTTCCAAACGTTTCAACCCGGCCGAGCCCAGCAGTTCGATCAGGGCGATCTTCTTGTCCGTGGGAAAGAAAGCCGATTCGTACTGCAACCCGTCCCGCGGTCCGACTTCGACCACCGTCACCGGTTCCATGGCCAGGCGACTCCTTTTCACTTCTTCTCGGTCAGTTCTTTAAGGATTTCCTGGGCCCGGTCGATCCGGACCTTGCCCTCGGCCACCAGGCGGCCGGCCACTACGTCTATCAGTTCTTCGCTGGCCCCGGCCATATGGGCGATATTCTTGGCGTGGAGAGACATATGTCCCCGCTGAACACCCTCGGCCGCCAGCACGCGCAGGGCGGCCAGGTTCTGACAAAGCCCCACCGCCGCCATGATCTCGGCCAACTCCGTGGCTTTCTTGATGTCCAGGACCTTGACGATCAGTTTGGCCAGGGGGTGCATGACCGTGGCCCCGCCCACCAAACCCACGGCCAAGGGCAGTTCCAGGGTCCCGACCAGGTTGCCGTCCTGGTCCTTTTCCCAGAAGGACAGGGAACGATAGCGGCCGGTGCGGGCGGCATAGGCGTGGGCGCCGGCCTCGACGGCCCGGAAGTCGTTGCCGGTGGCGATGACCAGGGGGGTGATGCCGTTCATGATGCCCTTATTATGGGTGGCCGCGCGGTAAGGGTCGGCGTCGGCGAAGGCCCAGGCCTGGATGATGCCGTCAATCACTTCCGGTCCGGGCTTGAGGGCGTCCTTGGGCACCAGGCAACGGGCCCGGGCCAGACGCTTGTCGGCCAGGTTGGAGAGGATGCGCAGGTAAACCTTGCCGCCGGTCCAGGCTTCTATAAGGGGGGCCACGGCCTCGGCCATGGTGTTGACGGTGTTGGCCCCCATGGCGTCGCGCGTATCAACCACGATATGGGTGATGACCATGGGGCCGAGGGCCGAATCGATGACCCTGACCTCGACGTCCCGGCAGCCCCCGCCCAGCTTGACCAGCATTGGGTCCTTTTCGTCGCAAAGGGCGACGATCTCCTCCTTCTTCTCGAGTATTTTCATCTTGGCCCCGAAGGGGTCGGTCATCCGCACCAGTTGAATCTGGGCCATCATGATCGGGCCTGAATTGGAGGTGAAGAAGCCGCCGCCGCCCCGGGCCATATTGGCGGCGTTGGCCAGGGCGGCCACCACCGAAGATTCCTCGACGGCCAGGGGAACAAGATAGTCCCGGCCGTTGATCCTCAGGTTGGGCACCAGGCCCAAAGGCAGTTCGAAAGTGCCGATGACGTTCTCGATCATCCGGTCGGCCGTGGCCAGGTCCAGCGCGCCGGGTTGGCTCAAGAGCGACACTTCCTGCTCGGAAAGACCGGCAAACTCCTGGAGCGCCTTCCGGCGCTCGGCTATGGAGAACTTATGGAATCCCGGAATACGGGAAGACTTGGTCATGGTTTGACTCCTCCTTTCCTGCCCGGGGAAGCGGTCCTGGGTTCGCCCCCGGCTTTCTTGACTTTGCGCGGCGACAGGATCACCGAGAGGGCCTTGGCCTCTTTGCCGTCCAGGGCTTTGGCCCGATGGGGTTCGCCCGAATCGAAGTAGACGCAGTCGCCCTCGCGGAGGACATAGCGCTCCTGCCGGTATAAGAACTCAAGTTTGCCCTTGAGGACATAGATCATCTCCTCCCCCTGGTGGGACATGATGGGCGTTTCCTTTTCCGTGGGCACCAGGGTGATGACGAACGGCTCCATGTGGCGGTTGGCTTTGGGATAAGCGATGGATTCATAGGAATAGCCGAACGAGACCCCGTCGCGGGTGATGGCCCGGCGCTGCTCGCGGGTGACGACGGCGCATTGGACCGGCGGCGAATCGCTCTTGAAGAATTCGGCGATCTCGACGCCCAGGGCGTCGGCCAGCTTGCTCAAGGTGGAGATGGGCGGCGATTTCAGCCCCCGCTCGAGTTTGGACAGATAACCTTTGGTCAGCCCCGACCACTGGGCCAGGGTGTCCAGGGTGATCTTCTTGCGCCGCCGGATTTCCCGGATTTTGATCTCGATATTCCGCACGACGGCCGGATTCGCCTCCCGCGACGAGGAAATTTAGGTTGTCCTTTGGGAAACAAATAGGGTCTTTTGGGAAACATGTCAAGAAAAAAATCCGGCGCGGCGTAGCTCGGGCGCACCGCTTGAGCCCGAGCATTTCGTGGTCGCCGGCCGGGTCACGGGCGCATGCCCCGCGTTTCGCGGGACGCCCCTACGTACTGTGACCCCGCCGCCTGTAGGGGCGCACTGCGTGCGCCCGCGCATTTCTTCGTCCCGGCCGGCGATTGACATCCCGGCCGGCCTTGACCTAAAGTGGGCGCCTGATAAAGACCGAACGGCGGGAGGCTATGCCCGAATACACGGAAGATATATTTGCGGCCCTCACCTACCAGGTCAAAGAAGAGGTCATCAATAACTATTTCCGGGAGAGACGCATCCTGGAGGAGGAAATCAACGAGTTCAACCGGAACCTGGCGGCTTATCGGACCTTGGAGGCGGAAACCAGGGCCGTAAGGGACGACTTGGCCTGCCTGCTGGTCTCTCCCGACAACTTTCGCCGGTTTTTCCATCTGCTGGGTTTCCATCGGCCTCCTCTCCAAAGATGGGGACACGGCCGGAGGATCATCGGCCGGCCGCCGGAGGCGCCCGAAGGGCTGACCGCCAGGGGTTTCACCAGGCAGGGCCGATACGTCAACCTGACCCTGCGGACCTACCGGCGGCTTTACGACCAGGCCAAGGAAGGCCGGATAGCCGCGGAAAGACTCTTCACCCTGGCCCGGGAGATCAACGAGGATATAAAACGGTTTCAGCTTAATTATGACCTGTTGAGCATTATCGGCTTCCTTAAAAACATGGACGTGGCGCTTTCCGAAAAAACCAGATTCCTGGGAAACAATTTTTCCGCTGCCGAACTGACGGCGGCCCAGGATGGACTGGATTTCAAGAAACTCAACCCCCGACTCCTGGGAGTCCGGGCCTGGCCGGAGATTCCCCCGGCGGACGAGGCGGCCGGTCTTACCACCGACTTTCTTAGAGAAGTCTTCAAACGGGAGAAATGTTGTATTCTGCCGGCGCTGGCTATAAAACATAAAAGAAGGGTATAAGGAGGCGAGAAGTGGCGGACTGTATCTTTTGCAAGATAGTGGCCGGTCAGATTCCAGCCACCAAGATTTACGAGGATGACCGGTTGTTGGCCTTCCTGGACATCAATCCCTTGACTCGGGGGCACTGCCTGCTCATTCCCAAGGCCCATCATGAAAACCTGATGGCCATGCCGCCCGAACTGCTGCAAGACCTGATCGTCGCGGCCCAGAAGATCTCTCGTGCCCAGCTCAAAGCCCTGAACGCTCTGGGCCTCAACCTGCTGCAGTCCAACGGCCGGGTCGCCAGCCAGATCATAAATCATTTCCATCTGCACTTGTTGCCGCGCTACCGGCCGGATGAAATAGGCCTGGCCAGTTGGGAACTCGTGCCCGGAGACAAGGCGGACATCGCCGCCGCGGCCGAGGCGGTCCGGAAAGCCCTTTAAGGCCAAGCCGTTTCCAGGTTTTCCTTGTAAACCGCCCAGGGCGCCGTAGGGGCGTCCCGCGCGGCGCGGGACCGTGCGCCCTTATTGAATCATCGAGGTCCTCGAGAATGACCACGCCGGAAAGACCGCTGAAGAAGAAACTGGTCAACAAGATCGGCATGGAATTCATCCTGGTGCCGGGCGGCGAATTCATCATGGGCGACGTGGATGTTGTGGAAGACCCGGCGGACCTGGCCGCGGTCGAGGCCAAGGTCAGGGAGTTGGAAAAGGCCCCGGGCTTCAACCGCTACGATTTCGCCCCCAGGCACCTGGTCCAGGTCAAGGCTTTTTACCTGGGCCGATGCCCGGTCACCCAGGCCCAATGGGTCAGGATCATGGGCTTGAACAAGGCCAGCTTCAAAGGCGCCTGGGACCTGCCCATGGAGACGGTCAGTTGGTACGACGTTCAGGAATTCATCCGCCGCCTGAACGAATTGATGAACACGGACGCCCACCGTCTGCCCACCGAGGCGGAATGGGAATTCTGCTGCCGGGCCGGCGGCCAGGGTGATTACTGTTTCGACGGTGGAGTCGGGCGGCTGGACAACCATGCCTGGTACAGCCGTAACGCCGGCTTCCGAACCCGGCCGGTGGGTCAGCTCAGGCCCAACAAGTACGGACTGCAAGATATGCACGGCCTGGTCTGGGAGTGGACCAGCACCCTGGAAAAGGCCTATCCGTACCGGTCCGACGACGGCCGGGAGGACCCGGCCGGTCCGGGACATCGAGTGGTGCGGGGCGGCAGTTGGCTTACGGACGCTTATTTCTGCCGCTCGGCTTTCCGGGAGTTCCATCTACCCACCCACCGCGATCATGACCTGGGTTTTCGCCTGGCGGTAAGCTAATAAGACAAGGCAGGTTGACATGAAATTCTTGAAAGACCGGGTTTACGCCCGTGAGTTGCTGGCCGGGGCCTGGTGTAATTTGGCCTCGAGTCTGACCGCCGAGATGGCGGCCCGCCTGGGCTATGACTGGGTGCTGTTCGATCAGGAGCATGGACCCGGCGACAACATGACCCTGCTCCATCAGATGCAGGCGGTCGAAGCCTGGCCGGTCGCGCCCCTGGTGCGGGTGGTCTGGAACGATATGCCCCTGATCAAGCGGGTCCTGGACCTGGGCGCCGCCGGAGTCATGGTCCCGTACGTGCAATCCCGGGCCGAGGCCGAACAGGCCGTGCGCGCCACCCGCTATCCGCCCGCCGGCCTGCGCGGCGTGGCTTCCACCCCCCGCTGCTCGGGGTTCGGCCAGGACTTCGAAGACTATTTCCAGCGGGCCAACCGGAACCTGTTGACCATAATCCAGGTGGAGACCCGGCAGGCCCTGGCCCAGGTCTCGGACCTGGCCGCCGTGGAAGGCGTGGACGTCCTCTTCGTCGGGCCGCTGGATTTAAGCGTCAGTCTCGATCTGAAAAGGCAGTTCGCCGAACCGGCTTACCGGGAGGCATTGGCCAAAGTCGGCCAGGCCGCGGCCGATCACGGCAAGGCGGCCGGTATCCTGCTTCCCGGCGCCGACCTGATCCCCCTGGCCGTGGACCTGGGCTTTACCTTTCTCGCCGTCGGCTCGGACGGCGGCCTGGTCAGGCAGGGGCTGGCCGAGAACCTCCAGGCCCTGAAAGCCAATAAATGAGCCGCCTTCGGTCGGGCCGAGGCGGCTCAAACTAGGGATCTCCGGGATCGTTCCTCCCCGCCCGCTCACGGACAGGGTAGGGTTGGGTTTTTATCCTAAACCGCCGTCATGACGGCGGGCTCCACCTTGATCGCGCATACCTTCAACTCCGGTATCTTGGCCACGGGGTCCAGCGCCGAGATGGTCAACTTGTTGATCGCGGCTTCGGCGTAGTGGAAGGGCACGAAGACGGTCTGGCGCGGGACCCGCTCGGTGACCGAGGTCTTGGCCACGATCTTGCCCCGGCGGGAAGTCAGCCTCACCGGATCGCCTTCCTTCAAACCCAACTCCGCCGCGTCCACCGGATTGATCTCGGCCCGGCAGTCCGGCGCCAGAAACTCGAGACCCTCGCATTGCCTGGTCATGGTGCCGGTGTGGTATTGGTATAGAATCCGGCCGGTGGTCAGGGTGAAGGGATAGGCTTCGGAAGGACTTTCCGCCGGTTCCTGGTGGGCCACGGCCGAGAACAGGCCTTTGCCCCGGGTAAACATCTCCGTATGCAGGATGGGCGTGCCGGGGTGATCCGCGGTCGGGCACGGCCACTGCAAGCCGTCGCCATTCAGCCTGGAGTAAGATATACCCGCGTAGGACGGGGTCAAACCGGCTATCTCGTCCATGACCGCCTGGGGCGTCCCGGCTTTCGTGTCCAGACCCAGGCGTCCGACCAGGTCAACCAGAATATCCAGGTCCGGTCTGGCCTGGCCGGGCGGGTCCACGGCCCGGTGGACCCGCGAGACCCGGCGTTCGGTGTTGCTGAACGTGCCGTCCTTTTCCGCCCAGCAGGCCGCGGGCAAAACCACGTGGGCCAGCCGGGCCGTCTCGGTCAGGAAGATGTCCTGGACCACCAGGAACTCGCACTTCTTGAGCGCCTCCTCGACGTGATGGACGTCCGGGTCGGACAGGAGCGGGTTCTCGCCCATGATGTACAGGCCCTTGATCCGGCCCTCGGTGACGGCGTTCATCATTTCCACCACGGTCAACCCCGGCTGGGCCGGGAGTTGCCCGCCCCAGGCCGCTTCGAACTTCCGGCGGATGGCCGGGTCGGCCACGCTTTGATAACCCGGATACACGTTGGGCAGGCCGCCCATGTCGCAAGCGCCCTGGACATTGTTCTGGCCGCGCAAGGGATTCACGCCGGTCGAAGGCCGGCCGATGTTGCCGGTCAGCAGGGCCAGGTTGGCCAGGCCTTTAACCAAGTCCGTGCCGTTGATGTGCTGGGTGATGCCCATGGCGTAGCAGATGGTAGCCTTTTGACTCCGGCCGTAGAGGCGGGCGGCCTGGATGAGGTCTCCGGCCGGGATGCCCGAGATGGCCTGGACTTTCTCCGGCGTATAGGTTTCGGCCACCTTTTTGAAGGCCTCGAAATTTTCGGTGCGCTCGTCAATGAAAGCCTGGTTCCGCCAGCCCTCGGACAGGATGACGTTGGCCAGGCCGTTGATCCAGGCCAGGTCCGTGCCCAGGCGCGGGCGGAGCCATACGGCGGCGTGTTTGACCAGGGGTATTGCCCTGGGATCGACCACGATCAGTTTCGCGCCTCGCCGGGTCACGGCCCGCTTGATGAACGAGCTTATGACCGGGTGATTCTCGGAGGTGTTCGAACCCGTGACCAGAATCACCTCGGCCTCCTCGAGTTCGGCGATCGAGTTGGTCATGGCGCCGCTGCCGAACGTGGCGGCCAGACCGGCCACCGTGGAAGCGTGTCAGAGACGGGCGCAGTGATCGATGTTGTTGGTGCCGAACCCGGCCCGGACGATCTTTTGCATCAGGTAGTTTTCTTCGTTGGTGGCCCGGGCCGAGGTCAGGCCGCCCAGGCTGTCGGCGCCGCTCCCGGCCTTGATCTCCTGAAAGCGGCCGGCCGCCAGGTCCAAGGCTTCGCCCCAGGAAGCTTCCCGGAATTGTCCGTCTTCGCCGCGGATGAGGGGCGTCTTCAGTCGGTCCGGAGAAGCAATGAACTCATGGCCGAAACGGCCCTTGACGCAGAGGCTGCCCAGGTTGGGCCTGGCGTCCGTCACGCCGGTGACTTTGATCACCCGGTTGTTACGGACGTGCAGATACATCTGGCAGCCCACGCCGCAGTAGGTGCAGGTGGTGCGGACTTTCTTCAATTCCCAGGGCCGGCCCTTGCCCTTGGCCGGCCGGTCCACCAGGGCGCCCACCGGACAGACCTGCACGCATTCGCCGCAGAAGACGCAGTCCGAGTTTTCCAGGGGCAGGTCGCCGCTGGCCACGATCTTGGAGTTGGAGCCCCGGTACCCGTAGGAAATGGCTTGATTGACCTGGACGTCGTTGCAGACCTGCACGCAACGGCCGCAAAGAACGCAGCGGGAAAAGTCGCGGATGATAAGCGGGTTCGTGTTCTCCGTCGGATGGTATTTATCGGGGCGGGCGAAGCGGACCTGTTCCACCTGATACCGGTAGGCCAGGTCCTGCAAAGCGCAGGCGCCGTTGGATTCGCAGGTCACGCAGTCGTGGCGGCCCGAGGCCAGCAACAACTCGACGGTCATCCGTCGGGAAGCGAGCACCTTTTCGGTTTCGGTCTGGACTTCCATGCCCGGGCCGGCCGGCATGGCGCAGGCCGCCACCAGCGAGCGGGCCCCCTTCACTTCCACAACGCAGACGCGGCAGGCGCCCGTGGGTTTGCACCGTTCGAGGTAACAAAGAGAAGGAACATCTATCCCGTTGTTCCGAGCCACCTCGAGAAGGGTCTGCCCGGGTTCAAAACCGCATTTCTTATCGTTGATGGTGAGCGCGTTCTTAGGATCGGTCATCAGCGTCCCTCCAGCCCCATACCGATGGTAACGGGGCATATATTGGACATTCGAGACGATGGCGTCAAGAAAAATAGGGGAGGGTCATCGGAGTCGGGATGAATCCCTGATCCCTGGTCTATTTCACCACCAGGTTGACCAGCTTGTCCGGCACGAATATCTTCTTGACCATGGTCTTGCCTTCCACCCACTTCCTGACGTTGGGTTCGGCCATGACCAGGGCTTCTATCTCCGCCTGGGGCAGTCCGGCTTCGATCATGATCCTGGCCCGGAGCTTGCCGTTTATCTGAACCACGTACTCGACCGTCGGCCGGACGGTGCATTCCTCCTGGTAGGTCGGCCAGGAAGCCTTGAAGATGCTGTCGGCGTGGCCCAGCCGCTCCCAAAGTTCCTCGGCCAAATGAGGGGCAAAGGGTGACAGCAGCAGACACAGGGTTTCATAAACGGCCTTGTTCCTGACCTTGGCCTTGTTGATGTGGTTCAACAACTCCATCATCCTGGCCAGGGCCGTGTTGTAGGAAAAACGCTTGATGTCGCCCGTGACCGCCTTGATGGTCCGGTGGAGCCAGTACAAGGTTTCCGGATCGTCCGGCGGGGCCTCGGTCAAGTCGTCGGTTTGAAAGGAGGCCCAGACCCGGTCCAGAAAGGCCCGCATGGCCTTGACGCCTTCGTCCCGGAAATCGCCGCCCTCGAGGTAGGCGCCCATGAACATGAGATAGACCCGGAAGGTGTCGGCGCCGTATTCCTCGATGTATTCGTCCGGGTTGACCACGTTGCCCTTGGACTTGCTCATCTTGGCCCCTTCGCGCACGATGATGCCGTGGGCCACGAATTTGGTGTAAGGCTCTTCGAAATCCAGCAGTCCTATCCGGTGGAAGGCCATGGCCAGGAACCGGGAATAGAGCAGGTGCAGGACCGCGTGCTCGTTTCCGCCCACGTACAGGTCCACCGGCAGCCACTTCCTGGTCAGTTCCGGATCGAAGGCCCGGTCGGCGAAGTCGGTGGAGGGATAGCGGTAGAAATACCAGGCCGAACAGAGGAAGTTGTCGGACACGTCGGTCTCGCGGTGGGCCGGGCCTCCGCAGGTAGGGCAGTTAGTGTGATAGAACTCGGCCACCCTCTTGAGGGGCGAGTCACCCGACCCGTCCGGCTGGTAATTTTCCATTTCGGGCAGCCTGACCGGCAGGTCCCGGTCCGGCACGGGCAGGGCGCCGCATTGGTCGCAATAGATGATGGGTATGGGCGGGCCCCAGTAGCGCTGCCGGGAGATGCACCAGTCCCGGAGCCGGTAGTTGACCTGGAAGCGGCCCAGGCCTTTTTCCACCAGGGATTCGGTCACCCGCCTGATGCCTTCCTCCTTGGCCTTGAGGCCGTCGAACCGGCCCGAGTTGACCATGATCCCTTCCCCGGTGTAGGCCTCGCTCAAGGGCCGTATCAGACCGTCCGGGGAAATCACGGTCCGGACCTCGAGGCCGAACTTGACGGCGAACTCGAAGTCGCGCTGGTCGTGGGCCGGCACGGCCATGATGGCGCCGGTGCCGTACCCCATGAGCACGTAGTCCGAGACCCAGATGGGCACGCGTTCATCGTTGACCGGATTGACGGCGTAGGCCCCGGTGAACACGCCGGTCTTTTCCGCTCCTTCGGCCTGGCGTTCTATTTCCGTCATTCTGGCCGCCCGGGCCCGGTATTCATTCACGGCTGACCGATGCTCGGGTTTGACCAGACGGTCGAGCAAAGGATGTTCCGGCGCGAAGACCATGTAGGTCACGCCGAACAAGGTGTCGGGCCGGGTGGTGAAGATTTCGAAGGTCACGTCCGTGTCCGCCACGGCGAAGACCACCTGGGCCCCTTCGCTCCGGCCGATCCAGTTGCGCTGGGCGATCTTGGTCTTTTCCGACCAGTCGATATGGTCCAGGTTGTCCAGGAGCTTCTGGGCGAAAGCCGTGATCCGGAAGTACCACTGGGCCATCTCCTTCTTGGTCACCGGCGTCGAGCAACGTTCGCACTCGCCGCTGATCACCTGTTCGGCCGCCAGGACCGTCTTGCAGGAGGGGCACCAGTTGACCGGACCCTTGGTCCGATAGGCCAGGCCGGCCCGGTAGAGTTGGAGGAATATCCACTGGGTCCAGCCGTAATAATCGGGTGAAGTGGTGTCCACCTGGTGGCTCCAGTCGTACATGTTGCCGATGCGTTTGAGCTGGTGCTCTCGGAAATGCTCGATATTTCGGGGAACCATCCGGGCGGGGTGGGTTCCGATCTTGAGGGCGAAGTTTTCGGAATGAATGCCGAAGGCGTCGAAACCTATGGGTTCGAAGACGTCATGGCCGGTCAGGCGATGGAACCGGCCCTGCACGTCGGAGCCGACGAAGGCGAACACGTTGCCCACGTGCAGCCCTTCCGCGGAAGGGTAGGGGAACATCATCAAATTGTAAAAGGGACGGGCCGAACGCCGCAGGTCTATCCGGTAGATTTTGGATTCTTCCCAGCGCTGGCGCCATTTGGCCTCGATGGCTTGATGCCGGTATTTCTCCATGATTCGCCTCTGGTCCGATTTTATCGGGAAATCCCGATAATTAATCATAACCTTTATTTTTATTCCATTTAAACGTGAAGCGTCAATGAAAAATCAGACGGTGGCGGCCTGGCCGGCCAGCAGCCGGTCAATGGCCCTGACCGCCTGATGGAAACGGTCTTCCCAGGAACCGCCGATCTTTTCATAGGACCGGCCGCGGGACTCGAGTTCGAATATGCACCTGGCCAAGAAGGCTTCGCGCTGATGCGGCAGGAACCTTTGGGGATCATCCATCCAGGGGCAGTCTATGTCCGCCAGCAGGTAGAGATCATATCGGCGGCGATCGGCTTCCTGCTTGATCCATTCGGGGCAGTCACCGAAAAGCACGTCGCTCCAGATGGTGGTGGTGATCAGGTCCGTGTCGCAGATAAGCACCCGATTGGCCTGCCGGGCCAGGGCGTCTTCGGAGGCGGCCTGACCGCGGGCTATGCGGGGGATGTCCTCGGGGTCCACGCGATTGTCCTTGAGGGCTAAAAGACCGCGGGCGTATTCGGCCACGAAAGCGGTGCGATAATGCCCGGCCAGCCTCCGGGCCAGGATGGATTTGCCCGTGGATTCCGGTCCGACGATACAGACCCGGCGGACATAATAGGGCTGGACCGCCGGCGGCAGGAAGTCCCAGTATTTAAGCGGATTCCGGCGGACGTCCGTACCCGAGACCGGGACCAATTCCCGGGCCTGGTCCACCGGCACGTAGCCGGCGCCCAGGATTTCCGCCAGCTTGAAGCCGTAGGGTTCCGAGGCAAACACCAGGTCCGGACCCCGGGGGACCAGCCGCCGCAACGAATCGTGCCAGATACGCCAGAAGTCGGGATGCTCGGACGGTTCCTGGGGGTTCTCGTCGGTCAGATGAAGCACCTCGGCCCGGGGAAACATTTCCCGCATCCAGGCGTGACGCAACTCTCCGGGAATGGATTCCGCCTTTAGCGTGCCCACCACTATGGTCAGACGCTCGACGTAGTTCAAGGCAAAGTCAATCAGGTACTGATGACCCCGGTGCGGGGGCAGGAACTTGCCCAGGATCAGGCCGGTTGCGGGTTTCTTTTCCATGCCAGGAATCCGGCCGTGGCCATTACCAGAAAGGTGGCGTACAGGCCGGCCGTGGGATAAAGTCTTTTGACCGTGTACAGGCCGACGCAGATGACGTCCACGGTGATCCAGATGAGCCAGCTCTCGAGCACCTTCTTGGCCATGAGCCACTGGGCGATCAGGCTCAGGACGGTCTGGGCCGCGTCCCAGTAAGGCAGGTCCGCGTCGGTATGACGGCTCATGACCGTGCCCAGGGCCGCCGTGCCGAGGACGGCCGTTACCGCCCAGAAGGCCGCGGCCGTGGTCGAGAGCCGGGCGATGGTCAGCCGCCCTTTGTTCCGGCCGCCGTGAAGCCAGTTGTACCAGCCGTAGAACTGCATCAGGATGTAAATGACGTGCAGGCCCATGTCCGAATACAGCCGGGCCTGAAAAAAAACGTACACATACAAGGTCACCTGGACCAGGCCGGTGGGCCAGCACCAGATGTTTTCCTTGAGGGTCAGCCAGACGCAGATAAAGCCGAAGATCGTGGCCGTGATTTCGATCGGGTCCATGAGTCAACCCGCGCCGTTTTCGGCGGATTATGCCCGAATATTTCCGTTTTTCAACTTGAATTTTGCCGAACCCCCGTCTTAATATTCCGAGGCGAACGCTGGACATTGTTCAACCTGATCCTAAACGACGGCGCGGAGACACGTTATGCCCCAGACTGTAAGAAAACCGGTCCCGGTTTTAGGCGGCTGCCTGATTCTCGCCGGTTTCTTGATGAGCGGTTTCTTTGCCCTGGCCCTTATCGGCTTCTTGATGGATCCGAAAGCCACGTTTTGGATGGGCCTGGTCGTGGTCTCCTTCATCATCGGCGGCCTGATCATGCTTTGGGCCGGGATAAAGCAGGTGAAGAAGGTCAAGAGGATGCGCTATTACCTTGAACTCATCGCCCACCAGGGCCATCGCGACGTGGAAGAGATCGCCCAGATACAACGGGAAAAAGACCTGGACCTGGTGATGAGCGAGATTCAACAGGCCATAAACAGCGGTTATCTGACGGGCTACCGGCTGGATGCTTCGGCCCGCCGGATTTGTGAATTCGAGGACCAGGCTCCGGCGCCGCCCGAGCCCAGGGTCATCTCCTTTACCTGTCAATCATGCGGGGCCGGCAATCAGGTGAAGACCACGGACGGGCAAGCCCGCTGCGAATTCTGCAACATGCCTTACATCCCCGAGGAGAAAGACACCGGTTTCGATTTCCGTTGACGGCCGAAAGCGGCCGCGGCTTCGGCCGTCCCGGTCAGGGATTGAGGCCGATGGCGGCCGGTGAAGTGTAGAAGACGGTATCTTTGCCCTCGATCTTGAGCTTTACCCAGTCGCCTTTTTCGCCGGTCTCTTGAAGAACCACGGGCAGATCGGCCTTGAGTTTGACCACCTGCTTGGCCGCCACCATTTTGTTTATTTTCTCCTGGTCGTTGGCCGCGGAGAATCGCCTGGCCTCGAGGAACCAGTCCTTTCTCAAGGAAGCCAAATGGCCGGAGCGGGTGGTGTACTTGCCGCCCACCACGGCCCGAGGCTTGGCGCTGGGGCCGGGACCGGTCGGCGGGGGTGAAGGCTGGGGCGCCGGCACGGAGGCAGTGGCTTCCGGCTTGGCCGGCGGGGCTTCGCTCTGGGGCTTGTCGGACAGATATTCATCGGCCAGGGAGGAAACCGCCTGGCGGAGCTTGGCGATCGCGTCGGCGGCTTCGGGGGCCACGTTTTTCCGCCATTCATCCACGCCGGCGAAGAATAACCCGTAGATCAGGGCCGCGATCAGGGCCACCAGCACGGCCTTGAACAGAAGTCCGGACCAACCGGTTTCTTCTTCCAGGGATTTGCCGCAGTAGGAACAGTACGTGGCGGCCGGGCTCACCTGCTGCCCGCAACTCGGGCATTTTTTGAAATCAATCATAAGGGCGCTCCATCTATTTCACCCGGTCGTAGGTTCCTTCGAAATTGCGTTCGCAGGGGCGGCCCTGCGTCACGCGGGACCGCCCGGTTTAAAGCCGGCCCTCATTCCGCGCTGAGCACGGAGACCAGCCATTCGCTGGCCTGGGAAGGAATATGATCGAAAACCATCATGAAAGTCACGCTGTGGCCGGGCTGGATGTCCACGTTGGCGTTTCTCTGGCCTTCCCGCAGGTTGAGCCGTTTTTCGATCTCCTTGAGGGGCAGGGTGGCCAGTTCCTGGTCGGAAAGGAAGTTGCCGGTGTAGGCGTATTTGGTCACCAGGACCTGGCCTTTGGCGTCATGGAGCGTGCCCTTGAGTTTGATGAAGCTGCGGGTGGACTGGTTGTTGTTCTTGGCCCGGCCGGTTATGACCAGCAGGTCGCCTTCGGCTTTGTTCCTTATGGATAGCTTCTGGGCGTTGGAAAGAGTGATGTTTTTGGCCGCGCCCGGACTTTCCGCCGGCGTCGGGCCGGCCTTCTGAGTGAGCCGGGCGATGGAGGCTTCGGGGTTTTGCATCCAGGCCTTGAGACGGTCCTTGGCCGTCATCAAGGTCTGTTCGGGTGGTTGGTTGGCGTGCTGGGGTGGCCGGCGGACTTCGCCGCTCATATATTTGGTAAAAGTGGATTGGACGTTTTCCGACGAGACGGCGAAGCTGATGCCTTCGGCGATATGCTTCTTGAAGCTGATGGTGTTGACGCCGACCACCCGTCCGGATTCGAGCAGGATGAGCGGGCCGCCGCTGTTGCCCGGGTTGATGGCCGCGTCGGTCTGAATCAGCAGGACGCTCCGGCCGCGGCCTATGTTGAAGTCGGCCCCGTCCCTCAAGCCGCTGATGATGCCCTTGGATACGCTCCAGGACAGGCCCTTGGCCGTGCCGATGGCGATGACGTCGGCGCCGACCCCGCCCTCGTTGGGCCGCACGAACTCGAGCCAGGCCGGCGATTTCTGCGGCACCGAGATCAAGGCCAGGTCCACGGCTTCGTCCACGGCCAGGACCGTGCCCTTGGTTGATTTGCCGTTCCTGAGGCCGATATGGACGCTGGAATCTCCTGCCACGACGTGGTGGTTGGTGACCAGCAGTCCGTCATCGTTGATGAAGAAGCCCGCGCCCTCGCCGGCCGAACTCCTGACCACCACCACGCTGTTCAGGTACGGATCATACTTGGAAGGAGGTTGAGGCGCGGCCGGACCGGTCCGCGCGGCCAGGGTCAGCGACAAGATTATGGCCACGGTCAATACACGACTTAGTTTGCCCATATCCCCACCCTTGGAGTTATTCCGTTTATTTTATTAAATTGTGCCACAAGGTTGACGGCCAGGCAAGTCATAGAGTGACCAGGGGGCGGACCTGTGTTAGTATTAAAAAAAATGATCGGCTCAGCCAGGGGAGGAATAGGGGCATGATACAGAAAGGCGGATGTGGAAATAGACCGGTGGCGGCGCACTTTGGTCCCGTGCCGCTGGGCCGGCCCTGGTTTTGGTTGGCCTGCCTTTTGGCGGGAATGGCGCTGTTGGCGGCCGCCCGGGTCGAGGCCGCGACCATGAGCGCGGTGGTAGTCGAGTTGACCGGTTCGGCCGATCTGGTTTTCAAGGACGGCCGCCACCAGGCCCTGAAAAAAGGAGACAAGCTCGAGGCCGCCCAGGCCATTGAAACCAAAGCCGGGGCCAAGGTGGTCCTGCAACTCGAGGACGGGTCCAAGGTGGAAGTCTTCGAAGCCACCAAGATATCGGTCAACGAGCTTCTGCCCGAAGAGGAAAGCAAGTTCTCCCTGTCGCTCTTTTTCGGCCGGGTTATGGCCAGGTTGAAAAAACTCCGGAGCGACGACGTGGTTATCACGCCGACCATGGTGGCCGGCGTGCGGGGAACCGATTTCGCCGTCAGCGTGGCCGAGGACGGCGCCTCGGTGGTGTCGGTGGAAAACGGTCAGGTGGATGTCTCGACGGACAAGGCCTGGGATCAGACTTCCATGGTCCAGGTCGAGGCCGGTCAGGAAGTCCAGGCCGACAAGGCCGGCGTCGAACTCAAGCCCCGGCCCATCACTCTCCAGACCATGGAAAGCTGGCAGGCCTTCCGGAAAAAACGCCTGGACGACCTGAAGACCAGGCTGCCGGAAATCATTGCCCACCTGGAGAAGGGCATTGATCCCAACCTGGAAATATTGGACAAGATCAAGGCCTTGCCTCAGGATCGGGCCGAAGTGTTGAAAAAGCTGGACGAACGCCTGGCGTCTTTGAAACCCGGCGACGTGGCGGAAAAGGCCAAGCTGATCATCCAGACGCACATGGAGTCATCCAACGTTTTCAGCCTGCTCAAAAAGTTCCGGGTCCAGCGGATGCGGGTCCAGACCACCTTCGAGCAATCGGAAAGGCTCAAGAGCCTGCTGCCCAGTTTTGAAAAGGAACTGGGACCCCGGTACAAGTCCGTGGACGAGGGTTTGAAGAAGATATTGGGACGCAAGGGTGAGGTCAAGGCCAAGGAGCAGGCCATCAGCCAGGCTTTTGCCGAGGCGGTCAAGCCGGCCCAGCCCTACCTTCTCAAGTACAAAGGCCCGCACCCGAACAATTAGGAGGGCGCACGTCAGGGCGCACTGCTGTGCGCCCCTAGTGCGCCTGCGGGCGCACACGAACAGGGAGGTGCAAGTCCTCTCCAGACATTCGCACTCCGGTCTGTATCCGAGGGAAACTGCGTCACCGCGAGGTGGGGTGGGGAGCAACCC
>JBFMAW010000018.1:0-145935 GCA_040755515.1 Thermodesulfobacteriota bacterium | reverse complement strand
CCCACCCCACCTCGCGGTGACGCAGTTTCCCTCGGATACAGACCGGAGTGCGAATGTCTGGAGAGGACTTGCACCTCCCTGTTCGTGTGCGCCCGCAGGCGCACTAGGGGCGCACAGACGTGCGCCCGTCATGGGTCTCCGACCCCGATATTAATACACTCCGCAAGTCCCCTCAATCAACAAGGATATCGACAGGTCACGCCGGCCCTGACCTACAGCCCGCCCCATCGGGCCGCCCTGGCCGCCGCGCCCCTGGATCGGATACTGGTCGAGACCGACGCGCCGGTGGAATACCAGGGCCGGGCTTCCGAGCCGGCCCATGTTCTGAACACCGTGGCCCTTCTGGCTGAACTCAGGGGCCTGAGCTTCGAGGAAACCGAACGGATCACCACTCGGAACGCCCTCGAGTTCTTCCGCTTTTAGGCATCCCCCATTTCGCGCCCAACCCTGTCGAAATCCTCTTCCAAGGCCAGAAAAGCCATCACCACGCCGGGATCGAACTGGGTGCCGCGGCCGTTGGCCATAAGTTCGCGGCTTTGCTCGCGTGAAAACGACCCTTTGTAGCAACGTTTGGAACGGAGGGCGTCGTACACGTCGGCGATTGCCATGATGCGGGCGGCCACGGGAATCTCCTCTCCCTTCAGCCCGTCGGGATATCCCTCTCCGTCCCAGCGTTCATGGTGGCTGCGGGCAATGGAGATACCCATGTTGATGAAGGCGTTCTTGGGATAAACGTCACGGACCGCCTCCATGGTGGTCGCACCCACGGGGGAATGCCTTTTCATGATTTCGAACTCCTCCGGGGTGAGTTTGCCTGATTTCAGGAGGACTTGGTCGGGGGTGGCGACCTTGCCGATGTCGTGCAGGGGACTGGCATTGAAAATGTCGTGGATAAACGCGGCATCGATGACCCTGTTGTACGGGTTCTCCCGACCGATTTTCTCCGCCAATATCTTGCAGTAGGCCCGCACTCGTTCGAGGTGCTTTCCGGTCTCCTTATCCCGAGATTCCGCCAGTTTGGACAGGGCGAAAATCGTTGATACCTGCGAGGCGGAAATCTCTTCGACCTGCTCTTTCACGAGTTCCTCCAGGTGCATCTGGTACCGGCGCAGCTTGAGGTGGGTCTCGACCCGCGCCTCGACTTCTTCAAACTGGAACGGCTTGGTCACGTAATCCACGCCGCCGCTGCCAAAAGCCTTCACCTTGTCCAGCGTTTCGGTCAGGGCGCTGATGAAAATGACGGGAATATCACGAAACCTCACATCCTGCTTCAGTCTTTGACAAACTTCGAAGCCGTCCATTTCCGGCATGGTGATGTCGAGAAGGATCAGGTCCGGGGGGTCGCGCTCGACGGCCTTGAGGGCCAGCTTGCCGCTGGGCACGGGCCGCACGTGGTACCTCTTCTCCTTGAGCATCCCGGTGAGCAAGGTCAGGTTGGCCGGTACGTCGTCCACGACCAGGATGTTGGCGAGGATCGGCTCTGTTGTGCTTGCATCCGTCATGAATCATTCTCCTATAGCGATGAATGCGGTCACTTTGGTGTATTTTGCGCAAACGGTCCACATGGAACGCTTTCCTGGATTACGAATACGACGTTCCCTCCTTGGGATTCAAAGGTCTTAGGTTCGTTTCCAGTTGTGAAAGTGTTTCCTCTATAGATGACGGTGATTCATGATGCCATACCGCCTCCGCTACAAAAACCTCAGGATTGCCGGAAACGGGCCAGGCATTTATGATATCCGACCAACCCCGCTCCAAACGATGCGATAGCGCATTGGGGCTCCGTTGCTCCCCTTCCATCCCGAAAACAAGGAACAGGTTCTCTCCTAATCGTCCGACCAGATCAGAACTTCTATATATAGAGTACAGTTTTTGCCCTAGGACTTTCACGGCATTGTCAATAAGCTCCACTTCATAAGACCGCAGAAGGCTCTCCCAATTCTTGAGACATACCAGTAAAATCAATAAATTGCGTTTCACTCTCTGAGCAAGGATTAGTTGCTGTTCCGCGACCGCGACGAATCCGTATTGGGACCGAACACCGGTCAAATCGTTACTTAAAGGCAACGCGTTGAGTTCCTTCTTAGCTCGATTCAAATTATAACGCGCCCGCCCCATATTATTGATGTTCGTTTGAACCTCAAGACCTCGCTTGCTTCCTTTTTTACCCAGGAGAAAGTAGGTGACCATTTCACCTTTGCCTTTGATATGCATGGCGCCACGGTTCTCAAAATCATAAGCGTCTCGAAGTTGCTGATAAACGCATCCCGACACTTGGATGTGGCCGGGAAGGGAGTGAGATTCCATCCGACTGGCCGTGTTGACCGTATCACCCCATAAATCAAAGACCAACCGCTTATGACCGATCACACCCGCCATAACCGGTCCGGTATGGAGGCCAACGCGAATTTGCAGTTTCTCTTCATATTTTCCAGCATAAGAGTCGATTTCCTCCAACATGGCCAACGCCAGGTCGGCCGCGGCCCTGGGCTGGTGCACGCTATTCGGGACGCCGTTTACAGCCATATAGGCATCACCAATGGTCTTGATTTTTTCCAGACCGTATTTCTCAACCAATAGGTCGAACATCGAAAATAAGTCGTTTAATATTTCCACCAAACGTGATGCGGAAATACGTTCCGACATTTTAGTAAATCCCACCAAATCCGCAAAAAGGACCGTTGCTTGTTCATAGCTTTCCGCAATGATACCAGGTGATTTTTTTAAACGGTTAGCCACCGTTTCCGGCAGAACGTTGGTCAACAGGGTTTCCGATTTCATTTTTTCATTTTGGATCATTTTAAGGTATTCCCGCTCCCGATCCCGAAGTTGCTTCAATTCTATTTGAACTTTAACCCTGGCTCGGACAATAGTAGGATTGACTGGCTTGGTTATGTAATCCACCGCTCCCAGGGCAAGACCCCTGGCCTCATCTTCCACTTCAGCCTTGGCGGTCAGAAATATTATTGGAATGTCACGTGTCGATTCTTTTGCCTTTATCCGCTGGCAAACCTCATAACCATCCATCCCCGGCATGTTGATATCGAGAAGAATCAGGTCCGGGGGATCGCGCTCGACGGCGTTGAGGGCCAGCTTGCCGCTGGGCACGGGCCTCACGTGGTAACCATTTTCCTTGAGCAGGCCGGTGAGAAGGGTCAGGTTGGCCGGCACGTCGTCCACGACGAGGATGTCAGCGCGGAACGGGTCTGCTTGGCTAACGTTCGACATGATCATCCTCCTGGCGAAAAAAGAGCGATTAGTGTCTCGTATTCATACCGGGCGGCCATTTCCCGCGTCTGCTTCGCCAGAGCCGGGTGGTCCGCCGCCCATTTCCCAACCAGATCGTTAAGCAGGTCAAGGTCGGCGCTTTCCACGGCCTGGCGCATACGGTCGACCAGGTCGGGAGGCAGGGCGGCTACGAGCCGGTGCGTCGGCGCCAGATCTTCCGCTCTAGCGGACGCCTTCTCCATGACCCCGGCTTCCTCATATTGGTAGTCCGCCCCGGTCAGTCGGCCGATTTTTTCAAAAAGCTCCTCTTCCTTGAATGGTTTCGACAAGTAATCGTCGGCCCCGGAGGCGATAATCCGCTGCTTGTCCTCCTCGAAGGCGCTGGCCGTGACGGCAATGATCACCGTCTTTTTTCCATCCGGTGACGCCTTGATCGCGCGCGTGGCTTCGTAGCCGTCCATCACGGGCATGGTCATGTCCATAAGAACCACGCGCGGGTTCCATTCCCTGACCGCCCGCAGCGCCTCCTCCCCGTTGACTACGTCCCGGGTGGCAAATCCGACTCGGCCGAGCAGCCGCGACAACAGTTGGCGGTTCGTTTCCCTGTCGTCGGCGATGAGGACCCGTATCTCGCCTTGGCCTGAACTCAAGCCGATTACGCGTCTCCTCGTAATCTTATGAGGCGCCTTTTCCTCCAGGCCTTCCCGGACCGGAAGGTCGAAGCGGAAAGTGGTCCCTTGGCCGACGGCGCTGGCAACCGAAATGGTTCCCCCCATGATCTGGATGAATCCCCGGCTGAGCGCCAGGCCCAGTCCGGTTCCACCGCTTTTGACGCCGGCGCGGGTCTGCTCGAACACCTGGAACAGGCGGCCGATTTCCTCCTCGGTCATGCCAGGGCCAGTGTCCTCCACTTCGAACTGGAGATTCACCGTATCCGCCTTTCCGGCTTTGACGCCGAGGCGAAGGGCGATTCCGCCCTCCTCCGTGAATTTGACCGCGTTCCCCAGAAGGTTGATGAGGACCTGGCGGAGTTTTCCTTCATCCGTGACCACCCAGCGGGGGACCGGCCCGACCATCTCCAACATTAACCTCAGGTTCTTGGCGTCCGCCCGCGGGCGGAACATCCGTTCGATGTCCTCGAGGAGGGAATGCAGGTCGAAGGTGTTCGGGATAAAGGTCGCCCGCCCGGCTTCTATCTTGGACATTTCCAGGATGTCGTTGATGAGCGACAGCAGATGTTCTCCGCTGCGGTTGATGATATCGAGGTACTCGCGTGACTGGGGCGAGAGGTCCGGGTCCCGATCCAGGAGCTGGGCGAATCCGAGAATGGCGTTCATCGGGGTGCGTATCTCGTGGGACATGTTCGCCAGGAAAATGCTCTTGGAACGGTTGGCTGCGTCGGCCGCGTCCTTCGCTTCCTTGATGGCGGTAATGTCGCGGACGGTCCCCCGAAAACCGACGATATCGCCCTGGTCGTTCATCACTGGATAAACGGAGGCGGCCGAATAGGCGCTGGGGCTGCCCTTCTTCGAAAACCGCCAGTAAAAATCCCCGGAAGCTTGGCCGCTGTTGAAGACTTCATTGAATATTCTAAATACACGGGTGGCCTCTTCTTCGTCCATATAGTCGCGGAAATTAAGGCCCTTCACTTCCGTCTCATCGTAGCCCAGGAATTTTCGGAGGGCCGGATTACAGAAGAGCATGTTGCCTTGAAGATCCACCTCATAGTATCCGCTATCCATGCTTTCCAGGATGGTTCTGTATTTTTCCTCCGCCTCTTTCAGTTCCGCTTCCACTTTCCGCATCTTGGTGATATCGCGGATGGATTCGATGGCCCCCACGACATTCCCCGTCGCGTCGTTGAGGGCGGTGGCGAATCCCAAGCAGATGATTCCGTCCGACCCCAGCTTCGGAATGAAGGCCTCGGCCGTCAGGACGCCTCTTTCGTATTGAATGTCCTTGTACTGGCCGGCCAGGATATCCTCTTCGGGATCGAACACCAGATCGATGAGAATGGGTCTCCTGACGCCATAGAAGGGCAAAGCGTACTCGAAGTCCCCCTTACCGATCATGTCGGCGGCTTGAACCCCCGTGAGGGTCTCCATGGCCCGGTTCCAGGCGGTGACTCTGCCCCGCCGGTCTATGACCAGCGTGGCGAGGGGCAGGAAGTCGATGATGTCCGCCAGTCGCCGTTGGGATTCCCGCAGTTCCTGCTCGGCATGCTTCCGCTCGGTGATGTCACGGAAGTACCATATTCTCCCGTAGTACCTGCCCCCGTCCCCGAACATCGGGGCGGAATAGCGGTCGAGAGTCCGGCCGTCTTTTAGGGCTATTTCATCGCGGCTCGTCTCCGAGCGGTTCTCGTAGAGATGTCTCACCTTGCTTATGAACTCTTCAGGATCGGTTAAATTCCCAAGAACCCACCGCAGGGCCAGCTCGTCTGATTTTGACTCCAATATATCTTGAGGGATTCCCCAAATTTCCGCAAAGCGCCGGTTGAACGAGATCATGACGCCTTTATCGTCAACAACCAGTATCCCGTCAATGGAAACCTCCTGCTGGGTCGAAAGAAGGATGTTCCTTAATTGCAGAGCTTCCTCCGTCCGCTTGCGCCCCGAGATATCCCGGGCCGCACCCGCGAAACCGGTTAACCGCCCCTCGTTGTCCCACATTATTCTTAGGGAAATCTCGACCCACAACGTGGAACCGTCCCGGTGATACTGCTCGATCTCGATGCGCACGGTCGGATTGAGGCCCTTTTCAACTTCATCAATGACACGCGCATACTCCGCGAAGACCTTGTTCAAGGATTCCGGCGTCATGATCTCTTCCAGCTTTTCCTGCATGGCCTCCTCGGCCGGAACGCCGCGCAATTTAAACGATGACGGACTGATATAGGTGAAGCACAATTCTTTATCCAGGGTGAAGATCACGTCGTCTATGTTCTCGGCCAGCAGCCGATACTTCTCTTCGCTTTCGCGCAGGGCCTTGGCCGCCTCTTCCCGCAGCGCCTCCATGCGCTTGCGCTCCGAGATATCGCGGGTCACCCCAAAGAAACCGACTATCTTGCCGAGTTCGTCCCGTTTCGCCACGGCATTGATTTCCACCCACACTCGACCGCCGTTCTTGGCAATACACTCCGCTTCCATTAAAGTGCGGTTTGGAGACTCCTTACCCGTAACGATTCTCCTGAAGTAGTCCTGTACGACCTTGTTGGTTTCCGGAGAAAAGATGTCGTCCATCCTCATGCCTATGGACTCGTCTACGGTATACCCCAGTATACGCTCCACCGAGTTTGAGCAGTAGGAATAGGTCATGGTGGTCAGGTCAAAGATCCAAATAATGTCACTGGTGTTTTCCACTAGGAATTTGTATTTCTCTTCGCTTTCGCGCAGGGCCTTGGCCGCCTCTTCCCGCAGCGCCTCCATGCGCTTGCGCTCCGATATATCTCGGGAGACACCAACATAACCGGTCAGCCGGCCCTGATCATCCCGCATTGGCCTCATGGTCACTTCCACCCAAACGGTGGAGCGGTCCTGGCGGTACTGCTCAAGCTCAAGGTGGGAGATAGGGTTGTTGCCCTTTTCGATTTCAGGCGAAATGCGGTTATATTCCTCCATAGCCCTTTGCACTGACGAAGGTGTAAGGTCGTCAAAAGCCGATCGCCCCATGAGCTGTCCGGGCTCTCCTCCGAGTAATTTCCCTACCGCGGGGCTCATGTAAGTAACACGAAAATCTAAATCCAGTGTAACGATAACATCGCCGCTGTTCTCGGCCAGAAGCCGGTAACGCTCTTCGCTCCGGCGCAGGGCCTCGGCGGCCTCTTCTCTCTGGGCCTCCAGTTTCCTCCGTTCGGTGATGTCCTCGATCGTCCCCTCGAGGTAAAGGGGATGGCCCGTTTCATCCAGCTCGAGAAAGGCGCTCACGGACAGGGGAACACACTGGCCGTCGCCGCGGCGCAAAACCGTTTCAAAGCCGGTGACGGTTCCCTGGCGGACCATCGAGACCAGTCGGTCACGGTCGGCAGGATCGACATACAGGTTGAGCAGGCCCGCGCCGTTTATGGCGTCCAGGCTGTCGAACTTCAGCGTTTCCAGAGCCGACGGGTTCGCCGCGATGACGCGGCCGGCGAGGTTTGTCCGGAAAATCCCCACCGGTGAGTGTTCGAAAAGATGACGGTACTCCATCTCGGAGAGGCGGAGCCTCTCGGCCATTGTCCGTATGTTTTCGTTCTTTCTCTCGGCTTCCAGTCCATGCATGAAATCGCGCCGGAATCCAGCGTAGACGACTCGCGAGAGGGCCCAGGCCAGCAAGGTCAGAATCGAGCCGTTGAGGATATGTCCGTACCTCTGCCCCGGGTCATCCAGGATATACGCCAGGCCGGACACAAACAGGATGAGGCCGGTGGCATAGATAACCGCGCTCTCGAACGGCCCCCACAGGACTAGGGCCCCAATCATGAAAGCCATGATCACGTAGCTCGTGATCTGACCCGTTATTTGCAGATCGGCGAAGGTGATGAACAGTTGGGAGAACACGAAGGCCGAAGTCAGAATCACGACCATCGCCTTGTGCCGCCGGGTCACGGCGCCGGCCACGAGGAGTGGTCGCGGGAAAAAAGCGATGGTCAAAGTGATGACCAGGGCGAACATAACCAAGTGGACCTGGAAAAGAGCGCGGTACGCAGGTTCAACCCAGAACCCTTTCGCCCGGTTCATCAGGTCCAGGATCAGCAGAACGCCGTAGATCGGGAGGGCCACGATACAGAAAGCCCGGTAGCGGTTGAAATTCGTAATGAACTTCTTCCCGACGAAATCCGGCTTGAGGTCATCGGGGATGTTCGGTCCTTGGAACACCGATTCAGTTGTTTCCGTCATGGATGTATCCCCCTTTAAGCAAGAAGGCCTCGTTAAATTCGTGGGTCAATCCCGTTTCCGATTTTTCCTTAAGCGCTCATAGTATCCCACTTGGACCATTCGCTTCAACCCTGACTTGCTCTCGATATACCGGTTCGGCTTTCGTCTTACGTTTACTGGTTAATCCCGAGGGTCATTGGAGTCATAGCCCCGCCGCCGACTTGGGAAATAAGGGTCCGGTGGCGACAAGCTTGATTATGAGGGACCTCCGTTCCTCGGTCATCGCTTGAAAAACCAGTTACGGCTCCATCACCGACGCCCAGGCGAAAACGCCAAGAATTTTTACTTCCGTGCTCCAGACCAGTAAAAAACAGGGCTGAAACGTCCTTGCCATTCTCAAGGACGTCCTCGAAATAATCGCAAACGATAGGTCCCAGGACACTGAACCATTACTCTTCCCGAAAATTGCCAATATTCACCGAAGCCTTGCCGTCATACGAATATTTTTCTTGACTACCATGGAAAAGTGGTTTATAAAACACACCAGTAATTCTGTAAGATACTCAATAACGCTAGGCATTATTTTTCCCCATGGAACGTACTCGAAATCATTTCATCCAGTCCTTGGACCGCGGCCTTAGAATCCTCCTGGCATTTTCCCCATCGCGAACTAAGCTCACCCTGACCGACCTTGCCCAGGCCACCGGCATGAACAAGCCCGCCGTACAGCGGTTGACCGATACCCTGATGGCCTTGGATTTTCTGCGACGCACGCGACACAAGGAGTTCTACCTGGGCCCCAAACTGCTAAACCTCGGTTACATCTGTCAGCAAAGCTACGAATTCCGGGAGGTGGCCCGGGAGTCAATACGAAGATTCTCAGACCGTACCGGTCATACGGTCAACCTGGCGGTGTTGGACGGGACAGAAGTGGTGGTGCTCTATCGGCGCCAGGTGGGGACTTTCTACAAGTTCGATGTGCACGCCGGCTCCAACCTGCCATCCTATTGCACCGCCTTGGGCAAGGTTCTTCTGGCTGCCCTGCCTGATGAGGAACTGCAAACTCGCCTGAGCACAATGACGTTGACGTCTTTAACACCCAAAACCATCACCGACGCAGATGTGCTTTGGCAGGAACTAATGGTCACTCGCCAGCGCGGCTATAGCATATGCGACCGAGAATCCTCCGTTGTCCTCTATTCGATCGGAGCGCCAATCTTGGATCACCGCTCATTGGTGTTGGCCTCGTTCAACATATCGCTTTTTGCCGAGACGACTGACCAGGCGAGCCGGGAGGATTTTACCCAACAGTTGCTGGAGGAAGGCCGCCAGCTCAGCGCTATCCTGGGATATGTCGGTCCCTATCCGATCATTCCAGTGGGCGTAATCACCGATGACGATATATCGAAACCGAACAGGGGTCAGCGGCCGGATGACACCACCCGCGGAAGGATCTAAGAGGCTTTGTGACAAGCGAATCATGACGGACTTGTAAAAAGTCCGTCATCAGGTCCCGCTTCAAGTCCCGCTGGAAGCGGGACCAAAGGCGGGACTGGGGTGAGGGTGGAACCACTTGAATTTACTTCAAGTGGCGGGAGAGGGACAGCCCTCTCCCGCCGAGTGAAAAGTCGGTTTTCGACTTTTTACGAGGTTATCAATCATGGAATGAAGAACAAAGTGGTGGGCGCCGGTGAGGCTCGGACGCACTTAATCGGATGGACGTTACCGTGATGATAGCCGCGGCCCTGGGGTAGACCGTTGACGGTTATACCGAAATACTTAATTACGTAATGTGAATACACTTGTTTCCAGTGAGCTGAAATCAAATATCCCGAAACAGATCAGGGCCTGGATATTTTGATCTCTTTGAGTGTGGCGGCACGATGTAATCATGGGTGGAGCATAAAAGCCGGTGTCTCACCCCCTGACGCCCGGCGTCGCGCCGGGCTTGGCGATCTTTAATGTATTGAACTTGCTCGATATTCAAATGGGTCCGGCCTCCTCGTGTCTGAAGGGGTATGCCGAGCGTTTCTTCGCCTCGACGGCTCTCACGCGCCAGAAGTTGAAATTCAGGTTGGAGGAACTGATCGAGGACAATAAGACGATAGAGAAAAACAAAAAGAATTCACGCAAAGAATTAAAAGGGATCATCTGATGGGTTTGAGCCTTTTGGAAGGCAACGAGGCCGTGGCCTGGGGGGCCTTTGAGGCAGGCTGCCGCTTTTTCACCAGCTATCCAATTACCCCAGCCACGGGCATCTACAACACCATGCTGCGGCTGCTGCCTCCGGCCGGTGGCATCGTCCTCCAGGCCGAGGATGAGATGGCCTCCATGGGCTACTGCCTGGGCGCGGCCATGTCAGGCGCCAAGGCCATGACCGCCACCTCCGGGCCGGGCCTCAGCTTGTATTCCGAACATATCTCCTTCGCTATCGGTTCGGAGATCCCTATCGTCATCGTGGACGTCCAGCGGGTAGGGCCATCAAGCGGCGCGGCCACCCGGGGAGCCGATGGCGACATCCAGTTTCTGCGCTGGGGTAATTCCGGCGGAATGCCGCTGATCGTCTTGGCGCCCGTGGACGGACCAGACTGCTTCACCTTGACCATCCGGGCCTTCAATCTGGCCGAAGAATTCCGCTGCCCGGTCATCTTGGCCTCGAATAAGGAAATCGGCATGACGCGCGAGAGCCTGGACCTTGATACCCTTGAGCGACCTCCGCTTAAAGAACGCCTAACCGCGCCGGCGACCCGGCCTTTCCTGCCCTTTGAGCCGGCGCCAGGAAAAGACGTGCCCTATTTTTTACCTTTAGGGCACACGACGTTGGTCCGCCAGACTTCGGCTACCCATGGCGAGGATGGCTATCATCTCATCGATCCCGGCGGTATAGCCAGGATCTATGCCCGGCTCTACCGTAAGATTGAGTCGGCCGTGGAAGATTTCAGTTTCGCCGATACAGACATCCAGGAAGGCGCCGACACGCTCCTCGTCTGTTACGGCGTCACCGCCCGGGCGGCCAGAGCGGCTCTTAAAGCCTTGCGGGCGGAGGGCCAGCCCGTTTCGCTGCTCATCCTCAAAACCCTTTGGCCCGTGCCCGAATCCCTCATCAGGGCCAAAGCGCGGGCCGCCAGGCGGGTTGTGGTCGTGGAGATGAATCTGGGCCAGTATGTCCGGGAAATCCAGCGCATCCTGCCCGACCGGAAAATCAAATTCCTCGGCCAGATGAACGGCGCCTTGATCACGCCGGCGCAGATAAGGGCGGCAATAGCCGATGCCTGATCCAGATTCCCGAAGCCTTATCAACATCACCCGGCCGCCGGCCTTCTGCCCCGGCTGCTCCCATGAGCCAGTGGTCAAGGCCTTGGACCGCGCCTTTGGGGAACTGGGCCTTATGGGCAACCAAATCGCTCTCGTCAGCGACATCGGTTGCTCCGGGCTCTTCGACACGTTCTTCAACACCCATGCCTTTCATGGCCTGCATGGTCGGGCCTTGACCTACGCCGCGGGCATCAAACTGATCCGACCGGATATCTGCGTCGTCGTCACCATGGGCGATGGAGGTCTGGGCATAGGTGGAGCCCATATCCTGGCCGCCTGCCGGCGCAACCTGGACATTACCCTGCTGGTGCTCAACAATTTCAACTTCGGCATGACCGGCGGCCAGTTCTCGGTGACGACGCCGCCAGGGGCTAGGGTGGGGTCGGGTTTTTTAAACCGCATTGAAAGGCCCATGGATTTGGCCGAGGTTGCCGTGGCCGCCGGGGCCCCGTATGTGGCCCGCGCCTCCTGCTACCAACATGGTCTGGCTGAGACAATCAAGAAGGCGATCACCTATAAGGGCTTCAGCATCATCGATCTCTGGGGCGTCTGCCCAGGCCGGTTCTTGAGATTCAACAAGCTGAACCCTAGGATGATAGAAGAAGGCTTGAAGGTCCTCGATCATCTGGACGGCCCTGTGGCCCGGAACCATCGGCCCGAATACGGCCAGGCTTACCGGGCCGAGGCCGCGACCCTGCCAAAGGCGCCAACGCCGGCCCCGGTCGAGGTTCGCTTCGAGCCCATGCAGGAAGGCCGGCAGGAGGTCATTTTCATGGGCTCGGCCGGCCAGAGAGTCATCACCGCCGGCGAGATTTTGGGCCTGGCTGGCCTGAGCGCCGGGCTTAGATGCACCCAGAAGAACGAATACAACATCACCGTTCTGCGCGGTCTTTCCCTGACTGAGGTGATCCTTTCCCGACAGGAGATTGACTATACCGGGATCGCCTCGCCCACGGCCATCCTGGCCCTGGCGCCGGAAGGCGTTGCCAGGCGCCATGCCCTGTTCGGCGCCATGGATGAGAAGGGCCTGATCATCAAGGCGGCTGGTCTGGAGATCCCGGACTCACCGGCGCGGGTCATGACCGTGGACTTCAGGGCCCTCGGGCTCAAAGGCCAGGACTGGGCTCTGGCCGCCTTGGGCGTACTGGCCCGCCAGAAGCGCGTGATCAACCAGGAGATGCTGGATTTGGCCTTGAGCCTCCGTTTCAAGGGCGATGCCTTGGAAGAGGCCAAGGGCGTGCTCGGCCGCCTCTCAGCCGGTCAGGGTTAGACCACTTGGGTTGATCTGGTTAAAGCCCCTCATTTCCTCCCTCCACGGTTATGCGGAGACGAGGAGGCAGCGAAATATGGGGATGGGGGTTAAGATGCTTTTCTCATCCCTCAATCAGACCCGTCTTTTTACGGCTGCGGGGGCGAATGGTGGATGCGGACGAGGGATTCCGACTTGGCTTGATCACCCGGGTTGTCCCTCCGGGGGAATCGATTGCCGAATGTGAGAAGCTGGCCACCGAACTTGCCACCGGCCCGGCTTTGGCCATTGCTTTGGCCAAGCAGGGTATTAACCGCGGAATGGATGGAAGGGTGGACCATGAGTTGGGTTACGCCCTTTATCTACAGACTCTTTGCATGACCACGGAAGACTTCAAGGGAGCCCTGACGGCGTTTTTTGAGAAACGAAAGCCCGAATTTGCAAGTCGATAATCCATATTCGAGTATGCCTTCCCTTTATAAGGGAATCACGGCTCGATAGGCGGGGGAAACATTATCTTGAACATGTAAGTTTTCCCGATTTCTGATTGGGACCGAAAGGAGGAATGAAGATTCTTTGTTTGAATGATGAATAAGCGGCCAGGAAATCTAAAGGCAAGAATTTGGCCGGGAAGGATCGCATCCGCGAGCACGTGCGCCTGGGTTTGATTCGATCCTGCCATGGTCAGAAACTTAAGGCATCCGCCGCTAACGCCAGGGGCGGTATGGGTAAGGTCGAGTATGAATTGTGTGACGTATAAAAGGCAATGCTCTGGAGAAGAATGCCTCAGGCCATAACAGAGGCAGGCCTGGACTCCAATGAAGAGCCAAAGATCAAATCCTCAAGGAGGGGAAGATGAGAACAACGGCGATTAGAATGGCAATCTTAACGGGAATCGGATTGGTTTTTTGCCTGACCAATACCATAATGGCTCAAGAGTTTCCCACCCGGTCCATCACGATGACCGTGCCTTATGGACCCGGAGGGGCGACGGACCTGACGACGCGGCCTCTTTGTAACGCGGCCAAAGACCATCTCGGTCAGCCGATCATCGTGGAAAATAAACCCGGCGCGGGAGGAGTCGTGGGAGCCACGGCGACGATGACCAAGCCGGGAGACGGGTATAATCTATGTATAGCCTCGACGAACGCGCTCCTCATATCCTCCGCTATGGGCAAACTCGGTTTCCATCCGGTCAACGATGTAACGCCCATCATGCGGGTCGCGGGTTATCTTCTTGGGTTTGTCGTGAACGCCAACTCCCCATGGCAAACCTTTGAGGAGTTCGTCAAGTATTGCAAAGCTAATCCAAAGCAGGTTTCCGTCGGCTTTTCGGGCATTGGTTCTACCGGTCATGTCTCCGTCGAAGAGCTTTCCACACTCGCCGGGATCCAGTTGCGCCTGATTCCACATAAAGGGGGGGACACGAATGCGGCTCTTCTTGGAAACCATATAGACGTCATCAATGATACATCCGAATGGGCACCCTTGGTGGACGCTGGCAAGTTCCGCGTGCTGGCGGTTTATTCTTTGGAACGATCCGCTCGTTTTCCTCAAGTACGGACGTTCAAAGAGATCGGTTATAACATTGCCTGGCCTGCTCCGATTCATATCTTTGGCCCCAAAGGAATACCCAAGCCCGTAGTCGAAAAATTGCACGCTGCTTTCAAGAAGACGATGGATAACACCGAATTCAAAACCACCTTGAAACAGTTGGACATGCCCGCCCTGTACATGAATCCGGGAGACACCCAAAAATTCCTGACGACGGAATACGACCGCATAGACAAGATCGTAAAAAAACTGGGGCTGGATAAGAATTAAAAGGGAACAGGCGATTCAAGTTCCTTTCCGGGCAGAGAATCGGAGATGAGGAAAAATTACATAATCAATGATATCGTTTTTATCCTCCTCAGCACCTTCATCTGTATTGGAAGCCTGAGACTGAAGGGCGGGATTGGCATGATTCGAGAACCGGGGCCCGGTTTCATGCCTTTTCTGGCGGCGATGATTCTGGGCCTCCTGGCTTTCGTTGATTTCATCTCCCAGTTGAGAGCCAGGGAAAGTTCCCCAAAGGAAGGCGCGGGAATCTGGGCTGGCGTCAGTTGGCCCAAAATCATTCTGGCGGTCTTTTCCCTCTTTTTCTATACCGCCGTGATGGACCGTTTGGGGTTTTCTCTAGCCACCACACTCTATCTAATGGTATTTTATCGATTATCAGGAGTGGAATCCTGGCGAACCAATGTTTTGGCCTCCTTCGTGACCACGGCGATCTTCTACGTGGGGTTTAAAATCGGGCTGGAGTGCCAGCTTCCACGCGGCTTTCTCGGTTTTTAAAGGCTTAAAGGAGGGAGCGGGGTTGGAGACACTGAACTATCTGCAAATGGGGTTTCTGGTCGCCCTCGAACCGGTGAATATCCTGAGTTGCTTCGCCGGTTGTTTCATCGGAACGCTTATCGGCGTGCTGCCAGGACTGGGACCCGTGGCGACGATGTCTTTTCTCCTCCCGCTCACCTATCACTCTTCTCCAGTGACCTCCATCATCATGCTGGCCGGCATATATTATGGGGCAATGTACGGAGGGTCGATCACCTCCATCTTGGTCAAAATTCCCGGGGAATCCGCTTCCGTGGTGACCTGTCTCGACGGACACCAAATGGCCCTTCAGGGTCGTGCGGGCCCAGCTCTGGGCATCTCGGCTTTTGGTTCTTTCATCGGCGGGACCATCGCCACCATGGGGCTGGTCTTGTTTTCCCTGCCCCTGGTTGAATTCGCCATCAAATTCGGTCCCCCGGAGTATTTTTCGTTGATGGTTCTGGGCATGATGGTGCTTACCTTTCTCAGCTCAACCTCGATCGTCAGAGGCTTGATGATGGCGGCCTTTGGCCTGGTTCTGGCGACCTTCGGGCTTGACAGTATCTCCGGAGTTGAACGGTTTACCTTCGGTATCAAAGAGATGACGGATGGGTTTGGTGCCGTCCCGGTTTCCATGGGGCTCTACGGGATTTCTGATGTCCTGGAAAATATTGAGACCCAGATGCGCAAGGAAATGGTTGCCAGCAAGGTGAAGGATATTTTTCCCAACCGGAAAGATTGGGCCCGATCCATCGGATCGATCTTTCGCGGCACGGTGCTTGGGTTTTTTCTAGGCTTGCTTCCGGGGGGAGGCGCAACCGTGGCCTCTTTCGCCACCTACGCCATCGAAAAGAAAGTCTCCAAGCATCCGGAAAGATTCGGGAAAGGGGCCATTGAAGGAGTGGCGGCCCCGGAGACCGCCAATAATACCGCGTCGCAGGCATCTTTTATTCCCTTGTTAACCCTGGGGATTCCCTCAAATGTAGTCACCGCGGTCCTCCTGGGGGCGTTGATCATTCATGGCATTACCCCGGGACCTCTCCTGCTTGCCCAGCACCCGGATCTTTTCTGGGGAGTCATTGCCAGCATGTATGTTGGGAATGGCATGCTTCTGGCCTTGAATCTGCCGCTTATCGGGATATGGATTCAGGTATTAAAAATACCCGCCAAGTATCTGATGCCCATGATCACCCTTTTCTGCATCGTCGGGGCATATTCCTTGAACAACAATCCGGTAGATGTCGCTATCATGCTTATTTTTGGCGTGATCGGGTATGTGATGAACAAGCTTTCGCTGGAGGGGGCTCCTTTAATCCTCGCTTTTATACTCGGTCCCATGCTCGAAACAGCTCTCAGGCAATCCCTGCTCAAGTCAAATGGGGATTTCTCGATATTTATTACCCGGCCTATTTCGGCGACATTCCTGGCCATTTCCTTCCTTCTTCTTGTGCTGCCCCTAATCACTAAACTTCGACGCCCCGGCGCGGTTCTGGAAAAAGTGGATACCGGCTGATCAACATAGAACAAATCTAATGCTTAGCTGATGATGAATGTCCCGCGGCCTCGGATCAAAGACCTCATTGAGTTTGGAAAGAATTTTAACGCGCCTTGCCCCGCGTTCCGCGGGATGCGGATGGTCTTGAAGAAACGCTCTGTCCTCCCTAGCTCCCAGGAACCTATAGCGTCACTCTTCCCGAAACCGGCCAACTTTCACTGAAACCTTACTCACTTCCGACGATTTCATTTGAATTCATCCCATAACTCATGGTAAAATAACTTATTATTTAATAACAGTTTAATGGCTCCGGCGATCCCGGTGAAGCGCGGCTTTAACCGAAACACGTCTTCCAGTCAAAACCGAGAACGGCCCTAGGCCTCCTTATTGCCCTATTGATACTCCCAGGGAGCTATGTCTCCATCGGACACATCAGGAGGGATTATGGCGAAGATAAGGTTTAAAGATTGGAAAATCCGGAACAAGGTGATCTTCATCGTGGCCGTGGCCATAGTCTTTGCCACCTCGGTCGTGGGCGGATTCATGATCTATCAGACCGTGAACGTTTCGAAAGAGGAAAAGGCTTCCTTTGAAAAGGAAGCCCTGGCCACGAGCCGCCAACGCCTGAAAGACGTAGTTGACGCGGCCTATACGGTTTTGGAAAAGAATTACAATACCGCCTTTTCGATAGAAGAAATAAAAAGAATCCAGGGCGAGGACCTGAAACCCCTGGTGGATATCCCCTTTGCCATAATCAAACGTGAGTACGAGTCGGCCCAGGCCCAGATCAAGGGACTGGACGCGAACGCCGGCCAGGACATAAAAACCATCCTGGAACGCGGCGCCAAGGACAACGCCCTGGCGGCCATTAAGGCCATGCGTTTCGGCGACCAGGGCTATTATTGGATCAACGACGCCAAACCGGTCATGGTGATGCATCCGATTCTGCCCCAACTGGACGGCCAGGACCTGTCCGATTTCAAGAAAGACGGCAAACTGGTCCTGGCCGAAGGCACTCAGACTCCCATGTTCAAAGAGTTTGTCCGCGTCTGTCTGGCCTCGCCTACCGGCGACGGTTTTGTCACCTACCTCTGGCCTGACCCGCGGGATACCGCCAAATGGGTCAGGAAGCTGTCTTACGTCCGCTATTTCAAAGCCTGGGACTGGGTCCTGGGCACGGGTATTTATCTGGACGAGGCCGAAAAGCGCGCCAGGAATATAGCCTTTGAAACCATCAACGCCATTCGCTTTGGAAATAATGACTACGTTTTTCTTCTCGGAACCGATTACCTATTCTTGGCCCATCCCGACCCCAAGCTGGTCGGGAAAAACCAAAAGGACCTGAAGGACAAGAACGGCAAGCCCTTTGTGAAGGAAATGGTGGACCTGGCCGTGAACAAGTCCGCGGGATACATCGAGTATCTCTGGCCGAAACCCGGTTCCGAGACCCCGGTGGGCAAGCTTTCCTACAGCCGGTATTTCAAACCCTGGAACCTGGTCATAGCCTCCGGCCTCCATACCGACGAGATCGAAAAGCAACTGGCCAAGAAGGATCAGGAACTGGACCGGGCTCTAAGAAGCCAGGTCTTGTTCATAGCCGCGGCCACGCTGGTCATCATTTGCGCGGCTGTGGTCTTTGCCTATCTGTTGACCAGACGGTTCGTGGAGAGGCCCATCCGGCAGGCCGTGACCATGCTCCATGACATTGCCCAGGGCGAGGGGGACCTGACTAGAAGGCTCGAGGAGAACACGGCGGATGAAGTCGGCGAGATGGCCCACTGGTTCAACGCTTTTACCGGCAAGCTTCAGACAGTGATCAAACAGGTGGCGGACAACGTGAACCAACTCAACTCCGCTTCCAACGAACTGGCTCAAACATCGGACCAAATGGCCTCGGGCGCCCAGCAGATGTCGAGTCAGTCGAGCCACCTGGCCAAGAACGCCGTGGACGTCCAGGCCAACATGGACGGCGTGGCTTCCGCCACCGAGGAACTGAGCGCCACCGTGACCACCATGGCCTCGGCCATAGAACAGATGACCGCCTCGGTCTCGGAGATAGCCCGCAACGCCGGCAATTCGGCCGGAACGGCCGACGAGGCCGCCCGCATAGCCGAGGAAACCGGGAAGATGGTCGAGGGGCTGCGGGTGAGCGCCCAGGAGATCGGCCAGGTGGTCCAGGTCATCGTGGACATCGCCGAGCAAACCAAGTTATTGGCCCTCAACGCCACCATCGAGGCGGCTCGGGCCGGCGAGGCCGGAAAAGGCTTCGCCGTGGTGGCCGGGGAGGTCAAGGACCTGGCCGGTCAGACCAGCCGTTCCACCGAGGACATCAAGGGCAGGATTTCGGCCATCCAGGTTCACACCCGCCAGTCGGTCGATTCCATAAGCCGGATCGAGGGCGTGATCAAGCGGGTCAATGAATTGGCCCAGGGCATCGCCGCCGCCGTCGAGCAGCAGAGCGCCACGATCGGTGAAATCGCCCGGAACCTGTCCCAGAGCGCCACCGCGGCCGACGACGTTTCCAAGAACACCGGCCGCGTGGCCACCATCAGCCGGGAAATGACCGGGGCCATGGGCGAACTGTCCGAGGCCGCCGATAAAACGGCCCAGGGCGCGGACGTGGTTCAGCGGGCCTCGCAAGGCCTGTCGCGACTGGCCCAAGACCTGCAAGGGTTGGTCAACCAGTTCAAGATCTAGGTTGACCCGGGGCGGCGCCGCTCCGGCCCGAGGACCGGTCCCCGGCCGGCCGGCCGGAGGGCGAATCTGGTTTTCTAAATCTCGAAAACAGCCTTCGGGCCCTTTCCCGCGCCGGTTTCCAGACCCTGATGGGCAGAATCACGAAGGGAATGCCCTGAAAATAGAGTTGTCTCTGCAGGCTGAAGGTAACGTAGTTGTGCAGCAGCCTGGTAAAGATCGAGTCATTCTCGAACACGACCTGGCCCCCGACAAACACGGCCCGGGGATAACGTTCCTTGATGGACGGCACGAGCTGCATGACCTCGTGCACCACGTCAATACCTAGGGTCAGCCTGGCTTCGGCCCAGCAGCCGTGGCCGCGCATCAAGTCGAGATACCGGTCCAGGTCCTTGTTTATGCCGGCCTTCAGCTTCTCGATTTCTTCCGGACCCTTGAAAACACCCGCGTCCACCACCGCCACCTGAACGAACAGGAAGCTTCTTATTTCGTTGCCGAACAACCGCAGGACGTTCAACACGGTGTGCAGACCCAGGCCGTTATAGCCGTTGACCAGGATGACGGCCGTCCTGGACTGGGGGTCGTATCGGGGTTGAGCCTGGGGCCCGGTTGGAGGAGGCAGAAGCAGGCGGCTGTCGGTTTCGACTGTTTTCACCAGCACTTCGAGGCCGCGGAGGAGTTGGCCGGTGCGGCGGTAATGCCTTTTTATCAGCCAGGCCATGACGATGAGACCCGAGGTGATCAGCACCGTCACCCAGCCGCCTTCGTCGAATTTAACGATCACCACCGTGGCCAGAATGAAACTGGTCAGCGCCAGGCCCACGCCGTTGACGGCCAGTTTCTTTTTCCAATGACCGGCCCGGCCGCGATGGGTCCACCAGTGCCTCACCATGCCTAGCTGGGACAGGACAAAAGTGATGAACACGTTGATGCTGTAAAGGACCAGAAGCAGGTCCACGGCGCCGTCGGTGGCCAGCATCAGGATCAGAGACAGCCCGCCCATGAGCAGTATGCCGTTCTGGGTCACCAGGCGGTCGCTGAGCAGGGCGAATCGGTTGGGCATCCAGCGGTCCAGGGCCATATTGGCCAGGACCCGCGGCCCGTCCACGAAACCGGCCTGGGCCGCGACATAAAGCAGCAGGGCCTCGGAAACCAGCGTCAACAGGACAAAATAATACCCCCAGGGCCGGGGCCAGCCCTGGGTTATGCTTTCGAACAGCACCGCGTTCAGGGTCTTGCCGGGTTGGGCCGACACGCGAAAAAGAAGAAAGGCAAGAATAAGGCCGACCACGGTCAAGGACAGAGAAATGGCCATGTACATCATGGTGCGCTTTCCCGTCCTGGCCTTGGGCTCGCGGAGAATGGGCAGACCGTTGCTGACGGCCTCCAGGCCGGTGTACGTGCCGGCGCCCATGCTGTAGGCCCTGAAAAGGATAAACATCAGGCCGGCCATTCCCAATTCGGACTTGGCCGCCCCCACTTCCATCGTCAATCTCTCCACAACCGGCAGGATGTCGGTCAGGTGGGACAGCAAACCGTAGCCTAGGACCAGGACGTGGGTGATCACAAAAGTCATGAAGATCGGCACCAGGGTGACAATGGACTCCTTCACTCCCCGCAGATTCAAGAGCGTCATGACGACCACGCCCAGAACCGCGAATCCCAGCCGGAAACCGCGCCACTCCACCGGGAGAAAGCTGAACACGGCGTCCGCGCCGCTGGCCAGGGACAGGGCGATGGTCAGGACATAGTCAATCAGCAGGGCGCAGCCGGAAACCATGCCCAGGGTGGGGGAAAGAAGCTTGCTGGCCATGATGTACCCGCCGCCGCCGGTGGGGAAAAGCTCGATGATCTGGGCGTAGCTCAGACTGATGGTGGTTATGGTCAGAGCCGAAGCCAGGGCCACGAAGACGGCCAGATAAGAATGCTCGCCCAAGGCCAGATAGGCTTCGGCCGGTCCGTAGCACGAGGAAGATAGCCCGTCGGCCCCCAGGCCGACCCAGGCAAAAAAGGCGATAAGCGATATCTTATGAAAAATGGATTTATCGGCCAGATCGAGGTCCCGGCCGATGATCAGATTCTTCAATCTCCGTTTCAACGAAGGCTTGCCGTCGTTTTCCATTGATTCTCCTGCCTGCGAACAACAACGGTCCGCCCGGCCGGCGAACGAAGCGCGGCCCGGGTCCAGGCCTGATTTAAGTCAAAAGCCTTTATTGGCTCGCGTCAGGGAAAAGGGGTGGAGGAAGGGATTCCAGGGCAAGGAGACCAAGACGGTCTCGCGACCGTGGTCTCTCCTTCAAAACGGCGGCGCGACGGGTTTTAAATGCTTCGGGCGAGATCAGGGCAGGCGCCTGGCACATGACGGCCTCCTGAAGAAAGTTATTTCGGGAAAACCTTCCCGCTTCAGAAGGCCTTCCCCTTCGACGCCGGCGAGGTTAGCTGACGGGCTCGGGCCGAAGAGGTTGCCCTACGCACAACGGCGATACGCCCCGAAATTGGGTCCCCCGCTCCCGCGATAGCGGGATTAGGCGCTAAATCGAGGAGGACCAATACACCTTTCAGAATGAAGTGTCAATGGTTAAGCCATCTTCTATTCAAGAAGAAGAATCTATAATTTATAATAAATTATAACAATTTATTGACAAATAGTCCGTTTTGAGTTATAAATTTCAGGTTATCTGGAAGAAAAGGTCTTGAATGGGGCGCCCGGATCATGCCCGCGGAAACCAAAGAAGAACACAGCTTCCTCACCCGGGAAATACCCGGCCTGATCTGCGTATTCCTGGCCGTAACCGTGTTCCTGGCCCTGATCTCCTTCGATCCCAGGGACCCGTCGTTTTCCACCTTCTCGACCTCGACCCACCAGGTCAGGGTGCACAACAACATCGGCCTGGCCGGCGCGTATGCGGCGGCCTTGCTGCTCGATTCGCTGGGGCTGGCCTCGTTCTGGATGGTTTTGGTTTTCCTGGTGCTGGCCTGGCGATTCTTCCGGGACGAGCCCTACCAGCACCCCTGGCTGATCCTGTTCGGATTCATCCTCCTGCTGTTGGCCTCGGTCACGGCCCTGGACATGACGTTGGACCGTCTGGGGCCGGCCTGGGGCAAGGCCCTGGGCGGCGGCGTCCTGGGCGACGCCCTGGCCCGACGTCTGCTCCGGGCCTTGAACCCGATCGGCGCCGGCCTGTTGGTGGCCGCCGCGGTCATCCTGGCCGTGATCATGGCCACCGGCCTGTCGGTCATCCGGGCGGCCACGGCCCTGGTCCGCGCGGCCGGATCATTATGGTTGAAGATCGAGGCAGCCCGCCTCAAGCGACGGGAACAGGCCGATCGGGCCAAAAGGCTTCAGGAGGCCCTGGAGCGGAACAAGAGCCGCGAGGAGCCCAAGGTCAAGAAAAAGACCGATGCCGCGCCGCCGGCCAAGCCCAGGCAGGAGGAGTTCGACTTCCCGCCGGTGGAAGGGCCTTACCGCTTGCCGGCCGCGGACCTGCTGGACGAGGTGGAAAAAGGCCAGGGCGGTCTGTCCCGCGAAAGTCTGATGGCCAACGCCAAGCTGGTGGAAAAGAAGCTCGGCGACTTCAACGTGACCGGCGAAGTGATCGAGGTTGCCACCGGACCGGTCATCACCATGTACGAATACCAGCCCGCGCCCGGGGTCAAGATCAGCAAGGTGGCCGGACTGGCCGACGACCTGGCCATGAACATGCGGGCCATGGCCATCCGCATCGTGGCCCCGCTGCCGGGCAAGGCGGCCATAGGCATCGAGATTCCCAACCCCAAGCGGGAGATCGTCCATCTCAAGGAAATAATCTCGGCGCCGGTCTTCCAGGAATCGGCCTCGCCCCTGACCATCGTCATGGGCGTGGACATACTGGGCCAGCCCGAAGTGGCCGACCTGCAGAAGATGCCTCACCTGCTCATCGCCGGCGCCACCGGCTCGGGCAAGTCCGTGGGCCTGAACGCCATCATCATGTCCATCCTGTTCAAGGCCGGACCGGAGGAAGTCCGCTTCCTCATGATCGACCCCAAGCGCATCGAGCTGACGCCGTACCGCGACCTGCCCCACCTGATCTATCCGGTCATCTCCGAACCGCCGGAAGCCAACCAGGCCCTCAAGTGGGCCGTGGCCGACATGGAGCACCGCTATCAGCTCCTGGCGGAAAAAGGCGTGCGCAACATCGAGGCTTACAACCGGAAGATAAGAAAAGAACGTTCCGAAGGCCATCTCCAGCCGCCGCCCCGGCCAACGGCCGATCAAGAAGCCTCGGACGACGATGCCGACCAAGCCCCGCCGGCGCCGCCCGAACCCTTGCCCTACCTGGTCATCATCATTGACGAACTGGCCGACCTGATGATGGTCTCGGCCAAGGAGGTCGAGACGTCCATCACCCGGCTGGCCCAGATGGCCCGGGCCGCCGGCATACACCTGATCCTGGCCACCCAGCGGCCTTCCGTGGACGTGCTGACCGGCGTGATCAAGGCCAACCTGCCCACCCGGGTCTCGTACCAGGTCTCGTCCAAGGTGGACTCGAGAACCATCCTGGACACCATCGGCGCGGAAAAACTCCTGGGCGCCGGCGACATGCTCTACCTGCCGCCCGGCACCAGCAAGCTCATCCGCATTCACGGCGCTTACGTTGCCGAAGCCGAGATCAAGCGGGTGACCGACTTCATCAAGGCCCAGCAGGCCCCCAACTACCTGGACGACCTGAAGGTGGCCCAGGCCGAGGGCGAGGCCGGCGAGGCCGGCGACGACTATGATGACAAATATGACGAGGCCGTGGCCCTGGTCACCCGGACGGGCAAGGCTTCCATTTCCCTCATCCAGAGGCATCTACGGATCGGGTACAACCGGGCCGCGCGGATCATCGAGATCATGGAGCGGGAAGGCCTGGTCGGCCCGGCCGACGGCGCCAGGCCCCGGCAGGTCCTGGCCCGGGATATCTGATTCCTTCCCTGAATTCTTTCTTTCCTCCGGCCCCGGCCCCGTTCGTTTCAACCTGGAGTACAGGGTCTTGCGGCTTATGCCCAGGAGCCTGGCCGCCTTGAGTTTATTGCCGCCCGTGGCTTGCAGGGCGGCCGCCAGCAGGGTGTCTTCCTCGATTCCGCCCGGCGGGGCGTAAGCCCGGGGATCGCTGGCTCCGACTTGGGTGAGTTTGATGTCCGTCTCCGGGACAAAGTCCTCGCCCTGGAGAATGGGACCGTCCTCCAGAAGAATGACCCGGGTCAGAACATGCTTCAATTCCCGGACATTCCCCGGCCAGGCATGTTTCATCAGCCGGCGGATGAACTCCTGGGTCAGGCCGATCACCTCCCGGTTGAACTGCAGATTCAACTCGGCCAGAAAGCTGTTGATCAGGGCCGGAATGTCCAGAAGCCGCTGGCGCAGAGGGGGAATCTTCAGCGTGATCATGGCCAGGCGGAAGTACAAATCCGCGCGGAAACGCCCCTGATCCACCAGGGCCTTCAGATTCTGATGCGTCGCCGTGATGATCCGAAAATCCACGGCTATGGCTTTCTCGCCCCCCACCCGGGAAATTTCCTTCTGTTGCAGGACGCGCAGCAGACTGACCTGGGCCTTGGGGCTCAATTCGGAAACCTCATCCAGAAAAAGCGTGCCCCGGTCAGCCAGCTCGAACTTGCCCAGACGCCGGGAGATGGCCCCGGTGAAGGCGCCCTTTTCGTGCCCGAAAAACTCGCTCTCGAGGAGCGTGTCCGGAATGGCCCCGCAATTGAGCGTGATGAACGGTTGCGAGCTGCGGTTGCTCAGACGGTGTATCTGGGCCGCGATCAGTTCCTTGCCCACCCCGGTCTCCCCTTCCAGACAGACGCTGACATCGAAGGGAGAAACCCGCTCGATGAGGCGGTAGAGCTTGATCATGGGCGGGCTGACCCCGATCAGGCGGCCCAAGCCCTGGTGAAAAGGGGCCTGATGGTCCCGCCGGGGAATGGCCTTGAATCTGCGCACGGTTTCGGTGATCAATCTGGCCACCGGGATTCTTTCGAAAGAACTCCCGCCGCCGTAGCCATGCAGGCTGGTGCGCTGGTAAATGGTGGCGCTGTCTTCGGGCCTGAGCACGGCCCCGCCGAAAAAAAGGCAGATCGGGTCGGCGCCGGTGTTTTTGACCGCGGCCAGCATTTCGTTGATCTTGACCGCGGCGTGTTCAATCCGATCCGCTTTTTCGAAGATGTCGTGGGTCTCGTGGGTCCAGCCCAGATTTAGAATCAAACCGTCCATCCCGGCCTGGGCCATCCTGGCGGCGTCTTCGACGCTCAGAACAAAACCGAAAGTCACGAAACCTCGTCGCTCCGCCTCCTTGAGCATGGTGATTTCCGCCTCGACGGTGAAACCCTCCTCGGCCAGGGCCTCGCGATAAAGACCGTCAACGAGGCCGACCGCCGGCCAGTTGGTGATGCCGGCCAGCCCCAGTTCCGCGTACCGGGCCAGCCTTGCCTCGAGAGGCATTACCGGATCGTCGGGCATAAGACCGCCCACTAAGGGAACATGTCTGGCCCGGGGTAATATCTGGGTTCGCAACAAGAATTCCGTCTGGTCATTGGCGTTGCCGAAGGGCAGGAAGGAGCCCATGGAACTGACCCCGGATTGACGGTACAACCCGGCGTTGAGGACCATGATGAAATCCGCGCCGCCCTCGCGGGCGCAACGGGCGATCTGCCCCGAGCCGGGAATAACAAAAATCAAAGGAAATTGGCTTTGCCGGGACTTGGCCAGAATGTTTCGCAGATGCGACGCCCTCGCCTTCATGGTCACCCCCCGGCTTCTACATAGAACTGTTTATTATTATACAAATATGTAACTCATAGTAACAGTTTCCCGGTGACAGTTCAATCTTTTTTCCTGAAGACCCCTGGCCAGGTCAAGACCATATACCTGTAAAATTACGGCCAAAACCATTTCCTGGCGCCGGGAACAAAGCGCCGGGAACCCTGGCCTGTTTATTGCTCCCCCTCCTTTCATCCGGTCCAGCTTCTAAACATAAATGCTTAACCAAAGGAGCAAGTTATGTCCGGAACCATTCTGATGATCGGGGCGTTCGACAGCAAAGGAGAAGAATATCAATTTACCCGCAAACTTATCGAAGCCCAGGGCTTGAAGACCTTGAACATGAACTTCGGGGTCCTGGGCGGCACTGATCTTTTCTCGATTGATTATGACAACGCCGCGGTGGCCAAGGCAGGAGGCGGAGACATCAACCAACTGCAAAAAGAACGTGACCGGGGCCAGGCCATGGAAGTTATGGCCAAAGGCGTGGCGGTCCTGAGCCAGAAACTCTACGAGGAAGGCAAGTTCCAAGGCGTTTTCGGCATGGGCGGCAGCGGCGGCTCGAGTGTCATTTCCAACGCCATGCGGGCTCTGCCCATCGGCGTGCCCAAGGTTTTGGTTTCGACCGTGGCCTCGGGCGACACCACGGTCCTGGCCGGCGTGAAAGACGTGACCATGATCCCGTCCATCGTCGACGTGGCCGGCCTCAACCCCATCAGCGAAAAGATTTTAAAGGAAGCGGCCGGGGCCATCTGCGGCATGGTCAAAATGGACTATACGCCCTCCCTCGAATCAAAGCCGGTCATAACCGCGACCATGTTCGGCAACACGACCGAATGCGTCAACATGTGCCGCAAGGCCCTGACGGACAAGGGCTATGAAGTCCTGGTCTTTCATGCCACCGGCACCGGCGGCAGGACCATGGAAGGCCTGGTGGAGGAAGGCTATGTTTATGCCGTGCTCGATATCACCACCACCGAGTGGGCCGACGAGGTCTGCGGCGGAGTTTTCAGCGCCGGACCGACCCGGCTTTCCGCCCCGGGGCGGGCCGGCATTCCCCATCTGATCGTGCCCGGCTGCGTGGACATGGCCAACTTCGGACCGCTGGCCACGGTTCCGGAAAAGTACAAAGACCGGCTGCTCTACGTCTGGAATCCCAACGTAACCCTCATGCGGACCAACATCGAGGAGAACGTCCGGATGGGCGAGATTTTTGCCCGCAAAGCCAACGAAGCCCAGGGCCGGGTGGCTTTTCTCTTCCCGCTCCGGGGCGTGTCCATTCTGGACAGCGAAGGCAACAAGTTCTGGTGGCCGGAGGCTGACCGGGCCATGTTCGAGACGATCAAGAAGAATCTCAAACCCGGCCTCGAGGTCGTCGAACTGGAGGCCAATATCAACGATAAGGCCTTTGCCGACAAGGCCGTGGAAATGATGATGAATCTTATGGCCCATCCCTGATGGACCCAATGGGAGGTAGAAAAATGGCCTTTACCAGACAAGAAGTATTATCCCGGCTGCGCCAGAACATCGAGCAGGGAGTCCCGATCATCGGCGGCGGCGCCGGCACCGGTATCTCGGCCAAATTCGAGGAAGCCGGCGGCGTGGACCTGATCGTAATCTATAATTCCGGCCGCTTCCGGATGGCCGGGCGCGGCTCCCTGGCCGGCTGCATGCCTTACGGCGACGCCAACGCCATAGTCATGGAGATGGCCAGCGAGGTCTTGCCCGTAGTGAAAAACACTCCGGTCCTGGCCGGTGTCTGCGGTACGGACCCCTTCCGGGTCATGTCGTATTTCCTTAAGCAAATCAAAGAAGTCGGCTTTTCCGGCGTCCAGAACTTTCCCACGGTCGGACTCTGCGACGGCATGTTCCGCCAAAACCTCGAAGAAACGGGCATGGGCTTCGGCCTCGAGGTGGACATGATCCGCCTGGCCCACGAAATGGACATGTTCACCACGCCCTATGTCTTCAACCTGGACGAGGCTAAAGACATGGCCAAGGCCGGCGCCGACGTCATCGTCGCCCACCTGGGTCTGACCACCAAGGGTTCCATCGGCGCCACCAGCGCCGTATCGCTCCAGGACGCCCCGGCCAAGGTCCAGGAACTTTGCGACGCGGCCAAGAAGGTCAATCCCGAAGTCATCTGTCTGTGCCACGGCGGACCCATTTCCATGCCCGAAGACGCCGAGTTCGTTCTGCGGAACACCCAAGGCGTGCATGGCTTCTACGGCGCCTCGAGCATGGAACGACTGCCGGCCGAGGTGGCCATAACCGAACAGATGCGGAAGTTCAAAGCCGTTCGTTTTTCGAAGTGACCCGAACGTCCGGGCGTCGGTTTTTTTCATCTCGTTTCCAGACTCGATCTGGGAACGAGATGGCTCGATGACCAAGCCGGTTGGGACTCCAAGGCCTGCGCCTGGCGAAGCCTTCAGAGACCTGACCTCGACCGGCCCTGATAACCGGATAAAAGAGGCTCCGGCGTGTTCCTCGTCAAGATGTGCCTGCTCAATGGCCTGACTTTAGGGGCCGTCCTGTTCATCGTCGCCAGCGGCTTGACTCTTTCCTTCAGCCTGATGCGGGTGGTCAACCTGTCCCATGGAGCCTTTTACCTGTGCGGCGGCTTCCTGGGGCTGACCGTTTACAAGATCAGCGGAAGCTGGACCGCGGGTATTTTAGCCGCGGGCATTCTGACCATGGCGCTGGCTCTGATCGAGGAACGTTTTTTCCTGCGCTGGGCCAGGGGCAACGACCTGATCGAGACACTCGTCTCGTTATCCATAGCCATCATCATCTCGGATCTGGTCCTGGTGATCTGGACTGGGTACCCCCGCAATATCGCCATTCCCAAAGCCTTGTCCGGGGCCTTGGTCCTGCCTTTCTTGGGCATGCCCTACCCGCTTTTCCGCGTTTTCATCCTGGGTTTGGCCCTGACCCTGGGGCTGGGCTTGTGGTTGTTTCTGCACAAAACCAACCTGGGCATTCTCATCCGGGCCGGCGTGGATAACTTCGACATGGTCTCGGCCCTGGGCTTCAACGTGAAACGCCTCTTCACCCTGGTCTTCGCCCTGTCCGGTTTCCTGTCCGGCCTGGCGGGAGTCGTGGGCGGCAGTAGCTGGATGCTCCAGGTGGGCGAAGATTGGCGCATTCTGACCATGACCCTGATCGTCATCATCATCGGCGGCATGGGCAGTTTAGGGGGAACGGTCATCGGCGCCTTGATCACCGGTTTCGTTTTCGAGCTTGCAATGGCCTATGTCCCGGAATTCTCCCTCTTTTTCCTGTTTTTTCCCGTGGCCGTCATTCTGTCGGTCCGGCCCCAGGGCCTCTTTGGCCGAGGCGTCCGATGACTAGGTCGTCCCCCTGGTTGGTCCGGCTGGTCTTGGGGGTGGCGATTCCGTCCCTGCTGGTCCTGATCCCCTGGATCACTTCCGAATTTTTCACCATGATGGCCATCCGGGTGATGTTTTACAGCATGTTGACGATGAGCCTGGCTTTTCTGGCCGGTGAACTGGGCCTGGTTTCCCTCATGCAGGCCGCCTTTTTCGGCCTGGCGGGTTATTTTGTCGCCATCCTCCAAACCAGATACCTTTGGCCTTTTCCTCTGCCGGCGCTGTTCGGCGTATCGATGGCGGTCTTGGCCGCCGGGCTGTTCGGGCTCCTGGCCATCCGGACCAAAGGGGTCTATTTCCTGATGCTCACCATGGTCCTGGGCCAATTGATTTGGGCCTTGGCCAGCCAGTGGGCGGCCATGACCAAGGGCGACACCGGTATTCATAATATCTACGCCCCGGTCTTTTTCGGTTTTTCGGCCGAAAAATCTAAGACCGTCTTCTATTACTTTCAACTGATCTTTTTCGCCGGCGTGGTCTGGCTGCTTTACACCCTCAAACGATCGCCTTTCGGCTTGATGTTGCGTGGCGTGCGCGACAGCGACACCCGCATGGCCATGCTGGGTTATCCCGTGGCGGGATTACGCTATCTGGCTTTCGTCCTGGCGGCCTTGGTCGCGGCCGTGGGCGGTGTTTTCTTCACCTACTTCACCGGCCTGATCAACCCTCATTCGGTCTCGTTGGCCAACAACGTGGAGACCCTCCTGGCCAGTATCCTGGGCGGCATCAATTCGCTCTTGGGCGCCGTGCTGGGCACCGTCATCCTCAAGGTCCTGGACGTGGTTCTCAGCGGAGTGACCAAGCGTTACCTGCTCCTGATGGGTCTCATGTTCCTGGCCGTCATCATGTTCGCCCCCCAGGGCCTGGTGGGGTCCTGCGGCAAATTATGGCAAAGGATCGTCAAGCGGGGAAGGGCGTTTCAGGTCTGAACTGAGCGCCGGAAAATAGGTCCACCAATATCAACCGTGCTTGAAAGGAGGAGTTGTGATGATCAAGGGCAAGATTCTCTTACACGCCATCCTGGCGCTGACCCTGATCTGGGGGTGGAGCGGTTTGGCCTGGGGAGCCGAGGAAATCCGGGTCGGACACATCGGTCCGAACACGGGCTGGGCCACCATCTTCGGCGAGGGCGTCCTCAAGGGCATCAAGCTGGCCTTGGCCGAACGCGACAACAAGTTCAACAACGTCCCCATCAAACTTTTCAGCGAAGACACCAAAGCCGACGTCGAGGTGATGAGAACCAAACTGGACTCCCTCAAGACCCGAGACAAGGTCCATTTCCTCATCGGACCTTCCCTGGGCCACGAGGGTATGGCCGCCGTGGACTGGGGCGCCAGGAATCCCGAAACGCCCATGCTGATCGGCTACTCGGCCCCCGAGGACATCACCATGCGCAAAGCCACCCCCAGCGTGATCAGGCCGGGCTGGACCGGCGCCCAGGTGATCTTCAATTTCGGTCAATTCTGCGCCAAGGACCTGGGTTACAAGAAGATCATCATCGTCGGCCAGGACTACTCCTATCCCTGGGACCAGGCCGCGGGTTTCATCCGCGGCTTCCTGGAAAACGGCGGGGAAAAAGTTCTGCGCATCTGGCACCCGGTCGAGGCCGTGGATTACAGTTCCATTATGGCCCGCCTGGCCGATATGGCCGGAGAGTACAACGCCGTGCTGCTTAACTCCGGCGGCGCCCAGGTCATAGCCTTCTTCAAACAGTGGAAACAATTCGGCCTGGACAAGAAGTATCCCCAAATCCTGGGACAGGCCAATGTCCCCATTTCCTCGATGCTGCCGGAACTGGGGGATGACGCCCTCGGCGTTCATTCTTCCCTGCATTACTACGACGGCAATCCCTCGGCGGCCAACGTCAAATTCCGGGAAACCTTCCACAAGGCCTATGGCCACTTCCCGGACGTCATCGCCATGCAGGGCTATGACGCCATGCGGGTGGCTTTCAAGGCCCTGGAAGCCCTGGGCGGGAAGGTGGATGACCCCAAGGCCTTTATCGCCGCGGTCCGCAACGTCAAGGTGAGCGAAAACGAATCGCCTCGAGGTCCCTTCCATTTCGACAAGTACGGCAACCCGGTCCAAAACATCTATATCAAGAAGGTGGTCAAACAGGACGGGATGCTGCGGAACATCGCCGTCAAGACCTACAAGGAAGTATCCCAATTCGGCCCGTACGTGAATATCGCCGACAAATACATGGCCGCGCCGGCCACGACCCGGGACTATCCCCCGGGTGACAAGGCGCCTTACTTCGCCGAGATCGAAAAGCACTTCGGTAAGGAATACGTGGAGGGATTGAAAAAGAACGGCGGCTGGAAGTAAGTCGAGGAGCAAGCCGGCCCATGGCAGCCCGGGGGTCTGATCAGTCGCCCGCCTTGACCTTGGAAGGCGTCTCCAAGTCCTTTGGCGGCGTCGAGGCCGTCGTTCAGGTAAGCCTGACCGTGGCCCAAGGAGAAAGCCGGGCACTGATCGGACCCAACGGCGCGGGAAAATCAACCTTGTTCAATCTGATTACCGGCGAGGTTCCCCGGGACCAAGGCCGGATCATCCTTTTCGGCCAGGATCTGACCCTGGCCCCGGTTCAACGACGCATCCAGATGGGGCTGGGACGGACCTACCAGACTTCCAATCTCTTCATGAACCTGACCGTCCGGGAAAACCTGTTCCTGGCGGTTTGGAAACGCGGCCAGGCCTCGGCGGGAAGATGGGCCACCCTGTTTCGCTCCTGGCGCCGTTTCAGCCAGGAGTGCGCCGAGGCGGAGAAGGTGGCCCTGGATGTGGGTCTGGCCCCAAGACTGGACCTGCCGGTCAACGAACTCTCGCACGGGGAACACCGGCAGTTGGAATTGGGCCTTACCCTGGCCCATCAGCCGCGTATCCTGCTCCTGGACGAACCCATGGCCGGGCTATCGGCCCCGGAGCGGACCTTCATGACCTCCTTGATCATGGGACTGCGGTCCCGGGTAACGGTTTTATTCATCGAACACGATCTCGATATCGCCTTCAGCCTGGCTGACATGGTCTCGGTCCTGCACCAGGGACAGATCATTGCCGCGGGCTCGCCCCTCGAGGTGAAAGCCAATCAACAGGTCCAGGAAATCTATACCTTGAGAACAAAGAATAACCGGCTTGTCCATGCCTGAACCTATCCTGTCCATTTCCGGCCTCGAGGCCTATTACGGCAAAAGCCACGTCCTACAGGGAGTGGACCTTTATCTGAACCCGGCCGAATTGGTGGTGGTAGTGGGCCGCAACGGCATGGGCAAGACCACCCTGCTCAAATCCATCCTAGGCTATCCACCAGTCAAGCGCCAAGGCAGAATAATGTTCCAGAATGAGGAGATCGTCCACAAACAGACTCACCAGATCGCCGCCTCGGGCCTGGGCTATGTGCCGCAGGGACGGCTGCTTTTCCCCTCCCTGAGCGTCGAGGAACACCTCCGGTTGGCCGGCGCCAGACAACGCCCCGGCGGGAAAAAGTGGACCACGCGCGAGATTTACAGGCTTTTCCCGGAAATCGAGCGCCGGGCCCAGGTCGGCGGTTGCCGACTCAGCGGCGGCGAACAGCAGATGCTGGCCATTGCCCGGGCCTTGATGACCGGCCCTTCTCTGTTGATGATGGACGAACCCTCGGAAGGCCTGTCCCAGTCGGTGATCGAGCGGGTCGAGCAGATTTGCCGCCATCTGATCGCCGCCGGCGTGACCATCCTGCTGGTGGAACAGAATCTGGAAATGGCCCAGACGCTCGCCGACCGGGCGTATGTTTTCTTAAACGGTCAGGTAGCCCTGGAACAAACGGGCGAGGACTTCCGGAAGAATCCGGAACGGGTCAGATCATATCTAGGCGTTTAAGGGCCGGCCGGGCCAGGCCATCGCCTCGAGGACCTCGATGACCCAGGCCGCGGCCGCGGGCAGATTGTCCAGGGCCGGTCCGTCCGACCGGCCGTGGCCGGGCAGGTCCAGGGCCAGGACATTCATCTTCCGGCCCAAGGGGCCGATCTGGCCCCGCCAGGCCTGGGTGGACCCACCCGCGCCGTGGATCAGAACCATGGTGGGCCGTTCCGACTGGAAACCACCGCGGCCGGTCTCGAAGCCGATGGTCCGGCCCTCGAGCCGCAAGGTTTGCTCGACCGGCGGCAAACGGATCAAAGTCCCCGCGCGAACTCGAGGATGGCCTGGTTGAGCCTGGCCGGCTGCTCGATCAGGACCATGTGGCCGGCCTGGTCAATGAGTTCCAGCTTCGATCCGGGAATTTGCCGGTTCAGGAATTCGGACAGGGCCGGCGGGGTCATCTTGTCCTGGAGACCGCAGACGGCCAGAACCGGCAGGGCGATCCGGCCCACGTCCGGCCGGCGGTCATAGAGATCGCAGGCCCGAAAATCGTTGATCACGGTCTCGGGTCTGTTCTTGAGCAAGTGTTTTTGTGCTTCCTGGACCAGGACCGGGTCCGCGCCTTTGGCGAAGCTCCACTTGACGGCCAGGCCCACCGTGGCCGAAAAATCCTTGGCCAGTCCCTCGAACAGGGCCGGGTTCACCGCCAGGCGCGCTCCGGACCCGATGATCACCAGCCCGCTCAAAAGCTCGGGCCTGGTCAACCCCAGTTCGATGCAAATGGCGCCGCCCAGGGAATGTCCGGCCACTAGAGGTTTCTTGGGCAGGTCCCAGGCCTGGATGACGCCGGCCGTCCAGGCCGCGTATTCGGCCACGGTCGGCGGCAGGGGACCGTCGCTTAAGCCGTGCCCGGGCAGTTCCAAGGCGATGACGTTCAGGTCCTGGTCCAGACCCTCGAGTTGATAGGTCCAGTCTTCCCGGGTGCCGCCCGAACCGTGTATCAGGATCAGGTTGGTCAGTCCCGGCCTGAGGCCGCCGCTTCCGGTTTGATATCCGATCTGGCGTCCATTAATCTCGCTGGTAAGTGGCATATCCACGACTCCTCATTGAAATAAATACAAGACTTAGCCACGAAGGACACGAAGATCACGAAGTAAATCATTAAGATAATAAAATATATTTTCTATTGAATTCAAGTGAACTTCGTGTTCTTCCTGCCCTTCGTGGCTATGAATTCCCCGCCAGTTTTTCCCGCAGCGCGACGAAGTATTCCATCGCCCCGGGATTGCTCATCGAATCAAGGTTGACCGCTTTCTCGACCGGGACGCCCTGGAGTATCCTTTTCACCGGCACTTCCAGCTTCTTCATATTCAGGGTGCGCGGCACTTCCCGGATGGAATAAATCTCGTCCGGCACGTGGCGAGGGGAAAGGGCGCCGCGGATTCGGGCGTTGATCTTTTTCTTGAGTCCGTCGTCCAGTTCAAAACCCGGCTTGAGCACCACGAACAAAGGCAGATAGTAACCTCCGCCCGGCGTTTCATAACCGACGACCAGGCTGTCCGCCACCTCCGGAATTTCTTCGATTACCGAATAAAGCTCGCTGGTGCCGATGCGGACGCCCTGGCGGTTGAGGGTCGAGTCGGACCGGCCGGTGATGACCGCGCTGCTCCGGGCGGTGATCTTGATCCAATCGCCGTGTCGCCACCGGCCGGGGTAGATTTCGAAATAGCTCTCCCGATACCGCCGGTGATCCGGATCGTTCCACAGGTAGAGCGGCATGGAGGGCATGGGTTGGCCGATCACCAGTTCGCCCACCTGGTCAGTTAGAGGTCGGCCCTGTTCGTCCAAAGCCTCGGCCTTTACCCCCAGGCACCGGCACTGCAACTCGCCGGCGTGGACGGGCAACAGCGGACAGGACCCGATAAAGGCCGAACAGGGGTCAGTGCCGCCGCTGACCGAACAGAGCCAGACGTCCGGCTTGACCTGGTCGTAGACCCACTTGAAACCTTCGGGCGACAAGGGAGACCCGGTCGAACCCACGGCCTTGAGCCGGGAAAGATCGTGCCGGCGTCCCGGTTCGAGGCCCGCGTTCAAGCAGGCAATAATATAGGCGGCGCTGGCGCCGAACACGGTCATCCCTGTTTCTTCGGCCAGACGCCATAAGACGTCCAGGTCCGGCCACCCCGGATTGCCGTCGTAAAAGATCGGCGTGGCGCCGGCCAGCATCCCGCCCATGAGGATGTTCCACATCACCCAGCCGGTGGTGGAAAACCAAAAGAACCGGTCGCCCGGTTGGAGGTCCATATGCAGGCCCAGGAATTTCAGGAACTCGAGGAGAATGCCGCCCTGGCCGTGGACCATGGCCTTGGGCAGACCCGTGGTGCCCGAGGAATAGACCACCCACAGCGGATGGTCGAAAGGCACCTGTTCGAAGATCAGTTTTTCTTCCCGGTCGAGCAGGGTCGAAAAGAGTATGGCCTTGTCCAAGCCGTGCGGGTCTATTTCCGGCCGCAAGTACGGCACCAGCACCACCTGTTCCAGGGTGGGCAAGGAATCCGTCAGTTCCCGCACCGCGGGCAGCCGATCAAAGGCCGAGCCGCCGTACTGGTATCCGTCCACGGCGAAAAGGACCTTGGGTTCGATCTGTTTGAAGCGATCGATGACCGCCCTTGTGCCGAAGTCGGGTGAACAGCTCGACCAGACCGCCCCCAGGCTGGCGCTGGCCAGGAAGGCCGTCAGGGTTTCCGGGAGGCTGGGCAAGTAAGCCACCACACGATCCCCGGGTTTCACGCCCAGCGAGCGCAGGGACGCGGCCACGGAAGCCACCCGGCGGTAAAGCTCGTCCCAGGAGACTTCGGTCAGGGGCCGTATTTCGGATTTGAGGATGAAGGCCGGCCGGTCCGGTGTGCTCGAGCGGAAGATGTGTTCGGCGAAATTGAGCCGCGCGCCGTCGAACCATCGGGCGCCCGGCATCTTCCTTTCCGCGAGCACGGCCGTGTAACTTGCTGAAGCCTTGATTTCGAAAAAGTCCCACAGGCTGGCCCAGAAGTCTTCCAGGTTCTCCACCGACCAAGTCCACAGGTCGTGGTAGTTATGGAAGCTCAAGCCCCTCTCTTTTTCCAGCCAGGCCAGGTAGCGCCGTAGGTTGGACCGGCCGATGAACTCCGGTGAAGGCTTCCAGAGCAGATCCCCTTCCCTGATCGTGGCCGTCACCATGATCCACTCCTCCCCAGGTGGTAAATTAAGCTGAAATCCGGCGGTATCCGATTCTTCTAACTTCCCAGATTCAGATTTTCAAGTCAACCTTGAAAAAGTTGCGAGCCCTGTCTTCACTCCCCGCGCATCAGCAGCGAGGTCCAGCGTTCGTCGCGGAGGCGATCGAGGAGGCGGAAGCCTTTTTCTTTCAAGGAGGCTTCCAGATTTTCGACCTGTCGGTGAAAAAGGCCGGACAGGATCAACCAGCGCCGGCGGTCAAAACCGCCCCGAAGGAGCAGTTCCTCCTGGACCTGAAAGTGCAGATTGGCCAGCACCAACTCGGCCGGCGTCGCGGCCCGGTCTTCGGCCCGGCCGCGGACCACTTCGATTTTGTCCTCGAGGGCGTTGAGGACCACGTTGGCTCGGGCCGTTTCCACGGCCAGGTGGTTGGAGTCCACGGCCAGAATCCGGCGCGCGCCCAGCCTGGCCGCGGCCAGGGCCAGGATGCCGGTGCCCGCGCCCAGGTCCAGGACCTCGGCCGGGCGGTCTTCGGCCCAGACCCGGACCAGGAACTTGAGACAGGCCAGAGTAGTGGGATGGCCGCCGAAGCCGAAGACCAAACCAGGATCGAGAAATATGGCCAGGCGGCCGGCCGACGGATCGAAGGAGTCTTTTTCCGGAAGACGCCAGGCCGGGACAATGGTCAGCGGCCCGACGTCAAAGGGAGCGAATCCGGCCCCGTCCTGCCACTCCTTGTACTTAAGTCGATGGATATAGCGGAGGGTCAGACCGGTTTCGACCAACAAAGGCTTTAGCTCGAGGTCGGCCTCGCGCTCGAAAAAAATAAAGGTGTAATCGCCCTCGACCCAGAAACCGAGGAATCCTGGTCCCGGGTCGAACCGCTCCGGCGGGTCCAGAACGCCCTGGACTTCGTATATGACCAAGTTCTCGGGTGGGTTCTTGGGCCGCGCCATGGGTCGGCTCAGGTCCTCATGTCGGGCGCGACGGAGACCATTTCATCCAGGCTCAGCCCGCCGTCCCGGACCAGGCGCGGCGGTCCGATGCTGACGTCAATCAAGGTCGAGCCGGCGCCGCCGGGGCAGGGCCCGCCGTCCAGGATCAGATCGATTTTATCCCCGAAATAGGCTTGGACTTCTTCGGCCGTCAGGGCAGGAGGCCGGCCGCCGGGGTTGGCGCTGGTGCCGGTGATGGCCCGGTCCAGGGCCCGGATCAGGGTCCGGATGGCGGGCAGTCCTTCCACCCGCACGCCCACCGTGCGGGTGGGCCCGACCAGGGCCGGGTGCAGGCCGCGCCTGGCCCGCAGGAGCAGGGTCAGCGGGCCGGGCCAGAATTTGGCCGCCAGACCTTGGGCCGATTCCGGCAGTTCGCGGGCGTAGCAGGTCAGGCGCAAGGGCTGATCTAAAAGTAAAAGCAGCGGCTTGTTGGGCTCTCGCCCCTTCAGGGTCATTATCCTTTCCAGGGCCGGGGCTTTGTCCGCGGCGGCCATCAGACCGTAAAAGGACTGGGTCGGTCCGGCCAGGACCCCGCCATCGAGCAGGGCTTCCACCGCCGGCCTCAACGCCGTCAGGGAAATTGCCTGGGGGTCTATTTTGATCAGTCCGGGCAAGGCCTCATTCTCTCCATAGGGTCGCGAACCATAAAAAGCTGGACATATTACCCGATCATCCCGGCCGGGCCGATAAGTCGCCCGACCCGCCCTCGTCGCTGAACTCGAGGGCGATCCGCTTGAATTCGTCTTCCAGTCCCAGGAAGGCCTCGAGGACGTCCGGATCGAATTGGTTGCCCCGGCCGGCCCGAATGATATTCACCGCCTCGGCGTGGGGCAGGGGCGGTTTGTAAACCCGGCGGCTGATCAGGGCGTCGTACACGTCGGCTACGGCCATGAGCCGTCCCGAGACCGGTATGGCTTCCCCGGCCAAGCCCTGGGGATACCCTCTTCCATCCCATTTTTCATGGTGGGAGTAAACGATCTCCCGGGCGAAATTCAGGAATGACAGGCTCGAGTCGCCGGCCAGGCGGCTTTCGGCCCGGACAATGGCTTCCCGGCCGAGAACCGTGTGCCGCTTCATTATTTCATACTCTTCGGTCGTCAGCTTGCCCGGCTTGAGCAGTATGGCGTCCGGCACGCCCACCTTGCCGATGTCGTGCAGCGGCGCCGATTTAAACAAAAGCTCGATGGTCGGTCCGTCCAGGAAATCCTTGAACTTGGGGTGATCCGTCAAGGCCTGGGCCAGCGCGCGGACGTAGCGCTGGGTGCGCATGATATGGCCGCCGGTTTCATTGTCCCGGGTTTCGGCCAGGGAAGACAGGCTGTGGATGGTCACGTCCTGGGTCAAGGCCAGTTCCCTGGTCCTGGCCCTGACCAGTTCCTCCATATGGTCCTGGTGCAGCTTGAGCTGCATGTGGTTGTGCACCCGGGCCTGGACGATGGCCGTGTTGATCGGTTTGGTGATGTAGTCCACCGCGCCAAACTCGAGGCCTTTCGTCTCGTCTTCCACGTCGCTCATGGCCGTCACGAAGAGAACCGGGATATTCCGGGTCGTTTCCTCCTCCTTGAGCCGGCGGCAGACCTCGTACCCGTCCATCTCCGGCATGATCACGTCCAGGAGGATCAAATCCGGCGGCAAGGCTCCGGCGGCGATTTCCAGGGCATCCCGGCCGTTGGTGGCCACGCTGGTCCGGTAATAAGGCTTCAGCACCTCGTTGAGGACCCTGATGTTGGACGGCATGTCGTCCACGATCAATATCCGCCGCTTCTCTTCCATATTGTTTATTCCTCGCCCGGAACCAGATTCAATTCTCCGGCCAGGAGGCAGAAGGTCTTCCAGGCGCCCTTGAAATCAAAGGCGGCGATCTGTTTGGCCAATAAGGAGGTCCGTTCGGCGGAAACGGCCTCGAGCCTTTTTTGTACGACTTGAAATAAGGCTTCGGCTTCGGGGTCGGCGGTTTTTATGAGTTCGGCCAGTCTTTTCAGGTCCGACTTCAAGTCGCTGGACGTTTCTTCCAGTCGGATCGGCGCGGTTGGGGCCTGGCGGGTGAAATAGTCATCGAGCGCGGCCAAGGCCGGTTCCATTACGGATTGAAGACGATCCAACGCCGGCTCCAGGTTTTCTTCTCTCTTGAGTAAAGCCGTTTCCAGGTCCTGGGCTGTTTCCTGTATGAGCGAGGCCCCCAGATTTCCGGCCAGGCCTTTCAGGGTGTGGGCCAGGCGGTGGGCTTCTTCCCTGTTCCCGGCTGTTAGTTCCGATCTGATCTCCGCGACCAAGTTTTCCTGGTTGGCCAGAAAATCGAGAAGTAGTTTACGATAAAGAACCTTGCCGCCGGGCAATCGGGCTAGACGGGCCAGTCCTTTGGGCAGGTCAAACCCGGGGACCAGGGTGGGGATATCGTCCGGCCCTTCCATTGGGACCTCGGGTTTCACCCCTGGAGCCGCCTCCCGCCGGCGCGGTTCGGTATGTTTGATCAAGGTGTTGAACAGCTCCTCCGGATTGATCGGTTTGTTGACGTGGTCATTCATGCCCGCGGCCAGACTTTTTTCCCGGTCGCCGGCCAGGGCGTGGGCGGTCATGGCGATGATGGGCAGGTTACCGAAACGCGGGTCCTTCCTGATCTCGGCCGTGGCCTGGTACCCGTCCATGACCGGCATCTGGACGTCCATGAGCACGGCGTCGAATTCATGGGCCGCCACCAGGCTGACCGCCTCGAGGCCGTGGCCGGCCAGCCGCACCTCGAGGCCGGCGTTGACCAGTATCTCCCGCGCCACCTGTTGATTGATAAGGTTGTCCTCGACCAGGAGCACTCGCGCGCCTTTGATCCGCTCCAGTCCCTCGCTCCGACCGGCCGGCTTAAAGCTCAAGTGGGATGTCTTGGGCACTTCCCGGCCGAAGACCTGCATGATGGTGTCGAAGAGCAAGGATCGGCTGACGGGTTTGAAGAGAAAGGCGTCCAGGCCGGACTTCTTGGCCTCCTCCACCACCTTTTCCTGGCCATAGGCGGTGAGCATGATTATTTTCGGCCGAGGCATCGGTTCCGGCCGGCCGACCAGGCGCCTCAGGGTCTCCAGGCCGTCCATTTCCGGCATATTCCAGTCCAGGAGCACCAGTTGAAAAGGCTTGGCCCGGGCCGCGGCGGCCAGTCTATCCAGGCCTTCCCGGCCCGAGGCGGCCCAGGTTACTTCGAAGGAAAAGGACTCGAGTATTTCCGTCAGGGTCCGCGCCGCCGAAGCGTTGTCGTCCATGACCAGGACCCGCATGTCCCGCAGGTCCGGCGCGGTCTCGAACCGTTTCTTCCTTTCCTCCTTTTGACGGCCGAAGACGGCGGTGAAACTGAAAGTCGAGCCGCTGCCGGGTTGGCTGTCCACGCCGATCCCGCCGCCCATCATGTCCACCAGGCGCTTGGATATGGCCAGCCCCAGGCCGGTGCCGCCGTATTTGCGGGTGGTCGAGCTGTCGGCCTGGGTGAAAGCCTGGAAGAGGCGTTCCTTCTGGGCCTGGGTCAGGCCGAGGCCGGTATCCCGAACCGAGAAGCGGAGCGTAGTCCGGTCCTCGTCCTGGGACGGGGCTTCGATGTCCAGGCTGATCTCGCCGGCTTCGGTGAACTTGACCGCGTTGTTGGTCAGGTTGGCCAACACCTGTCCCAGGCGCAAGGGATCGCCCACCAGGGCGCAGGGCGCCTCCGGGTTCAGGTTGACGATGAATTCGAGGCCCTTTTCATGGGCCTTGACCGCGGTCATGTTTATCAGATCGTCCAGCACGCTTTCCAACTGGAAGGGCAGGGACTCGAGGTCCAGCTTGCCGGCCTCGATCTTGGAGAAATCCAGGAGGTCGTTGATCAGGACGAGAAGATGATGGGCCGAGGACTGGACCTTGTCGAGGTAGTCCTCCTGCTTGGGCGTGAGGGTAGTCTGCCGGGTCAGGTGGGTCATGCCGATGATGGCGTTCAGGGGCGTGCGGATTTCGTGGCTCATGTTGGCTAGAAACTCGCTCTTGGCCCGGTTGGCTTTTTCGGCTTCCTCCTTGGCCTGCCGGATGGCCTCTTCGGCCATCCGGCGTTCGGTCAGGTCAATCATGGTCACGATGTTCCGGTACCCCTCGGTCTCGGCTATGTCCGCCCATTTAAAGGCCAGGTACCTGGTCTGGCCGTCGGGACGGGTGAAGGTCCTTTCTATCAGCAGGTCAGGTTTGGGGGTATGGCATATGTTGGCCCTCAGTTCGCCGACCATGCCCGCCTGGATATCTTGCAGGAAAAGGCGGGCGGTCAGCTCGCCGAAGCCGTTCCGCAAGCTCTCGAAACTTTCCCGGCCGAGCAGGTCCAGGGCGGCCTGGTTCACGCCGATGGGCCGGGAGTTTTCTATCATCCGCCGGACGAGTTCCGGATGGCCTTCCAGGTAATCGGCCAGTTCATTCTCCGGCAGGCACAGGTCTTTCATCATGTGCGAGCCGGCGGTCCAGTCCAGTTCCATTATCCCTATCGGCGACAACTCGAAGAGCCGGCGGTACCTGGCTTCGGCCACGCGGCGTTCGGCCACCTCGTTTTCGAGGGCCGCGGTCCGGTCGGCCACCTTCTGCTCGAGGTTGCCTCGGGCCTGGGCCAGGTTTTCGGCCATGAGGTTGAGGTCCCCGGCCAGTTCCTCGAGTTCGTCCCGGGTGTTGATGGCCAGGCGGAAATCCAGATCGCCCCGGCCGATGCGGGCCGAACCTTCCCGTAACATCCTCACCGGCCGGGACAGTCTCTTGGCCAGGATCATGGCCGTCAGCAAAGGCAGAGCGATCAGCAGCATCACCCCGAGGGCGCCCAGGGTGTAACGGAACATCATCTGTTCGCGCAGAAGGGCGTGGAGCGAGAGGGTCACGTTGAGCACGGTCTGGGGGGGCGTCTTGAAATTCAAACGGTAATGAACGCACTGTTCCCTTTTCCCGACTTCGAGCTTGATCTGCTCCATTTCCCCGATCGGCAAGGTTCCCACGAACAGGACGAGCTCTTTCGGCAGGGGTTGGCGAGGCGCTTGGGTGACCACTTGTCCGTTCTTTTCCAGGAACATGTGGGTCATGATCGGATTGGCCTTGAGCAATAGGTCCAGTTTGTTGAAGGCCGATCCCCAGTCCTGGCGTTCCACGTCCGGAACCAGCAGGTCCCTGATGGTCCGGCTGACTTCCTGGTAGTATTCGATGTTGTTCTTGATTATCGAGCCGTGCCATAAGAGGTCGGTGGCCAGGCCCATGCAGATGACGCTCACGAGAATGGCGGCGAAAAAGTAGAGGAAAAGCCTCTTTCTGAAACTGAACTTTTTGTACCTGGCCGGAGCGCGGGAGTTTGCCTCCCAGGCGCGATGCCCGCTGAATCTGGATTTTTTACGCATGATCAATCCTTATTGCCCGGGGCTGAGGACCTTTCGGCCGGAAACGCGCGGGCTGTCTTGATCCGTCAGGTTTCCTGGCGGTGGGGCCAGGGAGCGGCCCCGCTGCGTCCCGGCGGATCAATCCTCCACGTCCCGCCGGGTGGGAATCTTGGATTCGCAGGGAACGCCGGTCTGGCAGAGGCCGCAGCCGTACCCGTCGAATTTATAGGCGGCCTTGACGTGTTCGGTGACGGCGGTTCTGATATGAGCATGGCATTTCACCTTGTCGTGACCGGCCTCGGACAGGGCCCCCACCGGACAGCGGGCGATGCACTTCTTGCAGGCGCCCTGGGTGAAGAAAAGGCAGTACTCGCGATGACCCTGGTAAGGCCTGGGCGTGGCCGGAACGGTCAAACGGGTCACCACCGAGCCGGTGCGCATGGCCTTGCCCCTGGGGGTGATCAAGCCGTCGCAGAGGCCGAAGGTGCCCAAGCCCGCGGCATAGGCGGCGTGGCGTTCGGACCAGGTCGAAGCCAGGGTGAAGCGGTCCGACTTCTGGACGGAGAAGTGGGAGGTCAACAAAGGGGCCACGGCCCGATAGCCCGCGTCGGTCAGGGCGGCCACCACCCGTTGGCGCAACTTGACGTTGACTTCCTCGCCGAAGATGCGGCCCCTGGCCCAGCGTTCGGCCGGGTAAAAATTCTCCCTCCGGTTATCTTCCTTAACGGCTTTGGTCCAGGGTAGTATCCAGGTTATCACCGTCAGTTCTTCCGGAGCGGCCTGGTCCGCGGGGAAGGTCAGGCCGAATATCTCTTGCGGAGTGTAATGAAAGGGTCCGACGTGTTCTTTATAGTCCAGATACAACTTATCGGCGCCGCTGGAAAAACCGACCAGCGGCTCGTCAAAGGCCGGCTCCTTGGTCGCGTGTCGCAAATCGTTTTCGCCGGACCGGATGAAGTCCTGGATCAAGGACGTAAGCCAGACCGCCGCTTCCGGTCCTGGAACAGCTTCCGTCTTGGCCGGTTCGATCACCATAAGCCCTCCTGGCAAGGAATTCGGGGACGAATAGCAGGTAGAACGCGCCCCGGGTTTACCTATTTTATCCTTCCCGCGGCCATAAGGAAAGAGGGCGGGAAGAGAAATCGGTTCAGCGCGGGGATGAGCAGGGCGCGCAGGGGCCTCCAACCCTCCTGTCGCGCCGGGCTGGAGAGATCAAGATAACAAGGGGTCTTCGGCAATGATTCGGAAGGTGGCCTGGCCCAGGGCCAGGACCCGGCCTTCCGGGTCGGCGGTCTGGGCCTGGACAAAGGCGAGCCGCTTGGTGCGATGGACCACGCGGGCCGTGCACAGGAAACGGTCCCCTAGGGCCGGCCGGGTGTATTGGATGTCCAGGTTGATGGTGGCGCAGCCGAGGCCCGAGTCGAGCAGGGTCAAGACGGCCCAGGCCATGGTGGTGTCCATCTGGGTGAAGAGTATGCCGCCGTGGGGCTGCCGGGCAAAAGGCCAGCAGACGGCCGGTTCGGGGGTCAGTCGGGACAGGGCCAGACCTTCGGCCGCTTCTTCCACCACGATGCCCAGGGTCCGGTAGAGCGAATTCTCGTTTATCCGGTCCAGCAGCGACTGTTCCACGCGCATCCGGCCACCCCTTCAGCCCTGGTTTATCGCGGCTTCAAGCCGGCCAGCGTCTCTCGATCCCGGCCGCCTTTTCTTCCACGCCGCGGGCCATTTCCTTCTTGTACACGAGCAGCCGGGCGGCCAGGTCGTCGTCGGCCAGGGCGAGCATCTGGGCGGCCAGAATGGCCGCGTTCCTGGCCCCCCCTTCGCCCAGGGCCATGGTGGCCACCGGCACGCCCGGGGGCATCTGGACCGTGGCCAGGAGGCTGTCCCAACCGTTGAGCGGAGAGGAAGGCAGGGGCACGCCGATCACCGGCAGGGTCGTGGCCGCGGCCAGGACTCCGGCCAGGTGGGCGGCCCAGCCCGCGCCGGCGATGATGACTTTCAGGCCCCGCTCCCTGGCCGTCCGGGCGTAGGCCGCGGCCCGGTCCGGTGACCGGTGGGCCGAGGCCACGGTCATTTCATAGGCGATGTCGAATTTTTCGAGGGTCTCGGCCGCGGCCTTCATTTCTTTCAGGTCCGAGTCGCTGCCCATGACTATACCGACGAGGGGCAAGGTCATTGTTTCCTCCAGAAAGCCGGGGCGCAACGGTTCCCGTCGCTGCTTCACCCCTGATCCGCTACCGGTCGAGCGCCCGGCGGCCGATGTCGCGGCGGTAGTGCAGGTCCGGCCAGGATATGAGCCCGGCGGCGGCGTAGGCCCGGTCAATAGCCTCGGCCACGGTCCGGCCCAGGGCGGTCACCCCCAGCACCCGGCCGCCATTGGTCACCAGGCGGCCGTCCTTCATGGTCGTGCCGGCGTGGAAGACCACCACGTCGTCCTGGGCTTCGGCTTCGTCCAGGCCGCTGATGACACGGCCTTTCTCGTACGAACCGGGATAACCCCCGGAAGCCAGGACCAGGCAGATCGAGGCCCGCGGGTCCCACTCCGGCTCGATCTCGTGCAGCCGGCCCTCCACGATCGCCTCGAGGATGTCCACCAGGTCGCTCCGCAACCGCATCAACAGCGGCTGGCACTCCGGGTCGCCGAAGCGGGCGTTGAATTCAAGCAGCTTGGGCCCGTCCGGGCCGATCATCAGGCCGGCGTACAGCACGCCTCGATAGGGGCACCCCTCGGCGGCCAAGGCTTCGACCGTGGGCCGCATGATCCGGTCCATGATCTCTTTTTCCAGTGCCGGCGTGACCACGGGCGCGGGCGAGTACGCGCCCATGCCGCCGGTGTTGGGTCCCCGGTCGCCGTCGTACACGGCCTTGTGGTCCTGGGAGGACGGCAGGGGCTTGATGGTCCGGCCGTCGGTGAAGACCAGGAAGGAAGCCTCCTCGCCGGTCAGGTATTCCTCGATGACCACCTTGTCGCCGGCCGCGCCGAAGGCCCGGGCGCCCATGATCAGTTCGAGGGCCGCTTCCGCCTCGGCCGCGGTCCGGCAGATGAGGACGCCCTTGCCCGCGGCCAGGCCGTCGGCCTTGACCACCAGGGGTCCGGACCGCCGGCGCACATAGGCCAGGGCCGAAGCCGGATCGTCGAAGACGGCGTAATCGGCCGTGGGCAGGCCGTACTTCTTCATCAGGTCCTTGGCAAAGGCCTTGCTCCCTTCGATGCGGGCCGCCCGGGCCGAGGCCCCGCAGACCTTGATGCCCGCCCCGGCCAGGCGGTCGGCCAGCCCCAGCGATAACGGCGCCTCGGGGCCCACCACCACCAGGTCCACGGCTTTCTCTTTGGCCAGGGCGATCAGGCCGTCCAGGTCATCGGCCGGCACGGGCACGCATTCGGCCTGGCGGGCGATGCCGGCGTTGCCGGGCGCGCAGTATATCTTACCGATCCGCGGGCTCCGGGCCAGCTTCCAGACCAGGGCGTGTTCCCGGCCGCCCGAACCGACCACCAATATGTTCATGACGTCCTCTAATAATTTGAATTATGGCCTGGGGGCGTCCCGCGGGGCGCGTCCCTGCCCGGTCAATATTCCCTTGACCTTGGCCAGGGCCTGATCCAGCTTTTCCAGGGCCGGACCGCCGGCCTGGGCCAGGTCCGGGCGGCCGCCGCCCTTGCCGCCCACTTCCGGCGCCAGGGCCTGTATTATCCGGCCCGCCTGGAAGCGGTCCTGGAGATCGGACGTGACCATGGCCAGAAGCAGGGCTTTTTGGTTGTCTTCCGCGCCCAGGACGATGACGCCGGACCCGAGCCGGTCCCGCAGGCGATCGCCCAACTCGCGCAGGGCCTTGGGGCCGTCGGCCTTGACCCGGGCGGCCAGGAGCTTCACCCCGGCCAGGTCAACGGTCCGGTCCAGAATCTCGCCTATTTCACCGGCCGCGGCCTTCTGCCGCAGCCGGAGCAGCTCCTTTTCCAGTTCCTTCTGCCGGGCCAGGACTTTTTCCAGGCGTTCGGGCAGTTCTTCCGGCCTGGCCTTGACCTTCTCCGCGGTCTGGCGCAGGACCCGGTGTTCGGCCTGAACCGCCTCGACGGCGCCGCGTCCGGTCAGGGCCTCGATGCGCCGGACCCCGGCCGCGGCCGAGCCTTCTCCGGCGATGAGGAAGAGCCCGATGTCGCCGGTCCTTTGCGCGTGGGTGCCGCCGCAGAGTTCCATGGAAAAATCGCCCACGCCGATCACCCGGACCGTATCGCCGTACCGTTCCTCGAACAAGGCCACGGCGCCGGTATTCAGGGCGTCTTCATAGGACATGACCGTGGTCGAGACGGCCAGGTTGGCCCGGACCTTTTCGTTGACCCGGGCCTCGACGCGGACCAGGGTTTCGACCGGCACCTGGGCGAAGTGGGAGAAGTCGAAGCGGAGCCGATCCGGGGTCACCAGGGAGCCGGCCTGTTTGACGTGGTCGCCCAATTCTTCCCGCAGGGCCTTGTGCAGCAGGTGAGTGGCGGTATGGTTGCGCCTGATGTCCTGGCGCCGGGCCTCGTCCACCACCAGGGCGCAGGTCTGACCGGTCTCGAGGCGGCCGGACTCGAGGCGGCACCTATGGACGATTATTTCGCCCGGGTATTTCACCGCGTCCGTGACTTCGAGACTCGAATCCGGTCCCGTTATCCGCCCGGTGTCGCCGACCTGGCCGCCGGCCGCGCCGTAAAAAGGCGTCTGGTCAAAAACCAGGTCCACTTCGTCGCCGGCCGAAGCCCGTTCGGTCTTCTGGCCGTCCTTGACCATCGAGACCAGCCTGGCTTCGGCGGCCAGGGTTTCGTAGCCCAGGAACTTGACCTTGAAGCCGGCCGCGGTCAGTTCCGACACGGCGGCCGGCACGGCCGCTTCACCGCTGCCTTTCCAGGAAACCCGGCTCAGGGCCCGCTGGGCGTTCATGGCCTGGTCGAAGCCGGGCAGGTCCACGGTCAGGCCGGTCTCGCGGCCCACGTCCGCCACCAGGTCCAGGGGAAAGCCATAGGTGTCGTAGAGCTTGAAAGCCACCTCGCCGGAAATGGTCCGGCCGCCGGTCTCCTCGATCCGGTCTATTTCTTCGGCCAGGAGCTTCAACCCGTGGTCCAGGGTCTCGGAGAAGCGCTCTTCCTCGCTCAAGACCACCTTCTCGATGTAGCTGGCGCCGTCGGCCAGCTCGGGAAAGGAACCGGCCATCCTTTCGATCACCCGGCGGGTGACCTGATGCAGGAAGGGCTTTTGCAGACCCAACATCCGGCCGTGGCGCGCGGCCCGCCGGAGAATGCGCCTGAGGACATAGCCCCGGCCCACGTTTTCGGGCAAGACGCCGTCGCCGATGAGGAAGGCCAGGCAGCGGGCGTGGTCGGCGATCACCCGCAGGGAGACGTTGGTCTTGGGATCGGGCCGGCCGGTCTTTTCCAGTTCCGGGGCGTAGACGTAATCGACGCCCGACAACCCGGAAATGAATTCGATGAGGGGCTGGAACAGGTCGGTTTCGAAATTGGAATGCACGCCCTGGACCACGGCCGCGATTCTTTCCAGTCCCATGCCCGTGTCAATCGAGGGCTTGGGCAGGGGGGTCATCCGGCCGCCGGCGCTCCGTTCGTACTGCATGAAGACCAGGTTCCAGAGTTCGAGGTACCGGTCGCAGTCGCAGCCGGGGCCGCAGTCCGGCCGGCCGCAGCCCAGGACCGGCCCCTGGTCTATGATGATTTCCGAACAGGGGCCGCAGGGGCCGGTGTCGCCCATGGCCCAAAAGTTGTCCTTTTCGCCCAGGCGGCTGATCTTGTCCGCGGGCAGCCCCACCACTTTCCGCCACAGCTCGAAGGCCTCGTCGTCCTCGGTATAGATGGTGGCGTAGAGCTTGTCGCCGGGCAGGCCGTAGCCGTTCACCAGGAGGTCCCAGGCGAACTCGATGGCTTTTTCCTTGAAATAGTCGCCGAAGGAAAAGTTGCCCAGCATCTCGAAGAAAGTATGGTGCCGGGCGGTGTAGCCCACGTTCTCGAGGTCGTTATGCTTGCCGCCGGCCCGGACGCACTTCTGGCTGGTCACGGCCCGCTGGTAATCGCGTCTTTCCTCGCCGGTGAAGACGCGCTTGAACTGGACCATGCCGGCGTTGGTGAATAAAAGGCTCGGGTCGTCCTTGGGCACCAGGGCCGAACTTTTTAGAATCTGGTGCTGGTGGCGCTGGAAATAGTCCAGGAATATGGCCCGTATCTCGTCCGCGTTCATTTCTTGTGTCCTTGAAAAGTTGTCTCCGCTATTCCGGGGCGGCCGGTCTCAATAACCCTCGGCCGGCGCGTCTTCCGAGGCCGAAGCGGCCTGAATCAGCCCGTAGGCGCCGCGCAGCTTGCCCTCGAGTTCGGCCGTCACCTCGGGGTGGTCGATCAGGAACTGCCGGGCGTTGTCCTTGCCCTGGCCGATTCTTTCGTTGTTGTAGGAGTACCAGGAGCCGCTTTTATCCATCAAGCCGGCGGCCACGCCCAGGTCTATCAGGTCGCCTTCCTTGGAGATGCCCCGGCCGTAGAGGATGTCGAATTCGGCTTCCTTGAAAGGCGGGGCGATCTTGTTCTTGACCACCTTGACCCGGGTCCGGTTGCCGACGATCTCCTGGCCGGATTTGAGCGCGGCGATGCGGCGGATATCCAGGCGCAGGGTGGCGTAGAACTTGAGCGCGTTGCCGCCGGTGGTGGTTTCCGGGCTGCCGAACATGACCCCGATCTTCATCCGGATTTGGTTGATGAAGATAACCGCGGTCAGGGACTTGGCGATGGCCGCGGTCAGCTTTCTCAAAGCCTGGGACATGAGCCGGGCCTGGAGGCCCACGTGGGCGTCGCCCATTTCGCCTTCTATTTCGGCCCGGGGCACCAGGGCCGCCACGGAGTCGATGACCACCACGTCCAGGGCGCCGCTCCTGACCAGTATTTCGGTTATCTCGAGGGCCTGTTCGCCGGTGTCGGGCTGGGAGATCAGAAGATCGTCGGTGCTGACCCCCAGCTTGCGGGCGTAGGTCACGTCCAGGGCGTGTTCGGCGTCCACGAAGGCGGCCATGCCGCCCGATTTCTGGGCCTCGGATATGACGTGCAGGGCCAGGGTCGTCTTGCCCGACGACTCGGGGCCGAATATTTCGATCACCCGGCCCCGGGGAATGCCGCCCACGCCCAAGGCCACGTCCAGGGCCGGCGAACCGGTAGGAATGACCGGAATGTCCTTGGGTTTTTCTTCTCCGCCCAGTTTCATGATGGAGCCCTTGCCGAACTCCTTTTCGATCTGGGTGATGGCCAGGGAAAGGGCGCGTTCCTTTTCCGGCGTCTTGGTCATGATGGCTCCTCCCTTTTCCCGCCCTCGAGGGGCAGGCGATGCAAGGCCGTGTATTCGGCGCCGCTCGGTTTGAGATCGCTCTTGAAATAGATCACCTCGCCGGCCGTGAAGGACAAGGGTTCGACCTCCAGGCGGCCCAGGCAGGCGATCAGTTCGGCCCGGCCGCGGTTGGACCTGACCCGGCCCAGGGTCAGATGAGGCTTGAAAGGCCTTTTCTCCGGGGCGAAGCCGAACTTGGCCGCGGCCGCTTCCAGGTCCAGCCGCAAGGCGTCCAGGGCCGCCAGGTCTCCGGCCAGCCCCACCCAGACCACCCGGGGCTGACTAGGCCCGGGAAAGACGCCCAGGCCGTTCAAGCTCAAGGTCAAGGGCGGATGCGGGGCCACGGCCTCGGCCGCGGCCCTGGCCAGGGGACCGATCGTATCCTCGAGTACGTCGCCCAGGAACTTCAAGGTCAGGTGCACGCCGGCGGGCCGGACCCATTTCACGTCCGCGCCCGCGCTCTTCAGTCGGACCCGCAGGCGTTCGATCTCGGCGTGGAAGGCCTCGGGCAGTTCAATGGCCATGAAGGAACGTATCATCGAGTAGATAGCTCCGCAGCCAGCTCAAGGCCGTCTGCGCGGTCAGGATGGTGATCTGGTCCCGCCGGCCGTGGAAACGTAAAGGCCGGACGCCTAAACCGTTCGCGGCGGCCAGGGCCAGGTAAACCGTCCCCACCGGTTTGTCCGGAGTCCCGCCGGTGGGGCCGGCGATGCCGGTCGAGGCCAGGCCCAGGTCGGTTCCGCTTCTTTCCCGCGCGCCGCGGGCCATGTATTCGGCGGCCTCGGGGCTGACCGCGCCCTTGGTTTCAATGATTTCGGCCGGGACGCCCAGAAGTTCGATCTTGGCCCGATTGCCGTAAACCACCAGGCCCCGGTCGAAATAATCGGAACTGCCGCTGACGGAAGTCAGCCGGTGGCTGATCAGACCGCCGGTGCAGGATTCGGCCACGGCCAAGGTCAGGCCCCTGGCCCTGAGCAGCCGGCCGACCGTCTCCTCGAGGGTGGCCTCGTCCTTGGCTATCAAATGCGGGCCGAGTCTTTTTTCCACTTCGGCTTCGAGTCCGGCCAGGGTCAGGTCGGCCTGATCGGCCGTGGCGGCCCGCACGGTCACGGTGACGTGGTTCTCCGGGAAGCTCGGGTAATAACCGATGAGAATCCCGGCCGAGGTTTGGTTCAGCCCGGAAAGAATCTGGTTTATTTTGGCTTCCGGGAGGCCGAAAACCTTGAAGACCCTCTGCCGCACCACGCTAAGTTCCCGGCTCTGGCTGAGCAGGAGCGGCAGGACCTTGGTTTCGGCCAGAAGCCGCACCTGTTCCGGCACGCCGGGCAGAAAATAAACCGGCACCCGGCCGTGCAGCAGATAGAAGCCGCAGGCTTCGGTGGGGTCTATCAGCTCCGCGCCCTCGGGCAGCAGGGCCATCTTGCCGTAGGCCTCGAGCCAGGGCAGGCTCCTTTCGGCCAGATAGGCCTGGATGGCGTGAAGAAAAGGCTCGTTGACCAGCAGCGGCCGGCCGAAGAATTCGGCCGCCACCCGGGTGGTGATGTCGTCGTCGGTGGGGCCCAGACCGCCGGTGACCAGCACGAACTCGCTGCGGCCCACCGCCCGCCCGAGCGCGTCGATTATTCGCTCCGGGTCGTCGCCCACCGAGGATATGTTTTCGATGCGCAGGCCCAGGGACGAAACCCGTCCGGAAAGGAAATAAGAATTCAGGTCGCTCACCCGGCCGGTGATCAACTCGTCGCCGATGGTTATTATCTCGCCGCGCATGGACATACCGGGGCACCCTGGCTGAAAGGGTGATCCCGAACGCTCTCCCTCTTTGTTGGTCGCGCCCCGGCCGCGCTCGAACTCACCAGCAGGTCCGGGCCACCGCGGGCCAGAGGCGCGCGATGATTTGGAGGACGACCAAGCCGTACAGCCCGGCCGCCACGTCGTCCAGCACCACGCCCCAACCGCCTCGCAGGCGCCGGTCAATGGTCCCGCCCGGCCAGGGCTTGAGTATGTCAAAGGCCCGAAAAAGCAGGAAGCCCAGGATCATGCCCAGGAGGGACGGCCTCAAGCCGGTCATGGTCACCACGTACCCGGCCGCCTCGTCAATCACTATCCGGCGGTCGTCCCGCCCGCCGTGGATTTCCTCGGCCCGGCCGGCCAGGACCGCGGCGGCCGCTATCAGCGCTATCGTCGCCGCCGCATAAGCCCAGGCGGGCAGAAGGCTGAAGGCCAGATAGAACGGCACCCCGGCCAGGGTGCCGAAAGTGCCCGGGGCCACGGGCGCATAGCCCAATCCGCCGCCGGAAGTCAGAAACAGAACCAGACGCCTGACCGGTCCGGATTCTTTGGGGTTGATGCCGCCTTCCCTCCACCGCCCTTAATATATTTTAAGGATCAGGGCAGGAGTAACCTACCTATTATCGGGCCGCTATGTCAAGAGCGGGCGAAGGGATACCTTTCAGGGACGGATAAACCCCGTCAACCTCATTCCTCATGATCGAAACCCGGCGGGCGAGGGGCCTCGATGGTCAAGGGCCGGCCGGTGCGGGGATGGGTGAAGGACAGGCTGGCGGCGTGGAGCATGAGGCGGGGGGCCGGCGGGCCGCCGTGTTCCGCGTCGCCCAGGACGGGATGGCCGGAGGCGGCCAGGTGCAGCCGAATCTGGTGGGTGCGGCCGGTCAGGGGCCGGGCCTGGAGCAGGGTCCGGCCCGGGCCTCGGGCCAGCACCTTGAACTCGGTCCGGGCCGGCTTGCCTGATCCGTCCGGCGGGCAGTGGTAAAAGCCCTTGGCTTTGGCGATGGGCCGGTCAACGGTCCATTCCTCCCCGGCCGGCGCTGAAGCCGTCACGGCCAGATACAACTTGATCAACGGTCCGTATTTGAACAGCCGGCTCAGACCCTGGTTCACTTCCCGCCTCAAGGCGAAGAGCATCACCCCCGAGGTGGGGCCGTCCAGGCGGTGGTGCAGGGCCAGATAGGCCTTCGGTCCCAGATGACGGCCTAAGGCGCCATATAGGTGGTTATACCCGTCATAGGGGGTTTGCTGACAGGGCAGGCCCGCTTCCTTGTCATAGGCCAGCAGCCAGTCGTCCTGAAAGACTATCCTGGCGGGGTTTATTTCGTAGAACCTGACCGGACCGTAGGCCGGCGCCTGCAACGTCACCCATTCGCCGGCCGCGAGAAGGCGGGATTGGCGGCGGCAGACCCGGCCCGCCACCCAGACCGAACCGAACTCGATCAGGTCCCGGATCAAGGCCCGGGGCAGGTCCGTCACGGCGGCCAGGAACTTGTCCAGCCGCGGGCCGGCCTGACCGGTCTCGACGCGGTGGATCAAGTTCCGCCTGGCCAGATGGGCCAGTCTGAGGTCTGGGTCCGGGAATCGAATCATGAGTGCGCTTGGATGAGAACCGGTTGATGGAGCCGTCCGCGGGCCGACGTTCCTCCTGAAATAATTATTACCATCCCAGGCCGGCCGAAGCAACCGCCCGGCGGTACTTGGCTATTCCATTTTACTTCCATTCATGATAAAAGACCGTTTCCAGGGCGATTTGTTCTTCCGATCATCCTCCCCGGGCATACCTCCCGGGCCGGACCAGGAACACCAGGTCGCCGATCTTCTCGGCTGGATTAGTAGACTCCAATGTTATTTAAAAATCTGCCCGGTCCCTTGCAGGGGACGATTTCTCTCCTGATGCTGGCCTTGAACACGGCCTTATGGTGCACGCCGCTTTTTACGGCCACGTTCCTTAAGCTGGCCGTTCCCCTGAACGCCTGGCGCCGCTTCTGGGGACGGGTCTTGAACCGGATCGCCACCGGTTGGGTCTGGTTCAATAACCTGGGAATTCGACTGACCAAGTCAGTGCGGTGGGAGGTGCGCGGCCTGACCGGCCTTGATCCTAAAGGCTGGTACTTGGTCATCGCCAATCATCAGTCCTGGTTGGATATCGTGGTCCTGCAGAAAATCTTTCATGGCCGGATACCGTTCTTGAAATTCTTTCTCAAAAAAGAGCTGATCTGGGTGCCGCTGCTGGGACAGGCCTGGTGGGCCCTGGACTTTCCGTTCATGAAAAGATATTCCCGGGCCTATTTGGAGAAGCACCCGGAACGGCGGGGCCGGGATTTGGAGACCACTCGCCGGGCCTGCGATAAATTCAAACATATCCCGGTGACGGTCATGAATTTTGTGGAGGGCACCCGTTTCACCCTCAAGAAGGCCCGGCGACAGGGGTCGCCCTACGCCCATCTGCTCAAACCCAAGGCCGCCGGGGTGGCCTATATATTAGGCGCCTTGGGCGATAACTTGTCCAGCATTCTGAACGTGACCATCGCCTATCCCGGCCCGGTCGGAAGTTTATGGGATTTCATGTGCGGCCGGATCAGGGAGATCAAGGTCAGGGTGGAAGCTATTCCCATAACGCCTGACCTGATAGGGGACTATGCCCGGGACTTGGACTTTCAGCGCCGTTTCCAGCATTGGCTTAACCAGGTCTGGGCCGGCAAGGCCCAGCTCATCCAGACCCTGGCCGCGCGGTCTTGAAGTAAGGCCGGGCGGCCCGGTGGTCCGGCCTGGACATTTCCAATCCGGGCTGAACTTATTTCTTGCGTTAAGTGTTTAATTGGGCTAATATAAAAAATCAAGGTCGGGGATGGTCATCGCCCGGCCCAAGAGATAATGTTCGGGCAGTGTCAGTCTTTAGCTGCACCTGGTGCGTGAGTATCTACCCGCATAATACCCCGAAGTTATTATCATCACTAAAGTGAGGAGTGCTCTTCTATGTCTTCCATGAACCTGTATGTGGGCAATCTGTCCTATCAAGCCACCGAAGCCGAGTTGAAAGACCTCTTTTCGACTTATGGCCAGGTTCAAAGCGTCAAGATCATCACCGACCGGGACACCGGCCGGTCCAAAGGCTTTGCCTTTGTGGAGATGTCCAATCGGAGCGAGGGTGAAAAGGCCATCGCCGAACTCAACGGCAAGGAACTCGCCAATCGCCAGCTCAAGGTGAACGAAGCCAGGCCGCGCACCAACGAGCGCGGTTCCGGCGGATATGGCCGCTCCCGCGACCGCGACCGGTATTAATACCCGCCTTATCAACCACGGTTTGCTGCTCGGGCCGGCCCCCGGCCGGTCCGGGAATATTATTTGGCGCCGGCCCGTTTGAAGGGCCGGACCGGACCGCCTCCCGCCAGGTCTGTTTGACGGCCAGGGGAAGAAGGTCCAGTCTTCCAGTTTGAGATCCGACGCTCCGGCTGCCGTCGCGAGGCCGCCATAAGTTTTCCTAACCAAGCGCCCCAGCGGCCGGATTCAGGGAGACGAAATGGACGCGCTGGTCATCGGTCTGGATGAAGTCGGCCGCGGCGACGTGGCCGTGGCCGGCGGCAAAGGCGCCAACCTGGGCGATCTCCTGCGCCGGGGCTTTCCCGTGCCGCCGGGCTTCGTGGTGACGGCCCAGTCCTGCCGGCGTTTCTTCGAGCGGTTGAACCTCGACCCGGACTTGAAAAAGATCGGGGCCGCTCCGGAAGAAAAAGACTTCTGCGCCGGGGTCCGGACCAGGATCGACGGGGCCGACTTTCCGCCGGAACTGGCCGCCGACTTGATGAAGTATTGGGACCTGTTGCTCGACCGTCGCGGCCGCGAGGTTTTGGTGGCGGTCCGCAGCTCGGCCACGGCCGAAGACCTGGGCGACGCCAGTTTCGCCGGCCAGCACGAAACGTACTACTACGTGACCCGGGACAACCTGACGGTCATGGTCAAACGCTGCTGGTCGTCCTTGTTCAGTCCGGAGGCCGTCAGCTATCGGACCACCCAGGGTCTGGGCCACGAAGCGGTCTTCATGGCCGTGGTGGTGCAGGAGATGATCCCGGCGGAAGTATCCGGCGTCACCTTCACCGCCAATCCCGTGACCGGCGACGGCGGCGAAATAGTGACCGAGGCCAGTTGGGGCCTGGGGGCGGCCATCGTGGACGGCCGGGTCACCCCGGATCATTACGTCCTGAAACGCCTTGGCTTCACCCTCAAGGAAAAACGGATCTCGGAAAAACGGTTCATGGTCCCGCCCCATCCGGCCCCCGGAACCACCCGCCGCCTCGATCCCGTGCCCCATTGGAAACGCCACCGGCCCACCCTGACGATCGAGCAAGTCAGGCAGGTGGCCGAATGGAGCGTCAAGGCCGAGGAGCATTTCGGCGGTCCCCAGGACGTGGAATGGGCCATGGCCGAGGACCGGTTCTATATGCTCCAATCCCGGCCCATCACGGTCCTGGGCCGGGAAGAGATCGGTAAAGGGCTCCAGGGCCGGTGGGTGATCTTCAAACCCATCGTCGAGAATTTCACCGACCCGCTCACGCCCTTGACCCAGGACATATTGTTGCTCGAAGCGCCCTTGGGCTTCAAGGTCATCCGGGGGTGGGTCTACACCAACTTCAACCTGATCAAAGCCCTGCTGCCTTTCCGGGCCAAGGACGAGAACCTGGCCCGGATGCTGACCGAGATGGGCGACAAGGCGCCGGACCTGCCCCTCCACCCGCTCAAGCTGCCCGGTTTTCTCATATTACTGCTGGGCTTCTGGCTGATGACCGCCGTGTTCCTGGCCAGAACCAGACGCCTGCCGGACGATTTCATGGACGGGTACCGGGACCTGTGCCGCCAGGTGACGGAGGACCCGGCCTACGGCCCGGCCGCGGCCATGCGCCGTCTGTGGTCGTCAACCTGGAAACGGTTCCTCGATCCGGCCGGCTACATGGTGGTCCTGATCAACCTGTCTTCGGCCCGCTACATGATCGGCCGGGAAATCCTGCGGAAGCTGTTGAAACTTTGGGCGCCGGACCTGGGCGACGAGGCCGTGGCCCTGCTCTGCGCCGGCTCCAGCGGCGTCCTTTCGGCCGAGATGGGCCGCGGCATCTGCCGGCTGGCCCAGGCCGCCAGGAATAACCCGGCTGTCCGGGCCGTTCTGGAAAAATACAAGCCGGACCACCTGCTGGCGGCCTTGAACAATGAACCCGAGGCCCAGGAGTTCCTGGCCCAATTGGCCGGGTTCCTGGCCGTCAACGGCCATCGGGCCCTCAAGGAGCTGGAACTCAAATCCGTGCGCTGGGAAGAAGACCCCACGCCCGTGCTGGGCATGATCCGCAACTACCTGCTGGCCGAAGTGGACCCGGAGGATCACGAGCGCGAGATCGCCCGCACCCGAGCCCGTCTCGAAGAATCGCTGCGGGAGCGGCTGCGGAAGCGGCCCCTGGAAAAGGCCCTGGGCCTCCGCTGGCGCGTCTTGAAGTACGTGGCCGATCGCACCAAGTACTTCACCAAGATGCGCGAGAATTCGCGTTTTTACCACATCATGGGCTACGGCGTGGTGCGCCGGAAGATTCTAAAGGTCGAGGCGGACCTTCTCCAAAGGGGTAAGCTCAAGTGCAAGGACGACATCTTTTTCCTGCGTCTGGATGAAATCGCCCAACTCAAGGCCGATGAGCTGGGCTGGCTGGACGTCGAGGATCGCATCCGGGAGCGACGGTTGGAACACATCCGGCTGTCCAAAATCACTCCGCCCCGCGCCATCGGCCTCAAAATCGGCCCCCAGGCCGAAGCCTCGCCGGCCCAACCGGACGACCCTCGGGTGCTGCGCGGTCAGGCCGCCTCGCCGGGACGATACGAAGGCACGGCCCACGTGATTCTGGACCCTTCCCTGGACCTCGAGTTGAAACCCGGCGAGATACTGGTCGCCCCGTACACCGACCCGGCCTGGACCCCGTTGTTTCTCACCGCCGGCGCGGCCGTGGTCGAGGTGGGCAGTTATCTGTCCCACGCCGGGACCGTGGCCCGGGAATTCGGCATGCCCTGCGTGGTGGACGTCGCCGACTGCACCAAACGCCTGCACACCGGGCACCATCTGATCGTCAACGGCGACGAGGGCTGGGTCCGCATCGCCGGCGAAGACCAGGCGAGGTGATCATGTCCGTCCTGCTTTTCCTGCCGGTGTTTTCATTGGGAATGGTCATCGGCTTCGAACTGATCGCCGCCGGGCACGGCTTCATCGACCTGGGGTACACCCTTAAGACCGCCTGGCCCAGGCTGTTCTTCAAAATCCTGATCTGGACCGGCCTGGCGGCCTCGATCGCCCTATTGGCCGGGCCGGTTTATCGAACCGCCCTGGCCGCCGGTCTGGCCGCCGCCGTCGTCAACCACCTGGGCGTATTCGCCCTCAACCGCTTCGTCCTCGGCCGCAAGCGCGACTTCACGGACGTTTGATCACCGCCATCCGTTGATGGCCTGACCGATCTCCCGGCCCAGCGCGGCCACGGCCCGGCTGTGGGCCGCCACCAGGTCTTCATAAGTCGCGTTCGAGACGGATATTTTAATGTCGGACCTTTTGGTGACCGCGGCTTCCTGGCCGCCGGTCCGGGCCACGCTCCAGGTGGCTTCGAGAACCAAGTCCCGCCCCGGCCCGCCGTCGAATCGATGCACGTCCAGCCAGACCCGGAAGGTCGGCTTGAAAGCTTCCTCCCAGGGGAAGAGCGCCACCCGTTGGGCGCCCAGGATGAGGCCCAGGTCTTCCGCAAGTATCCGCAGGAAATCATCCTCCAGGCGGCCGGCCCAGCGGTGGTATTCGTCTATTTCCACCTGGTTGGGTCCGTTTCTGGCTATGATCTGGGGCCGGTTAAGGAGCTTGGGAAAATTGATCGGCCCCACCCCCACGGTCAGGTTGCGGCCCGCGGAGGCCGGGTTGGACGTCCTCGGCAAGGCGGAGAGGGTGTAAAACTTGACCTTGGGGCTTTCCGCCCCACACCCGGCCAGCAGGAGAGCCGCCAGGAAACCCGTCCCGATTATGATGGACCAACCGGCCTTTGCCTTCATTTTTGATTTCCTTTCCCGCGCAGCAGGGACTCGGGATGGCGGTCCAGATACTCGACCAAGGCGGCCAGGGAACGCGCGGCCTCGGTAAGCTCCCCCAGCGTTTTTCTCAGGTCATGTTGCAGGGGCGAATCCGAGGCCAGGACTCGCTGGGCCGAAGTCAGGGTGCTTTGCGCCTGTTTCAAGGCCGCGTCGGCCTGGGGGGTCAGCTTGGTATCGAGGTTGGCCATCAGCCGCTCGGTCCGTTTCAAGGTCCTGTTCAGGGCGCGCAGGGTGTCTCTCAACTCCCCGCCTATCTCCTCCACCGGCAGGTTCTTGATCCTCTCGATCACTTTTTTCACCTCGCCCGATATTTCATCCAAGGGCGTGGGCAGGGTCGGTATTTCGGGATAGGGACCCGAGGGCTTCGTTTCGAGCGGAGGCAGGCCGGGATGAAAGTCCATGGCCACGAAGAGTTGTCCGGTCAAAAGGCTGGCCGTCTGAAGTTGGGCCCTCAGCCCCCTTCTTATCAGCGCGTCCAGAAGGTTCACCCTCTCGCTGGGGTTTTCGCCCACTTCGGCGATCCTCTCCGGTTCGAGCTCGATCAGGACCGGAATCCGGAAATCGCGCTGGCTCCAGTCGAGTTCGAGCTTTATGTCCAGCACCTGTCCGACCTTGATGCCCCGGAATTCCACGGGCGCGCCGATACTGAGGCCGCGCACCGATCCGGAAAAATGGAGCAGAAAATTCATCTTTTTCTCGTAGACCCTGGCGTTGATCTTCTCGCGGCTTTCGTAGAGTTTGAAAACCGAGCCTTCCTCGGCCGGGCCTCCGGGCTCCAGGTTGGCCGGCGTTTCGAAGGCTATTCCGCCGAATAAGATCGAAGTCACCGATTCCGTGCTGATTTTCAGTCCGGTGGCGTCCAGGGCCAGGTCCACTCCGCCCGCGTTCCAGAAGCGGGTGTTCTTCCGGACGAACTTGTCGTAAGGGGCGTGGATGAAGATTTTGATGTTCACCGCCTCCCCGTTCTCCAGCAGTTGATGGCCCACGACCTGTCCAACTTTATTCTGGCGGAAATAAACGAGCGAACCGCTGTCCAGCGAACCCATCTTGTCCGCCAGCAGGACGAAATGGCGGCCGGGGAGGTCGGTGGTCACCACGGGCGGGGTATCGAGTCCCATGAAATTATACTTGGGCGGGCCGGGCTTGCCGGGGTCCACGCCGATGTAGGCCCCGGTAAGGATCGTGCCCAGCCCGGTGATTTCGCCGGCGGCCACCCGGGCGGAGACGATCCAGAAGCGGGTCTCTTCGGTGAGATGTTTCTCCATGTCCTTGTCCATCTCGGCGGTCACCACGACCCGGGCCAGGTCCTCGCTCAGGCTGAGGCGCTTGACCTGCCCCACTTCCACTTCTTTGAACTTGATCTTGGTCCGGCCGGTCTGGAGACCTTCGGCGGACTTGAAGGAAATGGTGATGGTGGGACCTTGTTCCGTGTAGGCCTTATAGATCAGCCAACCTCCGATAACGGCGGCCACCAGCGGGACGATCCAGACGATGGATAATGGCCTTCTGGTCTGAATCACCGGTTCCGGCAGGGTTTCCAGGAGCGGCGACGGGGAGTTTTCTTCAGACATCATCCGACTCCAGGGCGTCCCAGATCAGCCTGGGATCGAAACTCAGGGTGGCCAGGAGGGTGATTACCACCACCGCCGCGAAGAACAGGGCGCCCGGCCCGGCCTGGACGGTGCCCAGGGACCCGAAATTCACCAGGGCGGCCAGAATGGTGACCACGTAAATATCCACCATGGACCAGCGGCCGATATCTTCGATAAAACGATACAAACGGGCGCGATCCCTGGGCCGCCAGCGGGACTTTCGCCGCACCGAGATCAACAGGAAAGTGAGGACCGCCATCTTGAACAGGGGCACGAGGATGCTGGCGACGAAAATCACCAGGGCTATCGGCCAGGAACCGGTGACGATGAAGTAGATCACGCCGCTCATGATGGTGTCCGATTGGGTCAGGCCCACGGAATAGACGCTAGTGATGGGGAGCAGGTTGGCGGGCAGGTAGAAAATGTAGGCCGCCAGAAGCAGGGCCCAGGTTCTGGACAGGCTGTTTGGTTTGCGAAAGTGCAAGGCGGTCCCGCAGCGAGGGCAGCGGGCCCGGCCGCCCGCGTGACGCCGGTCCAGCCTGGCCAGGAGACCGCACCGATGGCAGTTGGCCAGGGACAGGGCGCAGGCAGTGGGTCCGGCGGCGTTCATGCCCTCGCCTTCATGCTGTTCCAGATCAGCCGTTCGTCCAGCGTGGCCAGGGACCCGGCCATGACCAGGATGAGGGCCGCCAGGGCGTAAAGGGCCGGGCCCGGAACGATCGTGGCCATCTTGGCCAGTTTGACGATGGCGACCAGCAGGCCGATCAAGAAGACTTCCATCATGCTCCAGCCCTGAATGGCCCGCGCCAGACCAAAAATCCGCGGCAGATGACGAGGCGACCGGTTGAACCTCAGGGGCAGCAGCACGAACAGCATCCCGGCCAGGTAGGACAGGGGAATCACCACGGTGGTCATCAAGACCAGGAAGGCCACGGCCCACATCCCTTGGAAGTACAACTCCCTGATTCCGGCCATCAGGGTGGCCTGTTGCACCTGGGCCTGCATTCTCATGGCCAGCAGGGGATAGGAGTTGGCCACGACGAAGAGAATGAGCCCGGCCAAGGTCAGGGCCAGGGTGCGTTCGAGGCTGTTTCTGGTCCGGCGATAAAGAAGGGCGCCGCAACGCACGCAACGGGCCGCGCCGCCTTGGGCCAGGGGCGTCACCTGGTGCAGGGCGTCGCATTCGTGACAGGCGATGAGTTCGGGCCGGTCCATCTCCCTTTTCCCGTCTCCGACAGATACCTCAAACCGCCGGGGGACGTCCATAAAATTATAAGATTCTTTTTGGGTCCGGAGCCAAGAGAAGCCGGGACATGGCCCGGCAAATCCGGTGGGCTCTGGCAAGAAACTTATAATTTTATGGACGTCCCCGGTTTAACTATTTAAAGAAAAGGCTGGGCAGGATCAGGGTGAACCACGGGACAAAGGAGATGATCAACAGGCCCAGGAACAGGACCGACAAAAACGGCCAGAAGCTGCGGGCCGCCCGGCCGATGTCTATGCCGGCGAAATTGCAGGCGATGAACATGCCCATTCCCACCGGTGGAAGGAAAGTCCCGATCCCCAGGGCGGCCACCACCAGGATGCCGAAGTGGACCGGATTGACCCCGAATTGATTGACCAGGGGAATGAAAATAGGAATGAGGATGATCAGGGCCGGCAGGCCTTCCAGGGCCGCGCCCAGCAGGATGAAGACCACGTTGGTCAGCACCAGGAAAACCCAGGGCGAAGTGGAAGCGAACATGATGATCTCGCCGATCTTCTTGGGCACCTGGTTGGTGGCGAAGACCCAGGAGAGCACCGAGGCGGCGGCGATGAGAAACATGACCGTGCCGGTCATGGTGGTGGTCCGGATCAAAATCGGCACGATGTCCCGGGGCTTGATTTCCCGGTAGAGGAAGGTCCCGACCAGGAAACCATAAATGACGGCGATGACCGATACCTCGGTGGCCGTGGCTATGCCGGTCAAGATGCCGCCGAAGATGATCACCGGCAAGAGCAAGGGGATGACGCCGTCGAAGAGGGACTTGACCGCCGCCTTCAGGGTCGGCCTGGGCTCCACGGGCAGGTCGCTATGCAGGGCTTGATAATAGACCAGGGCCATGATGCATAGGGCCAGGACCACCGCCGGCACGAACCCGGCCATGAACAGGGTCCCGATGGAGATACCGGTCATGCAGCCCAGGACCACCATGGAGACGCAAGGCGGCACCAGGATGCCCATGGCCGAAGCCGAGGAGACGATGGCCACCGAATGTTCCGGGGTGTAGCCGGCCTTCTTCATGGCCGGGATCAAGAGGGACCCGATGGCCGAGACGTCGGCCACGGTCGAGCCGGAGATGCCGGAGAAAAAATATTCGGCCACCACCACCGCCATGCCCAAGCCGCCGCGGATGTGCCCCACCAGTATCTTGGCCAGGTTGACCAGACGTTGGGTGATGCCGCCGGTGTTCATCAATTCGCCGGCCAGGATGAAGAAGGGCACGGCCAGTAGGGGGAAGGAATCCACCCCGCCGACCATGCGGCTGGGCACGATCATCAAGGGGATGCGGTTCTGGAGGATGAGAAACAAGAGCGCGGAGAGGCCCATGGCAAAGGCGATGGGGGTGTGGATGACGATCATGACGATGAGGCAGATCACGGCGACGAGGATCAAGGCTCCCCCGCCGATCTGGTCGCCGCCAAAGGCCAGGCGCAACCCGATCAGGACCGCGGCGGCGACCAAGGCGGCCAAGATAACCTGCCGGCGCCCGGAGCGCCACAAGTCCGCCGCCAGGAGCCAGAGCATCAGGGCGGCGGAAATGGGCATGACCGCGTAAACATAGGAAAAGGGAATGTTCAAGGCCGGGGTCAGGGTGTGGTGGGATTCCCGGACGAGATCGACCCCGATGGCGAAGAAATAGACCAGGTAAAAAACCAACAGCCATCTGACCACCGTGGCGGTGAACATGGTGACCCGCCTGGAGAACATCACCATGAAGGAGGAGACGCCGATGTGGGCGTTGATGCTCATGGCCCAGTACGTACCCAGAAAGGTGATCCAAATGAAGAGAATGCGGGCCACTTCCTCGGTCCAGGACAGGGGGTTGTTCAAAAAGTAGCGGTTGACCACCTGGAGGAAAACCACCAGGACCATCCCGATGATCAACAGGGAGAAGACAACCGCCAGAATCCGGGCTATGGTTTTTTGACCCGGAGCCTGAACCTGTTCTTGGCCGACGTGCTCCATCCTCGACTCCTTTTTTTCTCGACTCCAGGGGGCCGCCCCAGCCGCGTTCAAATAATTTCTCGAACGCGACTGGGGCTTATCCCGGCCACAAGAACCTTATTTTGAATATTTTTCGATCAAACCCATGATCTCTTCGCCGAAGACGGGCCGGTACTGGTCATATATCGGCCGGACGGCCTGCTGGAAGGGTTTGGTGTCCACCTCGTTGATGGTCATGCCTTTTTTCTTCAGTTCCCCCACCAACTCCTGGTCGCCTTTCTGGATGATCAGACGTTCGTTTTCGGCGGCCTTGAGGGCGCAGCGCTGCATGATCTCCTGGAGGTCTTTAGGCACGGTGTCCCAGGTCTTCTTGTTCACCTCGAGGGCGACCGAACCCCAGATATGGCCGGTCAGGCTCAGGTATTTCTGGACCTCGTAGAACTTGGAGGTAAAAATGACGGGCAGGGGGTTCTCCTGGCCGTCCACCGTACCCTGCTGGAGGGCCATGAACAGTTCGGTGAAGGCCATGGGCGTGGGCAGAATACCCATGAGCTTGAAGGTATCGAGGCGCATCTTCACCTCGGCCGAGCGGATTTTGAGCCCCTTGGCGTCCGCGGGCTTGAGGATGGGCCGGGCATTGTTGGTGATGTGGCGGTAGCCGTTCTCCATCCAGGACAGGACATGGATGCCTTTGTTGAGGAGCAGCCCCTTGAACTTTTGGCCCAATTCGCCGTCGAAGGCGCGATAGGCGTGTTGCCGGGTGGGCCAGGCGTAGGGCAGTTGTTCGGCTTCCATCTTGGGTTCGATGACGGCATGGGGTCCCGTGCTGAGGAGGCCCATTTCCATGGCGCCGAAGCGGAGTTGTTCGATCATGTCCTTTTCGGAACCCAGGGAGCCGGAGGGAAACACTTCGATCATGACCCGGCCCTTGGTCTCCGCCTCCACCTGCTTGGCGAAGTCCGTGGCCCCCAGGTGGTACGGCGAGGTGGGCGGCAGGGCGTGGCCCAGCTTAAACTTGAAGGTTTGCGCCCCGGCCGCCTGACCCAGGGTCAAAGCCAGAACCAGCGCGCCTAAAAAAACCAAACCGATACGTGACATCCGTGACTCCCTTTTCATACCTCCTCCTTTTTTGCCTCGAGGGTTAATCAAACGTCAGACCCTTAAGCCAGGGTCTTACTCCTTACGCCGTCTCCGCCAGGCGGGCCGCGGCCTGGGTCTTGCGCTCCTCCAGGCGGGCGATGGCCTGGGCGCGTTGGACCAATCGCAAGGCCCGGACGTAGCCGGGCCGATCCACCATGCGGCCGTTCAGGCTGACCGAGGCGGTGCCCTGTTCGAGACCGGCCTCGAAGGCGGCCGTCACCCGCCTGGCCTCCGCCACTTTTTCGGGGTCCGGCGAAAAGACGCGGTTCAGGACGGGCACCTGATGCGGATGAATGGCCAGGCCGCCTTCACAACCCAACCGCCGCGCCCCGAGGGCGGCCCGTTCGAAGCCGGCCAGGTCCTTGAACCCGGCCACGCTGCCCAACTGGCCGACGGGCTTCAAACCCCTGGCCTTGGCCGCGGCCACCACCAGGGCAAGCAGGACGAATACTTCCGTGCCTTCCGGCGAGGGCTCCACCCCCAACTCCAGGCAGTAGTCCTCGGCGCCGGCGCTCAAGACTTGAATCCTGGGGCTGGCGGAGGCGATCTCCCTGAGGTTCATGAGGCCCAGCGGCGTTTCGACGATCAGGCTCAAGCCCACCCCGCCCGGCATCAGACCCCGGGCCTTTTCCAACCGGGTGATTTGTTCGTCCACCGCGGCCACCTGGTCCAGGCTTTCCGCTTTGGGCAGGACCAGGCAGTCCAGTCCGGGGTGGATCGAAGCTTCCAGGTCGGCCTCGAGAAGCTCGGGGTCGTTGTTGACCCGGACCAGCACCTGACCGCCGCCCCGGCCGGCCTGGGCCAGGGAGGGCGCGACCAGGCGCCGGGCCCGGTCCTTTTCGCCCGCCGGAACGGCGTCTTCCAAGTCCAGCATCACGGCGTCCGCGCCGCGCTCACAGGCTTTTTCCACGAAACGGGGCACGTTCACCGGCAGGATCAGGGTCGAACGGAGAACTTCTTGAAAGGCCACGGGCCAACCTCCTGTCTAGGCTTTCAGCCGCACCAGGGCGTCCACGGCGAAAACGCCGTTTTCCTTTACCAGCAGCGGATTGATGTCCAGTTCCGCCACCCGGTCCTCGAGGTCCAGGGCCAGTTGGCTCAGGCGCAGGAGGACGTCCTCGACGCCCTCGAGATCGGCCGGACCCTGGCCCCGGAAGGCGCCCAGGAGTTTGGCCGCCTTGAGACGGCCGAGCATCTCCCGGGCATCGAGGCGGGAGAGCGGGGGCAGGCGGAGGCTGACATCGCCCAGGACTTCCACCCAGACCCCGCCCAATCCGGCGGCCACTAGCGGGCCGAACTGGCGGTCCTGGCCTATACCGACCAGCATTTCCCTGGCCCCCAGGATCATCTCCTGGACCAGCAGCCCCCGGACCCTGGCCTGGGGGAAGCCGGCCTTGACCCTGGCCAGCAGTTCTTCGCCGGCGGCCCGCACGGCCGCGGCGTCCCCCAGGTTCAAACGGACCGCGCCGGCCTCGGTCTTGTGCGGCAGGTCCGGCGAAACCACCTTGAGGGCCACCGGGCCGCCTAATTCCTCGGCCGCCCGGGCCGCCGCCGCCGCGTCCTCGGCCAGGACTTCCCTGGGCGCGGGGAGGCCGTAAAAAGACAGCAGCCGGCGGGAGTCCATTTCATCCAGGGCGCCCGACTTGCCGGCCAGAAACGCCCTGGCCCCGTCCGGGTCCAGGCCGGCCGGGGGTTCCGTGTCTCCGGCCGCCCGCTGAACCAGCCAGCGCTCCCGGAACTGATGGTAGCCGATGAACTCCTTGAGGGCCCGCATGAGCTTTTCCGGGCTGCTGAAGATGGGCAGGCCGGCTTTTTCCAGGACGCGGAAGCCGGCCTGGTCGCTGAACCGGCCTTCCTGGTCGAGCTTCTGGCCCATCCACAGCACCACCAGGGGTTTGGCGACCAGGGCCCGCAACTCCAACAACGATTCGGCGATCCAGGTGGACAGGGGGCCGTGGGCGCTCACCCCCAGGACCACCACCAGCACCCCGTACCGGGGATCGGCGGCGAAGGGGATAAGAATCTCCTGCAGGTGGGTGGCCCCCTGGCCCCGGATGTCCAGGGGGTTGATCGGCTGGCCGTAGACCAGCAGGTAATCCCGGCTCTTGATGAACCGGCCTTCTTCCTCGGTCAAGGACGGGAGTTCCAGGCCATGGACGCCGCACATGTCGGCTAACAGGGAACACATTCCGCCCGAAGTGGAAACGACGAACACGCCCGGGGCCCGCAAGGGCGGGCTTTGCGCGAAGAGGCCGGTCGTTTCGGCCAGGTCGTCGGGATAAGGGAGGCGGATGACGCCGGTCTGGTCAAAGACGGCCTGGTAGGCCTGGTCCGAGCCGGTCAGGGCGCCGGTGTGGGAGACGGCCTGCCGGGCCCCCAAGTCCGAGCGGCCGACCTTGACCACCATGATCGGTTTGCCGGCCGCCAGGGCCTCCTCGGCCACGGCCCGAAAACGCCGCGCCTCCTTGAGGCCCTCGAGGAAGCAGGCCACGGCCCTGGTGTCAGGGTCGTGGACGAAATGGCGGATGAAGTCAATGGACTCGAGGTCGGCCTCGTTGCCGGTGGAAACCACGTGGCTGAACTGCAGGTTCCGGTCCAAGGCCGGGGAAAGGATGGAAGCGAAGGCCGTGGCCCCGGATTGGGAGACCAGGCCGATGCGGCCCGGCCGCATGGCCAGGTTCATATAGGCGTGGGACATGACCTTGTTCTTGGGCACGGCCAGGCCCAGGGAGTTGGGGCCGCAGACCAGCAGGCCGGATTGCCGGGCCAATTGCCTGATGGCTTCCTGTTCCTGGCGGCCTTGGTCGCCGGCTTCGGCGAAACCGGCGGAGACGATCAGGGCGGCCTTGGCCTGGTGCCGGACGCATTCCTCCAGGACGGCCAGCACCCGCCGGCCGGAAAGGATGACGACCACCAGGTCCGCCGGTTCAGGCAGATCGGCCAGGCTCTGGTAGCAGGGCAGGCCGTCGAGTTGGTCGTATTTGGGGTTCACGGGAAAGAGCTTGGCCGGGTCGAAGCCGCCGCTAAGGATATTTTCCACCAGCCGGCCGGCGTAGCCCCAGCCGGACTGGACCGCCGTGGCCCCGACCACGGCGATGGACCTGGGGTCGAGCAACGGGGTCAGATCAGGGCGAAAAAGCGTGGACAACTGATTTTCCTTTCGCGATTACCAGAGTAAGAACAAACCATCGCCAGCAACTCGGGAGCGAGCCGGGAGGACTTGATCAGCCGCCGTTTTGGCTGGCCGTGATTCGGTTCATGGTTTCCCAGACCAGGCGCGTCAATAGCTGGATGAACCCGGACTTGTCCCGTTGCCGGATCGTCTCCAGCAGCAGCTTGTGGTTTTCATAGACCTTGAGCGGAACCAGCCCCACGTTTTTTTCCGTGGTCGTCCGGTAAATGGTGAAGACGGCCGTGCCCATATTGATGATGAATTTGTTGCCGGTGACGGCCAGGAGCCGGCGGTGGAAGGCGATGTCCAGGTCGCGGAGCCGCCGGGAGTCCTTGGGGTTGGTCCGGGCCTCCTCCCCCAGGCGCTCGTTGGCCGCGACCAGGTCGTCGAAGTCGGCCGGGCTGATCTTGTCCATGATCATCTCGATCAGGCCGGCTTCGAAAAAGATGCGCAGTTCGGCCAATTCCTGGGAGGTGCCCTGCTCGAAGGCCAGGCTCAGAATCAGGGAGTTGAAGGCCGAACTGGGCAGACTCTGGGAGATGAAAGTCCCCAGGCCGCGCCGGATTTCGATCACCCCCAGGGAAGAGAGCATCTTCATGGCTTCGCGCACCGAATTACGGCCGACCTTGAGCTGCTGGGCCAGCTCCATCTCGCTGGGCAGTTTGTCGCCGGGCTTGAGTTCCTGTTGGAGGAGATAGTCCACCAGGAGGTTCATGATGGAGGTGGAGATCGGCTCCCTGGTCAGGGCCAGCCCGGAATCTATAAAAAGCTTAGGGTTCATGTCTTGGCGCCCCTGTCTGGTTCGAGTTGGAATTGCAAATGTCCCATATGTGACATCCCATGTTAGGACATCCTACATCCCATGTCAAGACAATTTTAAGGGACGTACATAAAATTATAAGATTCTTTTTGACCTGCCTCTGCCGTTTCCGATACAAGGGCGAGGAGAGGCCAATAGCGTACCGCGCCAAGAGAAACATGGACATCGCCTGGAAAATCAGTATGTTCGGGCAAGAAATTTATAATTTTATGGACGTCCCGTCTGGGCTACAAATCCAAACGGACTTCCACCTGCGAGGCGTCTTCCGAATAGATTTCTTCGCCGCCCAGCTTGCGGGCCAGTTCAATCATGGCCTGGTTTTCGATCAGGACCAGGCCCCATAATTTCTTGTGGCCCCGGCGCTTGGCCAGGCCGATCAAACAGGTCATCAATTCCGCGCCGATCCCTTGTCCCTGCCAGGGGTCGCCCACGACCACCGCGAATTCGGCCAGGCCGGCCCCGGGCAGACCCGTGAGCCTGGCCCACGGCCAACATTCTTTCGCCCTCGGCCGTGGATTCCAGGGCCACCAGGGCTATTTCCCGGTCATAGTCAATCTGCGTCAGTCTGACCAGGAGTTCCGGCGTCAGCCTGACGATCGGCCTGGAAAAGCGACGGTACATGGTTTGGGGGGAAAGGGTGCGCCAGAGTTCCTGGAGCAACCCGGCGTCTTCGGGCTTGATGGGGCGGATGAAGAGTTTTCGTCCGGTTCTGGTGACGGCCGTGGTCTCGTAGTCTTCCGGATAAGGGCTGACGATCAGGTGCCAGGGACTTGGAACCGGGGCCGGCCGCAGGACCACCCGGGCGGCCGCAACCAGGGGGGAGCCCTCGACTATTTGCAGGGGACTGATTTCCAATTCGGCTATTTCCGGAAAATCCGCGGCCAGGCGGGCCAGGTTCACCAGGGCCTCCTCCAGGAAAGGCAGGACGTCCGGGCCGCTTTCTTTGGCCGCGTTCAAGAGGCGGTATATCCGGGTTGTTTCGATCATGCGCCTGGCCAGGCTTCGGTTCAAGGGCGGCAGGCCCAGGACGAAATCCGTGGAGACTTCCTCCCGCACTCCACCCTGGCCGAACAGAAGCACCGGACCCATCGAGGGGAAAGAGCGAACGCCCAGTCGGACTTCAAAATCCGGTCGTTTGAAAAGAGGTTGTATCAGGACCCCCAGAACGTCGGCCCCGGGCCTGGGGGAGCCGGCCCGGCGCACGATCCGGTCATAGGCTTCCTCGACCTCTTCCCGGCGCCGGAGGTCGTGACCTAGAGCCGGAGTCCCGGCCCCGCGGGCGATCCGGGGCGATAAAACCTTGAGCGAAACCGGATAGCCTAAAGCCTCGGCCCGCTGGACCGCTTCCGGTTTGGAGTAAGCCGGAAAGCTGGGGATCACCGTAAAATCGTACGCTTTCAACAGTCGGAACGACTCCGGTTCCGTAAGAAGAAGCGCGCCGCGGTCCAAGGCGTCATCAACCATCTGGCGGACCGTGTTCCGGCGGACGGCGAACCTGGCCGTGGAGCGAGGCGGGATTTCCTGAAGCAGCTTGAGATTGGTTTCGTACGTGTGCAGATGGAGAAAGGCCTGGACGGCCCGTTCCGGGGACTCGAAGGTCGGAATCCCGGCCGCCCTTAAGGCATTCAGGCCGGCCAGGAACGATCGGCCGCCCATCCAGACCACGAAGACCGGGACGGTCCGGCCGGGGACGGCCCCGGCCAGGGCTTGGGCCGTCCGTTCGGGTTCATCGAGGAAGTGGGGGACCAGGCTGATCAGAACGGCGTCCGTGTCTGGACGAGCCAGCAGCTCTTTTACCAGACGGACGTAGGTTGCGGCCGGGGTTTCGGCCGGGAGATGGATCGGGTTCCGCCTCGACCAGGCCTGGGGCAGGAACTCGTCCAAGGCGGCGATCGTTTCCGGCGCCGGTTCCGCCGGCTCGAGGCCCCGCCGGCCGAGATAATCGACGGCCATGATGCCGGGGCCGCGGGTGTTGGCCACGATGACCAGGTTCGGTCCTTTGGGTCGGGGCGATTTCCCGACCAGGTCGCCGCAATCGAAGAGTTCTTCGATGGTCTCCACCCGGACCAGACCCGCCCTTTGAAAGGCGGCCTCGAAAACGGCGTCTTCGGTCATCAGGCCGCCCGTGGCCGTGACGGCCGGGGAGACCTCCGACCCGCGACGGCCGCTCTTGAGGATGACGATCGGCTTGACCCGGGCCGCGGCCCTGGCGGCGGACATGAAGTCGCGCGGACGACGCAGGTGTTCGACCTGGAGCAGCACGGCTTCGACCCGGTGGTAATTGACCAGGTAATCGAGACAGGCCGCCGCGTCCACGTCCAGGGCCTGGCCCAGGCCCACCAGGTGACTCAAGCCGATGTTGCGTTCCAGGGAGAGTTCGACCAGGCGGGCGCAGACGGAAGCGCTCTGGCAAATGACCGCCAGCCGGCCCGGCGGCGGCGAAAGAGGACTCAAGCTGGCGTTCAATCCCGTCCAGGGATTGATGAGCCCCCAGGAGTCCGGACCGATGAACCTCACCCCGCCGGTTTGGGCCGCTTCCAGAAAGGGCTCCAGTTGATCAGGCCCGGCCCGGCCCTGTTTCAGGAGGACCGCCCGGCCAAGGCCTCTGGCGCCGCAGGCCGCGATCAACCGCGGTGAATCGGCCGGGGGGGCGACGATTACGGCCAGGGTCCCGGCGGACAACGGGTCCGAAAGTCCGGGGGGAACTTCCAAGCCGGCCCGGTCCTCCGTCTCGAGGCCGACCGGAAAGACCCGTCCCTTGAAGCCGCCGGCCGCCAGGCCGGCGACGACTCTCCGAGCGGTCTTCCGACTGGCCGGGTCAGGGGCCGCCAGCACGGCCAGGGCGGCAGGGGAGAAAAAATGGTGGAGCAAGTCGGCGCTCACGAGGCTACCGCCTCCGGCCCCGGTCGTCCGGGAAGCCGCGGGAAAGCTTATCCCCGGGCCTCCCGAGTATTCCTATCGCCCGATCACCCAGCGGTAAGGGTCCACTTCCTACCGCAGCAGTTTCAGTTCCGGTTCCGTGGGCGGAGGCGTTCGCGGCGGCGCCTCGGGGGCCAGCAGTCGGAACCCGGTTTCTTCCCGGACCTTGACCAGGCTGACGCCTGGATGCAGGGATTCGATCTTGAGCCTTTTGGTCTCTTCATCGAAGCCCATCACCGCCAGGTTGGTGATGATCTTGTAAGGTCCGGTGCCCGGCGGCAGACCGGCCTCTTCCCGCGCGCCGGGTCCGGTGAGGTAGCCCGGCGTGGTGATGAAGTCGCATTTTTCCACGAATCGGGACTTGGTCTGGACGGTCATGACCATGGTCCGCCAGCACAGCGAGGCGAAATCGTTGGCCCCGCCGCTGCCGGGGAAGCGGACCTTGGGTTTGTGGAAGTCGCCGATCACGGTCGAGTTGATGTTCCCGTAGGCGTCTATCTGAGCGCCCCCCAGGAAGGCATAATCCACCAGGCCCCGGCTGCAGGTGGACATCATTTCCACCATGCCCGAGGCCATGACCGCGCGGTAAAAAGTGCGGGAATCGCCCACCGAGATGGGCATTTGCGGCAACAACGGGGCCACGCCGCCCGCCTCGAAAAGAATGACCAGGCTGGGCGCGTAAAGCTTCTGGGCCAGCATGGCCGTGGCGCACGGCGCGCCGGTGCCCACGGCCACGGTCTTGCCGTCTTCCAGAAATCTGGAGGCGATGCAGATCATCATCTCCATGCTGTTATATGTCGAAGTCATCGCGGGAACCTCCTTGATCGGTCGGGTGCGGGGCCGCTCACTTGTCGGCCAGCGCTTCCTTTTTCCGCAGTTCCGTTAGTATGGCCAGACCGCCGCACCGGGTCAGGTACTCCTCGAAGCCGGACACGCCGTAGATGTATTCATCCAGGAACTTCCGGAACTCGTCCGGGTCTTTCTCCACCCGCAGCCATTCGGCCAGATGCTCTTCGTCCGAGAAATATTCGTACGGCATATTTCCGGGATAACTGCCAAAAGGGATTTCGAGGACGGCGTCCACCAGGTAATAGGGAATGCTGGTGGCCGTGGGGTTCATCCGTATTTCCTGGGTGTTGATGAGGCGTTCGGCCGAGACGATCAATCTCTTGGCGGCGCGGGCCAGTTCCATGTCGGCCACGGAAATGCCCTTGATGCGGCAGTTGCCGTAGATGTCCGCTTCATGGACGTGGATGAGGGCCACGTCCGGCCACAAGGCCGGCAGGGCCACGAACTTCTTGCCCGTGAAGGGGCACTCGATCACTTTGGCGCTCGACATCTTGAAAGTGTCCGTGCCCAACATGGACCGGATGATCCCGAAGGACACGCCTTCGGCCGCGGCGCGAAGCCGGACGGCCAGGGCATAGTTGGACCATTCGCTGATCCGCACTTCCCCGGATTCCATCACCCGCCGCGCGTTCGGGGAAAGGCCTCTGGCCTCCAGCCCCACGATGTAGGAGGCATCGACCCGGTCGAGGCATCGGCCGGCGCAAAGAATCTGAAAATCATGGGTGGTGGTGTGACCCAGGAACCCCAGGTTTTTTCTGCGGGCGCGGACTATTTCGTGGATGATGGCGGAAGGGATGCGCACGCCGCCGAAGCCGCCCGTGGCCACGAAGCAGCCATCGGGGATGAATTTTTCCACCGCTTCCTTGACGGTCAGGCGCTTATCCGTCAAAGCCCTGGGTTTTTCGGCAAAGAACCGCCGGGCTTTATCCGGATCAGGGTCCATGAAGAGTGGGTTGAGACCGGCCTCCAGCACGTTCATGTCAACAACCTCCATTTCCCGAACTTGTTCCGTCTCAAATTCCTTGAGCGTGAATCGAACTTCGAGGTTTTTGTCGACACCCTGCTGGACAGGGATTATTGTATTCATCTTCGGTGGAATATCAAAGGATTTGTTTGCGCCGGGGGACGTCCATAAAATTATAAGATTCTTTTCGATCCGCCGCCGCCGTTTCCGAGGCCTGGGCGATGAGAGCATCCCATGACGCAGGCGGCCAAGAGAACCAGTGACATGGCCCGGGGGAATCAGTATACTGCGGCCGAAAACTTATAATTTTATGGACGTCCCCAACTTATGATGAGTTATACCGTTGAACCCATAGCCTTCGTCCAAGCCGCCCGGCCACACGCCGAAGACGATTTCTGGGGCGGGGAAGAGTCTTGCCTCACCCTGGTCCAAGGGTTCTCGCCGGAAGCGCTGCAAGGCCTGGCCGACTTCTCCCACCTCGAGGTTATTTTCCTGTTCCACGAAGTCGAGCCTTCGAAGATCGTCACGGGCGCGCGTCATCCGAGAAACAACCAGGCCTGGCCCGCGGTGGGTATCTTCGCCCAGCGCGGCAAGAACCGCCCTAACCGGATAGGCAGCACCATCTGCCGTATTCTGCGCCGCGAAGGCACGAAGATTTACGTCGCCGAACTCGACGCCATAGACGGCACGCCCGTCCTGGACATCAAGCCGGTCATGGTCGAGTTCCTGCCCCGGGATAAGGTGCATCAGCCGCCATGGTCTCATGAGATCATGCGCCACTACTGGAGCAAAAGGGGACATCCCTGAAATATTCGATATATCTCGATCCACCGCCGCCGTTTCCGAGGCGGGGCCACCGGAGAGGCCCAAAACGGATCGGCCTGACATTGTTAACCAATATAAGGAGGAAATATGTTTAAGGAAGCGCGTGATTATAACAAGTTTAAATGGGAAGATTTGGGGGATATCAAAACAGGCCGGCCGAATCTCGGATTAACGGTCCCCGTCTTGGCCTATCGGTTATTACAGTACACCATTCGCGATATTATGATTACGGAATTAGGAGTAGACAAAGCAAATGAAATTATTATAAAAGCGGGCCGGCTGGCCGGGGCGCAATTCTGCCAGAATATGCTTGACCAGGGTCTCGATTTCAATGAGTTTGTCTCCCAATTACAAAAAGTGCTTAGAGAACATACCATTGGAATTCTGCGGATCGAAAAGGCCGACTTGGACAACATGATATTCACCTTGACGGTCGAGGAAGATCTCGATTGCTCCGGTTTGCCCTTTACCGATGAGGTCGTATGTCAATATGACGAGGGATTCATTGCCGGCATTTTGGAAACTTACACCGGACGATCCTTCCAGGCCAAGGAGATTGATTGTTGGGCCAGCGGAGACAGGGTTTGTCGTTTTGATGTCAGAATGTTGAAGAATGCCAAGTGATCGAAGAAGCAATCAAAAAACTAATTCTCCTGCTGCGGGGTCGAGTTCCGGAACCTATTGATACCGAGAGGATTACGGATGAAAAAGAGCATGAGTTGGCGGTACTCTTAAATCGGCTCTTTTCATTTGTCCATGAAATACACGGATTCATTTTACCATTATCAAAGGGGAAATTGGAAGAGGCAGCGTTTCCACCCCCAAAGAATTTCTTGGCGTCGCCTTTCAAAGAGTTGCATTCCCACTTGCAGCATCTTACCTGGCAGGCAAAACAAATAGCCAAAGGTGATTACAGCCAGCGTGTAGATTTTATGGGTGATTTCTCCGACGCCTTTAATTTTATGATTACTTCTCTCGACAACAACGAAAAAGCGTTAAAGACGAAGATCGGGCAATTGGAGGAAGCCCTCTCTCATATTGCCAAGCTCGAAGGTATTTTGCCAATTTGCGCCAACTGCAAAAGAATAAGGATCGAGGGGGCCGACCCCAAGGATCAAAATAGCTGGATCGCGATAGAGAGTTATATAGGCGATAGGACAAATGCTCGGTTTTCCCACAGTATCTGTCCAAAGTGTATGAAACAACTATATCTCAACCTCATTCCCTGACCTTACGTCCGATCGAATCGGGGTGGTTGAAATCCGGCCAGGGCCGCGGCCCGGCGTCGAAAAACTTATAATTTCATGGTCGTCTCCCGTTGACCAAAGGAGGGGTAATGAACAATCAGGACTTGAGCCTTCGTTTCTCCGAACTTTCGACGCCGCTGGTGGCGGACGCCTGCCTGCGCCTGGGCTTACCCCTGCGCGTGGCCCCGCCTCTTATCCACCCGGTAACGACGGCCGACCATCTGGCCGGACGGGTTCTGCCGGTGAGACATTATGGCAGCGTGGATATCTTCCTGGAAGCGATGGGGACCGCCCAGCCGGGAGACGTTCTCGTAATTGACAATGGCGGAAGAAGCGATGAAGCCTGTATAGGGGATTTAACGGCCCTGGAAGCGCGGGCCTGCGGCTTGGCCGGCCTGGTCGTTTGGGGTTGCCATCGCGACACTCTGGACCTTATCCGGATCGGTTTCCCCGTCTTCAGTTACGGCGCCTATCCGGCCGGCCCCCGACGACTCGACCCGCGCGATCCTGAAGCCCTCGGCCCGGCCCGGTTCGGCGATTTCACCGTGACCAAAGAAGACGTCGTTTTCGCCGACGCGGACGGAGTGCTGTTCGCTCCGGGCCGGCAAGTCGAGGAAGTCCTCTCCACGGCCCATAATATTTGGGAAAGGGAGCGGCGGCAAGCTGAGGCGATACAGGGGGGGAAGAAGCTTCGCGAGCAGTTACGGTTTGACGAGTATTTGGCCAAGCGCGCCACCGAGGCCACTTATACCTTTCGCCAACATCTGCGCGCCATTGGAGGAGCTATCGAGGAGTAGCCCTGGACTAGGGACTAGGGGACGTCCATAAAATTATAAGATTCTTGTTGATCTGCCGCCGTTTTCGAGACCAGGACGATGCTAGAATCGAAAAACGCGGACGGAGCAGAGAAACAGTGACACGACCTGGGGGAATCGGTATACTCTGGCCGAAAACTTATAATTTTATGGACGTCCCCATTTTCCTTTCCTGGTCGCTATGGGTACGGATTCTTCGTTGGGTTGTATCGCGCGGTAAGGCGCGGTCTCAGGTTACGCCCAACAACGGGTTCCAGGCGACGTCACCGCCGACGCATCGCCGCAACTGAATCCGAGCGTTAGGTGGGAATATCATGCCTCTCGAATTCGCGGGATTTTCCGCCAATAGCTTTGAGTTCCTGCGGGGCTTGCGTGAACACAATACGAAGGAATGGTTTGAATCTCACAAGCACGAATATCGGCGGCTCATTCTTCAGCCCCTGCAAGCCTTGGTGGAGGAATTGGCCCCGGTCATGCTGGGTATCGACCCCATGATCGAGGTTTCTCCCGCCGTCAACAAAACCATTTCCCGCATCTACCGCGACACACGCTTCTCGAAAGATAAGTCTCCGTACAAAACAAACCAGTGGCTCACCTTCAAACGCCCGCGTAAGGAATGGCAAAGCCAGCCGGCTTATTTCTTCGAGTTGTCGCCGGAATCCTATCGCTTTGGCATGGGCTTCTACTGTGCCGATCGCGCCACCATGGATCGCTTCCGGGCCGATCTCGACGCCAACCCTAAACCCTTTCTCGCGGCCACACGGTTCTTCAGACAAGGGCTGTTCGCCCTGGAAGGGGAAAGCTACAAACGCCAATTAAAGCCCGGGCTTCCGTCCCCTTTACAAGACTGGTATAACCGCAAATCCTTCTATCTCGTCAACTCGCTCCCCGTCCAACGGCAAGGTATTCCCGCTTCCTTTGCCGCGGAATTGGCCACATCATTCGAGACATTGGCCCCTTTCTATCATTATCTTTTCCAGGTGATGCAGACATGAGGACAACGTTCTTCTCCGATCCGGTCGAATAGGAAATCCGGGCCACGGTTCGCGCCCTGAACGACGCCTGGACAAAAGGCCGCCCTGATGACTTGTCTCAATATTTCGGGAAGGGGGAAATATGACGGAAGAGATCATACAGCGCTATGCGCGCAGAGTAGGCTACACCGACCGGGAACTCGAACGCTTCCATGAAGGCGGCCACAGGATCAGGCAGGTGTCGCGCCTGTCCCAGGCGGCCCCCAAGTATTCCATCCAGGCCGAGGTGGTCAGCTCGAGGAACTGCAACTCCGGCCACCTCGCCGGTCAAACGTTCCTTCTCGACGTGGACGGCAATTTCATAACCAAGCTGTGTCCCAGCCGGATGTGCGTGTATCTGATATCGCAGCTTACGATCCCGGTGGCCCTGATCAACGAGCGGCTCAGCGAAGCCCTCGAACCCAATGATTTTCATTTCATGCGCCATGTCCGCTGCCCGGACAGCGGCGTGCAATGCCTCGGCTACGGTGAGGTCATGCTCCAGGTCCGGGTCGTTCCACGGGTCAAAGGAAAAGATGGTTGACATCCGGTCCGGGCTGCGACCCGGCGACATCGGTCGCGTCAGCTATCTGCACGGGACGCTTTACGCGGCCGAATTCGGTTGGGATCATACCTTCGAGGCCTACGTGGCCCGGCCCCTGGCGGACTTCGCCCTGCGCCGGAACCCTAGGGAGCGAATCTGGCTGGTCGAGGCCGAGGGCCGGGTTGAGGGGTGCATCGCCATCGTGGCAGCGGACGAAGCCGCCGCGCAGTTGAGGTGGTTCCTGCTGCACCCCCGTCTGCGCGGACAAGGCCTGGGTAGGAAGATGCTGGCCCAGGCCCTCGAGTTCTGTCGCGGGGCCGGGTATCGGTCGGTGTTCTTGTGGACCGTGCGTGGGCTCGAGGCCGCGGCCGCGTTGTACCGCCAGGCCGGGTTCCAGCTTACCGAGGAGACGACGCATCCGATGTGGGGGCGGGTCGTATGTGAGCAGCGCTGCGATCTGGTGCTGTAGCCCGGCTTCGAGAAATTTATAATTTTATGGACGTCCCTAGAGAAACAGTGACACGACCTGGGGGAATCGGTATACTCTGGCCGGAAGCTTATAGTTTTATGGACGTTCCCTATTTATGACCATACCCTCTCAGACGCTCCGGGTCATATTCGCCGCCAGTGTTTTGGCCTCGGCTTTCTGGCTGATCGGCCTGGCCTGGGAGCCTGCTTTCGGCCGGGACGCCCCGATTCCGGCGCTGATTTTGCTGGCCTCGGCCGTGACGGCCGGCCTTTGTTGGTTCGCCTTCCGCGGCGGGCGGCTCGTTGTTCCGGGCGGCGTCCGGCCGGCCCGGTTGATCGGCCTGGTTCTGTCCCGGTTTGTTCTGGCCTATCTCGTGTCGGCGCCGGTTTGCGGCGTGGTGGCCTGGGGCCTGATACAGTTGTTCTGGCCTGAACCGTCGCACCCGGAAGCCAAGTTGCTCGCCTGGTTGCTGGCTCTGTGGTTTCCTTTATGGCCGGCCCCGGCGGCCGCGGCCGTCCTGGCCTGGCGCGGCCTGCGGGGACGTCCATAAAATCATGGTGAAATCCCATGCAATTCCTGCTCATGATCGCCCACGATGACTCCTTTATTCCAACCGAGACCTTGGTGGCGGAAATCTTTGCGCGGAATATATAACCGCCTCCCTGGAAGACCCCAAGCCCGACGTGTTTCTGGCCGCCGTGCGCGATGCGGCCCGCGCGCGTGGCATGGCCCAACTCGCCCAGGACGCGGGAGTGGGGCGGGAGAGCCTTTACCAAGCACTCGCGCCCGGGGCCAAGCCGGGCTATGACACCATGCTCAAACTGCTTCACGCTCTGGGAGTAAAGCTTTCGGCTTCGCCCGTCCATTCATGAGTTTGCCTCGGTTTCACCTCGCCGGGCCCAAGCCATCCTTCCACCGGACTCGAGCGAAAAGCAGCGCAGTCCGGTGAATTCAGACGCCGGGGTTCTGGAGCCGGCATTGACAAAACGGCCTCGTAGGACGCGGACTGCCACTGCTTCGTTGGTCCTGATAATGATATTAGCCGCCTCCAGGAGTTCAAAGAACATGGTCATGGCCTGTAACGTGGTTGAGACATCGAAATTCAATGAGAAGGCTGAACTGCCTTATCAGTTGCGGCTGAAAGACTTCGAAATGGCGATGCGGGATGCATACGACTTCTTTTATGACGTGAATTCGCACCTGGGAGATAAGGGACTTCAAAGACTCGATGATATGTCACGACCAGCGATTATGTCTGGATTATTGTCGGACATGTTGACCGCCAGTTTAGCCAAACACTCCCGCGCCCTGACCGAGAACCGATATTTCAATGGCCATCCCGATCTGGTTGTGCGGGGAATCTATCCTGGAAATGCGATCAAAGCCGGTAAGGAACCAGTGGATGTGTGTGTTTGTCCATGACGTGGACACGGAAACCGAACCGGCTCGCGACAGAAGGCCCATGATTTTCATGGAGGTTTACCTGGCCCACGTCACGATCGAGGACTTCGGGAAAAATCCCCGAGGTGAACTCGGCACCCGGACCGCGACCTTACACCGCGATGGCGTCAAGAAGCTTCGTGACCATTGAATCTACCGGATCTGACCATTGCCGTTCGGCTGGAAGTTGATGAGTTTGGGGATGGCCTCCCGGGCCATATCAAAGTAATGATCGTCTTTTTCAAGGCCGATACTTCGATAGCCAACCGCTTCGGCGGCGGCAAGAGTAGATCCGGCTCCGGCAAACGGGTCCAACACTACCCCTTCGCCCAAAGGAAGCACTCCCTGCACCAACTGACGTAAAAACCCCTGGGGCTTCAAGCTGGGGTGTCGAGCGAGTTCACGTTCGCTGCTTCTGGTGGGCGCGGACTGTATCACGTCTCCAAACGGCTTGTCTGGGCAAGGACGTCGAAACCCCCCCGTTTTCCATTTCCGCAGGTTGTCTTGCGCTCTCCCCTCGATCGGCTTCCTGAAGACCACCCAGGGCTCCCACATGGACCGAGGCATCACGCTCACATCCGCGAATTCCTCGTGCGCGGCCTTTGGCCGGTCGCCGCCGCGCATCGTCATCACCAGCCGGATTATCTCGCCCCGGCGCTCGAGTCCGGCATCAGCCAGGGCCCCGGAGACAATAAACGAAAGAAGAGGATTGGAGGCCACAACCACGTTCGCGCCCGGCACGAGCTTCGGAATCAAGAGGCGAGCCCAAATAAAGAAGAACGAACGCAGTTCCTCCCGCTGAGCTTCACTCAGCGTGGTGAAGCGGGGCAGAGGCGACCTTGTATGCCCATCGAAGGATGGAGGAATTCTCCATACACCACCCTGCCCGTTGCGCAGTTTCAATTGCTGTTCTCGACTGTACTCGTGAAGTCCATAGGGAGGGTCCGTCACGACGGCATGGATGGTGTTCTCGTCCTGTTCCTCGAGCCAGTCAAAGCAGTCGGCGTGGAAAAGCGTGGCCCGGCCGATGGTGGCTGGTTCTTTCCACTCTCTCATTCCCTTTATTTCACGCTGGATTCCCCCGACATATCCCGTCTTGACCCGATAGACACCCCGGTTCTCCCGCGCGAACAGGGCGGGAGTGTTCAATCGCAGGTAGGACCGTATGGAAGAGGTAGGCGTGGGGCCCATAACCTTGCCTACCCTTTCCTCTATCTCCTTGACGGTCAGCGCCTGCGAAGTTAAGGCCAGGACCTGCAAGATGGCGTCTCGAACGCGCCCGGGGGCGTATCTAGGCCGGTCTTCGCTCATGGCGGGAGTATAGACGTCTGGACGTCGAAAATCAAGAAGAACTTCGCCACACGTCCCAACCCGTCGCTCCACGTCACGTTCAGGGACGTCCATAAAATTATAAGATTCTTTTTGGACCGTCGCCGCCGTTTCGAGACCAGAGAAAGGGGCGACGCCCAAAACCTGGGCAGCCAAGGGCGGTGGTGGCCTTTCCCGGGAATATCGGTATACTCTGGCCGGAAACTTATAATTTTATGGACGTCCCTAGTTTTCTATCAGCGCTGCTTATTCAAATCGGTCGCTTGACAGAGCTTGGTCGGCCGGTGTAGAAAGCACCATCTTAGAAAGAAGCATTGAATCATGACGTCTCTATCTCCACCCAACCTCAGATAACCTAAAAGCATTTCGTTATCGTGAGGATCGCATGTGTACGGGTTATTCTTCGCCTTCAGGGCGATGGAATAAAGCGCGCTAGTTTGCCTTCCTTCGACCGATACACATGTAACTGATTGACGCCTTTTGTTTAGAATTGGAGAGAGCTCATGATTAAGAATAAATCTGTTATCGCCTTAAATATATCCGTATTCTTGTTGATGATCGGGGTTGGATTGATTGTGGCGTTACTCCCACAACGAATCATGAAACTATCCGCATCAATTACAGAAGTCGGTTTGCTGGCGAGTATATATGCGATACCGAATGTATTGCTTCAAATTCCCATCGGCAATCTGTCCGACAGATGGGGATATAAATCTTTTCTGGTCGGAGGGTATCTGCTTTGCGGTCTGACCGGTTGCTTGTATTTTTTCGCCGATACACCAACTGTATTTCTGGGCGGGCGCTTTTTACAAGGTATGGCCGAAGTTCCCATCTGGGCCTTGGCGCCGGCCCTATTATCCAGGCAATATACATCCGCTAAAGGCAAATTCATGGGGATATATAATGCGTCTCTTCACTGCGGTCTGGCCGTAGGCAGCCTTATCAGCGTTATTATCTACAGAATTTGGCAGGGGAATGAACCTTTTATGCTATTTGCGGTGGTGAGCGTCCTGTCTGGATTATTAACCGCGCTGTTTGTCGAAAATCCCGACCAGAAACCTGGTTATCGGGCTGCGACCGTAGACGCCGGAAATATATGGTCGTTATTGGCTAACGGCGCAAACTTACTGGTCTTTTTCGGGATAACGCTTTATGGGGCGGGATATGGCGTTTTCATCACCGTCGTCCCGGCTTTTCTCATCAGCAATAAGGATGTCGCCCAAACAACCATCAGTGTATTTTTCGCCATTTTTTACACCGCGGTTGGTCTGGCCCAATTGTTATCTGGAACGTGGTCGGATCGCCGAGGAAGAAAACCGGCCATGCTCTTCGGATTGCTGATCGCGGCCTTAGGCCTGGCCACGTTTCATAATTGTAAATACCCTTTTTTCATGGGGCTGCTCGCCTTGGCCAGCCTAGGCTTAGGAATCTTTTGCGTATCATCCATGGCCTATTTAAACGAACGCGTATCCGAGGCGGTGAAAGGAACCATTTCCGGCGCCTTCTATTTTTTTTGGGGAACAGGGTATTTTATCGGGCCCTTGCTTTTAGGAAAGTTGGGACATTCTGAAAATTGGGCTGTTGGATTTTCGGGCCTGGCGGGTCTTTTTATGATCGAACTCATGGCCTGTCTCGTTTCAATAAAAAATACCACCAAGGCTCTCGATGTCGATTGAGCGAACCTTTTTCACCATCGCCCGGATAGGGGATGGACAATCGGCCCCAGGCGGTGGATGATGGTCGAGGATCCGGAAGGGATCGCCCCACCGAAAGGAGATGAATATGCCGTCGGCCAACAGCCCGAGCGCTATTATGAAACTGCTGGAAAGATCGAACTGCCGCGAATGCGGGGCCCCTACCTGCCTGGCTTTCGCCGCCGCGGTCTTCAAAGGCGCCCGAAAACTGGCGGAATGCCCGCGACTCGACCCGGCCGTTTTGGCTCAATACCAGCCGGAAGCCGCCGCGCCCCTGTCGGACGTCAACAAGGAGCGGGACGAAGCCGCGGCGCGGCTGCGGGAAGCCCTGGCCCGGTCCGACCTGGCCGCCCTGGCCGAAAAGGCCGGCGGAACCATGGACAACGGCCGGCTGCGGATCACCGTCCTGGGCAAGGAATTCCTGGTCGACCCGGACGGAACCCTCCATTCCCAGATTCACCTCCACGCCTGGGTGGCCATCCCGATCATGAGTTATCTGCTGAACGGCCGGGGATTGAAGCCCCAGGGCCGCTGGGCGACCTGGCGGGATTTGCCCGGCGGCCGCGAATTCGAAGGCCTGTTCTTGCAGCGGGTCCAGAAACCCCTGGCCAAAGTCGCCGCCGAATACACCGATCTGCTCAAGGACATGCTGGAGGTCTTCAAAGGCGTCCAAGTCGACCGGGAATTCGATTCCGACATTTCCCTGGTCCTCAGCCCCCTGCCTAAAGTCCCGGTCCTGGTTTGTTACTGGGCCCCGGAAGACGGGATGGACGCCGACCTGAACCTGTTTTTCGACGAAACCGCGGCCGACAACCTCGGCGGCATCAATCCGCTCTACACCCTGACCGCCGGGTTGTCGGCCATGTTCCAAAAAATCGCCCGGACTCACGGCGGGAAAAACTGAGCGGCTTCTTTTCCACCTCATCGAAGATATGGGACCCGCGCATTGGTTGACCCGGAGGAAGGAGCATTATTGGTGGCCAACGCGGCCCAAGGGGCCGTCCACCAAATAATAGGATTCTGGCTGGGCTGTCGCCGCCGTTGCCGGGGCAGGCATAACACTATTGGTCAAGAAAAGCAGGGCCGTGTCCCGTGGAAGCCGGTAGGCCCTGGTAAACACTTATAATGTTATGGACATCCCCAAGTTACGGAGAAAGACCGGATGAAGATTACGGTGTGCGAGTTTCCCAACGAGGCCTCGCGCCACGAAGCCGCCTGGACCGACTTGGTGCGCTTTCTTCAGAACCGCCCCACGGATGTAGTGGTGCTGCCCGAGATGCCCTTCTGCGACTGGCGGATGTTCAAGACCAGGACCATTGATCCCGCCGCGTGGCAAGCGGCCTTGGCCGGGCATGATGCCATAATCGCCCGTTTTTCGGCGCTCCGGGCCGCGGTTATTCTGGCCTCCCGCCCGGTGGAAGTCCGGGGCCGGCGCCTCAATCAAGCCTTTTGCTGGACACGGGACGGAGGATGTCGGGGCGCCCGCGCCAAGTACTATCTCCCGGACGAACCCGATGGGTGGGAGGCGACGTGGTTTGCGCGGGGTGACCGTCATTTCGCTCCCCTTGTCGCGGGGCCGCTGACCGTGGGGTTTCAAATTTGTACAGAACTGTTATTCACCGAACCGGCGCGGGAGATCGGTCGGGCCGGCGCGCATCTCATCGCCGCGCCGCGCGCCACGGGCGGTCATCGGCGTTGGTCCATGGCCGCGGGTATGGCGGCGATTATGTCCGGGTGCTTTGTGGCCTCTCCAAATCGCCGGTCCCATGAAAGCGAGGCGTTTGCCGGCCGCGGTTGGCTGGTGTCCCCGGAAGGCGAAATCCTGGGCGAGACGAGCGCGGACACGCCGTTTCTGACGGTCGAGATTGATTTGGAGGAGGCTGTCCGGGCCAAGTCCACGTATCCGCGGAACCTGGTTTGCCCATAAAGGCGCCTGAAACAAGACGCGGCGACCAAGCCGAACAATGACCTGGAGCCGAGGCCCTAGGCCGAACGCCGGCGCTTTCGCTTTCAGGCGCGGCTCAGGCCCAGCCTTCGGTATGGAGTCGGAGGAATGCCCGAATGAGCGAGACATTAACGTCCTACTGCGGTCTCTGTTGCCGCGATTGCATACCTTCCCGGGAGGATTTCTTCGGGCTGATAAACAGGCTCGAGGAGATGCTGGCGGAACTCCAGTTCGAGCATTACGCGGAACTTAAAACCGAAATAAACAAGGACTTCGAAGAATATCCCAAGTTCTTGTCGCTCCTGCGTCACATCAAGGGACTTCGTTGCGAGCGGCCCTGCCGACTTGGGGGAGGAAAGCCCCGGTGTAAAATAAGGCTGTGCGCCCAGAGCAAGGGCCTGGAAGGCTGCTGGCAGTGTAAAGCGCGCGGCCAGTGCTCCCTGCTCGATCGTCTCCGGGGTATCCACCCCCGCCTGGATTATCACCTCGATCTCATCGAAGAGATGGGACCCGCGCATTGGTTGGCCCGGAGGAAGGAGCATTATCGGTGGCAAACGCGGCCCAAGGGGACATCCACCAAATAATAGGATTCCTGGCTGCTTCTCTTGGGCGGCGACAAGTCCTCGCGGAAACGCGATATCAAATCAGTATACCCTGGTAAAACTCATAATCTCATGGACGTTTCCTATTCACTGTTATCCGGACGGATGACGATCTTTTAGCGGCTTCCCGGATCGAGGCGGTCTGATGACCCTTTCGGCGGCTTGAACCAGAAAAGATGACCGCGACATTCCCCGTCTTTTCGCCGCCGTGTCTATCAGCTCGAGGGTGTCTTCGGGAATGGTGACATTCACGCGGACGACCTTGGCCTTGGCCTCCGGGACGGAGATGACGACAAAGGCCACGGCGTCGGAACATTCCGGATGGACCACCAAATCCTCGAGCTTTGAGGCAGCGGGAATCCTCTCGCCATCCTCGATCAGGCCCTTGATGTGCAAACCCAGTGCTTCCTGGGCCAGGTCCTTGGCTTCGTCAATGGTTCTCCCGGCCGTGATACAACCTGGGAAATCGGGGAAGGAGACCCCGAAATCGCTCTTCGGGTCTTTATGAATTACGGCGATGTAGTTGGCCATCGGTTACTCCTGAGTGAATTTAAGGCCGCTTTGGCGTTCCATGCTTCTCAAGGTCCCGGCCGGAATGTCTTTCCTAGGGTGGGGGACCGTCACTCTGCCTTTTCGGGAAGGATGCTTGAATTGAACATGGGAACCCACGCGATGGACTTCGTACCATCCCTCCTGTTTGAGAATCCTGATCACGGTCCGACTGTCCATGTGTGTATTTTTACACACCCAAGATGGAAAGTCAAGTCGTGCCAGGGGACGTCCATAAAAGTAATGGACATCCGTTATTCATCCATGAGTTTGTGGCCGGGATTCAGGCGATATTATAAATTATTTTTCTTTTGACTTTCCATAGGTTATGATATAATAGCGTATCGAAATTCATCAAGAAGATTTGCTGGCCGACTGGAACCTAGCGATAAACGGTTTCGCCTGTCCACTCATGAGCTTGCCTCGGTTTCACCTCGCCAGGCCTAACCCATCATTCCACCGGACTAGCGCGAAAAACTGCGCCGGCCGGTGAATTCGGACCTTAGCCGCTTGGGACCATTTAGCTTTGGAACTTTCTTGGTAGTAGGCTGACGTTTTCACGATCATCGTCCGCATCATCGAGTGGATTTTGTCCAACATCAAATCGATCAGATTAGGTACCATCATCCTAGGAGATGGGGAATCCAGATAAGGCAAGGAGAATCGTGAACTTGACAGGGGCCTGAGCTTATAGCACGATTACCGTCTAAGGAAAAAATAGGAGGAGCAAAGAATATGACGAGAGTTGAAGAGCTGGAGGCGGCGGTGGCCTCCCTGCCGCGGGAGGAATACAGCCAGTTCCGGCGGTGGTTCCTCGATCGAGATTGGGAGAAATGGGACCAGGAAATCGAGGAGGACGCGAAGGCGGGCAGACTTGATTTCCTCATTCGTGAAGCAGCCGAAGCGAAGAAGGTCAAGAAGCTTAGGGATCTCTAATGCACCGAACGACCGACCAATTCTGGGAGCGGTACCAAGCTTTACCGGTGGAGTTACGGGGTTTGGCCGACAAAAGTTTTCAACTCCTGAAGGAGAACCCGGGGCATCCATCCCTTCGGTTCAAGAAGATTGGAGGATTCTGGTCTGCACGAGTCGGTCTTGCCCATCGCGCCTTAGCCGTAGAAGACGGCGCTGACTTCATATGGGTGTGGATCGGCAGCCACGATGATTACGAAAGGATCATCAGGAAGCGCTGACAAGGCCCTGCATGGCGGACCGGCTCCGGCTTCGCTTCCGCCAGCAGGTGAGCGCCGCTGCTAAGTTGGCCAAGCAGTCCAGCGGACAACCGCGGTGCGAACTCTGGACGAGAAATAAACCATGGCTAAATTTACACCCTTCGATGCCGCCGACTATCTCGATGATGAGGAAACCATTGCGGAATATATAACCGCCGCCATGGAAGACCCCAATCCCGACGTGTTTCTAGCCGCCGTGCGTGATGTGGCCCGCGCGCGTGGTATAGCCCAACTCGCCAAGGACGCGGGAGTAGGACGTGAGAGCCTTTACCAAGCACTCGCGCCCGGGGCCAAGCCACGCTATGACACCATGCTCAAAGTACTTCACGCTCTGGGAGTAAAGCTTACGGCTTCGCCCGTCCACTCATGAGCTTGCCTCGGCTTCACCTCGCCAGGCCCACCCTATCATTCCACCGGACTCGCGCGAAAAACAGCGCCAGGAACACGGGGGGGCGTCCATAAAAATATAATATTATAGCGTCCCAATTTTCCGTGCTTGACTTAGTGGCAGACTTTGCTATATTTTTTACTTACGGGGAACGGGGGCGGCATCATGTCGATGAGTCGCTTGTTAAGAAGGCGGTTCGGGAGACGGTTACCAGGGCGGGCCTGATGAAACGGGCCACCTGCCACACCTACAGGCACTCTTTTGCTACCTGTCTGCTCGAAAGCGGCTACCACATACGAACCGTCCAAGAGCTTCTGGGCCACAACGATGTCAAGACGACGATAAATTACACCCATGTCCTCAACCGCGGACCGGCGGGAGTTCGGAGCCCCGGGGACATGCTGGCGCAAGGATGGTCTTGGGCCGATCCGTATAAGAAGCCGCGATAAAGAGGCTAGTGGGCCGCAACGGGCGGCTAATCAAGAAGTTAAGCCGATTTCTCTTCGGATTCCCGGGGCGTCTTATAAGGAGTCCCCAAACCGTGTTTGGGGCGTTAGGCGGATCGGCCTAAACATTGTTGGCCAACCAGGTAGAGATGAATATGGAATCTCAATTACATCAAGAAATGATAGATATGTTTTACATTTCTGGAAATGAAACTGGTTACTGGGGCAGATACTTTCTTAGATCTGTTAAGAAAAACGGTGGATTGCAGACAGCTAAAAAGATGCTATCAAAAAGGCTTGAGAATCCATCGAAACAAAAAGGTTTTCAAGCACTCATTGAGGTTGGCCGTCCAGACTTATCTTTAGAAAGTTTGGTTCTTCAGCCAAGATTTCGAGATCTATTTTCACCCGATGAACTTGATGAAGCCAAACGCAGACTGGAATCTGTCCCTGAATATGCGAGGAGGGCTCCTGTTCCTGTTGATGAAATATATCCGGAAGATATTATTGAGGACCATAAATTTGTCGAGGGTGCAAAGAAGCGGATCACAGTCAATGCTTATGAACGAGATCCACAAGCGAGAGTCGCTTGTTTAAAACGATATGGCTATTGTTGCCAAGTATGCGGCATGAACTTTCAAGATGTATATGGGGATATAGGTAAGCATTTCATCCATGTTCATCATAGGAAGCCGCTTGCTGGACGACGTGTCGACTACAAGGTTAAGCCAACCACAGATCTTGTGCCAGTCTGTCCAAACTGCCATGCAATGTTACATACATCTACTCCGCCATTGGGTGTAGAAGAATTAAAAGAAAAATTGGCCAACAAAAGCTTACAGCGGATCGCAAAAAGCCGCGCCCGCTGAAGCTTGGCGTTAGGGCGTAAAAACAAGGAGAGGACATATGACTCTCGTACTTACCGAAGTTAGCCCACTTGGAATAACCATGGCTGCTGATTCTGCAGTTACAATTATCAATACTATTACTGGACTAAGTCACGTTCGAAATAACGCAGCTCAAAAGCTACGCATTATTCCATACTTGAATGCTGCCATTTCATGCTGGGGGTTGGGTACAATTAATTGTGTGTCAACAGATCATTGGTTGGCCAATTTTATTTCAGCGAAATCCACAATCAATAATTTGGGAGATTTTGCAATCACGCTTGAGAATGAATTAAACAGCTTAATTCCGCCCAATCCAAATCCACAGCACAGCAGACTTGGGTTTCATTTAGCAGGATATGAAATGTATCAAGGTTCACCTGCCCCATCGTTCTATCATATTCATGAAGGTGAAAGCACAACATTGCAACAAAGAGGTATTACAATCAATCTAAATAAGTTCAATGCTAATCATGATTTGCCCCCGGCCATTGCAATTTCTTTAATATCGCAAGGCCAGGGATGGATAACAAGGAACGGCGACTACCAACTATATGTAAACATATTTGCCGCGCTTGAAACCTTATTCCAACAACTTCTTCCGCTTGGAATAAGGATACCAAACTCTCAAAATCTATCAGATCGGGCTGAATACCTCGTTTTCCAGATCCGCACGATATCTGAGATCTACCGTCTCAGTAATCTCATTCCAGGAATTGGTGGGTATATTCATTATGTAACCATTTCACAACGTGGTTTACATAGTCAAGGGATCATGTACTACTGATTTTTTTGCCCTAACAATCACGTCAACTCGGACAGACAATTACACTATGGTCCATTTCCGGCCTGTTATGAGAAACGTTAGAATGGAGGGTACCTTATGACGAGTAGCAATAAAAATGCGATTATGATCGCGGCTAATCGAGAAATGGCCGTTGCTAGCGATGTCCAAGGATTAATGCTTCAAATAAGACCTGAGTGGCAATCAAGAAAACTTGTTCAAAGAGTAATGAACCTTCTACCGGTTGATCCCAGTAGTGCCTGTCAAAAACTTTTCAATGCGGCTATTCACGACATCAAAAAGAAAATATTGGTGGCAGGTTTTGATATTGCGAAAGAAGCAGCATCCTCTAATAGACTACCTCAGATTAACAGACCCGAAGATATTGAAGATTATAGTGTCTCGAAGACGATCGATCTTGCCTATTATATGGGATTGTTATCAAGACCAGAGTGGCGCAGAATCACTCGGGTATATGATATTCGAAGAGATTTAGAACACGAGGATGACGAGTATGAGGCTACAATTGAAGATTGTTTCTATATTTTCAAAACGTCAATTGAAGCTGTATTGGCTAAAGACCCAATTGAGGTTATAAAATTAACCGATATAAAGGAAATTGTGGAAAAACCATCTGCAGTTACGTTAGACCATACGGTAAAAGAAGAATATGCTGTTGCCCCTCCAATTCGTCAAGTTGATATATATAAATTTCTTATATCAACTGCCCTAAATGATAAACATCCCGATATTGTTCGTCAGAATTGCTACATCACCTTAGGCGTGCTTTCGCCGCTTACAAAAGACCAAGTGAAGATTAACGTGTCGCAGTTGTATTCAGATAAAGCAAAAAAAATTGGACTAGATGTATTTACAGCTCGCGTATCATATGCAGCTGGAATTTTACCGTACTTTAAGAAAAGTATATTGAAAACATTTTATTTTGGTTACTTGGAGCATATGAGAACTATTGGATACAACTTTAAAAACCATAATAAGCATGGTAATCTTCTCCGTGAACTTAGAGAAGTTGGTGGGCTGGAATATTGCCATGATGATGTTCTTCCTGATATGATCGAGTGGCTCTGTCAATGCTATATCGGAGAGCGTAGTTTTGGCCAGTATTCTAGAAGCAGACAAGTATTCTATTCTAATATTGGTGCACCGCTGGCTAAAGAAATACTCATAGACTCAAAGCACAGAATCGCCCAATTGATTGAAGAAATTATTACAAAGAGTAAAGCGATTCAGAGAGAGTGCGAGTGGCAATATTGCCAAAGAAGAGCACAACTTTTAATAGATGCCCTAACATAGGTAGATTCAATTTCATTCTATACACAGCGTCATATGTAGTTGCGATCCAATTTACTCGTATTGGCTCGGAGCCATTGTCATTGCAGATTTTGAGACAAATATTATACGCAAATTTATTTATGACGCTAAGTATAACACCCGCATCACTCGGACTGGCAATTTCGCTGCGTTCCATTGCCAACCGATTATGCGGAGCGTTCAAGGTGTTCATGGACGTCCATAAATCTATAAATTCTTTTAGACCTTCGCCGCCGTTTCCGATAAAGGGGCGACGAAAGAAGCCCAAGACATAGGCAGCCAAGAGTGGCAGTGGCATTTTCTGAGAAAGTCGGTATAATCTGGACAGAAATTTATAATTTTATGGACGTCCGCTACCCGAAGAACTCAGTCAACACCTGATTCACCTCGGCGGCTTTTTCCAGAAAGAGGAGATGGCCGGAGTCGGGGTAGACTATGAGGCGGGCCTGGGGGATGGCCACGGCGAGTTCCTGGGTCAAGACCAGGGGCATGACTTGGTCCCGGGCCCCGGCCAGGATCAGGGTGGGCTGGGTGATTTGTCCGGCCTGGGCCAGGCCGTCGAAGCCACTCGAGGCGGTGAACTGGCGACTCCAGGCATAGAGCGGCTGGGGCGCGGCCAGGCGGACGCGGACGCTGCGCTCGATCAGGTCCAGCCGGGAGGCGAAGAACTCCGGGGTTACGGCCAGGGCCATGCCGCCGCGGATGATCTCCTCGGGCGGCAAGCCGGCCAGCTTGGCCAGTTCCTGCCAGACGTTCCGGGTCAATTCCATGAAGCGCGGGCCGCCGGCCGAGGTGGCCAGCAGGGCCAGCCGACCAACTAATTCCGGCCTGAGCCGGGCCAGGGTCTGGGCGATATACCCGCCCATGGACACCCCGGCCACGCCGATCCCCTTCAGCCCGAGAGCATCCAGCAGGCCGGCCGCGTCCGAGGCCATCAGTTCGATGGTGTACGGCTCGTCCGGCTTGTCGCTCCTGCCCACGCCGCGATTGTCCAGGACAATGACCCGGAACCGTTGGGACAGTTCGGGAACCTGCCTGAACCACATGCCCGAAGGATAGCCCAGGCCCATGAGGAGCAGTAGCGGTTGGCCCGAACCGGATTCTTCGTAGTAGAGTTTGATATTGTTAACTTCAACCCAAGGCATGGCTCATTTCCCCCACTGGATTACGGCGGCCATGTAAGTGAAACCTATTCCGGCCGCGGCCAGGACCACCCGGGCGCCACCGCGAATCGCGCCCGAGGACAAACCCGCGTCCAGGGAGATCAGCGGGTCGTTGGCGCCGTGATGACCGAAACGGACCAGCGGCAAGGAACATTCTTCCGGGAGGTTCAGCCGGTCCAGCACCCGCCGCCTCAGGCCCGGGGCCAGGTGGCGCAAGGCCAGGTAATCCAGCCCGTCCAGACCGGCCTCGGCCAGGGCCGCCTCGACCACCTGGGCCAGCCGCTCCGGGAATACTTCATCCAGATAGGTTTCGAGGCGCTCCGGCCGGGGCGCGTGGAAGAACATCAGCGGCGAATCGAGATTGTCCGGGGCAAAGGGGTGCAAGGTCCCGCCGCCGGGGACGTAGACCTCGTCCGCCATATCCGCGTCCACCCTCACCGCCCAGCCCAGCAGCCGGTTGCGGTCCAGGCCGCGCCTGAGGATCATGGCCCCGCCCGAGGCCGAATACGGCAGGAGGAACCGGGTGTGGGGGTTACGATAGTCCACCAGGTCTATATGCCTGGCCCCGCCGGCCAGCAGAACCGTCTCTATTCCTGGGTCGCCGAGCATCAGGTCCCGGGCCACGCGCAGCCCCAGGACCTGGGTCACGCCCTGGCCGACCAAATCGAAGGCCCAGGCCCGGCCACAGCCGACTTCCTCCTGGAGCCTGATGGCCGCGGTCTGGGCGATGTAATCCTTGTATTCTTCGCCCACCCAGAGCACCAGGTCCACCTGGTTCGGATCGACCCGGCCGGAGGCCAGGGCCGACTTGGCGGCCCGGACCGCCATAGGCACGGGCTGGTCGTCCGGCCCGGGCCAGGGTTTTTCTTCGACCCCCAGTTCTTCCCGGACTAGCCTCGGGTCGAGACCGCTCCTGGCGGCGATTTGTTCGGCCGTCTCCCGCCCGGGCGGCAAGTAGAGGCCGTAGCTGACAAGGCCTAGGTCCATGCCTGGTCCTGATCGTTTAATAGTGATTGCTTCGGCGTCCCGCTGGACATGGGGGCATCCCGCGTCCCGCGGGACGCCGTGCCCCTACGTTGCACGCTAATTCAAAGTCGGATACTAACAACGACGACACCGAATATTCCCGCCGTTCGTGGCGGATGGGTCACTCCCGGTCAGTGATTGTCCGGCCGGCCGTGGTCCTTCTTGAGCAGGAACTTTTGCACCTTACCCGAAGCCGGCGTCCTGGGCAGGGCCTCGACTATGGCCAGGTACTTGGGCAGTTTGAACCGGCCCAGGCGCCCGGCCAGGAAGGCCTCGAGTTCCTTTTGATCGAGGCTCTGGCCGGGCTTCAATTCCACGATAGCCTTGCCCACTTCGCCCCATTTGTCGTCGCTCACGCCGATCACGGCGGCGCCGGCCACGACCGGATGAGCCTCGACGGCCCGCTCGATTTCGGCCGGGTAGATGTTGATTCCGCCGGAGATGATCATGTCCTTCTTCCGGCCGACGATGGCCAGGTCGCCGTCCTGATCCAGGCGGCCCAGGTCGCCGGTGTGGAACCAGCCGTCCTGGATGGCTTCGGCCGTGGCCTCGGGCTGGCGCCAATACCCGGAACACATATTAGGGCCGCGCAGGAGAATTTCGCCCTCCTCACCCGGACCGAGAACCCGGCCGTCGGCGCCGATCAGCCGCACGTCCACGCAGGGCATGGGCCGGCCGATCGTGCCGGGTTTGCCGTTGGCCATGAAGTTGTTGGGGCCGACTTCGGTCAGTCCGTAGCCTTCCCAGATACGGATGTTCTTGGCCTCGAGAAAACGGTCCCGGACGGCCGCCGGCAGCGGCGCTCCGCCCGAAACCAGGAAGCGGATCGAGGAAAAATCGGCGGCGGCGAACCTAGGCGATTCCATCATCATCTGGAACATGGTCGGCACGCCGAAAAACAAGGTGATCTTTTCGGCCTGGATCAGTTCCAGGATCAGGTCAGGCTCGAAGCCCCTGACCAGCACGTTGACGGCGGCGGTCTGGAAGAGCGGCAGGGTGAAGACGTTCCAGCCGGCCGTATAGAAGAGGCTCGAGTGCAGGATGGTCTTGTCCGTCGAGCGCAGGTCCCAGCCCAGGTTGGTGTTGACCGAGTTCCAGAAGATCAGGCCGTGGCTGAGGATCACGCCCTTGGGCAGGCCGGTGGTGCCCGAGGTGTAAATGATGAGGGCCGGATCGTCGGCCTCGATCTCTATCTCCGGTAGTGGATCGTCGGAAAGGTCCGGCCGGATGCGCGGCCAGGCCGCGGCCCGGGCATCGTCGTCGAAACAGACTATCCGCCGGACCAGGCCCCGGCTTTCCAGCCTGGCCGCCAGGGCCAGGTGGTCCGCGTCGCAGAAAAAGACCGACGGCCCGGCGTCCTCGAGATAATAATCGAACTCGCTCTCGGCCAGGCGAAAGTTGAGCGGCACCAGGATGGCCCCTAACCGGGCCGCGGCGAAAAAGAGACTCAGGTACTCGACCCGGTTAAAGGACAGGACCGCCACCCGGTCGCCTTTGACCACCTCGAGTTCCAGCAGGAACCGGGCCAGGGCCTCGACTTCATCGGCCAGTCGGGCGTAGGTGTAGCGCCGGCCGGTGATGGCGTCCACTAAGGCCAGGGCTTCGGGCCTGGCCCGGCCCCACCGGCCGATCCAATCGCCGTGGATCATGCGAGCGCCTCCTTGGACCGGGCCCGGCCCCAGCGCATCAGGAGCGCCCCCCAGGCATATCCGATCCCGGCCGAGATCATCAGCACCACGTCCCCTTCCCTTAGCCGGCCTTCCTCGACGGCCAGTTCGAGGGAGAGAAGCTGGTCGTTCTGGCCGTGGTGGCCGAATTCTTCGAGGTAGCGCGTCCTTTCCGGGTCCAGGCCCAGTTCCTGGACCAGGTAGTCGTGGGCCGAACGCTTGACTAAAAGCGTGGCCAGGTAGCCCACGTCCTTTCTGGTCAGGCCGGCCTTGGCCAGGGCCCGGTCAATGCAGACCAGCCAGTTCGAAAGCGACAGCTTGTCCAGCCGCTCCTTCATCCCGATCGGGTCCAGGACGTCGAGGTACTGTTCGCCCCGCTCGAGGGCCGCGACGGTCATGGGCTGGACCGAACCGCCGGCCGGCACGTACACGTCCCAGGCAAAGGAGCCGTCGGACATGAACTGGCCGTCCAGGATGACGTTGCGGGGGCAGTCCCGCTGGACGACGCAGGCCGCGCCGCCGGCGGCCAGGTAATACATCCAGCGCACCCTTTCGTTGGCGTAGTTTATCAGGTCCGAGTTGCGGTACCCCGTGGCTATCAGCACGTTTCCGATCCGTTTGTCGGCCCGGATCATGTCCCGGGCCAGTTTCAGGGCCACCAGGGTGGTGCCGCAGCGCTGCTGGAGGTCAAAGGACCAGGCCCGTTCGAGCCCCAGATCCTTTTGAATCTTGGGCCCGGCCGGCCAGCAGCGGTATTCCTTGATCTCTTCGCCCGACCAGATCACCAGGTCAATGTCCCGGGCCGACAGGCCCGAATAGTACAGGGCCTTGCGGGCCGCCTTGAGGCCCATGACCACGGTCTGGTCGCCCGGGCCGGGGACGTTCTTTTGCCGCCAGCCTAGCTTGGTCCGGATGATCCCGGCCGGCGTGGTCGAATGGGCCGCGATGAAGTCGGCGTCGTGAACGGCCCGGGGGATATAGGCGGCAAAGCTGAGTATTCCGGCGTCAGTCACTTGTTACCCGTTACGACGGGCGCACGCTGTGCGCCCCTACCTGGATATTCATTCCCTTTCGCTCGGACCGGCCCGGCGGGCATAGTCCCTGATCGTGCCCAGGATGCCCTTGGGAAAGAAGAAGACCACCAGGATGAAGAGTATGCCGAACAACAGGAGCCAGCGCTCGACCGACCGCTGCAGCAGGACGAAATGGGGAAAGAGGGCCTTGACCAGGCGCTCGAGGTCCGGCAGGAAGGTCTGGGCGATGTTGAGGAAGGCCGAACCGATGATGGCGCCGAATAGGGTCCCCTGGCCGCCGATGGTCACCATGAGCAGGATGTTCAGCATCAGGCCGGTGCCCAGGATCGAGGACGGATTGACGTACCCCACCCACATGGCGAACATCATGCCGGCCAGGGCCGCCAGGACCGACGAGAACACGGCCGAGACGATCTGGTAGCGGAAGGTCTTGTGGCCCAGGGCGGTCGAACGCTGTTCGTTTTCCCGGATGGATTCCAGGACCCGGCCCAGGGGCGACCGGACGAAGCGGATCATGAGCAGGAAGAGCAGCGTGGACAGGCCAAGGATGAGGTAATAGGTCATCAGCCGGCCGTTGATTTCCGTCCCCAGGAAGGTCCCGCCGGACCAGGTCACGGAAAATATTCCCGGCAGCTTGAAGGAAACCCCGTCCTCGCCCCGGGTCAGCGAACTCCACTGCATGCCCAGGATATAGGCGAACTCGGCGAAGGCCAGGGTCATCATGGCGAAGAAGATGGCCCTGACCCGCAGGGTGAAGAAGACGATGGCCAGGGCCAGGACCGCGGCGATCAGGACGGCCAGGCCGGCCGCGGAGAAAAAGTGGTGCCAGGCCGGCTGCCCGGCGCGGTAGATGACCAGGGCCAGGCAGTAGCCGCCTAGGCCGAAGAACATGCCGTGGGCGAAGGAGACGATGCCAGTGTACCCGATCAGGACGTCGTACGAGGCCACGGCCACGGCGAAGATCATGATCTTGGTCACCACGTCCATGACCTTGAAGGACGGCGTCAGCCAGGGTCCGGCCAGCAGGGCGGCCAGCAGACATAGAAGCAGCAGGAAGCCGGGCCGGGTGAATTGACCGCGCCGCTCCTCGAGGCGGGCCAGTTGAATCGGGGTATATTCAGGCATATGCGCCGCCTCAGTCCGTGCCCAGGAGGCCCTTGGGCTTCAGGAGGAGGATGATGGCCATGATGAGGATGTTCACGCCTAAGGCTAATTTAGGCGCCAGGAAGGCCATGTAGTTATAGGCCAGCCCGACCATGACCGCGCCCAGGAAACAGCCGGTCACCGAACCCATGCCACCCAGGATGACCACGATGAAGGCGAAGATCAGGTTCTCCTCGCCCATGCCCGGATGAATCTGCTCCTTGAAGATGGCCCACATCACGCCGCCCATGGCCGCCAGGGCCGCGCCCGAAGCGAAGACGCCGGTAAATATCCGGTGGATGTTGTACCCCAGGGCCTGGACCATTTCCCGGTTTTCGACCCCGCCCCGGACGATGATCCCCAGCTTGGTCCGCTTGAGGAAGAAATAGATCAGCGCGAAGACGATGACCCCGACCAGGAGGGCCAGGAGCCGGTAGCGGCTGATGACCACGTCGGCCACGTCTATCGAGCCTTGAAAGACCCCGGGCACCAGCATGACTTCGTCGTTGGGCCCCCAGACGATCTTGATTATTTCGGCCAGGACCAGCGAGGCGCCCAGGGTGATGAGAATCTGCTTGAGATGGGAGCCGTAGACCCGCCGGATGATGACCCTCTCGAGCAGCACGCCCAGGATCAAGCCTATCCCGGCCGCCACGGCCAGGGCCAGCAGGAGCGAGCTGACGTTCCGGCCCAGGCCGCCCATCTCGACCCAGCCCCGGGCGTTCAAAACGTTGAAGACGCTGAAGCCCAGGTACGCGCCCCAGGCGAAGAAGGCGCCGTGGGCGAAGTTGAGGACGTCCATGAGGCCGAAGACTAAAGTCAAGCCGGCCGAGGTCAGGAAAAGGAGCATACCCATGGTCAGGCCGGCCACGCTCAGCACGGCGTAGGTGGTCGGATCGATCCAGATCAAGGGCAGGAACCAGACGCCTATCCAGCCGGCCAGGCCGGCCCATTGACGGCGGCTCAAACCGGTTTCCGCGGCGGGATAATTCATTTCCCGATCCCCAGGTACTTCTTTTTCAAGTCATGGTCCTCGACCAGGTCGGCCATCAGGCCCTGGCGGGCCACCCGGCCGTCGTCCAGGATGAAGTAGTCCTGGCCCAGGCGGCTGGCCATGTAGAAATTCTGCTCGACCAGGATGATGGTGGTGTGGTCCTTCATCCGGTTGAGGGCCTCGATCAGGTGATCCACGATGATGGGGGCCAGGCCCTTGCTCGGCTCGTCAACGATCAGGAGACGGTGGTCGTTGGCGAAGACCCGGCCGATGGCCAGCATCTGTTTCTGGCCGCCGGAAAGCACGCCGGCCTTGGACCGCCAGAACTTCTTCAAATCGGGAAAGAGTTCCAGCACGCGGTCCAGCCTCTCCCGGGTGACGTCGGATTCGTCGAGCATGGCCAGGCGGAAGTTCTCCTCGACGGTCAGGTGGTAGAAGACCGCCTGTTCCTCGGGCACGTAGCCCAGGCCCAGCCGGGCGATCTTGTACGGCCGCAAGCCGGCGATGTCCCGGCCGTCCAGCCTGAGGCGGCCGCTCGAGGGCGGGCTCAGGCCCATGATGGTGCGCAGGGTGGTGGTCTTGCCCGCGCCGTTGCGGCCTAAAAGCACCGTGGGCCGGCCGGCCGCGACCGACAGGCTGACGCCCTGGAGGATGTGGTGCCGGCCCAGGTGGGTATGGACGTTCTCGAGGCTCAGCAGCGGTTCAGGCATGTTTGGCCCCTCCGCCCAGGTACGCCTCGAGGACGATGGGGTTGCGGGCCACGGCCTCGGGTTCGTCGTCGCAGATCAGCCGGCCGTCCTTGAGCACGGCGATCGAGTCGGACAGGGCCATGATCATGTCGAACTTGTGCTCGACCAGGAGCAGGGTCCGGTCCCGCCGGTCCTTGATGGTCCGGATGATCTCGAGTATGGCCGGGACTTCCTCGAGGGACATGCCGGCCGTGGGTTCGTCCAGGAGCAGCACCTCGGGTTCGAGCCCCAGCAGCACGGCCAGTTCCAGCTTGCGCTGTTCGCCGTGGGTGAGGGTGACGGCCTGGGCCTTCCAGCGCGTTTCGAGCAGGACGTGCTCGAGGAGTTCATAGGCCCGGTCTTCCAGGTCGGTCAGCGAGCGATAGTTCCGCCAGAAGCACATACTCCGGCCCAGGCGGGCCTGAATGGCCAGCCGGACGTTCTCGAGCACGGTCAGGTTGGGGAAGAGGTTGGTCAGTTGGAACGACCGGCCCAGGCCCAGCCTGGTCCGCTCGGCCGCGTCGAGCCTGGTGATGTCCGCGCCCTTGAACCAGACCTGTCCGGAAGTGGGACGGTATTGGCCGGAGATGAGGTTGAACAAGGTGGTCTTGCCCGCGCCGTTGGGCCCGATGATGGATTTCAGGGTGAACGGCTCGACCTCGAGGCAGACCCGGTCCACGGCCACGTGGCCGCCGAAGCGGATGGTCAGGTCCTTAGTCTCGATCAGGGGCGGCATGCTGGGATCAACTCTTTTTGGGGCGGTCCCCGGAAAGGAACCGCCCCCGGCGTTTACTTGCCCTTGTTGAGGATGGGGATGTCCATGTCCTTCCAGGTCAGTTCGCGCACCAGATCGCAGACGGCCCAAGGCAGCTTTTCGTCCACCTTGATGCGGAAGTGATACATGCTCTGGAGGGCCTGGTGATCTTCCTTGCGGAAGACCATCTCGCCCTTGGGCGTCTGGAAAGACAGGCCTTCCAGGGCCGGGATGAGCTTCTCGGCGTCGGTCGAGCCGGCCTTCTTGACCCCGGCCAGCACGGCCAGGGCCGCGCTCATGCCGCCGCAGGTAAAGAAGTCGGGCGGGGCGTTGAAGCGCTTCTGGTGCTCCTTGACCAGCCAGTCGTTGAGGGGGTTCTTGGGGATGTCGTAATAATAATAGGTGGCGCCTTCCATGCCCACCAGGGGCTTGTACAGCTTGAGGGCGTCCAGGATGTTGCCGCCCGAACTCAGCTTGAGGCCGTGTTTTTCACTCAGCTTCATCTCCTGGAGCTTGCCCAGGGGATTGCCCTTGCCCGCCCAGATGACGAAGAGATACTTGGCCCCTTTCTGATCCTTCATGGCCTGAATGATCCGCTGGGACGGCGCGGTGAAATCCGAGGCGTCCAGCGGGACGTATTCTTCGTGCACGACCTTGGCCCCCTTGGCCTCGGCCGCGGCCTTGTACGCGGCCACGCCCTCGCGGCCGAAGGCGTAGTCCTGGGCCAGGGTGGCTATGGCCACGCCGGCCTTGGACAGGGCCACGGCGTTGGAAACGGCGTCCTGCGAGGAATTGCGGCCGGTGCGGAAGATGTAACGGTTCCAATCCTTGCCGGTGATCGAGTCGGCCACGGCCGGCTCGACCAGGTAAACCTTCTTGAACTCGGCCGCCACGGGCAGCATGGCCAGGGCCACGGCCGAAGACACGCCGCCCACGGCCAGGTCGACCTTGTCGTCCTTGTAAGCCTCGGTCATGAGCTGCTTGCCCACGTCCGGCTTGCCCTGGTCGTCCTTGATCAGGATTTCGATGGGCCGGTCCAGCAGCTTGTTGCCGCCCTGGGTCCCGTATTCCAGGCCCATCTTGAAGCCGTTGATCATCTGCTTGGTGTACGCCTCGAGCGGCCCGGTCACGCTGCCGACTACGGCGATCTTGATCGGTTGCTGGGCCAGGGCCGGCGCGGCCAACAGCATAAGGCCGAGGCCGGCCAGCAGCAATAACCTCCCCATCCGCCAACGGTTCATGTTCGCCTCCTTGGTCAGGGTTATGGTTGGTCCGCCGGCCCGAAGGGGACGGCGGTCGAACGCGTCATTTATCCCGCAGCCTGATCTTGAGCACCTTGCCGGCCGCGTTGCGCGGCAAGGCCTCCTGGAAAACCACTTCCTTGGGCACCTTGTACCTGGCCAGCTTCGGCCGGAGAAAATCCAGCAACTCCCGGGCCGAAAGCGTTTGGCCGGGCTTGAGCACTAGCACGGCCCGGCCGACCTCGCCCCATTTCTCGTCCTTGACGCCGACCACGGCGGCTTCGGCCACCTGGGGCAGTTGGAAGATCAATTGCTCGATTTCGGCCGGATACACGTTTTCTCCGCCGGAAATAAACATGTCCTTCTTGCGGTCCACGATGTAGAGATCGCCGTCTTCGTCCATGCGGGCCAGGTCGCCGGAATGGAACCAGCCGTCCTTGAAGGCTTCGGCCGTGGCTTCGGGCCGGTTCCAATACCCCCGCATCAGGTTCGGACCGCGCATGACCAGTTCGCCCACCCGGCCCCGGGGGACCTCGAGGCCGGCCTCGTCCACCACGGCCACGTCCAGATGAAAGACGGCCCGGCCGATCGAACCCGCCTTTTCGAGGGCCAGTTCCTTAGGCAGCGTGGCGATGGACGGCGCCGCCTCGCTCATGCCGAAACCTTGCTGCAGGATTATCCCGGCTTCATGATAACGCCGAACGAGGCTGACCGGCAAGGGCGCGCCGCCGCTCATCACCAGCCTCGCGCTTTCGAAGGCCCGGCCGGAAAAATCCGGATGCTGGCTGAGCATCAGAAAAACGGCCGGCACGCCGAAGAAGAGACTGACCCGTTCCTCCTCGAGCAGCCTCAAGGTCACGGCCGGGTCGAAGACCCGCTGGATGATAACCGTGCCGCCCAGGTAGAGCATGGGCAGGGTGAACAGCCCCAGGCCGCCGATGTGGAACATGGGCAGGACCAGCAGGTCCCGGTCCTGGGAAGTGAAATCCAGGGCCAGGTCGAGGTTGACCGCGTTCCAGAAGCTGGCGCCCTGGGACAAGACCGCGCCCTTGGGCGACCCGGTCGTGCCGGCCGTGTACATGATGATATGGGGCGTGTCCTGGTCGGGCGGGGTATCGGGCTCGGGCTCGGCCTCGCTCTGTTGGCTTAAAAGCACCTCGTAGGCCGGGGCCTGAAGGACCTCCCGGTCGCCGATGACCAGGGCCTTCTGGACGGGCGTGTCCTGAAACAGGGATTCGGCCAGGGCCGCCAGTTCCGGGTCGAAGACCAGAAACTGAGCCCCGGAATCGTCGAGGATGAACTTCAGCTCCTGGGCCGCCAGGCGCCAGTTGAGCGGCACGACCATGACCCCGAGCTTGGCCGCGGCCATGACCGTCTCGACGTATTCGAGGCGGTTGTAGGACAGGATGCCCAGGCGTTGGCCGCTCTTCAAACCCAGACTAAGCCAGGCCCGGGCCAGGCGGTTGACCCGGCGGTTGAGCCCGCGATAACTCAGGCGCCGGGCGCCGTCCACTATCGCTTCCTTGTCCGGCGTCAGCAGTTCGCGCCTGGTCAGCCAGGACCCGATACCTCGCATGGCTAATCTCCTAGGCCAAGAGTTTCTTCATCACCGCGGCCATGTGGAGGGCGAAGTTCCTGACCGTGGCCAGGCCTTCCTCGTCCTTCTCGGCGTCCCGGGCCCCCCGGGCCCCGGCCACGCCCACGTTCCAGTAGGTCGAGCCGGGGATGACCAGGCCGTTGATGAAATACCAGAGCAGAAGCTGGGAAAAAGCCATGTTGTGGCCGGCCCGGCGGGCCACGGTGATGGGCCCACCCACCTTGCCCGAGAAAAAGCGATCGTTCCACAAGGCCACGAAGGTGGCCCGGTCCAGAAGGGACATGACCTGGGGCACCACGGAGGATACATAGACCGGCGAACCGATGACGAGGCCCTGGGCCGCCTTCATCTTTTCGAGGATGGGGGCGAAATCGTCGTCCTCCTGGACGCAATGGCCAAGCTTGACGCACTTGTAACAGCCCTGGCAGGGCTTGATCGTTTTGTCCCGCAGGGAAATGAGTTCGGTCTCGAGGCCCTGTTCGTCCAGGGCGGTCAGGCAGTGCTGGACGAACTTCAGGGTGTTACTGTCCGGCCGGAGACTGCCGGCGATGCCGATCACTTTCATGACGCCTCCTTTGAATCCTCGGTCCGGGCGGTGGTGGCGAGGATGCCCTGGTTCAACTGTTCGCGCATCAGGTTCCGGAAAAAGTCGTTTTCGAAGCACCGCGAGAATTCGGCGGCCTCGGCCTCGAGGCCGGCCGGCAGATCATAGTACTGCGAAGCCTTGACCGCCCGCTTGGCTAAGCCTAAGGCGTGGGCCGGCAGGCGGAGAAACCTGGACAGCCGGGCCGCGGCTTCCTTGACCAGGTCTTCGGACGGGACCGCCTGGTGGATCAGGCCCAACTCGAGGGCCTCGGCGGCCGGATAGAGCTGGCCGGACAGGATGGCTTCCATGGCCCGTCCCACGCCGATCAGCCGGGGCAGCCTCTGGGTTCCGCCGCCGCCGGGAATGATCCCGACCTTGACTTCGGGCAGGCCGATCCGGGCCGTCTGGCCGGCCAGGCGCAGGTCGCAGGCCAGGGCGAACTCGAAACCGCCGCCGAAACAAAGGCCGTTGATGGCCGCCACCAGCAGCAGGGGCGAACGCTCCATCCGGTTGAAGAGTTCCTGAATCCGGCGGGAAAAGTCCCTGGCCCCTTCCGGACCCAGCCGCATCATCTCGACGCCGTCGGCCCCGCCGATGAAGTAAGTCGGACCCGCGCCGGTGAAGACCACGGCCCGGACCGAGGTCCGCTCCAGTTCGTCCAGAAGGCGGTGCAGTTGTTCCATCAAGGGCGAATCGATCGAGTTGCGGTCGTCCGGCCGGTTGATCCGGACCCAGCAGATTTCACCTTGCGGCTCGACCAGCAGGCGGTCGTAGTTCATGGCCATTCGTCTCTCCCTGTCCGCCTCAAATGACCAGGCCGCCGTTGGGACTGAAGACCTGGCCGGTGAAGAAGTCGGCTTCGGGCGAGGCCAGGAAGGCCACCAGCGCGGCGATCTCTTCCGGCCGGCCCAGGCGCTTGAGCGGCGTTTTTTTGATTATGTGTTCGGAGAATCCCGGCGGCAGTCCTTCGAGCATGGGCGTGTCCACGTACCCCGGGGCTATGACGTTGACCCGGACGTCGTACCGGGCCGCCTCGACGGCCAGGCTTTTGGCCAGCATGATCAGGCCGGCCTTGGCCGCGGCGTAGTGGGCCGCGCCGGGCGTGGCCTGGAGCGCGGCTACCGAGGCAAAGAGTATGATCCGGCCGCCGCCGCCGCCGTTGGCGGCGGCGGTGGCGGCGGCGGTCTTCATCCAGCGGACCGCTTCCCTGGTGCAATAAAAGGCGCCGTCCAGGTTCACGGACATCATTTGCCGCCACTCCTGGTCTTCCATTTCATCCAGGAAGACCGTCCGGCCCAGGATGGCGGCGGCGTGGACCAGCAGGTCCAGGCGGTCAAAGTCCGGCCTGACCCGGGCGAACAGGTCGGCCACGGATCCAGCGTCGGCCACGTCGACCTCGAAGGCCGCGGCTGAACTGCCCAGGTCCACGGCGGCCCGGGCGGTCGCTTCGGCCGCGGCCGGGTTCAAATCGGCCAGGGCCAGCCGCCAGCCCAACCGGGCCAGGGCCAGGGCCGCGGCCCGGCCCATACCCGAACCGGCGCCGGTGACCAGGGCGGTTGGTTTTCTCCGGCCGGCCATTTCAGACATCCCTCTGCCGGGCATAGGCTTTGGCCGGCTTGTCGGTGGGGAAAAGGATGAGGCCTTCCTCATCGAGCTTTGATAGAACTCCCTGGGCCACTTCCTCGGCCGAATCCATGAAGGCGGAATATTGCTCGAGTATCGGCTCCATGGCCTCGGCCCCGGCGGACGAACCGAAGAAATCGGTCCTGGTCAGATGGGGGCAGACGACCTTGACCCTCACCCCCGTGCCGGCCAGGTCCTTGGCCAAGCCCCGGGAAAATCCCACCAGGGCGTGCTTCGAGGCCACGTAGGGCGTGACTTTGTCCGAATGGGCCATCAGGCCGCCGATCGAGGCCACGTTGACGATCAGGCCGGACCGGCCGGCCGACATCAGCGGCAGAAAAGCCTGGGTCAGGAACACGGCGGCGAAGAAATTGACTTCAAAGAGGCGCCGCCAGTCGGACTCGGAAACCCCGGCCAGGTCGCCGTAAAAACCCACGCCGGCGTTGTTGCAGAGGATGTCCAGCCGGCCGTGGCGCTCGATGGTCCGGGCCACCAGGCCGGCGCGGTCGTCCGGGTCGGTCACGTCCGCGGCCAACTCGAGGGCCGGGGCCGGGCAGTCGGCGGCCGTTTGCCGGAGCCGCTCGGCCCGGCGGCCGACCAGGACCAGGCTGGCGCCGGCTTGGGAGAAGGCCCGGGCCAAGGCGGCGCCGATGCCGGAGCCGGCCCCGGTGATCAAGGCGACCTGGCCTGTCAGGCTGACCATAGCAACTTCTCGGTGTTAATCTGAAAACTGAACCAACTGTCAGAAATAATGCACCAGAGGCCGGGCCGTGTCAAGCCTCAATTTTCGGGATCAGTCCTTATTGACCGTTTCGAGGCCGTGGAAGACGAATTCCATCAGGTCGGCGAAGAGGGGCCTCGGCAGGTCGGCCTGGGGCGAGGGGTTCCAGACTATCCAGCGCAGGCCCACGAAATGGCTCAGCCCCATCAGGCTCCAGGCCAGGAAGTCGGCCGGCAGGGCCCGGATTTCCCCGGCTTCAATTCCTTTCTCGAGGCCGGCCGTGTACCCCCGGGCTATCTTCCGGTAGTACCACTGGCCCACCTCCCGGCCGATCATTTCGAACTCGGGGACCAACCGGTAGATGTCGCGGTGCTCCTTGAGGAATTCGTAGAAGGCCGCCAGGCCGTACAGCTCGGCCCCTCGGCGATCCGCGGCCAGGACGGCCGACCGCTGCACCGCGCGGCGCATCTCCCGGTTGATATACTCGACCAAGCCCTTCATGAGTTCCTGCTTGGATTGGAAGTGGACGTAGAAAGTACCCTGGGCCACGCCGGCGGCCCGGGTGAGGTCGGCCACGCCGGCCCGGTTGAAGCCCCGGCGGCCGAAAACCCGCTCGGCCGCGTGAAATATGGCCCGCCGGGTCTGTTCGCCCTTGGTCAAGGCGGCCTGGTGGTCGGCCCGCAACGGCGCCGGAGGCGGGAGCGTGAACAACTGGAAGTCCGGCCGATCGCTCCAGGGCCGGGGGCCGCTCAGGCCGTGGAGGGCGAAATCGACCATCAGGTCCAGGGTGACCTCGGCCGGGGCCGGCGGTTGACCCCGGTCCAGGGCCTGGAAGTAGCAGACGCCGATCAAGGCGTAGGCGATCAGGTTCGGGTCCAGGGACCTGGCCTGACCGGACTGTTGTTCCCGCCGGAGATAATCCCGCACCTGGCGGACGATGGCCTCGTAATAGGCCACGGCGGCCCGGTCGATGAGTTCGGATTCGCCTAAAATCCGGTGGAAGGGGAAATTCTCCCGGACGTGGTCGAAGAGCAGGCCCAGCCTTATCTTGAGCCGCTCCGGAAAAGTTGCGCCCTGGTCCGAAACGGCCTCGGCCCTCTGGGCGAACCGGGTCAGGATCAGGTCGTTGAGTTCCAGGAAGACCTGTTCCTTGTTCTTGAAATACTGATAGAAGGTCCCGCCGGCCAGACCCAGGCGGCGGCCGATTTCGGAGACCGACGAGCCGTAATAGCCCTTGTCCCGAAAGAGGGCGTGGGCCGCCTCGAGGATGGCCGACCGGGTGGTCTTGCCTTTGGTCTTCAGCGGCCTGGAAGTTCTAGAGGGCGTAGCGGCACCATGTACCTGACTGGACTTTCAGATTTTGATTGTACCTTATCCCTCCTCAAAAGGGAAGCCCTTTCCCCAGGCCGCCGGTCCGGAAAATCCAACCGGGGTGACCTTTCAGCCTTCAGCGAACGATCCGAGGGTGGATAGTCATGGCGAGGAGTGCCACGACGAAGCAATCGCTATTAACGGATCAGACCGGCGCCCGAACCGGCCCCGCCGGGGTTAGAAGTTCGCGCTCATCTCCTGGTAGGTCTTGGCGATGTCCTTGGTCGAACTGGTGAACAGGCGGCCGTTGGTCCGGTTGGATATTTCGGCCAGAAGGTCCCGGTCCGCCTCGGCGCCGTAGGCGATGCCGTAGATTTTGGGCGCGTCGAAGTCTTCGCCCCTAGGCAGGGCGTCCAGGAAATCGTAGCGGTTCATCCGGCTGCTGGTGTCCTTGCCGTCGCTGAGCACGACCAGGGCGTAGCGCCGGCGCGGGTCCTTTTTTCTCAGCTCGAGGAGCATGTTGTACCGGTCGTGGACGGCGTCGTACAGGGAGGTCTTGCCCTCGGCGAAGACGTTCTTCATCTTGTCCGCGGCCGTTTCGCCGCAGTCCCGGATGCCGCAGAAATCCGCCAGCGTGGTCACGTTGTGGTTGAAAACGGTGAGATGAAGCATGTCCCGAGGCTTCATGCTCTTGATGAACTCGACCGCGCCCAGCTTGGCGTTGTCCATGGGTTCGCCGTTCATGCTGCCGGAACGGTCCAGGACGAGGCAGACGGTGGCCGGTATCTTCACCTCCTCCCACAGGTCCCGGATTCTCCTGAGCACGGCCTCGTCCGGCACCTGGAACATCTTGTCCGTGCCGATATCCGGCTGGACGCCGTGGTCGTCGTCAAAGGGCGCGTCCAGCTTCATTTCCCGGTTGATCGGCCGCAGGCCCATTTTCATGGCCGTGGACTGGGCCTTTTTCCCGAGCAGAAAATCGATGAACTTCCGGGCGGCCTCCTCTTTTTCCGGCGTCATCCATTCTTCCTTCAAAATGGCCACCGGGTGCTGGGTCCAGAAGTTGCCTTCCCGGGGATAGACGGCCACCATCTTGAACGGCTTGTTTTTGTGTTTGGCGTTGCTCTCGATGATGGTGTTTTCATATTGGACCGTGGCCGACAGGTACGACGGGCCCTTGGCGTGCATGAGGTCGTCGATCCAGTCGTTGGACAGGCCGTAGTGCTCCACCGCGCCCTCGAACTCCCGGAGGAAGTTGATCACCTTGGGGTTCTTGAGGTCCTCGGTCGAGATGTTCTGGGTCTTGCCCAGGACGGCGTATATCTCGGACACGATGGTCAGGAAGCCGGAATTGGCGTCGGGATGGGCGTGGCCCCACCTGAATTTGCCCCATTCCGGATGGCCGAGGGCGGCCCAACCCTGGGGGTTGGCCGCCACCTTGGCGATGTCCCGCCAGCCGATGGGCTGGGGATGACCCAGGGCCTTGGCCATGGGTTCCCACATGGCCACGATCAGGGGGATGTTGACCAGGGGGGTGAAGCCGTCGAAGAGGGTCTTCTGCTTGACGTCCCGCCAGTGCATGGCGGCCAGGTGGAGCCAGGAATCGTCGCCCGGCGACCAGAGGTCGGGTTTGATCTTGCCGTCCTTGAGGTCATCCAGGCTGCCGCCCGAGGTGACGTGGGCCACGGTCACCTTGATGGGCCGGTTGCCCACCGCCGCGCCGCCGGCGTGGAACTCCTTGACCATCTCGTTGATCCAGTTCCTCTTGGCGCTGGAATTATAGAAGGAGATTTCCAGCGGCTTTCCCGACGGGGCAGGCTTGGCGCCCGGACCGGCGCTGATTCCTTCCAGGCCGCTCCGTTCGAGGACGCCGAACCAGCCGGCCCGATAGACGGCGAAGGCGATCAGCGCCGCCACCACGACCGCCACGGCCACCCAAAATCCCGGCTTGGGTTTTCCGCCCATGGTTTCCTCCTTCAGCCCGGCCTTGACTCCCGTTCACCCGGACCCTGTCCGCCGGCGCGGCGATTGGACTTTGATTATTGAACCGATTATCCTCTTGCCCGGCATACTATTATCTTGGATTTAACCATGTCAACCGGGAAACGGGCCTGGCCCGGGCAAACAAGGCTATGCTCGAAGCGACCAAACATGAGATAATCGACCAAGAGAAATATCCTGTTTGGAGGAACCATGACCGAGAAATGTGACTACCAGGAAAGCCTCGACCGGCCCAGCGCCGTTTTCCAGACCAACCACGGCTCGTTCGAGGCCGAGCTGTACGCCCGGGAATGCCCGGAGACGGTTTGGAACTTCATCAACCTGGTCGAAGGCCGTCAGGAGACGGTCCGGGGCGGGAACTTCTATGACGGCCTGACCTTTCACCGGATCATCAAGGGTTTCGTGATCCAGGGCGGCTGCCCTTCGGGAACCGGCACGGGCGGACCGGGCTACCGCTTCCAGGACGAGTTTCACCCTTCCCTGCGGCACGACGGCCCGGGCGTTCTATCCATGGCCAACGCGGGTCCGGGCACGAACGGCAGCCAGTTCTTCATCACCCTGGCCGCCACGCCGCACCTGGACAACCGCCATTCCGTGTTCGGCAAGGTGATCAAGGGCCTGGACATAGTGAACAAGATCGGCGCGGTCAAAACCGATCGGAGGGACAAGCCTCTCGATCCGGTGGTCATGGAGAAGGTGATGATCAAAAGGTGAAAAATGTGGGGAGGAGGTAATTATGGCTAAGGTTACCTTGGAAGACCAGTTGAAGGGCCTGGCCGAGTGCGGCATCAAGTTGCGCGAAGGCCTCACCATCCAACATCTGCTGTCTTTATTCGACCGCGCGGAACTGGAGGCGGAACCATACATCTTACTCCTGACGGTCCTGGGGGGGGAACTCGATGAGAAACCCACTGGGTACGCTTCGAATAACATCTGGCATTTCGACACCGAGTGCATCGAAGACCGCGGCGACTACGCCCGCATCGCCCGGCGGATGAGCGAACTGGCCGGCGGCGGGCTGCCGCTGCAAAAAATCAAGGACTTCGTGGATATTGATGACGAAAAAGCCTGGCTCTCCTTCGAGCTGGACGGCAAGCCCTACAAATGGAACGCCCAGGTCGAGGACGATTGGGTTGACGAAAAGATAATCAGCGAACTGGCCAAACTCCTGGCCGGAAGAAATACGGGCCACAAATTCACCTACCTCGATCTGGGCGGCCAGGACTGCCTGATCGGCTGCGCCACGCCCGACGAACTCAAGAAGCTGAAGAAGCTGACCGGCCTGGCTTTCGAGTGGTTGAAATAGGGTTGGTCGTTTCTTCACGATCGAGTCCGGCGCCATAATCCAATCGGCCGCCGCTTTTCCCCAAAGCCTCACGCCGGATGCCGGATGGAAAGGAAGAGAGCATGCCGTTGGCCATCGAGGTCCACGGGGTCCGGAAGGTCTACGTCTCCGGGCTGTTTCGCAAGCGCCGCCAGGAGGCGCTCAAAGGCGTGGACCTCGAGGTGCCGGAAGGGGCTTTCTGGGGGCTGCTCGGGCCCAACGGCGCCGGCAAGACCACCCTGCTTTCCATCCTGTCGAACCTGCTCGTCCCGGAACAAGGCCTGGTCCGCGTTTTGGGCCGGGACATCCGCCGCGGGGGGGCCGATATTTTCCGGCGACTCAACCTGTCCTCCGGTCACGCCAACTTCCTCTGGAGCCTGAACGTCCGGGAAAACCTCGACTATTACGCCCGGCTCTACGGGCTGCCCGGGCCGCGGCGCCGCGCCAAGGTTGACCAGGTCCTGAACCTGTTCGACCTGACCGACTACGCCCTGGCCCGCTTCGATGAACTGTCCACGGGCACCAAGCAGAAGCTGGCCCTGGCCAAGGCACTGCTCAACGATCCGGAACTGCTGCTGCTCGATGAACCCACCGTGGGCCTCGATCCGGACGTGGCCAGACGGATTCGCGAGAGCATCAAGGACCTGCATCGGGAAAAGGGCGTCACCATACTGATGACCACGCACAACATGAAGGAGGCGGAGGCGCTCTGCGAGCAGGTGACTTTCATCAGCGAGGGCACCATCCGGGCCAGCGGCCGGCCCCATGATCTCAAGCGGCAACTCCACCTGGGCGACACCATAACCATCTCCTTTCAAGGCGAACTGGATCGAGACGCCCTGGCCCGCCTGCCCGGGGTGTACGGACTCGAGACCGATAATTCGTTCTGCCGGATTCAGGTGGACGATCATCACCACCGGCTGCCGCTGGTGTTCGATTTTTTCCACGGCCGCCGGATCGCCGTCCACAACGTCAGTATTAAGGAAGCCGACCTGGAGGAAGTGTTCCTTGCCGTTTCAAAGTGAGATCACCAAGACCTGGGCCTTTGTCTTCAAGAACTGGATCATGACCAAGCGCAATGTTTTTACCCTGTTCGAGGTTCTCTTCTGGCCCGTGGTCTCCTTCCTGTCCGTGGGCCTGCTGGCCCAATTCGCGTCCTTGTCCTTGGAAATGAAGGCTTTCATGCTGGTGGGGGTGGTGGCCATGAGCGCCATGCAGGTCTGCCAGCTCGACGTGGCCTACGGCCTGCTCTACGACGTCTGGAGCCGGGCCCTCAAGCACAGTTTCATCGCCCCGGTGGGCATCCGCCACCTGCTCTGCGGCTCGCTGCTGATCGGCATGGTTCGGGGCGGAACGGTCTTCCTTCTGCTCATGGCCGCCAGCCAGGTCCTGTTCGGATTCGACTTCACCGCACCCGGCCCGCTCGCCCTCGGCCTTTTCGTCCTGGGGCTTTTTCTCAGCGGCGCCATCGTGGGCCTGCTGGTCTGCATCCTGGTCCTTACCCTGGGCACCCGGGCCGAGGTGGCGGCCTGGTCCCTGGTCAGCCTGATCCTGTTGGTCTGCGGGATATATTACCCGGTCACGATTCTACCCCAGGCGGTCATGATCGTGGCCCAAGCCATCCCGGTCACCTATTTCCTGGAATACTTCCGGCAGTTCTACGGCTTCGAGCCCGTCTTCAGCCAGGTCCTGGTCAAGGGGTACGCCCTGACCGGCGCCTACCTGGCGCTGGAGGTGGGGCTGATGAAGCTCGCGCTGGCCCGGGCCAAGAAGAAAGGGATACTGTTGAGACTGTCCGAATAAGTTTTCCGGGGGCGCGCCGTGCGCCCCTACCTGGATTCCTGCTTTCGCGGGATGGACATTTGGAAAAGACAACTTACTTCATGCTCCTCATAATAACAGGCTAACGTCCCAAATTTCCCAGCCTGTTGACATCTCCGGTCCCGGACCGATATACTGCCCTTCGTCCATCAAGCACAAACCATTATCGGCATGATCGGCAGCCGGGGCCGCGGTCCGGCCGGGCCGCGGGTTATACTAATCCGCACGCGAGGAGGTTGACATGAACGTTGGAGAATGGACCACCAGGTGGGCGCGGCGTTATCCGAACGAACCCTGCCTCAAGTACGGCGACCTCACCCTGACCAAGGCCGAATTCAACGCCCGGGTCAACAAGCTGGCCCACGCCTTCCAGGAAATGGGCCTCCGCCAGGGCGAACGGGTGGCGGTCCTGTTGGGCAACAGCAACGTGTTCCTCGAGATACTCTTCGCCCTGTCCAAACTGGGCGGCATAATGGTCCCCCTCAATTTCCGCCTGGCCCCGCCGGAGCTCGAGTACATCCTCAACGACTCCGAACCGGTCATGCTCATCTATTCGCCCGAGTTCCTGGCCACGGCCGAGGCCTTGCGGGCTAAGGTTCCGAGCCTCAAGACGTACCTGGGCGAAACCAAGGGCGGCGCGGCTTCGGACCCGCTCTACGAAGACTGGATCGCCGGCAGGCCCGCCGACGAACCCAGGCCCGAGGCCGAAGTCACCCTGGAACACCCGCATTTCATCATGTACACCTCGGGCACCACGGGCCGGCCCAAGGGCGCGGTGGTGCGGCAGGGGCAGACCCAGTGGAACGCCGTCAACGCCATGCATATGTACACCATCAGCCCCGAGCAAGTGACCATCTGCTGCGCGCCCCTCTTCCACATCGGCGCCCTGCACGCCTCGGCCACGCCCAATATGTACGGCGGCGCCAAGCTGATCATCCAGCGCTTTTTCGATCCCAACGGCGTGCTCAAACTGGTGGAACAGGAAAAAGCCAACACCATGTTCGGCATTCCGGTCATGTTCCTGTTCATGAGCCAGATGCCGGACTTCGAAAAGACGGATTTTTCCAGCGTCAAGTTCTTCATCGCCGGCGGTTCCCCCTGCCCGCGCTCGCTGATCGAAACCTACCTGAAAAAAGGCGTCAACTTCAACCAGGGGTACGGCATGACCGAAACGGCCACGGCCATCACCGCCCTGCGCACCGAGGACGCCCTGCGCAAGCTGGGTTCCTGCGGCAAGCCGGTCTTCCACACCGACGTCAGGATCGTGGACACGCAAGACCGGGACGTGCCCCAGGGCGAGAAGGGCGAAGTCCTGATCAAGGGCCCCAACGTGATCAAGGAATACTGGCGCCGGCCCGAGGACACGGCCAAGACCATCGTGGACGGCTGGCTTTACAGCGGCGACGTGGGCTACCTGGACGAGGAGGGCTATCTCTTCCTGGTTGACCGCCGGAAGGACATGTACATCAGCGGCGGAGAAAACGTCTATCCGGCCGAAGTCGAGGACGTGATCATGGCCCACGGCCAGGTGGCCGACGCGGGCGTGATCGGCGTTCCGGACGAGAAATGGGGCGAAGTGGGTCTGGCCGTGGTGGTGGTCAAGCCGGGCGAAACCGTGACCGCGGACGAGATAATCGAATGGTGCCGGGGCCGGCTGGCCGGGTACAAGCGGCCGCGTAAGGTGGTCTTCACCGAGGCCCTGCCGCGCACCCTGACCGGCAAGATTCTAAAGAAAGACCTGCGGGCCAAATACAGCCCGGCCGCCAACCAGGGTTGAAAGGACCCGACCGGGGCCGCGGGACAACGCGGCCCCGGTCGTTACACCTCGTAGTCCACGATCTTTCTTTCCAACCGCACCTTTTTCACGAACTCGCCCGCCTTCAGGTGGGCCGGGTGCTTCTGATAAGTTTCCAGGTCGGCGCGGCTGGCGAATTCGCTGGACAAAACCACGTCGAAGGAATCGGGCGTGGCGCTGAAATCCAGCCCGACTTCGAGACGTTCGATCTCCTCGATCTCGGCCGGCAGGGCCTCGAGCAGGGCTTTCATCTTCCGGGCGTTTTCAGCCTTGGTCCCGCCTTCGGCCGCTTCCTTGAGCTTCCAGAAAACGATATGCTTGATCATGATCCCGGCTTTCTATCCAGGCCCACCCACCTGACGGTCTTCTCGATGGGCTCGCGTTGGGAGCGCAATTGGTTGACCGGAGCGTCCGGGTCGGGATGACCCAGGGCCAGGCCGATCACGACCTTCTTTTCCGGCCCGATTTCGAGATGCTTCCGGATCGCGTCCGGGTACCAGGCCAGGGCGGCCAGAAGACAGGTGCCCAGACCCCGGGACGTGGCCAACAGGCAGATATGAGCGGCCAGGAGTCCGGCGTCGAAGACGTGGTAGACCGTCTTCAGGGACTGGTCAATCAGGATGTAGACCAGGTTGGAGGCCCCGAAAGCCTTGAAGTTTCTTAGGTAGTGGTTGAAGCGGGCTTCCTGGTCCTCCCGGCCGATGCCCTTGAGCCGGAAGACTTCCCGGCCCAGGCTCTTGTACCGGTCGTTGTAGTCGCCCTCGAACTTGTCCGGCATGGCGAAGTCCGGGTTGGACGGGACGCCGCTTTTCAAGAGCCGGGTGAATTCGTCGGTCAGGGCGATGGTCTTTTCTCCGCCCGCCACCACGATCTCCCAGGGCTGGGTGTTGCCCCAGGAGGGCGAACGCACGGCCAGGGCCAGGATTTCCTCGATCACGGTCCGGTCCACGGGTTTGTCCAGGAAAGCCCTGATGCTGCCGCGACGGTTGATCGCCAGGTCAAGTTCCATCGATCGTTCCTCCGCAATGATTATATCGGTTCTACTTCATCGAGCGGAAACGCACCTCGATCCCCGGGACGTCTTTCATCAAAGTCTTGAGTTTGTCTAGATCGGTGTCGCCGGTGTGGTACGGATAGAGAATCTTGGGCTTGAAGGCCTTGGCCGCGTCGGCCACCATGGCCGGGGTCATGGTATAGGGCAGGTTCATGGGCAGGAAAGCCACGTCTATACCCTGGAGGGCCTTCATCTCGGGGATGTTTTCCGTGTCCCCGGCCACGTAGACCTTCTTGTCGCCGAAGGTGATGATGTAGCCATTGCCGGCCCCCTTGGGGTGATAGGGCACGCCGGCCGAGCGTTCGTGCACCAGGTTGTAGGCCGGCACGGCTTGAATCTTGAACCCGGCCGCGGCGGCAGATTCGCCGTTTTTCATCACCTGGCCGCCCTTGACTTGCTTAGCGCACGTTTCCGTCAGGACGACCGCGGTCTTGTCCGTCCGGACGGCCTCGAGGGCCTTCAGGTCCAAGTGATCCTGGTGTTCATGGGTGATCAGGATCAGGTCGGCCTTGGGCAGCGGGGCGTAATCGGCCAGCTTGGTCCAGGGGTCCACGTGGATGACCTTGCCGCCGAACTGGAACATCAAGGTCCCGTGGCCGATGAAGGTGATGGTCAGATCGCCGGCCGAGGTCTTGATCACGTCGGTCTCGAAGGCCGCGGCCGGTCCGGCGACCAAAAGCAGCCAGGCGAAAACAACGGCCAATACCAAAAGCCTGAACATGGGGCACCTCCTGGAAAAGATTCAGTCGGCGGCAAGATTACCAAAGAACGCCCGTTAACGACAACGGATTATTAAAGCTGCTTTCCGGATGTTTTGTCCTTGACAAGGATACCAATAGTGATACTATTTTTTATGGGCAAAATCGAAGACCTTCTCGCTCGGATGAGGCGCATCCCGGTCGATGTTCGTTTCAGCGACCCGTGTCTAGTCTGCGATCACTACTTTGGCCCGCCCCGCCAGGCCGGAACCAGTCATAGGATATACCAAACCCCCTGGCCTGACGATCCGCGGGTGAATATTCAGGGTCTCAGAGGGAAGGCTAGGGCTTACCAGGTTAGGCAGGTGCTGAAGGCCATTGATATATTGGAGTTGGAACATGATATTGAAAAATGATCGTTATACCTACCGCGTGACCTGGTCTGAAGAAGACGGCGAGTACGTTGGCTTGTGCGCGGAGTTCCCGGGTTTAAGTTGGCTGGCCCGCACCCCTGAGGCGGCCTGGAAGGGTATTCGCCAGGTGGTGGCGAACGTGGTCAGGGATATGCGGAAAAACGGCGAACCCCTGCCCGTCCCCCTCGCCGCCCGGCCATACAGCGGCAAGTTCATGGTCCGGGTTCCTCCCGAGGTTCATCGCCATCTGGCCATCCAGGCGGCCGAGGCCGGGATAAGCTTGAACAGACTGGCCACGCTGAAGCTGACCCGGTAGGCCAAGCCGTCTCACCCTGGTGGTCCCGGCGAATCAGGAGGCCGCGATCCTTCAGCCCGACTTCGCCGCGCCGGCGGCCTTTATCCGGAACGTGAAAGACCTGATCGAATCAGGTTGGTACAAACTGCTTGACGCCTGAACAACTAAAAGGAGGAACGGAGCCATGAAAGTAGATGAAGCGATGTGGTCATTTTTCCAACAGCATCTCGGTTACTCGGATGAGGAAATGAAGGCCTTTAAGGCCAGGCCGGAAAACGAGGACATCCTGGCCCAGGCCCCGGCCCTGATGCGGAAAACCATTGTCGCGGAAGTCATCGAGTCGCACGGCTGCAACAGTAGCCATAAGGTCGGCGACAAGTTCTACTTCGACGGCGGCGGCAATCTCCTGACCAAGCTCAATCCATCCCGGGTCTGTATTTTTGCCTTGAGCGTTTTGCCGCCGGCGATTTTCGCGGCCAATGAGTTGTTCTACGCCGGAGTTGACCCCAACACCATGCGTTTCCGCCGGGTGGGCTGCACGGACGTCGGAGTGAAATGCGGCGGCTGGGGCCGCATAGTCATGGAGATCAGGATGGAGGACCGGCAGAAGGCCTGAAATTCGGTGGGACCGGGAGCGGTATCATCACCGGTCATTCTGTTCCGTCGGCCATCACCCGGTTACGGCCGGCGGCCTTGGCCCGGTACAGGGCCTGGTCGGCCCGGCTGAGCAAGGGATTCAATTCCGTATCGCCTTCGGTCAGATTGGTCAGGCCTATGCTTACGGTGAATTTGAGCGGGCCGCGGTCGGTGGTCAGAACCAGCCCGGCCACGGCCAGGCGGAGGCGTTCCGCGGCCCGGACGGCCGCGGCCCGGTCCGTTTCGCACAGCAATACCGCGAATTCCTCTCCACCCAGGCGGCCGAAGAAGTCGCTCTGGCGAAGATCGGCCCGTATGACCGCGCCGAAGGCCTGCAAGGCCCGGTCGCCGGCCTGATGTCCGAAGGTGTCGTTGATCTTTTTAAACTGATCCAGGTCGAGCATCAGCAGCGACAAGGCTTTGTTATACCGGCGCGACCTGGTGAGTTCCGCTGACGCCCGTTCCATAAAAGAAGTCCGATTGAAGGCGCCGGTCAGGGAATCAATCGTGGCCAGACGTTGGAGTTCCAGTTCCAATTGCTTGCGGGCGGTGATGTCCCGCCAGACCAGGAGCCGCCCCAAGGCTTGACCCCGGCGGTCGGTGAGGACGGAAATCCGCAGGTCATAGGTCTGGGGCGCGTTGGCGGACACCAGGCATAATTCAACGTTCTTCAGGTCTTTATCATCGAATATTTGCCTCAACCAGGGTTGATCCTGGAAGGCTTCCTGGGTCGTCAGGCCCACCAGGCCGTCCCGGCGCCGTCCGACAACGGCTTCCGCGGCCGGGTTGATATCAATGACCCTTCCTTTGAGGTCCAGGACCAGCACTGCGTCGTCCAGGCTGTTGAAGACTTCGGTCATGGCCACCGGGGCCACGTCCAACAGTTGATGACGAAAGAACCCCCAGGACATGATCCCGGTCGTTATGACGAAGGCCAGGGGACCTGGGTCCAGATTGGGTATGGGGCTCAGGCCGGAAATGTAAACGGCGTTGCCCAACCAGGTTACACTCAAGCCGGCCAGGATGACGCGGGCTTGGACCCGGAAAACGGGCGCGGCGGTGACGGCCTGGTGGACCAGGATGATGGTGGCGGCGCCCAGACAGAGGTAATAGTAAAGAATCGAAACCCAGAACAAAGGGCCGTGAGTCAAGCCGAGCATGGGAAACGGCCTGGTTTCGATGGTCCAGTAACTGGGCCAGATCAGGCCGTGGAGGTCATTGGTCCAGGCCAGGACCAGAACGGCGGCGGAGGCGAGAAACAGGGGCAGGTAATACCTGGGCCGGTTCCAAGTCCGCTTGGCGAACAGGTTCATTACGAAGAGCAGGGTCAGGGGAGCCACCCAGACCATGCCGACGTACTGGAGTTTGGTGATCAACAGGTTGGTTTCCGCGTCCAGGCCGAAATAGAGCAGGCCTTCGAAAACCGACCACCAACTGGAACAGAGGCATAGAGGTATTAACAGAATCGCGCCGGCGATGCTTCGGCGAAACCAGGCGTAGACGGCCACCCCGAAGATGGAAGCGCCGGCGATGAAAAAAGGGAGCCAGAATAGAACCCTGACGTCCATGTCCGCATCATAACTTATTTCAATTCTTAATTCTCCTTAATCTTAGTCTGGCCTGGCCATTTCCGGCCGCGGGGCCGGGGCCGGCCCCTTCCCGTCCGACCAAAAAAGGCTTGACATGATACATTTAATAAAATATATTTGATATTATTTTCAGATAAATGTATAATTTCAGGTTGTTATAGAAATGCACAATTTCAAGACCATGCATGAAAAAATAGCCCAAGACCTCAGAACCAAAATCATCAACGGGAAGATAAAAGCCGGTCAAAGAGTGCAGATCATCAAAGTGGCCCAGGAATACGGCGTCAGCAACATCCCGGCGCGCGAGGCCATCAAGAAGCTGGAATCGGAAGGGTTTCTGGTGGCTTATCCCTATCGCGGGGCCGTGGTCAAGGGGCTGTCGCTGCCGGAAGTCAAAGAGATATTCAGGATCCGACAGATTCTGGAAGGACAGGCCAGCCGCCTGGCCATGGAAAACCTCACCGCCCAAGACCTGACCCAACTGGAAAATTTATTGGACAGCATGGCGGCTACCCAAAATAGCCCCCATTGGCTTAAATTGAACTGGGAGTTTCACACCGGAATATATAGAGCCTGCGGTCTGCCTCGGCTGTGCAAAATAATCGATGACCTCAGAAACGATATCCATCGTTATCTGGTGACCTCCCTCTACTACCAGCACATCTTCGAATCGGCCCAGCGGCAGCACATAGAAATTTTGGACGCCTGCCGGAAGAGGAACGCCGACCTGGCTGAAACTGCCACCGTCAAACACCTTCAACACACCTCGGATGCCCTAGTTCGGATATTGAGCCGGCAGGAGGGCCAGTAGTTCACCGATTATTAAATGTTAATTCGGCTAGTCGCTTAGGTGACGGGGAGAGTCCATGAAACTGGCCACCTATGAAGTCAAGACCCCTCTCGGCCGATTCCGCCGTTTGGGCGCCGTGTTGGAAAACCATCGAATCTTGGACCTCCAACTGGCTTATGGACATTATTTGAATAGTAAATTTAAGAGAAATCGCGGTCAGGCCCTGGCCGCGGCCTTGATGCCCACCGATATTTTAGAGTTTCTTGACGGCGGGGCGGAGACATTGGCCCTGGCCCGCGAAACCGAGCAATACGCCTTGGAACTGCTTGACCGGGAAGGTCGTTTGTTGGGTCCGGGCGGTGAGCAGATCATTTATGAACCGGCTGAAGTCATACTCAAGGCCCCCGTCCCGCGGCCCGGAAAGATAATTCATACCGGCGGCAACTTCGGCAGCCACGTGAAAGAGTTTTCCGAGACGGGCTGGGGTGAATACCGCGAGTGGAACAAGAAAGCCCCAACCGGTTTCCTGGAGGCCCCTAATATAATCATCGGCCCGGACGAACCCATTATCTATCCGCGCCTCACCAGGCAACTGGACTATGAAATAGAAATGGCCATAGTCATCGGCCGGAGAGGCCGTTATATATCCAGGGAAAAGGCCTTTGACCATATCGCCGGCTATACGATCTTCAACGACATTTCCGCGCGCGACGTCCAGGCCGTCGAACACGCCAACCGGATGATCATGTTGGGTAAGAGCATGGATACTTTCGGGCCTCTCGGTCCTTTCCTGGTCCTCAAGGATGAAATCGACGACCCCGACAACCTCGGCATGGTCTTGAAAGTGAACGGCGAGGTGCGCCAGGAGGCCAACACCAGCGACATGGTGTTCAGCGTGGCGGAGATGGTGGCCCATTGGTCCGGCCTCACCCTGGAACCCGGAGACATCATCACCACCGGGACGCCTTCGGGCGTGGCCGCTTTTCGCGAACCGGACCCAGAGCCCTACTTTCTCAAACCGGGCGACGTGATCGAAGCCGAAGTCGAAAAGATCGGCTTGCTCAGAAATCCGGTGGTGGCCGAGAGCGACTGAGGGTTTGGGCCGTTGTCCAACGCGCCTGGTTTGATTTGGACGAGGACGAATATCATGAAGAGTTTCGAGTATTATGCCCCTGACAGCCTGGAAGAGGCCGCCGATATCCTGGCCCGGTTTTCAGGTCGGGCCGCCGTGCTGGCCGGCGGGACCGACCTCATCCCAGATCTCAAGAGAAAAAAGCGGGCGCCGGAGTGTCTGGTCAACATCAAGAATATTGTCGGGCTGCGGGCCATTGAAGAGGAAGAGGGAGGCCTCAAGATCGGTTCTTTGACCACCATCCAGGATGTGATTGCCGCCCCGCGCCTGAGCGGCGTCCATGGCCTCCTGCGGCAGGCCGCCGTCCATCTGGCCACGCCGCAGATCAGGGTCCGCGCCACGGTGGGCGGCAATATCTGTCACGCTTCGCCCGCGGCCGACCTGGCCCCGCCCCTTATGGCTCTTGACTCGAGGGCGATAATCCAAACTCCACGGGGCCGGTTGCGGCTCGCGCTGGATGATTTCTTTCTCGGGCCCAGGCGGACCGCGCTCGGACCCGAGGACTTGCTGGTGGGCCTGACCGTGCCTCGCCCGGAAGGGGCGGCCGGGACCTGTTTCCTTAAAATCGGGCGGACCAAGATGGCCGACCTGGCCCTGGTCAACGTGGCGGTGTTCGTGGAACTATCCAGGGCGGATCGTCGCTGCTGCCAAGCCAGGATCGTCCTGGGCGCGGTGGCGCCGACGCCCATCCGGGCCCGCCGGGCCGAGGAAATGCTGGTGGGAAACATGGTCGGTCATGACCTGATCGAAGAGACCGCCCGCTCCGCCGCCGAAGAAACACAGCCCATCAGTGACGTCAGGGCCAGCCGGGAATACCGCAAGGAAATGGCCCGGGTCCTGACGGTCAGGGCCTTGAGGGCCGCCGTCGACTTGGCCGAAACAGCCGCCGCGGCCTGATGTCCGCGGGGATCGAGGTCAGCCCAATGAAGAAAGACATCACGCTCCACCTCAACGACGAGATTCATGAATTGACCGTGGACACGAGGCGGACCCTTCTGGAAGTTCTTCGCAACGACCTAGGTTTGACCGGCGCCAAAGAAGGCTGCGGCCTGGGTGAATGCGGCGCTTGCACGGTTCTCTTGGACGGCGAGGCCGTAAACGCCTGTCTGGTCTTGGCCGTGGACGCGGAAAAGGCGGAAATCACCACCATCGAAGGCCTGTCCCAGGATCGGACCCTCGATCCGATCCAGAAGGCCTTCATCGAGCATGGCGCCATCCAGTGCGGGTTCTGTACACCGGGAATGATCCTATCGGCCAAGGCCTTGTTGGACCGAGACGACCGCCCCACCCAGGAAGAAATCAAAACCGCCCTGTCCGGGGTTCTCTGCCGGTGCACGGGCTATCAGCAGATCATCGAGGCCGTGGCCGCCGCGGCTGAAAAAACGGGGACCGCCCGGCCGAAAGGAAGACGCTCGGAGTCATGACCAGGCATTTCGATTTCATCGGGAAATCCCTGCCTCGCACCGACGGCTGGGAGTTCGCCTCGGGCGCGGCCGTATTCGCCAACGACATCAGTCTGCCGGGAATGCTCCAGGCCAAGGTCCTGCGCAGCCCCCATCCTCACGCCAGGATCGAACATATCGATACGACCAAGGCCAAGAGACTGCGCGGGGTCAAGGCCGTGCTTTGTGAGACCGACGTCAGGATCAGGTACGGCAGCCCCTTCATCAAGGACAAGCACGTCTTTGCCGTGGACAAGGTCAGATACTTTGGGGATGAAGTCGCCGGCGTGGCGGCGGTTGACCTGGATACGGCGGAAGAGGCCCTGAATTTGATCCGGGTCGAGTACGAGGAGTTGCCCGTCCTGCTGGACCCCATCGAGGCCATGAAGCCCGAGGCCCCGCTCATCCACGAAGACCTGATGCGGTATGAGGTTTCCTTCGACTGCGAACGCCGGGGCAACGTCTGTTCCATCAGCCGGTTCAGGGTGGGCGACGTCGAGGAAGGATTCAAGGAGGCGGACCTGGTTTTCGAGAATTCGTTCACCACCCAGATTCAGCATCAGGCCTACACCGAACCTCACTCGGCCTTGAGCAGCGTGGACCTCATGGGCAACATCAACGTCTGGACCACCACCCAGGTGCCGTTCCGGCTCCGTTCCTATATTTGCGACGCCCTGGGCCTGCGCATGAACAAAGTCAGGATAATGACCACCAAGGTCGGCGGCGGCTTCGGCGGCAAGAAACACCATATCGTGCCCTACAGCCTGCTGCTGGCGCGGGAGACCTGCAAGCCGGTCAAGATCACCTGGACCAGGGAAGAGGAGTTCATGGCCGCCAACCCCCGCCATGCCGCCATTATCAAGCTGAAGACCGGCGTCAAGAAGGACGGGACCCTGACGGCCATTAAGGCGGAATTGGTTTTCGACACCGGGGCTTACTCCGACTTCGGTCCGGCCATCCTGCCTTTCGGCGGCCAGTTCGTGGCCGGCCGCTACCTCATTCCCCACATACACGTGGACGGCTACCTGGTGTACACGAATAAAATCAACTGCGGCGCCTTCCGCGGTTTCGGCAATCCCCAGGTCACCTTTGCCTGCGAGTCCCAGATGGACATAATCGCCCAAGAGTTATCCCTGGACCCCCTCGAGTTGCGCCTCAAAAACGCGGTCCAGCCGGGCGACCTTTTCCAGACCTATAACCGGCCGTTCTTGAGCGTGGCTTTTAGAGAGGCCTTGAACAAAGCGGCCGAGAAGGCCGAGTGGAAAAAGTTAAGAACGGAGAGAAAGGCCAACCGGGGCGTGGGCGTGGCGGGCATGATACACATCACCGGCCTGCTGGGTTCGAGCGCCCTGGTCAAGATCAACGAGGACGGGACGGCCCACGTGGTCGCTGGTTCGACGGACGTGGGCACCGGAACCAGCACGGCCATCATCCAGATCGCGGCCGAAACCCTGGGTCTCCCACCCCGACGGATTTCCCTGGTGACCGGAGACACCGATTTCGCGCCCTTTGACGCGGCCACGGTGGGGAGCCGCGTGGTTTACAGCATGGGCAACGCGGTCAAGGACGCCGCCCTGGCCGCCCGCCGACAACTCCTGGAGGCCGCCTCGACCAAGCTGGGCGTGCCGGCCGATAAACTGACGATCAAGGAAGGCCGAATCCTGGCCGACCCCCAAGACCCCGCGGGCGGCCTGAGCGTGGGCGAAGCGGCCTCGTTCGGGTACAAGGTCGGCGACGGGCCCATCCTCGGGACCGGCCGATTCCTGCAGCACGTACCGCCCTTGGACCCCAAGATGGTCACCGGTTTCCCCTGGGCTTCTCATCCCTTCCCCAATTTCGTCCACGGCGCCCAAATCGCCGTGGTGGACGTGGACGTGGAGACCGGGGAGATCACCGTGGTCAAAATGATATCCGTCCACGACGTGGGCCGGGCCGTCAACCCGATGGGCCTCCGGGGGCAACTCATCGGCGGACTCTGCCAGGGGCTCGGCTACGCCCTCATGGAGAACCTGGTTTACGACGAAAAAGGCCGACCCCTGACCCTGGACTTCACCGACTACAAGATACCCCGGACCACCGACATCCCGGTCTATGACGTGGACTGGGTCGAAACGGACGATCCGGTGGGACCTTTCGGGGCCAAAGGCGTGGGTGAACCGGCTTTCGTCCCCACGGCCGCGGCAATAGCCAATGCGGTTTACGACGCCATCGGCGTGCGCCTGACCGAGATCCCCTTGACCGCGGAAAAGGTCCTGCGGGCCCTGGGCCGGATATAGGGATAAACCTGGAGGGGTAGACCTCGACCACCAATCAATATCTCCAGGAGGGTCAGATGGTGACGGACAGAGAGAAAGCGGTGCTCGATGGCCTTGACCCGGACTATATCGTCAAGTTCGCCATGAACCTGACCGATATCTTCAGCCCCACCGGCGCCGAAAGGCCGGCCACGGAATTCGTTTACCGGGAGCTTCTCTCCTTGGGTCTGAAGGCCAGGCTCCAGGAACTATCCGACACCCGCGCCAACGCCCTGGGCGAGTTGCGCGGCTCCGGCGGCGGCTACACCCTCATGTTCAACGGTCACATGGATATCTCCTACACCGGCCAGGAAACCTATGTGCCGGGCGGGGATTACTCCATGCTCAAGGAGAGCGCCGGCACCACCGGCTTCAGCCTCAAGCCTTCCTACATCGACCAGGGCTGGATTTGCGGCAACGGCATTAGAAACATGAAGGCGGCCATGGCCGCTTATCTGGGAGCGGTCAAGGCCCTCATCGCCTCCAAGGTCCCCCTCAAAGGCGATCTCCTGATCGCGGCCGTGGCCGGCGAAATTGAGAAGTCCCAGGTCGACGACTATCGGGGCGCGGCCTACGACGGGTACGGCGCCGGAACGCGCTATCTGACCACACACGGCGGCGTGGCCGACATGGGCATCATCGGCGAACCGTCCTATCTGGAGATTTGCCGCGGCAACATGGGCACAATCTGGGTCAAGATCGGGTTGCGCGGCGACATGACCCACACCGCCTGGTGCGACCGGTTGCCCAACCCCATTCTCCAGACCATCGGCCTCTTCCCGGTCCTCCAGGACTGGATAGAAAAATACCGGGCCAGTCACGTCTTCATGGACATCAAACCCCCGGTGAACGTGTCGGCCATCCAGGGCGGCTGGCCCTGGCGCCTGGCCAGGAGTCCCGGTTATTGCGATCTGTACCTGGACCTGCGGATTGTCCCCGGCCAATCGCCCTTGGAAGTCAAGGAAGAGGTGGGGGATTTGATCAAAGCCTTCCAGGCCCAGGACCCCAAGTTGAACATCGATTTTGAAATCCTGGTCACCGATCCCCCGACGATCATCGCCGAGGACGAACCGGTGGTCCAGGCCGTGAAGGCCGCCCACGAGAAAGTGTTGGGCCGGCCGCCGGGCGAGCATTTCGACGTCCCGGTGTCCGACGCCAACCATCTCAACCGCTACGGCATTCCCACGTTGACCTATGGCCCTTCGGGCAAGAACCGGGAGGGCCGCCAAGATTACGGCTATGGCTGGCAGAAAATCGAAGACCTGATCAACTGCGCCAAGGTATACGCCTTGACCGCCCTGGACGTCTGTTCCCGGGAAAAAACCCGGCCGAAGGTTTAAGCTTTCGGCGCCAGAATATCGGGGAAGATCGCGGCCTCGGTTTTTCCATCGGAACTAACCGCCGTGCCGGAACCAGGAAGGAGGTAAGAACGGTCGAGACTGAAGTTACCAGCCTTATAGTCACCGTCCGTCCATAAATGGGCAAATTCAGCCAACCAAACAGAGAAGGGAGGCCGGAATGAAAAGACTAGTCGTTTGGGGGTTCATCGCCCTGGTAATGACCGCTTTTTTGGTCACTCGGCCCGAGCGGGCCGAGGCGCAGGAAATAGGCTTGAAGGCCGCCACCGCTTTTTCCAGCCACACTGTCTGGGAGAAGGGTTTCTGGATGTTGTATGAACGGGTGAATAAAAAGGCCAAAGGGAAAATGAAGATCAACTACGTCGGCGGTCCCGAGGCTATTCCGCCTTTCGAACTGATCGAGGCCGTCAGGAGCGGCGTCGTGGATCTGGTGGAAATCGCTTCCTCCTATTATGTTCCCCAGGCTCCGGCAGTGGACTCCCTCAAGCTGTCCCGCGTTTCACCTCAACAGGAACGCGAAAAAGGAGCCCTGGATCTTCTCCGGAAAATAAACGCAGAGAAGGTCAATTGCTACTACCTGGGCCGGGTCAATTCCGGGGTCGGCTTTCAATTTTATACCAAAGCCCCCTTAAAGACCATGGCCGATTTCAAGAATCTCAAACTGCGGGTCAGTCCGCTCTATAAACCCTTCCTGGAAGCCTTGGGCGGGACCCCGGTCATGATGGCTCACGCTGAAACCTACACCGCCCTGGAAAGAGGTTTGGTGCAAGGATTCGCCGCGGGCGAGATCGGCGTGTACGAGCAAGGCTGGCACGAGCACGTCAAGAATATCGTTGAACCGAAATTCTACACCAACGAGCAAGTCATACTGATCAACCTGAACAGTTGGAACAAGCTGCCCAAGGAGATGCAGCAGTTGTTGAACGAGGTTATGATCGAGGTTGAAAAAGAAAGCATGCAGGCCATGGAAAGCCTGGCTAAAAACGAGAGAATCCTCCTGGAAAACGCCGGAGTGAAAGGCCATAAAATCGAAGACGCGGACAAATATCTGGACCTCGCTTATGAAGTCGGCTGGAAGACCGTCTTGGAAAAAGACCCCAAGTACGGTCCGGAGTTAAAAAAGCTATTGAGCAAGTAACCATTTCCCCAGGCGTCCGTGGACCCCGTCAGTCTTTTAACCTCGCCGGACCCGGCCTGGTTAAAAGACTGCCTCACCTACCGTTTCCCGTCGCCTCGATCGCGGTTCCGCCGGTCGTGGCGAACACCGGGCTTAGAGGTTCTTGAAGATGGAGCTTTTCCTAAGATGGTTTGACCGAGTCGTTAATTTTCTGGCCGTCGTGGCCAGCCTGTTGCTGATATTAATCGTGCTGATTATTACCTATCAGGTGGTCGGCCGGTATTTTTTCAATATCTCCCAGGTATGGGTCAACTGCCTGGTGGAATTCTCGCTGTTATGGCTGACCTTTTTCGGAGCGGCCTTCGTGCTCAGGCAGGAAAAGCACATCGAGGTCGACCTTCTGGTCAGCCATTTGAGGCCAAGGCCCGCCGTCTGGTCTAAAATAGTCACTTCTTTGGCCGGCGGCTGCGTGTGTGTCATCCTGACCTACTATTCCGGCCTGGTCGTTTGGGAAAACTATCACCGCGGCATCACCGTCATGAAGGCCATGGAAACCCCCAAGTTCCTCGTGCTGATGCCTATCATGATCGGAAGCCTCCTCTTGGCCATACAGTTTTTGATCAGGACCATGAATCTGATCAAGGGCAGGTCGCGGGGAAATCGACCGGAAGCGCTTTCTGACATATAAGTTCTACCGGGGTTTCGAAAGTACCGAATGAAAAGGTCATAATATGGAGTGGTGGACCAGTCTGATTTTCCTCATAAGTCTGTTGATGGTTCTTTTCCTGTCCGGCTTGCCGGTGGCCTTCAGCTTTTTCCTGATGAATATCATCGGGGCCGTCGTGTTCATGGGCGGCCCTTTCGCCCTTAAACAGCTCATTCTCAGCATTTACGATTCACTGGCCGTGTTTGTCTTCGCTCCGGTCCCCTTGTTCATTCTCATGGGCGAATTGATGTTCCATTCCAAGATGGCCAACAAGGCCATGGATGTCCTGGAAATGTGGCTGGGTAAAATACCCGGACGCCTGGGCTTGGTGGCCATAATCGGTGGGACTATATTCGCCAGCTTGACCGGCTCCCAAATGGCCAACACGGCCATGCTCGGCTCGACCCTGACTCCGGCCATGCAGGCCCGGGGATACAGCCGTGACATGAGCATGGGTCCGGTGCTGGGGGCCGGCGGCATCGCCATCATGATTCCTCCGAGTTCCCTGGCCGTCATCCTCGGGAGCCTGGCCTACATACCCATAAGCCGGATTCTCATCGGGGGCATCCTGCCCGGCTTGATGATGGCCTTTTTTTATACCGGCTATGTGGTGCTCCGCTGCGTGCTCAACCCCGGCATCGCCCCGATTTACGACCTCGAGCGCGTCACCTGGCGCCGCAAGCTGGCCGCCCTGGCCAAATATGTTTTGCCGCTGGGCCTGGTTGTCTTCCTGGTCATCGGGCTGATCCTTTTAGGCGTGGCCACGCCTTCGGAATCGGCGGCTTTAGGCGTCTTTGGCACGATGTTCCTGGGTTACCTTTACGGCGGATTAAAGAAACGCCAGATAATAGATTCCATCGCGGGCACCTGTAAAGTCACCGTGGCCGTGTTCATGATCATCGCCGGGGCGACCTTTTTCAGCCAATTACTCAGCTTCACCGGCGCCGGCCGCGGCCTGGTCAATTACGTCGTCGAGATGCAACTCTCCCCCATGCTCGTCCTGGCCGGGATGATGATAGTGTTGCTGTTTCTGGGATGTTTCATGGAGCAGGTCTGCATGATGATGATCACCATCCCCCTATTCATGCCCATCGTCCAGCGACTCGGCTTCGATCCGCTCTGGTTCGGCATCATGATGCTGATCACCTTGGAAATCGCCGCCACTTCCCCGCCCTTCGGCCTGAATCTTTTCGTCATGAAAGGGGTCGCCCCGGAAGGCACTTCCATGACCGAGATATATCTGGCGGCCCTGCCCTATATCGGCTGCGATTTGATCGTTTTAACCATAGTGGCCTTATTCCCCCAACTGGCCCTATTCTTGCCCAATACAATAAAATGAAGACCTGGGGAGACAGCGTGCGCTCCGCGGAAAGAGGTACCGATAAATGACAATCAGGATGCTGGCTATCGTGGGCAGCCCCAGGCACGGAAATACCGAATTAATGGCCCAAAGCGCCTTGGAAGCCGCGGCGGCTGAAGGGGGCGTGGACACGGAGATCATCCACCTGGGCGACCTGGACATCCATCCCTGTAAGGGCGATTACGCCTGCGTCACCGGAGCCAAGAAAGGCCGGCTGTGCCCTAAATGGGAGGACGACATGGAACTGGTTTACCCCAGGATGATCCAGGCGGACGCGATCATCCTGGCCAGTCCGGTCTACTACGCCACCGTCTCGGCCCAGATGAAAATCCTGATGGATCGCATGCAGCCGTTGAAAGATCGAGGCGGCCATTATGGACGGGATCGGCCGTTCCAAGGGGCGTTGCGTAACAAGATCGGCGGGGCCTTGGCCGTGGCCCGACTGCGTAACGGCGGACAGGAAACCACTATTCAGACCATCCATAACTTTTTTCACGTGCTGGACATGATACCCGTCGGCACGGGAGCCGCGGTCTCCTGCCTGATCGGAGCGGCCGGGTCAACCTGGCTTGATCCGGAAAACCCGACCAAGGGCGTGGTTTTAGACTTGGTTAAAAACGATCTGTTCGGTCTAGGCACGGCCGAGGCCTTGGCCCGTCGAATGCTGGAAGTGACCCGAATCGTGAAATCCGGCCTCCAGGCCGTATCAAGCCCGAATCGAGAACAACCATGATTCCTTTGGTCAGCCAATCGGAAATATTGAAGCTGGCTTCAGACCTGATAAAGATACCAACGGTCAACCCGCCCGGGCGGGTCAAGGAAGCCATTGATTACATCGCCGAATACCTGGAGCCTTTCGGCCTGAAGGTCACCAGGGTCGAGGGTTATTCAGGCAAACCGAATCTGGTGGTCGAGTACGGTCAGGGACAAAGGACCCTGCTGTGGAACACCCATATCGACGTGGTGCCGCCCGGCGACGAACCCTGGGAATTCGACCCGTTCCGCGGTCAGGTATCGGACGGCTATCTGTGGGGCCGAGGCGCTTCCGACACCAAGGGGGCGGTAGCGGCCATGCTGGGCGGCCTCCTGGCCTTGGTGCGCTCGGAAGTGAAACTCAACGGCTCGTTGAAACTCACCATTGTCTCGGATGAAGAGAATTTGGGTCCGGCCGGGACGCGTTATCTGGCGGAAAAAGGATGGCTGAAGGCCGACGCGGCCATTGTCGGCGAACCCACCAACCTGACCCTGGAAATCGTGGAACGGGGGCTGATCTGGTTCGACCTCATCTCTCGAGGACAGGTCGCTCACAGCGGACGTCCTCACCTCGGCGTCAACGCCCTGGAAAACCTCATAGACTTGATGAAATATTTCCGGGACGACTATTCACGCTTAATCAGGCAAAGGGAACACCCTTGGGTCAGTCCGCCCAGCTTGAGTCTGACCATGATCCAGGGGGGGCGGAAGATCAATCTAATCCCCGACGTCTGCACGCTGAGTTGCGATCGGCGCGTAATACCCGGCGAGGATTTGACTCAAGTGACGGCTGAACTACGGGGGATAATCGAGAGGTTCAGCGACGAACGGCGCCGGTTCGAGTTGGACCTGAAAAAATCGGTAGTCCCCATCGAGGTTTCCCCGAACGAAGCGGTTGTCGCCGAAATGAAGAAGGCCGTGGAAGAAGTTACCGGGCGGAAGGCCGAGATGAGGGGCAAGGACGCGGCCACGGACGCTTACATCATCCGCGGCGAACTCGGTATTCCCACGGTGATATTCGGGCCTGGGGATTCCAAGCTGGCTCATAAGGCCAACGAGATGGTCTTGGTGGAAAACATGGTCCTCGCGGCCCAAACCCTGGCTCTGACGGCGAGGAAGATGCTTGGGTGACCATGCCGGCGATTATTTCCATTTTCAACAAGACATCAGCTATTGATGAATAATATAGGGATAGCTGGAACAGTGGACATTTTTATTATTCGAATCCCCCCTGAACCTTCATCGGCCTGACCAGGGTTCTCACCCGGCCGGTCTCGACCGCTTCGAGGAAGTCATCGGCCAGGCGCCGGCTGGCCTCGATGACCTTCCGCCAATAAGCCAGCCGATCCGAATCCTTCCCGGCGAAAAGATGGAAATCGTTCCGGTCCGGAATACGGCCGTACGGCAGCCGCCGGACGAACTCCCGCGACGGGCAGACCAGAAGAACGCCGGCCATGTTCTTGGACGAAGGCCGGCGCCAGGACAGCATCTTGTCGAACCAGCCGGGGATGACCCGGTCGGTGTAATGGGGGAAAAGCGTTACCCCGTCGCCGGCCGGGAAAGGCAGGTCCATATGGTAGTCGATCACTCCGCCGTCCCGGTACAGACCGGGCGCCGCGCCGGCCACGTCCTTCACCGCCGGCATGACCATGGGAATCGAACCCGAGGCCAGGAGCGCGTCCCGGAAGTTTTCTTCGGTCAGGGCCGTCCTGACCATCCGGCCGTTGTCCGGATGGAAAAAGGGCGGCCGGTCGCGGGGGTCATGAAATAGGGCCCGGCTGAATAAAAGACCCAGGCTCTTCCGGGAGAACGCGTTCAGCAGGGCGGCGGCGATCATGGTGGGGGCCAGGACCGGCTTGAAGTCAGTGGCCGCGGGCCCCTTGGACCTCACGGCCAGGATATTGAGCCGGCAGAAAGGGTGACCCAGGATTTCGCGAATGGCCTTATCGTCCAGATAGGCGTCACGCACCCGCAGGCATTCCCGGGCGATTTCGACAAGGTCGGGCTTGGCCGAATAGAACTGATCCAGGTACCCGGCCTCGAAACGGTCAATGGCCTCGACCGGGCGGGCCTGGCCGGCCGCGGCGAACCGCCAGGCGCCTATCGAGGAGCCGACCAGGAAAAGGGGCCGGGGTCTAGGTTTCAGCCAGTGGCCGAAAACGACCCGGTCCAGATGGCCGAGCACCAGCCATTTTGGCCCTCCGGCCGCGCCGGCCATGATTTTAACCTGGTCCGGTCCCAGGCCGCCGTCGCGGATGAGGTTCAGGGCCCGCGTTCCGGCCAGGAAAGATAGATTGTCGGACATGCCTCCACCTGGACACCGATAATCGGCCGGCAGGATACGCGATCAGGACGACGGCCGCAAGGGGATTGAGGACGCCCCCTCATTTTACTGGTGGCTGTTCCCTAACAGCCATAGTATTATCGCCGGGTAAACCGGATTCAATCCAGTCGGGGGCCGTCATGGCGGAGGAGATCATTCACGCGGATAAGAAAGCCCGGAAAAAGGTCTTGATTCTCGTCGTCCTGGCCGGAATCGCCGGCGCCGGCCTGGCGGTCTGGATCGCGCCCGCCTATCTCCGCTATCTCCAGGGAATAGAACCCGGCCGGGCCGTGGTCCTGGTCAAGACCACCCTGGTCATCCTCTTTCTGGCGCCGGCGCCGATAGGCGCCCATATGTTCGGCCTGGGCCGAAAGGCGGCGCGGGAAGAAAGGTTCCCGCCTTCCGGTCTTAAGATCATCAGGGACACCAAGGTTATCACCGGCCGTCCGGCCGTGATCCGGGGCCGGATCATCCAGACCCTGGCCACCGTCATGATCCTGTTGTCCCTGTCCGCGGCCCTGTACTGCTTCCTCATCCTGCCACGAATCTGGGAGTGGTGAATCCCGAAACGGGCCGCCGTCAACTCCGGGTGAAAAGGCCGGTCCGGCTGAAGCGGACCTGGGGTCGGCCGATGCCTTTTAAACCGGCCGATTCGGCCGCGGACACGGACTGTTCGAAGTCCTCGGCCTTGGTGTGAAACCCCGGCTCGGCGATAAGATAAAGTCCGTCCGGTTTCAGCAGATCGTGAATCTGCCGCATCAAGCCGGGTATGTCCGGCACCTCGTGCACCATCCAAAAGGTCAGAACGAAGTCCATCCGGCCGTTCAGGTCAGCCGCGGCCAGGCTGTCTGACCTGCATTGACGAGTTTCTATCCGATCGAGAAGCCCGGCCCTTTTCGCCCGCCTCTTGAGTCCGTCCAGCATCTTGGACTGAAGGTCAATGGCCGTAACCCGGCCGTCCGGCCCCACCAGTCTGGCCAGGCCCAGGGTAAAATGCCCCAAGCCGCAGCCGATATCGACCGCTTTCTGTCCCGCCTTGACGTATGGCCCCAGCATCCGGTTCGGATCGTGGCACAGGCGCCGCAGGGCGTTGTCGAAGGTATAAGCCATCCACCAGGGGCAGACGTGATCGGCCATTATGGAATCTCCTGTCGCGGTTGGCCGGCCGGCTTCCGGTCGGAGCTTCGATCATAAACGTATGGAATCCCGCGATCAAGACTTCGTTTTCCAACTTTCTGACCCAGCCGTCCCCGCCGTCCCACGCGAATTTTCCGGAATTGTTATAACCCGCTCCACCACGCGGCCGGAAGGCGGAAAACGAACGCCGCCACGGTTTACTGGTCCGAGTCCGGAGGCCGGCCCCGGCCGGGTCCGGTAGCCCGACGATGAAAAACGGCCGCCTGGTAACACACGGCCCGGGGGGAGCCGGCCGAAAATGATAAAAGGCGAATCCCCCCGTTGACCATTGACGGTTTCGCGCGCCTGTTTGGCCCTTGAGGAATGAAAGAAAGGCGGTCAAGACATGCCCGAGCGACTAACCCCCTGGCGACCTTTGATTCAAAGCGCGTCCGAGCGACACGGCCTGGACCCTGGTTTGACGGCCGCGGTGGTCCTGGCCGAAAGCGCGGCCCAGCCGGCCGCGGTCAGATTCGAGGCGCATTATCGGTGGCTCTTTAAGCCGGAATCGGTCAAGCCCGATATCTGCTCGATCGAGACCGAGGTCATGCTCCAGAAGATCAGTTTCGGGCTCATGCAGATCATGGGCGCCGTGGCCCGGGAGCGGGGCTTCCAGGGCTGGCTGACCGAACTCTGCCGGCCGGAGCAGGGTCTGGAATACGGTTGCCGGCACCTGGCCTGGCTGCTCGACCGGTTTTCGCCAATCGAGGCCGCGGTCAGCGCCTATAATCAAGGGTTCCCCCGCCGCGGTCCCGACGGCCGCTACCTCAACCAACCTTACGTGGACAAGGTGATGAATCTGTATCACCGGATCAAAACCAGGTAGGGGCGTAATGAATTCACGTCCATCTCGTTCATTTATTCCATTCAGGAGGACCCCATGAACGACAAGCCTCTTTACAAATCCAAGACCGTCTGGGCCGGGATCACCGGCCTGGTGACCGCGGCCGCCGGGTACTTCACCGGCGGGTTGAATGTGGCCGAAGCGGCCCAGATGGCTCTGACCGCCATCCTGGGCATATTCATCCGGGATGGATTGAGGTCATGAGTCCCGAGGACCTGGCCATCCTGAAAACGGCGGCCGACCTGGTCGGCCAGGCCGGCGTCTGGCCCTTGGCCTCGGCCGGCCTGGCCGTGATCATTGGTCCCTGGATCATGTCCTTTGTCCTGGCCCGGGGCCAGGAACGGCGGTTCGAACAATCGGAAAAGGCCCAGGAACAACGGTTCGCGGCGGTCAGGCAGATGTACGAAAAGAACGTGGCCCTGGTCGAAGGGTACGAAAAGGTCTGCCAGCTTCAGGCCCGTCGCGAGGAAGACCTGCGTTCGATCATCGTCATGAACACCCAGGCCATGACCAGACTGACCGATATGATCGACGCACTGCGGAATTAGGAGAAGGGCCGATGGATTTCGAACGCGCGCGAAGGCAGGTTGAACTGGTCGAGGCCAAGGCCGAACTGCAACGCCTGGCCCTCGAGGGCGACGTACTGTTGACCGAGTTGCGCCTGGCCACCGATCCGCTCATGGCCGATGCCTGGTTCGATCTCGACCTGGCCCGGGCCGAGGCCGTCATGACCCGGCTCAAATCCTTGTGGGATCAGGTCCGGCAGGTCCGCGGCCGTCTCGAGCGCCTGCGCGAGGCCCTGGGGCTCTGATGACCGTGGCCTATCGCGATTCCCAATTGGTCGAAGAAGCCGGCCGTTTATACATCCAGGAAGGCTTGAGCAATTCTCGAATCGCCCAGGTCCTGTCCGTCTCGGGCCGGGCCGTAAGAAAGTGGTGCCTCCAGAACGATTGGGCGGCCAAACGGAAGCGGTATCTGCGCCAGGAAACCGAGTTGAGCGAACTCCTGCGCCGAATGAAACTGCGCCTGGCCAGGCTGGCCTTCCCCGAGGAAGGCGACCTGGGTGAACCGGAAATCAGCCCCCAACACCTCAACGCCCTGTGCCGGGTCGTGGCCGTCCTCAGCCCGCCGGCCCAGGTCCAGCTCCGGCGCCTGGACAAGGAAGAAGCCGAAGCCAAGAACGAATCGGCCGAAGAACGCATGGCCAAAGTCATGGAACTGCTCCGGGGCGCCGGATTCAATCCCGAAACCGGCCAGGAATAAGGAAGAACCGGTGTGAGCCGATCGCGGCTCCGGAATTTGGAGGGCCTGCTCTTGCCTTATCAGCGTCACTACGTGAACGACGAACGGCGTTTCAAAATATGGATCGCCGCTCGCCAGGTGGGCAAGTCAACGGCCGTGGCCTACGAGTCGGTGCTGCTGGCCTCGGCCCGGCCCAAGACGGCCGTGTTGCTGGTTTCCGCGTCCCAGCGTCAGAGTCACGAGCTTTTGGAAAAAGTGAAAATTTGGGCCGAAGCCCTGAAAATCGGCGTAGCCCCGGACGTGGTGGCCCGCCAGACCTCCGAGGAACTCAGGCTGGTCAACGGCTCCCGCCTCGTCTCCCTGCCCGCCAACCCCGACACCATCCGCGGCTTTACCGGCCACGTGTTTTTGGACGAATTCGCCTTTCATCAGCATTCGGCCAAAATCTGGGCCGCGGTCTTCCCCATCACCACCCGGGGCTACGCCCTTCGCGTCATCTCCACGCCCAACGGCCGGCAAAACATGTTCCATCAAATCTGGCAACACGGCGGCGACCTCTGGTCCCGCCATCGGGTGGACGTGCATGAGGCCCGCCGGCAGGGCCTGGAAGTGGACGTCGAGGCCTTGCGCGCCGGCACGCCCGATCCTGATATCTGGGCCCAGGAATACGAATGCCGGTTCCTGGACGAGGCCACGGCTTTCCTGACCTACGATTTGATCGCCGCCGTCGAAAACGAAATGGCCGGCCGGCCCGAAATGGCCGGACCCGGACCTTTCTACCTAGGCGCCGACCTGGGCCGCCGGCGGGACCTGACCGTGTACTGCCTGCTGGAACAGGTGGGCGACGTCCTCTGGTCAAGGGAACAGGTCGTTTTGTCTAAAACCAGCTTTGCCGAACAGGACGCGGAACTGGACCGCTTGATGGACCGTTATAAACCGCGGCGGGTCTGCCTGGACCAGACCGGCCTGGGCGAGCGCGCCGTCGAGGAGGCCAAGGCCAGGCACGGCCGGTATCGAGTGGAAGGCGTTCTTTTCACCAACCCGGTCAAACAAGACCTGGCCCTGACTCTGAGACGCAAGTTCGAAGACCGTCTGATACGTCTTCCCGCTGACCGGGACCTGCGGGAAGACCTGCACTCGGTCCGAAGGAGCATCACTTCGGCCGGTAACATCAGGTTCGACGCCGAGAGAACCCCGGACGGCCATGCCGACAGGTTTTGGGCCCTGGCCCTGGCCGTTCATGCGGCGGTCGAACCGCCGGTCACGCCGATCATCATGTCCCGGTCGGGCCGGATTATGCGAGCCGAATTGAAAGCCTTTTGACCCTGGAAAGGACGACGAAGCCCGCTGAACTTGGATCAATCTTTCGATGTTCAACCCCGGACCCTCGAGGTCATGATGCGCCGCCTGTTCGATAAATATGATTTCCTGGAGGCCGTGCCCGGTCTTCTCCGATTGATCGCCCCCCGGTCCAGGTCTCTGGACTGGTGGGGCGGAGATAACCTGCTGCCCGACCCCGATCCGGTTCTGAATAAACTCGGTCAGGGTCTTAACGCGTACCGGCGGCTGATGTCCGATGCGCACGTCTGGTCCTGTTGCCAATCCCGCAAAGCCGGGACCCTGGCCCGGGAATGGGAAATACGGCCAGGCGGGCCAGGGGCAAAGGATCAGGCCGCTTATAAGCTGGTTCAGTCGGTCCTGGTTGGTCTCGATGTGTACCAGATCGTCTCCGACATTCTGGAAGCGCCTTTCTTCGGCCTGTCGCCGATCGAGGTAATCTGGTCCACTGGTCCTGTAGGGGAATCCCGTGAAGCGCGGGATCCCGCGGGGCGCGGGACGCTCATCTCGACCGACGCCAAATGGCGCCCCGTCCAGGTTATCGGCCGCCCGCCGGAATGGTTCGCCTTTGACCCGGAAAACAACCTCCGCTTTCTGTCGCGGGACCACCTGTGGCAAGGCGAGTTGGTTCCGGAAGGCAAGTTCTTTCTGCCTCGACACCACGCCACTTATCAGAACCCTTACGGTGAAAGACTGTTGGCCCGTTGCTTCTGGCCGGTGACCTTCAAGCGGGGCGGGTTCAAATTCTGGAGCATCTTCGCGGAAAAGTTCGGTTCGCCCTGGGTGGTGGGCAAGGTTCCCCGCGGTTCCGGCGAAACGGAACGGGCGGCCATCTTGGAAAAACTGGCGGCAATGGTCCAGGATGCCGTGGCCGTGATCAACGACGACGAGAAGATCGAGTTTCCCGAAGCCCAGTCCAAGCAGGCCAGCGCCGAAGTTTTCGAAAGGCTCATTTCCGCCGCCAACAGGGAAATATCCAAAGCCATACTGGGGCAGACCCTGACCACGGAGTTGGACCGGGGCGGCTCTTATGCGGCCGCGCGGGAGCATATGGAAGTCAGGGCCGACCTGATCGAGCAGGACAAACGCCTGATAACCCAGACCTTCAATCAACTGTTCGCCTGGATTTGCCGGCTCAACTTCGCCGAGGCCAAACCGCCCGTCTTTGCCTTTTACGAAGAAGAAGACATCAGGAAGGATCGGGCCGAACGGGACGAGATACTGGTGCGGCAAGGTCTCAAGCTTTCCCGCGCTTATTACTCGAGGGCCTACCGACTGATGGAAACAGATCTCGAACCGATCGGAGGGGCCGCCGTATGAACTTCAAGGCCTTTGATGACTGGATTCCTATCTTCTCCGGCGGCCTCCAGACCGATTCCTCGGGCCGGGTCCACGACGGCGACGCCATGATTGACGCGGCTTTGGCGTCGTTCGATCCGGCGGCCCACGAGCCGCCCGTGGTCATCGGCCACCCGGCCGAAAATGCCCCTGCCTGGGGCTGGGTCCAGGGCCTCCGCCGATCCGTCCGGGATAGTGGAGCAGGCTTCCAGCCTGTGGCTATCCTCGAGGCCAAGTTCCACCAGGTCGCCCCCGAATTCGCCGCCCTGGTCGAACAGGGCCGCTTCAAGAAGCGCTCGGCCAGCTTTTATCCGGACGGCCGCCTGCGCCACGTGGGCTTCCTGGGCGCGGCCCCGCCCGCGGTCAAGGGCTTGGCCGACATAGCCTTTCGCGCCGATGATGGCGCCGCGATTTTCGAATACCAAGAAAGTGGGACAGGCATCCTGCCTGTCAATTCCGGATTAACAGGCCAGAGGCCTGTTCCACTGCACAATCAAACAGGAGGTTTTTCCATGTTCAAGACCTTTTCCGAATTCCTGGACGGCGTGAAAGCCCTGATGGGCTTCTCCAAGGAAATCGCCGCATCCAACAATCCCCTATCTGTGTTGCACGGCGCCGATTCGGCCTCTGTAGGGGCGCATCCCGCGTTTCGCGGGACTTCCCCCCGTCGTGAGCCTGTCGAGAGCCTCCAGGTCGAACGACCTCTGGGTCGAACGACTCTCCCCCTGGGAGAGGGTCAGGGTGAGGGTTTCTTCACCGAGGCCGACGTCAAGAAGCTCCTCGACAAGGCCGCAGCCGACGCTAAAACCAAGGCCGAAGCCGCTTTCGCCGAGGAAAAAACCAAAATCCTGAAAGCTCAGCGGGCCGCCGAACTCGCGGCCCAGATCGAAGCCCGGGTCAAGTCCGGCAAGATTCCTCCGGCCTTAGTGGACATGGGCCTCAAGGAATTCCTTACCGGCCTCGATGCTGCGCCGCCCGTGGCTTTTTCCGAAAACGGCCAGTCCGTGCAGCGGCCGCCCGCCGATGTCCTGCTGTCCTTCCTCGATAAGCTCGAAGGCCTCGGCTTGTTCAAGGAAATCGCCACCAAAACCACCGCCGGCGCCGCTTTCGCCGAAGCCCAGGCCGACGAAAAACTAGGCGAACTCATCGCCTCGAAGGTCAATCCCGCCGGACGCGGTAATGACCAGGACAAACGGAGGTAACCGATGGCCACTTTAGGCGTAACCACCACCACCGAAACCCAGCAGTCCCAGCTCACGGCCCAGGAAGGGGCGATCATGAAGAAGATCACCCTCAAGATCGCGGCCGGGGCCCTTTCGCGCGGCGCCGTCCTCGAGATGGTCTCCATCTCGCAAGGCACCTGGCAGGAAGTCTCGACTCCGGCCAGCGCCGCCGCCGTCCTGGCCGAAGACGCCGCCAACGACGCGGCCGCCGCGACCGAAGTGTGGGCCTACTTCGTCGGCAAGTACCGGGCCGACGACCTGGTCTGGCCCGTGGCCTTCACCACGCTCCAGCAGAAGACGGCCTTAGTGGCCATGCAGGACCGCGGCATCATCGTCGAAGACTGGCCCGAAGACGTCCTGACCGCGACTTCGACCACGACCACGACCTCGACGACCAGTTCGACGACCACGACCAGTTCGACCACTACCACGTCGACGACATCGACGACGTCAACCACCTCGACCACGACGACCACCGCGCCGTAGCCATAAGGAGGACACAATGGACAACCTGTTCAAAATCCGCGCCCTCACCGCCGCCGTCAACAAGATGGTCGCGCCGGCCCGGCGCATCTACAACCGCTACTTCCAGCCCAAGGAGCACCTCGAGCCCACCGACCGCCTGGCCTTCGACATCATCACCGGATCGGAGCGCCTCCTGGGCAACATCTCGGTCGTGGCCCCGGCCACGGTCACCGGCAAAACCGGCCGCCAGACCGTGACCATGACCGCGCCCCGGCTCTCCCACAAGCGCGTCATCCACGCCTCGGACCTGAACGCCCTGCGCGCCTATGGCCAGCAGACCCAGGTCGAACTCATGGCCACCCGCCTGGCCATCGAGCAGCGGGACATGCGCAACATGGTCGACCGCACCATGGAATACTGGGCCTGCGGCGCCCTCAAGGGCCAAATCTATGACGCCGATCTGTCCACGGTCCTGGTGGACTACGGGATGGCCGCCACCCACACCCCGACCCTGACCGGCACGAACCTCTGGACCAATGCCTCATCGAAGCCGGTCGAACGCCTGCGGTCCTACATGAAGACCATCGAAGACGATTCCTACGCCACCATCACCGGCTGGGAAGCCTGGGTCGGTTCGAGCGTCATGGACGCACTGCTCTCGCACTCGGCCGTCCTCGATCTGCTCAAGTACCAGGGCGGCGTCCAGATCGCCGAAACCGGCCGGATCAGCCTCCTGGCCGGCGTCCGGATCGAGGAATACAACGCCTCGTTTACCGACTCGGAAGGCAACCGCAAGCGCATGATCGACGAAGACCGCATCCTCCTGATCGGCCTCTGCGACGACCTGGTGGATACGCCCTACGCGCCCATCGTGGACCATAAGGCCCCGGGCGGCGTGGGCAACACCGACGCCAACGGCGCGGGCGTGATGTTCTACAGCGCCTCCTGGGAGGAAGAAGACCCTCCGGGCCGCTGGATCAAGGTCGAAGCCCGGCCCCTGCCGGTCCTTCAGCGCCCCGGCGCCGTCATCTACGCCAAGGTGGTCTGAAAATGACCGGGGATATGGCGCGCCATATCCCCCTGTAGGGGCGCGGCGCGCCGCGCCCGAATGGAAATAACGCCATGTCCTACTGCACGACCGACGACCTGATAAAAGTCCTTCCCGAGGCTGACCTGATCCGCCTCACCGACGACGCGGATTCAGGGACCCTCGATACGGCCAAGGCCCAGGAAGCCATCGACCGCGCCGATCAGGAGATCAACGCCTACATCGGCGGCCAGGTCAAACTGCCCATTTCGGGCACGACCCCGGCCATCCTGGCCAAGCTTTCCGCCGACCTGGCCGTTTATAACCTGTACTCGAGGGTCATGTCCGAAATTCCGGAAACCTGGCGGGAACGCCGCAAAGCCGCGGTCCGCCTGCTCGAACAATTCGCCGAAGGCAAAATCACCCTGGGCGTCCAGCCGGCCCCGACCGCGCCGTCGAGCTATCCGCGCGGCGTCCAAACCGAAACCCGAGACCAAATCTTCACCTCGACCGAACTGGACAAATACTGATGCATGAACTCGAAGCCCTCGAAGACGCCATCCTGACCGCCCTCTCCGGCCTGACCGGCGTGCGCACCCTCGAGGCGTACGCCGGCCAGATCGACGACGCCGACGATCTGGCCCGCCTCACGGCCCGGTTCCCCTGCGTCTACGTCCTGGCCGACGGCCTGGCCTCGGAAGTCAACAACCGCGTGGACATGCTGGCCTTGAGCGTCTCCCTGCTGGTCGGCGACAAGCACGCCCGCGGCGCCAGCGGCGCCTCCCGGGGCGACGCCCATAGCCCAGGCATCTACGCCATCCTCGAGGAAATCAAAACCAAATTGCACCGCCAATCCGTGACGGTCAACGGCCGGGCCGTGCCCCTGGCCCGCAAGTCCGAAGAAGCCCTGGCGGTCTCCGCCACCGGCATAAGCCTTTACCTGGCCCGGTACGAGGCCGAAATGAAAGTCCCTTTTAACCCGTAATTGTAGGGGCGCACAGTCGTTCGACCTGGAGACTCTCGACAGGCCGTGCGCCCTTGAACGAACGAGGGAGGTTCCCATGCCCATAGATACTCCGCACGACGTTGACCTTTATGCCCTCGGCCGAGGCGTCGTCTGGATCGCCACGCACACCGACGGCGTCATCGGCACGTACGTGGACGTCGGCAACTGCACCAACTTCCAACTCGAGCTGTCCGAGGAGCGCCTCGATCACTACTCCTACCGGACCGCCGTGAAGCAGAAGGACAAGCTGTTCGTCCTCGAATCCGGGTACAAAATCAATTTCGATCTGGACGAGTTGGGCGTCCAGAACATGGTCAAGTTCCTCAAGGGCACCCTGACCGCCAACTCGATCATCCGGGCCAACCAGAACGTAGACGCGGAATGGGCGGTCAAGTTCGTCTCGGCCAACGCCTCCGGCCCCAACTACAGCGTCGAATGCTGGCGGCTCAAACTCTCGCCCAACGGCGCTTTGAGCCTGATCGGCGACGAATACATCAAGCTATCCTTCTCCGGCGAAGGCCTGGCCGACGAAACCGGCCACGCTTCGAGCCCCCAGTTCGACTGGCGGTGGCTGACCACCACGACGACATCGACCACGACCAGCACGACCACGACCACCGCGCCGTGATGACTGGAATGCCGCGCCATTCGTGCATTTGTAGGGGCGCATCCCGCGTTTCGCGGGACTTCCCCTCTCCCCCCCGTCGTGAGCCTCTGGGTCGAACGACTGGGAGAGGGGAAGGGTGAGGGTAATTAAGGAGGCTCCATGCGCAAGTCCAAAACCATCGAACTCGATAACCGCCAGGTCATTGTCCAGGAGCTCCGGGTGCGCGATATCCGCGATCTCTGGGCCAAGGCCGAACAGCCCGACGCCACCCTGGCCGGCTTCGCCAAATCCCTCGAGACCCTGCTGCCCAAGGTCTGCCCGGACCTGACGATGGACCAGCTCCTCGATCTGTACCCCGGCGACCTCAAGCTCCTCTGGGAAACCGTCCTCGAGGTCAACGCGGATTTTTTCGCCGGGGCCGAGACCCTGGGCCTGAAGGACCTGCTGAACGGCCTGAAGGCGGCCTTCTTGCTGGACTTGACCGGGCTGTCTGCCGCCTCGTTCAATCCGGCCACGGCCCCGGAACCTGGGACTACGGCTGGTCCTTCTTCCTGACCGCCGTCGCGGTCCTGGACGAAACGCGGATGGAAACGCTGAGAGACATGGCCCTGGCCGGACGACTGGCCCAGGCCGATCAGAAATCCTGGAAAAAATTCATGGCCGACGGCGTCCGCGGCGCCGGCGGTCCGCCAGGGTCCGGAGGTATGCCGGCCTCCGATGCACCGGCCCTGGCCGCCCGCCTGGGCGTCACCAGACCGCTCAAAAAAGCGAGGAAAAGATAATCCTTGTATGCATACAAAATTGCTACAGCTTTGCCAGGGTACCAGGCATATTCCGGCAGATCGTCCCCTGCTTACGGTTCGTGGACTGATGAAGCAGATCTAAGTTTGTATGGCCAAGGGCTATGGCCGGCGTAATCCTTGAAGTTCAAGTCAATGACCGCGATGACATAAGCCTCCTGGCCCCCCTCCAGGCCAGGTTCGGTGATCTGACTCCGCTTATGCGTCGCCTCGGTGATCTGATCCGGACCTCGGTCTTCCGCAATTTCGAGGCCGGCGGTCGGCCAACGCTATGGGAAGGACTCAAGCTGAGCACTATCCGTCGTCGTCTGAAAAAGAAAAAATGGCCGGGTAAAATATTGGTCGACAGTGGGCAGTTGCAGAATTCCATCCATTCCCGGATATTCCCCGACCGCGTTGTGGTCGGCACAAACAAAATCTACGCCTCGACCCATCAGTTCGGCGCTAAAAAAGGCTCTTTCGGGTTCGTCCCGTTCATCGTAGGCGGTAAAACCTCACGCATGCTTAAAAAGGAACTCACACGTTCCGGCGCGCGTTTGGACCGGCAGGGCAACTGGAGGCGTAACAGCCGAATACGCCTGCGACCCATCCCTTGGGGCGATATCTCTGCCCGGCCATTCCTTATGATCCAAAACGAAGATTGGTCGGAAATCGGCCGACAAATTCATGAATATCTTCTTGGCGCTGGAGTCGGATAATGCCCAAGTCCGCCACCTATGAACTTATCGTCAAAGCCAAAACCCAGGGGCTGGAATCCCTAAAAGCGGCTGAAAACCGGCTACTCTATTTTCGTTCCGTCGCTGAATCATTACGCTCCGGGCTATCCAATTCCTGGCGCTATACCCGCGAGACGGCCGAAACCGAATTGGCCGAACTCCAGGCCCTGCGCGACAAGGACTTGCTCGGCCTGACCGAATATCTCGAACAACGCCGAGCCCTGATCATCCAGCGTGCCCAGGACGAAATCGCCATGCTGCAAGCCCAGGCCGCGACCGAACCGGATGCCTCGCGACGACTGGCCATCGCCAACGACATCTTCCGCCAGGAACAGCAGAACAAACGGGACCTCATCCGCCTCGATGTCGAGCAGTTCAAAGCCAAACAGGAACAGGAAGAACAAAAACGCCAGTTCGACATCGCAATGGCCGAAGCGAATAACGACCAGTTCCAGGCCGCGCTGCTGCGTATCTACAAGGAGCGCGACGAATTCATCAAGGCCAATAACGATAAGGCCCTGGTGGACCAATGGACTGAACGGTCCATCGCCGAAGCCCGGCTGCGTTATTCCCGGGAAGCCAAGGACGGCGCGGCCCGCGCCCTCAAGGACCTGGCCGACGAATCCGGCAACTGGGCCAACCAGGTCGAAACCGTGGTCAAGACGACCTTCCAGGGCATGGAAGACGCCCTGGTCAACTTCGTCACCACCGGCGAGCTCGAATTCGAAGACCTGGTCAACTCGATCATCGCCGACCTGGCCCGGATCGCCGTGCAGCAGGCCGTCACCAGGCCGCTCTCAAGCGCCTTGATGAATCTCTGGTCGGCCCAGGGCAACGTGTTCAGCTCCGGCGGCCGGCTGATCCCCTTCGGCCAGGGCGGCGTGGTGGACAAGCCCACGTTCTTCAAGTTCGCCCGAGGCCTCGGGCTCATGGGCGAAGCCGGCCCCGAAGCCATCATGCCCCTGACCCGGATGCCCGGCGGAGATTTAGGCGTCCAGGCCCAAGCCGGCGCGCCCAACGTCACTTTCAATGTCATCAACGAAAACGGCGCGCCCATCAATGTCGCGCGCCAACAGACCCGTTTCGACGGCAAGGAACTGATCGTCACCGCCTGGCTCGAAGCCCTCGAATACGATCAATACGGCCTCCGCACCAGGCTGTTCGGCGGCTGATATGAAAACTGGTCATATTATCCCCTCTCCCCCCCGTCGTGAGCCTGTCGTGAGCCTGTCGAGAGCCTCCAGGTCGAACGACCTCCAGGTCGAACGACCTCTGGGTCGAACGACTGGGAGAGGGTTAGGGTGAGGGTCTAATGGCCGCCTTTCCCGACATTCTGGCCCCGGACGATATCTCCGAGGAACTTTATCTGCCCCAGGTGCGCACCGATTTCGAGGGCAATTACGTCCAATCCCGGCCGGCGGTTTCCCGGGCCCGGCGGCGCTTTACCCTGAAATGGAATGCCCTCGAGAACGCCGATTACGACAGCCTGGAAACCTTCTTCCTGGCCAACCAGGGTATTTCCTTTACCTGGACCCATAACGTTTCGGATGTGGTCTATACCGTGCGCTTTTCCGGCGATTCGCTGCGCCACAAGCGCCTGAATGCCTCGCTGCGAGGCGACATCGAAATAACCATCGAGGAACTCTGATCGTGCTGACTCTCTCCTCCACCGCCATCGCCGAAAAGAACAAGCTGGCCGCGGGCTCCCTGTTCCTGCTGGCCCTCGAAGTCACCATTCCCGGCGCCTCGGAAACCATCCGCGTGGTCGCCGACGCCGACGATATGACCTGGCGCGGCCAGACCTGGGTGGCCTGGCCCTTCCAGATCGAAGAACTCACCGAAACCAGCAAGAGCGAAGTCCCCCGGGTCTCGGTCCGGATCAGCAACGTCAGCCGGGCCATCGAAGCCTATCTCCAGGCCTATGACACCTGGTGCAAGAACTACGGCTTCAGCCCGATCGAGGCCAGCATCTACGTGGTCAATTCCCTGAACCTGGCTAGCGACGATCCCGAAGTCGTCCATGACTTCGAGCTCAGGCAGCCCCTGACCGATTCGGTCTGGGCCACCTTTGTCCTGAGCGCCGGCAATCCCTGGGACATGCGGGTGCCCCAGGGCCGCATCCTCAAGAACCACTGTCGTTACCGCTTCAAGGATTCCCGCTGCGGCTATACCGGTCCGGCCGCGGTCTGCGATCATACCCTGACCGCCTGCCGGAACAACAACAACTCGACCCGCTTCGGCGGCTTCCCCGGCGCCGGCCAGGGCGGACTATACATCGCGGAGGGCGCGTAATGGTGGCGATCGGGCGCACGCAGTGCGCCCCTACAAAATCGCGATGTTTCAATCCTTCCTGATAGGGGTAGGGAGGACCGGTTGAGTACCCGGTCCCCCCTCCCTCCGAACCGTACGTGCGGTTCTCCCGCATACGGCTCTCCGGTTGGTGGTTCACCGCCGAGCGGATTGACAGGCCAGGGC
>JBFMAW010000017.1:0-155538 GCA_040755515.1 Thermodesulfobacteriota bacterium | reverse complement strand
CCACCCCACCTCGCGGTGACGCAGTTTCCCTCGGATACAGACCGGAGTGCGAATGTCTGGAGAGGACTTGCACCTCCCTGTTCGTGTGCGCCCGCAGGCGCACTAGGGGCGCACAGCCGTGCGCCCATCCCCGTGGCCGCCCGGGCGGTATCTCTAGGGGGCGCACAGCGGTGCGCCCTCCCTACTTCTTGCCGCCCCCGCTTCCCCCTTTGGAGGTCAACGCCTCGATCAGCTCGTTGATGTTGGTGGTCTTGAGGTTAAAGCCGCCTTCGGCCAGGGGCAGGACCATGATCCTCTTTCCCTGCAGGGCCTCGGACATCCTCATCCTGACCATGACCTCGCCGCCCGCCTCGGCCAGGGCCGCATTGAGTTTGGCGATGCCCTCGGCCTCGGCTTCGCCCTCGACCTGAATGGCCTCGGCGATGCGGCGCTGCCGCTCGTAGTACGCGTCGGCCTCGATCTTGGCCTGGTCGTATTCGCCGTTGGCCTGGGCCACCATCTTGTTGACCTCGCCCTTGGCCTCCTCGACCTTGCGCCGGAATTCCTCGACCGCGGCCCGGGTGGCGGACTTGTTCTTCTCGGCCTGCTGGTCAGCCACTTTCTTACCCTCGATGGCTTTCTGGTAGGCCGGATTGAAGCGATAGTCCTTGGGCAGAACCCGCTCGACTATCAGCCCCATGGGCTTCAGGACTTCCTGCAGTCTCTGCCGGGCCTTCTCCGCCTTGGCCTGACGCAGGTCGGCCACGTAGAACTCCTCGGTCTTCAGTTCGCCGAATATGTCCCGGGGCAGGCTGCGGCTGACGGTCCGGATCACCTTTTCCCTGAGCTGCTGGTCGTTCTCGGCCACGTTCTGCAGGACGTACGGCGCCTTTTGCGGGTCAAGACGATAGGCCACGATCACGTCCAGGCTGATATCGTTGCCGTCCACGGTCTTGAAGAGAAGATCGTCCCTGGACGCGCGGTCGCCGCGCTTGACGTCCGCGGTCATTTCCAGGTTCTGCAGCTTGGTGTCGAAGGTGTGCCAGTCGTTGACAAAGGGCAGGAAGAAGTAGGTCGAGCCCGGAGGATAGATGCGGTCCTCGACGCCGGATTCCCCGAAAATGGCCAGTTTCTTGGTCCGCACGCCCACCTCGGTGGCGCCGGTGGATTTCATGATGCAGCCGGTGGTCGAGAAACCCAGCAGGATCAGGGCCAGCAGAGCCGTCAGCTTTTTCATTTGGCACCTCCCAGGCTCACGCCGAAAAGCTGGATGGTCCTGTCCAGGTCCAGGGGATTGACCCCGTTCGGACCGTCGCTGGACAGGACAATCAATTCCAGGCCTTTCAGGGCTTCGGCCATCTTCAAGCCCACCAGGCGATCCGAACCTTTGACCTGGTACGCGTCGTTGCGCAGCTTGGTCTTGCGGGCTTCGGCCAGTTGAATCAGCAGATCGGCCTTGGCCCGCATGGACCGGACGTACAGGTCTTTCTCGGCCCGCCGCTTGGTTATGTAGGCCTTGCCTTCAGTCAGCTTGACCGCGACGTGCATTTCGCCTTCCTTGATGGTCTTCTCCAGATCAGCGTATTCGGACGCGGCCCGGGCTTCGGCCTGGTTCTTGAACACCATCTGGTCCTTGAGCTTCTTCTCCTCGATGTTCTTCTGAATCTCGTCGCTGTAGTGGAAATATCTGATCAGGACGTGATCCACCTTGACTCCCTTGGGATTGAGCTCCTCGTTGAGCTTGGTCCGGGCGGCCAGCATCTTCTCGACCCTGAGCTTGCTGTTGTAGAACTCCTCGGTGGTGAGCTCGCCCAGGGTCTCTTTCAGCACCGGTTCGGTCTTGGGAATGATGCCGTTGTCCTCGTATAGCCGGCCCGGCCCGATCAAGGTGAAGACCTTGAGGGGGTCCTGGATGTGGTAGAGGATGGAGACGTCCACGCTGACGAAGAAGCCGTCCGAAGTCTGGATGTGGGCCGCCTTTTCCACCCGGGCGCTTTTAGCCGCGGTCTGGGGGGTATTGCTCATTTCCAGCACCCGGATATCACGCGGCAGGCGATGCATCTGGTGGATACCGAAAGGCATCACGAAATGAAGACCGGCCGTGTAGACCTTTTCCTGGACTCCGCGCCGGGCGCCGATCTTGACCACCTTGATCCCGTATTCGTTGGGCCGGACGTAGACCATCATGGAACTCAGGATCATGAGCCCGACCATGGCCACCAGCACCGTCAGCACCAGGGACCTTCGGCCCATGAACCGCAGACGGGCCGAAAAACCTTTGGCCGGCGTCTGGACTTCCTCTTCACCCTGGCCCCGGCCGATAAGGCCGGATATCTTTCCCGCCATAGGCGCCTCCTTGATCGGCCGGACCTAGCCGGCCGCCTTGATATGATGTTTCGGCCGATAGCGTTACCGATTCGAGGCGGACAGGTCAAGGAATTATAAAGACCTCGATCGTGACCGCCCTGAAGAATGATAGGAACAGCATAGGCGTCGAGATTGATCCGGACTACTGCCGGCAGACGGCGCGCTATCTGAAGGCGGAGAGTACAGGATTGTTCTCGCAGGCGGAGTTGCGCTTCGAGTGCGTTGATTATCTGGATCACCGGACCGAAGTCCGGGAGGATGAAGCCCTTTATCAGGTCAAACCGGCGCGCAAACGGCTCGAACAAACAGATTGACGCCCCGGGACCTCGTATCCAGCTTTATTTCAAAAAGAACTCCTCCCTCACTCCACCGTCACGCTCTTGGCCAGGTTGCGGGGCTGGTCCACGTCCGTGCCGCGCATGACGGCGACGTGGTAGGCCAGAAGCTGGAGCGGCAGGGCCAGGACGATGGGCATAAGCAGTTCGCTGGTCTTGGGAATGTAGATCACCTGGTCGGCCTTGGCCTGGGCCTGATCGTTGTCCTGCTCCGTGATGGCGATGACCGGGCCGGAGCGGGCCTTGACTTCCTCGATGTTGCCCAGGGTCTTTTCCATGGTCCGGCCCGAGGGCGCGCAGACCACCACCGGCAGGTGTTCGTCAATGAGGGCGATGGGGCCGTGCTTCATCTCGCCAGCCGGGTACCCCTCGGCGTGGATATAGGATATCTCCTTGAGCTTGAGCGCGCCCTCGAGGGCCAGAGGGTAGTTGATGCCCCGGGCCAGGTACAGGAAGTCGCCCGCCTGGAAGTAGCGCTTCCCCACCAGTTTGATCATGGCCTCCTCTTCCAGGGCCTCTTCCATGAGGCTGGGCAGGTGCATGAGTTCCTCGACCAGGGTCCGGCCTTTTTCCAACGGGAGCAGGCCCCGGGCTTCGGCCAGGAACATGGCCAGCAGGTACAGACAGGTGAGTTGGGTGGTGAAGGCCTTGGTCGAGGCCACGCCTATCTCCGGGCCGGCCTGGGTGTAGATAACCCCCTCGACGGCCCGGGACAGGGACGAGCCCACCACGTTGCAGATGGCCAGGGTCCGGCCGCCCTTGGCCTTGCCTTCGCGCATGGCCGCCAGGGTGTCGGCCGTTTCGCCGGACTGGGATATGAGCACCAGCAAGGTTTTTTCGTCCAGGATCGGGTCCCGATACCTGAATTCGCTGCCCAGGTCCACCTCGACCGGCATCCGCGCCAACTCCTCGATCATGAACTTGCCCACCAGACCGGCGTGATAGGAAGTGCCGCAGGCCACGATGAAGACCTTGTTCCACGACTTTATCTCTTCGGCGGTGAAAGGCAGGTCCGGCAGGACGACGCGGCCCTGGTCGGGCGAGACGCGGCCGCGGAAGGTGTCGATCACGGCCCGGGGCTGCTCGAAGATTTCCTTTTGCATGAAATGTTTGTACCCGGCCTTCTGGGCCATGATGGGGTCCCAAAGCACCTGGTGAACCTGTTTGTCCACCGTTTGGCCCTCGAGGGTCAGGAACTTCACCCGGCCGGGACTGACCACGGCTATTTCGCCGTCGTCCATGTAGCTGACCCGGCGGGTGTGTTCGAGCAGGGCCGGCACGTCCGAGGCCAGGAAGGCTTCGCCTTCACCGTAACCCACGATGAGCGGGCTTTCGCGGCGGGCGCCGATCAGGGTCTCGGGCCAGCGGCGGTGCAGGATGCCCAGGGCGAAAGACCCGCGCACCCTGGCCAGGGCCAGCCGGACCGCCTCCTCGAAAGAGGCGCCCTGCCGGCCATGGAACTCGATGAGGTGGGACAGGACCTCGGTGTCGGTCTCGGAACTGAATTCATGCCCGGCCCGGATCAGTTCCTTTTTCAGTTCGAGGTAATTCTCGATGATGCCGTTGTGGACCACGGCCACGTCGCCATACATATGGGGATGGGCGTTGGTCTCGGTGGGGCGGCCGTGGGTGGCCCAGCGGGTGTGGCCCAGGCCGGCCGAACCGGACAGGGGTTTTTCCGCCACCAGTTCCTTGAGCCTGGTCAACTTGCCTTCCCGGCGTCGAATGTGGACTTCGCCCTGGTTGAGCAAGGCCAGCCCGGCCGAATCATAGCCGCGGTACTCGAGCCTTTCCAGCCCGCCGATGAGAATGGCCACCGCGTCCCGATGGCCCACGTAACCCACTATGCCGCACATGGTTTCAACTCCTTTTATCCGGCGGGCCGAGGACGGCCAGGGGACCCAGGACCGCGCCGTCCGGCAGTTCCACCCCTTCCGCCACCGAGCCCTTTTTGATCACCACCCTGGCGCCGACCGAGGCGTCGGACAGCCAACAGTCCGGTCCGATCGTCGTTCCCGGTCCTATCCTGGTCCGGCCCAGCAGCGTGACGCCGGGCCAAAGGGTCACGTCCGGCGCCAGCTTGACCGTGGTTTCGATATAAACCGAACCGGGGTCTATCATGGTCACGCCGGCCAGCATCCAGGCCTGGTTGGTCCTGGCGCGCAGGCAGGCCACGGCCCGGGCCAGGTCCAGCCGGTCGTTGATGCCCCTGACCTCTTCCGGGTCTGGGCAGATGATGGCCGCCACAGGCAGGCCTTTATCATTGGCCGCGGCCACCACGTCGGTCAAATAATACTCCTTCTGGTCGTTCTCCGGAACCAGGCCGGCCACGGCTTCGAACAGGAAGCCGGCCTCGGCCGCGTAGATGCCGGTGTTGATCTCCCGCACGGCCAACTCTTCCGGCGAAGCGTCCCGGGCCTCGACGATGCGCCACAGCCGGCCTTCCTCGTCGCGAATGATCCGGCCGTACGCGGCCGGATTCTCCAGTTCCACGGTCAAAACCGACAGCGGCACCCGGCTCTGGAAATGGGCCGACAGGAAGTCAACCATGGTCTGAGGCGAGAGCAGGGGCACGTCGCCGGACAGGATCAGGACCGTGCCCTGGAAACCGGCCAAAGCCTCCCGGGCCGCGGCCACGGCGTGTCCGGTGCCGAGTTGTCGGTCCTGCCGGACAAAGACGAGGTTGTCCGAGGAAAAGGCGGCTTCCACCTTTTCGGCCTGGTGGCCGACCACGACCACCAGCCGATCCGGGTTCAGGTACCAGGCCGAATTGAGGACGTGGGCCAGCATGGGCTGGCCCATCAGGGGATGGAGCACCTTGACCAGGTCGGATTTCATCCTGGTGCCTTTTCCGGCGGCCAGGATCAGCACGGCCAGACGGTCGCTCAAATCAGGCCTCCGTCACCGCGCCGGCGCGTCGCCCACGTGGAACTCGACGCGCCTGTTCTTGGCCCGGCCTTCCTTGGTCTTGTTGTCGGCCACGGGCTGTTTCTCGCCAAAGGATTTGACCGCCAGTCGGTCCTTGTTTACGCCATAGCGCGTCAACACCTCCCGGACCGCCTCGGCCCGTTTGAGTCCGAGTTTCTGGTTGAACTGGTCGCCGCCCACGTTGTCGGTGTGGCCGGCGATGGTCACCTTTTTGATCTGCGGGTTGGCGTTGATGATCTCGGCCGCGGCCTCGAGTCGCGGCAGAAACTTTTTCTTTACTTCGGCCTTGTTGAAATCGAAGAACTGGGCGAAGGCCGCGATCCAGCAGCCCCGTTCATCCACCGGCGCTCCCTTGGGCGTGTCGGGACAGCGGTCCTTGTCGTCGCAGACGCCATCTCCGTCCGCGTCCGGGCAGGGGGCCACCACCTTGACTTCCTTTTCCTTGGGCAGGCCGAATATCTCCCGGATCATGGCCTCGAAATAGGCCTGATCGCCCAGCAATCGGCAGCCGTCGTAGTACTTGCCGCAGCCCCCGGCCTCGGCCACGTTCTGGGCCAGGGTGGTCTCGTTAGCCTCGAGAGCCACGCTGATCGAATAGACGCACAGGTCCGGACCGAACTTTTTCCTCAAGGCCTCGGTCCGGCCAAGCGGATCGCCGAAGTCGGCGTTTTCCTTGAAATCGGACATGATGATCAAGGCTTTCCGGCCTTGAACCTGGTCCATTTCGGCCTCCGAGGCGGCGATGGCCCAGCCCAGGGGTGAAATGGCGTCCGAAGGCGCCAGGTCGTCAATGGCCAGGTTGAACTCGGTCCGCTGGTAGGGTTTGAGCGGTTGGACCAGGTTGGTGTAATGCTCCCGGGTAAGGGCCCGCCGGTACCCGAAGCGACGCAGGGCCGACTGGTAGGGGTGCTCCGGAATCATGGTGTTCATCTTCTTCAAGATGGAGAAGATGGCCTCGTGCTTGGAATGTCCGCCGCAGCGGTAATCGTCGCTGATCGAGCCGGACAGGTCCACGATGATCTCCCAGCCGGCCGGCGCGTTGACCACCTCGGTCTCGACCTTGGTTCCGGGTTGGAGGGCTTCGGCGGCCGGCGCCTCGGTGACGGCCTGACCCGGAGCGACCGGCGGCCCGGCCGCGGCCTCCACGGCCCTGACCGCGTAATCGGTGATCAAGCCGTCGGCCTTGAGTTTCTTGGCCAGGTTGCCCGCCTCCTTCTTGGAAGCGAACCGGCCCACGTAAACCCGATGCCACTTGCCTTTTTCGCCCGCGGACTCATAACGGGAAAAGGCCTCGAGGCCCTTGGCCTTGAAAGCGGCCACGTCCTTGGCCGCGCTCTTGGCGTCCTTGTGCGCGCTGACCTGGACGGAAAAGAAATTGGTTTGGGCGCCAGCCGGACCGGCTCCCAGGCCCAGCATCAAGGCCATGATCGCGGCCAAAAGGATCGGCCTCCCTATTCGTTTCATCCCCTCACCCCTGACTTTATATTGCCGGCTGATAATATCCGCCTCCCCGCGTCCCTATCCTATCTGATCCGGCCTAGACTTGTAAACGCCGGAGTTCACCCGGCCGTCTTTCCTTTTTCCTTGGCCGCCTTGCGCCTCGGGCCGTAGAATAGAGTTCGACCCGCCCGGAGGTCGATACCCGCTCAAAAAGGAGGCTCAGCCCTTGCGTCTGCCCGAGTTCCTACTGGAAAGATACTTCGCCCGACACGAGTTCACTGCGCCGCGTTTATTGTGCTGCTCCGACTGCGAGACCTGGACCATAACCGAGCTTCTGGCCTTGGAGCCGGACGCGGCCGAAGGATTTCTGAATCTGAGATTAGGCTACACCGAGGCCGCCGGCGGGCTGGAGCTGCGGCGGGCCGTGGCTTCCTTGTACCAGGACATCCGGCCCGACCAGGTGCTGATATTCAGCGGCGCCGAGGAAGCCATCTTCATCCTGATGAACGTGGCCCTCGAATCGGGCGATCAGGCCGTGGTCCATTGGCCCTGCTATCAGTCCCTGTTCGAGGTGGCGGCCGGCCTGGGCTGCCGGACCGTGAAATGGGCGGCCCGGGAAGAAACGGGCTGGCAGTTGCGGTTGGACGATCTGGAGGCGCTGCTGCGGCCGGAAACCCGGCTGGTGATCATAAACAGCCCGCATAACCCGACGGGCGCCTTGATTCCCGGCCGGGTTCTGGTGGAATTGAACCGCCTGTCCCGGGAGCGGGGCTTCGTCGTCTTTTCCGACGAGGTTTATCGCTGCCTCGAGTACGAGCCCGGGTCCCGGCCGCCGGCCTTCTGCGACCTCAACGAAACCGCCGTTTCCCTGGGCGTCATGTCCAAGAGCTTCGGCCTGGCCGGACTGCGCCTCGGCTGGATCGCCACCCGGAACCGGGAGTTGCTGGACCGGATGGCCGCCTTCAAGGATTACACCACCATCTGCGCCTCCGGCCCAGGCGAATATCTGGCCGCGTTGGCCTTGAGGCATCGGGAGCGGCTGATCGACCGGAACCGGGAGATCATCCGGATCAACCTGGAACGCCTCGAGGCCTTTTTCGGACGCCGCCGGGACGTCTTCAACTGGCAACCTCCCCAGGCCGGACCCATAGCCTTCCCTTCCTTGAAAGAGGGGGACGCGGGCCGGTTCTGCCGGGAAGCGATCGAGGGCGCCGGCGTGCTGCTCCTACCGGGCGAGGTCTACGGCCCGGAATACGCCGGCAACTTCAGGATCGGTTTCGGCAGGAAAGACATGCCGGCGTCCCTGGCCAGGCTGGAGGAATATCTGGAGCGGCGGATTCCGGCCGCCCCGGGGCGTGGCGCCTGATCCTCGGAAAATCAACCTCGTCTTAGCAGTTGAACGGCCCAGGCCGAAAGCTTTTGTTCACCCTTGAAGGCGTACCCCCGACTCCGATATTCCCGGAGGCCGACCTGCACCAGGAACTCGGTGCCCCAGAACCCGCCGTCTTCCGATTGCCAGGGCGAAATGAAGGCGTCTTCCACGATGATGAATCGTCCGAGGATAATGGCCAGGTCCGGGTTATAGGACCGCCAGGTGGTATGGTCCCGGCCCGGAGCGAAAGGAACGACTTCATACCGGTTATGGAACTCCTGGGGTTGTTCGGCCAGGATTTTCATCGACCCGTCGTTGATCCACAGGTCCGGCTCATGGGTGATCAGGGTGCGGCCTTCGCAGGGGCACCTACGACCCTGGGCGTCGTAATAGACGCCCCGGGCCTCCCACAGGGCCGGCTCGAAAAGAAAGGTGTGGCGATACTCAGGCAAGGTCGAATACCTCCTTTAAGGCCGGGGCCGAAGGGAATTCGATCCGGGCCCGGGCCGAAGCGATGCGTTCCGCGCTTTCTTCCCAGCGGCGGCGGGCGAGGTCGCCCGGGGCCGCCGCCTCCAACAGGGCCTCCCGGGCCGCCAGGATCAGGTCAGGCCGGCGGCAGACCAATAACAGGTCGTGGCCGGCCCGGGCGGCCAGGACCGCGGCCGGTCCGGGACGGTAATGCTTGACCACCGCGCCCATCTCGAGATCGTCGGTCAGGATCAGACCCTGGAAACCCAGACGGTCGCGCAGGATATCCGTGGCGATAATACGGGAAAAAGTGGCCGGCCCGGCCGGGTCCAGGGCCGGGACCAGGACGTGGGTGGTCATGACCGCGGCCACGCCGTGATTGATGGCTTGCCTAAAAGGAACGAAGTCGTGCTCGGCCAACCTGACGGCCGGTAGTTCCAGGGTGGGCAGGTCATGGTGCGGGTCCAGCCGGGCCGAACCCAGGCCGGGGAAGTGTTTGGCGCAGGTCAGGACCCCTTGCGCGGCGTGCCCGTCAATCAGGGCCAGACCCAGGGTCGAGGCCAGGCCGGGATCGTCCCCGAAGGACCTTTCGCTCATGAAAGACGACGCGGACTCGGCCGCCAAATCCAAGACCGGCGTCAGGTTCAGGTTGACGCCGATGGCGGCCAGTTCCCGGCCGCTGGTTTCGGCCAGAGCCCGGACCTGGTCGCGGCTCATGGTCCGGGCCATCCGCCTCTGGCTGGGGAGTTGGGTGAAGGGCGGCCCCAGACGGGTGACCGGGCCGCCTTCCTGGTCCACGGCCACCAGGAGCGGACGGCCGAATTCGCTTCGCGCCAAGTCCTGGCAGGCGGCGATCAAACCGGCCGTCTGCTTCGGCCCGCCGCCCACGTTGCGCTTGAAGAGAATTATCCCGCCCGGCCGGACGGTCAGGAGCAACGACTCGAGGTCCGGGGACAATTCCTGGCCCTCGAAGCCGATCACCAGCCTTTGGCCGACCAGTTCGTTCAGGGCGGAATCATTCATGACGGCTTCCCGAGACCGGATGCTTCACTTGATGAAATCCGGACCGTACCCGCGGCCGGCCGTTCAAGAGGGCCCTTGGTCCGGGATAACCTGGAAAGGATAAAAGCAATCGGGCGGCCTCACCCTTGATCCTGATCGGCCCTTTCATCGCCTCCTCCCGGCTTGGTCTCGAGGGAAGATGTCTGTATATGCCCCAGCAGGGACGATGAGTCAATGTAATATAAGCTAACGCCCGGCCGCTGGGCTGTGCTAAATATCCGGTAAGGGGGCTTTTGATAACCCTGGGGAGAAAACGTGTCCGCCCAGACGATAGAACAAGCCATGATCCTGGCCGCGGGCCAGGGGGTTCGGGCCGTGCCCTTGAGCCTGGTCCGTCCCAAGCCGCTCTTTCCGCTGCTGAACCAGCCCTTGATCGGTCACGTCCTGGACCTGCTGGCCCATCATGGCATAACCGAGGTCGCGATCAACCTGCATCACCTGGCCGACAAACTCGAGGCCTATCTGGCCCGGCTGGAAACGCCCGTCAAGATAAGAACCTTGCGCGAACCGGAAATCCTGGGCACGGGCGGAGGGGTGAAGAACGCCGAAGCCTTCCTGAAGGACGGACCGTTCATATTGATCAACTCGGACGTCAAGATCGATCTGGATTTAAGTCAGGTGGTGCGGGACCATATGGCCCACCGGCCCATGGCCACGCTGGTGCTGCACGATTATCCCCGTTTCAACCAGGTGGCGGTGGACCCGGCCGGATGGATAGTGGGCTTTCGCGGCAAGATGTCCGGGGCCCTGGCCACGGGCCGGAGCCTGGCCTGGCGCAGACTGGCCTTCACCGGCGTGCACGTGGTCGAGCCGGAAGTGCTGTCCTGGCTGCCTCCGGGACGGAGCGACATAATCGCCGCGTACCAGAGGATCGTCGGCGAGGGCGGCCTGATTCGAGCCTATGTGGCCGACGAGCTGGCTTGGTGGGACGCCGGAACCCTGAAGGATTATTTACGGCTGCACGCCGATCTCTTGTCCAGCCGGACGGATAACCTGGTGGCCGATCCTTCGGCCTCGATCAGTCCGGGGGCCAGGGTCAACGGCTGGGCTTGCCTGGGGCCTGGCGCGGTGGTGGAAGACGGAGCGGTGGTGGAGAATTCGATTTTATGGCCCGGGGCCTCGGTCAAGGCCGGAGTGCGGGTCCGAGACTCGGTCCTGACGGACGGGGCCAGGGCCAAGAGCGACATAATTTCGGGCGCGGTGATCTGAGGTGATGTTCTAGTGGCTATTGAACCTCCCGGCCATCCGGCCTTGAATGAAGCCGGGCTGAGGTTTCTGGACGAACACTGGCCCTCGTCCCGGACCGATCCGTCCGCTTCCATGATTACGCCCCTGGCCGGCGGCGGTTCGGACCGGGCCTTTTTCCGGGTAAGCGCCGGAGCCGAAACCGCGGTCCTGGTCATCGGTCCGGACCGGGAGGAAAACCGGGCTTACGAGGCCATCGGCCGGCACCTGTGGCGGTTGGGGCAATGGGGGCCCGAATTCCTGGCCGCGGATCAAGACCTGGGGCTGTTTCTGATCGAGGACCTGGGTTCGATTGCCCTCCAGGACCTGGCCGGCCGGGCCACGATGGCGGAAAAGGAGCGCCTCTATCGGCCGGTGGTCGAGATCATGGCCGGGTTGCACCAGCGGGGATGGAACGGGTTTGACCCGGAATGGTGCCATCAAACCAGGAGGTACAACAAAGGGTTGATCTTGGACCGGGAGACGGGCTATTTTCTGAGAGCTTTTGTGTCCGGGTACCTGGGACGGACGATCGAGGCGGCGGATATGGCCGGGGAGTTCGAGGCCCTGGCCGACGCGGCCCTGGCCGGACCGGAGAGAGGTTTGATGCACCGGGATTTTCAGTCGCGCAACGTCATGGTCAAGAACGGCCGGCCGCGGCTCATCGATTTCCAGGGGGCGCGCCTGGGCCCGCCGGGCTACGACCTGGCCAGCCTGGTGTACGACCCATACGTCCCGATAGCTGAAGACCTGAGAGACCGGCTGACGGATCATTATATAACTTTGAGGCGGGAGGCGACTCCCGGCGGTTTCGGGGCCGAATCTTTCCGGCGATCCTTCCCTTTTTTGGCGACCTGCCGGCTACTGCAGGCCCTGGGCGCGTTCGGCCATTTGACCAGAGTGAAGGGCAAGCCCCATTTCGCCGCCTACATCCTTCCGGCCGTCGGGAACCTGCGACGGCTTCTGGCCGGCGAAGGCTTCGACTTCCTGCCCAGGCTGCGGAACCTGGTTTCGGAAATCGAGCTGTCGCTAGGAGTCGGGAATTGAGCGGCGTCATCGCCATCGTGGGCCGACCCAACGTGGGCAAGTCCACCCTGTTCAACCGCCTGGTGGGATACGCCAAGGCCATCGTGGACGACCAACCGGGCGTGACCCGGGACCGTAACTACGCCCGGGTGGAACTGGGCGGAAAGTCGGCCACCTTGGTGGACACGGGCGGTTTCGACCTGGAAGTAAAGCAGGGCATCATGGCCCAGGTCCGGCGTCAGACCCTTTTGGCCCTCGAGGAAGCCGATCTTATTCTGGTACTGGCCGACGGCCGGGAAGGCCTCAATCCCCATGACCGGGAACTGCTCGACGTCCTGCGGCGGTCGCACAAGCCGTTTATCCTGGCCGTGAACAAGATAGACGGTCCGGAGAAGGAAGCGGCCCTGTCCGATTTCTACGAACTGGGCGTGGAACCGGTGCTGCCCTTGAGCGCGGCCCACGGCCACGGGATTCGGGGTCTGGTGGAATGCCTGGCTGAACTCCTGCCCCCGGTCGAGGCCGAAGCAGCGGCGGAAGGTCTGATCCGGATAGCGGTGATCGGCCGGCCCAACGTGGGCAAGTCCTCGCTGCTCAACCGGCTGATCGGCGAGGAGCGGGCCCTGGTGACCGAGGCGCCCGGGACCACCCGCGATCCCGTGGACGCCCTGATCGAACACCAGGGCCGGCGTTACCTGCTGGTGGACACGGCCGGCATCAGGCGCCGGGGCCGCGTCTCGCTCAAGCTGGAAAAGTATTCGGTGATGCGGGCCCTGCGCAGCCTGGAACGATGCGACGTGGCCCTGATCCTGACGGACGCTTTGGAGGGGATCACCGACCAGGACGCTCACGTGGCCGGGTACGCCTTGGAACAGGGCCGGGGCGTAATACTGGTGGTCAATAAATGGGACGCGGTCAAGGACAAGTCCGCCGCGGGGAAAAAGCTGAAAGCCGACCTCGAGTTGAAGATGAACTTCCTGGCTTTCGCCCCGGTCCTGACCGCCTCGGCCCTGACCGGGCTCAGGGTCAATCAGATCTTCGGACTGGTGGATAAGGTCTTCGCCCAGTTCGATTCCCGTTTTCCCACCAGCCAGGTGAACCAGGTCCTGTCCCGGGCGCTGGAGGCCCACCCGCCGCCCTATGTGGGCCGCGGCCGGTTGAAATTCTACTACGCCACCCAGGCCGGAACCAGGCCGCCCACCTTTGTCTTGTTCGCCAGCAGACCGGACCAGGTTCACTTCAGCTACCGCCGCTACCTGACCAACGTGTTCCGGCAGGCTTTTACCCTGGACAAGACGCCGGTGAGGGTCCTGATCCGACCTCACCGTCAAGGAAAGTCATGAACCCCAGGCTCGAGACGGCCCTCGATTCGGCCGCGGCAATAGTCCTGTTTTTTGTCGTTTTCTCTCTCCCGGCCTGCACCCGGGAGCCGGCCGTGGCGCCGCCCGAGGAAAAGGGATACCTCTATATCGGCCTGGTGGCCCCCCGTAGCGGACCGCTCGTCGCGGTCGGCGACGGTCTGGTTCAGGGCGCGGAAATGGCCGTGAAAGAGGCCAACGATTCTTCCGAGACCCGGGCCAGGCCGATCAGGCTGCTTTTTGAAGACGAGGCCGCGCCCCTGCCGGCCAAGAAGCGGTTGGCCTCGGACCCGCGGGTGCCCCTTCTGGTGGGCCACGTACTGGAACGGAAACTGGAGAGAAGCCGCGGCCTGTACGTCAAGGCGGGCCGTCCCGTCCTGCTGCCGGTGCTGGCTTCGAGCCAGGCCCCGGCCCTGGGCGAAGGCCTTTTCTTCCGGATAATGGCCTCGGAAGCGTCCCAGGCCGAGGCTCTGGCCCGGTTCGCCCGGGAGAAACGTTCGGCCAAGTCAGCTCTTATCGTCCACGAAGACTCGAGGACGGGCCGCCTCATGGCCGCCGCCTTCAACCGGGTGTTTTCGGCCGAGGCCCAGGTTCGAGTGGAAACCGCCTTGTACCAGGCTGAACAGAAAGAGGCCCTGGCCCTGGCCGGCCGGGCGGCCGACTTCAAACCCGACGTGGTCTTCTTGGCCTTGCAGACCCAGCCGGCCATTCACCTGACCCAGACCTTCAGTGAGGCCGGCGTCAAGACGGTCTTCCTGGGAACCAGCACCCTGGCCGTGAGCGACGCCGTGGCCTGGCTTGGCCGCCTGCCCCATTTTACCTATGTCTGTCTGCCCTTCAATCCGGAGGAAACCGGCGAGGCGTGGCAGGCCTTTGTCCAGCGATACAAGCGGCGGCATCATCGGCCCCCGGACTGGCCCGGCGTGGCGGCCTACGACGCGGTGAAACTGGCGGTCAAGGCCCTGGATCAGGCCGGAGACAAGCCCGAGGCCGTGCGCGATTACTTGAACAAGCTGACCGGACCTCCCCATATCCATCACGGCCTGGCCGGCGATTATTACTTTCCTTCCGCCGGCCAGGGCGTGGGGCCGGTATTTGTGGTCCAGGTCAAGGCGGCCTTGCTCGGCCTGGTGCCGTGAATGAAACCAAGACCGAGGGCATGGTCAGTCCCAATGTTGACGGAATCTCTCCCGCCGCGGGCGAATAGACTGTAATCTATCAGTTATAGGTGGCAATGACCTACGAGAATCATCACTGCGAGGAGTCCCGCTGGAAGCGGGGCTTCGCTTCGCCGGCCATGACTATTCACTATACTCCGCCCCCAATAACTTGAATGGTTACAATAGACTCTTGTAAACGGAAGTGGTAAGTTGTATTAATACTCGATCGGGCAACAAGGGGTATTATCGGGATCCACCGGGGTCCCAGACCGAAAAGAGACACTTTACGGGCGATAATTATCACCGGCTTGACTTTTGTATCAGACTGTGAAACAAGGTGATTGTTCCATAGGATAGGGTCGGTCGCCGACCACGAGCGCCTTTAAGCGGGCGCCGTAGGGAGGGGACGGTATAAAGCATTAACGACAGTCCTGTAACCTGTCGGGACCAACCCAATGTTGCGGGGTGGCCGCCTGCGGCGGCGTTGCTTGTGCCGAAGGACCGAGCCTGGTACCGGGCTCTTATTATCTAGACCGCGTTAAGAATAAAGGCCTAAACACAATTACAGGGGGGTGATGCCGTCGAAGGTAGGAACTGGTTTATACTGGCGCTTCAGGCATTAACAAAGCTTCACCAAGAAAGGAGAGGGAAGATGAAACGCTTGTTCAAGCTGTTTGCTTTTCTGTTGGCAGTGATTGTTCTGGCCCTGGTCAGCGCTCCGGTTCAGGCCCAGGACCCGCTTGGCGTGGTGAAGATCAAACCTGGTGACCCCATTCATATCGCCTATTGGTTCGTAGTGGCCGGCCCTGACGCCTCGCTGGGAACCGACACCAAGCGGGGCGTGGAGATCGCCATCGCGGATAAAGGCGGCAAGCTTCTGGGCCATCCCATCAAACTGAGCGGCCAGGACACGGGCTGCAACGCCGAGGGTGGTCAGGCCGCGGCCACCAAGCTGGCGGCCGATCCGACCATCGTCGCCGCCGTCGGGTCCAACTGTTCGAGCGAGGCCAAACCAGGCGCCCCGATCCTCTGGAAAGCCGGCATCGCCACGGTTTCGCCCTCCAACACGGCCCCGTACCTGACCGATCCTAAACGCGGCAAAGAATATGACGGCTATCTGCGCACGGCCCACAACGACAAGGTCCAGGGCGCCGTGGCGGCCGAATTCGCTTTCAAGAAGCTCGGGCTGAAGAAAGCGGCCACCATCCATGACGGCAGCGTCTACGCGGAACAACTCCAGGCCGTCTTTGCCGAGACTTTCAAGAAGATGGGTGGAACCATCACCGCCCAGGAAGCCGTGGCCCCCACCGACACCGATATGCGTCCGGTCCTGACCAAGATCGCCACGGGCAAGCCCGATTTTCTATATTTCCCCATCTTCATCGCCTCGGGCGGCCACATCACCCGCCAGTCCAAGGAAGTGGCCGGCATGGAGAAGATCGTGCTGATGGGCGCGGACGGTATCTTCTCGCCCGATTTCTATAAGGCCGCTGGTGACGCGGCCATCGGCATGTATCATTCCAGCCCGGATTTTTCGGCCTTTGCCGGCGGCTACAAGCAGTTCCTGGAAAAACACCAGAAGAAGTACGGCGAAAAGCCGCTGGCCCCCTTCCACGCCCACGCCTATGACGCGGCCATGATGATTTTCGCCGCCATCGAAAAAGTGGCCAAGAAGGAAAAGGATGGCTCCCTCACCATCGGCCGCAAGGCCCTGCGCGACGCCTTGTACGCCACCAAGAACATGAAGGGCTTGACCGGCACCGTTACCTGCGGTCCCACCGGCGACTGCGCCGATCCGAGGATCGCCGTCTACAAGACCGACCCCGACAACGTGAAGAAACTGGTCATGCCGGACAAACCGTTCTGGAAGCCTTATTAACCCTTATGCTTAAGAAAACCGGCCGCTTCGAGCCGGTTTTCTTTTAACCGGCGTGGAAGAGCCGGCCGCGGCCTCGGCGGCCGGCTCTTCCTGCGAAATAACCGAAGGGCGGGAAATCCGGCGCCGCCGGCCCGGATAAAAGAATACCCGTAAGGCGAAACAAAAATATGACCCGAGATGTTCAATCAACCTGGCAAAAAATCAGGGAGCGTATAACCCCGACCGACGTGGTCATGTGGCTGATCGGCGCCTCGCTCCTGGTCATGATCATCTATGGCTCGACCGTCACCTTGATCGCCGGCCGTTACACCCTCCTGCACTGGCTCGACTTCATCATCTTCGGCCTGGCCCAAGGCAGCATCTACGCCCTTATCGCCATGGGTTACACCATGGTTTACGGCGTCCTGCGCATGATCAACTTCGCCCACAGCGAAGTCTTCATGAGCGGTCCGTACACCGCCTATTACGTGGCCGCCTGGTTCTATCGGAGCGGACTGCTCGATTCCCACCCCATCTTGAGCCTGATCATGATCTTCATCGTGTCCATGGCCGTCTCGACCCTGATCGCCTACCTGCTGGAGAGAATCGCCTATCGTCCCTTGCGGACCGCGCCCCGGCTGGTGCCTTTGATCACCGCCATCGGCGCCTCCTTCTTCCTGCAGTACATGTTCCGGGGACTGTACGGCTCGGGCTTCCAGGCCTATCCGGTGGTTAAAATCCTGGAAGGCCAATGGGTACTCGGGGCCTTCCGCATCCTGAAATTTCAGGCCGTGGTGATCGTGGCCGCGGCCCTTTTGATGGCCGCCCTGTATCTTTTCGTCCAGCGCACCCGGACCGGCAAGGCCCTTCGTTCCGTGTCCGAAGACAAGGACGCCTCGGCCCTGATGGGCATTGACGTGGATCGAATGATCTCCGTCACCTTCATCATCGGCGGCATGGCCGCCGGCGCGGCCGGGGTCCTTTACGCCATCATGTTCAAACAGGTGCACTTTTTCATGGGCTTCATCCCCGGCATCAAGGCCTTCACCGCCGCGGTCCTGGGCGGCATAGGCAACATACCCGGCGCCATGCTGGGCGGGATTTTTCTCGGCCTGATCGAATCCATCGGCCCCAGCCTCTTCTTGGACGGACTGGGCATCGTGGCCCCGTACCAACTCAAGGACGCCATCGCCTTTACCATGCTGGTGTTGGTGCTTATCTTCCGGCCCACGGGCATCCTGGGAGAACGCCTGGCGGTCAAGAAAGCCTAGGCTCGTTTAAGAGTCAGCGTTAAGCGTTCAGTTATCAAGGGTAGTCAATGAATACTAACAAGGCGCAATCAGACTGGCTGACCGCGATCAAGATCGGGCTGCTCGGCGGCGTGGTCGAAGTCCTGCTGGCCCTGATCGGCATGGTCGAGGCTTTCAGCCAACGTGAAATAATTTATGAAGTCGTCTCCATGGGGCATTCCTTGCTCCTTTTGACCGCGGTCGCCCTGGCCTACCTGGCGGCCTCGCGCGCCGCCCGGCAGGGTCTGGCCTGGATTCTGGCTTACACCTTCCTGGCCGGCGTGATCATGAACGGCTGCCTGGTCTTGCTGGTGCTGGTCGGCCAAGTGATCAGGCTGCGCGACGTATTCATCAACGCCTCGCCGGTCCTTTTCCAGCTCTTGACCTTCGGCCTGGAGTTGGAGGAAGGGATACCCCTGCTCCTCCTGACCGGCGCCCTGACCGGCCTCTGCGCCGGGCTTTTGTACCGCCTGCCGGCCCTGCCGCGAAGAATGATCGTCGTGGCCCTGGGCAGCGTGGTTACGGCCGGCGTGCTCCAAGACATGATCCGACCCACCTTCGCCATCTGGGGGCCGTTGTCCCTGATCAACGACCTGCTTTTCGACGTCAACGGCCTGACCGGCGGCGGGGCACTGGGCCTGTTCCTCATCGTGGCGGCCGCCATTTTCCTGTGGGCCAGGAAAGGAGAAGACTTGAAGGCCGGATACCGGGGGCTGCCGCCGGGCAGTCAGAAGACCCTGCGCCTGGCCGGTGTGCTGGTCCTGGCCATGGTTCTGCTGGTGCTGCCGCAGGTCTTGGGGCTTTTCTTGAGCGAGGTCATGACCATTGTCGGCCTTTACGTTCTTCTGGGTCTGGGCCTGAACATAGTGGTCGGCTTCGCCGGGCTGCTGGACCTGGGCTACGTGGCCTTCTTCGCCATAGGCTCGTACACCATGGCCATACTGACTTCGCCGGAAGCGGGATTCTTCAATTGGAACTTCTGGGCCGCGCTGCCCGTGGCCGTGTTGATGGGCGCCGCCTTCGGCGTTCTGCTGGGCGTTCCGGTCCTGAACATGCGGGGCGATTACCTGGCCATCGCCACCCTGGGCTTCGGCGAAATCATCCGGATACTGGTGCTGTCCGACTTCCTGCGGCCCTGGCTGGGCGGGGCCCAGGGCCTCGGCAAGATTCCCAAGGTCGTCGTCGCCGGCTTCGAGTTCGGCACGCCCCAGGAAGTTTATTACCTCATCGCGGCCGGGTGCCTCCTGGTTGGCTTCATCTCCTATCGCCTGCGGGACTCGAGGCTGGGACGGGCCTGGATGGCGGTGCGCGAGGACGAGGACGTGGCCCAGGCCATGGGCATCAATCTGGTGGCCACCAAGCTGCTGGCTTTCGCCACGGGCGCGGCCTTTTCCGCGCTGAGCGGGGCCATCTTCGCCACCAAACTGGGCTCGGTCTATCCCCACAGCTTCAACGTCATGATCTCCATCAACATCCTCTGCCTGATCATAGTCGGCGGCATGGGCAGCCTGCCCGGCGTGGTGGTGGGCTCGTTGGCCCTGGTCGGCCTGCCCGAATTGCTGCGGGAGTTCGCCGAATACCGGCTGCTGGTCTATGGTCTGGCCCTGGTGGCCATGATGCTCATCCGGCCCGAAGGCCTTTGGCCCCAGGCGGTCCGGAAACGCGAACTGCACGAGGAGGAACCCGGGGAAGACCTGGAAAACGACCGGACCGCGGCCCCCGCGGCCGGGGCGGGGGCATGACATGGCCATCCTGACTACCGTTAATCTGACCAAGCAGTTCGGCGGTCTGATGGCCATCGACAGCCTTGACCTCGAGGTCAAGGAGAACAGCATTCACAGCGTCATCGGGCCCAACGGCGCCGGCAAGACCACCCTTTTCAACTGCGTCACCGGTTTTTACCAACCGGAATCGGGCGAGATATCACTGGCTGACCACCCCCTGGTGGGCCTGCTGCCGGATCGGATCGTCCGCCTGGGGATCGCCCGCACCTATCAGAACATCCGGCTCTTTCCCAACCTGACGGCGTTGGAGAACATCCTGGTGGGGCTCCACACCCATCTGAAAGCCGGATTCATGGGGATTGTCCTGGCCTCTTCGACCACCAAGAAGGAGGAGAAGGCCGCGGACGAAGAAGGCCGGCGGCTGTTGAAGTTCGTCAATCTGGCCGGCAAAGGGGACATGCTGGCCAAGAACCTGCCCTACGGCGACCAGCGCCGCCTGGAAATCGCCCGGGCCCTGGCCACCCGGCCCAAGGTGTTGCTGCTGGACGAACCCGCGGCCGGCATGAACCCGAGGGAAAGCAACCAAATGATGAAGTTCATCCGCCAGCTTCGGGACGAACTGGGCCTGACCATCATCCTCATCGAGCATCAGATGCGGGTGGTGATGGGCATCTCCGAGACGGTCACCGTGCTGGACTACGGGCAAAAGATCGCCGAAGGTTCGCCGCTCGAGATTCAGCGCAACGCCAAGGTCATCGAAGCCTATCTGGGACACCGGATAGCGGCCCAGGCGGCCGGCGCCAGGGCTTAGGCGGTTCAGAGGAAACCATGTTGGAAGTCCAAAACATACATACTTATTACGGCCGCATCCACGCCCTGCAGAACGTGTCCCTGCGCTTGGACAAAGGCGAAATCGTGACCATCATCGGGGCCAACGGCGCGGGCAAGAGCACCATGCTCAAGACCATCAGCGGGCTGGTCCGGCCGCGCCGGGGGACGATCCACCTGGAGGACGAAGACCTCACCCTGCTCAAACCTCACCAGATAGTCATGAGGGGCATGGCCCAGGTGCCGGAGGGAAGACGCATCTTCGGCCAGCTCACGGTGATGGAGAACCTGGACATGGGGGCCTTCACCTGCCGCGATGCGCGGACCAAGAAAGAGAACCTGGACAGGGTCTTCAGCCTCTTTCCCCGCCTGATGGAGCGCCGTAAACAAGTGGCCGGGACCTTGAGCGGCGGCGAACAGCAGATGCTGGCCATGGGCCGGGGGCTCATGACCAACCCCCGCGTGCTGCTCCTGGACGAACCTTCCATGGGGCTGGCGCCGGTGCTGGTGGACAGCATCTTTGAGACCATCACCCGACTCCATGCCTCGGGCACGACCATCCTGCTGGTAGAACAGAACGCCAGCATGGCCCTGCAAGTGGCCAGCCGCGGTTACGTACTCCAGTCCGGGACCGTGGTCTTGAGCGAAACGGCCGCCAACCTGGCCCAGAACGAAATGGTCCGCCAGGCCTATCTGGGCGAGAGCTAGCCGGGAAAAACAAAGAGACCCCGCCTGAATTCCTCCCGGGCCGGGACTTTTTCGAATCGGCGCCTCTATTGTTTTACCCTAGGGGAATAGTATAATAGCAAATAAGCAGGAAGAACCTGAGGGAAAATGCTATTCAAGGAGGAAAAATGACCCGGCTTCTGGAAAAAGCCATCGAGGAAGTCCATAAACTCCCGAATGATGAGCAAGATATTATTGCTTCCATCATCTTGGAGGAAATACTGGCTGAAAAGCAATGGCAGACCGCGTTTGCGCAATCACAAGACCAGCTCTCGAAGCTCGCCGAGCAAGCACGTGGGGAGGTTAGAGCCGGGCGATTCGTCAAAATGAGTTTTGACGAGCTTTGAATTCCTTTCTAACTGAAGGATTTATTCTTTGCTTCCGAGGATTACCTCCGGAGGTTCAGTCTCTCACTCGAAGAGCTTACCAGTTCTGGAAGCACGATATTCATCACCCCAGCCTGCACTTCAAGCGAATTCACTCGAGGGAAGAAATATATTCCGTGCGGGTCGGAAGAGGCTGCCGGGCGATCGGCTACATGGAAGAGGGAGCGATCTATTGGTTTTGGATTGGGTCGCATGATGATTATGACAAAATAATTTCACGCCTATAAAAGGCTGAACCAAGTACGTTAAAGCATCGTCAGGCGATGTATAATTCATTGTAGGCCCATGTCCGACTTATTCGACCACGAGGAATCCCCGGCCCGGGCCGCGCCGCTGGCCGACCGCCTGCGGCCGCGAAACCTGGACGAATTCGTAGGTCAAAGGCAACTCCTGGGGCCGGACAAACTGCTTCGCCGCCTGGTGGAAGAAGGCCAGGTAGCCTCCCTGCTCTTCTGGGGACCGCCCGGCGTGGGTAAAACCACCCTGGCCCGCCTGATCGTGAGTTCGGCCCAGGCGGAATTCGCCTCCTTTTCGGCTGTACTCTCGGGCGTCAAGGAAGTCAGGGACGTCATCGCCGCGGCCCGGGAAAGCCTCAAGTACTCGCACCGCCGGACCGTCCTGTTCGTGGACGAGATTCACCGCTTCAACAAGGCCCAGCAGGACGCTTTCCTGCCCCACGTCGAAAGCGGCCTGATCACCCTGATCGGCGCCACCACGGAAAACCCTTCCTTTGAAGTCATCCCGGCCCTGCTTTCCCGGATGAGGGTGTTGGTCCTGGAGCCGCTCTCGCGGGAAGACCTGGTCGCCTTGGCTGAGCGGGCCTTGGGCGACCGGGAGCGGGGACTGGAGGCCAGCCGGGCCGAACTGACGGACGAGGCCCTGGACTTCCTCCTGGCCGCGGCCGACGGCGACGCCCGCGCCCTTCTCAACGGCCTCGAACTGGCCGTGGCCATCACCCGGACCCGGGACGGCCGCCGGAAGGTGGGGTTGGCCGAGGTGGAAGCGGCGGTCCAGAAAAGAGCCCTGCGCTACGACAAGGCCGGCGAAGAGCATTACAATCTCATCTCGGCCCTGCACAAGAGCCTGCGCGACTCGGACCCGGATGCGGCCCTGTACTGGCTGGCCCGCATGATCGAAGCCGGCGAACACCCGCTGTACCTGCTGCGCCGGATGATCAGGTTCGCCTCCGAGGACGTGGGCCTGGCCGATCCCCTGGCCCTGCTGCTGGCCGCCGGCGCCCTCGAGGCGTACCGGCTGCTGGGTTCGCCGGAAGGAGACCTGGCGCTGGCCCATCTGGCCGTGTACCTGGCCACGGCTGAAAAATCGAACTCGATCTACGTTGCCTTCGACCAGGCCCGGGCGGACGCCCGGGAAAAAGGCTCCCTGCCCGTACCCCCGCATATTCGCAACGCGCCCACCGGACTCATGAAGGAACTCGGCTACGGCCGGGGTTATAAATACGCCCACGATCATGAAAGGGCCCTGGTTCGGCAGGAGCATCTGCCGGAGGAACTTCAAGGCCGGCGCTATTATGTTCCCACCGATCGCGGCCGGGAAAAGGCCATCGCCGAAAGATTGAAGGCCTGGCGCCGATGGTTGGAACAGGAGGATAAATAGGACCCGACGGTTTCACTTTATCAGTTTCAGCGGATTGATTTTAGGCGGGGGCTTCTCTTTCTGGGCTTTGCGGATGCCGTCGTTGAAGATGGAATTCTTCACCCGCACGGCGTTGATGAGAAAGAAGATTATGACCGATTTCTCCCATTCCCTGGTCGGCGCGAAGGTTTCCATCCGTTTCTTGTACCGGGGCAGGAGCGCGGTCAAGCTGGCCTCATCCAGATTGATGATCCTCTCGGCCAGTTGCTCGAGGACCTTTTCCATAATACCATCCGTGACAAATCTTGAAAATAAGACTATAATCATCGGACGATTATGTCAATATAGGCCGTCCGGCGGGGGCGGCGACGGGATTTAGGCGGCTTCAACAAACTGCTGGCGGGGCTAGGAGATATGTCGGAAAAGAAATCTGCCCAGAGCGAATCGCTGCTGGAAATGGACTTCAATCACGTCATGGCCGACGTCCTGGGTGAAGACCTGGGCTTGACGCGGGCCGAGATCGAGGACCTCAAGCCGTCCGTGGACCAGGCCCACCAGGACCTGATGGCCCGCCGGGACAAGGGCGAACTGCCTTTCTACGACCTGCCTTTTCAAAACAAGGAATTGCGCAAGATTAAAAAGGCCTCGGACGAGATACGCAAGAAGGTGGACAATTTCGTGGTCCTGGGCATCGGCGGCAGCGCCCTGGGCACCCGGGCCCTTTTCCGCGCCTTGCGGCCGCTCGACCAGAACCTCCTGGAAAAATCCAAGCGGCGTTTTCCCAGGCTGTTCGTGGCCGACAACATTGACCCGGAAGGCATAACCTCCCTGCTGAGCCTGGTGGACATAAGACGCACGATCTTCAACGTGGTCAGCAAATCGGGAACCACGGCCGAAACCATGGCCCAGTTCATGATCATCGCCGACCAGATCAGACGGTCCCTAGGCAAATCCAGCCTCAAGGAACACGTCATCGCCACCACCGACCCCAAGGAAGGCGTGCTGCGGGCCATGGCCGACGAGATGGGCTTCGAGACCTTCGACATCCCGCCCGGGATCGGCGGCCGATATTCGGTCCTGACGCCGGTCAGCCTCCTGCCTTTGGCCGTGGTCGGCGTCAACGTGGCCGAACTGCTCCAGGGCGCGGCCGCGGCCGCGGAAACCTGCACCAATCCCAACCTGTGGTCCAATCCGGCCTATCTCTTCGCGGCCCTGACCTTCGCCCTCCGGCGGCGCAAGAACAGGACCATCCTGGTCATGATGCCCTATGCCGACTCCTTGAGCGAAGTGGCGGACTGGTTCGTCCAGCTCTGGGCTGAATCCTTGGGCAAGAAACTGTCCACGGACGGCCGGACCGTCCTGGCCGGTCAGACCCCAATCAAGGCCGTGGGCGCCACGGACCAGCATTCCCAGGTCCAGCTCTTCATGGAAGGGCCCCAGGACAAGGTGGTGGTTTTTCTGGGCGCCAAGAATTATCGTCTGGACCTGAAGATACCGGCCGTGTTCAAGGACCTGCCCGACCTGGCCTATCTGGGCGGGCACTCGCTGGCCGAACTCATTCAGGCCGAACAAGCGGCTACGGCCAAGGCCCTGGCCGGGGCCGGGCGGCCCAACCTGACCCTGACCCTGCCCAGGATCGCGCCGGTCAACCTGGGCTACCTGCTCTACCTGCTGGAAGTGGCCACCGTGATCAGCGGCTATTTATACAATATAAATCCCCTGGACCAGCCGGGCGTGGAGATGGGCAAGAAATACACTTACGGACTCATGGGCCGGCCCGGATTCGAATCCTGGAGGAGCAAGTTCGAAAAAGGACCGGGGGCCAAGAAAAAATACGTCCTGAGTTGATGTCCCCGACAAAATCAGCCTCCCAGGCCGGCTCGAACCGGGAAAACGTGGGCCGATCCGAGGAACAACGGCTTTCGACGGAACTGCTCGAACCGGCCCGGCCTTTCCGCCTGGTCAAGTATTTCTCCTACACCGGCTTCATCGTCATCCTGATCTTCATCCTGGGACTGACCATTTTCATCTCCTCTCAGGCCAAGGACCTGGTGCTCAAGAAGAACCAGGATTACGCCCTGCTTCTGGCCAACAACCTCAACCACCAGGTCTTCCAGCAGTTCGTGGTGCCGGTGGCCATTCGCTTCGGCTATATCCGGCTGAGGGAACCCAGGCAGTTCGAACTCCTGGACGCCGTGGTCAAAAGCACCATCCACGGCTTCAACGTCAAGCGGGTGGTGATCTACGACCTGGAGAACACCATCGCTTACAGCACCGACCTGACCCTGGTCGGAACTAAAAGCGTGAGCCTGCCGGAGTACGAACAGGCCTTGCAGGGCAAGAATTCTTCGCTGTTGGACACCACCCCGGGCCAGGAGTTCACCGCCTTCGACCAGGTCTATACACTGCGCACCTTCTTTCCCTTCCGGGCCGAAAAGCCGGTCCTGGGAGCGGTCGGGGCCGTACTGGGCGTCTTCGAGATATACCAGGACCTGACCGACGAATACGCCGAGATATCCAAGTTCCAGTTCCTGAGCGTGGCCCTCAGCCTGGGCTTCAGCGCCCTGCTTTTTTTCATCCTGCGGCAGATACTGGCCCGGGGCGAAAATATCCTCGAGATCAGGAACGAGGAACGCCTGCGCCTGGAGGAAAAACTGCACCAATCCCAGCGGCTGGCCAGCCTGGGCCAGATGATAGCCGCCGTGGCCCACGAAGTCAGGAATCCTTTAGGTATAATCAGCAGCACGGCCGAACTGCTCCAGAATAAAATCAAGGCCCATGAACCCAATAACATGCTGGCCGACGTGATCGTGGAGGAAGCCCGGCGTCTGAACGGGATAGTGACCGAGTTCCTGGACTTCGCCCGGCCCCAGGTGCCCCGGCCGGTCAAATGCAGCCTGTCCGAAGTTCTGGAGAAGAACCTGACTTTTCTGGCCCCGGCCCTGGAAAAAGATAAAATAGAAGTAATCAGGGATTATCAAGGTCCGGAGTACATCGAGGCCGACCCGGACCTTCTGTACCGGGCCTTCCTGAACGTGTTCATCAACGCCATCCAGGCCATGCCCGACGGAGGCCGCCTCAGGGTTGGAGTCGGGCTGCTCTTAGGCCCGGACGGCAAGAACCAAGGACTGGCCGAAGTGGTCATCAGCGACACGGGTGAAGGCATTGATCAGGCCCAGGCCGAAAACTTGTTCACGCCTTTTTTCACCACCAAGAACCGGGGCAGCGGCCTGGGGCTGGCCATAGTCAAGAACATCGTGGACGGACATAAGGGCACGGTGACCATCGAGCCCGGGGCGGAAGGCGGCACCAGGCTGATCTTCCACCTGCCCTTGCGCCAGCAGTGAACATGAGTCCAATGCGGGTTTGAGCCATGGAAACCATCCTGGTCGTGGACGACGAAAAGAACTACCTTTTGGTCATGGCCGCCCTGCTTTCCGAGGAAGGCTATGAAGTCCTGACCGCCGAGAGCGGCCCGGAGGCCCTCGAGTCGCTCAATGACGGCGTGGACCTGATCCTGACCGACATGACCATGCCCAGGATGGACGGCATCGAGCTGTTGACCCGGGTCAAGGAAGCCAGGCCGGAACTGCCCGTGATCATGATGACCGCGTACGGGACGGTGGAAAAGGCGGTCGAGGCCATGAAGAAGGGGGCCTTCGACTACATCACCAAGCCCTTCCAGAACGAAGACCTCAAGCGGGACATCCGCAAGGCCCTGGAAATGGGCCGGGTCATGAAGCGCAACCAGGAGCTGAGCCAGGCCCTGCAGGAGCGGTACAGTTTCGGCAACATCATCGGCAAGAGCAAGCCCATGCTGGATATCTACCGCCTGATCGAAAAGGTGGCCGACACCAGGGCCAACGTCCTGATCACCGGCGACAGCGGCACGGGCAAGGAACTCATCGCCAAGGCCATCCATTACAACGGTCCGCGCGGCCAGGGTCCGTTCATAGCCGTGAACTGCTCGGCCCTGGCCGAGACCCTGCTCGAGAGCGAACTGTTCGGTCACGAAAAAGGCGCCTTCACCGACGCCCGCGCCAGCCGCAAAGGCCGCTTCGAACTGGCCCACGGAGGGTCGCTTTTCCTGGACGAAGTGGGCGAGATGTCGCCCAACCTGCAGGCCAAGCTGCTGCGGGTGATCCAGGACCGGAAGTTCGAGCGCGTGGGCGGCGTCGAGACCATCCAGGTGGACGTCCGGGTCATAGCCGCCACCAACCGGGAACTCAAGCGCGAAGTGGCGGCCGGCCGTTTCCGCGAAGACCTGTTCTACCGTTTGAACGTGGTCCATCTCCACGTCCCGCCCTTGAGGGAACGCCCGGACGATCTGCCCCTGCTGGTGGCCCATTTCATCCGCAAGTTCGGCGGCGAATCCCGTCTGGATCGGAAGATCAAAATCTCGCCCGAGGCTTTTCGGCTGTTGTACTCCTACCACTGGCCGGGTAACGTGCGGGAACTGGAAAATGCCCTGGAAAGAGCGGTCATCCTCTGCTCGGGCGACACCATCCTGCCGGAAGACCTGCCCGAGGAGTTGCAAGAGATCAAAACCGAAGGGGACGCGGAACGTCCGCCCCGGGAATTAGACGAGGCCCTCCTGGCCGACCTGATGCCTCGGGGCCTGGACCTGAACGCCACCCTCGAGGCCGTGGAGAGGAAGCTGATCGCCCAGGCCTTGAGCCGGACCAACAATATCCAGGCCCACGCGGCCGAACTCCTGGGCATCAAGAAGAACGTGATGCAGTACAAGATGAAGAAGTATGGTTTTCTCTGAGAGAGCTTTTCCAGGCCGGGTACAAAAATTTGTATCGTCATTTAATTTGTAATTACAACATGTTATTAAAGGTGATTTCTTCCCGGCCTTAATCGGTACAAATTTTTGTACCAAACGGTCCGATCCTGGAGGCAACTCTAACCGATCCAAACTCTCTATGCGATATTAAATTATATATAATTTAAATATAGTTAGCATTAAATCAGGCAGGATGTAGCAGGCTCCACCCTGGGGCCAGATCGGGGCCAAGGATAATTTCATATCCAGGTCAGTATGTTATCCAAAAACAGCCGCCATTCAACTTTTTGTACCCGTTATTCAGGCCCTAGTGGTGGCCGGACCGGTGGCTGTTGAGAAAATAACATGAAATATCGGTCAATTATAAAGATGCCCCCTGTTTCTATCTTCTTGGCCAATAAGTTGCATATATTAGGGGCAAGCCACACCCAAGGCCCAATAACTACCCAAAACCCTTTCTTCAGTTAACCGGAACCCCACCCAGGTTCCGGTTTATTATTTGGCCGGCCCATTCTTCGCCTGGCACTTCAAGCCACGACTCATTTAATTCCATAAGTCCCTTCTCCACTTTGTTCCATCCCCCGAAATCCTGAAGCCAGCCGGCGATTATATCAAGGCGTCTAGTTAGGCCGGTGTTTTTATCCCAGGCCTTTCTAAGATGCCATATGGCCAAACGAATGAGATGGCCGTGGGCCAGGCATCTGATATCCCCGAAGGTAACTTTGACCTTACCGGCCTGAAGTTTGAACAAGTCTTCTTTGACGATTTCCATCAGGCCTTCGATGGAATCAACCAGCCACTTGCCCGGCACCACGCCCTTGGATCGGCAGACAAAGACCGTATCAATAATTGACGATTTTGTCCCGCTGATATGGATGGAAGCTCCCATTTCCGCCGGACAGGGCAAGGCAGCGGAACAGGTCAAGCCCGAGTCGAGGACGGCGACCGCAATCGGGTAATAAGCCGTGATATCATTATGATGATAAGTGAAGGCCAGAGGAGCGCCTGGTTTGAGGGCCTTGGCCATTCCTTGAAAAACGGCCGACAAGCCCTCGGCGAAGTGGTCCAATCCCCGGCCCATGTCGTTGTTGCCGGTCAACTCCCGCAAGTTTCGGGTGGATACGTTCTTAAAAGCTTCATCTTCACGAATGATCAACCGGCGGAGCCACACGTAACAGAAGTCCATCAACTCGGCGTATTGTACGTTCCCGAAATAAGGCGGATCGGTCAAGACAGCGTCCAGGGAAGCCGGCGATAAACTCACCATCGAGGCATCCCGGCATTGAAGGTCCACGCTCCGCTCATCTCGGGCCGGTTCGCCATTCAGATGGTCGCCTATCCATTCCCCTTTAATCCGTATTACTTCCTTCCTTCCACCTCGGCGCCGAACCTCAAAAGGACTATCGCAATAGGATTTGGCTTTTCGAAATTTTTCTATGATATTGGCCCAGCCGCCGCTGCCGACGCAGATGTTCTTGTCCGGGTCCAGAATTCCCAGAATATTGGATTCGCATTGAATAAGCCCCACCGGAAAACCGTGTATCGAGAATATGTCCAGGGACTTCAAAGCCACGGTATCATACCGGCACAGCATGTTTTGATAGCGGAGCAGGTCCGAGAGGTTGGTGGCCAGGGCGTTGCGGACGCGTTCGTTTGCCGTGCGGGCTATTATTCGCGCGGATAATTCCAAACCTAGCAGTTGACGGGAATTGAACATTTCATGATAAAACCTGTAGCCCCAACGATGGAGACGATTCGTTTCGTCGCCGGAGGGGATTTCATCCTCGGGAACGTGTTGGGCATGTGATCCGGCCCATCTTTTTTCCGCGGTTTTGATTCGTTCCAAGTCTTGGGGGTCGGGCTTTTTAAAAAATCGTCCTTCATGCCTGCTTTTACAGGAGCGGCAGAAATACTCGAGGGCGAAAAGCCGATGGCGCGGCGGTCCTAGGATTCCATTGGGAAAGACATTGACGGCCCCGCATTTTGGACAAGGGCAGCGATTACGTTTGACCGGACCGTTCGGAGTCAGTCTGGCCTGGCAGTGTCCACACACGCCCGGATTCTTTCTATCGCTTGTCTCGGTCAAGCTGCCGCAGTCCGGGCATACGAACACGTTCTTCGGATGTCTTGAATCCGCGGCCAGCAGATACCCTGGGAAAAGGTCCACTGAATCGTTGCAAACCCGGCACTGGATGATCTTAACCCATAAGAAGTATTTGACCTGAGCATCCTCGGAACCACAATGAACGCAGCGCGTGCGGTAGAGGGGTCCGATATCCTGGTCTAGTTCCCGGCGAAGGGCATAGGCCGCTTCGGTGTAGGACTTCAAATCCAGATGCTCTATCTCCTGCTTCACGATCCAATAAGACATCGGGTTGATGTCAAATCCGATAACGTGGCAGCCTAAGCGGTTCCCTTCCAGAAGAGGCGTGCCGCCGCCCATGAATGGGTCGGCGATTCGGATTCCCGGCAGCCGGTTCGGTTGGTAAAAAGCTTCGGGCAGGGGTGGAGGGGCGAATTCGGACAATAGCAGCCCTCGAAACAAAGTGCCCGGCCTTCGAGCGAACCACTTATGGACGGCTATTACCGGACGATAATTCTGTTGAATCTGCTTCTCGCGAAGAGCCAGGTCCGCGATAAAGGTTATGTCGAAGTCTTGTTCAATCATCGAGAATCGGTTTTTGGCCGGACATAATTGAGCGCCTTTCGGATCAAGTCTATTCTTCCTTCCCTCTTGATTTGTTATCAGCCGCCGGTGGACGCTTTCGGATCGGGTTTCCCGGCCGATCGTTCCTGGTCGGCGGGCGGGTTACAACAGGCGCTCCACCGGCGTGTATTCCAGGCCGAAGGCTTCGGCCACGGCCCGGTACGTGATCCGGCCCTGGACCACGTTGGCCCCGGACCTGATTTCGGGGTTTTCGGTCATGGCCCTGGCCCAACCCTGGCCCGCGATCTCGACGGCGTAAGGCAGGGTGGCATTGGTCAGGGCTAAGGTCCCGGTCTTGGGCACCGCGCCCGGCATGTTGCTGACCGCGTAATGGACGATCCCGTCCAGCATGTACGTGGGCTGGTCATGGGTGGTTTCCCGGGAGGTCTCGAAACAGCCGCCCTGGTCAATGGCCACGTCCACCAGCACGGCGCCGGGTTTCATGGTCTGGAGCATCTCCCGCCGGACCAGCACGGGCGTGCGGCCGCCCGGGATCAAGGGCGCGCCCACCACCAAGTCGGCCCTGGGGATCAGGCCCCGGATGGCGGCCGGGTTGGAGACTAAGGGCACGCAGTTGCCGGGCATGACGTCGGACAGGTACCTGAGCCGGTCCAGGTTGACATCCAGGATATGGACCTTGGCCCCCAGGCCGCAGGCCATCTTGGCCGCGGTCGAGCCCACGGCGCCGGCGCCTATTATCAGCACCGTGGCCGGATCAACGCCCGGCACGCCGCCCAGAAGCACCCCGTGACCGCCCTGGGCCATCTCGAGGTACTTGGCCCCTTCCTGGATGGCCATGGGCCCGGCCACTTCGCTCATGGGCCTTAAAAGAGGCAGTCTTCCGTCCGGCTTCTGGATGGTCTCGTAGGCGATATTGACCGACCCGGCCTTGACCAGGGCCTCGGTCACCTCCCTGGAGGCGGCCAGATGGAGATAGGAGAAATAGACCTGCCCGGGTCTCAGAAGCTGGTATTCCTCGGGCTGCGGCTCCTTGACCCTGAGGATCATCTCGGCCCGTTCGAATATCCGCCGGGCCTCGGCCTCGATCCCGGCCCCGGCCTCGAGGTAGGCCTGATCCTCGAAGCCGCTGCTGGCGCCGGCGTTCTTCTGGACCAGCACCTGGTGGCCGCGCTGCTTGAGGATTTCGACGCCGGCCGGGGTCAGGGCGGCGCGGTTTTCACCCTTCTTGATTTCCTTGAGCACGCCGATAATCATGGTTGGCCGCCTTTCCGATCGATTCAGAGGAGGCTGTCCACGGGAACGTATTCGAGGCCGAAGGCCTCGGCCACGCCCTTACAGGTGATCCGGCCCTTGACCACGTTGGCGCCGGCCTTGATTTCCGGGTTTTCCTTTACGGCCCGTTCCCAACCCTGGTCGGCTATTTCCACCGCGTAGGGCAGGGTGGCGTTGGTCAGGGCCAGGGTGGAGGTCTTGGGCACGGCGCCGGGCATGTTGGCCACGCAGTAATGGACCACGCCGTCAATGGTGTAGGTCGGATTGGAATGGGTGGTGGGCTTGGCGGTCTCGAAGCAGCCACCCTGGTCAATGGCCACGTCCACCAGGACGGCGCCGGGCTTCATGGTCTTGAGCATGTCCCGGTTGATCAGCTTGGGGGCCTTGGCGCCGGGTATCAGCACCGCGCCGACGACCACGTCGGCCGTCTTGATCCGCTCCCGGATGGCCGCCGGACTGGACATGAGCGGGAAACAGTTCTTGGGCATAATGTCGCTTAAATAGCGCAGCCGGTCCAGGCAGGTGTCCAGCACGTAGACCTTGGCCCCTAAGCCGCAGGCCATTTTGGCCGCGTTGGTGCCGACCACGCCGCCGCCGATCACCACCACCGTGCCGGGGTCAACTCCGGGCACGCCGCCCAGCAGGACGCCGTGACCGCCCTGGGCCATCTCCAGGTACTTGGCCCCCTGCTGGATGGCCATGCGGCCGGCCACTTCGCTCATGGGGGTCAGGAGAGGCAGGGAGCCGTCCGCTTTCTGGATGGTCTCGTAGGCCAGGCAGACCGCGCCGCTCTTGATCAAAACCCGGGTCAGCTCCTCGGCCGCGGCCAGGTGCAGATAAGTGAAGACGATCTGTCCCGGCCGGATAAGCCCGTACTCGGGCGGCAACGGCTCCTTGACGTGCATGACCATGTCCGCCCGCGCGAATATCTCCCCGGCCGCGGCCACTATCTCGGCCCCGGCCTGGGCGTAAGCCTCTTCCTCGAAACCGCTGCCCCGGCCCGCGCTCTTTTCCACCAGGACCTGGTGGCCGTGCTGCTTCATGACTTCCACTCCGGCCGGGGTCATGGACACGCGATTTTCTTCAGCCTTGATTTCCTTCAGCACACCGACGATCATGGTTCCTTCTCCTTCCCGTTCGATACCACCGCGGGATGAAGCCGAAGCGGCCTGCTTGGAGGGTGGATACTTAGCTCCAGGATGTTCCAACCCTCGAGTATAATAACATTTCGAGTCTGAATGTAAATGACTCGCCCCGCGATTCAACGAGAATTTCAATTTCGATTTTCGAGGTAAGACCGGGCCGTCTGGGGCTCGTTAAGGGGGGAGTCCATTGGCCTGGCCGCCGGTCTGGGTTGCCTATTATTATCTATGGCTAAAGCAGGGCCTCGGTCAGGCCGGTGAAATCGGATACGACCACATCCGGTCGGAAAGCGGTATCTTCGTAAGGGAAGCCGTACCGGTCCACGAATGCGGCCCGATATCCACAAGCCCGGGCTCCGACCACGTCAAAGGAGTTCGATGAGACCATCAGGCACTCATTGACATCATGCCCCAGCCTTCTGGCCGCTCCCCGGTACACGGAAGGATGGGGCTTGAAAGCCCCGAAAACGTTCACGGAAATCACGTCATCGAAGGCATGGCCGATCCTATTGGTGGTGAGATGAGCGAGAAACTCGGGTTCTCCGTTGGACAGAACCACCAGCTTGAACCTGTCTCTCAATCGTCCCAGGGCGCCCACGACTTCGGGGAACGGCTTCAGCTCTCGCCAGGCCGACATCAAATCCGCGACCTCATCCGTCGAGGCGGGGATATGGTGAAGGGCCAGCGTGTAGACACAGGCCCGCCTGGAAGTTTCCAGATACCCGCCGTGACCGAGCATCATGATCGTATCCTGATACTGCTCGATCCTCTGTCTGGCCCGCCACTGTTCCCAGAAGCGCTCCGCGCCGACACTTGCTCCTTTGTTTTTCAGAAAGTCGGCGATGAAGGGGGTGAGGCTGCCGCCCAGGTCGAGTATGGTGCCGAAAACATCGAACGTTAAAACCTTTATTTCACTTAGGTTGTCCATCCTGGTGTCTCCGATAAAATTTTATTGATCGCAGCTTCTTAATGGTTTTTAACGCGGCGGGGACGATGAACGTCAGGGAAACCGCGATATACATCGTCAGGCAAATGGGCCGGCCCACGACCCCGGCGAAACTTCCCCCGGTAATGTTCAAAGCCTGCCGCAGAGAGGTCTCGATCATCGGCCCGAGCACCATGGCTAAAATCAGCGGGGCCGGCTGAAATCCAACCCCCCGCAGGACGTACCCGACCAAGCCGAAAATAGCCAACAATAACAGGTCGAGTTGGCTGGCATTGACGCTGTAAACTCCAATCATGCAAACGAGAACGATGATCGGCATGAGGATGTGTTTCGGGATTCTCAGGATGTTCACGAACACGTTGACCAGGGGGAGGTTCAGGGCGAGGAGCACGAAGTTGCCGATATACATGCTGGCGATGACCGTCCAGAAGAGGTCCGCCTTTTCTTTGATTAAATTCGGCCCCGGTGTCAGCCCGTGAAGCATCAACGCGCCCAGGACCATGGCCATGGCCGGCGTGAAGGGAATGCCCAAGGCAAAGAGCGGAACGTAGGCTCCTCCCACGGCGGCGTTGTTGGCCGCTTCCGGGCCGGCGACCGCTTCGATGGCCCCTTGGCCGAACTGCTCGGGGTTCTTCGAGATTTTCTTCTCGGCCATATAGGAAACAAAGGTGGCTATGACCGGGGACGGTCCGGGGATCAGCCCGATGAAGAAGCCCAGGAACGAGCCTCGGAACATCGAGGGAACAGAGCGTTTCCACTCCCCCCGGGTCGGTAAAAGCTCCCTCATTCTGACCTTTTTAACGTTCTGTTGATATTCTTTCTCCTCGACCGTGATCAGAACTTCGGCAATGCCGAATATCCCCATGGCCACGGGCAGAAACTCGATCCCCTGGCTCAACTCCAGGTTACCGAAGGTAAAGCGCTCGATCCCCGACAGGAAATCCACCCCCACCGTGGCCAGGGCCATCCCCACCAAGATCATGATAATGGACTGGAGGATTGAACCGCCGCTGAGCCTGACCAGCAGAATAAGACCGCATACCCCTATGGCGAAAAATTCAGCGGGACCGAAACGCAGGGCGATATCGGAAAGAAAAAGCGCCGCGAACATCAGCCCCAGGATGCTGATGGTGCCGGCGATGAATGATCCGACCGCGGAAACGGTCAAGGCGGCGCCGGCGCGTCCCCTCTTGGACATTTCGTATCCGTCTATGCAGGTGACCACCGAAGCGGCTTCGCCCGGGATGTTCAGCAGGATGGAGGTGGTCGAGCCCCCGTACATGGCCCCATAGTAAATGCCGGCAAAAAGGATCATGGCCCCGGTGGCGTCCATCGTCAGGGTGAAAGATAGAAGTATGGCCATGGCCCCGAGGGGGCCCAAGCCGGGCAGCACGCCGGTAATCGTCCCCATGATTGCCCCTAAAAGGGCATAAAGGACGTAAAGGGGGGACAAGGCCGCGGCAAATCCATTGATCAGGCCCTGGCTGACTTCCCACATGCCCTTCTCACCCTCCTATGTGGAAAAGAAAAATTTCCAAAGGCCCCATGGGAAGCCCCACTCCCAGCAAGCGGGCAAAGGTCAGAAAGGCGACGATCGCCAGGGCCAGGGCCAAGAAGATCGAAGAGAGAAGCTTCCGGGGTTTCAGGATATACAACATGAAGAAGGTTACAACGAAGGTGGCAATCACGAACTTAAGAGTTCCCAGAAGCAACGGGTAGACTATCCCGGAAGCGACGATCACGGCGATAGCCCGGTAGTTCTTCACCTCGACCGACGCGACCGCCTTTTCAGGAAGCGTTTTTCCGCGGAAGACCCGGGCCAGATAAGCCCCCGCGCAGACCGTCAATAAAAATCCGATCACCAGGGGGAAGAAGCCCGGGCCCGGATTGCTTGGGTTCCCGAGTTCGAGCCGGAAACAGCTTATAAAATATAGAATCGAAAACCCGGCCAGGACCACGGCGGTGATTTTTTCTTTGCGCCGGCCGTTTCCAGTCATGGGGTATTCTTTTTCCTTTTATCCGTCGCCGTACGGAATCCGCGGGGCGGTCTCGACGAAAGGGGCCGGTTACCCGGCCCCTCTCCTTATTACTTGAGCGCCTCGTTGTATTTGAGCATCTCCGGCACCGATGAGACCGCTTCCTTTACGATTTTCTGATACTCTTTTCCGGTGACAAACTTCGGGGTCAGTCCCATTTGGGACATCTTCCCGATCACTTCCGCGTCTTTCATGACTTTGCCCAGGGTGTCCTCGATCTTCTTGCGGATGGGTTCAGGAGTGCCTGCCCGCAGGCTGAAGCCGTAGTAGACGACGGCAGCGTAGGAGTATCCGAGTTCTTTGACGCTCTTGGTTTTCTCGAAATAGGGGACCGTATCGGCGCCAAGGTTCACGAGCAGGTTCAGCTTTCCTTCCCGGGCCGCCTGGTAAGCCGGCGTGCCCGTGCCCGTTTCGCAGATATCCACATGCTTGCCCAGAATGGCCGTCGAAGCCTCCCCACCGCTCTTGAACATGACGTATTTAAGTTTTAACCCCTCTTTCACGGCGATGGATTTAACGACCTCGAGAGCCCACTGAGAGCCGCCGCTGCCGGCCGATATGGCGTCGGGATTCTTTTTCGCATAAGCCAGGAACTCCGCGAAGGTCTTGTACGGCTGGTCCGGACTAGTGAACAAGACCCGCTGCTGAGGCATGTAACCGGCGGCGAAGGAAAGGTCGTCCAAGTTGAAGGATTCCGTCTTTTGGAAGTAGGGATTGGCCAGGGCATCGGTCATGGGGCCGATGGCTATCGTATATCCATCCGCGGGTTGGGCCAGGACATACTTGAGGCCGATCGTTCCATTGGCCCCCGGCTTGTTCACCACCAAGACGGGCTGTTTGAGTTCGGCCTTGAATTTTTCGGCCAGCAACCGGGCGCTGACATCGGTCATTCCCCCGGTCCCCCAGGGAACAACAAAGGTGATGGGTTTTTCCGGGTACTGGTCCGCGGCCCAGAGGGGTCCGGAAAGCGAACCAAAGACCAGCGCGACGACAATAAGGAACAAAGAAGCTTTTTTCATGATAAGTCCTCCTTTTCTGGTTTGGATTTGGCGCCACTTGGGTTGAGAGCCTTTGACCAAAAGCCGAAGTGAATCCGGCTTTACACCTATTTCTGTTTGAGCTTCACGCCCACGCCCGTGCGCAGGGTCTCCAACTCCAGTATCTCGTCCGGAGGCACATTGGCGATGTTCACCTCCGGGCCGAACCGATCAACCAGATAGACTTCCAGGTCGTGGATGCCGCAGCCGTGAACGTTGCTGATCCAACGGCCCGGCAACTCAAAGATAATGTCTTGCAGATCGACTCCCCTGGTGACCCCTTCAATAATACCCTCCAGCAAGGTGCCATCGTTTTTGTCCGTAAACTCCGCCCCTTCCACAAAGACTTTCCAGGCCCCGTGGGCCAGACATCCTTTGATCCCCTCGACCATCGCTTCCGGAGAACTCATTTCCGTCTTGGAGCCGACTTCGCCCAGAACCCGGAGCCCGAAATCCCGGCCGGCCAGACGGATCAACTCAAACTTGTCTTCGGGACTGATCTTAAGATTGTTGTCCGAGACTTCGACCAGTTTGAAGCCCAGGCGTCCGGCTTCTTCAAAATATCGCTGGGCGATCTCGAGTCCTTGATGAAATATTCCATATTCCAAAAATTGCCCGCCGATGAAGGCCTCCACCTGGTAATCACGATAGACCCTGATCTTTTCAGTCAGAACCCGCTCGGGGATGACACCCGAAAGCCCCACGGCCACCTTGGCGATATCAATGGCCTGGCCCGCGATTTCCAGAATATCCCTCTGGCGCGAAACCCCCAGGCCCCAATCGATCATCATGGTGAGGCCGGTGTCCCTTGGTTTTTCCGGCCGAGGGGGGATATTCATGAAACGAAAAGCCGTCTTTTCCATGGGCCTGAACTCCTTTTTCTCTTTTACATTCGATGCTCCGGGTTACAGCGGGACCTCGGTAAGGCCTGGATTAACGGAAAAAGTCCGACTCGCTTCACCTGAGCAGGTACGGCACCTCGACCCAAAGGGCATTTTCCGGGCAGTCCACTTCACAGGGCAGGCAGAACCAGCAGGTGCGGAACTTGCCGAAGGGCTGACCGCAGGAGTAGCAGCGCCCGGCCTCCGTTCTGGCGGCGGCTTGGTCCAGGCGGCCTTCCAACTCGGCGAAATCACCCTGGCCTGGAAAGTCTTGGTGGGGCGGCACAACCCGGGGAGCGTCCGAGCCCAATGAAGTGTTTATGTCGAATTCGGTTTCAACCGGACCTTGATAGGCCCGGCCGTATTTGAGGTGTTCGCCGGCCAGGAATCGCCTGACCGATTCGGCCGCCTGACGGCCGCCGGCCATGGCCTCAACCACCGAACTGGGCCCCGTGCGGCAGTCGCCGGCCAGGAATATATTTGAGGCGCCCGCCCGCAGGGTCAGAGAATCTATTTCCCCCCATCCTGCCCACAGGTCATCCCTTCGCTTCTGGCCGATGGCCACGATGACCGCGGCGGCGGGAATCGTTTGGCGAATACATGAATCGAACCGGGGTTTAAAGGTCCCCTTGGCGTCGAACACCGCCGTGCAACGCTGTAACTCCACACCGGACACCTTACCGTCTTCGGCGATGAAACGGACCGGGCCCCAGGAGTGCTCGAATTCTACGCCGGCGGCCTTGGCCTCGGCCACCTCCACGGGAAAGGCGGGCAACTCGCCGGCGCTCTCGAGGCTTACCACCGTCACCCGCTCGGCTCCAAGCCGAAGAGCCACCTGGGCCGCATCCATGGCCACGTTGCCGCCGCCTATGACGACCAACGCCCCGTTGAAGCTCAAGCCGTCACGATTTCGGGCCGACTTCAGTACGTCCAGGCCGTAGTAGACCCCTTTCAAGTTTTCACCCTCGATACCCAGTTGGGCCGTTCCCGGGCAGCCGACAGCCATAACCACCGCGTCGTAATCATGGCTCAGGCCCGCCACGGTCGCCTTCGAGTTCACTTTTACGCCGCACTTGAACCGGATGCCCAGGCGCTCGAGCAAAGAAAGCTCCCTCTCGAGTACCTCGGTGGGCAAACGAAATTCCGGAATGGCCCAGCGCATCATGCCACCCGGCTTCTCCTGGGATTCATAAACCTCCACTTCGTGGCCGGCCAGGCGCAGGTCATGGGCGGCCTGCAGCCCGGCCGGACCGGAACCGATGACGGCGACCTTTTTACCAGTGGCTTCGGCCGTCTTGGGAACCGGAATATCCTCGGCCTTCTGGCCATCGGTCAGATAGCGCTTGATGGCCCGGACCGCTACGGCGCCTTCACCGACCCGACCTCGATGGCATTTGTTTTCACAGGGAGCCGGGCAGATTCGGCCTAGAATCTCCGGGAAGATCAGCTTGTCGCGCAGGATCTCCCTGGCCTTGTCGTCGTGGCCGCGTTTGACCTCCTGGACATAGCCCTGCGCGTTGACGCCCAGGGGACAGCCTTGGCCGCAGGGGGCCAGCTTCAGTCGCAGGTTGTCCAGAACACAGGTCTCGACGCATCTTCCGCAGTAAATGCACTTGTCCTTATCAACGACGATGTTATCGGTCAGGGCTTCCAACAGGTTCAGCCTGGTCATTTCAGACACCCCGCCTCTTCACGATTTCCCGGTGGGACACGCGGATGTCCTCGAACCGGTCGCCCCTGGTGAGGTCTATGTGTTTCAGCCATTTTTCATCGTCCCGCCGGGGGTAGTCCGATCGCTGGTGCCACAGGCCCCAACGGCTCTCGGTGCGCTCGAGGCTGGCGGTGGCGCTCAGGGCCGCGCATTGGATGATGTTCTCCACCTCGTAGAGTTTGAACAGATCATGAACGTCTTCCACCTTGACCATCGTCCGCGTCTCCTCGCGGAACCGGTCCATCCACCATAAGGCTTTTCTTAACTTGTATTCGTTTTTGGGAGGCCTGATGTAGTCGTTGATGATGCGGCGGACCTTGAACTCGAACTCCTCGATGGGAATCGGGTTTTTACTCTGGTTCAGCTTGGCCCCGCGATCGGCGACAAAGTCACTGATCTCTGATTGGTCTATTTCCCCAAAAGAGGCCTGGGCCGCGTAACGGCTGGCGTTTTCCGCCGAGATCATTCCAAAGACCAGGGCGCCGCTCAGGTGCCCCCTGGCCACCAGGGCGGTGTCGCCGGCCGCGTACAGGCCCGGGACGGTGGTTTCGGCTTTTTCGTTCACCACCACGCCGGTGAGGCCGTGGCCGCCGCAGAGGTAACAATCGGTGGGCCACAGTTCTATCTCGCCGCTCCTGAAATCGACGCCCCGACCCTGGAAGAAGCGCTCCTGCACGGGGCGTTCCGTGGTAAAGAGCAGTTCCTCGATCTCCTTGATCTTCTCCTCAGGCAGATGTTTCATGACGATGCGCATGGGGCCACGGTGGGCCTGATGTTCGTCGTGCATCAACTGGACGCCCGGATGATCCTCATGGAAGGTCTGGCCAAAGGCGTTCAACAGGTGCGCCCCTCTGGTGAGGGTTATGTATAGGAGCGGCGCGTTGATGTCCTTTATGATGTAGTAGACCAGGGTGTATTCAAAACCGCTTAAAGCGGCTCCGGCCCGATAGGCCAGGATGTAGCCGTCGCCGGTATTGCCGGGGAAGTCGTAGACCCCGTAGAGATAGCCGTTCTCCGGCAGCCCGAAACGCGCGGTTCCACCCGAAGATATGATCACCGATTTGGCCCGGCAGACCATGAGCTCTCCGGTCCGCACGTTGATACCCAGGCCGCCGACCACCCGTTGGCCGTCTTTGAGCAGGCGCACGCACATGGTGCGGTTGTGCACCTTGGCCCCCAACTCCAGGGCCCGCCCGGCCAATATGGCCTTTAGTTCGGGCTCTTTCATGGTCACGGCGAATCGGCCCTTGGGATGAACCTGGAGACGCTCGTATTCGCCGTTTTCATCGCGCGGGAAGTAGACCCCCAGGGCGATGAGCTTTTCCATCATCTCCCAACTGCGCGCGGCCATGACCTGGGAGGGCGGCTCATCCATGATGCCCTGGCAGGCGATGCTATTGGACTCGACGTAAAGGTCCGGGCTTTCCTTGCCCGGAACGGCCACGATGTTCAGGGCATCCATTCCCCGGGCGATGCATCCGGAATACTTGAAGTCGCCTTTTTCGAACACCACGACCTTTTGCCTGGGATTCACTTCCAAGGCGCGGATGGCCGCCATGGAGCCGGCGCTGCCACCGCCTAGGATCAGCACATCCGCCTCGATCAGTGCATAATCTTGTTGCATCAACCCTCCTGGACAGAGACTGCTCTTTAAAAGCGGTCTTCAGGGGTTAACGGAAGTACGGTTCATTTCCAGCCGCCGTCAATAGGCCCGATGTATCTTGCCCCGGTCGGTCAGGCAGTAGGCAATCCTGTATTCATAGGGCTTTTTCCGGTGCGTGTGCGCGAGCATCTCGATGGCCAGCACCGGGCTTGCTTCCGGAATTTTCAACACTTCGGCCACTTGTTCATCGGCCAGTTCCACCCCCAACAACTCCTGGTTGGAAAGAGTGGGCCAGCCGAACATGTCCTCGATAATGAGGTAGAGCGGAACTTTCTCCAGCCTGTTCCTGGAAGTCTCCTCCAGCCCTTTGAACAATTTGTGGGGCAGGAAAGAGACCGAATAGAGATGAGGTTTTTTCTGGGACCAGAAACGGCGGCGCAGTAATAACAGCTCTTCCTCCAATCTTATTTTAAGCAGGCGGTTGACGCGCTCCTGGCCTGGAATCACCGCGGTCTCCAAGTGCTCGATCTTGAGGACGGGCTCCCATCCGCCGAATTCCTTCATGAAGCGGTAGTAACGGATGTTTTCCCTCACCATGGTGGTGCCGGCCACCATGGTGCCCCGACCCTGGACCCGGTACAGGAAACCCTCGGCCACCAGGTTCAAAATGGCCTTGCGCATCGTGCCTAAGCTTACCCCGAACTCGCCGGCCAGCTTTCTTTCGGCGGAGATGCTGTCTCCCGGCGCCCATTCGCCGGATTCAATGCGTTTTTGTAATTCGCGCTGAATGTTATAGTAGAGGGGGCTAGGGTCTCCACCTTTTCTGCCCTTGTTGGCCGCCTTCAGGCTCTTGTTTTTCATCGGCTCCGGCTCTGGTCCTGGAAGCAGGCTTTTCTAAGCGCTCTTAGATGACTGATAAGTTATTAATTACTTGGTTTTATTAATAAACAATAAAATTGATATATTATTTTATAGCATTTATACTACGGCCCCACCAGCGTTGTCAACAAAAAAACCCAAGCAAAGAAAAAAATGAGTTTTAAACGACCTCCAGGTCGAACGAGCGGTGGCTCAATTTTCACCCCCACCACGGCGCCTCGCCGCGATTCGCTTATACCCAGGCCGGGGATTGGCTTCGGCCCTGACCGCCGCAACGTCGGCATTGACTAATCCCCGGTAGGATTGTTAGAATCCGCGGCATTATGATCAGACGCCTGGAAATAGCCCTTAAAGAAGACCTGCGGGACCCGGAGGGCGAAGGGCTCAAGGCCAAGGCCCGGGATTACTTCGGCATCGCCGTGGAGAAGGCCAGGGCCGTCAGCGTCCTGACCCTGGACGCGGACTTGAGCCCGGAGCAGTTCGAGACGGCCCGGACCGAAATCTTCACCAACCCGGTCACTCAGGTCTCGTCCTACCAGCCCCTGGCCGGGGATTTCGACTTCGCCTTGTGGGTGGGCCTGAGGCCCGGGGTGCGCGACAACGCCGGCGCCACGGCCCAGGAGGCCCTCGAGGATTACTTCCAGATCGGGTTCAAGCCGGGCGAGGCGGTCTATTCCTCGGCCCTGTATCTGCTGAGCGGACCGGGCCTCGACCGGGCCCAGGTCGAGACCGTGGGTCGGGAGCTGCTGGCCAACGAGATCATTCAGCAGTGGCGGGTCATCGGCCGGGAGGAATGGGACCCGGAGACCGGCCTGGGGCTGACCGTGCCCAAGGTCATCCTCGAACACAAGCCCACGGTCACGGTCATACCCATCGGTTCGGACGAAGAACTCCTGCGGCTGAGCGAGGAGCGATCTTTGGCCTTGAATCCCCGGGACGTACCGGTCATCAGGCAGTACTTCCTCCGACCCGAGGTCCAGGCGGCCAGGGCCGAAGTCGGCCTGGGGCCGCCCACGGACGTCGAACTCGAATACATCAGCCAGGCCCGGTCCGATCATTGCAACCACAACACCTTCAACGGCCTTTTCCGGTACCGCGACCTGGCCACGGGCGAAACCCGGGTCGTGGACAACCTGTTCAAGACCTGCATCGTGGCCCCGACCAGGGAACTGGCCGGCCGGAAGGACTGGGTGGCCTCGGTCCTGTGGGACAACGCCGGCGTCGGCCGTTTCGACCAGGATCATTACTACACCATCACGGGCGAGACCCATAACAGTCCATCCAACATGGAGGCGTACGGCGGGGCCTTGACCGGCATCGTGGGCGTATACCGCGACCCCATGGGCACCGGACTGAGTTCCCGGATCATCATGGGCGCCTACGGCTTCTGCGTGGGCCCGCGGGATTATCCGGGTCCGCTCAAACCCCACCTTCACCCGCGGCGGCTTCTGGACGGCATCATCCGCGGGGTCAAGGACGGAGGCAACAAGAGCGGCATACCCACCACTTTCGGCCAACTGTTCTTCCATCCCTCGTACCTGGGCAAGTGCCTGGTCTTTGTCACGGCCGTGGGACTTATGCCGGTCGAGGTGCGGGGCCGGCCTTCGGAAAAGAAGACCACCAGCCCCGGCGACCTGATCTTCATGTGCGGCGGCCGGGTGGGCAAGGACGGCATCCACGGCGTGACCGCTTCGTCCACCAGCTACAGCGAGCACACCCCGGCCGGTCACGTCCAGATCGGCGATCCTTATACGCAGAAGAAGATGCACGACTTCCTGCTCGAGGCCCGGGACGAAGGCCTCGTCCAGTTCATCACCGACAACGGCGGCGGCGGTCTGTCCTCGTCCGTAGGCGAATCGGCCCGCTGGTCCGGCGGCGCGGTGGTGGACCTGGACAAGGTCCCCCTGAAGTACGAAGGCCTGGATCAGTGGGAGGTCTGGGTTTCCGAATCCCAGGAGCGCATGACCGTGGCCGTCCGGCCCCAGGACGCGGCCAGGTTCCTCGAATTGTCCGCCCGGCACGGCGTCGAGAGCACGGCCATCGGACAGTACACGGACAGCGGCCGCCTCGAACTCAAATACCAGGGCCGGCACTGCGCCTTGGTCGACCTGAACCTGCTCGCCGCGGATTTCCCCCAGTGGGAGTTCGAGGCCGAATGGACGCCGCCCGAGCGGCGCGGCCTGACCGAACCGGTGCTCAGCCCGCCCCAGGACCTGAACGGTCTGCTGATCGAGATGATGGCCCGGCCCAACATTGCCTCCAAGGAATGGATCACCAGGCAGTACGACCATGAAGTCCAGGCCCACAGCGTGATCAAGCCGCTGGTCGGGCTCGACCATGACGTGCCCTCCGACGCCTCGGTCACGTCGCCGGTTTTGGGGTCTTTCCGGGGCCTGGCCCTGTCCCAGGCCGTCAACCCGACCTATTCGGCCATTGACGCCTACCATATGGTCACGGCCACCGTGGATGAGGCCGTCCGGCGGCTGCTGGCCGTGGGCGGCGACCCGGAACACGTCGGCGGCGTGGACAACTTCTGCTGGCCGAACATCCAGTACGATCCCCGCGACAACCCGGACGGCAAATTCAAGGCCGCCCAACTGGTGCGGGCCAACTGGGCCTTGAAGGACGCCTGTCTGGCCTACGGCATTCCGCTCCTGTCGGGCAAGGACAGCATGTACGTGGACGGCCATCTGGCCGGGGCTTTCGGCGAACGCCATAAAGTCTCGGGCCTAGCCACGCTCCAGTTTACGGCGGTCAGCGTGCTCGAGGACGTGCGGCGCTGCCAGAGCCTCGAGTTCAAGGACTCGGGCGACCTGATCTACGTCCTGGGCTCGACCCGGGACGAACTGGGCGGCTCGGAATACTACGAGTTCATGGGTCACCTCGGTTTGAACGTGCCCCGGACCGACCTAACCGCCAACCTGGAACTGTACCGGGCCCTGAGCCAAGCCTATAAGGAAAACCTGCTGGCCTCGGTCCGGGGGCTTTATCGCGGCGGTCTGGCCGTAGGCCTGGCCCTGGCCGCCATCGGCGCCGGCCGGGGTGCCTTCGTGGACCTGGACCCGCTGCCGAAATCCGGGGAACTCGGCCCGGATCGGATGCTCTTTTCCGAATCCACGGGCCGCTTTCTGGTCTCCTTACGGCCCTCGGACCGGGGCCGCTTCGAACAGATCATGGCCGGGCTGCCTTGGGCCTGCCTGGGCCGGGTCAGGGCCGACCGGGTTCTGTCCATCCGGTCAAGCCAGAAGGAAATTGTTCGGGTGAACATTGAAACCCTAGCCGCGGCCTTCAAGCGGCCTTTCGGGCGCCTGATATGACTTCCCTCGCGGTCAAAGCCCTGGTTCTGACCGGTTACGGCATCAACTGCGACCTCGAAACCCAGTACGTCTTTCGGGCCGCCGGCGCCGAAGCCGAGCGGGTGCATATCAACCGGCTCATCGAAATGGGGCGCCAGGGGCGCGGCCTGCCGGACTATCACATCCTGGCCCTGCCCGGCGGCTTTTCCTGGGGCGACGATCACGGCGCGGGCGTACTCCTGGGCCTGAAACTGCGGGCCCATCTGGGCGGGCAGATCGAGGAATTCATCGCCGCCGGCAAACTGGTCATCGGCATCTGCAACGGCTTCCAGGCCCTGGTCAACACGGGCCTCCTGCCGGGATTCGAGGGCGGCCGGGGACAAAGGCTCGTGGCCCTGCTGGCCAATGACTATGGGAACTTTCGGAACCAGTGGGTGCACCTGACCATAGACCCGAAAACCAAGTGCGTCTTCACCCGGGGCCTGACCCACATCGACCTGCCGGTGCGGCACGGCGAGGGTAAGTTTTATGCGCCGGACGAAGTGATCGCGGGACTGCGTAATTCCGGGCAGGTGGTCCTGCGCTTCTCCGCGCCGGCCGTGGTCCGAAAGGGAGACGCCTTCAATCCGCCGGGCGTTTATGAGTATGAATCGGCCCGGGGCCGGTTCCCGTACAACCCCAACGGCAGTCTGGACGATATCGCCGGCATCTGCGACGCCACCGGACGCGTCTTCGGGCTCATGCCGCATCCCGAGGCCTTTTATCGCCTGACCAACCATCCGGACTGGACCCGCCGGCTGGACCAGGCCAGGCGCTGGAACCGGCCCCAGCCGGACTGGGAGGGCGACGGGCTGAAGATATTCCGCAACGCCGTCGAATACGTGGAGAGGAATCTTTTGTAAGTGTGGGGCGCCGCCCCACACCCCGCCCAGGGCCGAACGGCCCTAGGACCCCATCCAATTGTGCCGCCTCTTGGGCGGCACAATTGATATGGTCAAATAACGACATACAGGCCTTAACGGAACTCTGCCCGGGCAACCTTCGGGCCGAGAGGCCGGGAAAGGCCGCCGGAGGCAAGCGTGGAGCATCAGATTTGGGCCGAAGTGGTCACCATAGGCTCGGAACTGGTCCTGGGCCAACTCGTGGACACCAACGCCGCCTACATCGCTTCGGCCCTGGGCGAAATAGGTCTGGGCCTGGCTTTTCACACCACGGTCGGAGATGACCCGGAACGGATGGACGAGGCTTTCCGCCTGGCCTTGGAGCGCTGCCAGGTAGTGATCGCCACGGGCGGCCTGGGGCCGACCGAAGACGATTTGACCAGGGAGTCGGCGGCCCGGGTCCTGGGCCGCGAGTTGATCTTCCACCCCGAGCTTTTGGCCTATATCGAAGGCATCTTCAATAAGCTGGGTTACAGGATGCCGTCCAACAACAGGCGCCAGGCTTATATCCCGGCCGGGGCCGAAATAATCCCCAATCCTTACGGCACCGCGCCCTGCTTCAGAGCCGAGCTTCGAGGCCGCGATCTATTCTGCCTGCCCGGCGTGCCCCGGGAGACGGAACCCCTCCTCCGGGAGGTGGTGATTCCCTATCTGAAACGGAAGTATTCGGCCCGGGGCCAGGTGCTGATCAACCGCGTGCTCAAGGTCGGCGGCCTGGGCGAAAGCAGCGTGGACGCCCAGATCAAGGACCTCATCCGCTCCTCCAGAAATCCAATCATAGGTCTCCAGGCTTCTCCGGGCGAGATCAAGGTCCGGCTCACGGCCAGGGCCGGGAATGAAGAAGAAGCCGGCCGGCTGCTGGATGATCTCGAGGCCAAATTGAGGGAACGGCTGGGGCCGTTGATCTTCGGCCGGGACGATGAAACCCTGGCCGGCCTGACCGCCGGTTGGCTCAAGCAGAAGGGCCTGACCGTGGCCGTGGCCGAAGCCCTGACCCGGGGCCTGGTCACGGCCGAACTGGGCCGCCACCTGGAGAGCGACCGCCTGCGCGGCGGGCTGATACTCAACCGTCCCGTCCCGCCTGGCGAACTCTGCCGGCGGCTTTTTGACGAATTCGACGCGGACTTGGCCCTGGCCGTGTCCGGGCTGCCCGAACCCGAGGAAAAGACCAGGATAGTCATTCTGGCCCGGACCCGCGACGGCCGCGAATCGGAAAGGTCCTTGACCATCGGCGGCCCGGAGAGGATCGTCCTGGAACGCTCGGCCACCTTGGGACTGCTCACCTTGTTCACTTTGTTGCGAGATAATCCGGGGTGAATTTGTTGAAAAGAGGGCTTCCCCGGCGGTCATTCAGGAAATGACCGCCTTGACCAACGTGGCCGTGGTGCTCTGCCGGCCCAAACTTTCCGAGAACATCGGCACGGCGGCCCGGGCCGCGGCCAACATGGGCCTGGGACGACTTTTGCTGGTCAAGCCTTACCGCTTCGAACGGGACATCATCCAGGCCGCGGCCACGCGGGCCGCCGACTATCTCGTGGATCGGATCGCCGTCCATGACGACCTGCCGGCGGCGTTGGCCGATTTTCATTTCGTGGTCGGCACCACCTCGAGGCCGGGCAGCCATCGCGGCCCGTTTTTCAGTCCCCGGGACGTCGCGCCCCGGATAGCCGACCTGGCCGACGAAAACCGGGTGGCCCTGGTCTTCGGCCCGGAAAGGACCGGCCTGACCACGGCCGAACTGCGGCTCTGCCAGGCCGTGGTCCGCATTCCCACGGCCGACGAGAAGAAGGCTTCGCTCAACCTGGCCCAGGCCGTGCTCATCCTGGCCTACGAGATCATGCTGGCCGTCCGCCCCGCGCCGGCCCCGCCCGGAATCAAACCGGCGACTCAGGCGGAAATCCTGGCCATGTACGAACACCTCAGCCGGACCCTGCTCGCCATCGGCTTCCTGCCCGACCAAAACACCGAACACTGGTTGATGAGCTTCAAAAGAATCTTCAACCGCGGCGGCCTGACCCACGGCGAATGCAACCTGATCCGCGGCGTCTGCCGCCAGATTGACTGGGCCTTGAACCAGTCGGTCTCGGGCCTCCCGGCGGACCAGGAACCTCCCCGCCGGCCGAACTGAACGCCCGCGGCCGCCTTGGCCCCGGCGCCGGGGCTCTTCGAAAATCCGGACTTATCATGATCGGCCTTCTATTGTAAAATACACTTAACCAATTACACTCGACCTACCCATCCGACCACGGACGTCGAGGTGGACTTAACCGGTCCGGTCAAGGCAACCAGGGCATGAAACTCAGGATCGTCCTTGTCGTCCTCTCTCTACTGGCCGTTCTGTCCACTCTGGCCGGCGCCTACCTGTTCCTTTCCACCCGCCAGGAATCGGCGGTCCTGGAAATCGAGTCCCGGGCCGCGACCATGGTTGACCGGGTGACCGAACACCTGACCGCCCACGTCCAGGGTAACCTGGCCGCGGTCAAGGCCTTGGCCGGACTCCAGGAACTAAGGAACACGTTGATCAATCCCGATCAGGCCAATTTGACGGCCGCCAACCTGACGTTGGACCATTTCCGGGACGCCTTGAGCGGCGGCGTCTGCTATTTGATAAACGCCGACGGCCTGACCGTGGCTTCCTCCAACCGCCATCAACCCGATAGTTTTGTGGGTCATAATTACGGCTTCCGGCCATACTTCCAAGAGGCCCGGCAAGGCCGACCGACGGTCTATTTGGCCCTGGGTACGGTTTCCAGGGAACGCGGCATCTATTGCAGCCACCCCGTCTACGGGGAGACTCAGGCCGAACCTTTGGGCGTGGCGGTGATAAAAGGCTCCCTAAAGGCCCTCGATCCCGACTTCAAGACGGAACCAGGCGTCATTCTGGTCTTTACCGACCCCACCGGAGTGGTTTTCCTCTCCAGCCGCCCGGACTGGCTCTTCATGACTCTCTGGCCGCTCAAGCCGGAAATACAGGCCGAGCTTACCAGAACCAACCAGTTTGGCCCGGGCCCGTGGGAATGGCTGGGCCTGGTCAGAATCGGAAACAAACGTGTCCGGGACAAAACCGGCCGGGAATACCTTTTCCATCAACGAAAGATCGAGGACCAACCCGAGGGCAGCGTGGTTTTTCTGAGCGACATGGACGAAATCGCCAGTGACACGCCTGGTTCCTTTCAGAGATACCTGGCCGTGTACATCGCCTTGCTGGGCCTGCTGATCGGCGGCGCCGTCTCCTTCCTTTACCGGCTGGCTTCGGAAGACATCCGGCGCCGGCAGGCCGCGGAAAAGGCTTTGCTGGAGAGCGAGGAACTCTTCCGGTCCATCGTGGAGAACTCCCACGAAGGCATCCTGATGGCCGACGAGGCTTTCCATTTCATCTATGTAAACGACGAACTCTGCTCCATGTTGGGCTACACCCGCCAGGAACTGACCGGTCAGGATTTCCGCCGGTTTCTGGACGAAGAGAGCCGGAGCCTGGTGGCGGGAAACTACTTGAAACGGCAAAGAGGCGAACCGACCCCTTCCCGATATGAATTCAACGTCGTGCGCCAGGACGGCCGGAAACGCCGGGTCGAGATCAGTTCCGCCCTGATCCGGGACTCGGCGGGCCAGCCGCGGACGGTATCCCAGATTCTGGACGTGACCAAGCGCCGGGCCGCCGAAGAAGCCCTGCGGGAGAGCGAGGAGAAGTTCAGGACCCTTCTGGACAGCATCGAGGAAGGTTATTTCGAAGTTGACCTGAAGGGAAGGCTGACTTATGCCAACGATTCCTTTTGCCGGATCATGGGCTACGGCCGGGAGGAAATGATCGGCCATAGCTATAAGGAATTCACTTCCCCTCGATGGGCGGAGATAACATTTAGGCGGGTCAACGAAATTTTTCGGACCGGACAAGCGGCCAAGGATCACTTATATGAAATATTGACCAAAGACGGTTCCCTCAGGGTGTTACAGGGAGCCGCCTCCCTGCTGCGTGACAAGTCTGGTCAACCGCTAGGTTTCCGCGGCGTGGCGCATGACGTAACCGAGAGTAAGAGGGCCGAAGAAGCCTTGCGGGAGAGCGAGGAGAAATTCCGGACGGTCATGGAGGCCAACCCCGATCCGGTGATACTGTATGACGAAGTGGGTCGGGTGTTGTATTTCAATCCCGCTTTCACCCGGGTCTTCGGCTGGACCCTCGAGGAGCGGCTGGGACAGATGATGGACCAGTTCGTGCCGGCCGAGGAGTGGGATGAAACCTGGGCGAACATAGAACGATTAAAGGCCGGCGAAAGCTTTATCGGCTTCGAGACCCGCCGCTATACCAAATCAGGAGAAACGATACCGGTCAGCATCAGCGCGGCCAGCTACCAGGACCGGGAAGGCCGGCTGGCCGGCGCCGTGGTGACCATCCGCGACGTCAGGTCGCGGATGGCGCTGGAAGCCCAACTGCTCCACGCCCAAAAGATGCAGGCCATCGGCACGCTGACCAGCGGCATAGCCCATGATTTCAATAATCTGCTGCAGGCCATCTCCGGATCGGTTCAACTGCTCATGAGCCGGGCCAAGTCGGACGACCAAGATGTGAAATACCTAACGGAAATAGATCAGACCGTGGCCCGGGCCTCGGACCTGGTGCAACGCTTGCTGACCTTCGGCCGGAAGGCCCAGATAACCTTGAAGCCGCTGAACCTCAACCACGAGATCAGGCAGGCCGTGGCCATGCTGGAGCGGACCATTCCCAAGATGGTGGCCATCGAGACCCGGCTGGCGGCCGACCTCAAGCCGATAAACGGCGACGCCACGCAGTTGGCCCAGGTGCTGCTCAACCTGGCCAGCAACGCCAAGGACGCCATGCCCGACGGCGGCCGGTTGATCTTCGAGACCGACAACGTGACTTTGACCGATGAACAGGCCAGACCCTCGATGGAAATTCAACCGGGCGAATACGCGCGGTTGATAGTCACCGACACGGGTCACGGTTTGGACCAAGAAACCCTGGCGCACATTTTTGAACCATTCTTCACCACCAAGCCCTTGGGCGCCGGCGCCGGTTTGGGCTTATCGTTGGTCTACGGCATAATCAAGGCCCACGGCGGACATATTACCTGCCGCGGCCGGCCGGGCCAGGGCGCGGTTTTTGAGTTGCTCTTTCCGGCCGGTCAGGTCGAGGCCGCGGTCCCGGTCGCGGCCGAAGGCGGGCCGGAAACTCTCCCCGGCGGGGAGGAGACGATCCTGCTGGTGGATGACGAAATGTCCATTCGGGAAGTGACCGCCGACTTTCTGGAAAGCCTGGGCTACCGTGTTCTCCAGGCCGATTCCGGGGAAAAAGCCCTGGAAATTTACCAGAACCGGCCCGAGGCGGTGGACCTGGTGGTCCTGGACCTGGGCATGCCGGGCATGGGCGGGTATAACTGTCTGCGCGAGTTGATCAAGGTCAAGCCAACAATCAGGACCATCATAGCTTCGGGCTATTCGGCCGACCTCAAGGTCAAGGAGGCCCTGGCCGCCGGGGCCAGGGGCTTCCTGGGCAAACCCTACCGCCTTAAAGACCTGATCATGATGGTCAGGGAGATACTGGACAAGCCCGAATAATCAGCGGGGGCGACTATGTTCGCCGGTTTAGACGGGCGCCGGCCTTGACGATAAAGACCTTCTCCCTGACCCCCGCGGAAATGACTAGGCCGGGCTGGTTTTTCGAACCACCTGTTCGATTATCCGGTTATAGGCCGCCGCGGCCGGGTGGTCGGGTTCGACCAGGTCGACCAGAGGGCGGCCCGCGTCTCCGCTCCGCACTATTTCCGGCGCCAGGGGTATGGCGCCCAGTAAATCCAGGCCAAACAGTTCGGCCAGCCGGTCGCCTCCCCCGGCATGAAACAGGTCAATGCTTTCTCCGCAATGAGGGCAGACCAGGCCGGACATATTCTCGACCACCCCGATTATTTCCATTCCCACCTGAAAGCAGAAGTTCACCGACTTGCGGACGTCGGCCAGGGAAACTTCCTGCGGCGTCGTCACCAGCAGGGCTTTGGCGTCGCGGATGGTCTGAGCCACGGTCAAGGGTTCATCGCCGGTTCCCGGAGGGGAATCCACCACCAGGTAGTCCAGCGAGCCCCACTCCACGTCGGCGATGAACTGCCTGATGACGCCGATCTTCACCGGCCCCCGCCAAATAACGGCCCGATCTTTTTCCGGCATCAGAACTTCGATCGAAATGACCTTCAAATTGGGTCCTATCTCCACGGGCAAAATGGATTGGCCGGTGGTCCCGGCCAGTCCTTTCAGTCCCAGCAAACCAGGAATGGAAGGGCCGTGCAGGTCAACGTCCAACAAACCGACCTTAAATCCCTTATTGGCCAGGCCCTGGGCCAGATTCACGGCCACGGTGGATTTCCCGACTCCGCCCTTGCCGCTCATGACCAGGATTTTATTCTTGATGTGTTGCAGATTGGCGGAGATCGCCGCTTCCTGGGCGATCCTTTCCGCGTCAGGCGCGGCGCAGGCGTCTGGTTTGGCCATTAATCACCTCCACGTTTCGATGACCATACAAGAAACAAAGTTTTACCCCGATCCACCGATTCGTCAGGTGGAGCCCCCGGCTCGAGCCGGACCGGTCAATCGGCTTACTATCGTTTTGAGCTGGTCGAGGAGGGCTCTGGCTTCGGCCGGTGAAGGCTGAGGCGGAACCCGGGCCAGCAAGCCCAGTCCCTCGGTCTTTTCATGGAATTCCGGCTCGGACCAAGAGCTGACCAGGGCCGTGTTGATGAAAACGTTCCGTTCGATAAGCCGGCGAACCAATTCCAGGCCGGACATATCCTCCAACTCATCATCCGCCACCACCAGGTGAGGGGCGTTGCGGCCGGCGTAATCGAGAGCCGCCGCGCCGTCGGCCGCCCGCTGAAAGCTGAATTCCCGGTCCGAGGCCAACACGGCTTCCAGATCGGAGAACATTTCGGGACGGCCTGAAACCAGAAGGACCTCGAGCATTGAAGCCTCCCGTCGGGATCAACCCATCAGAAATCAATAGGGTGTTATTACGTTTCAGCCCTTACCGCAACACGATCCGGGGCCGGCGCAACCGGCCGACGCCGGCCCGACGCCGCAGCAGGAATGATCGCCGGGGCCGGGCAGGCTCGTTTTGGATCGGCCGCCATAAGAACTGGTTTTTGACATCATGCGTTGAGTTTCCAGGCTTCCGCAACTAGGACAGGCCAGCGCCTCCCGGCTGCTTAAGACCAAGACCTCGCTGGTCCGGCCGCATTCACGACATTGAACCTCATAGATCGGCAATCCGATAACCTCCTTCCATATTACCTGGCGCCGCCGCAGGTATACTCCTGGCTGAACTGGGGCAACCGGCCTTCGAGTAAAGCCGCCAGCGCTTCCTTGACCGTGGCCACTCCAGCTCCATAATAGACGTCAATTCCCATCTGGTTGAAGCCCAGGAGGGGCCGCATGCCCATTCCTCCGGAAATCAGTATCTTCACTCCATTTTGCGCCAGATACTGGACCGGAGCCAGGCAGCCACCCTGCTGATGCGGTACGCCGGGCAGGGTTGTCACCTTGGTTATCCGTCCGTCTTCCACGGTGACGAGCGTATAAATCTCGCAATGCCCGAAATGGGCCCCCAGTCCGGCCTCGAGGCCCCCGGGTACTTCACTAGGTAATGCCACCACGCTGTTCATGTAGTTCCTCCTTATGTGTCTCGGCTGATATCACCAGCCCAAAATCCGAAAGCCGGTCCCGGGCATGGCCCGCTTGACGGTTTCCGGCTTCTTGCTTGCATCGTTTCGCGGCCTCAGGCCGCCCTCTTCAAATTCACCAGGGCCTCGATATCCAACCAGGCCCGTCTAACCAGATCGGCCAGACCGCCCTGGGTGAACTCCGTGATAACCCGGCCCCGGACCATGGCTTGGGTCATGGCTGGATCATGGGGCAGCCTGGCCAGGACGGACAGGCCCCGCTCCCGGCAGAAGGCCTCTATCTCCTTGGTGTTCGCCGGATTCAGATCGTGCTTGTTGACGATCACGCCGGCGGGAATATGGAAATGACGGCACAGATCGAGGACCCTTTCCAGATCGTGCCGGCCTGAAGGCGTGGGTTCGGTCACCACCACGGCCAGGCTCGCGCCCGTGAGCGAGCTGATGACCGGACAGCCTATACCCGGAGCGCCGTCGCTCAGGATCAGTTCCTTGCCCTCGGCCTGGGCCGTCTCCTTGGCCGTCCGGCGCAGCAAGGCCACCAGGCGGCCCGAGTTTTCTTCACCCGGAAAGAGTTGGGCGTGGATAAGCGGGCCGAAGCGGGTTCGGGAACGATACCAGCGGCCGCAGTGATTTTCCGGAAAATCAATGGCTTCGGCCGGGCAAAACCGGACGCAGACCTTGCAGCCTTCGCATTTTAATGGATCGACGATAAAAGTACCGTCGCTCTGGGTTATCGCCCCGTACCGGCAGTAGTCCAGACAAAGACCGCAATCCCGGCACCTCCCGGCGTCTATAACGGCTTTGTGGCCGGAATAGAACTCCTCGACTTGCAAATGCTCCGGTTGGAGCAGCAGGTGCAGGTCGGGCGCGTCCACGTCCAGGTCGCAAACGATGGGGTCGGTCGCGAGGTGGGCGAAGGCCGCGGTCAGGGAAGTCTTGCCGGTGCCGCCCTTGCCGCTGATAACGACTATCTCACGCCACACGGCGGGCTCCTGTTTCCGGTCGGGCCAGACTTCTGATTCGGCCCATCAAGTCCACGAAAACGGTTTGGTATTCCGGACAAGCCTCGGCCACGATTCTTCCCTGGGAGTAAGCCTCGGCGATGCGGCGGTCATAGGGGATTTCCGTCAAAATGGGCAGGTCCGCGGAGGCGGCGTATTCATACACGGCCCGATCGCCGACGCCGCCGCGATTGATCACCAAACCCAGGGGCAGGTCCAGGGGGCTGAAAGCCTCGACGGCCAATTTAAGGTCGTGCAGGCCGAAAGGGGTCGGTTCGGTCACCAAGACAACCGCGTCGGCGTCCATGACGGCGTTGACCGCGGGACAACTGACTCCCGGAGGCGCATCCAGGATGACGTCCCTGTTCAGGGATAGGCGCAGGACCTCGAGTTTTTGCTTGACCGCCCTGATCAAGGGCGGGCTCATGGCTTCCCCCACGCGCAGGCGGCCCATGATGAAGTTGATCCGGCCGGCCGAACCCCAGACGACCCGGCCAAGCTCGCGGGTCCCGGGACGGAGGGCCTGGTCCGGGCAGACGGCCAGGCAGCCGCCGCAGCCGTGGCACATTTCCGGAAAAGTCAGCAGGACGTCGCCCAGGACGGTAATGGCCTTGAATTGACATAGTTCGGCGCAGGCGCGGCAGTGGGAGCAGAGGCTTTCCTCGGCCACCGGTATTTCCAGGACGGCCGTTTCGCCGCCGGTGAGGGCGGGGTGCAAAAAGAGGTGCAAGTTGGGCTCTTCCACGTCCAGATCGACCGCCGTGACCGGAGCATCCCAGACCCGGGCCAGGGAGGCGGCCACCATGGTCTTGCCCGTGCCGCCCTTGCCGCTCGCCACCGTGATCCGCATTATCCGCGCCCCATCGGATTTGGTTGAGAGGCGAACTCGATTTGTCCTTTATTAAACCGCTCGATGGCCTCCCGGACCGTCAGGCCGTGCAGGTTCTGCCCTATTTCGACCCGGGCCGCCCGCAAGGCTTGAAAGGCCTTGGGTCCCACGAAACCGGTCAATACCGTCTTGATTCCGGCCCGGACCACGGTTTCCGCGGCCTGGATACCAGCGCCTTGAGACATGGTCTGGGTGGCGCCGTTGTCCAAATATTCATAAGACATGGTATCGGGATCAACGATGACGAAACCCGCGGCCCGACCGAAACGCGGGTCCACTTGACTCTCGAGATGCGGGCCTTCGCTGCTGACGGCTATTCGACTCATGGCTTTACCCTTTCCGGCTGTCGTTTCTTTGGCCTTGAAGGCCGTTCAAGCCTGTCTTGGATTCTTTTTCCGGGTGGAAACCGGCCCGAACCGGCTTCCACCCAGGGCCGACTATTTAACCGACCTTTCTGGCGGGACCTGGACCATGGCGGCGATCAGTCCCGAGGTTCAGCCGAGGTCGTTTTTTCCAGATCGGCCAGCCGTTTTTCCAGACCGGCCAGTTCGGTTTTCAACTCGGCCGCCTGGGCCCGCAGGTACTCCTTTTCTTCATCCATTCCGGCGGCCGGGCCCATTCCCTGGAAAGGCCACCCCGATCCAAAGAAGCCACGGCCCCAAAGGCTCCGGAAACCGCGTCCGAAACCACTCCCACCGCCAGGGACGAAGCGCCGCCACCCGGCGCCATAACCCCGGCCGGCCGCGGCCCGGCCACATAGCCCCCAGCCGCCACCGGTCATCGGCCCCCGTCCCAGGGGACCCGTTCGATCAAAACCAGGCATGATCGGACCTCCTTGATTCATAAAAGAATTCATACACCGGAACCTACTCGGTCCCACCTTCCAGTCGTACGGCTGAAATCCTTGGTCCTCGATTGAGTGGAATCATTCTGTTTACTCTTCTCCACGCCAGCGCCGGCACCGGCCCTGGCCCGGCCTGCAATCAGGAGGCGGGGGCGGGCCAAGTTCGTCGGCCATCATGAAGTTGCCGCCTTCGATCCGAATGGCCCAGCCATTGACCAAGGCCCGAGCCAAGATCGAACGGGCCTCGGCCAGGACCCGGGTAAAAGTCGGCCGGGAGATTTTCATCAAGTCCCCGGCGGTTTCGTGGTCCAAACCCTCCAGGTCGGCCAGCCGGAGGGCCTCCAAGCCTTCCAGGGGCAGGACCACTTCGGTCAGGAACCTGAGCGGTATCCCTTGCGGCTTGTAGTACCTGACCCTGGGCTGGGCCTGTATCCACCGGCATTTTCTCGGTCGGGGCAAGCTGACCTCCCTTTCCGGTTATGAGCCTACGTTCAAAATAATAAACACCTCGCCCGCTGTTGTCAAGGCCATTTTGAACCTAAGTTCATTACCCGCGGCCAACCATCAGATAATATCGTTTAACGTCAATATGTTATATTCGAAGACCCGAACCGAATCGCGACTTAACCCGGCTTGACCGTAAGGCGGACCCGAGGGGACAGGCGACCGGGAGAATCTGGCCAAGACCTTTGTAACCGGTATGACCGACTTCGAGGCGGAATCCCGGCCAAGTATTGTTCTCTTCGCCCGGTCGTTTTTTGATCGGGGGTAGGGAATGGAAAAGACTGATATATAGTTGGGTTGGCAGCTTGGCCAGTAATAAGCCCGGACTGATAAGCAAAGGGCCAGCCGGCCTACCAGTGGTGAAACCAGGCCGGGTGAAACAGGAAAGATTTATATTAAGAAAGAGCGACGGGAGACCGGCTAAGATCGCTAGACCCGCTCGATGACTATCCGGTCGACCAGGGTGTCGAAGAAATGGTACCCGGAGCCGCCCGCGGCCAGCACGTCCAGCAGTTGGTCGGCCTTCCTGACCCAGACCCCGCCCACCACTCGCACCCCTCGCTTGAACAGCGGTTCGGGCAGGAACCCGGCCGTGGGACCCATGACCGCGATGTCGGCTCCGGGTTTGGCCGCTTCCAGAATACCCGCCAGGGTGTGGTTGATGAGGGTCACGCCGGTTATGATCAAGACGTCGGCCCGGCCGATGATGTCGGTCGAAGATTCAGCCGGCACAAAATGATCCAGTTCATCATCCTTGAGGGTGCGCGGGTCCTGCTCGATCACCCACCAGGTTCCGCCCCGCCTCTTCAGAATCCTGAGGGTAGGGACAAAGGCGCCGATCACGGCCACGGACCGCTCCAGGGGCATGGGCACGGCTTCCTGGGCGTCCAGGTTCCGTTTGATGCTATAACCGCCGGTCAGGCCTCTATCCCAGCAGGTGGCCGACAGGGCGTTAAGGACGGCGATAGCCGTAGCCGTCTTGAGAGGTTCGGCCGAATCAAGGCCGGCCAGGACCGGGGCTGCTCCGGTGCCCGGAATTGCCGTCGGGTCAAAGACCCGCCCCACGGAACTCGGACAACAGACCGCGGACGGTATTTCCTTGACCGGCGTGTAACAGACCCCGGCCTGGCCATTGGACAACTTGACGCCGGTGAAAAACAGACCGATCACCAACCGGGCTACGGTCAAATCGTCCATTCCGCCGCCGAGCCTTTCCTTGACCAGGGCCGCTGCTTCCTCGAGTATGGACATGGTATTAGCCCTCCTAAAGCCTTATGGGATTAATTCAATTATGACCGCTGCCCGGCTCTTCACCCCGGACCCGCCTCGCGGCCATCAAATTGAATATAAACGGAGAGCCCACCGGACCGCCTTGACTGGAGTCAAGGCCGGGCCGCGGTGGTGAAGGCGCGGATGATTTTGGATATCTGTCCGAGAGACCGGTTTTTTTCGCGCCGGGCGCGCCAGGCCTCGATCAGGTACGAAACCAGGATCATGAAGGCGGCCGGCAGGCCCACCGCCAACCTGGTCGCGCGTTGCTTGGTGTGGGCTCCTTCCTTGCCTGTCGTCGCCTTATTCATGATCCTCCCGCGTCGATTTGATCAGAACCGCCGCCCGCGAGCAGCGCCGACGCAAGCAACTGGGCCATAAGCTTTTTCCTTCCGTCTTTCCTACTCATAGCGGAGCGCCTCTATCGGATCGAGCCGGGAGGCCTTCCACGCGGGAAAGAAGCCGAAGAAAATACCCACGGTGGCCGAGACGAGGACGGCGACCACGGTGGCCAGAGGGGTCGTCTCCACCGGCCATCGCAGGATGCGCCCCACGGCGTAAGAGGCCCCGTTTCCGAGCATGATCCCTATCGCCCCTCCTACAAGTGACAGCGTGACGGCTTCGACGAGGAACTGGCGAAGAATATCGCCTGACCGGGCCCCGACGGCTATTCGGAGACCGATCTCCTTCGTCCGTTCCGTTACCGAGACGAGCATGATGTTCATGATCCCCACCCCGCCGACGACCAGCGAGATTGCCGCTAGGCACAACAACAGGTTCGTCATCAGGCTGCTGGTGGCCGAGAGCGTCCCGGTGATCTCGGTCAGGTTGATGATCTCGAAATCATCGGGTTCACCCGGGCTGATCGCGTGCCGGGCTCGGAGCGCCTCGGTGATCTCTTCCGTCGCGCGGGAAACCCGGCTAGCCTCCTTTGCCGCGGCCATGATCGCATCTATGCTGTCGAAGCGGACAAGCATCGGGGTGTCCTTCGCCCGCGTGGACGGCTCTTCCGGATAGAGATTCCGTTGGCCCGGATACAGGTTGGTCTCCTTGGCGCCGCTGCTCTGGTTCATGTTCTGGAGCCTGCCGCCGGCCACGCGGTATTTGATCGTGGTCCAAGGGGCGAGGAGGATGTCGTCCTGGTCTTGTCCCATCAGATTGGCGCCTTTCTTCTTCAAGACGCCGACGACCCTCAGCGAAACGTTTCTGACGCGAACCTCTTTGCCTAGGGGCGACTCATCCTTAAACAGCTCGTTCACTACCGTCCTTCCGAGCAGGCAGACCGCGTTGGTCGCGGCAACGTCGCCTCCCGTGAAGACTTCTCCTTCGGCCACCTCCCACTCCCTCACTTGGAGATAGGTCCCGGTCACCCCTTCGATGGATTCGGGAACCCAGTTGCGGTTTCCGTAAACCACCTGGGCACGGGCCCGCACGATTGGGGACGCGCCTCGAACCGACGGGCACCCCTCCACTATCGCCTCGGCATCACCGGGGGTCAGCGTCAGCGCGCTGCCCGATCCATGGGTCACGCCCCCCGTGGCGGCGGTGCTGGGTATGACGATCAAGACATTGGCGCCCATGCTCGCGATCCTCTTCTGAATGGCCGAAGAGGAGCCGGCCCCGATCTCCACCATGGCAATGACCGCTCCCACGCCGATCACAATGCCGAGGGTCGTCAACATGGCCCGCATTGGATTGCGCCGGAGGGCCTTCAAGGCGATCCGAACCTTGGGGCATATCCTCATGACGGCTCTCCTTTGTCGAGAATCGCCCCGTCGCGGATGTGGATGACCCGGTGGGCCTGGGCCGCGACGCCGACGTCATGGGTGACTATGAGGATCGTGACCCCGTTCGTCCGGTTGAAATTCTCGAGCATCTCCATTATCTCTTTGCCTGTCCTGGTGTCGAGATTGCCCGTCGGCTCGTCGGCCAATAGCAACTGCGGTTGGTTCACCAAGGCCCGGGCAATGGCTATCCGTTGCTGTTCGCCCCCGGAAAGTTGAGCCGGCTCGTGGTTCAGCCTGTCTTGAAGGCCCACCCGGTGAAGCAGTTCCCGGGCCCGCCGGTTCGCCTCGGTCCCGGACTCGGGCTTGTTCGTATAGTGAAGTGGAATGACTACGTTTTCCAGCGCGCTGGTGCGTGGCAGAAGGTTGAAGTTCTGAAAAACGAAGCCGATCTTCTCGTTTCGCAAGCGCGCCCTCTGGTCGTTCGTAAAGCTGGATACATCCTCTCCCTCGAGCCAGTACCGCCCCGCGGTCTGACGGTCCAGACAACCCAGGATGTTCATCAGGGTCGTTTTCCCTGATCCGGAAGCGCCCATAAGAGCGACCATCTCCCCGCCTGCGATGGTAAACGATACACCCTTCAAAACAGGGAGATCGGCGCCGCCCACCCGGTAGGCCTTGCGCAGATCCCTGACCCGTATAAGTTCCACTCGCCGACTCCTTATGGGAAGAACCTCTAGCGGGGAGAGGGACCGCCTCCCTTACCCCCTGGTCCCGGGGGGAGCCTCGTGAGAAAGGGGTTCTTCGCCTCACCCTCTCCCACCTGCTCCGTCCCTTCTTCGGTCCTGGTAGCCGTGACGGTGACGGCTCCTTCCGCCACCCCGTCGCCGGACACCTCCGTCATCACGCCGTCGGTTAGCCCGATCCTGACCTTGAGAGGGCGAACGTAGTCGCCTCGCCGGACCCAAAGGATTCCCCGATCGGAAACGGTTTTCGCGACTTCTCGCCGAACCGCGCGGAATTCAGGCTCGATCTGCTCTTCTGAAGGCTTCCACCTGAGGGCGCCGTTCGGCGCCATCAGAACATTATTTCGTCGCTCGACTTCAAACCGGACGTTCGCCGTCAGATAGGGCAGCAGTCGTCGCTCGGCGTTGTCGGTGACGACCTCCACGGTGTACATGACCACATTCTGGGTCATCGTGGCGTTTAGTCTGATCTTGTCCACCTGGCCGTTGAACCGCTGTCCGGGAAGGGCATCCACGGTGAAGTCCACCGGCTGACCCGTCTTGATTTTGCCGATGTCCGCTTCGTTTACGGCCACCCAGACCCGCACCCGCTTGAGGTCCTTCGCGAGCAAGAACAAGCTTGGCGCGTTCAAGCTCGCCACAACGGTCTGTCCGATGTTCACCCGGCGGTCGATGATAACCCCCTGGACCGGCGAGGTGATGGTGCAGTATCCCAGGTTCAGGCGCGCCCGCCGGAGTGTCGCCTCACCCTGGGCCACGCTGGCCTCGGCTTGCCGAATCGCCGATTCCGAGACTTCAATGTTGGCCTTGGCGGCTTCGTAAGCCGATTTGTAGGCATCGAAGGCGGATCCGGCCAGCGCCTCCACGCGCGCCAGCCCCTGAGCCCGCCGCCAGTCGCGCTCGGCCTGGTAGAGTTTCGCCTTCATCACCCCCAGCTCGGCCTTCACGCGTTGGTAGTTGGCCCTGGCGACTTCCGTTTCAGCCTCGGCCCTGGCGACCTCGGCCACGTAGATTGATTCGTCGATCCTGGCCAGCACCGTGCCTTCCCGGACCTCTGATCCGTAATCGACTGTTTTGCCGTGGATGTCTTGGCCGAATGAAACAATCTGACCGGCCACCTGAGCGCCCACGTCAATGACCTCCTCCGGCTCGACGGTGCCGGTGGAGGCGACGGTCTTTACCAGGTCCCCATGTTTGATCGGGGAGGTATGAAAGAGATCGCCCGGCCTATCGGCCGGACGGAAACGGTGGAAGGCAAGAACTCCCAGAACCAAAAACACCAGGATCGAAAGAACGACTACCCTTTTCATCATGGGACACCTTGATCCGTTTCAACCGTGACCCGGCCCGAGTTCCTCGTCATTCGGGTCGGGACGGATCAAGAGGAGGGCAACGACCATGCCAGTTCGCATCCTTTTCCTGGGAATGAGGCGGGCGCACTAGCCCTGACAGGCGTCTGGCGCCGCTCCGGGCCAGTGACGTGGCCGCTGGGGTGGGTCGGCGTGAAATGGTTTCGCGCGAAACGGGGTAACGATGTGAAAGGATTTCACACCGTCGTTTCCGGCACTATTAGCTTAATCGCGCCTCCGGTTCATGTAATAATAGCATTTTATTCATGTACCACGACGGGGCCGCCCTGGCCCGATATTGGCAGGAGCGGGGACGAGGTGCGAGTGATGATCGCGGCTTTCAAGGCATACAGGATTCCTCTTTTCTTCGCTGTTCTAGCCATGGCCGGGTTGGCCTGGTGGTCCCTAGCGGAAAGGCGGAACGTTGACGCCATCAGACGGGAGGGCCAGCGCCAGGTCGTGTTGGGGCTCTTCGACCTGGCCGAAGGCGTGATCGAAGAAGCGTCTTGGGGCGACGATTCCACGCTTACTCGCGTCCTCCCGGTCATGGAGAGACTTATTCGCAGTTCGCCCTTGCGGTTTGTTCTCCTGGAGAGAGAGGGTAAAAGGGTCCTTCAGACGCCGAATACCCCGGAGGGATTGAAACTGTCTTCAATGGAAGGCGAACGTTTTGAGGGGGGTGGCTTTCTTCTCTGGCGGAAGGTCGGAGCGGCGAAGGTCGACCCGGCGGTCGCCGCGGGTCGACCGGACGGGCGAACCAACGAAAGACCGAAGGCGAAGACCGCCGGGAGCGAATCCGTTCTGACCATAGGCGGTGAGTTCATCAGGGATCAACGAGAATATGCCGCGGCTCTCGGGAGGATGTACTTCACCCAGGTTTTGGCCTTCTTTTCCGTGGCGGCGGGCTTCGTCGTCTGGCTCCTGACGATCAGGAGCCATCGTCTCTCCGAACAGCTCAGGACCGAACGCCTTCGCCTCACCTGCATGGAAGACCTGGGGCTGAGCGCGGCTGGACTGGCCCACGAGACGAAGAACCCCCTGGGGATCATCTCCGGCCTGGCCCAGCAGGTGTCCCGTGACCCGGCCCTATCGGCAGCGGGCCGGGCTAAGATCGAACAGATACTCGACGAAGTGGATAAGGCCACGGCCCGTTTGGGGCACTTCCTGGCCTATGCCAGGCAGAGAACCGTCCAGGCCAAGGCCTTGGAAGCGTCGAAGGTCATCGGCGGGGTCGCCGCGGTGCTCCAGACCGAGTTTGACGCGGCGGGCGTCGAACTCGTGCTGAACTGCCCTTCTTTGCGGATTCTCGCCGACGAAGAGATGCTGCGGCAGATACTGGTCAACCTTCTCCTGAACAGCCTCAACGCCTCCTCCGAAGGAAGCAGGGTGACGGTGCGAATAGGGCGACGCGGTGGACGGGCGGAACTGATTGTGACCGACAATGGCAGAGGAATCCCGCCCGAACTGCTGCCGATGATTCTCAGGCCCTATGTGACGGCCAAGCCGGACGGTCACGGCCTCGGGTTGGCCATCGTGAAGCGGTATGTGGACGAGCACGGATGGACGATCAAGATCGAATCCGAAGCGGGTCGAGGCGCGACGGTCGCCATTTCGGGCATCGTTACGGTGAACACCTGAGGGGTCGAAGAATGGGCGCTTTCATCCTGATAGTTGATGACGAGCCGCGCTATCGGAGCCTCTACCGGCAGGTTCTCGAATCCGCCGGATTCGTGGCCAGGGAGGCGGCTTCGGCGGAGGAGGGTCTCGACCTTATCCGGACCGACCTGCCTGCTCTGGTCGTCGCCGATGTCCGCATGCCCGGCGCCAGCGGCCTCGATTTGCTTCGCCTTACCCGGGCAAGACATCCGGCCCTTCCCTTTCTGCTTGTGACCGCTTATGCGGACGTGCGGGATGCCGTGAGCGCCATGAAACTCGGGGCCGTCGATTACCTTTCCAAACCGATCGATCTCGACGAATTCGTGGCCGCCGTTCAGGACGCCCTCGGCATCGCCGGCGGACCGGACATCAATATACCGCCAGAGAAACTCGCGGGCATCATCGCGCGCAGCCCGGCCATGCATGCGGTTCTGCGCGATGCCTACCGGGTCGCGGAAAGCCGCGCCAGCGTCCTGATTACGGGCGAAAGCGGCGTCGGCAAGGAGATAGTGGCCCGTTTCATTCACGATAGCGGCCCCCGGCGGGACGGGCCCATGGTCACCGTGAACTGCGCGGCCGTTCCCGGCACGATCCTGGCCAGCGAGATGTTCGGCCATGAAAGAGGCGCCTTTACCGGCGCCGAAAGGAGTCGTCGGGGACGTTTTCGGGAGGCCGACGGCGGCACCCTTTTCCTGGACGAGATCGGCGACATGCCGCTCGATCTGCAGCCTGCCTTCCTCCGCGCCATCGAGACGGGCCGCATCATGCCCGTGGGCGGGGACAGGGAGGTCGAAACCGATTTCCGGCTCCTCGTCGCTACCAACAGGGACCTGGCCCAGGACGTCAATAAAGGCCGATTCCGGCTGGACCTCTTCTATCGCCTGAACGTCATCGCCCTCGCGATCCCCCCCTTGCGCGAGCGCCAGGAAGACATCCTTCCTTTGGCCCGGTTCTTCCTGGGTCGCGGACAGACGGAAGCCAAAAGGCTATCCCGGGCCGCGGCGCGGGTCCTTTCCGCTTACCCGTGGCCGGGCAACGTGCGGGAACTGGGCAACGCCATGGAACATGCCCGGCTCCTCTGCCAGACGGACGTCATAGGACCGGAGCATCTGCCTCCGTCAATCCGCAACATGGCGCCCAGGGTTGACGCGGAAACCGGCGAAGAAGCCCTTCGGGAGGACGGCGCGGTCAAAACGCTCGAAGAAGGCGAGATCGAAAACATCAAGCGGGCCCTGGAACGGACCGGCGGGAATCGCACCCGGGCCGCGGCGCTCCTCGGCATTACCCGTAGAGGGCTCATCTACAAGCTGAAGCGTTTGGGAATGTCTTAGCGGCCTCTAACGTTATTTCACCCTGATACGCCTCTTCGCGTAAAACCTTCAAGGAAAAGGTCGTCGCCAGCCATCAGCGCTCATGACTACTTGGTTTATTATAAAAGGACAGGCCCGAGGCCGCCTTGACCGGAGTCAAGGTCGGGTCATGGTGGTGAATGAAAGGAGGATTTTAGATATCTATTTGAGCGGTCGTAACTTATCTCTCCGGGCGCGCCAGGCCTCGAACAGGTACGAGACCAGGATCATGAAGGCGGCCAGCAGTCCCACTACCAACCAGTTCAGGCGGTCATAGAATATCCAGGTGATGATTACGCTCATCACCACGGACAAGACGGCGCGGACGACAAAGACGACGGCTGGAGTCAAAATGGATTCCTCCCTTGCTCGGACGAAGGGGGGCATTCCTGAACGAGCTGGCCATCTTTGACGACCACCCAGGGAGTCCGGGTGGCCGCGGCCAGGGCGCGGGCTTTTTGCGCCGCGCGCCGCAAGGCGCTTTCGACGTGGCGCGCGTCTTCATCGCGCGCTTCGTTCAATGGTTTGGGATTCATCGCTCGCTCCAATCGATCAAAATAGGGGTTTCCCCGGCATTGTCGAAGTGCAACCAAACATCTACTAAGAGTTTATAAACATTCTCGAAGTTGTCCAGGCCCGATTTATACCGTCTGCGCACCGTCTCGGCCGGGACGTCATGTCCGCCTTGGGCCACGCGCGCGGCCACTCGGGCCAGGGCCACTTCAACGCTTGGCAGTTGTAGAAAAATCATAATGATATGTCAATGCCTATTGCCCGCCGCCGGTCGGGAGCGATCCCGGTCTGGCGGAGGCTTACCCAACCGCCCAATCCGAACCGGCGGTCGATGACCGGTCCGTTCAAGCCGGTCTTCGATCGAGGACCGCGGCGAAGAAGCCGTCGGTGCCGTGCCGGTGGGGCCAGGCCCTGACCAGGCCGTGGTCGTCCGCCAAAGGCCTGGCTGATTCGGGCAGGATTTCTCCGGCCGGCACGAGTTCGAAATCCGGATGGGTCCGGCCAAAGGGCTGAATCACCCCGTCGGTCTCCTCCGGGGTCAAGGTGCAGACCGCGTAGATCAACCGGCCGCCCGGCCGGACGAGTTGGGCCGCGGCGGCCAGCATCTTTGTTTGCATGTCGGACAACCGGGCCGGGTCGTTTTCCTTCTTGAGCCACTTGACGTCGGGCCGGCGGCGGATGACGCCCAGGCTCGAGCAGGGCGCATCCACCAGCACCAGGTCAAAGGAACCGGAAGCAAAGGGCGGTTGCAACAGATCGCCCTGGGTCAGTCGAACTCCGGCCGCGCCCAGGCGCCGGGCCTCGTTTTGGGCCTGGAGCAACCTGGTTCGGTCCAGGTCCAGACCCCGGACCGAACCTTTGGTCAAGGCCGCCAGGTATAAGGACTTGCCGCCCCGGCCGGCGCAGGCGTCGAGTACTTTTACCCCTGGTCCTGACCGGGCCAGGAGGCAGACCACCTGGGCGGCTTCGTCCTGAACGGTGAAAAGACCCTGGTCAAACCCCGGCAGATCGCCTACCGGACCGGTCGGCCCAGGCAGAAGCAAGCCGTCCGGCGCAAAGCGGCTTCTTTCCGCGCCGGGCAGGCCGGCCGCCACTTCCTCGATTCCGGCCCGGGCCGTATTGATTCGCAGGGACAAAGCCGCCGGCCGGTTGTTGGCCTCGAGCAGGGTCTGGGCCTCGTCCCAGCCCAACTCCGTCACCCAGCGTTCGACCAACCAGAGGGGATGGGCCTGGGTCAGGGCCAGCTTCTCGATAGGCGGCAGGCCGGTCTTATCCGGGTCAGGAGGACCCCCGGCCCGGACCGCGGCGCGGAGAACCGCGTTCACCAGTCCCGGCGACCAGGCCGGTCCATGAACTTTGGCCAGTTTCACGGACTCGTTGACCGCGGCCGAAGCCGGCACGCGATCCAAGAAATAAAGCTGAAACAGACCCAGGTTCAGATTGACCCGCACCACGTCGGGCAGTTCCCGGTCAGGTTTATGCAAGAACCGCCGGGCCGACCATTCGAGTCTCGAGCGCCACCTCAGCACGCCATAGACCAGGGCCGCGGCCAAGGCCCGGTCCCGGCGCTCGAGGGCCGCGCCGAAGTCCTCCAGGGCCTCTTCCGGAAACCCGCCTTTTTCCACTTCGAGCAGGCTGAGCAGGGCCGCGGTCCTGGCCGTGGGGAGGGTCGAGACAGGTCTTTTGTGCTTCTGATACGGCAAGGAAGATAGAAACCGCCCTCACGGGCCGGAGGAGGATTCCCGCCCGGTCTTTATTTTCAGGAAATGGTCAAATACCAAAACAATCGGCCGGACTCAACCGCTGGCCGTTCCAGAATTCGGCCGCGGCCTGTCTTTTGCCGCCGGCCACTTGAGCCTCTTTAAGCGCCAGCGATCCCCGGCCCGCGGCCACGTGCAGCCGGCCTTCCTCGAGGGCCAGGACCTGTCCGGGCCGGCCTCGACCCGGTCCCGGCCTGGCGCCGAAAAGTCTCAGGCTCCGGCCGCGGAAAAAGGTGTAAGCGCCGGGCCAGGGGTCCAAACCCCGCACCAGGCGGCACAGTTCCTCGGCCGGCCGGTTCCAGTCCAGCAGACCGTCGGGTTTCTCGAGTCTGCGGCAGGGGCAGGCGCCTTGTACCGGCTGAGGCCTCGGGCTCAGGCCGCCCTCCTTCATTCGTTTGACGGTCTCCAGCAGAAGCTCGGCGCCCAGTCCGGCCAGGCGGTCATGAAGCTCACCCGCGGTCTCTTCCGCGCCGATGGCCGTGGTCCGGCTGAGCAGGATGGGGCCGGTGTCCATGCCTTCATCCAGTAACATGGTGGTCACGCCGGTCTCGGTTTCGCCGTTGATGATGGCCCAGTTTATCGGCGCCGGACCGCGATAGGCGGGCAGCAGGGAGGGATGCACGTTGACCGCGCCGTGTCCGGCCGCGGCCAGCACGGCCGGTGGCAGTATCTGCCCGAAGGCCACCACGACCAGCAGGTCGGGCGCCAAGACCTTCAACCGGGCCGAGGCTTCGGGCGTCTTGATGGACTGGGGTTGCCAGACCGGCAGCCCTAATTTTTCAGCCAGCGTCTTCACCGGCGGCGGGGTCAGACTCCGGCCGCGGCCCTTGGGCCGGTCTGGCTGGGTCACCACCAGGGCCAGGTCATAGCCGGCGCCGGCCAGGGCCAGGAGACTCGGTCCGGCGAATTCGGGGGTGCCTAGAAAGACCATGCGCCAGGTCCCGGACATCACCCTTCCTGGTTCTTTTCCTGATTCTTCAATATTCTTTTGAGTTTGCGGCGATAAAGGTCCCTCTTGAGGCTGCTGATGCGGTCTATGAAGAGAATGCCGTCCAGGTGATCTATTTCGTGCTGGAAGACCACGGCCAGCCGTCCCGAGGCCTCGATCTCGAGGGGACGGCCTTCCAGGTTCAAGCCCCGGATCACGACTTCGGCGGCCCGGTCCACCTTGGCCGTATATTCAATCACGGACAGACAGCCTTCTTCGAAAGTGATTTCGCCCTTGGCCGAGATAATGACCGGGTTGACCACGGCCAGCGATTTGCCCACTTCCTCGGGCGTGCTGGCTTCGACCACTATCAGCCGCAGACCGCGGCCCACCTGGGGGGCGGCCAAGCCCGAACCGGGGGCGTCGTACATGGTCTGGATCATGTCCCGGGCCAGTTGTTTGATTTCGTCGGTTATTTCCAGAACAGGCGCCGCTTCCTTTTTGAGCAGCGGCTCCGGGTATTTGAGAATGGGCAGTACGGCCATCAAGTCACCGCCAATGAACAAAATATCCAGCCAATAATATAATACGACCGTCCCGGGCCTTCAAGCCGCGGAGAGACAAATTATCAGGCCCCAGGTCAGGCCTTGTTCCCGATTTCCTATTGACACTTCTGGGCTATAACTTATTTTATCCCCAGTGAGTACCTGGTAGGAGGGTTCCATGGGCATAACCATCGGCCTGGCCGGCAAAGGCGGCACGGGCAAGACCACGCTGGCCGGCCTGGCCATCCAATATCTGGCCCGGAAAGGCCGCACGCCCATCCTGGCCGTGGACGCGGACTCGAACGCCAACCTCAACGAGGTCCTGGGTATAAAATTTGACGCCACCCTGAGCGAAGCCAGGGAGGAGATGAAAAGGTCGGCCGGCCAGGTGAGCATAACCAAGGACATGCTCATCGAAATGCGGGTCAACGAAGCCCTGGTCGAAACCAGCGATTTCGATTTGATCGTCATGGGCCGGCCCGAAGGGCCGGGCTGCTACTGCGCGGCCAACACGGTTCTGGCGTCGGTCCTGGAAAAACTCCTCGATAATTACCCCTACCTGGTCATAGACAACGAAGCCGGCATGGAACACCTGTCCCGCCTGACCACCAAGAAGGTGGACGTCTTCTACGTGGTCTCGGACGCCAGCCGCCGCGGACTGACCGCGGCCATACGCATCTGGCACCTGGTGGACGAACTCAAGATCAAGACCGGCGCCAAGCATCTGATCCTGAACCAGGTCCGGGGCCGGGTTTCGCCCGACCTTCTGGCCGAAATCGAAAAAGAGGGCCTGGTTTTATCCGGCGTGATCCCGGAGGACGACCAAATCTACGAATGGGACCAGACCGGCCGGCCTACTTCCCGGCTTGACCCGGACAACCCGGCCGTGGCCGCCGCCTACGCTATTTTCGACCAGACCCTAGATCACAACCTGGCCGACCTGGAGCGGGCGGCGGGGAAAAAGTGAGCAGGCCGCCGGCCGGCGAAGGCTCCCGGTCTTGACCCCCTGCTCCTACCCCAAGACGGTCATTCTCGGTCTGGATGGAGTGGGCTGGTCCCTGATCCAACGCCTGATCGGCGAGGGTATCATGCCGGCCCTGGCCGCGTTGATGAGCGAGTCGGTCCGCGGGCCGATGAACAGCACCTGGCCGGACGTGTCCCCGGTGGCCTGGACCACCTTTTTCACCGGCCGGCCGGCGGCCCATCACGGCATCTACGGTTTCACCGAATTCAACCCGGGCGGGTACGAGGTCAGGCTCAACTCTTCGGCCGAGGTCAAAACTCCCTGGTTGTGGGACTGGCTGGATTTGCGCGGCCGGCGGTCCGTGGTCCTGAACGTGCCCTTGACCTATCCGGCCCGGCCCCTGGCCGGGGTCATGGTTTCCGGGTTCGTGGCCCTGGACTATGACCGGGCCGTCCATCCGGCCTGGGTGGCCGATTTCCTGCGGAGCATCGGCTATCGTCTCGAGGCGGATTTCGAGAGGGTCCACACGGATCGGACCGCTTTCCTGTCCGATCTGGACCTGGCCCTGTCCGGCCGGGAAAAACTTATGGCAAGGTTCTGGCCCGATGACTGGGACCTTTTCGCCCTGGTCATAACCGACACCGACCGGCTGCTTCATTTCTTTTACCGGGAATACCTGGAGAAAGGTCCGATTACCGGATACTTTCTCGATTTTTTCAGGCGGATAGACGCCTTGGTCGGCCGGACGGTCGAACTGGCCCTGCGCATGGCTGAAAAAGACCGGGACCTGACCCTGGTGATGCTTTCCGATCATGGTTTTGCGCCGGTCGAGACCGAGTTTCATCTCAACCGTTGGCTCAGGGCCAAGGGCTATCAGAAAGAGCCGCTGAACGAGGCCAGGGTCCTGGCCTTGGACCCGGGCCGGATATATATCAACCGGCCGCCCAGGTTTCCCGGCGGCGGGGTCGGCGGTTCCGAGGCGGAAAGGCTTAAACTGGAATTGTCGGCCGCCCTGGCCGCCGAACCGGCCGTGTTCGAAGTGAAGGATGGAGATCGGCTTTATTCCGGCCCGTGGGCTCACCTGGCGCCGGACCTGGTGCTCAGGCCCAGGCCCGGGTACGAGTTAAAAGCCAAATTCACCGCCGGCCCGGTTTATACTTCTTCACTCCTGATGGGCGGCCATTGTTTTGACGATGCCTTTTATCTGATCCGGGAGTTTAAGGCGCCGTCTCCGCTCCCCGAGATAGAGGATATTCTGGACCTGGGTCGCCGCCTCTTGGCCCGTTACGGGCTTCAATAACTTAATAGATAACCGTTTGAAAGACCTTGACTCCTTGATCGGGCCTCAATAGGCTGGGAAGCATCGGGCCAGGCCCCCCGCACGGCGGAAAGGAATGAATCATGGTTCGACTCGACCTGACCAGCCTGGAAACCTACAGCCGTTCTTGCCTCGAGATAGCCCGGGCGCGTTTGGGTTCCTTTTCTTCCCTGGCCGAGATCGCCGCGGCCGAGGCGGACCTCAACGCCTATGAGCACCTCGAGGCCTTGAGCGAACCCCGGGACATCCACCTTCTGGAGGAGGACCGGCTTGCGCCCGCCGACCTGGACAGGGCCAGGCAGGCGGTCTTGGAGGGCCGGATATTCTGGGAGCATACGGCGGCGGGTGAAGCCACCCGGCTCAGGATGGGGACCAAGTATCGGATCAACGTGCCGGAGCATTTGACCGTGAAAATGATAGCCGCGACCATTTCAGACGAACTGAGGCGGGAGGTCAGTCCCCAGGAAGTCCGGGCCATGTTGGCGGTCGACCCCAAGGACCTGCTGCCGCTCAGCCTGGGGCGGAGGCACCTGCTCCAGTTGGCCTTTGACCTGACCCGTCTGGCCGAAGAAGCCGGCCAGGACCCTCGGGCGGTGCTGGCCCGGCAGAAGATACTGCTCATTCTCAACGAAAAAACGGCGGAAACAATAACGGCCCGGGTGCGGAAAGCCGACTTCATGGGCTTCGACCGGCTCAATTTCTATTTCATGATCCAGCCCACTTTTCTTGGCATCGCCTTGCGCGACGGCCGGTTCTTTTTCGATCCGGCTTCGCCTCGGCGTATGCACAACCACGGCCAGTTGGTCATGCAGGAAACCATGGACGACCAAGTCTACTACCTGGATGAATTCGACCGATGCGTCCACCTTTCGGCCGAAGAGTTCGAAGACCTGCTGGCGGAAAGCTCGGGGAAGATATCGTATAACATCGAGGACCTGGATTACCTGACCGGGGCCGTGGATTATCCGGCCTTGGCCCTGGCCTTGAGGTTGGGTGAAAAGGGTTTCAACATGGTCATGGAGATCGTGGCCAACAATCCGGAGCGGCCAATGAAAGGCGGCCTGGCCGCCTATGACCTGGTCCTGGGCCGCAACGTCATGATCGAGAGTTTCCAGCTCAAGGGCTGGTCCAACGACCGGATAAAGTTCCTCAACCGGAACTTCAATCATTACACCAATCCCGTGGTCGGTTGGCGAGCAATCAAGGAGCGCGGCCTGCCCATGCCGGTGGCGGTCAAGGAGGGCTATCTTTATTTTCAGCCGGTGCAAGGCGACATTAACTTCCTGGTGCCGACCGCCTTGGTCCGCCGCGGCAAACTCAAGCCCATCAAGGCCTGGAAGTCGGCGGCCGATTCGCCCCAGGCGGTGAACGCCATGTGGGCCCAGGACAACCAGCCCGGCTTCAAGGAATTCGTGAAAAAGACGATCGGCGACCTGGGTTGAGAGTACTGATGGCTCCGCCCGGCCGTCTCCAGTTTTTACTTGTCAAATACCGTAGGGATGGGATAAATTAAAAATTTGTCGGGACGTGGCTCAGTCTGGTAGAGCACTGCGTTCGGGACGCAGGGGTCGCTGGTTCAAATCCAGTCGTCCCGACCAACCACAAAATCAAGGGATCGGCCAGGCGCGGCTGACCCCTTTTTTCTTTTGGAGTGACGTATTAATTCCCGCGGACAAAGGCGGCCAAGCCGACGCCTGCCACGCGGGGCTTATTTGCTATATACCGCCGGCAGTTCGACCGACATCCGGCCGGCGGGCGTATACAGGATGAGCGATCCTTCCGGCCGGCGCTCCATTTCCGAAAAACCCGGCTTCTTGAAATAGACCGTGCCCAGTATGGCCCGGAGTTCGCTCTTGGCGTCGAACAGGCTCAAGGACGGATCGCCGTTGGCCGCGACCTCGAGCTGCTGGCGCACCACGCCGTTGGGGTCATAGAAGGTCAGGGAGGAACGTCCGCTGTCCTGGCGGCCGAGGAAGGTCTTGATCTTGCCCGCCGCGTCATAGAAGACCAGGGCCGGGTGTCCTTCCTGGCTGATCAGCAGTCCGGCCCGGAGCTGACCTTGCTGATCCACTAGATGAAAGGCGTTGGCCGTAACGTACTTGTCCGCGGCGGCCTGGGCCGGGCCGGGGGCCCAGCGGCCGGCCAGGGCCCCGCCCAGAAAGCCGGAAAGGATCGCCAGTACCACCAGAATGGCCATTTGCCTCTTCGTCATGATGACCTCCCCGCCTGAGTTGCGGCTTTTCTAGAAGCCGGAGGTAATTTGATATGCGGTATCCGTCCAGCCCGAGCCTAATCGAACATAGGGGTGGTGACTTCCGGATTGCGGGCCATGTCGTCCCTCATCAGGGTCAGGAGCCTCCGGGCCACCGGTCCGGGCCGGCCGTCGCCCACGGGCCGGTCGTCCCAGCGGCTCACGGGCAGCACGTCCAGGGTGGTTCCGGACAAGAAGACTTCCCGAGAGTCGGCGGCGGTTGGCCGGTCAATCCGGGCCGTCCTGATCGCGGACAACAACTTTTCCCGGACCAGGTTTTCGGCCAATTCCATGACCCGGCGGGCGGTGACGCCCTTCAACACCCGGTCGAACTCAGGCGTCAACAACTCTCGATCCGGGGAAACCAGCAGGATGTTCTCGTTCGACCCTTCGGCCAGGTAGCCCTGCTCGTCCCAGATCATGGCGTAGTCCACCCCGGCCTCGACCGCGGCCTTCTTGATCAGGACGTTGCCCAGATAATCGCAGGACTTAATATTGGCGAAAAAGGTATGTTTGATCGGCACCGGCGCCGAGACGATGGACACGCCTCGTTCATAGGCTTCCGGCGGCGGATTCTTCAAAACGGTCACCATCACGTAGAGCTGGCTGGCCGGACATTCATACGGGTTGGTGGTGAATCCGCCCGGTCCCCGCGAGACCATGATCCGCACGGTCACGTCTTTCCGGCCGCCGGCCCGGACCGCGGCCCGGACGATATCTTCGATGCGGGCAAAATCAGGCGGCGGGACCAGGCCGATGGCCGCGGCCGACCGTTCGAGGCGTTCCATGTGCCGCTTAAAGCAGTAGGCCAGTCCGTTCACGCACTTGAAGACGTCAAAGACCCCGTCGGCCCGGTGAACCAGGTGATCGTCAATGGGCACGGTCATGAGCACCGGGTCGGTGACCAGCCCGCCCCATTGGCTCGAGTACATGGCCAGATAGTTCTTGTGCCAGGGCCGACTGAACTCTTCGTGTCTGGCGGCCAGGTCGGCCGCGGAATAGAGTGGTAGGTTCATAACCTGCGGGGTGAGCCGGTCACCCCTCTCCTTTCCAGAATAGGCCCGACGCCCCGGGCCGGTGATCAGACGCTTACGGCCTCAGCCGCGGATTTCATGCGCTTAATCGTCTCCCGGTAATCCTTGGTTTTGAAGATGCCGCTGCCGGAAACGATGATTTCGGCCCCGGCCGCCGCCACCTCGGCCACGTTGTCCACCTTGATCCCTCCGTCCACCTCGATGAGCACCTCCAGGCGGCGATCCCGGATCATCCGCCGCAGCCGGGCTATACGGTCCAGGCTGTTGGGAATGAACGACTGGTCGCCGAATCCGGGGTTGACGCTCATGATCAGCACCATGTCCAGGTACTCGAGGACATACTCGAGGGCTTCGAGGGTCGTGGACGGGTTGAGGGCCACGGCGGCTTTGACCCCCAGTTCCTTGATGGCCTGGATGGTCCTATTCAGGTGCGGCAGGACTTCGGCGTGAACCGAGATATAGTCCGCCCCGGCCGAGGCGAAATCGGCCAGGTACCGGTCCGGGTTATCGATCATCAGGTGCACGTCCAGAGGCAGGCTGGTGACCCGGCGCACGGCTGCCACCACCAGGGGGCCGATGGTCAGATTGGGGACGAAGTGGCCGTCCATGACGTCCAGGTGGATCAGGTCAGCCCCGGCTTCGGCCACGGCCCGGACCTCCTCGCCCAGGCGGGTGAAATCCGCGGATAACAACGACGGAGCGATTTTGATCATGAGAAGACCTCCTGCCGCCGGACCGGCCTGTCCGACATTTGTAGCAGAAAAAAAGCCCCAGGAAAACCATCTTGGATTAATCTATCGGTTATCGGGGGCGGGAACAGTCAGTAACCGTCAGGGCGAGTCAGGCCAAAGGCGTGACTCGCCAGTCGTTGTATATTACGGCCACTCGTAACCGAATGGTCACCTGAAAACTGTTCCAGGCTGAAGGGAAGAGTCATGAACCTCCTGGGTTATCTTGTAACCTTCGTCTGCTTATCCTGAAAAAACACCAGGCTGGCCGAGGTCATGACCACCAGGACGGAACCGATGTTATGGACAAGAGCGGCCATGATCGGGCTCAGCCAGCCCCAGCCGCCGGCGATCACCGCCACGGCGTTGAAGACCAGCCCGAAGACCAGGTTCAGCTTGATGACGCCCAACATGCGGCGGCCGAGCCGGATGAGAAAAGGCAGCTTGGCGATGTCGTCGTGAATCAAGGCGATACCGGCCGTTTCCAGGGCCACGTCCACTCCCGCCGCGCCCATGGCCACGCCTACGTCGGAGGCGGCCAGGGCCGGTCCGTCGTTGAGGCCGTCCCCCACGTACATGACCCGGCGGCCCTGCTCCTGGTATTTCCTGATGACGGCCAGTTTGTCCTGGGGCTTCTGTTCCGAGTAATACTGAACCACGCCGGTCTGTCCGGCCAGGCGGCGCACCGCGTTTGGCTGATCGCCGGACAGGATGGCCACGTTTTCAATATGGAGGGACTTCAGTTCCTGGACCAAGGTCCGGGCCGCCGGACGGACCTGATCCGATACGCCCAAAACTCCGACCGGCTGGTGGTCGCGGTAGATCACCAAAGGGGTCTGGCCTTGCTCCAGCATTTTTTCGGTGGTGATTCGTAAATCCAGCGGCAAGGCCATTATTCCGCCGCCAAAAGAGACGCTGCCCACCTCGACCAAGGAACCGGCGACGCTGGCCCTCACCCCCAGCCCGATTTCACTGATCACCGCTTCGGCTTTGTGCAGGGCCACCCTGGAATAATGGGCGGCCTTGAGCACCGCCCGGCCGAGCGGGTGGTTGCAGTATTGTTCCGCGCTGGCGGCGCACGATAAAATTTCATTTTTATCCCGCCCCGCGGCGCAGGCTATTTCTTCCACGCGAGGCCGGCCGAGGGTAAGAGTACCCGTCTTGTCGAAAAAGACCGCATCGGTTGCGGCCGCTTTCTCCAAAACGTGTCCCCCCTTGACCAGGAGGCCCATCCTGGCGGCCCGGCCCAGGGCCGCCACCGTGGCGGTGGGCGCGGCCAGAATCAGGGCGCAGGGGCACCCGACGATAAGGACCGCCACGGCCCGTTGAACGTCGCCGGTAATCAGCCAGGCCAGACCGGCGCAAGCCAGAATAGTCGGGGTGAACCAGCGGGCCCAGCGGTCTACCAACCTGATCACTTCCGGGCGATGGCCTTCGGCTTCCTCGATTAACCGAATCAATCGGCCCAGGGTCGTGTCCGGGCCGATCTTTTCGACTTGGGCCTCGAGCACGCCGTTATGGTTCAAGGTGCCGGCCAAGACCTGGTCTCCCGGCCTCTTTTCCCGGGGAATCGGTTCACCGGTCAGGGATGATTCATCCACGGCCGATATGCCGTCGAGGACAATGGCGTCAACGGGAAGGCGGTCTCCGGGTTTGATCAGGATTCTGTCCCCCGGCCTGACCTGTTCGACCGGGATACTTCTGGTTTCACCGTCCACGATGATGGTCGCGGTCCGAGGCGAGATGTTCGCCAAGGACTGGATGGCTTTCCGGGCGGACTCGCCGGTCACCTGTTCGATCAATGCTCCGAAGGTCATGACCAGGCTGACCACCGCCGCGGTCAAGTATTCTCCTTGAATCAGGCTGGCGATGATGGCCAGGCTGACCAGTTCGTCCACGTTGACTTTGCGCGCCCACAGCCCTTTTACGGCCCCCCAGATGATGGGCAGGCCGTTGAGAACCACCGCGGCCAGGGCCAGACCGATCCCCCAGCCCGATTCCGGCCCGCCGTAATCGACCCCGAAGCCGGCCAGGGCCAACCCGCCGGCCAGCGCGGAAACATAGAAGTCGCGCCTACGCAACAGTTCCCGGTATACGCCCGGTTTGGTAAAACGTCCGATCATGTCCCGACCCTCTACCTGCTGAATCTGTCGAAAATGTACATGACCTGGGCGATCGTCTCCTTTTCCCGGCCGGTGTCCTTGATGGCCTGGGTGACGCAGCCCTTCAGGTGATCTTCCAGGATCACGGCCCCCAGGGACCGCAAGGCCCCGCCGGCCGCCGCGATCTGTTTCAGCACGGCCAGGCAGTCCCGGTCTTCCTCGACCATTTTTCTCAAGCCTCGAATCTGACCTTCGATCCGGTTGATCCGGGCCAATATCTTGGGATGATCGTCTCCGCACAGGGCCATGATCGCCTCCTATACATATACTGAGTATATGTATACCATGCGGTCGGGCCCGGTCAAGCCCTCAAGGGCCGGGGCTTCGTTCTTGACCCTAGTAACGCTTCCGCCGCGGGAAAAATCGGTCGAGGCGGTCAATAATATCGCCGAGAGCAGTCTCCCAAAAGATTGAGGGAACGTGTATTATCAGCCCCAGGGATTTTGAAGGCATGATGGGGAGGTGAATAAGATGCCAACCGATCAGGGAGACGCCCAGAGGCCGGAGATAATCATCGGCGCCGGCGAGGTCACCCTCGAGGACTTGATCGCCGTGGCCCGGGCCGGTCGCCGCGTCAGTCTGTCTTCGGACCAGGGCTGGATCGAGAGAATACAGGGCGGCCGGCGCTGGCTCGACCAGGCCTTGGCCGAGGGCCGGCGGGTTTACGGGGTTTCCACCGGCGTGGGTTCGAAATCGGCCCTGACCATTGACCCGACGCACACCGAGGAGTTCGCCTACCAGATCATCAGGCAGCACGGCTGCGGCCTGGGCCAGGCCTTTACCGAGGCGGAAGGCCGGGCCATCGTCCTGGCCCGCCTGGTCTGCCTGGCCAAGGGCTATTCCGCGGTGAGCCTGGCCCTGCTCGAAGCCCTCCGCGACCTGCTCAACCACGGGGTGATACCGGTGATCCCCTCGCTCGGCTCGGTCGGCGCTTCGGGCGATCTGACGCCGCTGTCGTACCTGGCCGCGGTGCTGGCCGGCGAACGCGAGGCCTATTACGGCGGCGAGGCGGTGGCGGCCGGCGAGGCCCTGCGGCGCGCCGGGCTGAGCCCCTACCGCTTCCGGCCCAAGGAATCCCTGTCCATCATGAACGGCACCTCGGTGATGACCGCCCTGGGCCTTCTGACCGTCCGGCGATTCGAACTCGCCCTTTCGGCCGCCGAGCGCGCCGCGGCCCTCGAGGCCGAGATACTCTTCGGCCGCTCCCTGGCCTTTCACCCGACCCCCCATCGGCTCAAGGGCCATCCCGGACAGATCGCCAGCGCCGAGAACATCAGGTCGGCCTTCGCCGCCGGCCGGCTGATGGACCGGGGCCAGGAGGAAGGCCGGATCGTTCAGGACCCGTACTCGATCCGCTGCGCGCCGCACGTGATCGGCGCGGCCCGCGACGCCCTGGCCTGGGCCCGGCAGGTCCTCGAGCGCGAACTCAACAGCGTCAACGACAATCCGATCGTGGATTACGAAAACCGGGAGGCCATCTTCGCGGGCAACTTCTACGGCGGCCACGTGGCCCTGGCCATGGACCTGATCAAGACCGCGGCCGCGTCGGTGGCCGATCTCCTGGATCGCCAGTTCGCCCTGCTGCTCGATTCCCGGCTTAATTTCGGCCTGTCCGAGACCCTGGTCCAATACCAGGGCTGCGGCCTCAAGGGCCTGCAGATCACCTGCAGCGCCCTGACCGCCCGGGCCGTGCAACGCTCGGCCCCGGACACGGTGCTGTCCCGGCCCACCGAGGTCTACAACCAGGACAAGGTCAGCATGGGCCTCAACGCCGCCCTCAACGCGGCCGAGGTCGTCACCCTGGTCCAGCAGGTGCTGGCCACCCACTCGATCGCCGTGTCCAACGCCGCGGCCCAGCGCGACGAGGCCTTGTTCTCGCCGGGAGGAAAAAGCCTCCTCGACCGCATCCGGGCCATCTCGCCGGTCCTGACCGAGGATCGCCGCCTGGACCGCGAGATTGAAGGCTTGACCCGGGCCCTGGACCAAGGGCTGTAAGCGACCGGGATTGACCTCCGCTTCGGACTCAAACCAGCCGGTATGGCCGAAGCTCACCGAGACCGCCCGGGGGGAGCTTCAACCTTGGGCCGCCTTATAGGCAAATCCTGGCCGGCCCTGTTTCGACACGGTGCACTGAACATGGACTCTTCCGCCCAGCTTCGGAAATACACGCTCATCGTGACCGTATTCTCGACCTTCCTCAACCCGTTCATGCTCTCGGGCATCAACGTGGCCCTGCCGGCCATCCAGAAGGAGTTCGGCGCCAGCGCCGTGGCCTTGAGCTGGGTGTCCAACATCTTTCTCCTGGCCCAGGCCGTGGTGATGATGCCCTTGGGCAAGGCGGCCGATTTATACGGCCGCAAGAAGGTCTTTACCCTCGGCATGGCGGTCTTCGGGCTGTCTTCGTTTCTGGCCGGTTTCTCGACCTCGATCACGGTCCTGATCGCGCTCCGCGTGGGGCAGGGTCTAGGCATGGCCATGGTGGTGACCACGGGCCTGGCCATCCTGACCTCCGTGTTCCCGGCCGAAAAAAGAGGCAGCGTCCTGGGCCTGTACGCGGCCGCGGTTTATATCGGCTTGTCCATAGGCCCCTTTGTCGGCGGCCTGTTGACTCAACACCTGGGCTGGCGCAGTATTTTCTGGTTGATCAGTCCGCTGACCCTGGTGGCCCTTTTCATGATCGGGCGCTTTATGACCCAGGAATGGAAGGACGAGGCCGGAGGCCGGTTCGACGCCCTGGGCAGCGGTCTGTACGGCCTGGCCATAGCGGCCCTGATCTACGGCGCCTCGCTGCTGCCGCGGCCGGCCGCCGCCGGCCTGATGGGCTTGGGCCTGGCCGGCCTGGCGGTCTTCGTGCTGGTGGAAGCCCGCCAGGCCCATCCGGTCCTGGAAATCAGCCTTTTCCGGCATAACCAGACCTTCGTCTTTTCCGGTCTGGCCGCGCTCATCAACTACGCGGCCACCTTTGCCGTGACTTTCCTGGTGAGTCTTTATCTCCAGTATATCAAGGGTCTGAGCCCCCAACAGGCCGGGTTGATCCTGATCGCCCAGCCCATCATGCAAGCTCTTTTTTCGCCCCTGGCCGGCCGGCTCTCGGACCGGATCGAACCGCGGATTCTGGCTTCCGTCGGCATGGCCGTCACGGCCCTGGGCCTGTTTCAACTGGTGTTGCTGAAGCCGGCCATGTCCGTCGTTTATATCGCCGCCATCCTGTTGTTGCTGGGTTTCGGGTTCGCGCTCTTCTCCTCACCCAACATGAGCGCCATCATGGGCTCCGTGCAAAAGAAGCACTACGGCCTGGCCTCGGGCGTGGTGGCCACCATGCGCCTGTTGGGGCAGATGCTCAGCATGACCGTCACCACCGTGGTCTTTGCCGTGTTTCTGGGCCGGGAGGCCATCACGCCGGCCACCTTCGCCGCTTTCCTGCGCAGCACCCAAACCATACTGGTCATCTTCACCCTGTTCTGTCTGACCGGAATATTTTTCTCCCTCATCCGCGGCCGCCTGACCGGCCGGCCTTGATTCGGGGCGAGACTCGACGCGCCGGAACGATTCGGTCATACCCTCTTCGGCAGCCCGTAAAAAACCTTGACCTGACTATAGCTTCATAGTCCAGGCTGGGTCTTCAGTCGGGGTCGTCCCCGAAACATCATCCTCGAGGAGGCTTGGTCATGGACTCTTTTTCGGCCCAACGGGCGATCAAAACCTATTCGTACCGGATTCCGGAGACGCCGGCGCGGCTCTTCCCGCTTCTGTGCCCGGTCCGGGAATACGACTGGATTGACGGCTGGACCTGCCGTATGATCTTTTCTCGAAGCGGCCTGGCGGAAGACAACTGCGTCTTCCAGACGGATTTCAAAGGCGCCGGCGAAGAAACCTGGGTGGTCAGCCGGTACGACCCGGAACGGTTCATCATCCAGTTCGTGGTCCTCAATCCCGGCTTGTACGTAATGAAGCTCGACGTCTCGCTCCGGGCGGACGGAGAGGCCGGGACGATAGTGGATTGGACCAACACCTTCACCGGCTTGACCGAAAAGGGTAACGCCTTTATCACTGAATATACCGACCAGAGGCACGCCGCGGTCATGTCCCACCTGGAACAAGCCTTGCGGCATTATTGCCTGACCGGCCAAATGCTCAAGGCCCCGTCCACCCGGAAAGACCCGCGGTCGGCCCAGCCTCGGACGTGACCGGCGGGACTCCAAGATTATACGCCCCGCCCTTAGGCCCAGGAGGATGGACCCGTGGACAGCATTGGAAGATTGGCCAGGAAGTTCGGGCTTTCCCGGAGCACCCTGCTCTATTACGATTCCATCGGCCTGTTGCGGCCATCCTCCCGGACCAAGGGAAATTACCGCCTGTATTCGGAACAAGACGCCCGGCGCCTGGAGCAAATCCGCGTCTATCGGCGCACCGGCTTGTCCCTGGAAGAAATAGGCCGGGTTCTGGATTCTCCCGATCACGATCTGGCCTCGGCCCTGGAGCGGAGACTGGAAGAACTCGACGAGGACATCAAAAGTCTGCGCCGGCAACAGCACGTCATCATCGGTTTGCTCAGAAACAACGATCTTTTCGCCCGCCTCGGCGTGATGAACAAGGAGACCTGGGTCTCGCTGCTGGCCGCCTCCGGTTTCAGCGAAAAGGATATGCTCCAGTGGCATCTCGAGTTCGAACGCCTGGCCCCGGAGAAGCACCAGAGTTTTCTGGAGTTCCTGGGTCTGTCCGAAAACGAGATTCGGGTCATCCGCTCCCTGAGCGCGGGAAGGGACGGGTGACCTATCAGCAATAGGTGGCACTAATATTCAATATCCGTTCTTGCGAGCTTCTCACCCTCCGCGGGGCGGCGGGTTTTAAGCGGAAGAAACATTAGTGTCATTGCGAACCACGCCCACGGCGTGGTAAAGCAATCTTTATTAAAAGGAAATTTCCTTTATATAGCGATTGCTTCGCTTCGCTCGCAATGACCCTTCACCACCTTCCTTTCTTTTTCACTGATAGATTACCGTGAGGGTTTCAGCCTGAGTGAAACATGAAATCGAGCGTGCCCGGGCGGCTTGGAGAATAGCTTGACGATCATTGGAGTAAAAGCTACACCGGGTCATGGCTTAAATTACAGGGAAGGGCGGGCGGCCGCATGGGGCTGGCGTCCACCGGCCTGACCGAGCCGAGTCAAAGGGAGCGCGCCATCATGTTCAAAAAGATTCTCCTGGTCGTCATCGTCATCGTGGTCCTGGGGCTGGCCGGCCTCTGGTTTTACGCCGGTCGCTCGGTCAAGAAGGCTCCGGCGCCCATTCCGGTCGGGGCCAACAAGAGCCTGGTCGAGCACAGCCGGCTATTCAAGAAGGGCGTGGAGAAAGTCGGCGACAATATCTACGTGGCCATCGGCTACGGCATCTCCAATTCCATCCTGATCGAAGGAGTCGACGGCGCGATCGTCGTGGACACCATGACCACCATGGAAGAAGCGGCCGAGGTCCTGGCCGAATTCAGGAAAATCACGCCTAAACCGATCCGGGCCATCATCTATACCCATTCCCATCCCGACCACGTGTTCGGCGCGGAAGCCTTCGCCGCCGGTGGCAAGCCTGAAATCTACGCCCACGAAACCACCGAATATCACGTCAAGCGGCTGTTCACCGAGATCGGGCCGATCATCGGTTCGAGGTCCCTGCGCATGTACGGCAACTTCCTCGCGCCCGGCCAGGTGCTCAACGTGGGCATCGGGCCCCTGGTGGGCATGAAGCCGGACAGCAAACTAGGCTTTGTCCGGCCCACCAGGACCTTTACCGACACCCTGGAAGCCGAAGCGGCCGGGATCAAGTTCAAACTGATCCACGCGCCCGGCGAAACCGAGGATCAGATCGTCGTCTGGCTGCCCCGGCAGAAGGCCCTGATCGCCGCGGACAACTTTTACTGGGCCTTTCCCAACCTTTACACCATCCGCGGCACCTCCTTCCGCGACCTGAAGCAGTGGTATCAAAGCCTCGACAAAATGCGGGACTTGAACCCGGAACACCTGGTGCCCTGCCACACCCGGCCCATCGCCGGCGCCAAGAAGATACAGGAAATCCTCACCAACTACCGGGACGCCATTCAGTACGTCCACGACCAGTCCCTCCGGGGCATCAACGCGGGGTGGACGCCGGACGAACTGGCCGAACGAATCAAGCTCCCGCCCCACCTGGCCGAAGCGCCCTATTTGCAGCCTTTTTACGGCCAGGTCTCCTGGTCGGCCCGATCCATGTTCGCCGGCAACCTGGGCTGGTTCGACGGCGATTCGGCCACGCTCCAACCCCTGACCCGCAAAGACCAGGCCCGGCTCATGGCCAGGCTGGCCGGAGGCGAGAAGGAACTGCTGCGGCACGCCCGGGACCTGTTGAATAACCAAGAGTACCAGGCCGCCTTGCAGCTAACCGGCCACCTGATTCAACTGAACCCCGAAAACCAGGAAGCCAAGGACATCAGGATAAAGGCCCTGGTCGCTCTCGGGGAAAAGGAACAGAATCCCAACGCCCGGCATTATTACCTCACCGAGGCCCTGGAAATCCGGGACAACTTCGTCTCGGCCTCGACGGCCCAGCCTTCGCCCGAGGCGGTTCACGGAATCCACTTGCGGAGCTTCATGGAGTCGCTGGCCGTGAACCTGAACCCGAAGGCCGCCGCGGACGTGAACCAGATGGTGGGCCTGATCTTTCCCGACGCCAACGAAGCTTTCACCATCCACGTGCGCCACGGCGTGGCGGAAATTCGATCCCGCTCGATCCCGGACCTGGACCGCCTGAGTCTGGACCTCAAGGTCACCGCGGATTCCAGGGCTTGGAAGGAGATGCTGGCCAAAATCCGCAACCCCCTGACCACCCTGGCCGGCTTCGAGTACAATCCGGGCAACGCGATCGCCTTCGGCAAGTTTCTCCAGCTCTTCGCTCCGCCCCAGATGAAGCGGCCGTACGAGCCCGTGCCGGCGACCTGACCGCGGTCAGTGATATCTATTTTCTTTTGAGGAAGAACAGAATCTCCCCTTCGCCTTCCAGCCGGCCGAAGAGGGGCGTTTGAAAATGGTTCGAGGCGTTGGAAACCGTGGGCCGGAGAAAAGCGCCCAGTTCGGTGCCGGTGATGACGCCGTCTCTGTCCAGATCGGCCTCGCCGTCCAGGGCCGCCAGGAGCGTGGCGGTAAAGAGGCCATGCCCTTCCTTTTCCTGGACCTGTTCGCCCTTGCCGCCGGCGGTGATGATCTGCACCACCCGCAGGGAGGCCACCTTGCGCAAATACCCTTCGGTTCGGGCGGAAAGGCCGCCGGCTCGGCTCAGACCCAGCCCCGAGTAACACGAATCCATGGCGAAGAGGATATGCTTGGCCGGCAGGCGGCTGGACAGACCCCTGATCTGCTCCATGGAAATGGCCGTGGCCGTAAAATCGTCCATGCCGGCGTCCACGGGCAGGATAAAGCCCTTGGCCCCGCCGCCCGGCAGTTCCTGGGTCTGGCCGTGGCCGGCGAAATAGAAGACCACGCGGTCTTCCATCTGGACCTTCTTGGGCAGCTCTTCGTAGAGTTCGGTCAATATCCTCCGCTGGGTGGCCTCCTTGTCCAGAATCACCGTGATCTCGTCAAAACCGGTCTGCTCGAACTTGGCCTTGATTGCCAGGGCGTCCGGAACGGCGAACTCGAGGGCCGGGCATTTTTCATAACCGTTGACGCCCACGACCACGGCGTAGGATTTGCGGTAGAACCTTTTGCTGGGGTCCGCGCTTCCGACTTTGGCCGGCTGGGATTCTCTGGCCACGGTCAACGAAAGGGCCGAACGGTTGCCCGCCTGGTCGGCCGCTTCGAGGTCAATCCGGTTAACCCCGGTTTTTAGCGGAACGTCCTTGAGGAAACGTCCGTCGTCTTCCAAAGCGGCTTCGAGGTTGTTGACCTTAAGCCAGGCCACTCCGCTCCTGTCCGTGACCACTCCGCGCAGGCTCAAGGTTTCGCGTTCAGGTCCAACCTTGTTTTCGGCCTGGGGCTGAAGCTCGAAGAGCCTGATGACCGGACCCGCGGTATCGGCCGCGCCGGACAATTTCACCTTCAAGGCCAGCGCGGGCCGGTAGGTCCAATTAAGGCTCAAGGACTTGGCCAGGTAGTGATGGGCCTGGTTCAGGTCGCCTTTTTCCATGGTGAGGAAGGCCAGCCAGTAATACAGTTTGTGGTTGGCCGAGCCCAACTCGGCGGCGGTGGTGAATAGGGCGATGGCTTTATCGTAGTCTTTTTCCTGCCGGTGCAGGTTGCCCAATAGCTCATAGGGCCGGATATCGCCGGGGCACAGTCGGATCGCTTCTTGCAGATCGGCCTTGGCCTGAGACTTCTCCCGGGCCATCATGGCCCTGGTCCGGATGGCGTAAGCCCGATCGCAGTCCGAGCCGGCCAGGGCGGTGGAAGAAAAGAGCCCCAATATTAAAAAGCCCAGCAGGGGAACATGAATCAACGGGTTCCTCGATCCCTTGGTCGAAGCATTCATCCTTAAATCTCGCTTTCGATGATCTTTTGGGCCGCGTTTATTCTGAAATTGGAGAAAGCGGCGGAGAAGGAACGACCCGAACCGACCCAGACTTGGTTGATGGCATAGTTGGTCACTACCAGACCTACCTTGACCTTGGTCTTCAGGAAGGCCAGACCCCCCAACTCTTTCCAGGCGGTTTCTCTCCTGGCTCGGTACAAACCGTTGATCCTTTCCCCTGTCCTGACCAGGCGCAATGTTCCATCCAATTTTCCCACGGAGAACAGCCTGGGGGTGGAAGGTTCTTTCCCCCGGATGACGTTTAATAGAAGCCTGGCGTTGGCCTGACCGGCGTTTTTAACCAACCCTAGATTGGCCATATTCAGCTCTTTGGCGGCTTCATCTCCACCGACTACTACAAATCCGACGTACTGATCCATTGGATTCACGTAGGGCAGCGGTTCGAAAAAGCAGTCAATCTGAACGTCGAAATCGCCGTCTAAATAATACGTGCTGGCCAGACCTCCCTTGCAAAAGCCGTCGGTCCTGGTCTGAATGAGCAGCCGGTTGTTTTCAATCTTCATATCGGCGAACTTGAAACCGGCCTCTTGTTCCTTGGTCCAGGCCGTCCCGACTTTTTCCCAAAGGTCGTTCCTGAACCGGTCGAAAGCGTCGCTAAAATTGTCCAGCTCCTGGCGGGGCCGGCTGTTCCGGACGGAAGAGTCCGAGGCTTCGCCCCTGGTTCTTTCAGCCGCTCCCACGAATCCGGCGGGCCGCCGATCCACCGTCTGGCAACCGGCGGCGGCCAGCCAGAAAAAAAGCAACGCTGTAATAAGAACCGGAATGGACTTATGGGCCGGCCAAGGACCATCGCTGCGCTTAACACCAGCTCTCTTCATGGTTTCTCCGGGTTTCAATCAGGGATTTTAGTCGATTATACCCGCGCTTTTTATGAACTGTCAATTCAGGCCAAGAGAATCCGCGTCCAGAGACGGCCACGCCATCCCGGCCACGACTTGGTCCAGCCGGCCCCGATCCTCGATCAGTAAAAACCAAAGAAACACCGGCCCTGGTTTTGGCATTGACGCGATTGTGACAACATTGATATTATCCCCCTCGTTCCAGACATTAGAATAAGGAGGATGACCGATGCCTAGGATGGTCAAATGCGGTTTGACTCAGACCTGTTGCGACCTGCCGGGGGACGAATCCATTCCTAAAATTCGTGAACACATGATCGAAAAGCACCTCAAGTTCCTGGAAGAGGCCGCGGCCCGGAAAGTTCAGATTCTTTGTTTCCAGGAGTTGTTCATCGGGCCGTACTTCTGCGCCGAACAGAACACCAAGTGGTATACCTTGACCGAACGGATTCCGGATGGTCCCACCATCACCCTGATGCGGGAACAGGCCAAAAAGTACGGCCTGGTCCTGATAGTGCCCATATATGAAGAAGAAATAACCGGCGTTTATTATAACGCCGCCGCGGTCATCGACGCCGACGGCGCCTATCTGGGCAAGTACCGCAAGAGTCATATCCCCCACACCCACCCCGGTTTCTGGGAGAAGTTCTACTTCAAGCCCGGCAACCTGGGCTATCCGACCTTCGAGACCGCCTTCGCCAGGATCGGCGTGTATATCTGCTATGACCGGCATTTCCCGGAGGGCGCCCGCGTGCTGGGGCTCAACGGCGCGGAAATCATCTTCAACCCCTCGGCCACCGTGGCCGGCCTGTCGGAGTATCTGTGGAAACTGGAGCAACCGGCCCACGCCGTGGCCAACGGCTATTTCGTGGGCGCGAACAACCGGGTGGGCCGGGAACTGCCCTGGGACATCGGGCACTGGTACGGCAGCAGTTATTTCTGCAATCCCCGCGGCCAGATGCTGGCCGAAGGCTCCCGGGAAAAAAGCGAACTGGTGACGGCCGATCTGGACCTGGACCTGATCCGCGAGGTGCGGAACGTCTGGCAGTTCTTCCGGGACCGCCGGCCCGAAACCTATGAAGAGCTGGTGATGTTATAGAAAGGAGCGTCCATGGCCTCCAAAGGCGGAATCGATTTGACCGTTGACTTCTGCGGCCTCGAGTTCAAGAACCCCTTCCTGCTGGCTTCCGCTCCGCCCACGGGCACCGGCGAGATGATGGCCCGGGGCTACCGGGCCGGATGGGCCGGCGGAGTAACCAAGACGCTGGTCACCGACGCGGCCTCGATAGTCAACGTGACGCCTCGCCTGGCCAGCCTCAGCTTCCCGGGCAAGGCCAGAAGGGTGTACGCCTTGGAAAACATCGAACTGGTCACCGACCGGCCCCTGGACGACTGGCTGCGGGACATCGAGATGCTCAGGAAAAAGCATCCGGACCACGTGACCATCGCCAGCATCATGGACGACGCCAGCCGGCCCGAGGGCTGGGAGAAGCTGGCCAGGAAATGCGAAGCGGCGGGCGCCCATATGCTCGAACTCAACCTGTCCTGCCCCCACGGCATGCCCGAGCGGGGCATGGGCATGGCTATCGGCCAGGACCGGAAACTGGCGGCCCGGGTAACCAAGTGGACCGTGGACGCGGTGAAAATACCGGTGCTGGCCAAAATGACCCCCAACATCACCGACGTGGCCCAGGTGGCCAGGACCTGCCTGAAAGCCGGGGCCGCCGGTCTGGCCGCCATCAACACCGTGGCCGCCATCACCGGCGTGGACCTGGACACCTTTTCCCCCCTGCCCAGCGTGGACGGACGCTCGACCGCCGGCGGGCTGTCCGGGCTGGCCATAAAGCCCATCGCCCTGAGGATCGTGGCCGCCATCGCCCAGGCCACCGGGGCCCCCGTCAGTGGTTTAGGCGGCATCAGCCAATGGGAAGACGCGGCCGAATTCATTCTGCTGGGCGCCGGCACGGTCCAGGTCTGCACCGCGGTCATGGCCAACGGGTACGGGATCGTCGATAAATTGATTTCCGGCCTGGGCCAGTACCTGAAAGCCAAGGGTTTGCCCTCGGTCCAAGACCTGACCGGTCTGGCCTTGCCCAGGCTGGTGGGGCATGAAGCCTTGAGCCGGGAAACACGGCTGGTGTCCAAGATCGACCCGCAACTTTGCGTCAAGTGCGGCGCCTGCCACGTCAGTTGCCGGGACGCCGGGTACCAGGCCATCCGCCTGCAAAGCGACAAGTCTCCGGTCGTCAACAAGAAGAAATGCACGGGCTGTTCCCTCTGCCAGCACGTCTGCCCGGTCCGAGGCTGCATCGCCCTGGTCCCTTACCGGGAGGCCAGGAAGAAATAAGGACATCGAGGTTCAACTCCCTTTGCCCGGCCGCGACTTCGGTCCCGCGCCGGCGCCAACGCATAAGGAGGAAGCCGTGGACCTGAAAATCACCAATGGAACCATCGTCACCAGTTCCGACGTGTACCGGGCCGACCTGGGCATCAAGGACGGCCGGATCGTCAGCCTGGCCAAGAAGATCAAGGAGGAGGCCGCCGAGACCATCAACGCCCAGGGCCTGTACATCCTGCCCGGCGGCGTGGACGTGCACACCCATCTGGACATGCCTTTCGGCGGGACCATCTCGGCCGACGATTTTGAAAGCGGCACCATCGCCGCGGCCTGCGGCGGCACCACCTCCCTGGTGGACTTCGCCATCCAAAGCAAGGGCGGCTCCCTGCGAAGCGCCCTCGAGACCTGGTCCAAGAAAGCCGCGGGCAAGGCGGTCATAGACTATGGCTTCCACGTGGCCGTGACCGACCTGAACGAGGCGGTCATGGCTGAAATCCCGGAACTGGTCGCCGCCGGCATCACCAGCTTCAAGTGCTTCCTGGCTTACAAGGGCGCGCTCATGATAGACGACGGCGCCCTGTTCAAGGTCTTCAAGGCGGCCAGGAAATGCGGGGCCCTGGTCATGCTCCACGCCGAAAACGGCGACGTGATCGACGTGCTCATCCAGGAGGCCCTGGCCAACGGCCAGACCGCGCCCATTTTCCACGCCCTGACCCGGCCGCCCGAACTCGAGGGGGAAGCCACTGGCCGCGGCATCAGGATAGCCCTGATGGCCCAGGCCCCGGTCTACATCGTCCACCTGTCCTGTTGGGAAGCGCTGGCCGAGGTCAAGGCGGCCCGGGACGAGGGCTGGCCGGTCTATGCCGAAACCTGTCCGCAGTATCTGCTGCTGTCCCAGCGCAACTACCTCGAGCGCGGCTTCAACGGCGCCAAGTACGTCATGTCCCCGCCCTTGCGGGGCAAGGACAACTGGGACGTCCTCTGGACCGGCCTGGCCGCCGGCGACCTGCAGGTGGTGTCCACGGATCACTGTCCCTTCAACTTCAAGGGCCAGAAGGACATGGGCAAGCACAGTTTCGCCGCCATACCCAACGGCGCCCCCGGCATCGAGCACCGGCTCATGCTCCTCTATCACGCCGGCGTCAACAAGAAGCGCCTGACCTTGAACCGGTTCGTCGAACTGGTCTCGACCGCGCCGGCCAAGCTGTTCGGCCTTTACCCGGACAAGGGCGCCATCGCGGTCGGCAGCGACGCGGACCTGGTCCTGTGGGACCCCAGGGCCGCCTACGTGATAACGGCCAGGAAACAGCACCAGCGGGTTGATTACACGCCCTACGAGGGCTTCAAGGGCAAAGGACTGCCCAAGATGGTCCTGTCCCGGGGCCGGGTGATCGTCCGGGACGGCCGGTTCGAGGGACGGCCGGGCGACGGCCGCTTCTTGAAACGCCGTCCTTTTCAGCCGTCCTGACCGGCGGCGGATCGAGGACCGCCGCTTCAAGGGAAAAGACCACCCGAAGTCCAGGCCGCGCCCCTCGGGCGGCGAGGGTTGACCGATTCCGGGCCGAGAAAGGAGGAAGCCTGAACACTGGATCAGCCAGGCCGGATCAAGAATAAAGGACCCCTGGAACGGGTGCCAGCGGTAAGGGCCGACCGAAAGAGCCGGCCTATCAAAAGATTAGTCGAGGAATAAAGGAAAGGGGGTTTTCATGCTTCCGGAAAGAACGATAACGCCCAAAGGCTATCAGGAAAATCCAGACCTGCTTCCCACTCCCACCAGCCAGCAGACTTACAACTCCTGGACTTTCACCTTGATGATGTTCAGCATGAACACCTGCATCCCCATGTTCTTCCTGGGTCCGATCGGCTCGAGCCTGGGCCTGAACCTCTGGCAAGCCCTGGTGGGCGCCTTCATCGGCAACCTGGCCGCCGTCCTGGTCATGTGGATGAACGGCCAGGCCGGAGTGAAATACGGCATAACCTTCCCGGTTCAACTCAGGGAGTCCTTCGGGTTCAAGGGCATCCACGTGCCCATCGTCCTCCGCGGCCTGGCCGGCACGGTCTGGTTCGGGGTCGAGGCCTACGCCGGCTCCCTGGCCCTGATGATGATCTTTTTCTCGGCCTTTGTGCCCACGGATCAGGTGACGCCGCTGTCCATCAAGTACCTGCTCATAGCCCTAGTCCTTTATCTGGGCTCGTTTATCGTGGTCATGCGCTACGGCCTCAAGGGCATAGGCTCGATGGCCAACTGGGCCGGCCCCTTGATGCTCCTGTACTTTATCTGGCTGGTGTACTTCCTGGCCAGTTCACCCCAGTTCGCGCCCAACATCCCCAAGATGTACGTGAGCAAGGCCGGGTACTTCAGCCTGAACTTCCTGACCTATCTGGCGGTGCAGACCAACTGGTGGGCCACCGTGGCCCTGAATGTTTCCGACCTATCCCGGGGGATCAATCCGGAGAAGCCGCAGGCCTTCCCCATCGGCCTGTTCATAGGCATCGTCGTCTGCCAGGTCATCGGCACGGCTTTAGGCTTCGCCGCCGTGGCCCTCACCGGCACCATCCTGCCCCAGGACATCATTTTAAAATACGCGCCCGGTGGAGTGGCCGTGGTGATCGGGCTGCTCTTCGCCTTCCTAGCCCCCTGGTCCACGGACATCACCGCCAACTCGCCGCCCCTGATCAACATCCTCATGGCCACCTTCAAACTCCGCTGGAAGCTCTCGGTGGTCCTGGCCGGCATCATCGCCTTTTTCGCCGCGCCCTGGTGGGCCGTGGGCAGCGGACCGGCCTACGTGGATTACATTATCAGTTGGGCCTCCAATTACGGCATCCTGCTGGGGCCCATCGCCGGCATCATGATCGGCAACTACTGGACCATCAGGCAGAAGAGCTACGACCTGCAGAAGCTCTACACCTTCGGTCCCGAGGGCTGCTGGTACGCCGGCGGGTACAGCAAGGCGGCCTTCCTCTCTCTGGTTTTGACCTGGGTGGCCTGCTATCTCATCGCCGCGCCCACGGGCCAGATGTCCTACGTGAGCGGCGTGCCCTTCCCCGGCGGCGTCACCTGGTATCCGGCCGTGGTGCTGTCCTTTATCTTTTACGTGATCTTTGCCCGGGTGTACAAGGAATAGAACGATCGGGGGCGCACGGGGGCGCACGTCTGTGCGCCCCTACAAATTCGGCGGGTGACCACGGGTATGGGCGCACGGTCCCGCGGAACGCGGGACACCCCTACAAAAGAACCGGATTCAGCAGCCGGCTGCGGGCGCACATTCCCGCGGAACGCGGGACGCCCCTACCAGGGGACCGGATTCAAAAGCGCGCGATTCTGATTGATTCCGGCGCTCTGGAACCGCCGGTCAGGCCTCGCCTTCCCCCCAGGCCCGCCGGCTGCGGGCGATCTTCTGCCGGGAAGTCCGCCAGGCCTTTCTGGTCAAAAAGGACGCCGGCCATTGGGCCAGCATGGCTTCGAACAAGGTCAGCGGCACGGTGAAAGACAGTTCGTCGGTCTTGTAGAACTGGCGGGCCGAAGGGTCCCAGCCGCCCAGCACGGCCGCCTGTCGGCCGCGGGACAGATAGAAGAAAGGCCAGGAGGTGATGTTGCTGCAGCCGGCGCCGAAGGGCGACCGGACCACCTCGGCTTCTCCGGTGACGAAGGCGGCTAATTGATGCAGGCCGGCCAGGCTTTCGGGCCGGCAGAAAAAAACCACCAGTTCCGGCTTTTCGTCTTTTTGAAAAAGGCCCAGGGGCTTGACCACCATGAAAGGCTTGGGCGCGGGCCGCGGATCAAGGTATTCGAAAAAGGCCCGGCATTTATCCGGCGAAGGCAGGTAGCATTCACCTTCCATCTGGCCGGGCAGGCCGGTCGAGACGTAATGCACGATCAGTTCGGTCTGGGGCTTCATGAAGCCCAGGTAAAAGGCCCCGCCGGGACAGCCGTAATGGTCGGCCGAAAACCAGGCCGCGGCGCGCTTGCGCCTGGCCCGCCAGATGTGGCCCATGACGCAGGAAAAACCGCCGAAGACAGCGCCCCAGTTTATTTCGCCTTTAATTTCCTTTGCCCGGGAAATGGGGTCCAGGGGGTCCGGGGTCAGACCGGTCTCGGGCTGGACCCCGGTGTAATAAAGACCCAGGGGCTCTTCCTCGAGGCCGAGGACCTGGAGAAACTCGTCCAAGCCCGGCCATTGATCCGACATGATGAATCCTCCCTTGCGGTTATTCGATCCAGACTGAAAAGGCCAACAGAAACTGGCCGGCGTAGTACATAGGCAGGCCGAGGCGGCGGTTGAATATCTCCCTTTTGACGAACCGGTCCCGGGCCACGAAGATATCGGAAAAATAAAACAGCGCCGCGCCGGCCAGGATCATCGAGGCCCCGGTTCGGTCCAAGCCGGTCCGGTTATAAACCGCCCAGGCGCCGCCGACCATCAGGCTTATCACCAGCACGTACAATAAAACCGGCCCGGCCATCGCCCCCAGGTAGGGCCTGAGCCGCAGGAATACGACCGCGCTCACGGCCAGGACCAGCCCGGCCCCCAGGCTCGGCCATTGACTCAACGGGGCCAGCCGGCTGAAGGCTATCACGTAAAGGACGTGGCCGGATAAAAAAGCCGCCAGGCCGATCTGAAAGGTCTTTTTGGAAGGCAGGGCCAGGCAGAAATCGCCGAGCAGACAGAAAGCCAGGCCGGCCAGAACCAGGCCGGCATAGCCGCTAACGGGCGACCACGGCGTCGTCAAGGCGGCCAGAAGGAACAGGCCGGAGAGAGGCGTCTTGGTCAGGAGCTTGCCCAGGGTGTGGTTCTTATGTTCGAAATAGAGCAGTCCGGCCAATAGAAGCAGCGCGGGTCCGATGATGGCGGCGGGCGTCATGACGAATCTCCCGCGGGCTTCACGAGCCCATCCGCTCGATCAGGCCCGGGAACCGTCTCGGCTGGAAGACGAGACCGGGGGACGGCGGCCTTAAAAATAATTGGCCGCCACCCATTTGGCGGCGATGAATCCGGCAATGGCCAGGGCGATGAGGGCGGCTATTCCCAGCAGACCCAGCAGCACGTCCAGGACGGGCCATTTGCCCGGCTGCCGGACCTTGAATTGGTCCTTGGGCTTTTTTTCCTCGTCGCGCATCGCTTCACCTCTCCGGTTGTTGATGCTTCGATTCTAACACCGGACCGTCAAAAGACAAGGGACGTTTGCCCTGGCGGGGCTAGGCCCTGGGCCGGGACTTCTTCTGTCCGGCCACGCTCTTGACCCGTTCCAGGTAGCCCAGGAGACGTAGCTTCTTCCGATGAACCGCCTCGGGATAGGCGTCGCCGCCGTTATAGAGCTGGGCCACGCGGTCCAGGTCGCAGAGGGCCGCCTTGTCCTTGCCCCAGTTCGAGGCGGCCTTTTCCATCAAGGTGGCCAAATGGAAGGCGGCCATGTACGTGGCCAGGGTCAGGTGGTCCTGCAACTTTTCCGGCACGCGCGGGACTTTAAGGCCCCGGTCGGCCATGGCCCGGACGATATAGGGCTTGGAGGGGTTATAAATCTGGAAGGGACTGGCCGACATCGAGCCGTCGCCCAGGACATTGGAAAAATAACTCTCCTGGTGGGCTATGGCTATCAAGAGGGTCTTGGGCACGCCGAAGGTCTGGCCGGCCATGTACATGTCCTGGGCCAGTCGCTGGGCATAGGTCTCGATCTCCTCGGGCCGATGGGCGTAAGCGTAGGCCGGCGACGAGGTAAAGGCCTTGACGTGGGCCCGGAAGTAGGGCGTCATGAGGCGGGTGAAGCCTTCCTGGCCCAGGCTTTCCAGTTCGGCAATGGGCGCCAGGCGGCCGGCGAACTCCAGCTTGGACCCTCTCGGCCCAACCCGGCGGCCTCGATCGGCGTTATGCAAGATCATGCCCAGGCTTTGAACCGGATCGGTCCGCAAGGCCCGGTAATCGCCGTAGAGCCGGTCCCAGAACCGGCATTCGACCGGTTCGGTCGAAGCGGCCAGGCGATACAGCCCGCGGATCAGGTCCTGACCGAGGGCCCGGTTCCTGAGTTCGGCCGACGCTTGAGGGAAATAGCCGCGCAGCAGGTCCAGGGCGTGGCCATCGTCCTTCAGTCGAACCAGGGACACGGTCTGGCCGGGTGGAAACAGGCCGCGGACCAGCCTCAGAAAATCCGCGGGCTCCAAGCCCAGACGCAACGCCTGGCCGTCCATCTCCCGGGCGATCAGGGCTTGAACATGGTCAAAGCCCTGGGCCTTGTCCTGGGGTGAAAGGAACCCCAGATCGAAGGGCCGCCCCACGTACGGGCTGTAAACCTGATCCGCGACCAGGCCGACCTGGAGGGCCGGAGCTTCGAGCAGGGTCTTCATTTCGCCGGGTTTCACCAGGCCGCTATCCAAGGCCGTGGTGACGGAAGCGCTTTCCGGCCAGCCGAAGACCAGGCCGCCGGCCAAAAGCAGGGAGTACAGCCCGCGGTGCACGGCCCGCTTGGCCAGGCGCTGGAAACCCGGGCCCGAGACCCGACCGGCCGCGGTCAGGGTCAGATGTTGAAGCCGGGCGCCGGCCATCGCGGCGGCTTTCCGGAAACCGGGCTCGCCGGCGTATCGGCCCAGGGCCGCCAGAACTCCGGGATCGTCGCCGCCGCTGCCGGCTATCAGCCAAAACAAGAGGCTCAGCCGGTCCTGGGCCTTTTCCAGTTCGGCGATCCGGCCGGCTCTCTGCTCGAGCCTTCTTTCCAGACCATGCAGGGAGGCCGCCTGGGCCGCGACCCGGTTTTGCAGCCGGGTCACGATCTCACCGGTCTTTTCCGCCAGCCAGGTCAGGGCTGACCAAGCCGTCTCGGCCCGGCCGGAAACGGCGACCAGTTGGGCGCTCAGGGTCTCGGCCTCATCGGCCCGGTCCAGGGCTTCCCGGAGCCAGGCCAGGCCTTCGGCCTCGAGCCGGGAATTATCACGGCCCAAGGTCTGGTTCCGTTCATCGAGTGAAGCGATCTTCCGAGTCTGGCGGTCAACCAAGCCGGCCGTCCGGGCCTGGACCGCCTTCAAGGCTTGGGCTTCGCGGCGGGCTTCGGCCAACAGGGCCATGAACTCCGCGCCTCGCTTCCGGACCTCGGCCGCCTCCGCCTTGGTCCGTTGCAACAGCCCCCTGGTTTCGGCCAAGCCCTGCTCGGCTTTCCGGGCCCGTTCGGCCAGGAGGCCGAAGGCCTTGGTCCGCTCTCCGATTTCGGACTTGAGCCGGGTAAGTTCGTCGGCCAGAACCCGGCGCTCCAACTGGCTGTCGGCCAGATCGGCCGTGGTCTCGAGCCAGGATTGCCAGAAATAAGCCAGGACCGGCCGCAACTCCTCCAGGTGGGCCTTGATGGCTTGATGGCCGCGGGACAGGTGGTCGTTGGTCAGCGCCAGGGCCTGGCGTTCCTCCCGGGCGCGCAGTAATTGGTATTTGAGGTCCTCGTTCTCCTGGCGCAGGAAATGGATGATCACCACCAGGAACTCGGAACCTTCCGGCAGGGTCCCGGCCGGCGCAACCGGGACCGGCGGTTTGAGCCAGGCCTCCAGATTGTCCACGAAAAAGGTCAAAAGGGGATAAAGGTCCGCCAGGTGATCTTTCAGGTCCTGAATCTCGATGGCCTGCCGCCGGGCCAGACCCAATCCTTCCCTATGCTCGGCCTCGAGTTCCTCGAGTCGGGCCAGCAGGTTTTTATTCCGACCGTTCAGACCCTCGATATCGGCGGCGAGACGGGCCTTCTCCCCGGCCCAGGTCCGTCTTTCGGCCGCCATCGTCACTCCGGCGGCGGTCAAGGCCTGGCTCAACTCCGCGGCCGCTCGTTCGGATTTTTCCTTGTCCCCCTTGAGTCGGGCCTGGGCCGCGGTCAGATGGTCCAGATCAAGGGTCAGGCGCGAGCGGGTCTTCAGCAGGAAGTTTTCGCGGATACTGCTCTGATACAGAGCCAAACCCAGCGCTTGAATGAGCGGATAGGCCTGATCCTTCAAATGGCCGGCCAGGGTCTTGTTGCGGACCGCGGCCGCGGCCAGGTCCTGGGCCAAACGGTCCTTTTCCCGGGCCAGCGAAGACAGGCGGTTCCGGGAACGGTCCAGGACCTTCACCAAAAGGTTCTTGTCCCTGATCAAGCGGAGGCGTTCCTGGGTCAGCCTGTTGACGTCCTGTAGCCGTCGATCGTGTTCCTCTTCCAGACGGGCCTTGGCCACGGCCAGCCGGGTGATTTCAGCCCGGCTCAGCTCGAAGGCCGTCGCCAGCTCCTTCTTCTCCTCGGCGGTCCGGGTCAGTTCCAACCGGCTTTGATTCAAATTCAAGGTCAGGCTTGATCTTTCCTCGGCCAGGGCCTTCAGCTCGATCCGGCTCTGGTTCAAGGCCGAGGCCAGCCGCTTCCTTTCCTCGCCCAACCGGGCCAGGTCCTTTTGCAGCTTGGCTTCGGCTTCTCCAAGGCGGGTCCTTTCCTCGGCCAGCCGGGCCAGTTCGGTTCGCCCACCGGCCAGCGCCGCCTCGAGGCCGGTCTTTTCGGCCAGCCAGACGGCCTCCTCCTCCCGGCGCTGGAGTTGCCGTTCCACCAGCTGCTGGTGTTGCTCGGTCAGGCGGCCTATCTTCTCCCGGTTTTGGGCCTGGACCTGCTTCAGTTCGCCGACTGTCCGGGCCAGGTCTGCCCGGGCCTGGCGATGCCTTTGCTCCTCTTCCTTCAACTGGTTATGGTTCTCGGTCAGACGGGCCAGGGATTGGGTCTGATCCTCGCAGACCTCGGTCAACCTCCGGTTATCCTCCGCCAATCGGGCCAGTTCCTCCCGGCTCCGGTTCATGGCCTCGGCCAGCCGCTTCTTTTCCTCGACCAGACGCTCCATCTGGACCCGACGGCGGCGCCAAGCCTCCTCGAGTTTGGCTTTCTCGGCCGTCAGACCGATCAAGTCTTCCCGCCGGCGGTTATAGGCGGCCTCCAACTTTTTGAGGCGACCGGTCCGGACCAGGGCCGCGCGAAAGGCGTGCATCTGCCGGGGCAGCCGCAAGACCGTTTCGGCCGCGGCGCTCTGGTGGTTCAACCGGCGCAGCCATTCGGCGGCCTCGGCCGCCAGGGACAAGATTTCAGGCCGAGCCTCGGTCAAAGGCTCTTCCCCGCCCGGGATCGGACCGTCTTTTCCGGCCAGGACTTTTCTGGCCTGGACCAGGCTGGTCCGGGCGCGCCAGAGGCGGCCGGCGCCGGCGAGCCAGGTTTTTTCCAGGATTTCCGGCCGGCCGATCAGGGGCGGCAAGCCGGTCTTGAGCTGGGCCAGTTGTTGATCCCTGAATCTGATCCGACCGGCCGTCTCGGCCAGGTTCGACCGAAGAGACTTGACCGCTTCTTCCCGCTCGCGGGACAAGGCCTGGAAACGGGACAGCCGCCGCCGCCTTTCCTCCTGGAGCGAGGCCAGGTCTTTCAGGCGGCGTTCCAATCCGGCGGCCAGACTATCGCGCCGGGAGAGCAGGTCCTCCCGCCGGCGTTGTAAGGCTTCCAGCCGGCCGGCCAGGACCAGGAGGGGAGATGACCGCGGATCGGCGGGCGGATCGGCCGGCGCGGCCGTTTCCCGATCCAAATCCTCGCTGGCGGTCCGGACCTGGGCTTCGTAGTCCCGGAATTCCTCCAACAGGGCCGGTATCTCCGGCCGAAAAGACTCGATCCGACCGGCTTCCCGGTTCAAGGCCTCCCTGTTGACGGCCAGTTCGGCCCTCAGGGCCGCCGTCTCCTCGATCGGCCGCCTTTCGGATTCGGCCACCAGGCGACCGGCTTCCAAGTGCAGTTTCTTGCACTCACTCTGCCAGGCCGCAAGCAAGGGTTTGAGCCGGCCCCAGTCCTCGGCCGCGGTTTCGAGGTCTTTTCTCAACCGCTGGAGTTTTCGCCGGCGTTGATCGAGGCCGGTCAGCCTCTTTTCCAGTTCGTTGCGCTTGAGAACGGCGAACTTCCCCCGACCGTGCAGCGCCTCGGAACGGGCGGCCAGCTTGATCAACTCCGAATCCAGGGCCGGGGTCCGGCCGGATTTCCGGGCCCGCTCGGCCAGTTCCCCCCGCTTTTTATCAAGGGCGGCTTTGAGATTTCCGGCTTGCCTGAGGCGGTTCAAGGCGGCGATCAGGGCTGACCTGTACTTCTCTTCCTGGGTCTGAATCCGGGCCAGGTGGCGATCGATCAGGGCGGCGGCGGCGGGGATATGGTCCGGCTGGAGGAACCGCCCTTCCGCCGGGCGGAGGCCGGCCTGGTCCGCCTGGACCAGGACGTGGTGAATCACACCGGCCAGTTGGAAGACTCCAGAAAGATCGTTCGACTCAGGACGGCTTGGCGGCATGGTTCTGTTCATTTTCCCACGGCCGAAATCTTGATTCAGAAATCAGCCCATCGTTTTCCGAAGAAGACTCCGCCTGTATTTCTAGGGTGGATCATAGCCATAAATAGGTGGAAAGTCAAGGATTTACTCTGGTGAACTCCGATCATTCCCCACCGAAATAACACACTTTTCCGCCCGATATTTTGTGGCAAGTAATTAGGTAAACGCAACATATGAGAAAAAACATTTCTTGGCGGTCTCGGCCAACCAGGCCAGGCGATTTCTGGAAAAGGGCCGGCGGACTTGCCAGTTTGACGAAAAACTATTAAATAGGCAGATCATTGAAGGAGTCCGGGCCGGTCCCGCCGCCGGTCCGGAATGAATTTCGGTCGGTCAGGAGGCCCATGTCCAATAAGGATTTATTGATGGTGACGGTCTCGGGCCCGGACAAACCCGGCATCGCCGCGGCCTTGACCCGGGTCATGGTCGAACACGGGGTCGAGATCGTGGACCTGGAACAGGCGTCGCTGCAGGACCTGCTGGGTCTGTCGTTTCTGCTGGATCATCCTGGTGAAGCCTCGGCCAAGGACAGTTTCATCAAGGACCTTCTTTTCGAAGCCTACCGTCTCGGTCTGGCCCTGAACTTCCGGTTCATCTCCGAGCGGGAGGTCAGGAAGATCAGCCAGCGCCATCTTTTTGTACTGGCCTTTTTCGGCGGGGTCAGGGCCATAGCCGAGTTGTCGGCCATCCTGGGGGAAGAGAAGGTCAACATCGAGACGGTCACCAGCCTGACCCAGCCCCAGGCCAACCTAGTGGAAATGATCATCAACGTGGACCGGACCGAAAACCTGGGCCGCCTCAAACAGCGGCTTATGGCTAAAAGCCGGGAGCTGAACCTGGACCTGGCCCTGCAGAAGAGTGAAACCTACCGCAAGAACAAGCGCCTGGTCTTCTTTGACATGGACAGCACCCTCCTGGACATGGAGGTAATTGACGAACTGGCCGGGCGGGCCGGAGTGCACCTGGAGGTGGCCCGCATAACGGAAAAGGCCATGCGGGGCGACTTCGACTACGAGGAATCGCTGCGGCAGCGGACGGCCCTGCTCAAGGGTCTGCCCGAAGAAGAACTGGCCGACGTCCGGGATAACCTCAGGCTGTCGGCTGGAGCGAAGGAAGTGGTGACCACGCTGAAAAGGATGGGCTTCAAGGTAGGCGTGGTGACCGGCGGTTTCGATTATTTCGCCGGCCACCTCCAGGAACGCCTGGGCCTGGACTTTGCCTTCGCCAATCAACTGGAAATAAAAAACGGCCTGCTGACCGGCCGGATACAGGGTGAAGTCCTGGACGGCGCCCGCAAGGCCCGCCTGCTCAATCAGGTCACCCAGCAGGAAGGCTTTCTGCTGGACCAGACCGTGGCCGTGGGCGACGGCGCCAACGACGCCTTGATGCTCGGTCAGGCCGGGCTGGGCATCGCCTATAACGCCAAACCGGTTCTGGACCGCGCGGCCAACGGCGCCCTGGGACGTTCCCGGTTGATGAATATTCTGTATCTCCTGGGCATAACCGAAGAGGACGTGGCCAGGGCCATGGAGGCCGTGCCGCCGCTAACCCGGAACTCGATTCAGGAGGACCGCTGATGACGGACTTGTAAAAAGTCCGTCATCAGGCCGAGGGCGATTAAGCCCCGGCCTGGGGTGAGGGTGGGACCACTTGAATTCACTTCAAGTGGCGGGAGAGGGGAAGCCCTCTCCCGCCGAGTGAAAAGTCGTTTTACGACTTTTTGCGAGGTTATCAATGATGGGACTCCACGAAGACTTGCAAAAGCTCAACGAATATCTGGATGACGGCACGTACCGGGCCCAGTTCGAGTATGGCGGCGAGGAACTGCGGCTGGAAATACTGGCCACGGCCGATCTCCTGTTCGAAGTGGCGGACAAGGTCGAAGAAGTCCTGACCGACCTGCTGGTCCGGCGGAAATTCGACCTGACCGGGAATGGGCAAAAAGACCCGGACCAGACCCGGACCAGCCGGCGGGACGGTGGGTCTTTTTGAATTTAACTAATTATTACATATAATTAGTTCATGATAATTGACAGGAATGGCCGCCGGGTCTACAATACGCTCCGCTTGGGAAGCTGAACGCTTCCTTTTTTATTAGGGAGTTTCGAGGAAGACCATGACCAAATTGGACATCCTGGACGTTTTCAAGCGCCGCACCAGGTCGCCGCTTAGGCCCAGGTCGGGCGACGTCATTCGCAAGATATTTCCCCATTTCCGGCAGCACCCGCCTTACGAGGGCTCGCTGATCCTGGGAGAAGCCGACCAATGGGGCAAGCTGATTCTCGTGGTCGGCCAGCAGAAACCCAAGCCCGAGAACCTGCGGACCAAGGCCGACCTGGAGAAAAGGAACTTCGGCATGCTCACGGCCGAAGAACATTCGCACATCCTGCGCTTTCTCAAACAGACCGTGGACCGGAACACCCGCAACAAGGTGCTGGTCTCGCTGGTTGACACTTACGGCGCCGATATATCCATGGAATCGGCCCGGGATTTTCAAGCCTTTTTCATCGCCCGGCTCATCCGGGCCTTTCTGACTTTACCCATACCCACCATATCGGTGATACTGGGTGAAGGCGGCAGCGGCGGGGCCCTGGCCGTCCAGTACACCGACCGGCGGGCCCAGATGGACGACGCCCTTTACGCCACCGCGCCGCCGGAGAGCATGGCCGCCATCATCTTCCGCGACGCCACCAAAATAAAGGAAGCCCTCTCCATTCTTAAACCCAGCGCCGCCGAACTGGCCGAACTGGGCATAATTGACCAAATTCTGCCCGCCCCCAAGGAGGTGGCCGACCTGGACGGTTTTGCCCGAACCCTGGCCGGGTACCTGGAACGGACGGTCAAGGAACTGTCCAAAATCAAGCTGGACCGCCTGCTCGAGGAACGCCGGGCCAGGGCCGAAGCCTTTGGCCGACCCAAAACGCGGCGCGTGAAACTGAAGGAACTCCTGATCAAGGTTCCGCTCCGTAGGAAGGCCCTGCCCCCGCCGCCGGATATCAAGATTTTCACCCTGGAGGATTCGGTTCTCCAGGTCAGGTACGATTACGGCGACGGCCTGCCGGATCAACAGCCCCGGGAATTCATCAAGTGCGGGGACACGAGCCGCAAGGGCGACCAGGAGGAGGGCTGCGGGCAGATGATCCCCCTGGGCCGGTACCTGGACAACCACAACGTCTGCCCCCACTGCGGGCGCAGCCGGGTCATGGGGGCCGCGGGCTGGATCAACTGCCTGGCCGACCCGGATACCTTCCATGAACTGTACCGCGACCTGACCGCCGACCAGCTTCTGCCCCGTTCCATCCTCACCTCGGAATACCAGAAGTTCCTGGACCAGCAGACCAGACGGACCCACTTCAAGGAGGCCCTGGTCACGGGCGAAGCCAAGATTTACGGCTACGACGTGGTGATGGCCGTCTGCGAGTTCTATTTCTCCGGCGGCACCATGGGCGTGGTCTTCGGCGAAAAATTCCACCGGGCGGTCGAGTACGCCGTGAACAAGAACCTGCCCCTGGTCAGCCTCTGCTGTTCGGGCGGAGCCAGACTGTACGAAGGCACCATCGCCTTGATGCAGATGGTCAAGTGCGTGGCCGCGGTGGAAAGGTTCAAGGATCACGGCCTGCCCTTCCTTTCCGTCCTGGGCGACCCGTCCACGGGCGGGGCTATCGCCAGCTACGCGGCCCTGGGCGACGTGATCGTCGCCGAACCCGAGGCCCTGGTCATCTTCACCGGACCGAGGGTCATGGTTTCGCGAGGCTTTCCGGTGGACGAAACCGCGGTCAGGGCCGGATCCCTGCACCGGCGTTCGGTCGAAGTCTTCGACCGGCTGGACTTTTTCCAGGACATCCGCGGCATCCACGAAGTGGCGGCCCGGCCGGACCTGAAGCGCGTGTTGTCCAAGTACCTCGAGTTCTACCACCGTTCGACCGGCCGTCGCCGGACCTGACCCGGCCCGGCCGGCCCGGCGGTCCCATCCGCCCTGATCGTAACCAACCGGGAACGAAGACGTTAACCGAAAAAGAAACGTGCCGCCTCGGCCCTGATCCGGTCCGTGTCCGCCGGCGTGACCCAGACGGTGTCGGGCTGGGACCGGTGCCAGGTGAGTTGTCGCTTGGCCAGGCGGCGGGTCTCCTTGATGGTCTCCCCGACGGCCTCGGCCAGGCCGAGGCGGCCGGCCAGGCAGGCCGAGGCCTGCTTGTAGCCGATTGACTGTAAAGGCTTCAAGTCGGGCGCGTAACCCCGGGCCAGCAGGCCCGCCGTTTCCTCGAGCAGACCGGCTTCGAACATGGCCCGGGCCCGGAGTTCGATCCGGGCGGACAACTCGGCCCGGGGCAGGATCAGACAGTAAATCCGGGTCTGATAGGGTCTTTCCCCGAGCCCGTGTTCCGCCTGGAAGGCCGAGATGGGCCGGCCGGTCAACTCGAAGACCTCGAGGGCCCGGACCACGCGGACCAGATCGTTGGGACTGAGCCGGGCCGCGGTTTTCGGGTCGACCCGGACCAGTCGCGAATAGAGATGAGCCCGGCCCAGGCGGGCGGCCTCTTCTGCCAGCCCGGCCCGGACCAGATCGTCCCGGCCCGGTCCGGGGAACAGGCCCCGGAGCAGGCTGCGCAGGTACAAGCCGGTGCCGCCCACTATCAGCAGGGGCCGGCCCTGCCCGCTCAGCCGGGCGATAAGAGGTCGAGCGAGGCCCAGATACGCGGCCGCGCTGAAGTCTTCATCCGGGTCCACCACGTCCAGCAGGTGGTGGGGGGCCTGGAGCCGTTCGGCCGGCGTGGGCTTGGCCGTGCCTATATCCAGGTAACGGTAAACCTGCCGGGAATCGGAGTTGACTATCTCGGCGCCAGAGTCCCGGGCCAGGGTCAGGGACAGGGCCGTCTTGCCCACGCCGGTCGGACCGGTCAGCACCACCAGCCTGGGACGAAAGTCTTCGGCCGCCCGGTTCTCCCCGGACAGGGTTTCAGGTCCGCCGAAAACGTTTCTCGATTTCACGGCGTTCCAATAAGAACAACAGAGGCCGGCCATGGGGGCAGTTGGTCTGGACCCTGCAGGCGGCCAGGTCCTTCAACAGCCGGTCCATCTCGGCCAGGCTGAGTTCCTGGCCGGCTTTTACGGCGGCGTGGCAGGCCAGCGAGGACAGCCAGACTTCTTCGAACCTGGCCGGCGCGGCCTGGTCCTGGCCGGGGTCCGCATCGGCGTCCAGGTCCCAGGAGGCTTCGATGATCTCCGAGACGGCCCGCGGGCCGTCCCGGCCGGCCAGAACCGCGGGCACGGCCCGCAGCACAAAGGTGCGGCCGCCGAAGGCCGTCAGGTCAAAGCCCAGCCTGACCAGGCGGGGCGACAGTCTTTCCGCGGTTAGGGCCAGGGTGGGCGATAATTCAAAGGTCTGGGGGAAGAGCAGGTTCTGGGAGGTCATGGGGCCGGCGGTCAGTTCCGCGCGCAGTTTCTCGAACAATATTCTTTCGTGGGCCGCGTGCTGATCCAGGATGTAAAGTCCGGCCGGACCTTGAGCCAGGATATAGGACCTGAAGAGCTGGCCGACGGGATGAAGCTCCCCGGCGTCGGTCGGTTCGGCTGGCTCGGACCCAGGCTCGATTATGGACGTCTCGGCCGGCAGCCGGCCGGCCGAAGGATCGGGCCGGCGGGCTATTTCGGTCTCGAATCCGTTTTCGACCAGCGGGGGGGTAAAGGGACCGGCCGGCGGTTCGGCGGCCGGATTAGTCCAGGTCGCGGCTTCGGCCACGGCCGGATAGGCCGGGTGAGTTTCCGGGGCCGAAGATAGAGACGTCTTGGGCCTCGACCCGGGGAGGGGCCGGAGATGATCGGCCAGGGCTTGGCCCAGGACGGCCAGGGCCGCGGTCAGGACGTCGTCCGGCCGCCGGAAACGGACTTCGGCCTTGGCCGGATGGACGTTGACGTCCACGTGTTCGGGATTGATTTCCAGGAAGAGCACGGCCACCGGGTACCGCCCCGGCGCCAGCCGGCCCCGGTACGCCTCGAGTACGGCCCGGGTGAGCAGACGGTCCCGGACCGGCCGGCCGTTGACGAAGAAATACAGACCGCCGGGCCGGCTCCGGTCCGACTCGGGTCGCCCCAGGAAGCCGGAGAAGACCAGTCCGCCGACCCGGCTGTCGAAGGGAAACATGGTCCGGGCCGTTTCCCGGCCCAGGACGTTGGCCAGCCTGGTCCGGTCGTCTTCGCGCGGACTGACCGAAAGCAGCTCCTGGCCGTCGTGGCGGTAGAGCAGCCGCAAGCCCGGCCGGCTCAAAGCCAGGGACTGGGCCGTTTCCAGGAGGTGGGCCGCCTCGGTGGCCACGCTCTTGAGAAACTTGCGGCGGGCCGGCACGTTGAAGAACAGGTCGGCCGCCTCGACGGTGGTGCCCTGGTCCCGGGCCGCGTCTTCCACGATCAGGAGCCGGCCGCCGGACAGACGCAGCCGGCGGCCCCGGCCGTCCCGTCCGGCGGCCGAAGTGATGGTCAGGCGGGACACGGCGCCTATGCTGGGCAGGGCTTCGCCCCGGAACCCCAGGGTGCTTATCTTCAGCAGGTCGGACTCCTCGGACAGCTTGCTGGTGGCGTGCCGCTCGACGGCCAGGAGCAGATCGTCCGGCGTCAGGCCGCAGCCGTTGTCCGCCACCTGAATCATCCGCCGCCCGCCGGCCTCGGCCACGATTTCGATCCGGTCCGCGCCCGCGTCCAGGCTGTTTTCCACCAGCTCCTTCAGGACCGAAGCCGGCCGCTCGATCACTTCGCCGGCGGCGATTCGGTTGATGAGCTGATCGGACAGGAGTCTGACGGCGCCCATGGTCTCGTTTCCGCCCCTGGTTGCTGCCGGAAACATACCACAGCCGGCCGAGCCTTGCCAAGCCGCCCGGACCGGACTTATACTCCTGGTTAAACAAGGAGGGCTCCTCGGGTTCTTCTTGGCCAGGGGTCTGGGACCGGAGCCGGACGGCCAGGGGTGGTTGCGCCTTCTTCCTTCCCCCGGCGCCGCTCCGGTCCAGGCCTCGAGGCGGGCCGCCGGCCAAAAAAGCCGGGGCTCAGCGTGGAGGTCGTCCGGTGAAAAAAAAGGAAGAGATGATTCTCAAGGCCACCAAGGAGATCGTGGTCAAGTTCATTGAAACCGGCCGGGTCTATCCCAGTTCCTTTGAAGAGAACTTCAACCTGGTCAGCCGGGTGGTGCGGGCTTCGATAAAGGGCGGCGAAGCGGACGAGGACGAGAATTAATACTTCACTTCCCGCAGACACAGCCCCTGGGCCGGAGCGGTGGGCCCGGCCAGGGCCCGGTCCCCGGCCTCGAGTATTTCCCGGAACCCGGCCGGCGTGATTCGGCCCCGGCCCACCAGGACCAAGGTGCCGACGATGGCCCGGACCATGTGCCGGAGGAAGCCGTCGGCTTCGAGGGAAATCCGGACCAGTCCGTCCGGGTGGGCGGACAGGTCCGCGGCCAGGACCTGGCGGACGGTTTGCTTGACTTTGGAACCGGTGGATTGAAAACCGGCGAAGTCATGCCGGCCGACCAGACCGGTCAAGGCTGTCCGCATGGCCCCCAAGTCCAGCCCCGGCGGCTGCCGCCAGACCCGGAATCGCCGCAACGCCGGCCGGATCGGCGAAAGAAAAAGGTCATAGTCATAGACCTTGCTTTTGGCGTCGTACCGGGCGTGGAAGCTTAAGGGGACCTCGACCGCGGACAGGATGGCGATGGCCGGCGGGAGCAGGGCGTTGCCGCCGCCGATTATTTCGGCCGTGGTTCTGGGGCTGGTGGTTTTGAAATTGGCCGCCTGTCCCCGGGCGTGCACGCCGGCGTCGGTCCGGCCCGCGCCGATCACGGTGACCGGGTGGCCGGTCAGGCGGGCCAAGGCGGCTTCGAGGCAGCCCTGGACCGTGGGTTTGTCCTTCTGGCGCTGCCACCCGGCCAGGCCGGTCCCGTCGTACTCCAGGACCAGCTTGATGTTTCTGGCCGGCAGGGGGCCTGGTGCGGGGGGCATGAGCCGGCCGGTCAGGGCCTCAGACCCAGGGCGGCCAGGCCCGTTTCTTCGGCCAGCCCCAGCATCAGGTTCATGTTGGCCACGGCCTGGCCCGAGGCCCCGCGGGTGAGGTTGTCGATGACCGAGACCACCTTGACCCAGCCGGTGCGTTCATCCACGAACACCCCCAGGTCGCAGTAGTTGGTCCCGCGCACGTCCAGGGTATGGGGCTGGTCGCCCGCCGGCCTCACCCGCACGAAGACGTCCCGGCCATAGAATTGAGCGAATATTTCCCTGACCTCAGGGGTCTTGAGGTTCTGGCGGAGGGGCGCGTAAAGCGTGGTCAGGATGCCCCGGGACATCGGCGCCAGGTGCGGGGTGAAGCTGATCCTGATGGTTCGGCCGGCCAGCAGGCTCAATTCCTGTTCCATCTCGGGCGTATGGCGGTGGCCGACCACCTTGTAGGCCGTAAAGCCGTCGTTGACCTCGCAGAACTGGGTGGTCAGGTTGGCCCCCCGGCCAGCGCCGCTCACTCCGGTCTTGGAATCGGCGATGATCTTGTCCGCGTCCACCAGGTCGTTCTTCAGCAGAGGGGCCGCGGCCAGGATGACGCTGGTGGGATAGCAGCCCGGGTTGCCCACCAGCCGGGCCGAACGTATCTCGTCCCGGTGAAGCTCGGGCAGACCGTAGACGGTCTCGCTCAATAGCCGGGGCGCCAGGTGCGGTTCGTACCACTCGGCGTACACGGCCGGGTCCCGGAAGCGGAAATCGGCCGACAGGTCCACCACCCGGCCGCCTTGGGCCAGCAGGTCCGGGACCATCTCCATGGCCGTTTTATGGGGCACGGCGGTGAAAAAGAATTCGGCCCGGCCGGTCAGGAGGTCGAGTTTAGGGGCTTCAAAAGTCAGGCCGTCCAGCCCGCCCGTCCGACCGGACAGGGCCGGAAAGGCCTCGGCCACTTTCCGGCCGGCCAGGTCCCTCGAAGTCACGGCGATAATTTCCGCCCGCGGATGAACGGCCAACAGGCGCAAGAGTTCCAGGCCGGTATAACCGCTGCTGCCGAAGATGGCCACTTTCACCATGTCCGTCTCCCCCCTCGACTTCGAGTGGAATAAAAAAGGGAGGCCCGTCCGCGGCCTCCCCCCTGAATCCGTATCTGACGACGGGTTACCGCTTGGAGTACTGGAACCGGGCGCGGGCGCCTTTCTGGCCGTACTTCTTGCGTTCTTTCTCCCGGGCGTCCCGGGTCAGGAATCCGGACCGCTTAAGCTGAATCCGGAAACTCGGGTTATAGCTCTCCAGGGCCTTGGCAATGCCGTGGCGAATGGCTTCGGCCTGGCCGGCGATGCCGCCGCCGTCGGCCAAAACGTAGAAATCGAACTGGTTGAGCGTGCCGGTCAGGGTCAAGGGCTGCCGCACCACCTGGTGCAGGGATTTCCGGCCGAAATAGTCTTCCAGGGCCCGCTGGTTGATCCTGATCTTGCCCTCGCCCGGGCTCATCCAGACCCGGGCCACGGAGGTCTTCCGTTTGCCCGTGGCGTAAAAACGTTCAGCCGAGGTCATGCGTCAATTCTCCTATAGGCTTAAAATCTCTGGTTGCTGGGCCCGGTGCGGGTGTTCCCGGCCGGAGTAGATTTTCAGCTTCTTGAGCTGCCGCCGGCCCAGGCTGTTCTTGGGCAGCATGCCCCTGACCGCCAGGCGAAGGGCTTCCGTGGGTTTAACCGTCAATTGCTTTTGGATCGACGTGGTCTTGAGGCCGCCGGGTTGGCCCGAGTGGCGGTAGTACATCTTCTGCTCGATCTTGCGGCCGGTCAGACGAACCTTGGCCGCGTTGACCACAACGACGAAGTCGCCGGTGTCGGCGTGCGGCGTGTAAATGGCTTTATGCTTGCCCCGCAGCCTCCGGGCTATCTCGGAAGCCAGGCGGCCCAGGATTTTATTCTCGGCGTCCACCAAGTACCACTTCTTGGCGACTTCCTCTTCCTTGGCCATGAAGGTTTTACTTTGACTCATAACGGGTATCGTCCTCGTTCCTAGAGTTCCAAACCTTGATCTTGTAATCCATTACCCGCCTACTGTCAATAATTTTTTCCGTAAATCGGATCAGGGCCGCTCCTCCTCCCTGACCACGCGGGTCGAGGGCCGCGATTCGGTTTGATGGGTGAACCCGCCCACTTCGCCCAGGCCCAGCAGGGATAAGAAGATGGCTATGGACTTGTCGTCCGGCTTGTCGCTGTAAACCAGCCGCAAACCCCAGCATTGGGGCTGGTACTTGAGGTAGTACGCGGTCTCCACGTCCCGGTGGTCGGCCAGGGAATAGCGCTTCCAAAACCCGGCCGACCATTCCTCATCCAAAACCACGTTGATGAGCCCCCGGATTTCTTCGTATTCGAACCGTCTGTTCTCCGGCAGGTATGGTTCGAGATGTAGTTCGTAATCCAGGGACAGGTAGTCTCCGCGGCGGTCGTTCACCTGGGCGGTGACGGCGTGGTCGGTAAAATGCTCGGCGTAAGTGTCGTACTTGCTGTTGGCCTGGACCCAGAACCACGGGCTGAAGTCCAGTTCCAGGTCTATCTCCCAGGGAGAATGGGGTTGGTGAATCTCCCAGGGCGCCAAGGGATCGGTTTCGTCCAGTTCGGCCGGTTCTTTCACGAAATCATAGACCCGGTGCAGCCCCAGCTTGAAAAAATCCTGATATTCGTAATCGTTCCGGCCCTCCCGGACATACTCTTCGGCCAGAGCCGCCGCGGCCGCGTCGGATGAATCGGACGACTGAAAACGCGGGGGCTCCCGTCTGACCTTGGCCACCAGGTAGTTGACCAGGCCGTATCTGATCTGGCGGCGTTCGCTGATACGGTCCACCCGGTCCCAGTAAGGCAGTTCACGCTGGTCTTTTTCGGTAACTAGGCTGAAAGTGACCTCGGGCTTGAGGCGGTGCTTGATCCTTTCAATCCGGCCCAGGTCCAGGTCGTACACCCGAGAAAGGCTGGTCGAGGCCTCGACCGTGGCGTCGAAGAGCTGCCGCCAGTAAAACCGGTAATCCCGATCCGTGTCGCTCGGGTCGGTGGGGTTCTTCCTCATGCCATGGGGATAATAAAGCGTCTCCCGGACGCCGGCCGAGGGTTCCACCTGGATATATCCGCCCAGGTTCATGGGCCAGTGCAGGCGGGGGTGGACATCCAGCCGGTGTCCTTCCTCGGTCAGGCGGGTCTCGCTGTTGGTCTCGCGGGCAAAAAAGGTGTATTCGGAAACGCTGCTGAAATACAGGGGCGTGCCGGGGATGGCCTGCCTGGTCAGGTCCAGGCCGACCCGGGGCAGGCGTTGTATGGTTTCCAGGTTGTTGGGGTCCTTGAGGTTCTGGGTGTACTCGAGGCCGAATCTCAAGGTCTGATGATTGATGGACTTGGCGGTCTGGAGCGTGGTCCGGCGCAGGGGGTCGAGCGGTTCGGCCAGTTCGCGTCCGAACTCGTTCAGGAACTGCTGGCGGGTGGCGTTATAACCGGTGAAACTTCCGGAAAATTCATCCAGATATTTCGGATCGCTGGCGTAGTCCAGGTCGAACTTGACCTCGAAACCGCGGCTGGTCTTGTGGTCGGACATGCCCCGGATCCAATACCGGTCTTCCTGAACCTTGCTCCGCTTCGGATTTTGATAATAAATGGTGGGCGGCTTGTTGTCCTTGAGGTAGGTCAGGCGGTACGTCCCCTTGCCCCCCCAGTCGTTGTACCGACCCTCGAGGGTTGATTCGAGGCCGCGTTCGGTCATGTAGGTCAGGTACAGGGTCAGGTCCTTGTTGTCGTTGACGGCCCAGTAAAAAGGCTGGGAAAACACGAAACCGTCACGGGTGGAATTGGACAGGCCGGGCACCAGGAGACCGCTCTGGCGCTGGGCCTTGACCGGGACTTTGAGCCAGGGGAAGTAAAGCAGTGGAAACAGCCTGGTCTCGAAAGTGGCGTGCCGGGCCGTGGCGTACCCTTCCTTTTCAACGGTGATGTTCTCGCCGGTCAGGGCCCAGGCCGGGGCGGGACCGTCGCAGGTGGTGGCCCGGCCGTGGATGACGAGAAAGGTGTCCGGACCGGTCCTTTCTATCTCGTCGCCGGAGATATAATAATGATTGGCCGGGAAAAAGACCGTGCCGTCATAAATCTTGCCGATGTTCAGCTCGACGTTGATGACCAGTCTCTGGCAGGTGATCTTGAAGTCGGCCGCGGACATGACCACCCGGCCCCGGATTTCGGCCATCTTGGTGTCGGCGTGATAGCGCGCCTGGTCGCCCTGAATGAATTCATCCCCCCGGGACATCCTGACGTGGCCCCGGGCCAGATAGACCTGGTCTTTCTTTTCGGTCGCTATTTCGTCGGCCTGAATCTTCCACGGCGGTTCGCCGGCAATGATTATCTCCACCGGCTGGGCCAGGGCCGTCTTGGAAACAAAGGCGACCGCGACCAGCAGGCAGACCAAGCAGAGGAGCAGGTTCCGACGGATGTTCATCGCGGACCCAGGGGAATAACCAGCCTAGATGATGAAGGCGCGCTCGGCACGCCGGGTTCATTCATACCATTCTTGGTCCCAGGGGTAAAGGGGAAGGCTTCAGTCCCCGGGTTCGCCGGTCAGGTAGGCCCGGGCTTCGCCCACGGTGAAAAGCGATCCGGTGACCAGGATCAGGTCCCCCGGCCCGGCCGAGGTTCGAGCCGCCTCGATGGCCGCGGGCACGGTTTCATACAGGCTTTGCGGTCCGGAGAAGCCGGCCGCGGCCCGGGCCAGGGTTTCGGCCGGGGCGGCCCGGAAATAGGCGGGCCGGGTCAGGTATAGAACCCTGGCCCGGGACAGCAGAGGGGCCATGATGCCGGCGATGTCCTTGTCGGCCATTATCCCCAGGATCAGGTGCAGGTCCCGGTAATCGAGGCCGTCCAGGGTCCGGGCCAGGACCCTGGCGGCGTCCGGGTTATGGGCCCCGTCCAACATCAGGATCGGCCCTCCGTCCGGTTGGGCGAACGTCTCGGCCCGGCCCGGCCAATGGACCTTGCTCAGGCCTGCCCGGAGGTCCCGTTCCGCCACCGGAAAGCCCAATCCGGACAGAAGCTCGACGGCCGCCAGGGCCAGAGCCGCGTTGCGGTGTTGATGGGGTCCGACCAGGTTGATGGACAGATGCCTCAGGCGGGCCGCCAGGCCATGGTAGTCGAAGCCGCCGCCGGGCCTGGAGCGCACGCGGAAGTCACGGCCCAGGGCCAGCAGGCGTGCTCCGACCTCCCCGGCCTTTTCTTCGAATATGGCCCGGACCGACGCCCGCCTCTCGGCCGTCAACACCGTCAGGCCGGGCTTGATGATGCCGGCCTTCTCCCGGGCGATATGGGCCAGGGTGGGGCCCAGATAATCGGTGTGCTCGATCGAGATGTTGGTGATGACGCCGACCAGGGGCCGGGCCACGTTGGTGGCGTCCAGACGCCCGCCCATGCCGGTTTCCATGACCGCCAGGTCGACCTTCCTTTCGGCGAAATAAAGAAAGGCCATGGCCGTGACGAATTCAAAAAAAGTAGGCGGTTCCTGGGGCGCGCTGACCGACTTGATCCTTTCCACCAACCTGACCACGTCCGCGGCGCCGATCATTTCCAGGCCGTCCCGCCGGCCGATGACCATCCTTTCCCGGAAAGTGACCAGGTGGGGCGAGGTATAGAAGCCCACCGTGTAACCGGCCCGTCTCAAGATGGAAGTCACGGCCGCGCCCACCGACCCCTTGCCGTTGGTGCCGGCCAGGTGCAGGATGGCCAGGCCGTCCTGGGGCCGGCCCAGGCCGGCCAGAAGGTTTTCGGTCGAGGACAGGCCGAACTTGATGCCGAACTTCTGGAGGGACAACAGGTAGTCAAGCGCCCGTCGGTACTGCATGGCCGTCTTTTCCCGGAAATCGATTTCAGCCGGTCTTTTTAAGACCGGCGTAGCTCAGGGCCAGGGTTTTGGTTCCGAAATGATCGAAGTCAATGCGGATTTTGTCCCGGGCCACCAGACCCAGGACCCGGCCCAGACCGAAAACAGGATGGGAAACCCGGTCGCCCGGCGCCAGAATCCGGGTTGATCCTTGTTCCGGGTCAGCTGCATCCGCTTGTCCCTCGGGCCGATCCCAAGCCGGCGGGACCGGAGCCCGGGACGGTTTCGTCTCGGGCTCATCCTCATCCTGGAAGGATACCAGTTCCGGCGGCAGGTCCGCCAGGAAACGGCTGGGCCGGGGCCGGGCCGGACCGGGCCGGTACTCCTCCTTCTCCAAAGGGCAGATCAGGTACAGCTCGTCTTCGGCCCTGGTGGCGGCCACGTACATCAGCCGCCGCTCCTCGTCCAGGTCTTCGGGACGGGTCAGGGCGTACGGCGGCGGGAAGCGTCCCTCGACGGCCCAGATGACGAAGACGACCCGCCATTCGAGTCCCTTGGCCGAATGAACGGTGGACAAGGTCAGCCGGCCTTCGAGTCCGGCCGGGCCCAGGCCCCGCGGATTCAAGGCATTGGGCGGTTCGAGGGCCATGTCGGCCAGAAAGCGGTTCAAGCTGGTGTAGCCCTGGGCCAGCCGCAGGAACTCCTTGACGTCCGCCAGCCGGCTGGGATGATCGTCGAACTTGGCCTCCATGACCGGCCGATAGTACTCCCAGGTTTTGTTAACCCTTTCTTCGAGTCCCACGTTCCTGACCGCGATTTCGGCCCACAGCCGGGCCAGGGGCGCCAGGACCTCGGTTTGTTTGCTTCGACCCGGATAATCCAGCAGGCTGACGAGTCTTTCCCTCCGCCCGGCCACCCAGGACGAAATCTCGGCCGCGGCCTTGGGGCCGATGCCGTCCAGAAGCAGCAGGGCCCTGGTCAGGCTGAGCGAGTCGCCGGGGTTGGCCGTTGTCCGGAGCAAGGCCAGCAGGTCCTTGATATGGGCCGACTCGAGGAATCGGCGGCCGCCGAACTTGACGAAGTCCAGGCCGTGCCGCAGCAGTTCTATCTCCAGGTCAAAGGAGTGACTGGCGGCCCGGAAGAGCACGGCCACCCGGCCCAGGTCCACCCCCCGGTCCCGGAGTGCCAGGATTTTACGGCAGACGAAGAGCGACTGGTCCTTCTGGGTGGCCGTGACGATGATCCTGGGCCGGCGGCCTCCGGCCCGCCGGGTATAGAGCCGTTTTTCGTACCTCTCCCTGGCCCGGCTGATAATATGATTGGTCAGGTCCAGGATGGGCTGGCGGCTGCGGTAGTTTTCTTCCAGTCTGATCACCCGGGCGCCCGGAAAACGGCTGGGGAAATCCATTATGTTGCGGAAGGTGGCGCCGCGGAAGGAATAGATGGATTGGGCGTCGTCGCCCACGGCCATGACCCGGCCGTGGTCCCGGCCCAGCAGGTACACGATGTCGGCCTGCATCGGATTGGTGTCCTGATATTCATCCACCATTATGTACTGATAGCGGGCCGCTATCTCCCGCCGGGCCGACTCGTCCTGGCTCAGAAGCCGGGCCAGTTCGAGCAGCAGGTCGTCGAAATCCAGCAGGGCGTTGTCCCGCTTGCCGGCCGCGTACTCCTGGGCCAGCTTCATTATATCCGGCAGGAATTCCTTGAGATGGACGTATTCCTCCAGAACGAGGTCGGCTATGGTCCGGCCCTTGTTGGCCGCCTTGCTGATGACGTCGGCCAGGGTGGACCGCTGGGGGAATCTCCGGTCCCGGTCGGGCAGGGCCTGGCGCAGCCGTCCCAGAAGTTCTTCCATGTCGCCCCGGTCCATGACCCCGAAACCGGCGTCATAGCCGAGCCGGGGGGCGTAACGCCGCAACAGTTCATGGGCCAGGGCATGGAACGTTCCTCCGGCCACGCGGCTGCAGCCCGGACCGACCAGGGCCTGGGCCCGGTCGAGCATCTGGGACGCGGCCTTGCGGGTGAAAGTCAGCAGCAGGATGGCCTCCGGCGGCACGCCCTTTTCCACCAGGTAGGCCACCCGGTAAACCAGGGTCCGGGTCTTGCCCGAGCCGGCGCCGGCCGCCACCAGGATCGGCCCGTCCAGGGCGGTCACGGCTTCGTATTGGGCCGGATTAAGCTCGAGCCGGTAGTCCATGGTCCGGGGTGAGCCGGAAGCGGCGGTCAAGTTAAAGAGTGGTCCCGAGTTCAAATTATCAGCCCGCGCCGGTGAAATAAGCGACCACCGCCTCGACCAGGCCGTCCAGGGTGTAGCGGCGGGCCGAGGCCGCCACCCGGAAACCCGCCTGGCGGGCCGTTGCGGCCGTGATGGGGCCGATGCAGGCCGCCGGCACTCGGGTTTGAAACCCGGCGGCCCGGGGACCAAGCAGGGCAGCCAGGTGGGTGACCGTGGAAGAACTGGTGAAGGTCACCAGGTCAATCTCCCCGGCGGTGAGGGCTTTCTCGGCTTCCTGGGTCAATCCGTCCGGGGCCTCGGTCCGGTACAAGACCACTTCGTGCACTTCGGCGCCGGCCTTTTTCAGTTCCTCGGGCAGGATGTCCCGGGCCGCGGCGGCCCGGGCCAGGAGGATTCGCCTTCCGGCCGCGCCGGCCGCGATCAGGGCTTCGGCCAGTTTTTCGGCCACGTAGGCTTCCGGCATCAGGTCCAGTATCAGGCCGAACCCCTTTATCTTTCCGGCCGTGGCCGGTCCTATGGCCGCCAGTTTGAGTCCGGCCAGGGCCCGGACGTCCAGTCCCAGATGGAAAAGACGGTCGAAGAAAAAGTCCACGCCGTTGGGACTGGTCAAGACCAGCCAGTCGAAGACGGCCAGTCCTTTCAGGGCCTGGTCCACCGGCCACCAGTCCTGGGGCGGAACGATCTCGAGGGTGGGGCATTCCAGGACCCTGGCCCCCAGGGCGGCCAGTTTCCGGGTCAGCGCGCTGGCCTGGGCCCGGGCGCGGGTGACCAGGAGGCGGCGGCCGAAGAGCGGCAGGCGTTCGAACCAGTTGAGCCGGTCCCGCAAGCGGACCACCTCGCCCACTACGAGCACGGCCGGCGGTTTGAGCCCTTTCGCGGCCGCCAGTTCGGCCAGGTCGGCCAGCGTGCCGGTCAGGGTCACTTGTTCGGGCGTGGTCCCCCAGCGGATCAAGGCCGCCGGCGTGGCCGGGTCCCGACCGGCCTGGATCAGGTTGGCGGTGATGGCGCCCAGGTTCTTGACGCCCATTAAAAAGACCAGGGTGCCGAAGCCGGTGGCGATCTTGTTCCAGTCCAGGGCCGTATCCGGTTTGGCCGGGTCTTCGTGGCCGGTGATGAAGCCGACGCTCGAGGCATGGGCCCGGTGGGTCACCGGAATACCGGCGTAGGCCGGCGCGGCCACGGCCGAACTCACGCCCGGCACTATTTCGAAGGGCACGGCCGCCGCGGCCAGTTCCTCGGCCTCTTCGCCGCCCCGGCCGAAGACGCAGGGATCGCCGCCCTTGAGCCTCACCACCACCCGGCCGGCCAGGGCCTGGTCGGTCATCAGGGCGTTGATCTCGACCTGGGTCAGGGTATGGTCCGAACCTTCCTTGCCCACGTAAATCAGTTCCGCGCCGGCCCGCGCGTGGTCCAGGAGGGACGGGTTGGCCAGGTGATCGTAGATAACCACTTCGGCCGCACCGAGACACTCGACGGCTTTAAGGGTGATCAGGCCCGGATCGCCCGGTCCGGCGCCGACCAGGTAGACTTTACCTTGGGTCATGTCCTAGGGGGAATCCCTTCTGGAAAAAAGCGGTCTCCACCCCTGCTCCCTTCCCTAAAAACTTCAATCGGTTTGGCCAGAGGCGTTCTTGTACACCTCGGCCAGGATTTCCCGGCCGCCCCGGTCCAGAAGGTGATCGGCCAGCCTTTGACCCAGGGTTTCGGCCTCCTCGAGCGGCGCCTCCATCGAGGCCCGATAAAAACGGCGGCCGTCCGGCGAGGCCACCAGCCCGTCCAGTTTGAGGCTTCGGCCTAAAATCCGGCCCAAGGCAGCCAGAGGGACCTGACAGCCGCCCTGCATCCTTACCAGGAAAGCCCTCTCGGCCGAGACGCACCAGGCCGTGGGCTGATGGTGGAGAAAGGCGATCTTCTGGCCGAGCCAGTCGTCGTCGCGGCGCGTTTCCAGGCCCAAAGCCCCCTGGCCGACGGCCGGCAGCAACACTTCGGGCTCGAAAGGTCGTCGGGCCACCTGGTTGAAATTCATTCTCTTAAGGCCGGCTTCGGCCACGACCACGGCCTCGAAACCGCCCGCCGCCAGTTTCTTGAGCCTGGTGTCCAGGTTGCCTCTCAAGGTCATCACGGTCAGGTCCGGCCTCGAGTGAAGTATCTGGGCCTGGCGCCTGAGGCTCGAAGTCCCGACCCGGGCCGCGGCCGGCAAGGATTCGAGATCGAGTCCCAGAGGCGTCACCAGGGAGTCCCGAAAGTCCTCCCGTTCAGGCAGGCAGTCAATAGCGAGCCCGGCCGGCAGTTCGGCCGGCACATCCTTCAGGCTGTGCACGGCCAAATCCACCCGGCCGTCCAGCAGGGCGTCTTCAATCTCCTTGACGAAAAGACCCTTGCCGCCCACCTTGGCCAGGGGCACGTCCTGAATCTTGTCGCCCTTGGTCTTGATGAGGGCCAGGCGCACTTCCAGTTCGGGGTGGCGCTCCCGCAGGCGGTCTCTCACCCAATGGGCCTGGGCCAGGGCCAAGGCGCTGCCCCGGGTGCCGATGACTATCCAGGTGCGGGTCAAGGGTACGGCTCGCGGGAGGCCGGCGCCTTTCGGCGACAACGATTCGGCGATGTTCTAATGGCAGGTGCCGCAAGACCCGCCGCCGCAACTGGAGCAGGACGGGCCGGAGCTGCTGACGTATTTGCCGCCGCTCTTGAAGCTCACGGCCGACATCTGTTTTCTGACCTTCCGGCCCTTGCACTCGGGGCAGCAGATTTTTTCGTGGCTGGACCTGACCAGTTCCTCGAAGTCGTGGCCGCATTTGTCGCAGTGAAATTCAAAAATGGGCATATTGAAGCTTCCTTTCCTTAAAACCGTCTACAGACGGGTCAAGCTGACCCTGGCCCCTTCCGGGACCTTCTTGAAATCGTCGCTTCGGCCGATGATCCGGCCGATCAGATTGACCGCCGAGGCCGGTCTGATTTCGCCGGCGGCGCTGATGGGCGTGGGTCCGAAAAAGATACAGAAGGCCCGGCCGGTCGGCCAATATCCCAGGTCGCCTTTTTCCACCAGTTCGCGGGCCGTCTCGTCCAGACTCTTTTTGACCGGTATCTCGAAGTATATCTCGTCACCCCAAGTCAGGGCCTCGGCTTCGAGGGGCAAAGCCTCGTAAATGGACCTGGCCGTGACGGTATCGGCCAGTTCGGCTTCGGCTATCACCGGTCCGGCCTCGAGGCGTATCTTCATGACTCTCTCCTATCAATGCTTCCGGCCGACCCGGCCGGCGGGGAAAAGGCCCGCCGCGGTCAAGGCCTCGTCATTATAATTAGTAAGGCTTATCGGCCCGATTTCAATCCAGCCTTTCGATCACGGCCGCGGCCAGCAAGGGAAACATTATCTCATGGTGGCCGATCAAGTAATAACCCCGGCCGCCTTCGGCCGTGGGCCGATCCACGACGTTGACCTGGGGTCGGTAATGGCGGATGAAATCCATATTGACCGTGGCTATATCCTTCAGCGGCCGGCCCAGGTTGCGGGCCAGGGTGACGGCCTTGAGGAAGACTTCCGGCATGATCACCGCCGAGCCCAGGTTGATGAAGAGGCCTTGTTCGAGGGTGGCCACGGCCGCGCAGAAGGTCTTGAAATCCGTCAGGCTGGCCGCGCCCAGGCTGGCGCCGTCGGCCCGGGGATGAAGATGATAGACGTCCGTGCCCAGGGCCACGTGCACGGTCACGGGCAGGTCCAGTTCGGCGGCCGCGGCCAGGAGGCTGGCGTTCAAGTAGGGGAAACCGCCCCGGATCAGGCTCTGTCCCAAGGTCCGGCCCAGGCCCTGGCCCGAGGCGGCCGCCTGCCCGGCCGCGGCGTTGATCAGTTCTCCGGTTTCCCGGGTCACGCCGAATTCGCCCCGCCCCAGGCCGGCGGCCACGTCTTCCGAGGTGGCGCCGACCAGGGCCGTTTCCGTATCGTGGACCAGGACCGAACCGTTGACCGCCAGTAGCGACACCAGGCCGCGGCGCATCAGGTCGATGATGACCGGGTTCAAGCCCACCTTGACCGGGTGCCCGCCCATGGCCAGGATGATCGTGCGGCCGGCCCGCGCGGTCTCGGCCCAGCGGTCGGCCACGGCCAGAAGGTCGCCGGCGGCCAGGAGACGGGGCAGGCGGGCCAGGAAATCGGCCAGACCGAGGCCTTTGGTCCAGGCCTGGCCGAAGTCCAGGCGCGTGACCTTGCTGGGCCGGTCCTCAAGGGACCGGAACCGCAAGGCCGTCAAGTCCAGGGGTGGGAAGGAAGTCATGGCCGCGCTTCCTCGCCCGGCCGCTGGAAAAGGATGTAATCCACCAGTTGGCAGATGACGTGACCCAGGGTGATGTGGACTTCCTGGACGCGCGGCGTGGCCGTGCCGGGCACCTCGAGCAGGACGTCGGCCTGGGCTTTGGCCTCGCCGCCTCCGGCGCCGGTAAGGGCGATGGTCTTGAGACCGAGGCTTCTGGCCGTGCTCAAGGCGGCCACCACGTTGGGCGAGTTGCCGCTGGTGGTCAGGCCCCAGGCCACGTCGCCCGGCTTGCCCAGAGCCTTGATCTGCTTGCTGAACACTTCCTGAAAGCTGAAATCGTTGGCCACGCTGGTCAGGATGGACGTGTCCGTGGTCAGGGCCACGGCCGGCAAGGGAGGTCTTTCGATCTGATAGCGGTTGACGAATTCGGCGGCCAGGTGCTGGGCGTCGGCCGCGCTGCCGCCGTTGCCGAAGATATAGAGCCGGCCGCCCCGGACGAAGGAAGCGGCGATCGTCTCGGCGGCCTCCACCAGGCGGCCGACCAGACTCTGCGCCTCGGTCTTGAGCCGGATGCTTTCGGCCAGAGCGGCCAGGGCCATGTCCTTCATGGGCGTTTCCTCCCGGGTCGGGGCCGGGTCCGACCGGCGGCTTCGCACCCGGAAATCGCGGCCATTTCAGTGTTTCCCGGGTCCCGGTCCCGGCGGCCACTATAATCACCTCGACGGGGGTTTGTCAACTTCCAGCCGGTTCGCGGCCAGCCAGCCAGCAACCACGCGGCTCCGCCCGGCTCGAATCGAAATTTTTTCATGTTTTCCGCTATTTTTTTCTTGCCATGCGGGCAAATCTTGTGTTATTAATAATAAGCCCGTTTGAACAGCAATGACGGACCTTTCCGAAGGTCGTCCGGCGATACTTGTCTTTGCTGAGCCCGCGGGCGTCTCCTTGGAGAAACACGGGTGTGGCTCCGGGGCCTTCCTGGCAAGGCCGTCAATAATTAGTTTAGGGGGTAGAGCATGACCAAGGCAGATTTGGTGGCCGCCATCGCCAAGGACATCGAGATGACCAAGGCCGATGCCGAAAGGGCGCTCAACGCCTTTTTGGCCAACGTGACCAAGACGCTCAAGAAAGACGGGAAGCTCACGCTGACTGGCTTTGGCACCTTCGAGGTGGTCAAGAGGCAGAAGCGCAAGGGCCGTAATCCGCAGACCAACGAACCCATCGTCATCAAAGCCCACAAGGTAGTCAAGTTCAAACCGGGCAAGGGCCTGCGCGAGAAGGTCAAGTAGTTTCTTCCGTCCGGCGCCGTCCTCCCGTCGCGACGGCGCCGGTCGAACCCGCCTTCCCTTCCATGGTCGCGTCCTAGCCGGCCTCCTGAACCCGGGTCCTCTTTCCCGGCCGTCGGCCTCGAGGACGCCTTTCCTTCAACGATACACCGCGCTGGCGAAGGAGACCAGGCCCTGCCCGGCCGGGTCCACCCATTGATCGTAGTGCAACAGCCGGCCCGAAGGTCCGTCCAGCAGTCGCAGCAAGGTGTATATGGCCGCCAGGCCGCAGACATGGGTGCGGTCCCGCTGGCCGGCCACCAGTCGGTAAAAGGAACGGTAATCGCCCTGGGTCGCGGCGGTCATGTATTCCAGGTCCAGGGCTTTTATTTCGGCCTGAACGCCGGGCGTCACGCTGAAGCCGTCGCCGAACTGCGGCCCCACGTGGGACAGGTCCACGCTGGCTATGGCCAGGACCTTTTTCCCGGCCGCGGTCCATCGATCCAGGGCCTCCTTGATAACCGAGACCGATGCTTCGTAATCGTCCCAGTCTTCCGGGGCCCGCCCCTCTTCCATCAACTGGTGAAAGGACCCGCACAGCCAGGGTAGAATCCGGGTGGGGGCTTCCGGCTCGAGCCGGCTCATCAGCCAGACGGCTTGAAACTCGACCGAATGTTCCCCGCGGTGGACAAATTCGTCCGCGGTGATCAAGTCCCCCAGGCGTTCGGCCAAGGCTTCGGCCAGGCCCCTCTCGCAGCGGGCCGGACCGAACGGCGTCTCGAAGTCCTTGCGGCACAAGGCCAGGGGGTTCAAGGTGGGACCGTGGGCCGTGCCCAGGATGACGGCCAGGTCGGGCGGGTCCGACGGATCGAGCTGACTCCAGGTCCAGGCGTAGCCGGGGCCGCCGCGGCCGAAGTCGATATGCGGCGCGATCAGTCCCCTGGGGCGGGCGCCGGCGGCCGTCGCCTCCCGGCCAGGACCGGAAGGGTGGTCGTAATAAGAAGCCAGGACCTCGGCCAGGCTTTCCGGCGCCTCCGGGTAGGCCTGGCCGGCCAGCAAGGCCGGCCGGCCAGGAGAAGCGGCGAATTCCTCCCTGGTCCGGACCAGGAACGCCTCGAAGGTCTCCCCTTCCAGAAAATAGTTTTCATCCAGAGTCCGGACCAGGCCCTCGATCCGCTCCAGGCCTATCAACTCGCCCGAAGCCCGGAAGAGCGCGGCCTGGATATCCCGCAGATCGTTCCGGCCGTTGAACAGGGGCAGGAATATGGCCGCGGCCGGCGACAAGTACAGCATTTTCGGGGCCAGTCGGCCCGGATCGCGCAAGGCCAGGACCCGTCCGCTGTTGGTTTGAAGGGGCAGGACCTCGATCGGCCTGAGTCTGGGCCGCCATTGCCAGACCTTGTTGGCGCGGTCCGCTTCTGGTATCATTACCTGGATTATCCTTTCTTCCCCGCCGGTGATCGGCCTGGGGTGGATGATGAAGACCCTGAAAGATTACTATCATATCCTCGGGGTGGAGAAAAGCGCCCCGGCCGAAGAGATCAAGAAGGCCTATCGCCAGTTGGCGGTCAAGTTTCACCCCGACCACAACCCCGGCGACAAGTCGGCCGAGGAACGGTTCAAGCTGATCAGCGAGGCCTACGCGGTCCTGACCGATCCGGCCAAAAGAACCCAATACGATCAGGCTTGGGCCGAGGGGGCCGAGGATCAACCCCGGCCCGGGTTCACCTACACCCAGGAAGAAATATTCCGCGAATTCTTCGCCGGAGCCCAGTCCAGGCAGGCCTTCCGCGACCTGGCCCGCGAATTCAAGGAATCGGGCTTCACCTTTGACGATAAGTTCTTCAACCGCGTCTTCTTCGGCGGCCAGGGCTTCTTTTTCGGCGGCGTCTTTTTTTCTTTTTCCGGCCCCAAGGGCGGCACGGTCCACCGGGACGACCGTCCGGATTACCGGACCAATATCTCGTCCCGGGGACGCCGTTCCGGCCTCGAGACGGATAAGCCGGACCAGGCCGGGATCGAGGCGGACGGCGGTCTGTTGGCCAAGATCGGCCGCGGGGTCAAAAACCTGACCCGGGAGGTCCTGCGACTGCCCGGAATGGTCCCGGGCCGGGGGCCGGGCGACCTGACCTTCAACCTGACCGTCGCCCCGGAACAGGCCAGCCGGGGCACCGATATAAAACTCGAATACTCCCGCGACGGCCGGCCGCAACGTCTCACGGTCAAGGTCCCCCCCGGAACCAGGGACGGCGCCCGTCTGCGTCTGAAAAACATGGGGCGGAACCTGGCCGGCGGCCGGCGGGGCGACCTCTTTCTCCACGTCCGGATAAAACCTTAGGCCCCGGACCCGGGCCGGTCTTCGTCAGAGCGGCTTCTTGACGAAATTGTAATTGAGCATCAGGCGCAGGCCGCCTTCCGCCACTTCGGTCCGCGCGGCGGTGGATTCCACGCTGAGCGTGTACCCGTCCATGCGCATGGGTTCGGTGGAAGTCAGCGGCAGATAATAAGGCCGGATCAGGCTGTCCACCGGCAGACCCTTGACCGATACGCCCTTGAGGGTGACCTCGAGGGCGCCGCGCTTGGCGTCGAACTGGAATTTGACCTCCGGCTTGGCCTTGCCGGTGAAGGGCGGCAGGCCCAGAAAGTCGGTCTTACCCTCGTAATCAACCTCGACCCAAACCTGTCCCGGCTTGCCCGGGGCCAAAATGATTTTAGGATTGGACAGAGTGACCACCGCGGACTGGCCGGCCATGACTTCGGTCTTGAACCTGATGGGCGTGACCACCTGGAAGAACCGGTCCAGGGCTTGGGCCGAGATGGTCATCTCCAGGTCCTCGGCCAGGGCCGACGCGGAGGGGAACGATATCAGGCCCGCAATTAACCAGACCAGGGTCAGGAGACCGATCGCCGGTCCCTGACCGGTCCGTTTTTTAATCCCGACTGACATAAGCGCCTCCTTAAGTCTAGGTGTTTAAAGACTCGTCCGGAGCGGCCTCCGATTGATTTTCATGTCCATTCCGGCCCGCGGGCGGTTTGGGTCCCGCCGGCCAGGTCCAGGAAGGCGCCGATGGCCGCCTCACTTGCCCGTGGCGTAGGAATGCAAGCCGGGCAGGTAATTGACTCCGAAATAGGTGAAGAGCACGCAGCCGAAGCCGATCAGGGCCATGACCGCGATCCGGCGGCCGGCCCAGCCGCGGATCATGCGGGCGTGCAGGACGGCGGCGTACACGAACCAGGTGATCAGGGACCAGGTCTCCTTGGGGTCCCAGGACCAGTAAGTCCCCCAGGCCGTGTGGGCCCAGATGGCGCCGGTGATGATGCCGGCGGTCAACAAGAGAAAACCGATGACCGTGTTCTGATAGATCAGGTTGTCCAGGACCGGTAGGGGCGGCAGCAGACTTCCTTTCCTGGTGGCGTCGGTCCGGCGGCCGGCCGGGCTCGACAAGTACATCAGGGCCAGGCCCGCGGCCAGGGCGAAGCCGGCGTAACCCAGGAAACAGGTGACCACGTGGGCGATCAGCCAGTTGGACTTGAGGGCCGGGATCAGGGGCTGGATGTCCTGGGGTTGCAGTCCGGCGTAGGCCATGGCCAGAAAGGCCAAGGGCAGGACAAAGGCGCCGACGGCCCGGTTGCGGTACAGGGCCTCCATGATCAGATAGACCACGGCGATGGTCCAGGCGAAGAAGATCAGGGACTCGAACAGATTGGAGAACGGCGCGTGGCCGATGCCCAGTTGATAGGATTCGATCCAGCGCCAGATGATGGCCCAGGTGTGGGCCAGGGCCGTCATCAGGGTGACCAGCCGGCCGAGTCCGCCGAAGAAGTCCTTCTTGAAGATCAGCAGAAACAAATAGGCCAGGGCCGCGCCCAAATAGGCGAAGGTGACGACGCTCAGCAACAGGGAACTGTTAAAGATCGGACTCATTGATTTTCTCCGGCCTCGGGCTCCCGGCCGGCCTGGGCCGCCAGGCGCTCGAATTTGATCTTGAACGAGCCCTGGTGGCGATGGGAGGAGCCGGCCAGCAGGACCAGGGTCTGGTCTCCCCGGGCGGCCAGCCCCAGGTAGGCTTTCCGGTGGGCGAAGAAAAAGGTGACGAGGAAACCCAGGAACATCATTCCGCAGCCCAGCCAGATAAGCCAGACGCCGGGATCATGGTTGGCTTGGAGCCCGGTATAGAAGCGCGGCCCGGTCGAGCCGCCGTCTCGAGGTCCGGAAGAGGCCCGGCCGTAGCTGGATTGGTAAAAAGTCACCCCGCGCCAGGTCAGGGGATGGTTGACCAGTATCGAGGCCTCGTGCACCGCGCGGCCGTTCTCGATTATAGTCACGTCCGACCTGAATTCGCTGGGCGCTCCGCTAGGATAGAAAGAGACCGCGAACTTGTCCAGGCGCACGGCGAAAGACAGGGGAATCTTTCCGGGCGGGCGTTGGCCCTGGATGGCGTCCTTGGTCTGGCCCTCGGTCAGCTCCAGGTACCCGGAAAAACCCCGGTAGCCGCCCATCGCCGCGCCGGCCAGGATGACCAGGATACTGAGGTGGATCAGGTACACGCCGTACCGGGAAAAGGCGCCTCGGTCGCTCCAGAGCAGGGTCCCCCAGGACGGAGCGGCGGCCCGGGGAGGGCCGAAGCAGGAGTGGAAGGCTGCCTTCAACCGGGGCAGGTGTTCCCGCGGCGGCCCGGACAGAAGCAGGTCGCGGCTGAAAGGCTGTTTCTTAAGGAAGTCCAGGGTGAGACGGTCCGCCTGGATCGGCCGGGCCAGTCTGGCGGTCCGGGGCAGGCGTTTGACGGAACAGACGATCAGGTTGACCGCCAGGAGGCCCAGGAAAAGGGTGAACCACCAGGAGCGGTACATATCGAACAGGTCCAGGTACCCGAGGAAGGTGTAGAGCCGCGGGCCATAGGCCATAATATAGTCGGCCGGCGCCAGGTTCTGGGGGATGATGGTCCCGGCCACGGCGGTCACGGCCAGGACGATCAAAATCGTCAGGGCCAGCTTGACGGAAGCCAGGAAGTCCACTATTTGTTCGATGAGACTCGGTTCGGAGGACATGGGCCTCGACCTGAAAAGTAGAGCGGCCGTGAAATCAGCCGCCGGCCTTTAAATATCATAAGTAAAATCCGGCTGGCAAGAGCGGGGTCTTTCCGGAGTGAAAAAGTAAATGAACGATTCCTGTAAAAACAGCCATAATCAACGGCGCAAGCGTCTTTTATTCGCCGGCCTTGTTCTGCTGGCCGCGGCCGGCGCGGTTCTTTACCGGCCGGCCGGCGAACTGGCCTGGAAGACCACCCTTTTTCTCCTGGACAAAAACGGCGCCAGGGCGACCCTGCTGGCCTATCAGCCCTATTCATCATTTTATTATATCGGGTTGTGCGCCCTGCAGGTGGTGATAGCGCCCATCCCCGGCGAATTGAGCGGCTTCCTGGGCGGGCTGGTCTTTGGCTGGGCCAGGGGATTCCTCTATTCCACCCTGGGCCTGACCTTGGGTTCCCTTATTAACGTGACCCTGGGCCGCGTCTTCGAGCGGGTCTTTCTGGAGAAGATACTGCCGGCCCGGCTGTTGGACGCTTTCGAGGCCAAGTCCAGGCGGTGGGGACTGGCCACGGTCTTTATCCTGTTCCTCATTCCCGGAGCGCCCAAGGATATCCTGTGTTACCTCTTCGGCCTGACCCGGCTGCCCATCCTGTCTTTCATTGTTGTCTCGACCGTGGCCCGCCTGCCCGGGACCCTGGTCTTGACCTTGCAAGGGGACAAGGTCGTGGAAGGGGACTGGGGCTTTTTCATCGTCCTGACCTCGGTCTCCCTGGCCTTGCTAGTCCCGGCCCTGCTTTTCCGGGAAAGAATCTTCAGGCGTTTGGGAATCGGCGACCCCACCGCGTCTGGTCATTGACTGTCAGAGGCTTGGTCTGGCTTATTAGGATGGCCCATTTCAATGACTAACAAAACCAATTCGCGAGCCACCGGGGTATTAACCCGATGGTCATGGGCCGAACCAGGTTTGCAGCACACGTTTGAATTTCAGGAAGGCGTCATCGCGGCAGCGCTCCAGGCCGACTCTATTCGCCAAATCAAAATAAAGGGAGGAAGACCGCGGTATCCGCGCTTCACGCAAGGCCGACTCGAAAGCCTCCTTGGGTCGCTTAGGCTTGATTCGTTCCGCTTCTAGAAACCTGTTTTGCCGCAACCATTCACGTAACGAAGGCCGCCGGCCAGACCAACCGGCGATCCGGTCAACGTGAGGCGAATCGCTCCAGACCCAGGCTTCCAACTCGGGATCAATGACGATAACAGCGGCCCGATCGCTCCAGCCGGCCCTGATCAGGTCAGCTTCGATGGCTTTTTCCAAATCTGAGGCGCTTTGTTCAGTCCTGCCGCTTCCGTCGTAATCGAACATCAAAAGGGCATGTTGGTAGTGAGTAATGAATTGACAAAGGAATTCCACCCCATTGAAGCGGCATCCGCAATCTTTTTCCGGATGGCGATAGACGTCGGCTCGAACAGAAGTGATCCGCAGCGAGAGGCCGCGGTTCAGAAGACCGCGCAAGGCATATTCCATGTTCTTGTCGGCCACCAGAGCAATAAGGTCCTTTGAACCAGCCCTGTTCATCCCAGGACTCCACCGGCAAACAGAACGCTCAGGTTGGGTTGGCCTTGCCATTCCAGCAGGGCCGGGTGTTTGCTGCCAAGAACAATGTCAGTCGAGCCGATATCAGTCTTCTTAAAACAAAGCACCGATTCCGGACTCGCATGGCTGAGAAAGATCGGTGAATGGGTAGCCAATAGAATTTGAGCGTCATACACCGAACTCAAGGATTGAAATACTGTCTCTGCCGCGGTCGGATGAATCCCATTTTCAGGCTCCTCGATCAAATACACGCCCTGGAAATCCGGCAGATAGGCAGGCAAGGTGAGCGCCAGCAGACGCAGGGTGCCGTCGGAAGCCATCCAGGACGGTACTTTCAAGTCTCTTTCATATTCAATTATTAAATAGGCGTGCCGGTCGTCCTCGCGGATTATGACGTGAATATCCCTCACTTCATCCTGCAAAGCCGTCCGTAGATGCCTTATCCAGTTTTCAAATCGGTCAGGAGCCTTCTTCTTCAAATCATCAATAACCCAGGGCAGGTTGGACCCGTCGGGCTTGAAACCACGAATCTGTCCGGGCGGACTGGCCTTGCGGATGATGAGACTGTTGAGTATCAAGGTCTGGATATTTTGCGTCAAGAACCACTTCAGCCAGGTGGCCACGGGAAATTTCTCTTCATCTTCGGGCAGGTTGGCCAAGGCGGATTTCTTCGGTCCTAATTTGATGGAGGGAAACCAGCCCTTACCCTTTCCTGCATCCCTGACCTCCACATAAAAATTGTCATTGCCGCCATGCGCTTTGGTTAAAACCCGCTGCCATCCTTTTTCGGCCCTTATGGTCATGATCGAGGAAGGAGGAAAATTTTGAACCGGAAATAGAATAGGCACCGGCGATTGCCTCTGGCGCCATGTTTTCAACCAGACTCTTTCCTCGTGGATACCGTATTCCCGCTGATCCTCGCTCAGGCCGATCTTGATTTCGTACCTTACTACATCAAAATTCCTTCTCAGTTTGACCCGGCGATCCTTTGGAATCGCCGTCTCGATGGCCAACTCAAAAACATCTCCCGCGCGTCCGAACAATAGGTCACGAAACTCTCTCGTTCGTTCATTAACCGCCGCCTCCAGCCCCTCGTTCACCAGCCGGCCCAGGAACACAACCACGTCTAAGAACGTGGTTTTACCACTGGCGTTGGGACCGACGAGAATATGAAAAGGACCCAGTTCCTGAGAAACATAGCGCAGGCATCGGTAGTTAAGCGCCTCTATCAGCCTGATCATGCTCTGGTCTCTCGTACCTGACGATAATGGAATTAGGTTGATTTATTATTACGCTCCGGCCGGATCGGTGTCTCGGGAAACACGCTCGTCTTTTCCAGATCCGTGGTCTTCAGGGTAACCCGAATCAGGAACCTGCCACCGGCTTCGGAATCAAGCAGCGTTCTTATAGGAGAAGCCTCTCCTTTCAAACCCTATCCGCCTTCCCGGGCGCCGACGATGGGTTTGACGGTGAAGGGCCCGGTGTCGCTGGTCAGCCCTCTTTGCTGGAGTTCCTTGCCGTAGGCTTCGGCTTTGGCCCGATTGGGAAACCGGCCGGCCATGAGCCGGTGCCAGGTTTTGGCATCCAGTTCGACCCGGGACAGGTAGGCCGGGACCCCGGCCGATTTCAGCTTGGCCAGGGCCTTGTCGGCGTTGGCCTTGTCGCCGAAGGACCCCAGGTGAACCGTGTATTGCAGGACCGGGCCGGCGCCGTTGGCTTCCTCGGCGGCCGGGTCTGATCCGGGCTTGGGTTTGACCTCGGGCTTAGGCTTGGCCTCGGGTTCTGATTTGGCTTCCGGCTTGGGCTTGACTTCAGGCTTTGCTTCGGGTTTGGGCTTGGTTTCAGGTTTGGCTTTGACGCCTGTCGCGGCCTCGGCCTGAGTTTCCGTCTTGGCCGCGGTCTTGGTTTCAGGCGGCGAAGGAGACTTGGCCGGGCCGGCGGGCAGGGAATACTTCCGTCCGGGTTCGAGGCCCACCCGGTCAACGTAGCTGGCCACGGGCACGGACTTTAGAGCGGCCTTGACCATGGGCGTATCGGCCACCAATGCCCGGCGGGCCGGTTTTTCCTTGGCCTCGATGTTTTCCGGTTTGGCCGCGGCCTGGGACTTGGCTTCAGGACCGCCGGCGGCCGGCAGGTTTTGGGATACGACGTTCTTCACCGGCGCTTCATCTTTTCGTCCGGTGGAAAAAAGCCGGCCCAGGGCGAACCAGAGAACAAAGCAGACTATCACGGAGATGGCGATCGGCAGGCCGAACTGTCTGACCTTGCTGATTTTAACGTTGGGTCTCGGCGGCCTGGCTCCGGGAGGCGGCCTCAATCCCCAATGCTTGATAATGAGGGGCACCCCCAGACCCAGGAGCACCCCCAGAACGATCAAAAGCGCGTATTTCATTCAAGCCACCGGAAAATCCTTGGGGCGACTCACTTTAAATATGGTATTTTAACAAGTTAGGCGCCTGGATGCAAGTTTAAACGAGGGCGCGCGCGAAAGAAAATACCGGGGTGACCGTGATCCGGGGCAGGCCGCCGGTGGCCGGGTGGCGTCGGTAACCAGTTTTTATTGAAGCAGTGGGGGTGACGGCGGGGGAGACCCTTAAAGGAGGGTCTCCCCCGTTCAGTCAGCGGCCGTGGCTGGCCACGGGCGTCAGCAGTTCCTGGAGGCCGAAGGGGTCTTTCAATTCCTGGTCCGGCTTGAATTTCAACTTCTTGTCGCCTCGGTTAGTCAAGTATTTGGCCAGTTCGAGGTTGACGTCGGCCGGAACGTCCACGCCGGCCTTGGCCAGGGCCTGGCGCAGGAGCGTCTCGGCCTTGCCGGCCAGGGCCACGGCGTCGCCGCAGATACGGCCGGCCTCGGACGGATTATGAAACCCGGTGGAGTTTTCGGCGCCGATGAAGATCACCCGGTACAGGGCTTCGAGGTACAGGTCCTTGGCCCGATGGTAAGTGTTCCCGTCAATGGCCTTGCCTTCAGCCTGGGCCTTATGGGTGGCTTCGATTATTTTAGCCGCCACGGCCACGGCGTACCCGGCCCGGTTCATCAGGGAGACGGTCCGGTCCTGAATGGCGTAAACCTGTTCGCGCAGCCAGTCGGCCGTCTCGGTGTGGCACTGCTGACAGGCCTTCATGTCTCTCTTGAGCGGGCTGGTGACATCGTGATCGGATATCTTGTTGGCTCCGACCCGGGTGTAAGGCATGTGGCAGTCGGCGCAGGCGGCGTTGGCTTGGTAATGGACGCTGTTATAGGTGAAGAACTCATACTCGGGATGGCGGATGAAGCCGACTTTATAACCGGTGACGTTCTGTTTCCATTCCAGAAAACCGGGATCGCTCTTGAGGACCTTGATGATGTTTTCAATGGAGATACGACCGGCCTGGCCGCCCCGCCAGGGGAAGAAAAGGTCCTTGGACTTCATATCGGCGTCTTTAGAAACTATGTAAGTGACGTGGCACTGTCCGCAGACGGCGCTGCGCAGTTCCTGTCGCGACAGGTGGGCCGGGTCCAGCCCGATTTCCTTGAAGGCCTTGGTCGGAGCGAATTTGGAAATACGCAGGCCCATGTCCTTGTTGTTATGGCAGTCCAGGCAGGCCACGCCCAGTTTCTGAAACTCCTTGGGAATCCGGGCGTGGACCTCGAGATACGGATCGGCGAAGTATTTCGACCCCAATTCTTGCCGGAGCTTGTCGGCGTACGGAGTCTTGCAGGAGAGACAGACGCCGCCGGACTTTAACCGGGAGGGGTCAACCTCGAGCTGATCGATGACCATGTAATAATGGCCCCGGGGCTCGTTGTACTCGACGCCAAACCCCCAGCCGTTGAACAGGAGGGCCATATAAGGAAACTCGCTCAGCTTGTCGTATATGACCAGGTCCATGTCCCAGCCTTTTTTATACCTGCTCTTGCCGGTGGGTTTGGGGTCCTTGGTCTTGAGCCAATAGTCATACTCGAGGGGCCAGGCCTTGCCCCAGTTGGCCGGATCATAATCGCCGTCGGCTATGGCCACCGGCTTGACCGGCTCGCTTTTGGGCGGCGAACAGGCCGTAAAGGTCGGTCCCCAACAGATCAAAACCAGGGCCAATATCACCCCCAAGCTTCTTTCAGGTTTCACGGGCGCCTCCTAATCCAGGCTGGAGGGGTGTCCGGCCACCCCATCGGTTTTTCGTCGATCGCTCCGTCCCGCTCATTAATCCCCGGTCGCGTCTTCATGGGTTCCCTTGGAGTCAAAACGTCCCGCTGGTCCTGTGGGACAGCCGGCGATGGCAGGACCAGCACGGCCGATCTTCATTGATCAAGGCTATGGTCTCTTCGTGGCAGCGCCGGCAATTATCCTGGAGAATGGCCTGGCCCCGGGCCGAGAGGACGATCGTCTCGGGCACCTGGCCGGAGTAAAAGTAGTACATGTCCTGCATGCCTTGAATGCCTTTCCAGAGGGCATGGTTGGGGAAATGGTCATTGGGCAGATGGCAGTCCACGCACTTTATCCGCCGGTGGCCGCCGTGGTGGAACCAGTTCTCGAATTCCGTCTCCATCACGTGGCAACTGGCGCAGTATTCGGGCGATCCGGTCTTGGCAAAGAGATTGGGGGGACCGAAGGCGAGGAAAAGACCGCCCCCGGCTCCCAACAGGGCCAGAATCACCAGATAGTTCAACCACTTCCTCACCTGGTCTCGATTTACAGGTAGGGTCATCCGTCGCCCGCCTTCCGCCTTGGGCTGGAGTCGTCTTAAGGCCGCTTAAGCCATGAACTATTATTTTTACTAACTACCCGTCTTACGACCAGGAAAATCAGGCCCCGAGACCGCGGCCGTGCGATCGACCGCTTCAGGGGCTGATGCCCCGCGGCGTCAGGGTAATTCGCCGGCAAGTGTTTGTTAGTGGATATGATAGCCTGGTTGCTTTTAAAGGGTCAAGCCCATTTCAGCCTAGGAATTTTCCTTATTTTATCCAAGGAAATTCTTGATCAGGGGGACCGATCAAATTTTTCCCCGACCTGGGGGCCGGGAATAGATTCCCGGAAATTTTTGGCTTGACTAACTAATCCATTTAGGCTATTTATCGACTAATTGGACCATGTATATAGTCCAAAATGCTTGAGGAGGGACCATCACCCGGCGAAGCGGACCAGTTCCAGATCAGCCGGTCCGGCTCCGAAAAAGCCGGAGTATTTTTCTCCCGAGGAGGATCGCACCATGGATTTCACCTTATCGGAAAGCCAGACCGCTATCCGAACCGCGGTTCGTAACGTCTGCCAACGTTTCCCCGGCGCGTACTGGCGGGAGTTGGAGTCCGGTTCCGCCTACCCCGCCCAGTTCGTACAAACACTGACGGAAAATGGCTGGTTGGCGGCTCTTATCCCGGAGGAGTACGGCGGCGCCGGGCTGGGCGTTACCGAGGCCTCCATAATAATGGAGGAGATCAACCGCTCCGGCGGCAGCTCGGCCGCCTGTCACGCCCAGATGTATATCATGAGCGTGCTGTTGCGGCATGGCAATGAAGAGCAGAAGCGGCGCTACCTGCCGAAGATCGCCTCGGGCGAGCTGAGGCTCCAGACCTTCGGCGTCACCGAGGCCAACGCCGGTTCCGAGACCACGCGCCTCGAGACCAAGGCGGTCAGGCGCGGCGACCGCTACCTGGTCAACGGGCAGAAGGTCTTCATGTCCCGGGCCGAGTATTCCGATCTCATGTTGCTCCTGGTCCGAACGACCCCTTACGAGGAACTGACCGACAAAACCAGAGGCTTGAGCATCTTGCTGGTGGACCTGAAGGCGGCCGTCGCCGCCGGGCAGATTACGATTCGCCCCCTGAAGACCATGATCAATCACCACACCACCGAACTCTTCCTGGAGGACCTGGAGGTGCCGGTGGAGAATCTGATCGGCGAGGAAGGTCGGGGGTTTCGCTATATCATAGACGGCTGGAACGCGGAGCGTATCCTGATGGCGGCCGAATGCATCGGCGACGGCTACTGGTTCATCGAGCGCGGCGTCAAATACGCCAACGAACGGGTCGTGTTCGGCCGCCGGATTGGAGCCAACCAGGGGGTCCAATTCCCTTTGGCCTGCGCCTACGCCAAGGTCCGGGCGGCCGACCTGACGCGCTATCAGGCGGCCGAGCTCTTTGACCGGGGCGAGAAATGCGGCGCGGAAGCGAACCTGGCTAAATACCTGGCCTCCGAAGCTTCCTGGGAAGCGGCCAACGTCTGCCTCGATCTGCACGGGGGGTATGGCTTCGCGGTCGAGTACGACGTCGAACGCAAGTTCCGGGAGACTCGACTGTATAAGGTAGCCCCGATCAGTAACAACCTGGTGCTGGCCTTTCTTGGCCAGAACGTCCTGGGCCTGCCCCGATCATATTGAAGCCGGTTGGGCGGGCCGCCCGTCCCCCCGTGGTCGTTTCAGGGACAGGGGCGCGGTTGACCAAATGGTCCGGGACCGCCTGGGAGAATGAAAAGGTCGGACCATCGGGTCCCGGTCGAACGGCGGCCGCGGGCGCCGCCCGGATCGTGGCTATTCCGGTCGCGGCCGCGGCGCGGCGCATTATCGACCGGGCCGAACGAATCCCGTTCGAGAGAAAATAATCCGAGAAGAAAAGGAGCAGGGGCCATGAACGAGCAGCGGAATTCGGAACCGGAAACGGCGGCGCGGCCGCCTCTGTCCGGTTGGACCGGACGATGCTTCGAGGACTTCCAGGTCGGCGACGTGTATCGACACCGTTTGGGCCGCACGGTCACCACTACCGATAACATCTGGATAACCAATCTGACCCTGAATACGAACCCGGCCCACTTCGATCACTACTACGCCGCGCGGACCGATTTCCAACGGCCCCTGGTGAATTCGTGTTTAACCTTGGCGCTGGTGACGGGCCTGAGCGTGGCGGACGTGAGCCAGAACGCCCTGGCCAACCTGGGCTGGGATGAAGTGCGCCTGCCGCACCCCGTTTTCGAGGGCGACACGCTCTACGCGCAAAGCGAGGTGCTCGAGACGCGCCTGTCCCGGTCGCGGCCGAACGTGGGGATCATTAGAATCAAGACCACCGGTTATAATCAGGAGGGCGAGGTCGTGGTCGAGTATAAACGCACCGTCATGGTCTTTCGGCGGGACCACGTGCCGGAACCTCCGCGCCCTAAGTTGAAATGAGCCGAACCAGGTCGGGGTTATTCTCCGATCAACCGCCTCGAGGCCCATAGCTTTCCACGGTGACGGCGAAATCCGGGCAGACCGTTTCGCAAAGTCCGCAGCCGGTGCAGCGGTTCATATCGTCTTCCGCGGGGAGAACGTACCCCCTGGGGTTGATCCGACCCGAGGACTTGATGGCCCCCGTGGGGCAGATTTCCAGGCAGATCAAACAGCCCTTGCAGTATTTTTCGTTCAGGCACAGTTGGTTCATCGATGTTAGTTACCTCGTAAATTGATCCATGATCTTCTGGTAACGTCGGCTCCAGTCAGGCTTGTCGAGATCGACGAATTCCCCGACCGGGATTTTACCCTGGACCGGCGCCCCGTCCTTTTTTAAAGGCGCCGTTATCTTTTTCATGTTTTTGAACATTTCCGCCGGCGCGGTCTTCATGTGCACCGGGCATTGAGACAAGATTTCGATGAAGGCGGTCCCCTTTTTCCGAATCCCCTTGACGATGGATTTGATGACCTGATGGGGGTGGGCCGTGGTCCACCGGGCCACGTACGCGGCGCCGGCCGTCTGGGCCAGGCGGCACAGGTCGAACTCATACTCGATGTTGCCGTAAGGCGTCGTGGTCGTGGTCCGGTCAACCGGGGTCGTGGGCGCCACCTGTCCGCCGGTCATGCCGTAGAGGCCGTTGTTGAGACAGAGTATGGTCACGTCCATATTACGGCGACAGGTGTGGATGAAGTGGTTGCCGCCTATGGCGGCCGCGTCTCCATCGCCGGTGAACACGATAATCTTCAGCCTCGGGTTGGCCAGAAGGGCCCCGGTGGCCAGGGCCAAGGCCCGACCGTGCAAGGTCCAACCCGAGTCGAAGTTCAGGTAGTGGCTGGTGAGGCGGGAGGAGCAGCCCACGCCGGAGATGAACACGAAATCCTCCTGGCGTAAACCGTCCGCCGCCAGCACGGTGTCCACGGCGCGCAGGGTGTAGTTCAGCACCTGGCCGGCGCCGCAGCCCGGACACAAGATCAGAGGCAGTCGCGGCCCCGTCGGCCCCTCCTCCCTGAGATATTTGAGCAGGGGATGTTTTTTCACGGGTTTTCCTCGTAAATCCGGGCCAGGATCATTTCGGGCGAGTGGAGGTTGCCCAGGCTGGGAATCGAGACGAAGCGGCGGCAGCGGTCGCGCAGGGCCTCGATGACGGGGTGCCTCATCATGCCCAGGTTCATCTCGGGAATGAAGACCGTCTCCACCTCGGGCACGAGGGCCCGCAACTGGTTCTCGGGGAAGGGCCATAGGGTTTTCAACCGGACGAACCCGATGGGGAGGCCGCGCTCCGCCCGGGCCTCGAGCACCGCTTCGATGCCGGTTCGCGACACCGATCCGTAGCATATGAGCACCTGGCGGCAACCCTCCAAGGCGCGGGCTTCGACCCGGGCGATCATATCGACGTTGTTCTCGATTTTACCCTGGAGGCGCGAGATGCTCTCGAAATGAACCTGGGGATTGTAGCGGGTGACGCTGCCGTCCGCATAATGTACCAGGCTGACGTGGTTGATTTTATACCCTTCACCCCAGATGGCCATGGGCGGGACCTCGGCGTGGCCGTAAGGCAGGTACTGCTCGGGCGGAATGCCCAGGTCCTGGGGCCTGGTCCGGTTCACGACCGGGATCGCTTCCGGAGGAGGGACGATCAGGCGCTCGCGCATGTGGGCCGTGGCCTCCTCGGCCATGACCAGGACGGGCGTCCGCCAGCGTTCGGCCAGGTTGAAGGCTTCGATGGTGAACTCGAACATGTCCTGGACCGACGCGGGGGCGAGGGCGATGATGGACCCTTCGCCGTGGTGACCCCAGCGGGCCTGCATCACGTCCTCCTGGCTCGAATTGATATAACCCTGACCGGGACCCGGTCTTTGGACATCCACTATCACCAGGGGAGTTTCCGTCATTATGGCGAAGGATATGGCTTCCTGCATCAGTGAAAAGCCCGGACTCGAGGTGGCGGTCATGGCCTTGGCGCCGGCCCAGGAAGCCCCTATCAGGACGCAGGCCGAACTGATTTCGTCCTCCATCTGGATGAAGCGCCCGCCCGCCTGGGGAAGCCGCAGGGCGGCGTGCTCCATGATTTCCGACGCCGGAGTAATGGGGTACCCGGCATAAACCCGGCAGCCGGCCAGGATCGCCCCTTCGAGGCAGGCCTGAGCCCCTTGCAGGTAATACGCTCCCGGCTTCAGGGGACCGGGCTGATGGTGGCCGGTCATCTAGTTCTCCTGGGTAAAATGGGATTTCACGTAATCCCGGCCCTTTTCGAAGGCGATCAGGTTGGCGGCCAGGGTCTGGGCAGGGACCCCCGCCCGCAAGGCCTCGAGAAGCGACGCTTCATCGATGAGTCGGCCGAGGAGTCGATAAAGGGCCCCCAAAACAACCATGTTCTGGTATTTCACGTCACCGGCTTCATGGGCCAGCGCCACCGTCGGGAGGGGATAGAGGCGAAATCGCTCCGCGGCCGGAACACTGGCCACCGCCTCTGAATCAACGATGAGCCCTCCGCCCTCCTTGAGGGCGCCGATATAGGTGTCCAAGGCCGTTTGGGACAGGGCGACCAGGATGTCGGCCTGGCGGACATAGGGGTAGTTGATTTCGCGGTCGGAGACCACCACCTCGGACCGGCAGGCTCCGCCGCGGGACTCCGGTCCGTAGGACTGGGTGTTGGTGGAGTTCTTGCCTCCATAAACGGAGAAGGCCAGGCCCAGTATCTTGCCGATGGTGACTACGCCTTGACCGCCGAAGCCGGCGATGCGGATTTCATAGCGCGGAGGCAGACCCATTCTTCCCTCCCCGGATTCCGGTCCCTCGCCAAACGTGGAACAAGGAACCGCACATTATCGAAACACTGATCAATGAAAATAAATCAACCCGCTCTATCTTATGCCCCGGAGCGCCGCCGTCCCTTACCCCCGGGAACGGCCGCTCCGGTTCTTATTCTTTGGGTTATTTATCGCGGAATATGGTTCACCGTCGCTCGCTTAAGGGTATGAATCGCCGGCCTATTTTCCCCTCATAGTTGCACGCGGGGCGGATGAGGCGGTTGTCGGCGTATTGTTCGAGTATATGGGCGATCCAGCCGACGGTTCGCGCCACGGCAAAGACGGGCGTGAAATATTCCTTGGAAATACCCAGGGCAAACAATACCGTGGCCAGATAGAAATCCACGTTGGGATAAATACCTTTCTCCCTGACGACGATTTCTTCAATTTTGTGGGAAATCTGATACAGCTCGCTCATTTTGGCCTGGCGGCACAGTAACTCCGAATACTTCCGCAGGTGGTTGGTGCGCGGGTCCTGGACCTTGTAGACTCGATGCCCAAACCCCATGATCTTTTTTTTGTCCGCGAGCATGCCGTCCAGGTAGGCCTTGACTTCGTCAATGTTATCTATTTCCTGGAGCATTTCCATAACCCGCTGGTTGGCTCCGCCATGAAGAGGTCCTTTCAGCGCCCCCAAAGCCGCTGAAACCGCCGAGTGCATTTCCGCCAAGGTGCTGCTGACCACCCGGGCGGCGAAGGTCGAGGCGTTTAGGCCGTGGTCGGTCAATAGAATCAGCACCAGATCAATGACCTTTTGTTCGTCTTGGCCCGGAATCCCGCCGTTCATCATGTACAAAAAGTTGCCGGACAGGTTCAGTTCCGGGTCCGGGGAAAGAACAGGTTCCCGACGTCTGACCCTGTTGAGGGCCGCCACTATCGTCGGCACCTGGGCGGCGATCCTTATGGCCTTGCGCTGGTTCGAGGCGCGAGAGCTGTTTTCCGCGTCCGGGTCAAACATGCCCAGCATGGAAACAGCGGTGCGCAGCACTCCCATGGGGTGGGCGTTGGGCGGCGAGAGTTCTATCATCTTGATGACCTGGGAGGGAAGGCGCATTTCCGCTACCAGCCGGGAACGCAGTTCCTCGAACTCCGCGACGTCGGGCAGGCGTCCCTGCCAAAAAAGATGAATGATCTCTTCAAATTGAGTATTCTCCGCCAGATCGTTGATGTTATAGCCCTGGTAATGGAGTTCGCCGTTCACCCCGTCGACCAAGCTGGTTTTGGTGTTGGCGGCAATTACATTCTCCAGACCCCGTATTACTTCGTTCTTTTCGGTTGATTCGTTCATGCCAGCGCTCATGCTCCTGATCAAATCATTCGGTATTAAATTTCATTAACCTCGGTGGCGGTCAGCCGCGCCCGGCCGGTTCATGGTCCTGGAGGCGACCACGTCTGCAATTCGACGATATTACCCTCCGGGTCGGTCATATAGCAAACGGTAATAGTCGCTTCATCGCCAAGGGCCAAGGTTATTATTCGGCCCAGGGCGCGGCCTCCCGCCTCGAGGACCGCCTCCCGGGCCGACGCGACATCGGCCACCGCGAAGGCAATGTGACCATACCCCTGGCGGTTCAAGGCCGGCGCGGCTTTTTTTCGGCCGGGCGCGTACTCGAAGATTTCGAGGGTCGGGCCCCGGTCACCGTGTCCGGGCAGTCGGAGATGCATCCCGCGCAGGCGCGCCCCGGGGATATTCGTCAGGGCCTCGAGCGGCCCGCCGTGAAAATCGCGCTCGGGCGGGACGGGAGTACAACCGAAGACTTCCCGGTAAAAATGGGCGAGCTTGCGCCAGTCCCTGGCCACCAGATTGGTATGCACGTAACGGGCTTCAAGGGACATGTCCGCCTCCGCTTCAACCTAAGCTGGGAAGTCGAATACCCTTTCGAGGCTGATGGAACCGCTCCAACCAAGACGACCGGCGCCCGCCTATGATTGCGACTTGGCCGCCGGCGGCGCCTGGAGGTGCCAGGGAGCGCTCTTTTGGTAGGCCGCGGCTATCTGGAGCACCCTTCCGTCGGCGAAGGGGGCGGCGGCGATCTGCAATCCTATGGGCAGGCCGTCGGAAGCAAAGCCGCACAACAGGCTTACGGCGGGGAGTCCAATCAGGCTGAAAAGCCGCAGATGCCTTACCAGGGCCTGGCTTCTCGGTTCGGCCAGTCCATCGAACAGGATTACTTCCTGGTCGAACCCAGGCGCCGTTATCGGCTCGGTGGCGCAGACTATGGCCTCGTATCGCCGGAGAACGTTCTGGAACTTTTCGATCAGGAGACGCCGCACGCGTTGGGCCTTAACATAGTCGGTGGCGGACACGAACAAGCCCAGTTCCAGACGGCTCCGCACATCCTCGCCATAGTCCCCGGCCCGACTCCGCAGGCGCTCTTCATGATAGCTCGCGGCCTCGGTCAGAAGGATGGCGTTGGAGGCGCCGACCGCGTACTTCGTCTCCGGGATGGAAATCTCTTCCACCTTCAGGCCGAGTTCCCGCAACACCCCAAGAGCCCGGCGGAAGGCCGCTTCGACCTCGGGCATGACCGGGTCAACGGTGTATTCCCGGAGGACGCCCACCCTGAGGCCGGCCACGTCTTGCTCGAGTTGGGCCATATAGTCTTGAACCGGCTCGCGACTGGAAGCCGGGTCTTTCGGGTCCCAACCGGCGATGGCGGCGAGCACGAGGGCGGCATCTTCGGCCGTCTTGGCCAGGGGACCCACGTGATCCATGGACCAGGCGCACGGCACGACGCCATGCCGGCTCACCCGGCCGTAGGTGGGTTTAAACCCGGTTATTCCGCAAAAGGCGGCCGGCATCCGTATGGAACCGCCGGTATCGCTGCCCAGGGCGGCGGAGCACATCGAGGCGGCCACGGCCGCGGCCGATCCCCCGCTCGAACCGCCCGGGAGGACCTGGTCATTCCAGGGATTGCGGACCGTGCCATAATGGGGGTTGACGTTGGTGGAACCGTAGGCGAACTCGTGCATGTTCGTCTTGCCTAGGATAACCGCCCCGGCCTGCTTGAGTCGCGTGACCGCCGTGGCATCTTCGCCGGGAATAAAATCCCGCATTATCTTCGAGCCCGCCGTGGTTCTGACTCCTTCGGTATGGATCAAATCCTTCAGGGCCAGGGGGAGGCCGTGCAGGGGCCCCCGATAATGGCCCTGGGCAATTTCATGTTCGGCCGCCTGGGCCGCCGCCAGCGCCGAGTCGGACATGACCGTGATATAGGCTTTGACCCGCCGGTCAAGGCGCTCGATCTGCCGCAAAACCGAGGCTAGCACCTCGACCGGGGACACTTCCCGGCGGCGAACCAAGCTCGCCTGCCCGGCCAGCGTCAGGAAGCAAAGTTCAGAGCCGCTCATGGTTCACCCGACCTCCAGACGAACAAGGTGGCCGGCTCGGTTTCGCCGATTTTCAATTCGTCCAGGCCGCGTAAAAGGCGATGGACGGACTCCCATGGCCCGGCGGCCAATTTCAACCTTTCCCCGTCGAGGGTGACTCCTCCCGTGGGGACCGGCCAAGTCCGGTCTCCGCCGGGGCTAGTCCCGTGATTCGTTGACTCCTTCATAAAATTCCTTTCTTCCTCGCGGGCCCGCCTTCGTTTGTTTCAGCCAAAGCCGGGCTGATCGCAAAAAATTGCGTCACGGACCAAACAACGCTTCTCGATGAAAAAAGGCCCGACGGCGCCGTGGCTCAACTCTTAGGAGCCAGCCCCCGCGGCTTCATGTCTCCTATTACCTCGCGCAGCATATGTATGGAGGCTTCATCCAAGGTGTTGCGGAACTCGACCACCGGCAGACCCGCCGGCATGCGGTCTTTAAAGAAAGACATGTGGTCGGAGAGCACCAGCAGCGCATCCAACCCCTCGAAGGCCGACGGCCCAACCCCGGGCTCGATACAGAGGGACTGAACCTTGATATTCTTGAGTCCGGTCTTGAGTATGGTGGCCTCCATACGCCGGACCCGCTCGGCGGCATGCCAGTCCTCCGCCGGATAGATCACGCCCAAACGGGTGCCCTTGGGCAGTTTCGACAATTCGTTGACCACGCTCAAATGGGGCTGCATGGTGATGGCCACGACCTCGGGGGTCGAGGGACCCGCTTCCCGGAGCAACTTCCGAACCTCGGCAAAGTGATAAAACACCGTCACGATGACGTCGAACTCCTCAAGCAGTTCGCCGGCGCCGGGACCCCGGAGGTCATCCAGCATCAGCGAACGCACCTCCACGCCGAGCGCCCGCCGGAGTTCGCCGGTGAAGTATTCGGCGGCGGATGGATTGCACTCGACCAAACCCACCTTTACCGTCGGCCCGGCGCCAAGCGTACGGTAGCGCGAGGCGACCAGCGAGGTAAGTTCCTCGATGGACAGTCCGGCCGTCCTGGCCCGCTCGACCACGGCCTCGACGGATTTGAGCAAACCGTCGTCTATTCGACCGCGAATCGTCCGTGCGCCCGCCGCGACCCGAGTGCCTCCCCCGCCCCTAGTTTCCAATAACCCCTCCTGGATAAGCAGTTTGTAGGCGTTCTCCAATGTGTTCCGGCTCACCCCGAGGTTCTGGGCCAGGTATCTGGTCGGCGGAAGCAGCGCGCCGGGGGTCAGGGCGGCGGTGGCGATCAGATAGCGAATCTGTTCGGCCAGTTGAATGTACACCGGAAATATGCTGGACCTGTCCACGTCGAATCCCCCGCGGGGGAAGACGATCTCTCTTTCGTCGTTTTTGTTGGCTGATCTGGCCGACATTTCCGCACGCTCCTGCCCGGTTTTTTGAATAGGGGCCGAGACCACCCGCGTTCGTAAGTGGATGGCCCGCTATCTTGACATAAGGCGCCATGTCTTCGGTCTGAACCAATATACCCCAAGTCGAGCAACTAGGCGCTCAAAAAAGCCAGGCCCCGGGCCAGGGGCCGGTAATGAAGCGTTCAGGGAAACCAGAAGCATGAATCTTGCCCAAATCCGGGCCATCCGTCCATCCCTCGTCCGCGGGCGCCGCGGCCGAATCAATTCCCTTCACCCAAGATAGGCCGCGCGGACATCATCGTCGCCCAGAAGCAGCCGGGCCGGACCCTCCCGGACAACTTGACCGGTCTCCAAGACGTAGGCCCGGTCCGCAGTCCGCAAGGCGGCGTTGGCGTTCTGTTCCACCAGCAGCACCGTCGTGCCTTTATCCCGTATTTCGCGGATCATTCGGAAAATCCGGGGGATCAGGTACGGGGCCAGGCCCATGGAAGGTTCGTCCAGCAAGAGCAGCCGAGGTCGGGACAGCAGGGCCCGGCAGATGGCCAGCATCTGTTGTTCTCCGCCCGAAAGCGTGCCGCCCGGCTTATCCGCCCGTTCACGGAGCCGGGGAAACAAGTCAAGCAACTCGTTCATGTGCCGCTCGATCGAGGCGCGATCCTTCCGCCGACAGTAACCGCCGATCAGAAAGTTCTCGCGGGTGGTCAGATTGGGGAAAATACCGCGGCCTTCCGGCACCATGGCCAGACCCATGGCCACGCGACGGTGGGCCGGAATACTTTCCAGCGAGGCTCCCCCAAAGCGAATATCGCCCCGGCGGACCGGAATCAAGCCGCAGACGGCCCGCAACAAGGTGCTCTTGCCCGCGCCGTTGGCCCCAATCAGGGCCACGATCTCGCCGTCTTCAACCGATAGGGTAATTCCTTTCAGCGCCTGGATGACGCCGTAAACGACGTGCAGGTCCGTAACCGTCAACATCCCGCTACCCGGCCCTCTCCATCTGAATTCCGAGACCGTAGGGGCGCGGCGCGCCGTGCCCCTTCCTCTCCTTCTTCCTCCATCTGGGCTCCGAGATAAGATTCGATTACTTTGGGGTTACACCTGATCTCCGGCGGCGAACCCTCGGCGATCTTGCAGCCGTAGTCCAGGACCACGATCCTGTCCACCAGGTTCATCACGACCTTCATGTCGTGCTCGATGATCAGGACGGTTTTACCCAATTCGCCGCGCAGGCGGCCGATGAGGGCGATGAGGTCCCTTTTTTCCTGGGCGTTATTGCCGGCCGCCGGCTCATCCAAGAGCAGCACTTCCGCTCCGGTGGCCAAGGCCCGGGCGATTTCCACCAGTCGTTGGCGTCCGTACGGCAGGGAGGCGGCCATCTCCTTGGCCGCCTTTTCCAGACCCACATAACTCAGATGCCGCTCGGCCTCGCCGACCCAGCGCGCCCGTTCAGCCCTGGTTCGGGTCCTCAGCAACACCGCGTCCAGGGGATTTTCGCGCACCCGCCAGGCATGACCCAGCATCACGTTCTCCAGAACCGTCAGCGCCGAAAAGAGTCGGATGCTCTGGAAAGTGCGGGCCAGACCGCGGGCCACGACGGCATAAGGCGGCAGCCCGTCAAGGCGCTCGCCTCGCAGATAAATGCGGCCTTGGGCGGGTTTATACACTCCGGTAAGCAGATTGAACACGGTGGTCTTGCCGGCCCCGTTGGGGCCGATGAGACCCAGCACTTCGCCCCGGTGCAGGTCGAGGTCCAACCCGTCCACGGCTTTCAGGCCGCCAAAGGCGACGCCCAACCCTCGGGTGTAAAGAATAGGCTCACCTCCAGGATTAACCATATAGGCCGGACTCCTTGATCTCGTTGCGCACGCGCTTGTCCAGACCCCATATCCCGGCGGGGCGGTAAATCATCATGGCCGAGAGCACCACGCCGTACAGGATCACCCGGAAATTGCCGATGAACCGCAGCGCCTCCGGCGCCACGGTCAGCACCACCGCGCCGATGACCACGCCGGGCAGGCTGCCGATACCGCCCAGGACCACCATGCACAGCATGATGGCCGAATCGGAGAACATGAAGGTATCCGGGCTGATAAAGGATACATAGCTGGCGAAGAAGGCCCCGGCCAGACCGGCGAACCCGGCCGAAACGGCAAAGGCCAACACCTTGACCGGGCCGGTGTTGACCCCCAGGGTATTGGCCACGCGTTCGTCTTCCCTCAGGGCCAGCATCACCAGACCCATCTTCGATACGGCCAGTCGGCGCATGACCAACCAGGTAAACATGGCCATAAGGGTGATCAGGTAGAAATAAGGCAGCTTGCCGCCGAACTCGTAACCTAACAGCCTAGGGGCGGGAATACCCGGCAAACCCATCGGACCGCGGGTAAGCTCGATCCAGTTGATCAGCACCAGCCTGGTTATCTCGCCCAGACCCAGGGTGACGATGCCCAGATAATCGCCGCCCACCCGCAGGGACGGCAACCCGACCAGCGCTCCAAACAGAGCGGCCATCAGGAAGGCCATGGGCAGGGTGGACCAGAACGACCAATGCTCCAGCAGCATTAACAGGGCCGCGGTGTAGGCGCCTATACCAAAGAAAGCCGCATGGCCCAGGTTCAACTGGCCGGCCAGTCCATTCACCAAATTGAGACTAAGGGTGAGCACGACATACAGGGCCATGCTTATGGCGATGTGGACTCCGTATTCCCAGTGGCGAAACAGGAGAGGCGCCGCCAGCCAGGTCATGGCCACCCCCCAATAAATCCATTTCCTTCCTTTTCGAAGGCGGAGCGCTTCCAGCCCGGCCACTTCGGCCTCCTACATCTTCTGGACCAGGTCCCGCCCGAAAAGACCCGTGGGGCGGACCAGCAGGACGATTACTAAAATGACGAAGGCTATCGCATCTTTATAACCTGAGGAGAGGTAGCCGGCCGCCAGGCCCTCGATGAGCCCCAACAGCAGTCCGCCGAGCACCGCTCCAGGGACGCTGCCGATCCCGCCGATCACGGCCGCCGTGAAGGCCTTGAGCCCGGCGACGAAACCCATGGTCGGAAAGACGGCGTCATAATACACCGCCACCAGCACGCCGGCCGCTCCGGCCAGGGCCGCTGAAATGGCGAAGGTAAAGGGGATGACCCGGTCAACGTCTATGCCCATCAACTGGCTGATCGGCACGCTGTACGACGTCGCCCGCATGGCGATACCGATGGAAGTCTTGTGGACGACGAGCCAGAGACCATAGGTAAGAACCAGGGAAATCGCCAGGATCAGCACTTGGGTGAAGACGATCGTCACCGGGCCGACCTGCCAGATCCAAGGCGTCAGGCCCACCGGGTAGGGCAGCATGGTCGTCCCCCAGATCATCTGGGCCACCACGGGCAGGGCCCAGCCGAGGCCGAGCGTGCTGATGAAGGCCGAATATGGGTCGGCTTGGCGGAGAGGCCTCAAGGTGAGTCGCTCGACCGCCAGGCCGACCGCCGCGGCGCCCACCATGGCCAGGGCCAGGGACAGATAGAGATTCTGGTATAACAGTTTGGCGGCGGTCAGCCCAAAGAAAGCCCCGAGCATGTAGATGTGGCCGTGAGCCATATTGACGATGCGCAAGACGCTGTAAACCAAGGTGAAGCCGAGGGCGATCAGGCTGTATATAGCGCCCACGGCCAAACCGTTAACCAGTTGCTGCCAGATCATCGTTCCGTCCATCTAATGGCCATCAGAAGGGTGGGACCCCGTTATTTCTGGACACTGATGAGTTTGCCGTTCTTCACCAGGTACCGGGTAGGTTTGGTCAAAACATCGCCCTTCACGAACTCTATCTGGCCGGTGATGCCAGGGAAGGCCTTGACCTTGAATACAAATTGTTGGATTTTGGCGCGATCCGGCCCGACCTTGTCCAGGGCCGCCAACAACAACATGGCGGCGTCGTAGGACTGGGCGGCGTAGGGATCGAGTTCATCGCCGTATTTCTTTTTGAAGGCCTGGACAAAGGCCTGGATCTTGGGGTCGGACGAATCGAAATCAATGGCGCCCACCACGTGCCAGCCTTCCACCGCGTCCTTGCCTAATTGCGTGAAGGCTTCGGTGTTCAGCCCGGCGCCGAAAGCCGTCAGGCGGAGGCCCAGTTGTTTGGCTTGCTTACCGATCAGCGCCCCTTCATTGTACAAGGAGCCCAGCAAGAGCACATCCGCGCCCGCCGCCTTGACTTTGGTCAGGGTGGCGGTGAAGTCGCTGGTCTGGCCGGACAAGTATGTCTCGGTGGCCACGATTTGACGCCCCTGCTTGGGGAAGGCGGCCGCGTAGACCTCCTGGAGACCCTTGCCGTAATCGGAATTTTCATAAATTATGGCGGCTTTCTTGAAGCCCGACTCGGCCGCCCACTCGGCCACGGCCATGCCGTTGGCCGCGTCCGTCAATTGGGTCCGGAAGAGATAATCGCTGAAGCCGGTTATCCTCGGCGAACTGGACCCCGGCGAGATTTGGGTGATGCCGGCTTTGGTCAGAATCGGGGCCGCGGCCAAGGTGCAGGAGCTGTTGTAGTTGCCCACCACGGCCATGAGATCGTTGTCGCCGACAAATTTGTTGGCGATGGCGGCCGCTTCTTTGGGGTCGGACTTGTCGTCCTCCACCACCATCTGGACGTTGTACCGGGCGAGTTTGCCGGCGGACTTGAATTGCTCCAAAGCCAAGGCCGCCCCCCGGGCGATCATCTTGCCGTCGAAGGCCGCCGATCCGGTCATGGGACCGGCCACGCCGATCTTGACGCTTCGTCCGGCGGCGGCGCTGAGTGAAAAAGGTATCGTGAGCAGGACCAAAACCAAAGCGACCTTCCATAACAAACCGGATCGAAAACTCATCGAACCCACCTCCTCGAGAAAATTTGATAAGATTGAACGTCAGTCCGGCCGGATGCCGAATCGGGCTCACCTCAGCCCAGCGTCCGGCCGTTTCTCCCGTGGCCCAAAACATTGCCTCCTTTCTTGACCGGGTTCGGCCTCGACTCGAAACTTCTATTCTTTCAAGGTATTTCCTTCGATCCTCCCCTTCGCCAGGCCACCCAGGAAATAGAGGAGGGCCCAATCCATGACGTGAGCGGAGAAATTGGCGTGGTCCCGGGGCGGATAGATTTCGACCACGTCCAAACCGCCAACCTGACCGGCTTGACCCACTTGAAACAGACTGATCAGCATCTCCAGGCTGGAGACGCCGCCCGGGTCCGGAGGCCCACCCGGATTGAAGGCCATATCCATGATATCGGAGTCCACCGTGACATAAACCAAGTCGGTGCCGTCATGGGCGATATTGATCGCTTCCTGGGTTACGGCCTCGATGCCGCGTTTCCGAATGTCCAAGGTGGTGAAAACCGTGGCTCCGCTTTCTCGGGCGAAGGCCGGTCCCCACGGGAAGTTGCGAGGACCGCGGATGCCTATTTGGACGATGCGATCCGGACGCACGCCCGGCGTCTCGGCGATGCGACGCATGGGCGTATTGCGGGCCAGGCGCTCACCGTCGTGGGATTCTTTATTGTCATAGTGGGCGTCATATTGAATCACGCCAATCCGTTTGCCGGAGTGATGCCTGGCCAGGGCCTGCACGACCGGGATAGGGACCGAATGGTCTCCGCCCAAGATTATCGGTATGGCCCCCGCGGCCAGGATCGCGCCCACGCGCCGCTCGACATCGGCGAACGTGGCCCGGACATCCTGACTGGTCACGGCGCAATCGCCGAAGTCTCCCAACTCGATATGCCGCCAGACGTCAAGGCCATACTCGGGCAGGAGCCCGGTTAACCGTTGCGAAACCTCGCGCATGAGCTTGGGCCCCAATTCGCAGCCTGACCACCCTCCCCAGGTAATGGTACCTTCCCAAGGGACACCCAGCACTACGGCGTCCAGCCCCTTAAGTTCTTCTTCTGTTCGGACCACCCGAGAGCCGAAAAGGGGCGGGGTGTCTCCGTATAAACAGGCCATGATTGATACCTCCTTGTTATTATTAAATATATTCTGCAAGACCTTGTTGGCTATACCCTGGTTGGGTCGCCTCTGCGGTCCCGGCCCCGAACGTGAAACCTGCCGGTTTTATACTCACGAACCATTCACTCTGACAAATTGGACTATATAATTGATCCATATAGCCGTTTAATAGCAATTTTGGCTCAGCTTGTCAAGCCAAATTAAGCGAGGTTTTAATTGAAAATGAAAAAGCGAGCAATATAAATCATTTGACCTGGCCAGCCTCGAGGGCCGGCCAAGTCATAATCCGACTGGCGCCCTGGCCTCGGCCCTGGTTGGTCCTCCCTGACTACAAAAGCCCGAATGTTTTGACACTCGGGCCGGCCGTTGTTATCATGGGCGCCATGAAAGCTCCCACCTGCGAATGCGGGCGCGGCCTGGAACTGATCAGAACCTGAAGGCGATTCTTCTGGCGCTGCCGGGACTGCAGGCGCACCTATCCCCTGGAAGCCTTTCCCGAACACCTGGACGAGGCCGTCGAGGAGGCGCTGGCCCACGTGCGGGTGGACCGGCTCTGACCTGGAGTCCGGACCGGAATCGAACCATTCCCCCTTTCTTTCAACTCTAGGGAATCTCCAGGCCCTCTTGACCAGGCAGGGCCGGAGAACCTCCCGGCCCGGGGCTCCGACGGGTTCTTGTTCAAATTTTTGGCGGCGACGGGGACGGACAGGCGGCCTTCCACGATAACCCTGATTTATAATTAGGTTATCCAGGCCTATTCCTTCTGGCACGTCTTTTGATCGGTAATAGGGCGGTCGTAATGATCAAACATACCAACCCGGAGTTAGACCATGGTGAAGCAGCTTGGCGGCCCGAATCATGTGGTGCGGGCCTACGGTTCGGAGCAAACCAGGCGGGCGGCCTGGCGGGAGGAGATGATCGCGCAAATGCTGGAAAAGGTCCGGGAGACCTCGCCGGTTCTGCTCCAGACCGCTTCTAACCGCGCCAGCGGTCCGCCGCCCAAGGGCAGCATCGTGGACGTGTTCGTTTAGGGGGACGTTCATAAAATTATAAAATTCCTCTTGACCGGTTACGGTTCCCTCCGATACCGTATATTTCTATAACTCCACGCCCAAGCCCAATCCGATTTATAGCCGGCCGGGAACGCCGGCGTGGACGATTCTCGGCGACGACGGGACTTTCAGTTTAATGATTCAGGCGGATTGGATGTGGATGGCCAAAGGATTCATCAAGCGCGAGTGTCTGAGGCAAAGGGTCAGGTTTTGACGGCCTGGAAAGGAAGTTCAGCATGGCCGGCCTAATGAATATCCTGCGCCGGTTGTTCAGACCCAGAAAGCACAAGAGATATGCCGCCCTGAGCGGCGCCTTCGTCGTCATCGGCCGCGAAGTGGATGGCAGTAAAAAGATCCAGATTCTGGACATCAGCGAAGGCGGCCTCGCCTTCATCTACACCGGGTCGCCGCTGGACCTGGAGGACGAGGGCATGTTGAGCCTTCTCGACGGAGACACCCTGTGCGTGGACAAAGTCGCCTTCGAGAGCGTCTCGGACACAGCCTTGTCCGCATCCTATCCGGATGAGGAGATCAGGCGGATAGGCCTCAAGTTCAAATGGCTGGGCGTCCTGGATCAGGGCAAGCTGAAAGACTACATCCGGCAAAACGCGGCCTGACCTCAAGTGACGCCAAGGTATTTCGACCACCGTTCCGGCGCGGCGGTTCAACTTGACATAACCGTTCGCAACGTAGAGAAACCAGGTGAGGCCCGGACCTAGTCCGGGAAAAGCGGTAGGCGCCGGCGGGAAACTTATAATTTTATGTACGTCCCCTAATACCAGAGCAGGCGATGAAATTTCAGGTCGCAGGTATCTCCTTCGTTGAAGGAGACCTTGTGGCGGCTTTTCTGAATTCGAATCGGCGTGTTCCCGACCAGCACCTTGTAATCGTTCATTTCCCCGAGATAAACCTTTCGCTTCACCAGGCACCGGACCGCGCCCCGGCCTGGGGGCAGTATCTCCACTTCCGAAGGACGAAAGGCCAGCGTCACCTTCGGCCCTTTGACCTGGGGGGGAATTTCGGTGGTCACGGCCCCGGCGTTCCCGGCGCCCTCGACGTAGGCGGCGCCGTCTTGGATATCCGCGGGCACGAAATTGGAAAGGCCGATGAAGCTGAACACGAACCGGTTGGCCGGGTTATGGTAAATGTTTAGGGGAGTGTCCACCTGCTGGACGACGCCCTGCTTCATCACCAGCATCCGGTCGGAAAGGGCCATGGCCTCGGCCTGATCGTGGGTGACATAGACGACGGAGAACCCGAATTTCTTCTGCAGCTCCTTGATCTCGAACCGCATCTCCTCCCTCAACTTGGGATCGAGGTTTGACAGCGGCTCGTCGAGCAGCATCACCGTGGGATTGATGGCGATGGCCCTGGCCAAGGCAATCCGCTGCTGCTGGCCTCCGGAGAGACGATGGGGATAGCTTCCTTGCACGCTCGTCAGGCCCGTGTACTTGATGGCCCGCCGGGTTCGGTCCATGACCTCGGTCCGGGATAGCCTCTTGATCTTCAGGGGAAAGGCCACGTTGTCAAAGACGTTCAGGTGGGGCCATACGGCAAAAGCCTGAAACACCATGCCGAATTCCCGCTTTTCCGGAGGCAGATAGTATTTCTTGTAGCTCGAAGAAATCAATTTCCCGCCGACGCTGATTTCTCCTTCATCCAGGTCTTCGAAACCGGCCACCATCCTTAGGGTCGTCGTCTTGCCGCAACCGGATGGCCCGAGAAAGGAAAAGCATTCTCCCCGTTCGATTTCCAGATTGAGATTGTTGACCGCCGCCACTTCACCGAATCGCTTCGTTATGTTGGTCAGTTTTATGTACGACACTATTGGGCTCCCTCTGCTTCCGGGCGGGCGAACCATTTTATGATGAGTTGACCGCAGATAATTATGACCAGGGCCACGCCGGCCAGGGCCGCGGCGTAGACGGTCTGGCCGTCCTCGTTCAGGGTGTAGATGGCCACGCCGATGGTCCGGGTCGTCGGTCCATAGAGAAGAACCGAGGTGGTCAGTTCCCTGAGGGCCGGCAGGAATATCAGGAAGAAGGCGGCCAACATCCCCGGACGGACCAGGGGCACGACGATGTCCTTGAGGGCCTGCCAGTGGGTCGCCCCGCAGGCCCGGGCCGCCTCTTCCAGGGAGTCGTGCACCTGCTCGAGGGCCGCGGAATTGGACTTCAGGGAAAAGGCCATGTACCTGGCGATATAGGCCACGAAAATGATCCCCGCGGTGTTATACAGGTTTATCCCGAATTTACCGCTCCACATTAAAATCGTGCCCAGGGCGATGACCGTTCCCGGAACCGAGAAAGGCAGGACCCCGAGGAACTCGAGGAACCATTTGCCCCTGACTTTCATCTTGACGATGACATAGGAGATCATGAAGCCCGCAAACATCGTCACCAGGGCCGCGCTCAAGGACAACCACAGGCTGTTCCAGATGGAATCCCTGGTCAACTTCCATTCGAACAGGATGTAGGCGAAGTTATCGAGGGTCATGTTTTCAAGGGCTATATCCAAACCATAGGTCTTGAGAAAACCCACCAGGAAAATGGTGACCGTGGGCAGGGCCACGGTGACGACAATGTAGAAGACGCACAGGACGAACAGGGGCATCTTCAACCCGCGCAGCTTGAGCACCATCGGTCTCATGCTTTTTCCGGCGATGATCTGGAACCGGCCGGCCTTCACCAAGCCGTTCTGGGCGTAGAGTATCAGGGCCGCCGCGACGACCAGGATGGAGGCCAGCACCGTCCCCGTTCTGATGGCGGCGAAAGACCCGCCGCTGGCGTGAATATTTTCGTAGATCTTGGTCGGGATGATGTAGATGCCGACTTCGGTCCCGAGGATGGCCGGTACGCCGAAGTGGGCCAGGGAGTAGAGCGCCACCAGCAGCGCGCCGGCCAGGATACTCGGCAATATTAGGGGAATGGTTATTTTTCGGGTGATGGTCAGAAGGCCGGCCCCGGATATCCGGGCCGATTCCTCGAGAGTCGGGTCCATGCGCTCGAGGGCGCCGCTCACTTGAATGAAGACAAAGGGGAAGAGATAGATGCTCTCCACCAGGATTATTCCCCAAAGGCTGTAGATGTTAAACAGGGGAATATCCGTATCGAAGAGATACATGAAGAGGCGGTTGATATAGCCCGCCCTCGGAGAAAGCAGAATCTTCCAGGCCAGCGCGCCGATGAAGGAGGGCAGCATGAAAGGTATAAGGAACAGGACCTTCAGGGTCTCTTTAAAAGGGATGTCCGTGCGCGTCGCCAGCCAGGCGAAAAATACCCCGATCACCGTGCTGATCAGGGTCACGCCCGCGGCGATCTTAATGGAATTAAACAGGGCCTGAAATACGTCCGGTTTGGTTAGAACCTTGACGATGGCCGTGATGTTGAGGCCGCCGTCCACGACAAAGGCGTTCCAGAAGATCAAGAAGACCGGAATGGCCACCACCAGGACCAGGATCAAGACGGAAAGGAACAGCACGATTTCGGCCGCCCCCCAATCTTTCATTTTCTTCCAACCGATCACGGTTGCACGTTTTCCTTTAGGCTATCGGGATCGAACCAATGGAGGTTGTGGAAGACCAGACCGCAGGTATCCCCTTCATTGAACAGCGGCCCTTCCGTCAAGGCCTCGTTTGTGTCGCACTGCACCCGGATTTCCCGGGTTCCCAACCGGACACGATAATCCACGCTAGGCCCGAGGAGAGTCTTTCTTATTATCGTTCCTGGGACGGCGGACCCGTTCCTGGACAAGCCGACCTCCAGGGGCCGGCAGCCGGCCACAAGTTCCTTTCTGGAGATCAAATCGGCGGGAATATCCTGACCAGGCAGCGCGATCCCGGCCTCCTGGATAAAGGCCCGGCCGTTTCGGATCGTCACGGGCAGAAAATTGGACACGCCCATGAACTGGAAAACAAAGCTCGTCGCCGGCTTTTCGTATATTTCGTAGGGAGTGCCCACCTGCCGGACCGTCCCGGTTTCGTCCATGACCGCCACGCGGTCGGAGATGGCCAGGGCCACTTCCTGGTCATGGGTCACGTACAGGATGGTGGCTCCCGTGCTTCTCTGCAGCTCTTTGATCTCGAAACGCATTTCTTCACGGAGATTGGCGTCGAGGTTACAGAGCGGCTCGTCGAGCAGCATGATTTCGGGTTTGGAAACCAGGGCTCTGCCCAGGGCCACGCGCTGCTGCTGCCCGCCGGAGAGTTGGAAGGGCAACCTCTTGTCGAGGCCGGCCAGGCTGACCTGGTTGATTACTTCCCTGGTCCTCTCAATCGCTTCTTCCTTCGGGACACGCTGAATTTTCAAGGGATAGACGATATTGTCGAAAACCGTTTTGTGGGGCCAGACCGCGTAGTCCTGGAAGACCACGCCGATTTTACGCCGCTCGGTTGGAATATGAACGTCTTTGCCCGGGCTTGAAACCAGTCTGTCGCCGATGTAGATATCCCCGGAGTCGGGACGCTCGAACCCCGCGATCAGCCGCAGGATCACGGTCTTGCCGCAGCCCGACGGCCCGAGGAGGGTGAAACACTCCCCATCCCGGACGGTCAGGTTCAGGTTCTCGATGACCTTGACCTTGTTGTAGTGTTTGCTTACGTTCACCAGCCGCACTTCGGCCATGGGTAAATCCCCGTCTTATTGCGCCCGCATGATCCGGGTGAATTTTTCAATAATGGCTTCCTTCTCCTGCATCATCTTCAGGTAATCTATCTTCATGGCTCTTTCCACGGCTTCGTTGGGCTGAACCAGGCCAAAGCCTTCCAGGATTTTCACGTCCGCGCGGACGGGAAGAGTTCCGTTGGCGGCGACGATGGTCTGGCCTTCCAGGGTGAGCAGGAAGTCCACCATCTTCTTGGCGGCGCCGAGGTTGGGAGAGCCTTTAAAAATGGCCACGGGACTCGGGATGACCAGCATTTCCTTGGGAAAGAACAGCCCGAGATTGGCCCCCTTTTTCATTTTATCAATGGTGATGTAATCCACGGCCACCGAGACCTTGAGGTCCCCGGAGGCGGTGTCGTCCACGACCTGGCCGGAACCATGACCCATTTTAGCGCCGTTTTTCTTGATCTTCTCGAAGTAGTCCCAACCGAGGTTTCCGCTAATCATGGCCACGCTCACGCAAGCGGTTCCCGAAAGGGCGGGGTTGGCGATGCCGAACCCGTCCTTGAAGCGGGCCTCCATCATGTCCGGCCAGCCCCGGGGCGGAACGGTGACTTTCTTGGTGTTGTAGGCCAGGCCAAGTGTTCCGAGACGGACCGGAGTGAAACAGCCGTCCGGATCCTTCACTGGACTCTGGACGGTCTTGGCTTCCGGGGAAAGATAGGACTCGAGCAGGCCGTCTCTCTTGAGGGCATAAAAGTCGGGAATTTCACTGGTCCAGAGTATATCGGCTATGATCTTCCCGCTTTGCCGCTCGGTGGCGATCTTGGCCATCAGCTTTCCCGCTCCCGCGATGTAGGTATCCACGGCCACGTCCGGGTATTTCTTGTTGAAGGCCGCCTGCAACTGAGACCACATACTGTCCTTCATGGAGGTGTAGATCATGAGTTTTTCCGCGGCTATCGCCGTGGAGGCGGCCATCAGAAAAAGCCCCGCGGCCAACAGAGTCAAACCGGCCATGATTTTTCGCATACTTCTCCTCCCTGGGTGTTTTGTTGTTCGTGTTTTTAGGAAAAATTTGGAATTACCGGCGGTTTACTGGCAAAAGTCGTGCCACGGCGTCCCGGTGATTGTCCAGCTAGCGGGAGAAATGTCCGATCCGGTTCGGCCTGGAGATGGTCTTATTGGCTAACTGGATTTATTTTTTAGATAATATGTTCGAGGCCGCAATTAAAGGAGCTTCCAGGGCAAATAAGAAAGAGGGACCAGACCAAGTTTGATAACCTCGTAAAAAGTCGAAAACCGACTTTTTACTCGGCGGGAGAGGGCTGCCCCTCTCCCGCCACTTGAAGTAAATTCAAGTGGTTCCACCCTCACCCCAGGCCGGGGCTTATTCGCCCTC
>JBFMAW010000016.1:0-168477 GCA_040755515.1 Thermodesulfobacteriota bacterium | reverse complement strand
TTTTTACTCGGCGGGAGAGGGCTTCCCCTCTCCCGCCACTTGAAGTAAATTCAAGTGGTTCCACCCTCACCCCAGGCCGGGGCTTAATCGCCCTCGGCCTGATGACGGACTTATTACCAGTCCGTCAATACCTGATGGCTTCGAGAATCTCGTAGGGCGTGAACAGGTTGCCCCCCAGCTTGGAGAGACCTTCGACCACCTGTCCGCATTCTTTCAAGCGTCGCACCTCGCGGACCATCTTGCCGATGTTCATCTCCGGGACGATGACCCGGCCGGCGTTTTTAATGGCCTCGGCCACGGCCCGGTCCGGAAAAGGCCAAAGGATGCGCGGCCGGATCAGGCCCGCTTTCAAGCCTTGTTCCCGGGCCATTCTGACCGCGGAAAGCGCCGAGCGGGAGACACTGCCATAGGCCACGACCACGGTATCCGGGTCCTCGAGGAAATATGTCTCCATGTCCGTCAGTTCCTCGGCCTGGTCGGTCACTTTCCGGCAGAGCCGGGCCATCAGTCGGCCGCTGATCTCCGGATTGTCGCCGGCCCGGTTGCCGGTCTCGTCGTGAAGCTGGCCGTCCACCAGCAGCCGGTATCCCTGGCCGAAAGCGGGCATGCCGTCGAGCAGCCCCGAGGCCTCGGCGCGGTATTGGACATATTCGCCGGGGACGGTCCGGGGCGGCCTCCGGGCCACGATCTCGGGCCGCCGAAACAGGCGCAGTATCTCCCGGGTATGACCGATGATCTCATCGGACAGGACTATCACCGGCACCCGGAATCTTTCGGCCGCGTTGAAGGCCCTGATGGTCAACTCGAAAGCCTCCTGGATCGAGGCCGGGCAAAAGGCGATGATTTCGTAGTCGCCGTGCGAACCATATTTGGCTTGCAGGACGTCCTGCTGGGCCGAGAGCGTGGGCTGGCCGGTGGAAGGGCCGCCCCGCATCACGTTGATGATCACGCAGGGCGTCTCGGTCTCGGCCGCGTAACCCAAGCCTTCCTGCATGAGGGAGAAGCCCGGTCCGCTGGTGGCGGTGCAGGCCTTGAGCCCGCCCCAGGCGGCGCCGATCACCGCGGATATTGAAGCGATTTCATCCTCCATCTGCATGAATATGCCGCCGTGTTCGGGCAGACGGCGGGACATCAATTCCGCGATCTCCGAGGCCGGAGTGATGGGGTAGCCGGCGAAGAACCGACACCCGGCGGCGAGGGCGCCCCAGACACAGGCTTCGTTGCCCTGGGCTAAGATCGTATCCTTTCCTTTCAAGGCGATAACATCCTCCTCCGACGGCCGTTTCTTTTCCTTCGACATTTATCACGAACCGGCCAACAGACCGCCATCCTTGAATATGCTCCTGGAGATCATGTTCAACTGGGCCTGCGTGGTCCCGCCCCCGATCTGGAACATCCTCACGTCCCGCAACATCCTCTCGAGCGGCAGGTCCCGGGAGTAACCCGAGGCCCCGAACATCTGCAAGGCTTCACTGACCGCCTCGAAGGCGACGTGGCCAGTAAAGGCCTTGGCCATGGACGACTCCCGTATCCCAGGGGTGAAGACGTTATTGGCCAGCAGGCGGGCGTTGCAGGCGGCGCGTTGGATCAGCAACCGGGCCGCGTCCAGTTTCGTCTGACTTTCCGCCATCATCCACTGGAGGCCCTGGTATTCGGCGATCGGCCGGCCGAAGGTGCGCCGCTTTTTCATATACTCGACGGCCAGATCATGGGCGCCCTGGGCCAGGCCCAAGGCCACGGCGCTGGCCCCGGTCCGCTGCGCGTTGTAACCGAACATCAGCTTCTTGAAACCCTCGGCTCCCTCTCCGGGAACGACCACGCTTTCTTCGGGAACCTCGCAATCCTCGAAGATCAATTCGGTTTCGGGGATGCCGCGGAGCCCCAGGGCGTCCTCGACCCGGCCGAAAGTGAATCCCGGCGTGCCTTTGTCCACCAGAAGGCCGCCGATGCCTTTTTCCCGGCCGTCTTCAAAGAACCGGACGAAGATCAAGTTGGTCACGGAAATTCCGCCGCCGGTGATCCAATGTTTACGGCCGTTGATGACGTAGCGGTCTTTTCTTTTGTCGGCCCTGGCCTTGAGTTCGGTGAGATTGGTTCCGGCTTCGGGTTCGGTCATGCCGATGGCCGGCTTGTCGCCTTCCTCGAGGACCCGCCTGGCTACCAGGGCGCGTTGCTCCTCGGTCCCATAAGCCATGATCGCCCCCAGGGCGCCCATGTTCGTTTCGACCAATATCCGGGCGGTCACTCCGCAATACTTGGCCGCGGTCTCGATGGCCAGAACGGCGTCAATCAAGGGGCGCTCCTGGCCGCCGTACCTGGCCGGGATGGTCATACCCAACAGACCGAGGTCCTTGAGCCGGCGGACGTTAGGCCAGGGATATTCCGCCTGGGCGTCCCACTTGGCGGCCCGAGGAGCGAATTCCGAGCGCCCCAATTCTTCTAAAAGGTTAACTAGTTGTTTCTGTTCGTCATTCAGTCTGAAATCCAATGTCATCCCCCCTTTTCACCTGGTTATTACTCTCCTCGTTTAAGACCTCACGCCCTTAATTCCAAAATCACTGGTTTTGTAGCAAGCCAGGGGCCAAGCGAGGCTCGCTCAAATAACAGATTGTTATTAATAGGTTATTATGATTGCTCTATCCAGCCCGGCCTGGGCGGGATCGGCTTCTTTTCTCATTTCTTAGGCTATATTTTCCAATCTTGAAAAGTTCAGGCCCAAAATAGCAATCTGGATTCCTCCCTTGTATCTTCGAACTTATTAAATTTTGAAGATTTCAATACTATATTGCAAATTGGAGAGAAGTATGAACATAAATGAAATGTATCCAGGTTGCTTTGGCCGGTACAATCACTGATTAATCCCCCTGGGGGTGTTGGGAACATGAATCAAAGACAGCGTTATAAATTCGCCCTGGTCGGTCATTCCTGGGAACTGGCCGAAGCGGTGCGGAGTTGTATTGATCAGGAAAAGGAGGAAGTCATTATCAAGGTGGTCAATATGGGCGAAGCCATTCCCACGGCCCAGGCCATGTTCGACCAGGGGGTGGAAGTGGTTTTCGGTCACATGGGGAATTACCACCTCATGTATCAAGCCACGGGCAAGCCCGTGGTTCGAATCATTCATTCGGACCTGGACCTGATAAAAGCTTTCAAGAAGGCCCGCGAAACAGACCGTCGCATCGGGTTCACCCAATACGGCCGCAAGTTGTCGGGCATGGAGCTGATTGAAGAACTGCTGGACATCGAGGTTCATCAAATCGTTTTTCAGACCCACGATGAACTGGAACGAGGGGTCTATTCGGCGTTTTTCGACCAAGGCCTGCGGGTTTCGGTGGGCGGCGGCATCAGCCGGAAGGTTATCACCGACCTGGGTGGGGTCGGGATAGTGGTCATCCCCAGTCGTTCGGTCATAGAAATGGCTTTTCAGGAGGCGCGGACCATAGCCGAGGCCCGCCGCAAAGAGTTGGGCGAAAAGGAGCGGCTCAACACCGTTCTGCAGATGGTCGAGGAAGGCGTCATCGGAGTGGATCGTTTCGGAAGGATGGATATCTACAATGAAGCCGCCGAGCAGATGCTGGGCGTCAACCTGAAGGCCGACCTGGGACATTCCTTGTCCAGAATCATCAGGGAGGTCAACCTGCTCGAGGTCTTGACCAAAGGCCGGTCGGAACGGGACATGATAAAAAAGATCGGCCCGGCCGAAGTGGTGGTTAACACCCTGCCTATAACCATCCAGGGTCAGGTCAACGGCGCCGTGGCTCTCCTGAAGGAAGCCTCCCGTATCCGAAACATAAATCGCAAGTTGAAGGAAAGCCTTTATTCGAGGGGATTTACCGCCAAACATCAGGTGAGTGACCTCCGGGGTAAAAGTATTTCGATAAAAAGGCTGATCAATAAAATTATCCGCTTCGCCCAGACCGAAGCCACGGTGCTCATCCAAGGCGAGACCGGCACCGGCAAGGAAATCATAGCCCAGTCCATTCATAATGGCGGTTCGCGGCGAACCCAGCCCTTTGTGGCCGTCAACTGCGCGGCTTTACCCGAAGCCCTGCTCGAGTCGGAACTGTTCGGGTATGAGGAAGGCGCCTTCACCGGGGCGAAAAGGGGGGGGAAGATAGGGTTGTTTGAACTGGCCAACAAGGGCAGCCTGTTTCTAGATGAAATCGCCGATATCCCTCCCAGCCTCCAGGTGAGGCTGCTCCGGGTCTTGGAGACCAAGGAAGTCATGCGGGTGGGCGGCGACCGTTACGTCCCGGTGGACGTCCGCATAATGGCCTCGACCTATAAGAATCTTCAGCCCGAAGTCGAACAGGGCCGGTTCCGGGCCGACCTGTATTACCGTTTGGCCGTGCTGCGCCTCCAGGCCCCTCCCCTGCGGGAACGCCTGGAAGACATCCCTTTCCTGATCGAGGACCTCCTCGGCGGCCGGGACTCCCTGGCCCGAAGCCTGACTCCGGAAATGATCAAGGCCCTGAAGGAGTACCATTGGCCGGGAAACGTGCGCGAATTGAGGTCCTTTATGGAAAGCTATTTGGTCTTGCTGGATGGAGAACAAGAACCCGCTGAATTGTTCCACGATCTCTTGTCGGAATTCAAACAAATCGCCGCCGCCTCGACAGCGGCCGGCCCGATCATGGTTTCCCGCCCGCCGAAAGCTGATTTAGACGATGAATACGTCTTGCCCTCGAGACCCGGCGCCAGTCTCAAGAACATAGTCGAGTCGTTTGAACGGCGGGTCATTGACCAGACCATGGAGAACTGCCGGTTCAACAGGATGGAAACAGCCAGGCGGCTCGGAATAAGCGTGAATACCTTATGGAGAAAAATGAAGAACCATTAGAATTGATTCCGTTCAGGATGGTCATAACGCCTACTTGAGCCCGGCCTGATCGGTTTGAGCACTCGGTTCCTCCCGCGGCCAGCCTCCCCCCAGGGCCTTGTACAGGCTGATCAGGTTCTGAGTCATAAGGCCTTCGCTCTCGGCCAGATTATCCTGGAACGAAGCCTGGGATTTCTGAGTATCCAGCACGCTCTGAAAATCCACCAAACCGGCTTCGTATTGCTTCAAAGCCAGCCCCACGGCGACTTCCGAGGCCCGCGCCGCCTCGGCCAGGGACCGGCGCCGTTCTTCTTCCCGGGCCAGGGACATCAGTGCGTTTTCCGTCTCTTCCAAGGCCGTCAGAACGGCGGCTTCATACTTGAACAGGGCCTGTTCCTGGAGGGCGTTCTGGACCTTGATGTTTTCGCGGACCGCTCCGGCCTGGAAAACCTTCCACAGCAGGCTGGCGCCCAGGCTGGTGGCCAGGTGGGCCGGCGAGATCAGGCCCTCGAGGGCCAGGGCCTCCCAGCCCAGGGACCCTTTCAGGGTGAGTTTCGGATACATTTCAGCCTTGGCCACTCCCACCCGGGCCGTCTGGGCCGCCAGTTCCCGTTCGGCTTGGCGCAGGTCGGGTCGGCGGCGGAGGAGTTCCGCCGGCAGGCCGATGGTCATGGTCAGTTCGGCTTGGGGGATGGGTGACGGCCGGGACAGTTCCGCGTCCAGGGACCCCGGCCACTCACCCAAGAGAACGGCCAGACGGTTTTTCGCTTCCTCCTGTTTGGCCTCGATGCTGGGAACCTGGGAACGCGTTGACTCCAGGTTGTATTTGGCTCTTTCCAGGTCCAGGCCGCTCGAGAGTCCGGTTTCATACCGGAGCGCCGTCAGTTGAAGCGTCTCGGCCTGAATCTCCAGGTTTTGCCGGGCCACGGCCAGACGTTGCTGATACGTTCTGAGCTGAACGTAGTTGGCGGCCATTTCGGCGGCCAGACTGACCAGGACGTCGTTAAGGTTTTCCCGGGCAGCCTCGTAATCGGCCTGGGCCGCTTCGATCGAACGTCTCGCGCCGCCGAACAGATCGATTTCCCAGGAGACGTCCAGACCGGTGCTGATGAGGTCGCGCTTCTGGCCGCTGCCGGTGGCCTTGCTGCTCTGGCTGGTGGTGGTCGAACCGCTGGCGCTCAGGGTCGGGGCCAAATCGGCCAGGGCCACCCCCCGGCGGGCTTTGACCTCCTTGACCCTGGCCCAGGCCTTTTTCAGGTCCAGGTTGTCGGCCACGGCCCTTTCCACCAGCCGGGTCAACACCGGGTCGTTCAGGCTTTTCCACCATTCCGCCAGGGCCTGGGGGTCCACGGCGCCGGTCTTGTCCGCGGCCGCCGGGCCCTTCCACTGTCCGGGCATGGGCTGATCGGGGAACCGGTAATCCGGACCCACGGCGCATCCGGCCAGCAGGACCATCCCCGCCAACGCCGCGATCAGGGCCGACGTTATCCGCTTTAAAAGGTCTAGTCGGGAAGACATCTGTCTGAAACCTCTTCTATTCGTACCGCAGGGCTTCTATGGGGTCCAGGCCCGCGGCGCGGCGGGCCGGGAAAAAGCCGAAGATGACGCCCACCGCCGCCGAAAACAGAAAGGAAACGAGGTTGATGCTGGGATTGAAGACAAAGGGAACCTGTAGTGTCCTGGTCAAACCGTAAGAGGCGGCCAGGGCCAGCCCCAGGCCCACCAGACCGCCCAGGGAGGAAAGAACGGCGGCTTCGACCAGGAACTGGATCATGACGTCCCGGCCCAAGGCGCCTATGGCCATCCGGGTGCCGATTTCGCGGGTGCGTTCGGTGACGGAAACCAGCATTATGTTCATGATGCCGATACCGCCCACCAGCAGGCTGACCGCGGCCACGGCGCCCAGAAGAGCCGTCAGCATCTTGGTGGTGGTGCGCATGGTCTCGGCGATTTCGGCCATATCCATGACCGTAAAGTCATCCGGGGCGCCGGGCGCCAGTCGGCGGCGCTCCCGCAACAGCCTCTCGATGTCCTTCTGGGCTTTCTGGGTGGAAGCCTCGGACTTGGCCGAAACCTGGATCATCCGGATTTCCTGGTTGCCGGCAATACGCCTTTGCAGGGTGGCCAGCGGCACGATAACGATATCGTCCTGGTCCGTGCCCATCCCGGTCATGCCTTTGGACGATAAAAGGCCGATCACCTGAAACGAGATCTTCTCCATCCTGATTCTCTGGCCGATCGGGTCTTCCTTGCCGAATAACCGCCGGCGCACGGTGGCCCCGATGAGACAGACCGCCTTGCCCGACCTAAGCTCCCCTTCGGTGAATACCCGGCCTGCTTCCAGAGTCCAATCCTTCACTTTGAAAAACCCGTTGTCGGTCCCGGTCACCAAAGTGGACCAGTTGGTGTTCCCGTAGATGGCCGTCATGGTCCGGTGGTTGGATGGCGCCACGGCGGAAACCGAGGTCACTTCCCGACCCAAGGCCTCGAGGTCGTATTTAGTGAAAGCCTTGGCCGTGGAAGCGCCGCCTCCCGGCCCGCGAAACTGGCCGGGCCTGACCATCAGCAGATTGGTCCCCAGTTTGGAAATATCCTCGGCCACCTTGGCCGTGACGCCCGAGCCGACCGTGACCAAGGTTATCACCGCGGCCACGCCGATGACGATGCCCAGGATGGTCAGGAACGACCGCAGGACGTTGCGGCGTATTTCGCGCAAGGCCAATAAAAAGGCATTCCAGATCATCAGGCCGCCTCCCCGTTCCGACGGTCCGAATGGATGCGTCCGTCGAGAAAACGAATGATCCGATGGGCGAAAGCGGACATGTCCTCGGAGTGGGTGACCATGACCACCGTCAGGCCCAGGTCTCGATTCAAGGCCGCCAGCAGTTCCATGATCTCGCGACCGCGGCCTGAATCCAGGTTGCCGGTGGGTTCGTCGGCCAACAACAGCGAAGGCTCCGTGACCAGGGCCCGGGCAATGGCCACCCGCTGCTGCTGCCCTCCGGAAAGCTCGCTGGAGTGGTGGCGCGCCCTGTCTTCCAGTCCCACTTTGGCCAGGGCCTCGAGAGCCCGCCGGCGCCTCTCCCGGGCCGTCAGACCCCGATAGACCAGGGGCAGTTCGACGTTTTCCAGGGCCGAAGTCCGGTTCAGCAGGTTGAAGCCCTGGAAAACAAAGCCCAGATAATGCCGGCGGAGCAGGGCTCGCTGGTCGCGGGTAAGACCGCCCACGGAAATGTCCTGGAACAGGTAGGCGCCCGAGGTGGGCGTATCGAGACATCCCAGGATGTTCATGCCGGTGGACTTGCCTGAACCGCTGGGACCCATGATGGCCACGAATTCGCCTTCCTCGATGGCGAAACTAACTTCTTCCAAGGCGGTCACGCTGGCCTGGCCGGCCCCGTATATCTTGGATACGGATTTGAAGTCGATCAGCGCGGCCTTGGCGCCGGTCCGGAGGGAAGGAGAAGAACCGGGAATCATTTCTCCACCCGCGTCATGTCCACCAGCAGTTCCTGGCCGGGCTGAACGTCGCCGGAAAGCAGTTCCGTGTTGATGCCGTCGGTGACGCCGGTGGTGACCGGAATCGGTTCGGGCCGGCCGTCTTTCAGAATCCAGACCCGGGGGGAATTCCGTCGCGAAGACTGGCTGGCCTCGGTCTGGTTAGGATTCCGCCGGCGCACGGGAGGGCCGGGCATTATTTTGGACAGAAAACTCCTCTGGTCCTGTCCGGAAGAATCCTTGGCCACGAGGGGTTCTTCCGGCGTAAAACGCAGGGCCGCGTTGGGCGCCAGGACGGCCTCGCTGACCTGGTTGACTATTATATCCGCCGTGGCGGTCATGCCCGGCCGCAGCAAAAGATCGGCGTTGTCCACCGCCAACTGGCACTCGTAGGTCACTACGCCCGCTTCGGTCTTGGGCGTGTAACGCGCCTGGATGAGCCGGGCCGGAAACCGGCGAAGTGGATAAGCGTCCACCAGGAAGGTGGCCGATTGTCCTTCCCGGACCTGCCCCACGTCGGCTTCATCCACGGCCACGTACAAGTACATGCGGGCCAGGTCTTCGGCCAGGGTGAAGAGCACGGGCGACTGCAGCGAGGACACCACGGTCTGGCCGGGTTCGGCCTTGCGGTCCAGGATGAGGCCGTCAATGGGCGCCCGGATGACCGCTTTGGCCAAATCGGTCTCCACCGCGCCCAGGGCGGCCTGGGCCTTGGCGATCGTGGCCTTGATCACTTCCACCTGGGCCAGGGCCTTGGTCAGCTTGATTTCGGCCGCGTCCAGGTCCTGCTTGGAAGGCAGCTTGCCTTCGCTCATTTTGTAAGCGCGCTTCAGCCGCTCGAGGTTGGTCCTGGTATCGGCCACGTCGGCCTGGGCGTTCAGAAGCTGGGCCTTGGCTTCGGCCAGCGACGCCTGGTACTGAAGCTTCTGGGCCTCGAGCTTGGCCGTGTCCAGGCGGGCCAGGACCTGGCCCTTTTTCACCGGATCGTTGAAATCAACTTCGACGGTCCGTAGCGTCCCGGACATTTCCGTGCCCACGTCCACCTTGTTGACCGGCTGGAGCGTCCCGGTGGCGGAAACGATCACGACCAGCCCACCTCGGACCGCCGGCGCGGTTTTATACTGGATCATGGCCTGGCCGCCGGTCGGGGACCAAAACCGCCAGATCAAAATGGCCGCCGCGGACAACAGACCGACCGCCCAGAGATACCTTATCCAGGACCTAGGCCTTTTATCCAGTTTCAGGGCTTGTCTTATTTCGAGGGTTTCCGGTTCGGCCTTGCTCATCTAAGTCTCCCGTTCGGTTCAAAATGAATCCCGCGATCCCTGGTCTTCCCGCCGCCTGGGCTTGTTCATTAAGTCGTATGGGGAAAGGCGGTGGTTACAAACTGCCTCGAGAAAATTTCATCGGGATCGGCCGGCCGGTCCCTGTAACTTTTCCTCGGGTGGAAACGACTTAAAAGACAAAATCCTTCTCAACCGGCGGCGCGGCGCCGGAGAAGGTTTCCAGGCGGGTGATGGACGGGTCATGGCCGAGTCGCCTTCTGTACCCAGGGGAAACGTTACGTTGGCCAAGCGACGCCCTCGGCGTGTAACCAAGGCCGACGGGCGGCTCCGCCTGGTCCAACCGGAACCGAGGACCGAGCCCGGCCGGAGTTCGGGCCCGCCCCTTCCTCTGAAGGCTTCTTCCTGGTATAAAACCCGGACACACCTCTATCCGGTGCCGCGCGAGATGCCGACAGAATCGTCCAAGTTGAACGAGGCCGAGATCATCGGTCTGGTCCTGGAAGGCAACGTCAATGCTTTCGAGACGCTTTTGCGGAGGTATCAAGACCTGGCCTGGGCCATAGTGAAAAGACACGTACCCGCCAATGACGTCGAAGACACGGTTCAAAACGCCTTTATCCGGGCCTTTCAATCCCTGCCGACCTATAAAGGACGGGGCGGCGGTTTCAAGTCCTGGCTGTCCGCGATCACGGTCAGGACCTGCTACGACTACTGGCGCAACGTTTACCGCTTGAAGGAAGTTCCTTTAAGCTCGATCACCGAATCGCACCGAAAATGGCTGGACCAAGTGATAGCGGAAGAATCGGAGCAGGCCTTGCTGGAAAAAGGTTCTTCGGCCGAGGCCAGGGAAGTGTTGGACTGGGCCTTGGCCAGGATGTCGGCCGAGGACAGGATGGTGATCGAACTGGTTTACCTGGAAGGTCTGAGCGGTAAAGAAGCGGCGAAATTATTGGGCTGGAGCGTGACCAACGTAAAGGTCCGGGCCTTTCGTTGCCGAAAGAAGCTGGAGAAAACACTCCAGGGTTTGAGGAAGACTCCAGGAGAGGACGGATGAAAAAATCCCAGAAGAAAGCCATGGCTAGGATAAGGCTGTCGCTCGCCACCGCTTACCGCCGGAGGGAGTATCAGGATAGCGAATCGGACGGTTTATGGCGGGCTCGAGTCATGAAACATATCAGGACCCTGGGCGCGCTGAATGACCGGCCCTCGAACTGGGAGATTTTCGGGACCCTGGCCTGGAAATTTATTCCCGTGGCCGTGGCCGTAGTTTTATTGCTCAGCCTGACCGTCAGCCGTCTGGATTCAGGCTCCGGCCCGATAATGGCCGATATGACGGTCGAGGACCCCACCGACTACGGTTTGTATGCCTATTACCGCAAGTGAGGCTGAGGATGAAAAAGCTGAAATTGATCGCCGGGGTGGTGCTGGTGTTCTTGTTGGGCGCCCTGTCCGGTTCGCTGGCGACCGGCTATTATTTCCGGTTCGATCCTTTCCGGGTCAGGCCGGCCGGGCAAACACCCCAGGAGAGAACGGATCATATAGTCAAAAGGCTGTCGAAAGACCTCGCTCTGACCGAGACTCAGAAGAAGGAAATCACCGAGATCGTCAAGCAGTCCGAAGAGCGGTTGTTCGCCCTGAAAAGCAGGATGTGGCCCGAAATCAAGACCATCATTGATCAAAGCTTCAGCCGGATCAGGGAAAAGCTGGATCAGGACCAGAGGAAAAAGCTGGACGAAATACGGGAAGAGTTGCAACGCTGGCACCGCAAAGCCAAGGGACCCCCGCCGGTTTGATAGATGATCGTTTAGGGCGCACGGTCCCGCGCCGCGCGGGACGCCCCTACAGGAGACGCCGATGAAACATAGGGGTGTACCGGGCGTTATTCTTGGTAGGGGCGCACAGACGTGCGCCCCTGGTTCGCCCTGCAGGGGCGATACGCCATTGGGGGACGCACGGGACCTGGTTAGGGCGGCCACGGGGGGCCGCCCCTACGGTTCGGGGGTGGCCAGATGGGGCGTCCCGTCCCGTGAAACGCGGGAGATGCGCCCCATGAACCGGCGTTCAAGGGCTGTTCCTCCCCCCGAAAACAGACTGAAATCCTATTTGAGGAAGTCCTGCCTCAGCGGCGTGAAGGCATCAATCAGCCGAACCCGCCGGGACAGCAATTGAACCGAATGGGGCTTATCGGGCGGGACGGTGTACATGTCTCCGGGGCCGAGCCGAAACGATTCGTCGCCCAGGAAGAACAGGATATCCCCCTCGGCTACGTAGGTGACCTGTTCATGGGGGTGGGCATGGGGTGGATCGGGACGCGAGGTCGGGCCGTCCTCGAAGTCAATGACCGCCACCATCAGGTTGTCGGTATGAGCCAGATAACGGGTCCGGCCCGGGGCTATCGGCTTTTTTTTGGCTTCAGATCGTTTGACCACGTCCATGGGAACTCCTTTGGTTAATCATCCAGGGCGCACGGTCCCGCGCCGCGCGGGACGCCCCTACGGAAAATTACCATCCGGGCGCACGCGGTGCGCCCCTACGGAAGACAACCAGGTGGGGCGTCCCGTCCCGCGAGACGCTGGAGATGCGCCCCTACAAACAACCATCGCCGTTTCTGTAGGGGCGCATAGACGTGCGCCCCATGAATCGCCAACCGGGGCGATACGCTATTTAGGGGTGCACAACCGGTCTGGGGCGGCCACGGGGGGCCGCCCCTACAAATCACAAAACAGGCCGGGTGGTGTTGCATCGCCGAATTGGGCGTCCCGTCCCGCGGCACCCGGGAGATGCGCCCCTGATCATTTCCGGTCGCCGAGCCAGTCGGTGTGAAAGAACACGCCCCGTGGCTGGTCCATCCTTTCATACTGGTGGGCGCCGAAATAATCCCTCTGGGCCTGGATCAAGTTGTGAGGCATTCGTTCGGTTCGCAGGCCGTCATAATAACTCAAAGCCGCGCCTAGTCCGGGGACGGCCAGGCCATTGATCACGGCCGCGGAGGTCACCTTCCTCAGGGAATCCTGGGCCAGACCTATCTGCTCCTGGAACCAGGGATCGAAGAGCAAATGGGACAGATCGGAGTTCCGTCCATAGGCCTGGGCTATTCGTTCGAGTAAAACGGACCGGATGATGCAGCCCGCCCGCCAGATCAGGGCGATCTCGCGGTAATTCAGGGGCCAGCCGAATTCGGCGGCCGCGGCTCGCAGCAGGGAGAAGCCTTGAGCATAGGCTATGACCTTGGCCGCGAACAGGGCCTGCTCCAGATGCTTAATCCAGGCGGCCTGGTCCTCGAGCGGCGTGACGCCGGGGCCGGCCAGGCGTTGGGCTCCCTCGATCCGCAGGTCTTTTCGGGCCGACAGGAAACGGGCAAAAACCGCCTCGCTGATCATGGACAGCGGCTGGCCCGCGTCCAGCGCGGAATTGACCATCCATTTGCCCGTGCCCTTTTGGCCGGAAGCGTCCAGAATCTGATCCAGAACCAGCCGGCCGGTTTGATCATGGTGGCCCAGGATGTCCGCGGTGATTTCGATCAGGTAGCTCTTCAACGGGCCTTCATTCCATCGGCGGAAGGTATTACGCATCGTTTCCGGAGATAGTCCCAACAGGTTGGACATAAGGTGGTAGGTTTCGGCGATCAATTGCATGTCCGCGTATTCGATCCCGTTGTGGATCATCTTGACGAAGTGTCCGGAACCTTGAGGCCCGATCCACTGGCAGCAAGGGGACCCATCCTCCGCCCTGGCGGCGATGGATCGCAGAAGCGGTTTGACTGATTGCCAGGCCGCGGCCGACCCGCCCGGCATTATGGACGGACCCTTGAGGGCGCCTTCCTCTCCGCCCGAAATGCCGGCGCCCACGAACAGCAAACCCCGGCTTTCCACCCAGGCGTGGCGCCGGTTGGTATCCAGAAAGTGGGAATTGCCGCCGTCGATGATAACGTCACCCGGTTCCAGCAAGGAGACCAGCCGTTCGATGAGAAAGTCCACGGCTTGCCCGGCCTTGACCATAAGGATGACCCGCCGGGGACGGTCGAGGAATCCGGCCAGTTCCATCAGAGTGTAAGCGGCGATGAAGTTCTTGTTTCGGCCTCGACCCTGGACCAGGGCTTCCGTCTTGTCCGTGGTCCGGTTGAACACGGCCACGCGGTGTCCCTTGCTCTCGAGGTTCAAGGCCAGGTTCTCGCCCATGACCGCCAGGCCGATCAAGCCCACGTCGGCCGGTTCTACCTTCAAATCCATCATATTGCCCTACTTAACGATGCCCGGACCAGGGTTCTGTTCCAGGGTGGTTAGTATTTCCGCCACGATCTCCTCCGGAGATTGGCCGATATCCACCTTGAGGCCATCGGCCGGTTCTTCCAAGGTGTCCAGTTGGCTGGCCAGGAGATTGTCGTTCATATAGGGATGGCGGCGCTCCTTGAGTCGCCGGCTTATGAGATCGAAAGTCCCTTTCAAGTAAATCGTAACCACCTTCTCCTGGTCCACACCTAGAAGATCGCGGTAGGCTTGCTTTAAGGCCGAACAAGCCAGTACCGCACTTTCGCCGTTCTTTATGAAATCGTCAATCCTGACCCGCAGGATTTCCAGCCAGGGACGGCGGTCCTCGTCGTTCAAGGCTATCCCGACCCGCATCTTGGCCTTGTTCTCGGCCGGATGGAAGTCGTCCGCGTCCAGGAACGGCCAGCCCAGCCTCGCGGCCAGAAGTTCGCCGATGGTGGTTTTACCGCAGCCCATCGGCCCTATGAGGATCAACACCATCGCCCGCTGGCCCTTGACCATTAGTCCCGATCCTATTTCAGCCGTTTTCTTCCAGCCGGTAAAGGATTTCTCCGGCCTTGTCCACGAACAGCACGCCCTCTTCCTCGCGGTCCATATAATCGGCCGGGTTGACCTCTTCGGGATTCAGGTACCTCAGGTTGACCTGGCGGCATTTTTCTTCAGGTATGGCCGTGGCCAGCACCACATCCACCAGTGGTTTTTCCAGGCCGTTCTCGTAAAGGCCTATGCCCTTGACGTGGGTCGAGTGGGCCAGGACGCCTCGCGGAACATCGCTGAAGCGGTCCATATGGGCCAGGAGGTATTCGCGGATATGGTACCCCACCCGGTCAAGGTGCCGGCCCCAGGTCGCGGAAATCTCGCGGATGTGCGGGCCATGGATGATCAGGCGGCCGCCGGGCGCCACCACCTGTTCGAGCTTGTACATGACCTTGCCGGCCGTCCAGAGTTCATTATACATCTCCGGCGCCCGGCCCAGGACCAGTTTGTACGGCCTGGGTTTGGTCCGGATATGCAAGCGGGCCGAAAGGTCGGCCGCCGCGGACCAGGCGGCTTTATGGTCCCCGGCGAAAAAACCCGTCAACTCGCCGGAATGATCCACGACGGCCGACAGGCAAAAAACCGGCCGCGGCACGAATTCCATGGTCCGGTCTATGGTCCGCCGAACGGGAGTGTCCTTGTGGCCGATGATTCGGCGGCAGGAGATCACGGCCCCGAGCCAGTGGAAGAAATGAAGGAAGTCGCCGCCGGAAATGCCGGGAAAGAGGTACTTGGCCCCCCCGGAAAAGCCGACCACCTCGTGGGGAAAGACCGGGCCCAGGATCATTATCAGATCGTGATCGAAGATGCTTTTGTTGATGGCCACGGGCACGGTTTCGCTCAGCCGGCCTTCGGACAGATTTTCTATTTCCGCCCGGGACAAGGTTCCCAGCGGGGTGAGGGTTTCCGGCAGGTCCCAGCGGTGGTTAAGGAAATTCGAGCGGTGGAAATCCTTTTCCCGTTGTTCCGGGTCGAGGCCGTAAAGATTCAGAATCTCTTCTTCGGCCATCGGTGGGTGGGTGCCCAGGGCCACCATGAAATCCAGCCCGGCCGCCCGCCGGCCGATCACCCGATTGACTGCCCGCACCAGCCCGGGCAAAGGGCAGGTCCGGGTGGCGTCCGGAGTCAGCACCAGGACCCGCTTGTCTCGATACAGCGAAACCGGCGTCTCCGCCTCGATGATCGAGCAAACCGCCTCTTCGTCCAGGAGGGGTTTGTTTATGGATTCGTCGGCCATCATATGTTGTGGGCCAGGTAGCCGCCGTCCACGGGGATGGAAATCCCGGTGACGAAGCCGGAAGCCTTGTTGCTGGCCAGAAAGAGCGTGGCCCCGGCCAGTTCTTCGGCCCGTCCGAAGCGGCCGAAGGGGGTGCGGGCCAGGATGGCCTGGCCCCGGGCCGTGTATTCGCCGGTCTGCTGGTCCACTAACAGGGCCCGGTTCTGTTTGCCCAGGAAGAAGCCCGGGGCGATGGCGTTGACCCTGATGCCGTACCGGGCGAACTCATTGGCCGTGGCCAAGGTCAGGTTCAAGACCCCGGCCTTGGCCGCGTCGTAGCCCCAGACCCCGGAGAGCGGGTTGTACGAGGCCATGGAAGCCAGGTTGACGATCGCGCCCTTGATTTCCTTCTCGATCCAGTACGCGGCCACCACCTTGGTCGGCGCCATCAAGCCGGCGACCAGGTTGAGTCTCAGGACCTTTTCGAACATGTCGAGGTCGGCCTCGAGGAAGGGAGACTTGCCCAGGTTGCCGCCCACGCAGTTGATCAGGATTTCCGGCGGACCCAGGGCCTCGGCCGTGGCCCGCAGAGCTTCCCGAACCTGGTCTTCCGAACCAGTGTCCGCCCGGAAGCCCCGCGGCCGTTCCTCGACGCCCGTGGCGGCCTCGAGCCTGGCCAGGACTTCATCCAAGGACTCCTGGGTCCGGCTCCAGATGGCCACCCTGGCCCCGGCCAGGAGCAGGGCTTCGGACATGGCCGCGCCGATCACGCCGGCGCCGCCGGCCACGATGGCCGTCCGACCGCTCAATCCGAACATCTCCTCCAGGTAGCTCATGACCCGCCCCCTAAACCAGTAATTCAAAATGTTTCCTGAAGTGTTCCTCCAGAAAATCGGAGTACGTGTCTTCGTTGGCCCTCAAGGTCTGGTACAACGCCTCTTTCAAATTTTGCCGGGCCAGCACCGAGCCGTAGGTGACGTGGAGAATCTGCCGGGCGTGGAAGTCATCCAAAAGCCCGGGCAGGGCCGAATCCGGAAGTTTAAGGCAGTCCGGGGCTTTGGCCGTTTCGGCCGAGACATGGTACGTGGCCCGGTCCTGGGGATAGCGCTCGACGGCGAAGGCGTATATATCCCGGAACAAATCAGGGTTCATCGCGCCTATGGTCTTGAGGGCCACCAGGTAGCTGGTGCCGGCCGTCTTCAGGTGCACCAGTTCGCCGGCCAGTCTGGAAAAAATAGGATAGGCGGCCAGTTTGTCCGATCCGGAATGAATGCTGAGCTTGTAAGGACCCAAGGCCCGGGCCACGGCCGCGTGGCCGGCCAGGTAACGCTCGAAGGCTTCGATGTCGCCGATATAATCCACGCCTTTCTCGAACCGGCCCAGGTACCGGGGCGCCAGGCTGACCCAGTTGACCCCCAGACGCTTGAGTTCGACGGCCAGGTACACGTGTTCGGCCAGGGTGGTCACGGATTCGGTCTCGTCCACGCTGACTTCCAGTTCAAAGGGCCGGCCGGACATGATCTTAAATAGATGGCGGTACATCCTGACCGAATGGGCCACTACCCGGCCGTACTTGGCCGCCGCGCGCAGCAAATCCGTGCTGGATAAAGCGAGGCTCAGCCCGTCCAGGTTAAAAGGTTTGGCCAGCGTGGCCCGCTCGAGATCGGCCGGCGTCGTTTCCAGTTCGGGCCAGGGCAGGGCTTCGTACTTGCTCCGGAGCCGGTCCGGTCCGTCCCGGTCGGCCTGGTTGTCCAGGTGGTCTCCCGGATCAACGGTGAAAAACGTGTACCCGGCCGCGGCAAAAGTATCGAGGTCGGCCGTGGTCTTCAGGTGATCCGCGTCCGCGCCGTATCCCTCCCGCCAGCCGACCTGGAACAGGCCCCACATGGCTTCGTCCAGGACGGTTTGAGGCGATCGGCCGGTCCGGTCGTTTTCCCGGACCGACTGCTGGGCCGGAATAAAGGCCAAGCCGGTCGGTCTGATGGCCCGGACGTGGCCCGGGGTGGCCAGTCCCAGGCGGTCGCCGCAACCGGCCGCCTTTTTCAGTCCCAGGACCCGGGGGGTCAGAAAGGGCAGGGCCTGGCGCATGGCCGCGGCGTTGCTGGGTGAAAGCGGGCCGACGGCCAGGTAAAGTTTCCAACCGTCCGCGTCCACCAGGGTCAGGTCGCCCTCGAATCCGGAAACCGCCTCGGGGGTCTCGGCCAGGACCGCCATTCGCTTCCCCGACCCGCGCCGGCCCAGGAAAAACAAGCGGCGTCCGGCCGCGGCCAGCGAAGCCGGATAGGCCCGCAGTCCGGACAGGCGGTTCAACCAGGCTTCGGCCAGGCGCGCGGCCTCGTCCTCCGGCAGGGCCGGAGCAAGTTCATCCGATCGCAGGTATCGCTCGAGCAGTTCTTTCATGACCCGGCTCCTGACCCGGCCATTCCCAGGCCCGTGGCGGCAAATCCTTGGGGATTATGAGTCACAGTCGGTTCCTCATAATTTATAGGCCTTTTTGACCAAACGATAGGCCAGGTCCACCGCCACCTCGGCCGCCTCGTCCTCGTCCAAACGATGCTGGCTGACCAGTTCCGCCAGAAAGGCGCAGTCCATCCGCCGGGCCATATCGTGGCGGGCCGGGATGGAGAGGAAGGCCCGGGTGTCGTCGTTGAAGCCGACCAGGTTATAGAAGCCGGCGGTTTCAACCACGTTGCGTTTATAGCGCATCATGCCCTCGGGGCTGTCGAAGAACCACCAGGCCGGTCCGAGTTTGAGCAGGGGGTAATGTCCGGCCAGGGGGGCCAGTTCCCGGCTGGACGATGTTTCATCCAGGGTGAACAGGATGACCGTCAGATCAGGTTCGTTGCCGAAACGGTCCAGCAGCGGTTTCAAAGCCCGGACGTAATCCGTGCGGGTGGGGATGTCCGCGCCCTTGTCCCGGCCGAATCGTTGGAACAGGATCGGATTATGATTGCGGAAACAACCCGGATGAATCTGGATGACCAGGCCGTCCTCGAGGCTCATCTTCACCATTTCGGTCAGCATCTGGCCGCGGAATAGTTCGGCCTCCCAGGCGTCCAGCCGGCCGGCCAGGGCCTGGGCAAAGAGTTTCCGGCAGGCGGAGTCGTCCAGGTCGGCGGTTAAGGCGCTGGGGTGGCCGTGATCCGTGGAAGTGGCGCCCAGTTCCTTGAAGAACCGGCGGCGTGAGGCCAGTGCCCGCAGATAGCCGTCCCAGTTGGAAGTGTCTTCGCCGGTTATTTCGCCCAGGCGGGTCACGTTGTTCCGAAACCCTTCGAACTCGGGGTCCACCACCGCGTCCGGTCTGAAGGCCGGGATGACTCGGCCCTGCCAGCCGGAGGCGGCGATCCTCCGGTGGTGCGTCAGCGGGTCCAAGGGCGAATCGGTCGTGGCGATGACTTCGAGGTTGAAGCGTTCGTAAAGCGCCCGCGCGCGGAATTCGGGCCTGGCCAGGGCCGCCGAGAGGCGGTCGTAGATATCGTCGGCGTTGGCCGGATCGAGACGCTGGTCCAGGCCGAAGACGTAATAAAGCACGTGGTCGAACCACATCCGGGAAGGCGTACCGCGGAAGAGATAATAATGCTCGGCGAAGAGACGCCAGATTTTTCTGGGATCGGTTTCGACCGGGCCGCCGTCGGCCCTGGGCAGGCCCAGCTTTTCCAGGGGCACGCCCTGGCTGTAAAGCATCCGGTAAAGGTAATGGTCCGGGATCATGAACAGCTCGGTCGGATTGGGGAAGGAAATATCGTCCGCGTACCACCGGGGATCGGTGTGGCCGTGGGGACTCACCAAAGGCAGGTTTTTGACTTCGCCGTACAATCGCCGGGCGATTTGGCGCTGAATTGGATCGCCGGGGAAGAAACGGTCTTCGTTCATGATGATGGTTCGACCCACTTCGCTCACCCCCCTCTTACCTTCGTTGCTCGGATCAAGATATCATATCAAGCCGATAAAACGAATGCCTAAGGAAAAGCAACCGGGAATCCTCGGGTTACCTGGGGCGCCCGAGTTCGTATCGTCAGGGCGGGCACCAGCTCCCATCTCGCCGTCCAATATATGGTATAATCCATCCCAAGTGACCATGACTGACCACGAGGGTTGCCGACCACGGAGGGAGGCTGACGGTCCGGGCCGGTGATAACCATTCCAGGCCATTGATCGAGTCCGGCAGCCAAGGGCCTGGTGCCGCCGGAAGGGCCGGCGCAACCGTTGGAAAAGCCGACCGTAAGGAGGACGAAAATGAGGCGGACTATTTATATGACGGTTCTAGTCGCGGCGATAGTCCTGATGTCCGCGCCGGCCCAGGCCGAGAATCGGGCCTTGCTGGTGGGCGTGGGTAAATACAAACTGCCCAACGCGGACCTGCCGGCCATCGAGCGGGACATCGAGGCCATGCGCAAGGCAACCGAGGCGCTGGGCTTCGCTCCCAGCCAGGTCAAGGTCCTGCTGAACGAGCAGGCCACCTATAACGCCGTAACCGAGGCCTTCAGGACCTGGCTGACCGCCGGCGTCACCCCCAATGATCAGGTCCTGATCTATTTCAGCGGTCATGGGTCACAGACCAAGGACGTAAGCGGCGATGAACCCGAGGGACTGGACGAAGTCCTGATGCTTCATGACACGGCCATCAAATCCGGAGTATTAACCAACGCGCTGCTGGACGACGATTTCGGCCAATACCTGGCCAGGATACCGGCCAGGAAAACAATCGTCTTCCTGGACTGTTGTCACAGCGGTTCGGGCACCCGGGGCGCTTCGATGAAATTGCGCTCGAGGGATCGGGATTCGTCCAATAAATTTTACCACTATTCCGAACTGACCCGGCCCCGGGCCGGCCGCGGTTTCGGCCTCAAGAGCCGAACCCAGGACGCCGCCAACCAAGTCCTTCTGGCCGCGGCCCAGGATGACGAAGAAGCCGTCGGAACCAACCGAGGCAGCCTGTTCACCCAGGCCCTAGCCGCGACGGTGGAGAGCGCGGCCAGGAACAACCAAGCCCTGACCTTGAAGGACCTCGAGTCGGCCACCCGGGCCTACATAAGAGACAAGGCTTCCAAGGATTCACCGGCCCAAAAACCAAAATTGTCCGGGAATATGTCTCTGGCCGCCGAGAACCTTTTTTCCAAAACGACGCCGTCAATCCCGGCGTCGCCATCGGTCGCCGCGGCTTCACCCCTCTCTTCGACCGCGCCTACACGCGAAATCTGGGTAGTAATGGCCGGGCTGACTGACCGGGCCTCGTACCAGGTGACTATTTCGACCAACAAGAATCAGTACCGGGTCGGCGACCAACTAGTCGTCAACTGCCGGGCGGACCGTTCGGGCTACCTGCACGTCCTGTATCTCAAGACCGGCGACCATGAGCCCAAGGTCCTTTTCCCCAATCAGCATCATTCGGACAACCGGGTCGATACCGGGAAACAAGTCGCCATCCCGGATTCAAAAGACGGCTTCTCCCATAAAATCCAGCCGCCGGCCGGCCGGGGCCTGCTGGTGGCGTTGCAGACCCAGAAAAAACTTAAGGCTACCGAATGGCCCGCTGGTTCGACTCCCGGCCCGTTCCACGGCCTGGCCTTTCAATCCCTGCGCGGCCTGATGGCCCAGGACCTGGCCGGCCAGGCTTACGGCGCGGGAAAAACCATGACCGTGATCAAAGATTGAGAATCGAGGGTTTAATCAGCATGACCAAGGTGATCGAAACGGATGTCCTGGTGATCGGCAGCGGACTCGCCGGAACGATGGCCGCCCTGGCCGCGACCGAGAACGGGGCCGACGTCCTGATAACCAGCAAAGCCAACTTGCCGGCAGGCTAGGCCGGTTTACTCACCTCGTGCCTTCTCCACCCGGTCTTCGCCCCCGAGGGGAACCGAACCAGCCGCCGCGGCCACGGCTTCGACGATTTTAGTATAACCGGTGCACCGGCAGAGGTTGCCGGACAGGCTTCTTTTAATCTCTTCAATAGTGGGGTGAGGCTTCCGGTCCAGCAAGGCCTTGGCGGAAAGAAGCATGCCCGGCGTGCAGAAGCCGCATTGAACCGCGCCTTTTTCCAGAAACTGCTCCTGCAAGGGATGCAGGCTGGTCCTGGTCCCGAGGCCCTTGACCGTAGTGATCTCCCGGCCTTCCGCTTTATAAGCCAGAACCAGACAGGCGTCCACGGGCCGGCCGTTCAGCAAGACCGTGCAGACGCCGCAGTCGCCCTGACCGCAGCCTTCCTTGACTTCGGTGTGATCCAACCGGTTCCTTAGCACTTCGAGAAGCGTTTCCCCGGGCCGGCAGAAGACCTTCTCCTCCCTCCCGTTGATAATAAAGGCCACTTCCCGGCCTATACTCTCGCCTATCTTCATCGTCGCCTCTTCCTACGAACTCAGCCGTCGGCCGCGGCTCGGGCCGCCGCCCGGACCAGTCCGCGCCGGACGAGCACCGCGGCCATTTCCCGGCGATAAGCGCCGCTGCCCCGCAGACGGGAATCCCTGGGATTCACGTCCTGGGAGACGAGGCGGCCGGCCTGGCGGAAGCTTTCCTCATTCGCCGGCCGGCCGGCCAGAAACTCTTCGGCTTTGACCGCCCGATAGGGTGTAGGCGCCACCGGTCCCAGGGAAATCCGGGCCGACCGGATCAATCCGTTCTGGAGATCCAACCATATCGCCGCGGCCAGAATGGGCAACTGCAAGGCCCGCCTGAGGGCCAGGCGCTGATAATCGCTCCCCTGGCCCCGACGGCGCGGCTCGATCAGGATTCGAACCAGCAGTTCACGCCTCGGGTCAAGGGCCGATCGTCCCGGTCCCAGATAGGCTTGAGCCAGAGGCAGGCTTCTCCGGGCCGGCCGGCCGGCTACTTCCACTACGGCATCGAAGGCAAACAGGGTCAAGGCCCCGTCCGCGGCCGGTTGGGCCGAGACGACGTTGCCGCCGATGGTGCCTTGCTGGCGTATTTGCGGGCCGCCCACCTGGCCGGCGGCCTGAGCTAAGGCCAGGGCGTTGTCCCGGATAAGTTCGCTTTCCTCCAACTGACTGAAGGTCGCTCCGGCGCCGATGGCTATCCGGCCGTTTTCTTCTTCGATCCGGCCGAGCGCCTCGATCCGCTGGATGTCTATCAGCACCTCGGGTTCGGCCTCTTTCTTTTTCATCTGGATGATCAGGTCCGTGCCGCCGGCGATCACCCTGGCCCGGCCGGCGTAGCGGTCGAGCAGGTCCACGGCCTCGGCCACGGTTTCCGGGAATACATGATCTTTTATCATGGCTCGGACCTGGTCGAGGCCGGTTCAGCCCCGACCGATCGGCTTTTCAAAGCCAGATACACCCTTTCCGGCGTGGCCGGCAGTTCATTGATCCAGACGCCGGTGGCGTGGTGCAGGGCGTTGATTATGGCCGGGGCCGTCGGCGCCGCTGGGCATTCGGCAAAGCCTTTGGCGCCGAAGGGTCCTTGAAGTTCTTCGCTTTCCACGTAGGCCGCCCTGATCTGAGGCACGTCCAGGGCCGTGGGAATGGGGTACTTCTCCAGGTTCTCGGTCACGATCCGCCCGTCTTCCATAATGAACTCTTCCATCAGGGCGTACCCCAGGCCCATGGAAACGCCGCCTTCGATCTGGCCCTCGACCGCCAAGGGGTTTATGGCCCGGCCCACGTCGTGCACGGCGATCAGGTCCCGAACCGTCACTTCGCCGGTCTCGAGGTCCACCTCGACCACGGCCACCTGGGTCCCGAAAACATAGGCGTACCAGCAGGCGCCCCGGCCCGTTTGCGGGTCCGGCTCAATGTACGGCGCGGCCTGGAAAAAGCCTGTCTCCCGCAAACAACCTTGACCCTTGTCCTGGGCCTGGGCCAGGAAATCGAACAAGGGCAGGCTCAGCGAACCCGGACCGACGATCCGGCCGCCGGCCAGATCGAGTTCGTTTCGATCCAGGTTGAATCGTTCGGCCGCCAGGGTCAGGATTTTCTCTTTAAGCTTCCAGGCGGCCGCGTACACGGCGTTGCCGGAACAGAGGGTCTGACGCGAGCTGAAGGAGTCGCCCGAGGGCCGGCAGCAGGCGGATTCGTTGGGCGCCATGCGGACCTGGGCCAGGGGAACGGTCAGGACCTGGCCGGCTATCCTGGTAAGAAGGGAGCGGACCCCTTGGCCGATGTCGGTCGAATTGATGTAAATAGTCACTTGATCCAGGCCGGCTTCCACCAGGGCTTCGGCCTGGTCTCCCAGGCGGCCGGCGTTCTTGAAAGCCGCGGCCAGGCCGATGCCCCGCCGCCGCGTGCCCCCGGCCCGGCGGTTGTATTCATCGATCTCCCGCCTGGTCTCCTTCCAATTCGCCAGGTCCAGGGCTTTTTCCAGGGTCTCGCGGAAGGCGGGCGGACTGAGCATCAGGTCCTGATTGGCCAGGGTCGTTCCCGGCTTCATGGCGTTCAATCGTCTTATCTCCGCCGGGTCCAGGCCGAGCTTCTCCGAGATCTTGTCCAGTTGCAGTTCCATGGCCAGGGCGGCCTGGGGAGCGCCGAACCCGCGCTGGGCGCCGCTGTGGACGTTGTTGGTATAAACACACCAGGTGTCAATGTGGACGTTGGGCACTTCGTAGGGCCCGGTGGAAAACACGGTGGCGTTGCGGGCCACGCCCATGGACCAGGAACAGTACGCCCCCCCGTCCAGGTAAATCTCTTCCTGGATGGCCAGCAGCCGGCCGTCGGCGGCGGCGCCGGTCTTGACTTTGTACCAGGCCGGATGTCTCTTCTGATGCCCGCGGAAAGACTCTTCCCTGTCCCAGTGGATACTGACCGGCCGGCCCGTCTTCAGGGCCGCCAGTCCGGCCAGAATCTGACCGTTGATTTCGCATTTCGAACCAAAGCCTCCGCCCAGGGGCGGGACGATCAAGTTGATCTTCTCCCTCGGTAGACCCAAAGCCACGGTGATCTGGTTCAGGTCGTATTGCGGAATCTGGGTGGCGGCGTAGATTTCGAGAAGGCCGCGTTCGTCTATTCTGGCCAGGGCCGCCTCGGTCTCGAGGGGGCAGCCGTCGGTACAGGGACTGTGGTACTCGCCTTCCACAATAACCGCGCAGTTCCTGAAAGCGGCTTCGACGTCGCCTTTGCGCATGCGGTAACGCTTAAGCAGATTGCCGGAGTCATGTATCAACGGAGCGTCGCCGGCCAGGGCGGCCCGGGGGTCGAAGACGGCGGGCAGGACCTGGTACTCGACCTTGATTCGGGCCAGGGCTTCTTCCACCGCCGCCGGCGTCTCGCCCACGACCAGGGCCAGACAGTCGCTGACGGACCTGACCTTGTCGCCGGCCAGAACCGGCCGGTCGGGTAGGAATTCGCCGCAGATATTTTGCCCGGGGATATCCCGGGCGGTCAGCACGGCCGCCACTCCGGGAACCTTTTCCGCCTCGGTGACGTCCAGGTTCTTGATCAGGGCGTGGGGCTGGTCGGAACGCAGGGCCTTGGCCGCGAGGGCGTCTTTAACCCGGATATCGGTTATGAAGCGGGTTACGCCTAAAACCTTGTCCTGGTCTTCTTCGCTGACCACCTTCCGGCCGATGACGCCGCTGGAAACCTCCATCCGCCCGCCTCTTACGAGAGATTGAGTCGAAGCGGTCCTGGCCGGGCGGAGACCGTGAGTCGCCGGCCAGGACCGATCGGTTATTATTTCATGAACTCCGGAATAAACGGTTTGCCGTTCTTCACCTGGATGACGTACATGGTGGGCCGGCTCTGGCCGAATTCGTCGAATTTAATGTGGCCGGTCAGGCCCTGCGCATCCACCTTGTGGAAGGCTTCGCGCACTTTCTCCTTGTCCGTGGTCTTGGCGATTTCCAGGGCCGCCTTCATGGCTTTCAGGCCGTCGTAGCCGCGATAGCACTCGCCGAAGCCCTTGACCGGATTACCGCGTTTCAGGTACTCGTCCACGAACCACTTGGCTTCGGCCGGAATCTTGGTCAATTCCGGAAACCAGGGCGCGAAGAAAAGCAAGTTATAAACGCCTTCGGCGGGTTCGGCGCCGGCCAGTTGCACCAGTCCTTCGGGCAGGCCGCTGCCGCCGGTGGTCAGTATCTTCTGTTTAAGACCAAGCTGTTTCACCTGCTTCAAAATCAGGGCGATCTGAGCCATATCCGTGGTCATGACGATCGAATCCGCGCCCGAGTCCTTGATCTTGGTCAACTGGGTCAGGAAGTCGGCGGCGTCCTGGTTGACTACTTCCGTGGTCATGACCTTGCCGCCCGCTCTCTCGACCACCGTGCTGAACTCCTTGGCCGCGCCCCGGCCCCAGTCGTTATTGACCGTTAGAAAAGCCACCTTGGTGAAACCCATTTTCGAGACCAGGACCTTCTCGACTCCTTCAGCCTCCATGCGGCTGGTGGGGCTGATGCGGAACAACCAGGGATTGGGCCGCTTGCCGTCTTCCATGGTCACTTTGCCCGAACTGGCTGTTTCGGCCAGATGAGGGATGCCGTATTTCTTGGTCACGCTGGCGCTGACGGCCAGGGTCGGCGAACTGCCCCAGGCGCCCATGAACAGGTCCACCTTTTCCCTGGTGACCAGCTTCTCGGCCGCGCTGACCGACTGGGCCGGATCGTTGGCGCCGTCCTCGATGAACAACTCGATCTTACGCCCGATCATCCCGCCTTCGTTGTTGATCTTGTCCCGGGCCACTTCCACGCCGGCCTTGAGATACGAGCCGGAAGCGGCGATGGGGCCGGTCAGGGGCCAGACGATACCGATCTTGATGGGTGGTTCGGCGGCCCAGGCCGCCAGGGACAGGGTAAGAAACACAGCCGCCGTCGAAATAATAACCACAGCCTTTTTCATCTTGCACCTACCTCCTTACTTATTTGGCAACATTGGATGAAAAGTTGACCGATCTCCGTTTATGGCCTGCCAGGTCCAATACCTGGTCGTTAACGAGTCCTGATTTGGTCGGTGTTCGCTCGGGTGGGTGAAGTCCTGGTCCCGCTCCCGGCCCGGAACGGCGACACGGGGAGGTCGCGGACCCGGGCTGATCGCCTTCCCCCTGATGCTGGTGCACACCGCCATTACGGTCGTATTTCGCTGCTCATACCCGGCACACCTCCAACTGGCCCAGGTAGGCTTTCATCACCCTTTCATCCTTCTTCAGTTCGGACGAAGGTCCGTGGAGGATTATTCTCCCGGTCTCGATGACATAGGCGTAGTCGGAAACCCGCAAGGCCATGTTGGCGTTCTGTTCCACGAGCAGAATCGTTATGCCCCTCTTCTTCATTTTGATAATGATATCCTCCACCAGGTCCACGATGATGGGGGCCAGCCCGAGGGACGGTTCATCAAAAAGAATCATTTTCGGATCGAGCATCAGGGACCGGGCGATGGCCAGTTGCTGCTGTTCCCCGCCGCTCAGCGTTCCGGCCATCTGACTCTGCCGTTCCTTCAATATGGGGAAGGATGCATAAATATTTTCGATTCGGGCCTCGACCTTGGCCTTGGATTTCTCGAGATAGGCGCCCATCTCCAGATTTTCCTTGACCGTCAACTCGGAGAAGACTTTCCGGCCTTCCGGGCAGTGGGCTATACCTCTGGCAATGATCTTGTCCGGGTCCAGTCCTTTTATTTCCCGACCCTCGAAGACGATACTGCCCGCCTTGGGTTTCAGCAAACCGGAGATGGTTTTCAGCAGGGTTGATTTTCCGGCGCCGTTGGATCCGATCAAGGTCACCACCGCCTGGTCATCCACCTTAAGCGACACTCCTTTAAGGGCCTGGACATGACCATAACCGGCGGCCAGGTTATCCACGATCAGCATCTTATCTTCTCTCACCCAGATAGGCGGTGATGACCTTGGCGTCGCAACTGATCTCGTCGGGGGACCCCTCGGCTATCTTCCGGCCGAAATTGAGCACCACGATCCGGTCCGAGATGCCCATTACCAGCTTCATGTCATGTTCCACCAGCAGGATGGTGATCCCCTGGTCCCTCATTTTTTTTATAAGCTCCATCATCACCTGGGTTTCCGCGTCGTTCAGGCCGGCGGAAGGTTCATCCAGAAGCAGGAGTCTGGGTTCGGCGGCCAGGGCCACGCCGATCTCCAGCAAACGCTGCTGGCCGTACGGCAGATTGGAGGCCACGACGTGTTGAAAGGCGGCCATATCCACGAACTCAAGGATGTTCTGGACCTTGACCAGGTTCTCCTCCTCCACGGCCCGCTTGGTCTTGGTATTGAAGATCGTGCCGAGAAGGCTCACTTTCTCCCACATGTGACGGCCGGTCCTGATATTTTCCAGCACGGTGAGGTTGGGAAACAGGGAGGTGATCTGAAAGGTCCTGACCACTCCCCGTTCCGCGATCTGGTAAGGCCGCAGTTGTTCCAGCCTATGACCGTCGAAGATGATGGAGCCCGCGTTCTTCCGGACAAAGCCGGTGATGGCGTTGAAGGTGGTCGTCTTGCCCGCGCCGTTGGGACCGATCAGACTGACGATCTCGTTCCGGCCGATGGAGAAATCAACGGCGTCCACGGCTTTCAAGCCGCCGAACTGGACGATCAACCCTTCCACCGTCAGGAGGCCGTCCCGGCTCATAGGGCGCCTTCCCCGCCTTCGTCCTCCGGCGGAGACGCCGCCGTTTCGCGGCGGCCGACTCCAACCAGCTTGGAAAGATAAAAGAGTATGCCCTTGGGCATGAAGATGACTATGAAGATGACGATCAACGAATAGACCGCCATCCGGGCGTCCCCGAAGACTCTCAGCAGTTCAGGGATGGAGGTGAAAAGAACGGCCCCGACTACGGGTCCCATGAAAGTGCCCTGCCCGCCGCCCACGACCATCATGACCAGGTTGACGCTGATGAAGAAGGCGAATACTCCCGGATCGATGAAGCTCACGTAATGGGCGTACAGGGCGCCCGAGAAACCGGCCATTCCGGCGCTGATCACCACGATGATGACCAAGTACCGATAACAGTTTATACCGATGGATCGGGCCAGGTCCTCGTTCTCCCGGATGGATACGACCGCCCGACCCAGGGGCGACCGAACCAGCCTGGACTGGAGCACGAGACAGAGCAGCAGGCTGATCAGAACCAGGTAGTAATAAGGCGTCTTTCCACCGAAATCGATCACTCCCCCCGGCCCGAGTGGAAGCACGGGCGCGGCGATATTGGTCAAACCCATGGGGCCCTTGGTCAGGTCCACCCAGTTCAGGGCGATCAGCTTCAAGACCTCGCAGACGCCGATGGTCATGATTACGAAATAGGCCCCGCGCAGCTTCAACGCCAGTTTGGCCACGATGTAGCCCATGATCCCGGAAGCGATGATGGCCGCCACCAGCCCGCCCCAGAGAGTCACTTTGAAATGCAGGCAAACAAGGGCGGAAATATAAGCCCCCACGCCGAAGAAGGCCGCCTGCCCCAAGGAAAGCTGTCCGGCGAATCCGAGGACCAGGTTCACGCTGATGGCCGACAGGGCATAGATGCCTATCAGGATGGCCATGTGCATGAAGTACAGGTCCTCGACCACCAGCGGGAAGACGACCGCCCCCAACAGGCAGAGCCAGGTGACGAGCCGGGTCCTGTTCATCGCGTTACGCCCACTTTGCCGAAGAGTCCGGTCGGTTTGACCACCAGAATCAGAATCAGCATCAGAAACCCGACCGCGTCTTGATAGCCTGACGACACGTAACCAGCCCCCAGACTTTCGAAGACGCCCAGCAGGAGCCCGGCCGTGATGGCGCCGGTAAAGCTGCCCAGTCCGCCGAAGATGACGATGCTGAAGGCCTTCAGATTGGCCAGATTGCCGGTATAGGGATGTATGTTGAAGATGGGGCCTAACAGCGCTCCGGACGCGGCGGCCAGTCCGGCCCCCAGCATGAAAGTGAAGGAATAAATCCGGTTGCTGTTTATGCCCATGAGGGAGGCCGTCTCGAGGTCCAGGAAGGTGGCCCGCATGGCCTTGCCGAGCTTGGTCCTTTTAAGAAGCAGATGGGTGAACACGACCAGAAGGGCGGCTATGACCAGGACGATGATCCTTTCCGGGATGAAATAGAGCCCGCCGAGGATTATCACGTCGGGCGGCAAAGGGCTCTTGATGGACTGAGGCACGGCCGTCCAGGCCAGCATGGCCAGGTTCTGGAAAAGCAGGGAGACGCCGATCATGGCCAGCATGACGGTCTCGATGGACCTTCGCCGCAAAGGCTTGAGAATCCCCTTTTCACAGATGTAGCCGACGATCATGACCGCGGCAATGGCCAGCGGCAGGCTGAGGTAGAAATTGAAGCCCAGGAGGGTGAAAAAGGTGTAGAGGAAATAGGAACCGAGCATGTACATCTCGCCGTGGGCGAAATTGACCACGTTCATTATACCCAGGATCAGAGTGAGCCCGATGCCTATCAGCGCGTAAGCGCCACCGATGATCAAGCCGTTGATGACATACTGGAGGAAGAGTATCATGCCGCTTCTCTTGCCGGTGGGCCCGACGCTCGCCCCTCGGTTCGGATCAGAAGGATGGAGGCGTTATGGACCAGATGGCCCGGGTGTCGGTCTGGCCGGGGTTTTCCCAGCGGTGAGGGGTGGTGCTGTCCATGTAAATGCTGTCCCCAACTTCCAGCAGGATAACTTGATCGCCGATGTAACCCTTCAACTGCCCTTCCAGGATCACCCCGCATTCTTCGCCCTCATGGACGAAGAAGTCTTCCTGCTTCGCCCCGGCCGGGAAATAGACGAAGATGAACTCGATCTTCCGTCGCAGGTCCGGCGCCAGGAGTTCATAATGCATCTTCCCGCCGGGCATGATCAGTTTTTTCCGGTAATTTCTGCGGATAACGGCGACCTTTTTCTGAGACGGATCGGTAGGGGCCTGGGGGTGAGAGTTGGCATTGTCCGGCGAATCCACTTCGTTGAAAAGGACGGGAATGCTGGTGCCCATGGCCCGGGCGATCCGTTCCAGGGTCCTCACCGTCGGGACGGAGATGTTCCGTTCCACCTGACTCAAGAGACTCTTGGAGACATTGGACCGGCTCGAAAGATCATCCAGGGTCAGGCCCAGTTGGAGTCTCAACTGCTTCAATTTGCTGCCCAGTTCCATCTTCCCACCACCTTGGGAGCCTTCTTGTTCTATTATTTGTAATTTTTATTATATATCGAACGCATTGTCAATTGAAAATGTATCCGGCTTGAATAATTCTTGCATATTATATAAATTTCGTATATCATTCTGAGAGAAAATAGAAAATAGTCCTGAAATTTACCGTTTTCAGACCCCTTTGTTCCCAGGTGAAGAGATGACGCCAGATCAGGCTGAAAAGGTGCTCGCGACCATTGACCAGCGCCGGCCGGAGATCGTCGCTTTTCTTAGCCGGTTGATTGCTTTTCCCAGCGTCACCGGCGAAGAAGCCGGGATTCAAAAGTTCATCGCGGATCATCTTGACGCGTTGGGTCTGGCCGTGGACGTTTGGGTCCCGGACGTCGAGCAACTGGCGAGGCATCCGGCTTATATCGCCGGCCACGGAGACTACCACCAGAGGCCCAACATGGTCGGCCTCTGGCATGGAGCCGGCGGCGGCCGGTCCCTGCTCCTGAACGGCCACGTGGACGTGATCCCGGCCGGCCCGACGGAAGCCTGGGTGAGACCCCCCTTCGGCGCGGAAATAGCCGACGGCCGCCTGTACGGCCGGGGGGCCTCGGACATGAAAAGCGGCCTGGCGGCCATGACCATGGCCGTCGATACTTTGGTCCGGCTCGGCCTGAAGCTCAAGGGCGACGTCATCCTGGAATACGTCATGGACGAAGAGCTGACGGGCAACGGCACCCTGGCCGCGGTGTTGAAGGGGTACCGGGCCGACGCCGGCATCTGCTGCGAAACCAGCAGCCTTCACGTCCAGCCGGCCTGCATCGGCCGGGTCTGGTTCGAGATACTGGTGCGGGGCAAACCGGCCGGCATCCAGCGGCGTTTCGAGGGAGTCAACGCCATCGAAAAGGGCCAGGAAATCGTCAAGGCCGTGGCCAATCTGGAACGAATCCGGATCAACGAACTGGCCCATCCCCTTTATCCGGACAAGCCCGGTTCGCTGCCCTGCATGGTCTGCGTGTTCGAAGCCGGATCGTTCCCCAGCGCCTTTCCCGACACCTGCCTGTTGAAAGGCAGCCTGGCCACCCTGCCGGGCGAAGAAACCGCCGCGGTCAAGGAAGACTTTATTCGGCACGTCCTGACCTTCTGCCGGACCGATCCCTGGCTGCGCGATCATCCCCCCGAGATCACCTTCAAGGGCTATTGCGGCGACTCGGCGGAAATCCCGACCGATCATCCCATCGTTAAATCGCTGGCCGGCCGGTTCCGGGAAGTGACCGGACGGCCGCCCGAAATAACCGGCCGGCAGGGCGCGGCCGATATCAGGTATCTGATCAAGTATGCTCAGACGCCCACCGTGATCTTCGGACCCGGACTGACCGAACAGATGCACGCCAACAATGAGTTCGTGGTCCTGGACGACCTGATCGTCGCCACCAAAATCCTGGCCCTGACCATCGTGGACTGGTGCGGCTAGACCGGGGCGCAGATCATTTTCTTATGGATGGAGATCGAAAGGGGATGAAGAAACATGCCGCCGGAAACCGCCAAGGACATTGACGACCTGGACCGGGAAATAGTCTTTTTGCTTCAGGAAGACGCCCGCAAGTCCTACAAGCATATCGCCCAGAAACTCGGCGTCTCGGAAGGCACGGTCAAGAACCGGGTGACCCGCCTGATCAACCGGGGCGTGCTGATATTGGAGGCCCGGGTCAATCCCTTCGCTTTACCCAACCGGGTCGCGGCCGTGGTGGCGGTGACGTTGAAGGAGCGGACCCACGAGACCATCATGCAGGAGATCATGAAGATACCCGGCGTGGTGGCCGTCTGGAACGCCACCGGCCGCTATGACCTTTTCTTCGAATTGATGGTCGACTCCATGCCGGCCCTGAACGACGTGCTCTTCAGAAAGTATCTCAACCGGATAAAAGGCATCGCCTCTTCCGAGACTTTCGTCATTCTCTCTTCGAATACGAAATACTTCAAACTCAGTCGATGAATCCGTTACTATAAATCCCGGCGCCCGGCCCGGCCCGCCAGCGGTCCCAGGGTCTGGAAGCCCGGGCCGGCGTCCGGGTTCGAGCCATAGACGGGAAAGACGTGGCCCGCGTCCCTAAAGGACTTCAGCACCTGAATCATCCCTAGAGTGCCTTGCTCGCGCACCCGGCTCACCTTGTCCAAATCCAGAACCTCGGTCAGACAGCACTCGATCTCCCCGGCCTGATGCAGGACCCGGCCCTCGGGATCAACCAGGAGCGACCTCCCCAGTCCGCCCTGGCCCACGCCGTTGACGCTGAGGAAATAGACCTGATTGGTTATGGCGTTGGCCTGGGTGACGACCAGTTCCAAAGGCCGGTCCGCGGTGGTGGTCATGACCGGATTCAATATGACCTCGGCCCCGGCCCAGACCAGTTGCCGGGTCAGCTCGGGGAACCACTGGTCATAACAGACGCACAGTCCCAGGCGGGCCTTGTCCGGAATGTTGAAGAGACCGGGGGTGTCCCCGCGCCGGCTGGTTTCATAGGGTTCAAAGGGGTACATCTTGCGGTAACCGAGCACCAGGTCGCCTCGAGGGTTGAAAACCAGGGCGGTGTTGTAGACGCCTTCCGGGGTCTTCTCGTACAGGGAGCCTGGCGCCAACCAGAGGCCGTATTCCTCGGCCAAACGGGACAGTCTTTCGACGGCCGGGCCCGGCACGGGTTCGGCGTACCGCGGCTGGCCGCCGTAGACGCTCAGTTCGCTGAACAGGGCCAGTTCCACCTGGGGGAAACGGAAACAGACCTCGTCCAGTTTCCACCTCATCCGGTCAATGTTGACGTCTCCGGGTTCGACGGCCATTTGAATGCCGGCCACGGCCAAGGTTCGGCTCATATTGATCTCCCTGGGATTGCTTAAGTCGACTGCCGCATACAAGGCCGGCGATGATCCGGCTTCGGTCCTTCAGCTCAAGTAGCAGGCCGCCCAGTGCCCGGGCAACACCTCCCGCAGGGCCGGCTCCATCGCCCGGCACCGATCTTCCGCGTAACGGCAGCGGGTTTGGAAACGGCAGCCCGGCGGGGGATTGATCGGACTGGGCACGTCGCCCTCCAAAAGAACCATCTCCAGCCTCCGCCGCGGGTCCGGCTCCGGGGCCGCCGCCAGCAGGGCCTGGGTGTATGGGTGCAGCGGCGAGCCGAAAAGGCCGGCCCGATCGCTCAGTTCCACGATCCTGCCCAGGTACATGACGGCGATCCGGTGGCTGATATAGTTGACCACGGCCAGATCATGGGAAATGAAAAGATAGGCCAGGCCGAATTCCTCCTGCAGGCTTATCAAGAGATTGAGAACCTGGGCCTGGACCGAGACATCCAGGGCCGAGACCGGTTCGTCCGCCACGATGAGGCTGGGTCTGAGGGCCAGGGCCCGGGCGATGCCTATTCTCTGACGCTGACCGCCCGAGAATTCATGGGGGTGCTTGGCCAGGTGTTCCCGGCCCAGGCCCACCCGGTTGAACAACTCCAGCACCCGCCGCCGCTTCTCCCGGCCTCGAGCCAGCCGATAGTTCTCCAGGGGCTCGCCGACGATCTTCTCGGCGGACAAACGCGGATTGAGCGAGGCGTAGGGGTCCTGGAAGATCATCTGCATGGCCGAGCGCACCGGCCGCAGTTCGGATTCCCTCAACTGGGTGATGTCCCGGCCGTTGAGCTTGACCCGGCCGCCGCTGGGAGGCCACAGCCGCAGAACCGTCTTGCCCACCGTGGTCTTGCCGCAGCCGCTTTCACCCACCAGGCCCAAGGTTTCCCTGGGCCGGATGAAAAAAGACACGCCGTCCACGGCATGGACCAGGTCCTGGCGCTTGGACGGAAACCCCTTGCGGATGGTAAAGTATTTCTTGAGACCAGTGACCTCGAGGACCGAATCGCTTCCGGTCGAAGTCGAGGTCTCCGGCCTGTCCTCAGGACTGATCATTCATCCGCACCCGATCGGTTTCCCAGCAGGCGGCCCAGTGGCCAGGGCCGATCTGCCGGGCTGGAGGCGCCTGCTCTTCGCAACGGGTCGCGACGTATCGGCAGCGGGGAGCGAAAGCGCAGCCGCGGATTTCCAGTCGCATGTCCGGCACCTGTCCCGGTATTTCGGCCAGGCGGTCTTGTCCCGCTTTTTCCGATCCGGTCCGAACCCGGGGTATGGAGGCGATAAGGCCGCGCGTGTAAGGGTGGGCGGGCCGGAGAAATAATTCGGTCACCGGCGCCTCTTCCACCGGGCGGCCGGCATACAAGACCATGACCCGCTGGGCCATTTGGGAAATGACCCCCAGGTCATGGGTGATCATGATGATGGCCGTGCCCAGCTTTTCCTTCAATTGGGTCATCAGGGTGAGAATCTGGGCTTGGATGGTCACGTCCAGGGCCGTGGTGGGCTCGTCGGCGATCAAGACCTTGGGCCGGCAGGACAGGGCCATGGCGATCATGACCCTTTGGCGCATGCCGCCGGACAGTTGATGCGGATAGTTCTTGAGGCGGCGGGCCGCGTCCGGTATCCGCACCATCTCGAGCATTTTCAAGGCCTGCCGCCAGGCCTCGCCGTTCGGCAGCTTTTGATGGAGCCTCAGGGATTCGGCGATTTGGAAGCCTATGGTCAAAACCGGATTCAGCGAGGTCATGGGCTCCTGAAAGATCATGGCTATCTCGTTGCCTCGAATCCGCTGCATCTGGGCCGAGGTGAGTTCCAGGAGGTCGAGGCCGCCCAGGCGGATGGCGCCCCTTTCGATCCGGCCGGGCGGTTGGGGTATCAGCCCCATGATCGAAAGGGAGATGACGCTTTTGCCGCAGCCGGATTCGCCCACCAGACCCAGGGTCTCGCCGCCGCGCAGGTGGAAGCCGGCGCCGTTGACCGCGCGGACGACGCCGTCGCGCGTATAGAAACGGACGTACAGGTCCTCGACTTCCAGGAGGGGTGGACGCGCCGAAGCCATGATCCCGGCCATCTCCGGACTACAGCCGCCTGGCCAGGCGGGGGTCCAGCATGTCCCGCAGGCCGTCGCCCAGCACGTTGACGGCCAGGACCGTGGCGATCAGAAAGGCCGCCGGGGAAAAAATGATCCAGGGCGCCTGCTGAAAGTAGATGCGGCCTTCGGCCATGATGTTCCCCCAACTGGGAATTTCCGGGGGGGTCCCGGCGCCGATGAATCCCAGCAGGGCCTCGGTGATGACCGCGGAGGCGCAGACGTAGGTGCCCTGGACGATAAGCGGGGCGATGGTGTTGGGCAGAACGTGACGCCAGAGCATTTTAGGCAGCCGCGTGCCGATGGACACCGCCGCTTCCACGTACGGCTGTTCGCGGATGGTCAGAACCAGGCTGCGCACCACCCGGGCCACCCGGGGTATCTCGGGAATGGTGATAGCCAGGATCACGTTGCCTAGGCTGGCTTTGGTCACGGCCACCAGGGAGATGGCCAGCAGCATCTCCGGAATGGCCATCAGCCCGTCCATGAAGCGCATCATCACCGCGTCCACGGCGCGGCTGTACCCGGAAATGAGCCCCGCCACCAGACCGGCCGCCATGGAGGCCGTGGCCACGGCCAGGCCGATGGTCAGTGAGATGCGGCCGCCGTGCAGGGTGCGGCTGAAGATGTCCCGCCCCAGCATATCCGTCCCTAACCAGTGTCGGCCGGAAGGTGGTTTGAGCCGGTTGATCGGGCTGATCTCGAGGGGATCGGAACTTATGTACCGGGCCAGCAGGGCCAATATCGCCATGCCGGCCAGAACCAGCAACCCGGCCACGACCGTGGGATGGCGGCGGGTGAAGGCCCAAAGCCAGGCCAGCCGGGTCTTCCGGCCTTCCTCGGGCTCCGGCCCCAGCCGTTGACCGGTCCATGAATCGGACATTGGTCCGGGCGACTTCAATAACGTATCCGCGGATCGAGTAAAGTGTAAGAGATATCCACCAACAGATTGACCAGGAGATAAACCCCGGAGAAGAGCAGGATGATCCCCTGAATCACCGGGTAATCCCTGGCCAGAACCGAATCCACCACCAGGCGGCCCAGGCCCGGAATATTAAAGACGCTTTCGGTGATGACCACGCCGCCGATCAACAAGGCGAAGCCCAGGCCTATCACCGTGACGATGGGCACCGAGGCGTTCTTGAGCACGTGCCGGAACAGGACCTTGACCGGGCTCAAACCCTTGGCGTACGCCGTGCGAATGTAATCCTCCGACAAGACTTCGAGAACGCTGGCCCGGGTGATCCGGGCTATCAGGGCGGCGTAGATAAGCCCCAGGGCCAGGCTGGGCAAGGTCAGACTATAAAGCAGGTTCATCAGCCCCTGGTCCAGGCCGGCAAAGCCCTGCACCGGAAAAATCTTCAGCCGGATGGAGAACCAGTAGATCAGGATATAAGCCACCACGAAGACCGGCATGGAAAAGCCCAGGGCGGCCAGAATCATGACCAGGCGGTCAATCCAGCGTTCGACCTTCCAGGCCGCCAGGATGCCCAGGGGCACGCCGATAAACACGGCCACCACGATGCTGGCCAGGGCCAGGGCAATGGTCGGACCCAGGCGCTGGCCGATCAGGGTGGTGACGGGCATGTCGGAAAAAATGGAGTCGCCCAGGTCCCCCTGAACGACGTGACCCAGCCATTTGAAGTATTGAGCGTAGAGCGGTTCGTCCAGGCCCAGTCTGGCCCGGATGCGGGCTATATCTTCGCTGGTGGCGTAATTGCCGGCGATCACCGCGGCCGGGTCGCCCGGCGACAGATGCAGCATCAGAAAAACCACGGTGCAGACCACCACGGCCACGGGTATGACCGCCAGCAGTCTTTTCAAGATATACGCCCACATCCAGGTTTCACCCCGGGCCGGGACGACCCTAGGCCGCCGGCCTCTACTTCTTGCTCACGTTCCAGAATATCTGGGCCGAACTTTTCAGCAGGCCGGTCAGACGATCGGCCCGATAAGCCACGGGTTGATAGAACATCCCCAGCGGCACATAGGTGACGATCTCGAAAGCCCTTTTCTGCAGGGCCTTGGCGATCTCCTTCTGCTTGGCCAGGTCCGGTTCCTGGACAAAGGCGGTGCGCAGTTTTTCGATCTGCTCGTCGCAGGGCCAGCCGAACCAGGCCTTGTCGCAGGCCGCGCCGAGAGGAATATGTTCGACCGGGTTCACGAAATCCAGGCCGTAGAACCAGGTCTGGAAAGCGTGCCAGCCGCCCTCGGCCACGGATTTCTTGTTGGCCCGGCGGGAAACCAGGGTGGACCAGTCCATGGCCTGCATTGCCACGTTGAAGCCGGCCTTGCGGAGGTTCTGGGCCGTCACCAGGCATTGGGCGTTGATGAAGACATCGTCGGTGGCCTGGAGAAGGACGATCGGCTCACCTTTGTACCCCGCTTCCTGCAAGAGCTGTTTGGCTTTGGCGAAATCGGGCTTCTTGAGAGGTTCGCTGCCCTCCTCGCTGGCGAAAGGCGAGGCGCAGCTAAAAATGGAATAACAAGGCTTGAACAACTCCGGATCGTTGCCGACGGCGGCCCGGAGGGCGTCTTCCACGTTGGTGGCGTGGAGCACGGCCAAGCGGGCCTTGACGTTGTTGAACGGCGGCTGATTATGGTTGAGCCGGATTACGCCGTAGCTGCCCAGGGCGTCCATGTTCTCCACCTTGACCCCGGCGGCTTTCTTCATGGTCGGCTGCAGGTCGGGCGGGGGGTCCTGGATATAGTCTATCTCGCCGGCGATCAGGGCGTTCATGGCCGTATTCGGGTCCGGAATCCAGGTTATTTCCACCCGGTCCACCTTGGGAATCTTGCCGCCGGCGGTGTTGCTGGCCTGTTCCTGGCGGGGGACATAATCTACGTTCTTGACGTATACGCTCTTGATGCCGGGCTGGAACTGCTCCTTGACGAACTTGAACGGACCGGACCCGATCACTTCCTTGACCTGCTCGTTGGGATCGGTCTTGGCCTGTTCCTCCTTCATCATGAAGGGTACGTTGGGGGTCAGTTTGGCCAGGGCGGTCAGCACCTGTCCGAAAGGTGACTTCAACGTCAGCTTGAAGGTCTTGTCATCCAGGGCCTCCAGTTTGTCCGTGGCCTCCATGAGTTTCTGCCCGACCCCGTCCCGGGCGCCCCAGCGCTTGATCGAGGCCACGCAGTCCTTGGCCGTCACCGGCGTGCCGTCGTGCCATTTCAAGCCCTGGCGCAGGGTGAAGGAATAAACCCGGCCGTTGTCGGTAACTTCGTACTTGTCCACCATCTGGGGTTGGACGTTCAATTTTTCGTCCAGGCCGAAAAGGGTGTCGTAAACCAGGAAACCATGGGCCCGGATGGCATAACCCGTGGACCAGATCGGGTCCAGTTGCTTGATGCTGGAATCCAACCTCGCTTTAAGAACCGTTTCCGCGACCGCCGGTCGAACCGGCAGGGTAAGGGTAAGAACGAGCAAGACCACCAATGACGCGATCCCCAGCCAAGTTTTAAGACCTTTCCTCATACTTCCCTCCTTTCTCCAGGAAAAATTCAAACCCCTTTGACTCGACTCCTTAAGGCTGAATCCGTCGGGTAAGAAGGCCATGTTTCTTCAGATCGGCCCGCAGGCGTTCTTGGGGCAGAGCCAGGACCAGGCGATCGTCGATTCCGGCCATGGTTTCGGCGGCCACCAGGGCGTTGACCACGGCCTCTTCCGTGGCTTGAACCACGGCCAGAAACAAGAAGTCCATCCGATCGGCCAGGACCATTTTCACCGTGGCTTCGCCCGAAGCTTCGGCGGCCTGAGCGTTGGCGGTGGAAAAGGCCAGGAACAGGTCGCCCGAGAAATTGGCGGCGAAAGAACCGGTCCGGGCCAGTCCGAGCGCGGCGCGACGGGCCAATCTTTTAAGTTGATGGGGCAGCAAAGGCGCATCGGTGGCCACCAGGATAATGATCGAACCCGTCTCCCGGGTCCAGACCAGATGATCGGTCAGGTCGGCGGCCACCGGCACGCCGGCGATACGCAGGTTGAAACGCCGGCCGTGGTTGGCCTGAACCAGGACCCCGACCGTGTAGCCGCCTTCCTTTTTGGACAGAACCCGGGACGAGGTGCCGATTCCGCCCTTGAATTCATGGCAGACCATGCCCGTGCCGCCGCCGACGTTGCCCTCGGCCACCGGTCCGGAAGCGGCCCCGTCCAGGGCGGCAAAAACGTGCTCCTTCCTGACGTGCTGGCCGTTGATGTCGTTCAGATAGCCGTCGTAGGTTTCCGCCACCACCGGCATGGACCAGGGCTGATGCTTCAAGAGGCCGCGCCGGACCTGCCACTCGATGACCGTGTCCCGGACCAGGCCCACGCTATGGGTGTTGGTCAGCATGACCGGGCCCTCGAGGCAACCGGACTCTTCCACCCAGGCCGTCCCGGTCATTTCGCCGTTGCCGTTCAAGGGGAACCAGGCGGCGAAGACCCGGGCCGAGAGTTCGTCGCGGCGGGGCAGGATGGCCGTCACCCCGGTTCTGATCGGACCCCGGCCCACGACCAGAGGGCCGTGGCCGGAGACGATGGTGGCGTGTCCCACGGCCACTCCGGCCACGTCGGTGATGGCGTTGAACGCCCCGGGCACGCCCTCGAAAGGCACGCCCAGGTCGCGGGCCCGCTTCTTTGGTTCCATGTTCACTTCAATCAAACCTTGGTCGGTTTCGACCCTGATCGGCCTGCCCTCGTTTTTCCACGAGCGCCGCGGCGCCGCCGGCTTCGACTACCAGTTATAGGACCAGTGTACGTCCCGCAGATAGGCCGCGGCTTCTTCTTTTCGGCGTGACCTCAAAAGTTCGAGCAAGCGGATATGTTCGCGGTAGTTGAGGTCCCGCGATAACCGTTCCCAGTCCCGCCGGGTGAAGTCAAAGGCGCGGAGCCTCAAGATATTCAAGTAATTCAACAGAAGTTCGTTGCGCGACAGGCTCAGGAACACGTTGTGGAAACTCAGATTCTTTTGGAGGTATTTGTCGAACTCCCTTTCCGAAGTGTGCCGGTTCATCTCCTCGTTGAGCCTGGACATCTTCTCGATCTCCTTAGGGCCGATCGAGTCGAAAACCGACACAAGGACGCGCGATTCCAGGGCGCCGCAGATTTCGTAAATCTTGATCAACTCTTCCAGGGTGACTTCGTTGATGACTATCCCGCGCTGGGGCAGGAAGGTGACGAATCCTTCGGTCCGGAGTTGAATGAGGGCCTCGCGGAGAGGAGTGCGGCTGATGCCGAGCTTTTTGGTGAGGTCGTCGAGCCGGATGAAGGCGCCCGGTTTCAGGTCGCCCTTCATCAATTGCCGGCGGAGGTATTTATAGACCTGGACCCGCAACAGTTGCGGACCGGCGTCCGCCCGGTTGGGGAAATCGATCACCGCGCCGACTGGATGATTCTTGGCCTTCACCTCGAGGTTTCAACCGCCTGTTCCTGTAATGATTCGGTCTTCCCGAATCCGGCCGGGGGGCCGGGACGCTCCGCCGCCCGTCTGGCGCCTGACTTGATCTTGGTCTGAACGAAGAATGATATATTAGTATATCAGAAAACCGGCCTTGTCAAGCCCTTTGTCTCACGGTCGGGTAGGGCGCACGCACAAAAAACCCCGACGCGGTTATCGGCGCGCCAGGGTTGAGAGCCAGGGGGTTGAACGGCTTAGGCCGGCTCGGCCAGGCTCAAGGCCCCCACCGGGCAGACTTCCACGCACAGGCCGCAGCCGTCGCATTTTTCCCTGGTCAGGGTCAGCCGGGGATCGAACTTGATGGCGCCGTAGAAGCAGACCGGCCCGCAGAGTTCGCACCCGCCCTTCTTCAGGTTGGCGCAGATTTCCGGATCGACCCGGACCGCCAAAGGCGGTTCCTGGGCCAGTTGTTCGATGGTCTTGATATAAGGCAGGGCCCGGCCCCGAATATCGGCCAGGGAAGACAGACCCCGCTGCTCCAGGTATTGACTCAAACCGTCCAGCATCTTCTGGAAGTGATCGTACCCGTTCCACATGATGCTGGTACAAATCTGGACCGCGCTGGCCCCCAGCATGATGTACTCGATCACGTCCTCCCAGCCGCTGATCCCGCCCACGGCCTGGATGGGCACCTTGACCGCCCGGGCCACCTCCGAGACGTGGCGCTGGGTGATGGGCTTGATGGCCGGGCCGGAGTACCCGCCGTAAGCGGCCAGCCTGGGCCGGCCGGTCTTGATGTCCACGCCGGCAAACGACCGGACCGAATTGGCGATGGTCAGCGAGTCGGCGCCGGCCTCGGCCGCGGCCTGGGCCAGGGGCACCATGTTGTGGGAGGTGGGAGTGAGCTTGATGCCCACGGGCAGCTTGACCGCCCGTTTGACCGCCTTGACCTGGCGATGGCACATGTCCGGATCGTTGCCCATCTGGAAGCCGACCTTGTCCGCGCCCAGGGGCATGGGGCAGGAGACGTTTATCTCGAACATGACCACCCGGCCCGTGTCCTCGATCAGTTGGGCGTTCCGGGCCGTGTCCTCGGGGTCGGGCTGAGCCACCACGCTGGCGATGATCGCCGCTCCGCCCGCGCAGGCCTTCTCCAACTCCCGGTCCAGCCACTCCTGAAGCGTCATGGTGGTGTAGAGCTCGATATTGATCATGCCGATGCGCCGTGGGCCGCTCTTGATCAGCTTCATCCGGCCGCAACGCGGATGCTGGGCCCAAGTAGCCGGCGGCCCGAAGCTCTTGGGCACCACCGCCCCCGCGCCGGCCCGCCAGGCCTGGTTGGAACGCTCGCCGTCCCAGCCCGGCGTGGCCGAGGCCAGGAATAGGGGATTTCTGAACTTGACGCCCGCGATACTGACTTCGAGGTTAGCCATTTTCCCTCTCCTTCCGCCTGATCAGACGATGCAGGTTCTCCAGGTTGGCCGGCAGTTCCGTCACGCGCACGCCCAGGGCGTGGGCGATGGCGTTGAGAATGGCCGGCGCGGTTGGTATCAGGGCCGGTTCGCCCACGCCCTTGGCCCCGTACGGCCCCTCCGGCGTCGGGACCTCGATGATGTGGGGCTCGATCAGGGGCGCGTCCAGACAGGTAGGGACCATGTACTCGCCCAGGGTGGCGTTTCGCACGATCCCGCCCTTGACCCGGACCTGCTCCTCCAAGGCGTAGCCCAGGCCCATGACCGCTCCGCCCTCGATCTGGCCCTCGACGTTTTGGGGATTGATGGCCCGGCCCACGTCGTGGGCCGCGATCAGGCGCAGCACCTCGACCTGGCCGGTGTCCGTGTCCACCTCGACCAGGGCGATCTGGCTGGCCCAGGCATAGGTCGAGTACGCGTTGCCCTGGCCGGTTTCGGGGTCCACGTCCCGGGTGGTGATATCGTGCCAGGCCGTGGCCACCACGGGCCGGCCGGCCAGGTGGGTGGCCTTGGCCAGCCGGGCGAAAGATATTTTCTTGTTCGGATCGGCCAGGGACCTTATTTCATTGTCGGCGAATTCCAGGTCCGCGGCGCCCAGCATCTTTTCGGCCACGCCCCGCATGGCCTCCCGGACCCGCCGGGCCGCCTTGATCATGGCCTGGCCGGTGACGTAGGTGACCCGGCTGGCCGAAGTCGGACCGGCGTTGGGCGTGGTCAGGGTATCGGCCGCCACCAATTGGATTTGGTCGTAGTCCACGCCAAGTTCCTCGGCCACGAGCTGGCAGAAGATGGTGTCCGAACCCTGGCCGTAATCCACCTCGCCGGAACGGACGATCACCGAACCGTCCTCGCAAATCTCGACCGTGGCCGCGCTGATGTCCTGGCGGGAAAAACCGTAGCCGATCCCGTAGAACATGCTGCCGACGCCGAGGCCTCGCTTCTTCAATCCAGGTCCTCCCACAGACTCCGCAGTTCCGGGTCGTTCAAGACCACCTCCCGCAGGCGCTCCAGGGTGGCCTTGATCCCCACGCCTTCGTCGCAAGGCTGGCCCGTGGCCGTGGTCAGGCCCCGATCCAGGGCGTTCATCAACCGGAACCGCAAGGGGTTGATTTTCAGCCGGCCGGCCAACTCGTCCATCTGGGCTTCATGGGCCACGGCGGCCTGGGTCACCCCGAAGCCGCGCATGGCGCTGCCGAAGGTGTTGTTGGTATAGACCGAATAGGAATCCACCTTGATATGGGGAATAAAATACGGACCGCATAGATGTATGCCGCACTTCTTGACCACGAAGGCGCCCAGGCCGATGTAAGGACCGGTGTCGCCCCAGACCCGGCCTTCCATGGCGCAAAGCCGGCCCGCGCGGGTGGCCCCCCAGCGGGTCCAGATTTCGATGGGATGCCGTTTGCTCTGGGAGACGAAGGACTCTTCCCGGTCCAGGACCAACCGGACCGGCCGGCGGGTGGCCCGGACCAGCAGCCCCAGATGGACCTCCACGGTCACGTCGTCCTTGCCGCCAAAGGCCCCGCCGGTGACCGACCTGATCACCCGGACCTGGTTCTCCCGCCAGCCCAGCACCGAAGCCACCTGGCGCCGGTCCCGGAACGGACACTGGTTGGCCGAAACGATCACCAACTGGCCCGACGGGTCCAGGTACCCCACCCCGGATTCGGTTTCGAGATAAGCGTGGTCCACCACGTGGGTCTGGAAGGTGTTCTCGACGACGACGTGGGCCTGGCGGAAACCCTCCTCCACGTCCCCTTTCCGGGTCCGGCTGTGCAGGACCAGGTTGCTCCTTTCCTCGTGAACCCGGACCGCGCCCTCGGCCAGGGCCTGACGGGGATCGGTCAGGACGGGTAGTTCCTTGTATCTGACCCGGATGGCCTTGACCGCCTCCCGCGCGATCTCCTCGGTTTCGGCGGCCACCAGGGCCACGGGGTCGCCGGCGTACCGCACCTTGCCTTCGGCCAGGGCGTAATGGTCGGCGAAGGCGATGCCGTAGCGGTTGTTACCGGGCACGTCCCGGGCCGTCAAAACGCAGGTCACGCCGGGCATGGCCCGGGCCCGGCTCACGTCCAGATCTTCTATCAGGGCGTGGGGGACGCCGGCGCGCAGAACCCGGCCGTACAGCATATCGGGGAAGGAAATATCCTCGGCGTACACGGCCTGGCCCAGGACCTTGGCCAGTCCGTCCACTTTGATCACCGACCGGCCGACCCATTTCCTGACCTGCTCGGACATAGGCTTGGCCTCCCCCATCCTGCTCTTGATATACCACCGGCCGCCGCTTCAACCCAGCGCCGGGTTCCGGCCGGTTCGATCGCTCGAACCGGGACTGGGCCAAGAGCCACGGACCCATCGGTCGCCTAGAGTAACAGCCCGCGCCGGCGCTGTCAAGGCCAAGACTGCGTTAACCTGAAAAATAAACTATCAATTTCATTATTATCCAATTTTCAAGTAATTTTTTCATGTAATGAGTAGCCGGGAAGTCTAGGGCGCCGGCGAATTATTTCCGCTCCGGCCAGGATTCAGCCCCGGATTTCAACCCGAACACCCTCTTTCTTTCACTTAGTCTGTTCGTTATATCATATTTTTCTTGACATTTTTTCAATTTATTGTAATTATTGACCCCGTTAAATACTATTTATCGAAATTTATCTATTTTTTAGTCTGATGGCCGGCGGGCGGACGCACGCACCAGCCCGCGGCGCCGGCGGCGCCAATGAGTCAAGGCCTCGGAAATAGTCCGGAAGGCCCGAAAGGTAGAAGCTATCGGATCGAGTCAATTCTAAACACGCCACCTTAGCCTTATTAGGATAGTCCCTTCAACCGGACGCCTTGGGCTTGAACGCCCAAGACCGATATTTCCCTGTTTTTCCAATTACACCTTTAAACGTCAAGGAGGATGGTATGAGCAGTCGGACGAGAGCGGTGGTTGTCATCCTGGCCGCCTGCCTGATCGGTCTGGGCGCGGCCGGAGCGACCCAGGCCCAGGAAAAAGTCTTGAAGATCGGCGGCATTTCCCCTTACACCGGCCCGGCCAGCCGGACGGGCGCCGAGTTCAAGGCGGCCATGCAACTCGCCTTCGAGAAGGTCGGCCACAAGATCGGCGATTACAAGGTCGAGCTCTACTGGATAGACTGCCAGTCGGACCCGGCCAAGGCTTCCGCCGCCTACGCCGAGGCCGTGGAAAGGCACGGCGTCCAGGCCACCCTCAACATGTGGCACAGTTCGGTGGCCATCGCCCTGATTGACTTGGCGGCCAAATACAAGGTGCCGCATTATTTCGGCCCGGGCGGCGCCAGCAAGGTGGTCAACGAGAAGTATCAGTCCAACAAGAATTACGCCGGGTTCTGGCTGAAGGGCATGCCCACCCCGCCCAAGGTCACCCGCAAGTACGTGGACGCCATCGAGAACGCGGTCAAAAAGGGACTATGGAAGCCGGCCAACAAGAAAGTGGCCATCTTCGGCGAAGAGACGGATTGGGGCCGGGGGATCGGCGAAGGCTTCCGCGAGCAGTTCACCAAGGCCGGCTGGGAAATAGCGACCGAAGACTACTTCTCGATGACCCAGACCGAGTTCCACGCCCTCATGAACAAGTACAAACAGCTCGACGTTTCCATCCTGGCCGGCACCCACTCGGGCACGGCCGCCATCTCCGCCTTCATCAAGCAGGCGGACGAAGTGGGCCTCAAGGCGGTCATAGCCGCCGACGGTCTGGGCTGGGTCGGCGAGTGGTACAAGCTGACCGGCAAGGCCTCCAATGGGGTTCTGGACAGCACGCCGGTCCTGGTCACCCCCGCGGCCAAGGCCTGGGCCGAGGAGATGAAGAAAAAGTTCAAGATCGAGCCGGGCGGCCAGGCGGCCATCTGCTACGACTTCGACAACTTCTTTATCAAGATCGCCAAGCGGGCCTTGGAAAAATACGGCAAGATAGACAAGGAAACCCTGCTGAAGATCAACCTGGAGGAAGTGATCCCCGGTAAGTTGACCTTTACCGCGGCCGACGGCGCGGTCATCATGAAGCAGCTCAAATTCACGCCGGAAGACGTGCCCGACCCGGTCTTCGGACCCGATTTCTGGTATATCCCCATCGTCCAGTACTTTGACGGGAAAGGCTACGTGGTCTTCCCCGAAGACTGGAAGATGAGAGACTTCCAGGGCAAGTAACCCGAAACCGGCGGGGGTCCGGGGCAGAGGCCTTCTTTTCCGCCCCCCGCCTTCACTCATCCATCATGATCATCCTGGAAACCAGGAACCTGACCAAACAGTTCGGCGGACTGGTGGCCGTGAACGACGTCTCCTTTCAGGTGACGGCAGGCGAGATCGTCGGCCTGATCGGACCCAACGGCGCGGGCAAGACCACTCTGCTCAACGCCATAGCCGGCCTCGATCCGCCCACCTCCGGATCGGTCTTCTTTCTCGGTCAAGACGCCACGGGCTGGAAACCGGAGCGGATGTGCCGCCTGGGCCTGTCCCGCACCTTCCAGATACCCCGGCCGTTTCCCAAATTGTCCGCCCTGCAGAACGTCCTGGTGGCCTCGGTCTTCGGCCGCGCCTCGGGCGGGAACTCCCGGCGGGAGCAGGTGGAGCATTGCCGGGCCATCCTCGCCTTCGTCGAATTTCCCATGCCCGAGGACATCATCTCGGAGAGACTGAACACGGTTCAGCTCAAGAGGCTCGACCTGGCCCGGGCCCTGGCCAGCCAGCCCATGCTTCTGTTGCTGGACGAGCTGGCCTCGGGACTGACCGAAGGCGAACTGGTGGAACTTATGGCCATCATCCGCAAGATCAGGGACAGCGGCGTGACCATCATTCTGGTCGAACACATCATGCAGGTCATCATGAATCTCTGCCGCCGCCTGGTGGTCATTCATTTTGGGAACAAGATAGCCGACGGCCCCACCCAGGATGTCTGTCAGGACCCCAGGGTCACCGAAGCCTATCTGGGCGCGGGTTAAGGTCCGAACGCGGGTCGAACGGGAGTCAACCGGTCCTTGCTGCTCGAAATAAACAACCTGAACTCGGGCTATGGTTTCCTGCAGGTCCTATGGGACGTTACCCTGAAGGTGGACGCCGGCGAGTACGTCTGCATCATCGGACCCAACGGCGCCGGCAAGAGCACCACCCTGAAGTCCATTTGCGGGCTGGTCAACCCCCAAAGCGGCCGGATAGCCTTCCGGGGCCGGGAGATCGCCCGGCAGGCCCCCCACCGGGTCTGCCGCCAGGGCCTGGCTTATATCTCGGAAGAACTGAACCTCTTTACCCAGATGACCGTCAGGGAAAACCTGGCCCTGGGCGCCTATACGGTCAAGGACAAAAAGACCGCCCAGGAAAGGCTGTCCTTTGTTTTCGACCTTTTCCCGCGGCTGAAAGAGCGGGAAAACCAACTGGCCGGGACCATGAGCGGCGGCGAGAGAAAAATGCTGGCCATCGCCCGGGGCATGATGACTAAACCGGCTCTCATGCTGGTGGACGAACCTTCCCTGGGCCTGTCGCCGCAAATGACGACGGCGGTCTTCCAGGCCCTCGAGGTCTTGAAGTCCCAGGGGGTCACCATTCTACTCGTCGAACAGAACGTGACCAAAACCTTGCAGGTCACCGACCGGGGCTACGTGTTGGAGAAAGGTAAAATCGTCCTGGAAGGCCGCAGCCCGGACCTGGCTCAAAACGACTACGTGCGCCGGGTGTTTCTTGGCTGCTGAACGGGGATATCACATCAGACCTATGACCGCGGAAAGACAAACCCGGCCGGGTTCCTCCCGGCGATTCCCTCGCTGGTCCCGCTCACCGGCGTTGATAGCCCTGGCCGTCACCGCCTTGATCGCCCTCTTGGCCTCCTGGCACAAGGGCGCCTACGTCCTGGTCGACACCATCGTCGTGGGCGGGATGTGGTCCCTCCTGGCCCTGGGCCTGTCCCTGATGTTCAGCGTCATGAACATCCCCAATTTTTCCTACGGCGAATTCTTCATGATCGGAACGCTGGCCGCCTATTATATCTTCAACCCGATCAACGATTACCTGTTCAACCATCCCGGTTCCTGGCTGGTCCTGGCCGCGCCGTTCCTGGCCGTGGGCGGCGCCATGATCGCCGGCGCGGCGGCCGGCGCCGTAGCCGAGAAACTCCTTTTTTATCAGCTCCGTAAAAAGACCCGCGAAGAGTGGCTGTTGAACTGCTTCACCCTGACCGTGGGTTTGTCCGTCATTTTAATCAACGGCCACCAACTTATTTTCGGCGCCGACTTCAAGGGGATAGTGGCCTACTGGGATGTCTCCGCCGTGCCCATATTCGGCGTGCGCATATCCGTGGAACGAATATTCGCCTTCCTGCTCTCCCTGCTGGCCATGATCGTCTTCTGGGTCTTTCTCAAATTCACCCAGACCGGCCGGGCCATCCGGGCCGTGGCCGAGAACGAAGCCGGCGCCGAAATGGTGGGGATAAACACCAACAGCATTCAGACCCTGACCATGGCCCTCAGTTGCGGCCTGGGCGCCCTGGCCGGCGGAACCCTTCTATTCATGTTCCCTTCCACCCCGACCGTAGGCATCATTCCCTTGTTTTACGGCTGGTTCGTGGTTATCGCCGTGGGCATGGGCAATCTGGCCGGCACGGTGGTGGGCGGCTTCATCGTGGCCCTGGTCCAGGTCCTGACCCGGGTTTACATCGGGGAAGGCCTGGAGTTCGTCGTACCCTCGGCCCTGATGGTTTTGATCCTGCTGGTCAAGCCCTCGGGCATTCTCGGGGCCGAGGTCAGAGGCATCTGGGACAGGTAACCGGGAACAATCATGCCAAGCGTCGAACCCAACGGACTCCGGTCGTATTTGGAAAAAGCCCTGTCCCTGGTCTGTCTGACTCCCCTGGGGGTCGTGGCCCTGGTCCTGCTGGGGCTTCTGCCCTTTATCCCGCCCTTCAACCAGGAGTACCTGATACGCTGGCTGATCATCGCCGCCTTCATCGGCGCCCAGGCCATCGCCTTTGATTTCACCTCCGGGTACATCAACGTGGTCAACTTCGGCTTCAGCGCCTTCGTGGGCCTGGGGGGCTACTCTTCGGCCCTGCTGGCACTAGGCCTGGGCCTGCCGCCGGTGGTCACCATGTTCCTGGGTGTTTTACCGGCCGCCCTGCTGGGCTTTCTTACCGGCGTCCTGACCTTGCGGCTGCGCGGAATCTTCGCCTTGTGCATGACCTGGTTCGTCAGCCTGGCCCTCATGGGCCTGGCCACCAAAATGGTCTGGCTGACCCGGGGTCCCCTCGGCCTGCGGGCGCCTTTCCTGCTCGATACCAGTTCCAACCTGCCTTACTACTACCTGATCCTGACCATGATGCTGGCCATGTACATCACCCTGGCCCTGGTGGCCAGAAGCAACATGGGCCTGGCCTTCAAGGCCATCGGCCAGAATATGGACGCGGCCAGGACTTCGGGCATCAACCCGCCGCGGTACCGGATCATCAACTTCACCATATCCTGCGCCTTCGCCGGCTGGCTGGGCGGGTTTTACGCCCACTATTTCGGCATCCTCACCCCCGACCTCATGCACACCGCCAAAACCGTGGAGATTCTGGCCATAGTCTATATCGGCGGCCGGGGCAGTCTCTGGGGCGGCGCGGCCGTCTCCTTCCCCTTCCTGATCGCCATGGAACTCGTCCGCTCCTCGTTGTCCAACCTCCCGGGCCTGAATCTGATCATCTACGGCCTGGCCTTGATCCTGATCATGATCTATTACCCCGGCGGCCTGGCCCACTTGTACCACAGCCTGAATACCAGGTTGACCTCGGCCGGCGGCCCGCCGGTCAACGCCCCGGCCGATCCGGCGGCTTGACCGGACGGGGAAGGAACATCCTATCCGGCGTTGGCGGACCTGTCCGCCGGCCTACCAATCCGAGGAGGAACTAATGATTCGATTTATAAGCGAAGAAGCCATGGAAAAGCTGCATCGGAAAAGCCTGGAATTGCTGGAAAACGTGGGCGTCGAAATCCAGCACGAGGCCGTCCTGACCCGGCTGGCCCGGGCCGGGGCCAAAGTGGACCAAGCCGGGTTCCGGGCGCGGCTGCCCGGCGGCCTGGTCGAGGAATGCCTCGGACACGTGCCCCGGGAGTACGTGCTGGCGGCCAGAAATCCAAAGCACGATATCAGATTCCCTCTCCCGGAAAACGAGTTTATCACCCGCACCAACACCGGCGCGCCCCACTTCGTCGAACCACTCACTTATCAACTGCGTGACGTCGTTACCCTGGCCCAGCAGGCCGACTTCACCAGGTTGTCGGACGCCCTGGAAAACGTGGATTATATCGCCAGCCCCTTTATCGGCGACGCGCCGCTCCAGACCACCGGGCTGTACGCCTTGAAGTCCATGTTCGAAAACACGGGCAAACACCTCTGGATTCAGCCCTACCACGAAGACACGCTGCCCTACCTGGTGGAAATGGTCGCCGCCGTGGCCGGAGGCAAGGACGAAATTCGGAAACGCCCGGTGGCCCATATCACCGTGGGATCGGTGTCGCCGCTCAGGTTCAAGTATATGGACACGGAAGCCTTGAGGCTCTGCGGCGAATACGGCCTGCCGGTCACCATTTACGCCTTGCCCAGCATGGGCGGCACCGCTCCGCTCAGCATCGGCGGCATCAACCTGCTGACCAACTGCGAGCTTCTGGCCGGAAACGTGGTGGTCCAGGTCTGCCATCCGGGAACGCCCGTCCATTTTCTGGGCCATAAATTCATGATTGACATGGCCAGCGGCGCCGCCAGGCACTCGGCCGTGGAAACCATGATGGCCGCCGCGGCCCACGGCGAGTTCTCCATCAGGAAGTACGGGATACCCTTTCACACCTATGGTTCAGGCTCCGACTCCTTCCTTCCCGACGGCCAATCCATGATCGATCGGACCTTTCAAGGCCTGCTGGCCGGCCTGGGGGAAGTAAAGGTTTTCGGCGGCGTGGGACAGTTGGAGACGGTGAACGCCATCTCCCCCACCCAACTGGTGATAGACAACGATATCCTGGGCATGATCCGCAAAGTCCGCCGGGGCATCAACTGGGACGACGATAATTTGGCCGCGGAGGTCATCGCCCAGGTCGGGCCCGGAGGCGAATTCATGACCCACGATCATACCTATCGCCACTGCCGTGACGCTTTCCGGACCAAGACCTTCAATCGGATGTCCCGGGCTGAATGGCTGGCCGAGGGAAAAGGTCGCACTATCCTGGAAAACGCCGACGATCTAGTGGACGAACTGTTGAAATCGCACGAAGTCACGCCTCTGCCGGCGGACGCGGCCCGGGCCTTGGCAGAAATCTTGAACCACGCCAATAAGAAACTGGGCGCCTGACACCAGGAGCGCTTAAAGGAGTAGAACCATGACTCAACTAATGGAAACGCTGTCCCAGGACCTGATAGCCGGCCAGATCGAGGAAGTGACCAGGCTGACCCGGACCGCCTTGTCCGAAGGCCTGACCGCCGAACAGGTGCTCGAACAGGGGCTCCTGGCGGGCATGGACGTGGTGGGCCGTCTGTTTAAATCCGGAGAGATGTACATCCCGGAAGTCCTGCGATCGGCCAAGGCCATGCGCGAGGGCATGGAAATTCTCAAGCCGCTTCTGGCCGGCGGCCCGTCCGCGTCCCGGGGAACCCTGGTCATAGGCACCGTGGCCGGCGACCTCCACGACATAGGCAAGGACCTGGTGGCCATGATGTTCGAAGGCGCGGCCTTCAAGGTGATCAATCTCGGCGTGGACATCAAGCCAGAGCGGTTCGTCGAGGCGGTCAATGAATATCGGCCCAATGTCCTGGGCCTGTCGGCCCTGCTGACCACGACCATGCCCCAAATGGGCGAAACCGTCGCGGCCTTGAAAAAAGCGGGCCTGCGGGATAGCACCAAGATCATGGTGGGCGGCGCTCCGTTGACCGAAGGCTTCGCCCGGAAAATCGGCGCGGACGGTTATTCGCCCAACGCGGCCGGCGCCGTCGAAAAAGCCAGGGAACTGATCAAGAGAGGCTGAGGAAGCCCCGGGCCGGACCTTGGATCGCCGATAAATTGAGGCGGCGATCCAGGCCCGTCGCCTCGCCGCCGGCCGTCAGGACCAGCGCCGGAAGAGATGGTGTTCCAGACCGAGCAGGTCCAGGGCCTTACCCACGGTTTGGTGAACCAGGTCCAGGATGGTCTTCGGCTGGTGGTAGAAGGCGGGCACGGGCGGCAGTATGACGGCCCCCAGATCGGCGGCCCTGGCCATGAGTTCGAGATGGCCCTTGTGCAAGGGCGTTTCCCTGACCAGGAGCACCAGGGGCCTCTTTTCCTTCAAGGTCACGTCCGCGGCCCGGATGAGCAGGTTATAGGTGAACGAATTGGCGATGGCCGACAGGGTCTTAATGGTGCAGGGGGCCACGATCATGCCCCGGGTCAGGAAAGAACCGCTGGCCACGGCCGCGGCCACGTTGTTGATGTCGTGCACCACGTCCGCCAGACCCCGGACCTGTTCCGGAGTATACTCCGTCTCCAGACGCAGGTTTCTCTCTCCCGCCTCGCTCATGATCAGGTGAGTGGTCTGGCCGAGTTCTTTTAAGGCCTTCAAGGTCTCCACGCCGTAAATAACGCCGCTGGCGCCGGAAATGCCCACCACCAAAGGACGCAAGTCCGCTCCTCCTCAGGTTCCGAGTTTTCGTATCAGGTCTTTTATCAATTGCCGCGCGTTTTCCATGACCCGGCGGATGCCCGGCTCGTCCAGATTGTCCCAGTGCAGGCCGGCGGCCACCACCACGTTGGTGTTCAGGGCCGAAGCCAGGGCCTCGGAAGCCATCTTGGCCAGAACATCCTCCTTATGGCCCAGGAAAGCCAGGACCGAGGCCGTGGCGCTGGTCACGGACGGGTCCTTCAGGCTCGGGCGGGGCTGCGCCGCGGCCACGGCGCCGATATGCGGCCGGTCGCCGCCCCAGATCATGACCAGGAGATCGGCGCCTATCCAGACCGCCTCGGCCTGGAAGTTCAGGGTTTCGGCTTTAGTCTTCAGCCGCACGCGCTTCAAGGGTTCGGTCACGCCGAGACCTCCTCGAGGCTTCAAGGTTCGCCTCTAAAGGCCTTTCCGGAGATGGAAGAGCCTGGTGAAACATCGAAAGCGATGGGAAAAGATTATCTCAAATCCGTCCTTTTATAAAGCGGATTCGCCGAATGATACGGTCCATGGTCATGATTCTGTACTCCCCCTGGTCAAGAAGTCGTCTTCTGGTTGAGCCTGTCGGCCCGCCAAAGGGCGCCGTAGCCCAGAACCAGGGCCAGAAGAACCAGAAGGAGCGGGACGGTGTAGCCGCCGGTCAGATCGTAGAACAACCCGCCCAGGAACACGCCCAGGGCGCCGCCCAATCCGTACCCGGTGGACAAGGTCCCGATGATGCCGCCCAGATGTGGTCCGGAAAAAACGTCGCCGGCGAAACTGGCTTGGAGCGGCGACAGCGATCCGTAACCCAGGCCGTAACCTATCACGTAGCCGGCCAGCCAGTAAGGCGAGTCGGCGCTCCTCACCAACAGGAAACATAAGATACCCGCGAACGCCGAAGCGCTCCCCAGGCTGAAGGCCCTGACCCGGCCCAGCCGGTCGGAGAGGTATCCGCCCAGGATTCCGCCGACTGCTCCGAATAATCCGACCAAGCCCACGAGGGCGGCGGCCAATATCTGGGAATAACCGGCGTCCACCATCCGGGCCGCCTGATGCACCACTATGGTCTGCAACACTACGCCGGTGGTGAAGGAGGAAACATTGGTCCACCAGAAAACCCGGCTGCCCAAGGCCGCCTTCCAGGTCCAAATCCGCGCCGTCCGCCGGACGGCCGGAGCCGCCTTTGTTTTCGCCGGTCGCGGTCCTGGTCGGTCCGGTTCGTGACCGTCGGGAAACTGACCCACTTCTTGGGGTGAACGCCGATGGAAGAGCGCGGTCAAAGGCATGATCACGCTGAAGACCAAGGCGGCCAGAACCAGCAAGGCCGACCGCCACCCCAACTTATCGATCAGGAATTGAATGAATGGGGCCAAGACCAGGGTCCCGCCGCCTATGCCGGCCATGACCATACCGCTGGCCAAGCCTCTCTTCCGGACAAACCATTTGGCGATGACCGTCATGTTGGGAGTGTGGGATAAGGTGTTGACGCCGGCGGCGACGATCAGACCCAGGCTGAGGTAGAGATGCCATAAGGCCGAGGTCCGACTGGCCACCACCAGACCGATAGTCAGCAGGGCCGCCCCGAAGGGAAAAAAGAGACGTGGTCCCAGGCGATCAACCAAGGTGCCGGAGAGGGGCGAACACAAGGCGTGGACCACCAGGACCAGAGAGAAGGCTCCGGCCGTCTCGCCCCGACCCCAGGGATATTCACTTAGAATGGCCACGAAGAAGACCCCGAAGGAATAACGAATGCCCAGGGCCAGGAAGATGGTGACAAAACAAACGGCCACCACCAGCCAGCCATAGTAGAATCTGGTAAAGGCGGGGGCCAGGCCCGGATGGAGTGGGCGGTTGGTCAGAGGGGCGGCTGGTCAAGGAAGAGGCGGACGGCCTCTTCCGGGTCCGGGTCGACGGTCAGGGGCCGGCCGGCCACCTTGAGGGCGCTCTCGACGTCCTTGAGCCCCGAACCGGTGACGATCAGGACCACCGATTCATCGTTTCCGATGGTCTTTTCCCGGACGAGCCTTATGACTCCAGCCAGGGCGGCCACGCCGGAAGGCTCGGCGAAAACCCCTTCCCTCTCCGCCAAAAGCCGCAGGCTATCGAGAATCTCCTCGTCGTCCACGGCGACGAAGGTCCCGCGCGATCGCCGGACCGCCTTCAAGGCCGCCTCGCCGTCGCTGGGCATGGTGGCGGAGATGGAATCGGCGATGGTGTGGGCCTCGACGCGCCTGATGACTCCGTCGCCGTGAAAGGCCTGGGCTATGGCGGCGCTGCCGGCGGCTTGAACGCCCAGCAGCCGGGGCACTCGATCCGTCAGGCCCGCCTGCTTCAGGTCGTAGAAACCTTTGTACACCCCGCTGATGATGTTGCCGTCGCCCACGGAAACGGCCACCCATTCCGGCGGATTGTAACCCAGTTGTTCCCAGATTTCATAAGAGACCGTCTTTTTGCCTTCGCGGGTGTAAGGATTGGTCCCGGTATTACGGTTGAACCAGCCGAGCCGGGTCGAAACCTTTTCACACAGGTCGAAGGCCTGTCCGTAATCCCCCCGCACCAACACCGCCCTGGCCCCGTAGGTCAGGAGCTGGGCGATCTTGGGCCGGGGCGCGGTGTGGGGAATGAAGATGACGGCCGGCATTCCGGCCGCCGCGGCCAGACAGGCCATGGAGGTGCCGGCGTTGCCGGTGGAAGCGGCGGAAATATGTTTGATATCCGCGCCCAGGCAATGGGCCAATATGACGAAACTGGCCCGGTCCTTGAACGAACCGGAAGGATTCAGCCAGTCGTTCTTCAGATAGAAGCGTTCCAGTCCCAGGTCCCGGCCCAGGTTGGCCGCCCTGGTCAAGGGCGTCAGGCCCACGCGCAGCGATATCGGCGACTCGGCCAGGGTCAGCGGCAGGAAAGGCCTATACCGCCAGACAGATTGTTCGGCGTCGGCGGCCAGGGTCGCCCGGGATATGACTCGGGCGATGGCCTGGTAGTCATAACCGGCATCGAGGTTGCCGCCGCAGTCCGGGCAGGTATAGGTGACCTCGTCCGGCCGATATTTCCGGCCGCAGCGAATACATTCAAACCCGGTGAGATGGTTTTCCCCTCGCCGCATGGGGCCCCTCAAAGCAGGCCGGTGCGCCGGTTGAACTCTTCGATCAAGCAGTCTATTTCCTCGACCTGGCCGTGAATGCGGTCCCAGTATTCCGGGTAGTCGAACCACTGGGCGTTGAGTTCGCCCAGGTCCTTGCCTTGCTGCTCGATCCAGGTGAAGTACTTCAGGTTGTGAACCTGACGGCGGTCGTAATGACCGAGTTCGCGCACGTTGGCTATGGATTCGCCCATCAAATAACGATGAAAATCACCGGCCGCGTCCAACTCGGTATAAGGGCCGCGAACCTCCTCGAGTTCCTTCAGCCTGGTCTGGTAAAGGTCCATGGAATCGGTCCAGACCGTGGTGACTATGTCCCGGCCGGTGAGTTCGTAGTATTTGGCGAATTTAATGGCGCCCAGCAGATTGCCCACGCTGGAAATGCCCAGGAGAGGCAGTTGCCTGATCAGGTCTTCGCCGACCGAGCGTTTCCGCAGATATTCCCAGCCGGCCGGTTCGTTGAAGAGCCGGATAAGGTTGACGCAGGCCTGATCGTCCACGGCGATGACCAGGTCGGTGTTCCGGACGTTATGTATCCAGGGCACGTGCTTGTCGCCTATGCCTTCGATGCGGTGGTCGCCGTACCCGCACCTCAGCAGGGTCGGGCATTGGAGGGCTTCGCCCGCGCCGATCTTGCCGTGAGGGAACTTTTCCTTGAGGTAGTCGCCCGCGCCTATGGTGCCGGCCGAGCCGGTGTGCGAGACATAACCGGCCAGGCGGTCGCGTCCGGACATGATCTTCTGGAGGACCTCCTCGAGGGCGTGACCGGTGACTTCGTAGTGCCAGAGGTGATTGCCCGGCTCGTCAAACTGGTTGAAGATGAAAACGTCGCTCCGGGTCTGGCGCAATTCCCAGCACTTGTCGAAAATCTCCTTGACGTTGCTCTCGCAGCCCGGGGTGGCTATGACTTCACCGGCCACCTTGGACAACCAGTCGAACCTTTCCCGACTCATTCCCTCGGGCAGGATGGCGATGGACTCGCAGGCCAGCAGTGTGGCGTTATAGGCTCCGCCCCGGCAGAAATTGCCCGTGGAAGGCCAGACCGCCTTATGGCGGGTGGGATCGAACTGTCCGGTCACCAGCCTGGGCACCAGGCAGCCGTAGGTGGCGCCGACCTTGTGGGCGCCGGTGGGGAACCATTTCCCTATCAGGGCGATAATTCTGGCCTCCACCCCGGAAAGCTCGGACGGTATCTCCATGTAGTTGACCGGGCCGAATCCGCCGCCTTTTTCCTTGGGCTCGTTCTTCCAGGTTATCCGGAAAAGATTGTAGCTGTTACTGTCCCAGAGTCCGATCTTGTTCAGCTCGGCCTTGATCCGCTCCGGAATCAACTCCGGGTTTTTCTGCTGCTTGAAGGTAGGGATGATTATGTTCTTTTCCCGGGCCCGCTCGACGGCCCGCTCGAGCTGAACCTCATTGATGGTCAGGTCTATCATCGTTCCCTCCAGGGACGGGACACGCCGCGCCCCTTTAAAAGTCGAGGCCTGGAAACATCATCCTGCTCCAACACCCGGACGAAGGGGCGCCTACGGCTACGGTCGGGCGCGCCGGTCCGGTTCAGGCCTGATAAAGATCGCCTTCGACCTTGATCCCGGCCTCGTTGTTGCACTTGGAGCAGACGTACACCTTGGACACTATCCGGCCTTCCCGTTCGCTGACGTGGTTGGTAAAGAACTGCATCATGGCGCCGCAGCTACAAACCAACCCTTCCGGCGTCAGCTTCACCGGTCTTTCGGAATAGGTGATCCGGCTCTGGGATTCATCGGACATCGGTTGATCATCCCTTCTCCCCGTTATTTCCGATCCGGAAAATATTCGGACCATTTCTTGGCCACCTTCTCCACCGTGGCCGGGTCGGGCACGGCCTGGCCGCGCATGTACGGGGCGTGCAGGGGCGGGAAGGGCTCGGTGCAGTCCATGATCATCTTGCAGCTCAGGCCTTCTTCTCCGCCGTGAGGTTCGGACGGATCGAGTCGGACTCCCGAGACGTTGGGAATGATGACCACGTCCTTGTGGGCCTGGCAGCGGGTGGCGAAGGCCCACAGGATATCGTCGTTGTTCCAGATGTCAATGTCGTCGTCCACGACGAAGACCTGCTTGACGTGGGACTTCATGGTCCAGACCATGTTGCCGGCGCGCATGGCGATGCCTTTATAGCGGCGCTGCTTGTCAATCTGGATCACGGTGACCAGGCCGTGGGTCATCATCGAGCGGACGCCGGTCACTTCCGGCAGGTATTCCCGGACGCCGCGGGCCAGTTCCAGACCGAAGCCCATTTCGGTCAGGGTGTTGCCTTCGCTGGGCGGCTTGCCGATGGTCACGGTGTTGTAGATCGGGTCCTTACGATGAGTGACGCAGTGGACCTTGAAGACCGGCAGGTCCCGGACGCCGGAATAGAAGCCGGTATACTCGCCGAAGGGTCCTTCCATTTCCCGGACGTCCCGCAGGACTTCGCCCTCGAGAATGTATTCGGCCTGGGCCGGCACCAGCAGGTCCAAGGTCTTGCACTTGACCATCTCCATGGGCCGGCCCTGCACGGCGCCCCAGCCGGCCAGTTCGGAATAGCTGACCGGGAAGGGTGCGGCGCAGACTATGGGCAGGAGCGGGTCGGTGCCGATGGCCACGGCCATGGGCATGTGTTGTTTCAGCAGGTCGTACTTGGCGTAGATGACCGCGCTGTGCTGGTGAGGCACGATCAGGATGCCGGTGTGGTTCCGGCTCTTGGCGTGCAGCCGGTAAACGCCGCCGTTGATCACGCCCGTGTCCGGATGCTTGAGGAAACAGCAGCCCAGACTGATGAAGGGGCCGCCCTGGCGCGAGCCGCACCATTCTATCGGAATCTTTTGCAGGTCCACGTCGTCCCCTTCCAGGATGACCTCCTGGCAGGGTCCGTCCTTGACCACGACCGGTTCGATGGGCTTCCTGACCTTCTCGAACCAGTTCTTGTAGATGTCCTTTTTAGACACGTTGAAGATGTCCTCGAACATCCGCATGTGCCGGTGGACGCCTTCCACCAGGACCTCATGCGGCGGCTCGACGTGCCAGCCTTCGGCCGAGGACGTGGTGTTCCAGAAGATGGCGGCCTTGTCCGAGCCTTCCTCGAGCAGCCGGCGGGAAATTCCGCCGATCTCGAGTTTGGCGTCCACCTCCTTTTCCACGTGGAGCAGCCGGTCGTTCTGGTCCAGAAAGGCCAGGAAGTCACGTAAGGACAGGAACGGCCAGTGGTCGTGATTGTCCGGTTTGATGGCTCTTCTCTTGCTCATTGAACTGTCTCCTTCATTCGGCCGAGGCGGCTTTGACCGCCTTGATGATCTTGGCGTAACCGGTGCAACGGCACAGGTTCCCGGAAAGACCAACTTTTATCTCCTCCAGGCTGGGACGGGAATTTCTCCGCAAGAGGGCCGTGGCCGACATCAACATGCCCGGCGTGCAGAAGCCGCACTGGACCGCGCCATGTTCGAGGAAGCTTTCCTGCAGGCGGCTCAATTTTGCCGCCGTGCCCAGACCTTCCACCGTTTCCACTTCCTTGCCTTCGGCCTGGAGGGATAGAACCAGGCAGGAATCAACGGCCTGGCCGTCCAGGATGACCGTGCAGGCGCCGCAGTCGCCCTGTTCGCAGCCCTTCTTGGTCCCGGTCAACCGCAGCTCTTCCCGCAGCACCCGCAGCAGGGTCCAAGTGGGTTTGACCATGACCTCGACCGGCCGGCCGTTGACTTTGAAACTCAGTTTGACTTTTTCGATGCCCTCGGACATAGGCTTCCCTTCTCATTTAACGATGGCGTCGACCAGTTGCCTGACCATCCGCTTGAAGACGTTTTTCAGCACCGGCTCCTTGTATTCGGTGGACCAGCGCCGGCCGGTGACTTCGAAAACGCCCCGGGTCAGGTCTCTGGCCGCCTGGTCTATCAGTCCCTGATCCGGCTTGCGGCCGATCAACCTTTCTTCGGCCGCCTTGACCCTGCGGGCCACGGGCATGACCGCGCCCGGGACCACCCTGAACTCGGACACGGTCTCGTCCTTGTCCAGGGCCAGCACCAGGGACAGGTTGAGCCTGGCCCGGGCCAGGGCCTTGCGCCGGCCCAGCTTGAAAAAGGCGGTCCTGGCTGCCGCCGGCGGCTTCTTGATGATTATCCGGGTCAGCATTTCATCGGGTTTCAGGAGGGTCTGATAGGGACCGGTGATGACTTCGGTCACGGGCAGAAGCCTGGCCCCGTTCCTGGCCGAACTCAGTTCGAGGACGCCGTTCAGGCAGACGATCACCGGCAGCACGTCGGCGGCCGGCGAACAGGTCATCAGGTTGCCGCCTATGGTGCCGCGGTTGCGAATCTGCGGGCCGCCCACCGAGGCGGCGGCCTCGACCAGCAAAGGCAGATGGCGCCGCACGGCCTCCGAGTCGACGATTCGAGCGAAGGTGGTGGTCGACCCGATGACCAGGGAGTCTTCGGTCTCGGAGACGCCGCGGATTTCCGTCACTTCCATGAGGTCGAGCACGTGGTCGGGCCGGACCGATTCCTCGCGCAGCATCGGGATCAAATCCGTGCCCCCGGCTATGACCTTGCACAGGCCCCGGCTCTCGGCCAGGTAGTCCAGGGCTTCCTCGAGCGAGCCCGCCGAGTGAAATCTAAAGTTCTGCATTTCAAATCTCCCGCCCTCGGCCGGTCCGGTCCCGGGCTTGCATAACCCGAAAAACGTTTTCCAGGTTGGCCGGCATATCGGTTATCTGGACCTCGAGGGCGTTACAGATGGCGTTGATGACGGCCGGCGCCGTGGGTATCAAGGCCGGTTCGCCCAGGCCCTTGGCGCCGTAAGGACCGCCGGGGGTCGGAACCTCGACGATGTGAGGCTCGATTTCGGGCACGTCCAGGCTGGTCGGCACCGTGTATTCGCCCAGAGTCCTGGTTTTGATGTATCCGCCCGCGCTCTTGACCTCCTCGGTCAGGGCGTAGCCGAGCCCCATGACCACGCCGCCTTCGATCTGGCCTTCCACCGCGCAGGGGTTGATGGCCTTGCCCACGTCGTGGGCCGCGATCAACCGCAGGACCTCGACCTGGCCCGTATCCGTGTCCACTTCCACTTCGGCCAATTGAGCGGCCCAACAGTAAGCCGCGTAGGCGTCCCCCTGCCCGGTCTCGGGGTCCACGTCCGGAGTCATGTTGTCGTACCAGCCCGTTTCCACGATCTGAACCCCGCGCTGGTGGCAGGCCATGGCCAGCCGAGCGAAGGAGATTTTATTTTCGGGCCGGTTTCGATCGTATACTTCGTTTCTGGCCATGACCACGTCCTCTTCCTTTTCCGCTTCGAGAAGAGCGCGGGCCACGGCCTGGAGCGTTTTTTTCAAGGCGGCGCAGGCTTTGATCACGGCGTTCCCGCCCACGTAAACCAGCCGGCTGGCCGAAGTGGGGCCGGAATCCGGGGTGGTGGCCGTGTCGGCGGCTATGATGGTCACGTTTTCGTACTTCACGCCCAGTTCCTCGGCCGCTATCTGGCAAAAGATGGCGTCCGAGCCCTGGCCGTAATCCACTTGGCCGGTGCGGACGATGACCGAGCCGTCCTGACAGATTTCGATGGTGGCCGAGGCGAAATCAGGCCGGGAGTAGCCGTAGCCCAGGCCATAGTACATGCAGCCGACGCCGATACCTCTCTTTTTCATGACAGATCCTCCCAGTAGCGCCGCAGCGAAGGATCATCCAGGACCTCTTCCCGGATTTTCTCCAGGGAGGCCTTGATGCCGACGTCCGGACCCATGACGTGGCCGGTCAGAGTGGACAGGCCCGCGTCCAGGGCGTTCATCAGCCTGAAGCGCAACGGGTTGATGCCCAGCCGCCGGGCCAGTTCGTCCATCTGTCTTTCATGGGCGAAAGCCGCCTGGGGCACGCCGAAGCCGCGCATGGCGCTGGCGATGACGTTGTTGGTGTGGACCGACCAGACGTCAACCTTGATATGGGGGATATAATACGGTCCGGCCAGGTGGATGCCGCATTTCTTGACCGCGAACGGACCCAGGCCGGCATAGGCTCCGGTGTCGCCCCAGACCAGGCCTTCCATGGCGCTGAGCCGGCCGTCCTGGGTCGCGCCCCATTTGGTCCAGATTTCGATGGCGTGCCGCTTGGTCTGGGTGGTCAGGGATTCCTCCCGATCGAAGATCAGCCGCACCGGACGCCGGGTATGGTGGATCAACAGGCCCAGGGCCACTTCCACGGTCACGTCTTCCTTGCCGCCGAAGGCTCCGCCGGTGACGGCCCGAATGCACCGGACCCGGTTCTGGTTCAATCCCAGCACCGAGGCCACCTGGCGGCGGTCGCGGAAAGGGTACTGGCAGGAACTCCAGATGACCAGGTCGCCATGAGGGTCAATCCAGCCCACGCCGGCTTCGGTTTCCAAATAGGCGTGGTCGGTCACCTGGGTCTTGTAGGTGTTCTCGACTATAACCGCCGCCTGGGCGAAACCGGCCTCGAGGTCACCCTTGCGGACCTTGGTGTGCATGAAGACGTTGTTCTTTTTGCCGGGGTGCAACTGGGGAGCGCCTTCGGCCATGGCCTGATGACAGTCGGTCAGGACCGGCAGCGGCCGATATTTGACCCGGATGGCCTTGACCGCGTCCCGGGCGATTTCCTCGGTCTCGGCCGCCACCAGGGCCACCGCGTCGGCCGTCGAGATCACCCGGTCCTCGGACAAGGCCCACTGGTCGGCAAAGGCGATGCCGTAGCGGTTGTCGCCCGGCACGTCCTTGGCCGTCAGGACGCAGGCCACGCCGTCCATTTTACGGGCCGGCTCGACGTCCAGTTCCTCGATTAGTCCATGGGGCACGGCCGCCCGGAGAACGCGGCCGTGGAGCAGACCGGGCAGAGCGATGTCTTCCGAGTAAACGGCCCGGCCCAGGACCTTATCCAGGGAATCGGGCCTGTTCACGGAACAACCGATATAAGAATAATCCTTCTGGCCCATGTCAGATGCCCATAAGCTGCCTGGGATTGGCGATCATCATGGTCTCGAGTTCCTTCTGGGTGACGCCCTTTTCGTAAAGGCTCTGGGCAAAGATGCGCAAGGCCTCGTGGGGCCAGGCGTTGTGAATCTGTCCCGTGTCGCTCATGATGACGCAGTTGCCGGCGCCCAGGGTCTTGATGGCGTCCCGGACGTAATCGATCTTGGCGTCGGCCCACATGGGCGAGATGGTGCAGTAACCGAATTCGGCGATCACGCCCTTGGGGATGACAGTCTGGAGAAACTCGATGGTCACCCCCGGCACCTTCACGAAGGGATGGGTCAGGAGAATCTTCTGGACCTTTCTTGCCCGGGCCGCGTCTATGAGCTTGACGATCTCCTCGGGCGAAAGATGGCACGTCCCCAGAACGGCGTCGAACTGACTGACCAGGTCCAGGACCTCGAAGACCGCCTCGATCAGCCGGCCGTCTTCATCGAGGATGGTTATGCCGACCTCGCTGCCCTTGGCGTCCAGCTCCTGCACCGTGTATCGTCCGGTGCGTCCATATTTCTTGGCGTGGTAATTGGCGTCCACCGTGGGCATCCAGACCGATTTCCCGCCTTTCTTCAAGGCCGTTTCCACGGCGTAGGGATTGATGCCGCCCACGTACCGATTCAAGACTATGCCGCCGAAGACATGAATACCCGGGAACTCCTTCCGCATCAGTATGGCCCGGCTGACGGTCGGTTCGCTGTGGCCCTTGAGCTGCACGCCCAGCATGCCGGCGGCCAAGGCGTTGCGCACGATATCCCGGTCGTCGCCGATGCGGTCTATCAAGTCGGGATTGGTATGAATGTGCAGATCAATGGCGCCGGCCACGTTCATTCTTTCCATCCGTCCACCTCACCCTTCACGATTCAGGTTGATGGGATGGCCTGCCCACATCCGGTCCGGCCCGGCCGATGACCGGGGGGACCGGCGGGGAGGCTCAATCAAAGGCCACCACCAGGTCCTTTATCACCCGGCTGGACGCGGGTTCGACCAGAATCTCGACTCCGGGGTTGACCGGGGTCTCGCAGGACCTCTTCACCGCGCCGTTGACCTTGACCCGGCAGGTGTTGCAGACCCCGCGGCCGCACCGAAAGTCACGGAAGGCCAGGGTGGGGTCCAGGTTTTCGAAGATGTACCTCAGCATGGTTTGAACGGTCATGGCCGCGGTCCAGGGGACCTGAAAGGAATCAACCCTGGCTGGACCATCTGCTTCAGCCGATCTGGCCACTTTGACTGGAATAATGTTATCGCTCATAGTCTCACCCTAGGCCTGAAGTTTTCTAACCGGTTTGTAGGTGACCGCTATTGCCTGGCCTTCTCTCTTGACCAGGGTGTGTCGAGGCTCGGCCATGACTTCAGGACAATCAGGCCGGAAGTGATGTCCGCGCGTCTCCCGGCGGAAGAGGGCCGACCTAATCACCAATTCGGCCAAATCCAGGGTCATGGCCACTTCCATGGCCATGCGCCAATCGGCGTTGAAAACCCTTCCCGGCACGGCTTCCACCTGGGGCAGGCCGTTCCGCCTCAAGTCCAGGATGATATCCAGGGCCTTCTCCATGCCCGCCTGGCGGCGATTGGGACCCAGGTACCGGTCCATGGCCGCTTTCATTTCCTTGCGCAGGACGTGGGCCCGGACGCCGTCCTTCTTCTTGACCTGGAAGGCTTGCCAGCGGGCCAGATCGTCCTTGACCTCCTGGACCAGGAAAGACGGCTGCTTCCTGGTCTTGGCGTATTGGGAGGCGTACAGGCCGGCGCGACGGCCGAAGACCTGGGTTTCGGCCAGGGCATTGCCGGAAATTCTGTTGGCGCCGTGCACGTTGCTGGCGTTTTCACCCGCGGCGTAGAGGCCCGGGACCGTGCTCTCGGTCCGGACGTTGATGTGCACCCCGCCCAGGCAGTAGTGAATCGAAGGCACGGTCTCGAGGCGGTCCTTGCGGATGTCAATGCCCAGGGACTTGAGGTTGCGGTCCGGCACCGTCAGCAGCAATTCTATGATCTTCTCGATCTCTTCCGGGGTCTTGCTGGACGGGCGGGGATCGATGTACACGGCGTTATGCTCCGTTCCGCGGCCTTCTTCGATCTCGGTGAACATCAGTCGCATCAAGGTGTCGCGGACCGGCGGCGGGCCGGGCGGGAGGAACTCCTGGTCGAACTTGTTGACCAGACGGTAATCCAGTTTATCCGGCGCCAGGAAAGTCTCATACTGGATGAGAACTCCCTTCACCGCCTCGGGCCAGGCAAAGGCGGCCGGGTAATACAGGGCCATTTCCATGTCTATCACGTCGGCGCCGGCCTGATAGCCCAGGTACACGCCGTCGCCGGTCGAGTCCGGGGCCGTGTCCGTGTTACCCCACAGTTCCTCGTACCCGCCGCAAGCCAGGATGGTGGCCTTGGCCTCGAGGGCGTAGAACTTGCCGTCGGGCATGTTCAGGCCGAAGGCCCCCACCACCTCGCCCTGGTTCATAAGCAGGCGGGAGACGCAGAAGTCCTCCATCACCTTTATTTCCGGATGGCGTTTGACTTCCCGCTTCAGGCCGTGGATGAGACCGAAGCCGCCTTTGTCGATGAACAGGTTGCGGGGGTAGCTCTGGCCGGGATGATGGACCTGGAAAAATCTGCCGTCGTCGGTTTTCTTGAACTTGACCCCGTATTGATCGAGGTCGTGCACCCGCGGGATTATCTCGTCCGTCAGGGCCCGGGCCAGGTCCTGATCGGCCAGGAAGCGGCCGATCTCGATGGTGTCGTGGTAATGAACGTCGGGATTGTCCCGGGGGTCGCTGTAGCCGAAGGCGGCCTGCAGCGACGGATAGGCCAGCGGCGTCAGACCGGAATTGGATATCGGCCCCTTGCTCACCAGCAGGACTTCGGCGCCCTGACCGCGGGCTTCGATGGCGGCCCTCGCTCCGGCGCCGCCTCCGCCGATGATCAGCACTTCGGTTTTCAAGACTTCAAAATCGTCCATGCCAAACCTCTCTTGATGTAGTCGCTAGGTTCCGGTCCACCCTCAGATCACGGCGAACTCCTCGGACAGCCGGTCGGTGATGAACATGTGTCCGGGGTAGTGGGTGATCATGAAGTCCACCTTGGCTTTCATGGCCACGGCCTGCGGCGTCACGCCGCAGCCCCAGAAGACCGGCACTTCGTCCTCGGCGAATTGGGGAACCCAGCCGAAGTCCGGCCGGCTCAGGTCGGCCAGACCGAGCGGCGCCGGATCGCCGATGTGGACCGGCGCCCCGTGCACGCCGGGGAAGCGTGAGGTGATCTGGACGGCCCTGATCACCTGGTCCCGCTTGATGGGCCTCATGCTGGTCGCCAGGGGGCCGTGGAAGATGCCGGCCGGCTGGCACGGCACTTTGGTGATGTACACCGAAACTATCTCCCCGAGTTCGATGTGGGGGAGCCTGATCCTGGCCTTGAGCAGGGCCGACTCGAAGGAGTAACTGCAACCGATCAGGAAGGCCACTAAGTCATCCCGCCAGTACGCCCCGATGTCCTCGGGCTCGGCCACGCACTCTCCCTTTTCGTAAACCCGGTACCGCGGCAGGTCGGTGCGGATGTCCGCTCCTTCGGCCAAGTCCCGGAGGACGGATACTCCCGGTTCGGTCACCTCCAGGATCGGGCAGGGTTTGGGATTGCGCTGGCAGAAGAGAAGGAAATCGAAGGCGTTCCGGGCCGGGAGCACCACCAGGTTGGCCTGGGCGTAATCTTCGGCGCAGCCCTCGGTCGAACCCGTGAATTCACGTTTTCGGATCAGGGACCGAATCTCCCGGGGCTGAAGTTTTCTAACCGCTTCCTTATCCATGACCCGTTCTCCGCTCATCTGGTCGGGAAATCGTATTTGAACTTGATGCCGTACTGGCTCATTTCCTTTTTCATCTGGCGATATAAGTCCACGTACTCGGAGCAAGGCTCATGGGTGTCCATGTTGTAGAGTTCCTGATACTTCCGGCCGATGGTCAGGTTGGGGTCGCCCTTGATCTTGGCTTCGTACTTGGGCAGAAGGTCCAGGGCGATTTCGTTGGCTTGCCGGCGGGTCATGCCGGCTTCGGCCGCGGCCAGGGCGACTTCGCCGGCGAACATGGGCTCGAGGGGCGTCAAATGGTCGGGGTTGATGGCCTTGGCCACGCCGCCCACTTCCACGACAGTACCGCCGGTGATACAGGCCAGGGTCCAGGCCGTGGCTTCCTGGAAGTACATCTCGGTCATGGGCCCTCCGGCCGTATAGACCAGGCTCAGGACCGGCCAGTGGCTGTTGCGGCTGCAAGCCTGGCTGTTGAGGGCAAAGACCCAGATCAGGTCCCGGCCGGTGTTGCAGCCGTATTTGAAATGGGTCGAGAAGGGGTGCTGGAAGACCGAGCGGTGGACCAGCAGGGTATGGAGATGGTACGCGGTCAAGCCCACCGCCAGGCCTTCGGGGCCGCCGAACCAGCCGCCCAGGACCGGCCCGGTCTCGCCCAGGCTGTTGCCGCCCCAGGCCTGCAGATAAGTCGCCTTGTTCAAGAGTTCGAAGTTGACCTTCATCTCGGCGATGGCCCCCAGTTCCCAGATGTCCGAGGTGCGCATGCCGAAGTGGCTGGCGCCGATGGTGGCGGCGGCCGTGCCGGCGGTGGCCAGGCCGTTCATGATGGGCAGGCCGGGACGGCCGGCGCGGCGGCAGGCTTCCCGGACCAGCTTGACGTTGCGGATGGCCGCCTCCATCTCGAGGGGGCTGCCGGACATGGTGCGTTGACCGTCAATGAAGGTCAGTCCGGGCGTGGTCATGCCGTTCGAGAACGGTATTTTGGCGAAGCCCAGCGCCACCCGGGCGAGGATGTCCTCGGTGGTGACCGGCGCCCCGGCCGCGCCCAGGGACAGGAACGGCCTTTCGGTGCTTTCGGGTTTGCGCCATTTCAACAGGCTCCGCTCGTTGCCTTCGCCCAGCCAGACGCCTTCGTTGGCCGTGATCAGGGCGTCCTGTATCTCTTCGGGCGTGAAAATGATCCGGCGCTCGCTGCTGGTGCAGTACGAACCCACCCGGGTATAGAACTCGACCGCGGCGGCCCAGATCCGGTCGGCCAGGCCATCGTCGGAGGGGATGGGGTTCTTGGGGTCGTATTTGATCTCGTATTTTTTGACCACGCGCCGCAGTTCGGGCACGAGGATCTCCATATCGAACTCTTTTTCCGTGCAGATGGGACCGCTGACCGCTCTCTTAACCACTTCGGAAAAACTGATCATGACTCGACTCCTTGGTCTTATGGTCGGATTGTAGCTCAGGCCTTGACCAGGCTCAGACAGAGCTTGGCCGCGGCGGCCGCGTCCCGGGCATAGGCGTCCGCCCCGATTTCGTCGGCCCAGGATTGATTCACCGGGCCGCCGCCCACGATCACCTTATATTTGTTCCTCAGGTTCTTGGTTTTAAGGTATTCGACGACCGTCTTTTGATAAGGCATGGTCGTGGTCAGCAGGGCGGACATGCCGATGATGTCCGCCTGGAATTCCTCGGCCGCGGTGATGAACTTCGAGGACGGGACGTCGTTGCCCAGGTCCATTATATCGAACCCGACCGTCTTCAGGAAAGCCACCACGATATTCTTGCCCAGGTCGTGGATGTCGCTCTGCACCGTGCCGATGACGATGCGGCCGGCCTTCTTCTGTTGGGTCCCACCGGCGGCCAAACTGGGTTCGAGGACGGCCACGGCCTTTTTCCAGGTGTCGGCGGCCAGGATCATTTCCGGCAGGAACAGTTCGCCGTCCTCGAATTTCCGGCCCACCTCCTTCATGATTTCGGTCATCCGGTCGATCATCTCGAGCGGTGGAACGTTCCCGGCCAATCCGGCTTCGGTGGCCGCCACCGTGCCCTGCCCGTCCCCGCCGATGATGCCTTCCCGCAGCCGGTTGAAAACCTCTTCCTTACTCATAACTCTCTCTTCCTTTCTTTCTCGATCCTGACAAGGTTCTAATCAGTACTTTTTATATTGAATATTGAATGTCCTGGTTTCTTATGAACCGCTGACCGGGTGAAAATGATTTCACCGCCGCCCGCCGGTTCAGTAATATAGGCCCTCGGCCATGAACTTACGAAAGCCGTCCCGGTCCTGGGAGGCCGCCTCGAGACGACGGACGCCTTCCTTGAGCGATTCCAGGTCCGTGGCCGTGGACAGGCGCAGGAAGTGCAGACCTTCGCTGCCGATGACTCCGAAGGAGCGGCGGTCCATGGTGGCCACGCCGTGGTGATACAGGGCGAACATCTGGAATAGAGTGGACGGGCTGGTGGCGGCCCTCTTCTCCCTGGGCAGCCGTTCGTACGCCTCGATGGCGCCCACCTTTTCACAGGCGCCGCCGATGTTGGGGAAAACGTAGAAGGCCCCTTCCGGCTTGTTGCAGGTTATTCCCTCGACGCGGTTCAGTCCTTCCACCACCACGTCGCGCCGGCGCTGGAATTCCTGAACCATGGCCTGGACGATCTTCTCGTTTTCCGGATTCTCCAGGGCCTCCCGACCCGCCTCCTGAATAAAGGGCGGCGTGCAGGAGACGATATTGATATTGAGCTGGCGGAAGACCAGCATCTCTTCCACGGTGGGCAGAATGGCGTAACCAAGCCGCCAACCGGTCATGGCGTAGCTCTTGGAATGGCCGCTGACCAGGATGGTGTTCCGGGCCATGCCCTCCTGGGAAATGATGCTCTGGTGCCGCCGGCCGTCAAAGACGATGTCTTCGTAGACCTCGTCGGCATAGACCCTGATATCGGGAGAGGCCTTGGTCTTCAGGACCCGGGCGATGCCCTCGAGGTCTTCCTCGGTCAAGACCCCGCCCGTGGGGTTGGACGGGGAGTTGAGAATGACGACCTTGGTCCTGGGCGTGATCAGTTTTTCCAGGTCCGAGGCGTCGAAGCGGAAGTTCTTCTTCTCCTCGAGATGCAGGGGCACCGGCACGGCGCCTAGGAAAGTCACCCAGGATTCATAAATGGGAAAACCCGGACTGGGATAGATGACCTCGTCCCCGGGATTGACGTAGGTCAGCATCGTAAAGGAAATGGGCGGTTTGGCCCCGGTGCAAACCACTATCCGGTCCGGGTCGACCTGAATCCCCCTGGTTATGGCCACGTGGCGGGCGATGCTTTCCCGGAAATGGGGCAGTCCCTGAGGGTTGGTATAGTGCGAGTTGCCTTTGTTGATGTGGTCAATGGCCACCCGGTTGATGTTTTCGGCCGAATTGAAATCCGGTTCTCCCAGGTTGAGCCTGATGACCTTCCGGCCCAGGCGTTCGCAGCGGGCGATGTCATCGCCCAGCTTGAAGGCGTTCTCCGTGCCCAGTGAGTTGATTCTTTCAGCTAAGACGGTCATGTCCTCCCCCTCTTTGCGGGCCTCGATCGCCCTGGTGTAACAGTCGTTTAATCCTCGGTCGTGATCCGGCTCGGGCCAGGCCGGCCCGATGACCTAGACAGCTCAGATAGACTTTCAGCGGACGCCTCGGCGCTCAGACCACCTCTTCCAGCCTCACTTCAATGCCTCGATCGCTCTTCTTCAAGATGATCCACTTGAGCCATTCGTCGCTGCTCCAGGGGTAATCCGTTCGGCGATGCTGCCCTCGAGTCTCCTTCCGCCGGCGGCAGGCTTCGGCCACCAGGCGGCCGGTCAGGGCCAGGTTCCTTATTTCGAGAGCCGGAATGACGTCCCGGGGGGTCTTGACCTCCAGTTCGTTCACTTCCTTGTCGAGAATGTTTTCAAACTCTCCGATGGCCCGGCCCAGGCCGTCATCATCCCGTTCGCAGGCCAGGTGCTTGGCCGCGGTCTCCTTGACTTTCCGGCGCAGGGTCTCAGGTTCGATTCCGTCCTTGGGCGCGGCCAGCCTGTCCAGGTCGGCCAGCTTGTCCTCGACGGCCGGCCAGGGCAGCGGCCGTCTAGCCTCGGCCAGGGCTTCCCTGGCCGCGGCCCCCCCAGCCCGGAAGCCAAAGACGGCGCAGGCGGTCAGGTACGTGCCCACCCGGTCCGCGCCGTAAACGCCGCCCGCGTTTTCTCCGGCGGCGAACAGGCCTTTTATCGCGGTCCGGCCCTGGTCATCGATGCGCACGCCGCCCAGAAAGGTATGAACCGCGGGCGAAATCCACTGAAACCTTTCCTCTTTATATTTGACGCCGCTGTCACGCAGGCGGCGCAGGATGCCCAGGTGATGGACCTCTTCCAGATCGTGATACTGTTCCGGCGGAATGGCGGTGGCGTCCATGTAGACCGGTCCCCGGCCTTCTTGTATCTCGAGGAACAGGCCCAGGACCAGGGCCGATCTCTTGACCAGTTCTTTTTTTTCCGGGTCGTATTTCTCCATGAAGCGTTCGCCCCGGGCGTTATAGAACCTGGCTCCGCGGCCGGTCAGGGGTTTGATGCCTCCGCTGGACAAGGGCAGGCCGTCCGGCGCGGGCATGACCGAAAACTCGATGAATTCGAGGTTGATGAACTCGAGGCCGGCCTGCCAGCCCAGCCAGTATCCGTCGCCCGTGGTCTTGAAGCTGGCGGTGGCATAAGGGAAAAGGTCCGTGGCGCTGCCACAGGCCAGGACTATGGACTTGGCCGAAAAGAGCACACTACGGCCGTCCTCCTGGCCGACGGCCAGACAGCCGCGGACGGCGCCGTCATGCAGGAAGAGTTCGCAGGCCATCATGTTTTCATAAAACTTGACCCGGCGGTGCAAGGCTTCTTTTCTCAGGGCCAGAGAGAAGGCCGGGCCGCCGCCGTGAACCGGGGGCGTGCGGGCGCACTTCTGGCCCAGTTCCTTGTAAATGGCCAGTCGGCCGTCCGGCCGGCGCACGTAGGGCACGCCGAATATATCCAGCAAGTGCACGGACCGGTTGCCTTCCCTGATCAGGGTTTCGACCAGGCGGCGATCGTTCAAGCCTTCGCCGCCTTCGATGGTCTCCCTCAGGAAACCCTCGACCGTGTCCTCGGGTTCGAAGATGGCCGCGGTTTCGCCGTCCGAGGTGGGCGTCGAGCCGCTGAAGCCGACCCGGCCCTTGTTGATCAAGGCGACGTTCAGGCCGTACTTGGTCGCTTCGATGGCCGCGGTCAGTCCGGCGGCGGCGCCGCCGACGACCAGGACATCCGTTTCCACAACCCCGTTCTTGAGCGCGCTTATATCGGTCATGACGGCTTTACCTTGACCCGATGAATCCTGATGGCCTTTTCCGGACAGGAGTTCGAACAGACGAAGCAGTCCGCGCAGAGTTGGGGCCGCGTGGGGCTTATTCTGTTTTCCGCGGCCCGCCAGGCGAAAACGTCCCGGCCGCAGATGAAGATGCATTGGCCGCAGGTGATGCATTTTTCCTGGTCAATCCGGGGGGGCAAATCGAGACCTCCTTCAAGCGGTCGGTTTCAGTTCCGCTTTCGGCGTCCAGTACCTTTGAAAATAAACGATGACGCTGACCAGGATCACGCCGGCGATATTGGTGGTCAAGCCCGGCCAGAACATACCCAAGCCTCCGAGCAGGGCCATGATTCTTTCCGGCCAGTTGTATTTGCGCCAGAGCCAACCCTGGATGCTGGAGGCGATGAAAATGGTCCCCAGAGTGGCCGTGGCCGTCTCCATGAATATGGTGGACCACGGTCCTTTAAGAAGGATGGCCGGGTTATAGGCCACCATGAACGGCAGGATGTAAGCCACCAGGCCCATTTTAACCGCGTCCCAACCGGTCTGCCACATGTCGGCTTCGGCGATGGCCGCGCCGGCGTAAACGCCCAGGCAGACGGGTGGGGTGATGTTGGCCAGACAGGCCACATAAAAGCAGAAGACATGGGCCACCAGCGGGTCCACGCCCTGTTTGGTCAGGGTGGGCACGCCGATGACCGAAACCAGAATGTACGCGGCCGTGGTGTTCATGCCCATGCCCAGGATGAGGCAGGCGATAGCGATGAAGACCAGGCTGAGGAAGAAGATGCCCTGGGAAAGAGAGATGACCAGGCTGGTGATGTTGATGCCCAGGCCGGTCAGGATGAAAGTGCCGATGATGTAGCCGACTACGGCGCAGGCCGTGGTGATGAAGACGTTGTTTAGGCCGCCGCCGACCAGGGCCCCCCAAATCTCCCTGGGGCCCATGCGGGTGTCCTTCCTTATCCAACTGGCCGCCACCGTGACCAAAATGGCGTAAAAGGCCGCCCGTAAAGGCGACAGGTCTAGAAGAAGAAACACAATCAAAGCCAATAGAGGGGAGATCAGATGCAGTCCTTTGAAGACCACCTCGCCCAGGCGGGGGACCTCTTCCTCGGACAGGCCCTTCAGCCCCACCTTGTCGGCCTCGATGTGAATATAAATGTAAAGGGCCACGAAATAGATGATGGCCGGGATGGCGCAGGAAATAGCGATCCGAGTATAGGGGATGCCCAGGTACGAGGCCATGATGAAAGCGGCCGCGCCCATGACCGGCGGCATGATCTGGCCGCCGTTCGAGGCCAGAGCCTCGACGGCGCCGGCGAAAGAGGACCGGTAGCCCAATTTCTTCATCATGGGTATGGTGAAGACGCCGGTAGTGTAGACGTTGGCCGTGGTCGAGCCGGTGATCATGCCCACCAGACCGGAGGAGAATATGGCCACCTTGGCCGGTCCGCCCTTGGTTTTACCGGCGATGGCCAGAGACAACTCGATGAAGAAGCTGGCGGCCCCGCCTTTTTCCACAAAGGCGCCGAAGATGACGAACAGGACCATGTACGTGGCGGCCACGGCCACGGCCGGGCCCCAGATGCCGTTGTCGGTCAGGTACATGTAATCCAGGATGTGCCTGACCGAAAAACCGCGATGATGCAGGGCCGGGGAAAACTGGATGGCGTTCCCGAAACGGCAGTAGAGCAGGAAGACAATCGAGATGATTATCAAGGGCCAGCCCATGATCCGCCGGGTGGCCTCGAAGATGAGCAGCATGGCCGCCAATGCGAAGGTCATCTCCCAGAAGGTCAGGGGAAAGGAAGCGGTCAGGGGCCAGCGTTCGACCACGTAGTCGTGATAGACGACCAGGTAGCCGAAGACAGGCACCACGGCCAAGGCGAGCAGCCAGTCGTACCACGGCACCTGGCGGGGCCGGGGCGCCTCGTCCTCGACTTGGCCTGGCTCTTTCTTCACCTTCCAGGCCCGGTAGGTCAGGAAGGCCAGCATCAGCACCACGCCCAAATGAACCGGGTACTGGACAAAGGGCGGATAAACCCCGCCGATGGCACCCCAGATATGAAAGAGAGACAACCCGGCCGCCAGCAGGCTTATCACCCATTTACTGACTTTTTCCACCGTCGAGAACTCCGCTGGGTCCGACTAACAACCGGTTGACGTACTCTATTTCATATAGCCTTTCTCTTTGTAGAACCTGGCCGCTCCGGGGTGGAGCGGGCATTCACCCACGCCTTGCCAGGCCGTCTCGGGTTTATAATACTTATTCTGCTGATGAACGGCGTACAGATCGTCCTTGTAATCCACCAGGGCCTTGGTCAGCTTGTAGGCCACGTCCTCGGGCATATTGGTCTTGACGGCGAAACAAAGGGTGGTGTCCATGGTCCAGTAGGGTTCGTTGGTCCCGTTGAAATCCTTATATATGTCCGCCGGCACCTCGACGATGGGCTGGCCGAACTTCTTGCCCACCTTCTCGGCCACTTCCTTGCTGATGGGCAGCAGGCGGAACTTCTGCTTGGTCCCCATCTCGATGAACTTGGGATGGGGCGAGAAGGAGCTGCCCGTGAACCACATTTCGACGATGCCGTCTTCCATCTGCCGGAAGCCTTCGTTGATGGAGCCGAAGGTCACGTACCCGCCCCAGGACTTGATATCGTCAAAGGTGATGCCATAGGCGTTGAAGACCGCCTCGGCCTGTTGGGTGGCCAACTGATGCTTTTCGAACATGGCCACTTTCAAGGGGTATTTTTTGGCCTTGATCTCTTCGAAACGCTTGACCCCCGATTTTTCCAGGATCATGGCCTGGGCCCGGCTGGGGCCGCTGAAGGCGGCGATCATGCGGTAGTTGTACTTTTTCTTGGCCGGCGGTTCGCCGCGAAAACCCAGGGTGGCCACGGCGTTTTCGAGAATACCGATGTCGGCGTCGCCCGAATCGAGCCGTTCGGCGTTGGCCATGCCGCCGCCGGAGGTAACGGTCACCGAGGCGCCCGGGATGACTTTCTTGATGATTTCACCGTAAGCCGCGGCATTCTTGAAATAAACCCCGCCCGGCGATCCGGCGGCGATGGTCAGGTTGACCTGGTCCGCGGCCTGGACCGGTTGTCCAGCCAGCCAGGCCAAGCCCATGACGGCCGCGGCCAATACACCAAGTGTCAGTCTCGAGTTGATCGCTTTCATGTCCCAGACCTCCTTTGGCTTCAGGGTTGGTTCGATATATAGAATTTTAGTGGCAAGATCCGGGCGTGTCAAGAAATTTCTATAATAGAATTACACTAAACCTAATTTCTCTGAAAAATATTGATAGAATAACAAATTTAAGTCCGGTCAATTCCCAAGAAAGCCAAGAAACAGCCCGATTTACTCCAGACTCGCCTCGCCGGCCCTGATGATGTTATCATGGCCCCCGTTACCGCGAGCGGGAGCGAACCATGCCCTTCGATCAATTTATGGAACCTTCGATCGCCGCCGCCTGCCTGGTCGTGCTGGCGGTCTATCATCTTCATCTTATCAGGAAGATCAGGCGGGACCCGTTGAGCACCTCGACGGGTCTGACCAATTACCACCGCAGCATCTGGGTGGAATCGGTCATGAAGGAACGACGGGACATCCTGGCCGTCCAGACCCTGCGCAACTGGAGCATGGCCGCCTCCTTCCTGGCCTCGACGTCCATCCTGATCGTCATGGGGCTTTTGTCCTTTCTCTTCGGTCGCGCCCTGCCGCCTGATTCATCCCAGTGGCTGAACCTTTGGGCCGACCGCGGCCAGATTCTCTGGCTGATCAAGATCATGCTGCTGGTGCTGGATTTCTTCTTCGCCTTTTTTAATTTCTCCTTGTCCATCCGTTATTACAACCACGTGGGCTTGCTGATCAACGTGCCGCCGGAGCGGGACCCGCTGGTGACGCCCGCCACAGTGGCTCATTCCTTGAACCTGGGGACGACCCATTACACCATGGGCATGCGGGGCTTTTATCTGGCCGTGCCCCTGGTCCTGTGGCTGTGGGGCCCGGCCTGGCTGCTGATCGGCACCCTGGGACTGGTGCTGACCCTGTACAAGCTGGACCGGACGGTTTGAGAAGCCTCCCGCGGGAAATCGAGGACCGTCCGGGGAATTGAATCTTGTTTCCACGCCGAGGCCCGAAACGATGACTGACGAGGTGGTCAAGCATGACGGTCCATAAGGACCATATTGACCTCAAGGGCTTCCTCATAATGGCTGGGCTGACCTGGCTCTGGGGATTCAGCTATCCGGCCATCAAGGTGGCCAATCTGGGTTTTTCCCCGATTTTCAATTCCTTCCTTCGTTCCACGGTGGCCTCCGCCTTGGGAGTCGCTTATTGCCTCGGGATAAAGGAGCCCCTTTTCCACCGGGATATAAGGCTTTTTCACGGTTTCATGATCGGCCTGCTCTTTGGGCTGGAATTCGTCTGCGTCTATCTAGGCCTGCTGTACACCGACGCGGCCAGGGCCATCATTCTGGTCAACTGTTCGCCATTCGTCGTGGCCGCCGGCGCCTTCCTGCTGCTCAAGGAAAGACTGGGACCGGCCAGGGTAATAGGCCTGATCCTGGCCTTTATCGGCGTTTGCCTGGTCTTTCAAGGCAAACCCCGATCCTGGTCTCTACAAATGCTCCGGGGCGATCTCCTGGCCCTGACCGCGGCCTTCCTGTGGGGAGCGACCACCATTTATATAAAGAAATACCTGGCCCACCAGGTCAAGCCCATCCATACTTTTCTCTATCAGCTCGTCTTTTCGGCGCCGATAAACCTAGTCTGCGCCTATATCCTGGAACCCAGGTGGCTGCTGGACATCAGCGCCGTGGTGTTGGCCGCCTTTTTTTATACTTCGGTCATAGTGGCCTTCTTTACCTATTTAACCTGGTTCAAACTCATCCATATCTACCCGGTCGCCGACTTGTCGGTGTTCACTTTCCTTACCCCCGCTTTCGGCGTGTTCACCGGCGCCCTGTTTCTCAAGGAACAACTTACGGCCGGGCTGCTGCTGGGTCTCGTTTTAGTGTGCGGGGGGATTTATCTGACCAATCGTCAACCGGCCCGGGTGGGCCTCAAGCCCGGCCTGGACGAACAACCTTAAGGACCACGGCCAGGACGGATGTTCGAACCGCTTGCGCCGTCGAGTCCGGTCCTATATCCTGGAGACCCATGATCACCCTGACCAGCCCTTCTCCCAGCCTGATCTCGAGGGCCGCCCCATGACCGGAATCTCTTCTTGTTTTCTGATGGCGCCGGCGGTGCTGTTATGGCTGGCCGGCTGCGCCGACCTGCCCCAGCCCGGCGACGTTCTGAACAACATCAAGGCCCAGCAGGAGAGATTCGCCCGTGAGGTTCAGGACCTGACCGTGATTCAGGAGGTCGAGCAGACGGGCGAGGCCGGGATCAAGGGCCGGGTAACCTTGCTCCGGTCGGGAAACAAAGTCAGACTGGAAGCCTCGACGCCGGCGCCGGGGGCCGGCCCGAGCGGCCCGGAATTCACCGCCTATTTTCTCTACGATGGACAGGCATCCTGGCTGATCGCGCCGGTGACCGGCAAGAAGAAATACGGCGACGGCGAGCGGTTGCCTTACGACGGCCGCCTCTTCTGGTGGGAAGCGGACATCAAACTGGTCAAGGTTGTCGGCGCCGAAAAGATCGGCGACCGGGAAGCCGTGGTGATCGAAATCCAAGGCGAGCGGCTCTCTTTCAGCCGTCTCTGGGTGGACCGTCGCAGCCTGGCCCAGATAAAAGCCTTGGGCCAAGACCGTGACGGCCGGCCCATCGAACTGGTGTTTTCCGACTTCCATGAGGTCGGCGGCTTTGAAATGCCTTACCGGACGGAAATGAAGACCGGCGGGCTGACTTCGGCCGTCATCCAGATAGAATCCGTAACCATAAACCTCGGCCTTTCGCCCGACCTCTTCGATCCGGAAAAAATCCCTGTCCCGGGTCCGACCGCCGAGGAACTGAGGAAAGAACTCGGTTTGAAGAAAAGCCAGGAACCCCAGCCATGAGACGCCGCCGGGCCCGATACATCCTGGCCTGGCCGCTGGCCGCCTGGCTTGTTTTGCTGTCGGGCCCGGCCTCGGCCCAGGCCGGAGATCAGATCGTCTTTCTGGGCGACAGCCTGACCGCGGCCGGCCGGTGGTCAGAAATGTTCGGCGACGAACGGCTGATCAACCAAGGCGTGGTCGGCGACACCACGGCCCTGATATTAAAAAGACTTGATAGCGTTCTCGTGTCCCGGCCGGCCAAACTGTTCCTGATGGCCGGCATAAACGATCTCGGAGCCGGAGTGACCGTGCGGGTAGTGGCCACGCGCTACGCCAACATCGTCAGGCGCGTCAACCGGTTGTCCCCGGAAACCACTATCTTTGTCCAGAGCGTTCTTCCGGTGAACAAAGGCTTATATCCGGGAAGCATCAGCAACCAGGACATAAAGGAACTCAACGGAAAAATAAAGGCCCTCGCCGAAAGGTACGGCGCGATCTATGTTGACCTATTCAGCCTAGTGGCCGGCAGAGACGGGCAACTCCGGCCGGAATTCACTTCCGACGGCGTGCACCTCAAACGCGAGGCCTATCTGATCTGGAAATCGGCCATCGAAGAGCAGGTCCGCTGATTTTTAAACCTGCCTCGGAGAAAGGGACAAGGTCAGTCAAAGGATGAACATCAAGAACGTTGGACAGATTCTGCTTATCCTGGCGGCCTTGACCAGGCCGGCCTGGGCCGCCGGCCCGGAGGGGGAATACCTCCAGGACCGGCGCGATCTGGTCGAGCTCGGCTTCAAAGCCACGCTCACGGTCCGCCAGCCGTCGCCAGGCCTCATCCAGGTGGAACTGGCCGCCGCCAACCCGGCCTTGTGCGGCGGTGTTCTTTCCGGAAAAGCCAGGCTCCGGAACGGCCAGGTCGAGATCAAGGACGGCGAGTGTGTCTTCAGGCTGCACTTTGCCGGCGACGTGGTGCGCCTCAAGCAAATCAGCCCGGGCGGCTGTTTGACGGAACAATGTTCCGTGGGAGGGGAATACATTCGGCGCGGAGCGCTGGCCGGAACGGTCGAGGAGGCCATTAAGAACATCCGCCGTCATTACGCCCACATCAATTCAAATTTGGATTCTTATGACCAGGAGAAGATGGCCCTGCCCGTTTCCGGCAAACAGCCCGGCGGATTGTCGGCTTGTTATTTCATGGGCCACGTGAAAAAAATTTCCCTGGTCCGGGCGGAGAATCTACTGGAGGAATACTACTTCTGGGACGATGACCTGATCTTCAGCTTCAAGCAGAAGAAGGACGGAAGTCCAGCCGGCCGGCCCGGTGAAGCGGAAGAAGACCGGTACTATTTCCACCAGGGCCGGATGATCCGATGGCTGGACAAGAAGAAGAACAGCGTGCCCTCCGCTAGGCCGGAATACGAGGCGGCCGGCCGGGCCGTCCTTAACGACGCGGCCAGGTGCATCAAGGCCCTGGAGACCAAGAACCCCCGCTGGCTGAGCGACGGTCCCTGAGCGGGTTCCCGTCTCGAGTAATCCGGGCCGGCGCGGGCGAGCAAGACCGGCCCGGCCAGATTTCGAGTAATGATCGGATTTAAGGCGAGCAGATACCGCCGGCGGTTGATCCTTCCGGCCCTGATGCTCCTGGCCCTGTTGCTCCTGGGCCTGGGCGGCCGGGATATTCGCTTCGCCATTGTCGCCGAACCCTGGCCCGAGGCGGATAGTCTTTTCCACCGGGACCCACGCTGGCTGGGCGCGGACGACGCCTATTCCGTGGACCTGGGCCGGGGACGGGTTCTTTGGCTTTTCGGCGACACCTTCATCGCCGAAATTCCAGGCCAGGGTCGCCGGGAAGCCCGGTTCATCAGGAACAGCGTGGCCATTCAGCAAGGTTACGACCCGACCTCGGCCGGCCTGCGGTTCTATTGGGGCCGGCGGGACGGCCGGGCGGCCTCGTTTTTCGGGGAGTCAGGTCCGAACTGGTTCTGGCCAGGCCACGGCGTGAGGTTGAAGGACCGGCTGCTAATTTTCCTGATGGAAATATGTCCCGGCGCCGGACCGCTGGGTTTCGAGGGTTGCGGCTGGGCCGCGGCGATGATCGCCAATCCGGACGATGAACCCGACCAATGGCGGACGCGCCGGCTCGAGGTTCCGGCCAACGGGTTCCGGGTCCTGGTGGGTTCGGCCGGCGTGATCGAGCACGACGGGCATATTTATGCCTTCGGCGCCCAGGAACCCGGCGGCCGCCGGGCCTTCCTGGTCCGCTGGCCCCTGGCCAGGGTTCTGGCGGAAGACCTGAGCCGGCCGGAATGGTGGACCGGCGACCGGACCGGCTGGCAGGCCCAGGACCGCCTCGAGAATGAACCGCCCCCGGTTTTCACCGAGGCGCAGAACGAGTTCACCGTGCATTATGACCGGAGGCTCAAGCTCTGGCTGCAGATTCAGACCATGGGCTTCGGAGCGGCCGACCTGGCCGCGCGGTGGGCCCCTGCTTTGACCGGCCCCTGGTTCGGGCCGGAGAAGTTTTACCGGCCCGGTGAATCCGGACGGCCCGGAATCCTGGTGTACGCCGGCAAGGCCCACCCGGAACTGACCGGCGCCGGCTTGGTTCTGACTTACGTGGCCAACAGTTTGAATGAAGAAGCGGTGCTGAACGACGAAGGTCTTTATTACCCTCGGTTTTTAAAGGCCGAGGTCAAGCCGGTTCAATAGATGACCTTGTGGGCCTTGCTGGCGCCGAAGGGGGCCGCGGCCAGTTCCTCGAAGGCCAGGCCGGCCCTTTCGGTCAGATGCTCCCTGACCGCTTCGGTAATCAATATTTCCCAGGCCTGGGCCACGTCTTCGCCCAGTTTACTGGCCGCGTTGACCTGGGCGCCGAAGACGTCCGTGTCGCCGATCCTGAGCATTTGGCCGTAACCCAGCCCGATACAGACCAGCACCTTGTCCTCGTCCTTCTTGTCCTGGTTGTATTCCAGCAAGGCCCGCTGCATGGCGATGGCCGCCTTGAGGCCCTTGTCCACGTTGCGGAAGATGACCAGGAAGCTGTCGCCTTCGATCTTGAGCAGAATGCCGTCGTGGGCTTCGATGATGGGTATCAGCAAGCGTTGGGATTCAAATATGGTCTGCAGGAAATGGATGATGCCGAATTCGGCCACACCCCGGGAGAACCCGGACAAATCGGTGAACATGACGCACCAGTTTTCGCCGAACAGGTCCCAGATGCGCTGGTCAATGGTGGCCTTGTCCGCCCCGGGTTTGAGCCGCTCCTGGATGAGCTTCTCCAATCGGTCTTCCGAGGCGCCGATTACCACCGATTGTCTGCTGGGCATGGTCTTCCTCCCCTTATGGCGTCGGATTAGCTGTTTTCTGAATGAAAGTCTATCACCGTCAGTAAGTCATTCCAAGACATTATAACGGATGGGGGATTACGATTCGGGTAGAACTGGATAGATGGTGAGTAATTCGATCACAAAAGGGCGCACGGCTGTGCGCCCCTACAGGTCTGCCGCAGGGCGTACAGACAGCTACACCATTCCAGGCATAAGCTATTAGTCAAGTAAGGTGAAAACTCCACCCGATCGAAATAGTGGCTCTTGACCCGTGAGCTATTTTTTGGAAAAGTGGAGTCAGCGCCGAGCGCTATCCTGGCCGGCGGATCCATGATAAGAAATCAAGGCCACGCATTCAAAAGGAGGATTATCGATATGGACTGGGGAATGAAAAACCGCCTGGCCCGGCTGGTCAAGGCAGACGGCCGATGTTTCTTTCTGCCCATAGACCACGGCTATTTTCAAGGGCCGACCTCGAAACTGGAAAAGCCGTACCAGACCATCAAGCCGCTCATCCCCTACGCCGACGGCCTGTTCGTCACCCGCGGCGTTTTGCGTTCGGCCATTGACCCGGCCGACTGCCCGCCGGTGATCCTGCGGGTTTCGGGCGGCAGCAGCATCCTGGCGCCGGACCTGTCCCACGAGACCCTGGTGACTTCGATCAAGGACTGCCTGAGGCTCAACGCGGCCGCCGTGGGGATGAGCGTCTTCATCGGCGGCGAGTACGAATTCGACTCCTTGAAGAACCTGGGCGAATTAGTGGACGCCGGCCAGGAGTACGGCCTGCCGGTCATGGCCGTGACCGCGGTGGGCAAGGAGTTGGAAAAGCGCACGGCCCGATACCTGGCCCTGTGCTGCCGGATCGCGGCCGAATTCGGCGCCACCATCGTCAAGACCTACTGGTGCGAGGATTTCCACAAGGTGGTGGAAGGCTGCCCGGCGCCGGTGGTGATGGCCGGGGGTCCCAAGGTCGAGACCGAAAGGGAAGTCTTCGAGTTCGTGCATGACGGTTTGAAACGAGGCGCCATCGGCCTCAACCTGGGCCGGAACGTCTGGCAGCACCAGTTCCCGGTGGCCATGATGAAGGCCCTGCGTTCCATCGTCCATGAAAAGGCCTCGGTCAAGGAAGCCGAGACCATATTCGAAGACGAGAAAAAAGCGGCCCTGGCCGCGGCCGGGTCCAGGAAATCCAAGAGCGGCGCCAGAAAGAAATAAGAGGGGCTGACGCTTTGCGCAACCTTTATGATGAAAACGAAGCCCGCGCTTTCGTAAACCGGTGCCCGGACCTGCCGGAGGAACTAGCCTCGAGGATATACACCTCGCGGCTCCTGGGCGGCCAGAAGGACCTGGTCCGGCACGGCGGCGGCAACACCTCGGTCAAACTAAAAGCCAAGGACGTCCTGGGCCGGGACCGGGACGTTTTATACGTCAAGGCCTCGGGCGTAGACCTGGCCGTGATCGGCCCGGAAGGGTTCACCGCCCTGGACCTGGCGGCTTTGACCCGGCTGCGCGATCTGGACCTTGCGCCGGAAGAGCTTCACAACCAGCTTCTGCTCGGCAAGCTCCAGGCCGCGGCGGCCGATCCTTCCCTGGATGTCTGGGCCCACGCCTATTTGCGCCACCCCTACGTGGACCATACCCACGCCGACAGCGTCCTGATCCTGACCAACCAAAAACAGGGACCAGAACTGGTCCGGGAAGCCCTGGGTTCGAAAGCCGCGGTGCTGCCGTACGTGAGGCCGGGGTTCCTCCTCGGCGCGGCCCTGGCCGGCCTGGCCGAGGCCGAACCCGAAGCCGAAGCCTTGGTCGTCCTGGGACACGGACTCTTCACTTTCGGTCCGGACGCCCGGACCGCCTACGCGCGGATGATCGGGTACGTCAGCCGGGCCGAGGACTTCCTGTCGAGATGGTCCAAACCTATCGAGGCGAAACCGCCCCGGCCGGACTTGGGCCTGACCGCGCGCCTGGCCCAGGTAGTCCGGGGCGCCTGCGCCTATTTGGAAGCAGACGGCCGGTGCCGGCATTTTCTGGTGGAACTGCGCGCTGAGCCTGATCTGATCGCGGCTTCGCTTCTCCCGGAGGCGGCCGAATTTTGCGCCTCGGGCGCCCTGACCCCGGATCACGTCATCCGCACCAAGAACAAGTGGGTTTACCTGGATCAACCGGCGGCCGACGACGAAGCCTTGCAAAAGACCGTGCGGGCGGCGGTGCGGGACTATACTGACGAATACGGACGTTATTTCGACCGGCAGGCCGGCCGGCTGGAAAACCGTCCGGCCGCCCTGGACCCCTATCCCCGGGTCTTTCTGGCGGCCGCTCTGGGCCTGTTCGCCTTGGGGCGGACCAGGACCGCGGCCAGGGTGGCGGCCGACCTGGCCGTTCAGACCCTGCGGGCCAAGGTCAAGGCCAGGGACCTGGGCGGATTCGAGCCGTTGCCCGAAGACCACGTCTTCGAGATGGAATATTGGAACCTTCAGATCAGGAAGCTGGGGTCGGCTTTGGATCAGCCCCTGACCGGACAGGCCGCCCTGGTCACGGGCGGCGGCGGGGCCATTGCCCTGGGCGTGGCCGACCGGCTTTTAGCCGCCGGCGCGGCCGTGGTTCTGGCTGACCTGGACCCGGACAGGTTGGAGCAGGTGCGCCAGATTCTGGCCTCGAAATGGGGCGAAGAGCGATTGGAAACCCTGGTCTTTGACGTCACCGACTATCCGGCCGCGGCCGGGGCCGTGGCGGAATCCAGCCGGCGATTGGGCGGCCTGGATATCGTCGTGCCCAACGCCGGCGTGGCCGAAGTGGCCGCCATCGAGAACCTGGACCCGGACCGTCTGGACCGGGTCATGGCCGTGAACTACAAGGGGACCTTCAACCTGATCAAAGCTTCGGCGCCGGTCTTCCGGCGGCAGGGCTCGGGCGGCAATATCGTCATCATCAGTTCCAAGAACGTCTTCGATCCGGGCGCATCCTTCGCCGCTTACAGCGCTTCCAAGGCCGCGGCCCATCAATTGGGTAAGATCGCGGCCCTCGAACTGGCCGAACTGGGGGTCCGGGTCAACCTGATCAACCCGGACGCGGTCTTCGGCGACGAACGGGTTTCCTCGAAGCTCTGGGACCTGGTCGGCCCGGACCGGATGCGCAGCCGGGGCCTGGACCCGGCCGGGTTGAAGGAATACTATCGCCAGCGCAACCTGCTCAAGGCCGCGGTCTTGGCCGAGCACGTGGGCAACGCCGTGGTCTTCTTCGCCAGCGACCTGACCCCCACCACGGGCGCGACCCTGCCCGTGGATGGCGGCGTGCCCGGGGCGTTTCCCCGGTGAGGACGAGCGTGGAGGATGATCCCATGCGGCTCAACCATCTGGCCCTGGTGTTCAGTTCCGAAGAGAAAAGCGACCGGTTCTTTATCGAGCTATTGGGCCTGGCCAAGCTCAGGTCCAGGTTGCTGACCCTCGATTTCGGCCGGCGGCTGTTCAACCTGGACCGGGAAGTGAAATTCGTGGACTACGGCCGGGAAGACCTGAGGTTCGAGGTTTTTATTGATCCGGAGAGCGGGTCCAGGCCCGATCCTCTGGCCCACGTCTGCTTGGAAGTAAACGACCGGCCAAGCTTCCTGGGCCGGGCCGAGGCTATGGGTCTGAAGGTAACCCAGGCCGCCAAAGGCGAAGCGGTCGTGGTCTTTATCGAGGACTCGGACGGCCATTTCTACGAGATCAAGGAACGGGCCTGATAGGTTTCCATGAGCGCCCGGAGATTACCCGGATTCACCACCAGAGCCGAGGCCATCGGCAGCGGGGACCTGCGTCGGGCTTGGGCCAGGAATAATCGCGCCCAAATTTGAAAATTTCCTGGATTGAAACTGGAACGATAATTATCGTCCGGGTCGCCTTTGGAGGGCTTTAAGCCCGTTGATTATGTGGGACGGTAGCTCGGTCCAGCCATCAGCCCTTGCTTCTCTGATCGGCCCTCCCTAGCCCCAGCCCCGATCCCTATCAAACTTGGCCTTTATAGAAACTGACTCATTAGTATCCGCCTTAAAAAGGTCATAGATGGCCTTGTCTAGCGGTTTTGGATTCACAAAAATTTTTACTCGTGAATTTATTACTTGACATGTTTTCCTTTGTTATTATAATGCTACTAAATAGTTTATATAACTACTGAGTAGCATTTATGGAAACGGTGAGCGTCGCGGAAGAGGTCGTCCGAACGATTCTGAATATCCAAAACCAAGCGCGGAAGACCAAGCCACGCCACCGAGAAACCACCGTCCCGGTTTTCGGGATGGAGATATTAATGGGAGCATAAAGGAAATTGCTTTTCGAGATAATGACGACCTTACCAGTCACCCCCGCGAAAGCGGGGGTCCAGTTCTTTCAAGTGGATTCACTGGATTCCCGCTTACGCGGGAATGACCTTTCCACCTAAGAGATGCAACTCAGTTAATGCTCTACTTAATAAGGCAATTTTTCGCCGTGGCGGCGGGCGCGGGCCTCTAATGGCCTCGGCTTCAGGATACGTTTGAGATGGAGGAATTTATGCCAGCCACGATGATGGGCAGCAAGCTGTTTGTTCCGGGATCGCGTCCCGAACTGTTGGCCAAGGCGCTGGCGAGCGAGGCGGATGGGATTTCGATAGACCTGGAGGATGCGGTCCAGGAAAGCCGCAAAGGCGAAGCTCGTGCCGCGGCGCACGAATTCCTGCGCCGCCTGCCGCCCAATTCGACAGGCAAGGTCCTCGTTGTCCGCGTCAATGGCATCTCGACTCCGCATTTCGAGGCCGATGTCGAGGCTGTCGCCTGGCCAGGCCTGAACCTCCTGAACCTTCCGAAGACGGAATCGCCGAAGGACGTACAAGCCGCCGCCGCTAGGTTGGGTCGGTATGAGACCGCTCGAGGAATAGGGCGGCCCATCGGCATCCTGGCGAACATCGAATCGCCGCGAGGGCTGCGCCGGGCCGCGGAAATCGCCACGGCCGATCCGCGGGTCGCCGGCCTGCAACTCGGCTTCGCCGACCTGTTCGAGCCGCTTGGGATCGATCGGAAGGAGGCGGCGGCGGTCCGTCAACTGCAACTCGCGGTGCGCCTGGCGGCTGGTGAGGCAGGTATTTGGGCCTTGGACGCCGCCTTTCCCGATATTCAGGATCCCGACGGTTTCAGACAAGAAGCGGAAGCCGCCCGCAGGCTTGGCTATCGCGGCAAGAGCTGCATTCATCCCAGCCAGGTCGCCTTGGCCAATGAAGTGTTTCACCCCAGCGAACAGGAAATCGCGCACGCGCTCCGCTTGGTCGAGGCGTCACGCGACGCTGAGATCAAGGGGCTCGGCGTTTTTATAGTGGACGGTAAGATGATCGACGCCCCCTTTGTCAGGCGCGCGGAGGCCATTGTGGCCCTGGCGCGGAGACTGGGACTCGTCGCCCCGGCCTGAGTGTATAACCCGGGGATAGCTTGTAAGGAAGTCACCATGGCCTTGAAACAACGAGAGTATGAACCGCGCGCGCGAGGCCCGCTGGACGGCGTCCGGGTTCTCGACCTATCACGCCTTTTCGCCGGCAACGTGCTCACCCAGGTCCTGGGCGACTTCGGCGCCGAGGTGATCAAGGTCGAGCCACCCGCGGGAGACACCCTGCGAGCCTGGAATACGAACGGCGTGCCGACGCACTGGAAGGTCTACGCCCGCAACAAGAAAAGTCTCGGTCTGGAACTGCGCAAACCCGAGGCCCGCGCGCTGCTGCTCCGCCTGGTCCCCTCGGCGGTCCTCTTCATCGAGAGTTACCGACCCGGCACCATCGAGAAGATGGGACTCGCGCCGGAGACGCTGCTCGAGCACAACCCTAAGCTGGTCATCGTGCGCATCTCCGGGTGGGGCCAGAATGGGCCGTACCGTCGGCGACCCGGTTTCGGAACGGTGATCGAAGGCATGTCGGGCTTCGCGGCCATGAATGGATTTGCCGACCGCGAGCCGATCTTACCGCCGTGCTATCTGGCCGACGGTGTGGCCGGGCTCTATGGCGCGGCTGCCGCGATGATCGCCCTGCGCGAGGTGGAGACCAACGGCGGACGAGGCCAGGTAATCGACCTGCCGCTGCTGGATCCCCTGTTCGCCATCCTGAGCCCGCACGCCGCCAACTACCGGCTGACCGGGAAGCTCCGGCCGCGCACGGGCAGCCGTTCGACCAACTCCGCGCCGCGGAACGTCTACCGCTGCAAGGACGGCCATTATGTGGCCCTGTCGGGTTCGACGCAGAAGATGGCCGAGCGGTTGTTCCACTCGATCGGCCGGCCGGATCTCGTTGGCGAACCGCGTTTCCACACCAATTCCAACCGGGTGAAGCACGCCGAGGAGTTGGACATGATTATCGGCGAGTTCATCGCCAAGCGCACTCAGGCGGAGAACGTGGCCTTCTTCGAGCAGGCCGAGGTCACCATTGGCCCGATCTATGACATCGCGCAGATTTTCGAGGATCCACACGTGCGCGAGAGCGAATTGATCGCCGACTATCCCGACCCCGACATGGGTGCGCTGCCCATGCACCACGTGGTGCCGCGGCTCCTGGGGACGCCGGGCTCGATCCGAACCCCAGCTCCAAGCTTGGGCGAGCACAACCGGATGCTGCTGGCGGAACTCGGCATAGACGCCATCGCTTACGAGCAACTGCTTGCCTCCGGCGTGGCCTGTGAGGGTGGGTCCTCCGGGAAGGCGCCTGAAGAATGACTTACACTTCAGCCGGGAAACAGTCGGTTCCTTTCGACTCGGAAAGGAGGATGGAAACATGGTCCAGCACTGAAAGAGGCGGTATAAAGATCAAGACCGGAGAGAGACTGACATGGGGAAAATTTCCGGGTTTTATATTGAATGTACTTATTTACAAAGTGGAGGTGTTTCGATGAAAGGTTATCGTTTTCGAGTCGTTTCAGTAATCCTGGCGCTGGCCTGTATGATTCTTTTCCTCGAAGAGATTGCTTTCGCTCAAAAGCAGATTCGTATTCCTTATAATACCTCGGAGCTATCTCCGCAACATTTTCAAGCAAATAAATTTGCCTCGGAAGTCAACAATCGTCTCCCTAATCAGTTTTCGTTCCGCTTTTACCCGAATAGCCAAATGGGATCCGAAACCAATGTACTGGAGGGTTTGCAGCTCGGAACAATGGAGATGAGTATTATAGTGAGCGCCGCCATTAACGTGGATCGTAAGCTCGGAATATTTGACCTGCCCTGGCTGTTTAAGAATCGTCAACAAGCCCGCTCGATTATGACTGGACCTTTAAAGGTTAAGATTCTTCAGTTTTTGGAGCAAAAATCGGGTACAAAGGTTTTAGGAATCTACGATCACGGATTCCGCCACGTAATATCTCGCCGGGTAATTGAAAAACCAGAAGATATGAAGGGGCTAAAGATCAGAGTTGCCGGTGGGAAGATACGGCAAGAACTCTTCCGTAAGTTGGGCGCCAATCCGACGCCGGTTGACTGGGCGGAGGTATTTACCGCTCTTCAGACCAAGGTCGTTGACGGAGCGGAAGCCGCGATCTATGGGCTTTATGAGGCTAAGCTCTATCAGGTTTGCCCACATCTCTCCCTCACCAGTCATAATTATACGACGACCTTCCTGGTGGCCTCGAAGGCTTTGTGGAACCAGCTCAGCCCCCAACAACAAAAGGTTTTCGATGAGATCGGCGGGAGCCTCACGAACTGGTCGTATGACTCGGTGGAACAAACCGAAAATGAATACTTGAAGGAAATGAGGAAGCAGGCCAAGATCAACGAAGTGAACATCGAAGCCTTTCGGGCCGCATCCTCCACGGTCATTGACGATTATGTAAAAACTTACGGTAACGATTGGATCAAGGAAATCAACGCAGCTCGATAGCCTGGTTGTGACAGGGGATACCGTCATGAAGTGGATAGACAAAATTGTTGATGGGATGTTAGCGACTTTGCTCGCCGGCACGGTATTAATCGTCACCCTCGGGGTTTTTTTTCGCTACGTTCTGAACAACTCGCTTGGTTGGACCGATGAGATTGGCAGCTATGCGCTGGGATGGATCAGTTTTCTAGGTGCGTATAGTTGTTTCCGGAAGAAATCCCATCTCAACTTTGATCTTCTTCAAGAGGCGTTATCTCCGTCATTACGGCAATTGATAATCTGGTTGACCGGTGCGATGTTGTCAATCTTCTTCCTGGCGATGGCTTGGTACTCGTTTCAGATTATCATGGTTGTCGGAGGGTCTTACATCCGCTCACTAGATATACCGCGTGGAGTCTTTCTAGGCGTCCTTCCGATCTCGTTTATCCTCATGACGATTGCCGTGGCGAGCGGATTTTCCATCCGTAGGAGGGATTGATGCTTATATTACTGATTGCCGGGATTTTCATATTGGCCGCCCTCGGCCTTCCGATAGGTTTCTCCCTGATGATTCCTTCGGCAATCGTCATGAAGGCCGTCGGTATGGACCTTCTCACCTTACCGACCACGCTGTTCGCTGGAACCACCAGCTTTGTTATTCTCGCCGTCCCCCTGTTTATCTTTATGGGAGAATTGATGAGCGCCACGAGCATAGCGGAGCGCCTCGTCAACTTCGCCAGAACCATTGTCGGATGGATGCGTGGCGGGCTGGCTCATGTTAACATCGTTTCCAACATGTTCATGGCGGAAATCAGTGGGAGTTCAGTCGCGGACGCCGCCGCCCTCGGAAAGATATTCATCCCTCAGATGACCCGGATCGGATACCCTAAACCCTATGCGGCAACCGTAACCTCGACCGCGGCGATTATTGGGATTATTATACCGCCGTCGATTCCACTTGTCGTGTATGGCGCGGTGACCAATACATCCATTCGAGATTTATTTCTTTCCGGTATTGTTCCAGGTGTATTGTTGGGCCTCATTTTCATGATGACCAGCTATATATTCGCCAGACGGAAAAATCATCCCGTCGATCAGAAGTTTCAGGCCTCCAGGGTCGTTCCGACTCTTAAACAGGCGGTAATTCCTCTCATGATCCCGGTTATCATTATCGGCGGATTGATCGGAGGATTATTCACGGCGACCGAGGCGGCGGCTATCGGGGTGGTTATTGCGCTCATCTTTGGTTTGATGGTTCGTGAGCTCAACCTGAGAACCTTGTACCGGCTTCTTATACGATCGACCTATCAGACCGCGGCCGTGATGATCATCCTGGCCGGCGCCGCCGCTTTAGGGCAGGTCCTGGCCAACGAACAAATACCCCAGAGAGTGGCGATGTTCATCGGTAGTATTGCCCATACGACGGACACATTCCTTCTCCTGGTAAACGGGCTGCTGCTCATTGTGGGCATGTTCCTTCAACCTTCCGCCGCCATTATTATCATCGTTCCGATTCTGGTTCCCATAGCTGTAAGTATGGGCATCGATCCCGTTCATTTCGGGATTGTCGTTTGCGTAAACCTGGCGATTGGACAGCAGACGCCACCGGTGGCGAACGTGCTTCTCACCGTTTGCGGCATATCCGGAGTTAAGATGCAGGAAACTTTTCCCTACCTGGTATGGTATATTATGGCCATGCTTATCGTTTTAATGCTGACTACCTATGTCCCGTTTCTGGCGATGTGGTTCAGGTGAGGTGCTTGATATGTACAAGGATTGGTATGAAGTATTTCCAGAGATTACCTGGATTACCGACGACAGTCTTCGTGAGCAGACTGCAAGCGTCTATGAAGATGCCTGCCAACCAAGCCATTGGACTTTGGAAGATATGGATATAATTCCATTTACCTTGCTCATATCCAATACCGTTATAAGTTATCGCACCCATGTTCGCGCCGTGACCAATATGGCTCACGCTGTTTATCAGGAATATCAACGGCATTATTACGATAGCTATAGTTTGGACTATAATGTATTGGTTGCCGGCGGCTTATTGCATGATGTAGGCAAACTCGTCGAATATGAAAGGGATGCAAATGGCACCATCGTAAAATCCGATCTCGGCAAGAAACTCCGTCATCCTTTCTTGGGGACGGGCCTGGCGATGCAACGGGGTGTGCCATATGGCGTCGCCCATATTATCGCCTATCACTCCAAGGAAGGTGACGGCACGCTTAGAACTCCGGAAGCGGTGATCATTAATAAACTGGATATGATGAACTTCGAGACCATTAAGTCACATTTGGGCATGATTTGAGGCCGTTAAAAGGACGTGATAATGGTAGAGCAAGCTACCGGGGCGGCAGTATCAACGCCTAATTTATGTTGCTTTTAGAAAGGACATTTATGCTGAGTGTAACAAACAGACATCCGGAAAAACGAAGGAAAGAAGCAAATAGGCATATAGATGTTGTGCAAAAAGCAATCGATATTTTAGACATTTTTGATTCTTTGCCCGAAGCCAGTCTCAAACAGATTGCCGAACTGGCTAAGATAACATCAAATAGAGCAATTAGGATATTGGGAACATTAGAATCAAAAGGGTATGTATCGTGGAATCCTGAATCTCGCATCTACCGTTTGGGTTATAGAGCCCTGGCCCTAGGCAAGGCATTTGAAAAGCACAACGATTTAGCCAGCATTAGCAGACCAGTGCTTAAGGGGTTGGTGGAAGCATGCGGTGAGTCAGCCTCTCTATTTGTCGTTTCGGGCGGCAGCCGCATGGTGTTGGCCCGTGAGGAAGGAACTCATGATATTCGTTTTGCCATAAGTGAAGGGCAGCGTGTCCCACTTCACGCCGGCGCCGGAGGAAAAGTACTTCTCGCTTTCGGTACTAAGCGTCTTTTAGAAAGTATCACGTCAAAAAGGGAATTACGGGCTTTTACACCATCAACATTTACAAATAAAGATAAACTCTTAAAAGAGCTATCGATTATTCGAGACAAAGGTTACGCCATAAGTAAAGGAGAAAGAGTTCCGGATTCCAAGGCTATTGCCGCTCCGGTCTTTGATCACGAAGATCGGCTGGTTGGGGCGTTAGGAATAGCGGGACCGGCCAGCCGTTTTACCGGAGAAGAGCTGGAAAAACGGCTTAATTTAGTGATAAAGGCGGCCCAATCACTTTCCTGCCTTCTGGGCCGGTCATCAACCCATGACGGATTCGCCATGGAACGGAAGGAATAAGCCCATACTGGCTATTAGACCCCCTCAGACCCGCCTAAAAATCCTCGGCATTTATTATGTAGATCGTTAACTGAATTGCATCTCTTTAAGTAAAATGGTCCTTCCCGCCTATGCGATAACCAGGTGAATCCAAATGAAAAAACTGGACCCCTGCTTTCGCGGGGGTGACTAGTCGGGTCGTCATTATCTCGAAAAGCAACTAACTTTATGCTCCACTTAACAAAATGGCTAATATACGTGTTTCACCTGACAATACTGGATATCATTCATGACTATAGCGAATGTTCACTGTTAACGGAGTGCACCTTTACCGTAAGTGACAAAAGCTTGATATCAACCTCGACCTTCCACGGGGATGCGTTTTGCGCTGCCGGGTGGGGTAGCATAGTGACTTCAAGTCCTCGAAGGCTGACTATTATCGGGCCATGAAACCAAGGTCACTGGGGCGGACCAACCGTTCATGCAATTCTATCCCCCTTTTCAATTCTGGCTATTCGGTTATCCACGCCAGGGAGCATTTGGGCCGGGTCACGGGTTACGACAACATCCACCACCACCGGTCCGGCGCTACCGGAAATAACCTCCTCGAAAACACGACGCAAATCTCCCGGGTCTTCCACTCGCACCCCCTCGCATCCCATCGCCCGCGCCACTCCCGCGAAATTCGTCTCGCTAAGGTCGCTTGATTGATAACCCTCCGAGCCATAAAGGAGATGCTGCAAGGCCTTGACATAACCGGAGGCCGAGTTGTTAACCACGATAATGACCAAGGGCAGCCCTATTCGACGGGCGGTCTCGAGATCCCCAATCATCATGTTGAAACCGGCATCGCCGGTAACCCCGACCACGGCCCGGTCAGGAGCGCCAAGCTTGGCGCCGATGGTTCCGGGCAACCCATAGCCGATGGAGGCAAAACCACGATTGGCCACAAACATGCGGCCGGCTGATTTGGTATCGTACAAAAGGCCTCCCCAGTGAGCCGCGAAACCGCCGTCGGCCACTAAAACGGAGCGCTCGGGCATCACCGCGTTTAACTCTTCGTACAACCGGGCGATATTGATCGGACGTTCGGCAGAACGGAGCTTGGATTCGGCGCCCTGGCGCCAGATTTTCATTCGCTCCGGTATCTCGGCGACATATTCCCTCCTGGCCGCCCTGGCCTTCTCCGCTTTGTCACCGACCGCGGCGGCCAAATCTTCAAGGCCCAGCCGCGCGTCTCCGAGAAGGCAGATGTCCGCGGGGGTGGTGCGTCCGAATTCTTCAGGTATAATGTCGAGATGCACCATGGGCACGCCAGGTTGAATAAGTTGAAAACGCTTGGTCGCTATCTCACCCAACTTGCAGCCCACGACGATTAGAAGGTCCGAGCTTTGAATGAGATCGTTGGCGATGCGCGAATATCGGCCAAAAACCCCGGCTGATAAGGGGTGCGAACAGGGGATGGCGCCCTTCCCGCTGATGGTATGGCCTACGGGTATGCCGTTGTTTTCAGCCAGTTCGAGCAACGGGCTGTACGCCTCTGAAATATGGATACCGCCTCCAACCAGGAGCAATGGCCGCCGGGCCTTCGCCAACCAGTCGGCGGCCCGCTCGACCTCTCTGGCCTCGGGCCTGCACCTCTGGCTGGGAACGCGTTTGACCAGGCGATTCGCCTGAAAATGGGCTTCCGTTATTTCACCCTCCCCGTGACAGACGTCTTCCGGGACATCCAGCACTACCGGGCCGGGCTTGCCGGAAGCAGCCACGGAAAAGGCGCGTCGAACCATTTCCGGTATGCGTTCCAGCCGCTCAATCCTAATCAATTCCTTCACGGCCGGTTTTAGAATTTCGGACTGCCGGCATTCCTGAGTCATATTCTTCCAGGAATGGTCGCGGTTCGTGTCGCCCACCAGGCTGATCAGAGGAATCCCGGCATTGAACGATTCCACCAGCCCCGTGACCAAATTAGTTGCGCCCGGGCCCAGACTGGCATCACAGACTCCCGGCTTGTTGGTGACCCGGGCATAAGCATCCATGGCGCAAACGGCTGTCTTTTCATCATTAACCAGATAATGACGGAGGTTGAACCGCCGGAAGGCGTCATACATCGGCAGGAGTTGGAACCCCCCCATCCCCATCATCACCTGGACATCGTGCAATTGCAGCATCCTGGCGATCATTTCTCCGCCGGTCATCTTAATCGAGCCACTATGGTCCATTGTTTCTCCTCTCCTCACTGTCTATCGCCTAGGTATCGAAAGGCGGGTTCCGGCATTTTTCACTGCGGGTAAGGCCCAATACCCTTCTCTCCGGGAATACAGCCCAACCAAGTCAGCTGGCGAGCACCACTGTTCCCCCCCCTTGGAAGGCTGACAATCAGCGATCACACCACTTTCCTCGAAGCCGCGGGGGGGGTTGGCGCGCAAGGCGGCTGACTCAAAGGGGCGAAGAATAAATTGACAAACCGCCGCACCCAAACAGGGTCTGCCTTGTTAGGTAACCCGCTTCATCCCTTCCGTTTCCACACGGGGCCTCGTCACTACAGCCCCGATTCCTCTAAAGCCGCGGATTTGATCTTACGCAGGGCAGGAAACAACTGCAGCAGGACCAACGCCAAGGCTAGGACGAGAAAAACCGCTGAAATCGGTCTGGTGAAAAGAACCGATAAATCCCCGTGGTGAATGAGCAGGGCCTGACGCAGCTTATCTTCAAATAATGGTCCAAGAACAAAAGCAAGAACCAGCGGGGTGAGTTCGAAATGTAGTTTTCTTAGGAGATAACCGACAATTCCAAATATCCCCATCATGCCTATATCGAACACGCTATAGTTCAGCGAAAAGCACCCGATCAAGCAGAATACCAGGATAAGGGGAAACAAAATGGGATAAGGCACCTTGAGCAGGCGGACCCACAGCCCAAGCAGCGGCAGATTAAGCAAAAGGAGCAAGAAATTTCCCAAATACATGCTGGTAATGACACCCCAAAAAATTCCGGGGGAGGAGGACATCAGTAGAGGTCCAGGCTGCACACCGTGGACGATCAGGGCGCCAACCAGAAGAGCCATGACCGAGTTGGCGGGGATGCCGAGCGTCAAGAGGGGAATGAACGCCCCCTGAGAGGCGGCGTTGTTGGCCGCCTCCGGCGCGGCCACCCCCTCGATGGCTCCTTTTCCAAATTCCTCGGGATGGCGGGACAATCGCTTTTCCAGGGCATAGGCGGCAAAAGAACCCAGAACGGCGCCGCTGCCGGGCAGAGTGCCCAGAAAAAACCCCAGGGTTGATCCCCGCAGCATCGGGAAAATAGACCGCCCCCAGTCCTTCAGCGTCGGCAATAAACCCGATATTCGGTCCGTGTACACTTCTCGACGGCTGACATCCTCAAGGTTTATCAGTATCTCGGAAACGCCGAAACAGCCCATGACCAGGGGGATGAAATCCAGGCCATCCTGCAGTTGGAGCAGGCCATATTGGAATCGCGGCTCTCCCGTTATGGAATCGTTGCCTACCGTGCTCAAAAAAAGCCCAAGAAAGATCATCATCATGGATTTGAGCATACTGCCCTGGCTGAGGCAGGTGACCGCCACAAGGCCGACCACGATCATCGAAAAGTATTCAGGGGCGCCAAATTTCAAGGCAAAACCGGCCACCGCGGGCGCCATCAAGGCAAGTCCGAAGACCGATAGGGTTCCCGCTATGAAAGAGCCGAACGCGGATATACCGAGTGCGGCGCCGGCTCGACCTTTCCGGGCCATTTGGTAGCCGTCCAAACATGTCACCACGGAGGCGGCTTCGCCGGGTATATTTACCAAAATAGAGGTGGTGGAACCGCCGTACATCGCGCCATAATAAATGCCCGAGAGCATGATGATGGCCGCGACAGGGTCTAGATTGAAGGTCAGTGGGAATAAGAGGGCTATGGTGGCCGTGGGGCCAAGTCCCGGTAAAACGCCGATGGCGGTTCCCACCAGGCAGCCGACAAAACAGTACCAAACATTGGCCAACGAAAGGCTTACGGTAAATCCGTTGATAAGATAGGTCAAGACGTCCATTTCAAATCCCGATCAATCCACGGGGGAACTGTATCTTAAGCCAAATTTCAAAAACCAGTACGGCGAGCAGGCTGGTGATCGCCGCTCCTAAAATCGTCAGCAGCCAACGGCGCGGATAGCCCCGCCAGAACAACACCAACGAAAAGAAGAAGGTGGTTAAAAGAAATCCAAGCCAGGGCAGGACAAAGCCATAGGCAAAGATAGACAATAAAACTATTATGGCCGGGGTGAAGGAGCGCGGCCAGTGGGCGCGAAGGTTTAGATGCCAGTCTCTGGCGGAGAGGATCAGCAAAATACCGGAAAAGACAGCCAGGAAAGCAAGGCACACCAAGGGAAAGAATCCAGGCCCGACCTTGCGCAGGCTGCCGCCGATCGGATAATTGAAGGCCTCGATCCCGAGAACCACTACGAAAACCAGAAACAGGCCAGCCGCAAAGGCATCGTCACGAAGCATTAGGCAATTCCTTCAAGAAAAAGTCGGCCTGACCAACCGGCGACCCGACCGAGGCCGGGCCATGACCTTCACCAGAAAAACGGTCGATTGACTTCATTCCTTGATGCCGGCCGTCTCCGCAATCTTTTTATAGCGGTCGTATTCCTTCTTTACAAAAGCCTTGAATGCCTCCGGCGCCATATAATTGAGCGTAAATCCGATTTCCTTCAGTTTCGCCTGAACCTCGCTCTGGTTGAGCGCCTCGCGGAATGTTTCCGCCAACTTGGAGATGACCGGGGCAGGAGTTCCGGCCGGGGCCGCGCAACCCACCCAGGAGACGATAGCCGCCTCCGGGTATCCCGCCTCGGCGATGGAAGGCACCTCCGGAAGCTCCGCAATGCGTTGGGGGGAGGTGACACAAAGCGCCCGGAGTTTGCCCACCTTGATGTGCTGGATTACATCCACTGAATTGATATTGCCACAAGCAATGTGACCGCCCAACAAAGCCGTTACAGCGGGGGTGCTGCCCTTGTGCGCCACATGAGTAATGTTGACCTTGGCCACGCTCTTGAATAGCTCCAAGCCAAAATGCTGAGAAGTGCCGACTCCCGAGCTGGCACACGAGAGGTCGCCCGGCTTCTTTTTGGCTGCTTGCACCAATTCGGCCAGTTTCTTGAAAGGACTGGCCTCCGGCACCACCATGATGTTGGGAAAGGAGGTCAAACTACAGATGGGGGTAAAATCGGTCAGGACGTTGAAAGGATCGGTATTCTTGATGACGTTTCCCATGGGTGCGCTGATGTTGAAATTGCCAATGGTGTAACCGTCGGCCTTGCTGGTGGCCAAGGTGCTCAATGCGAGCGCGCCGCCGGCGCCGGGCTTATTAACGACGACAACGGCCTGTCCCAATTTCTTCGATGAAGCCGTAGCCACCAGGCGAACGGTGGTGTCGGTGGAGCCTCCGGGGGCGAAGCCCACGAGAAAGCTGATTTCTTTCTCCGGAAATTCTCCGGCCAAGACCGACAAAGGGTTCATAATAATGAGGCCAAATACAACTACTAGAAAAGACAGTTTCTTTTTCATGGGACGCCTTCCTTTCATTGGAAATTCGTTTGATGGGTCATTATACTTCGGAGATCTTCGGCCAGATCAGCCAAGTCGCACCCCTGGCCCACCTTTCAGTCAAGCCGCCAGATGCTGCTCGATCCTATGGACCGTGACCTCTTCCGCATATCCGAGGAGCCGTCAATCTCATACTTCTTTGGCCTGAGAAGCTTCATGTCATAGAAACCGCGGGGGCGGAACAGAGAAAGACTGATAACATCAACCCACCATAATTTTTGATTTCATGCCTCGAGGCCGGTAGTCTCCGCGGTTTTCAGCAGCGGTCGTATTCCTCAGATGATAACCACATCCGTGTATCCTGCCTTGATTGCAATAGCCAAGCCAATTACTAACTTACTGATATCACTATCATTGTATAATTGACCCCAGGTGGGGCCTCTAAAATTAAGACACTTCGATGGAATATAGTTTGAATTTTGGACACGAGAAAGGAGAGGTGAGGGAGCGCAGGAACGAAGGGCGTGCTCTTGCTCCAGGTTATTTTTGGACGAACTCCGGCTGGATGACTTCTCCCTGTTTCCGCATCCGGCCCGCGAGGCCGCGGGCCCTCCCTTAAGGCGCCACGCTCATCGCGGCGTCACGGAAGCTTTCCGCGGGGTCATGACCTAGGTCGACTTGGTCGGCTTCAGGCCTTTCGGATTTTATTCCACACGGAACTGCGGCTCACGCCCAGCAGCAACGCCGCCTGTCGTTTGTTCCCCCCGCACCGGTCTATCACCTGTTTTATGATTTGACTCTCCATGTTGCGCAACGTATCGATTCTGAGGGTCACGGAAGTCGAATCAGGATCGGCGCGCTCCTTTTCCTTTTCCACCGCGAATTCCTGGAAAAGCAGCGGATACGAGGCTTTTGTTTTCTGACTGAGCACTGCGTATCTTTCCACATAGTTGGCCAGTTCCCTGACGTTTCCGGGCCAATCATAAGTCGAGGCCAACTCCAGGAATTCCCGTGGCGCACACCGCACCGGGCCGTGGGTCGAAACAAAAATCTTAAGAAAATGCTCCACGAGCAGAGGGATATCCTCTTGGCGTCGTCGGAGCGGTGGTAGCTGCAGCCTCAGGACATTGATTCGATAGTAGAGATCATCACGAAAGATGCCGGCGCTGATCTTTTCTTTCAGATTCTCGTTGGCGGCAACGATAATACGGACGTCCACGGGAATGACCTTTTCCCCGCCGAGCCTCAAGACCACTTTTTCCTGGATGACCCGGAGGACCTTGGCCTGAAGCTGCAAGGGAATCTGATTTATTTCGTCGAGAAATATCGTCCCCTTATGGGCCAGTTCGAAAAGTCCCAGCTTACCGCCCCGTTTGGCCCCGGTAAAGGCGCCTTCCTCATAACCCAACAGCTCGCTTTCCAGCAGGCTCTCGGATAAAGTGGCGCAATTTATCGCCACAAAAGGTCCGGATTTCCGCAAACTGGCGTTATGAATACTTTGGGCGAACAGTTCCTTGCCCGTCCCGGTTTCTCCTTCAATAAGCACGGTGCTATCGAACTCGGCGTAGGCCTTGGCTTGCTCGATTGCTTCCTTCATGGCCAGGCTGGAGCCGATGATATCCTCGAACCTATGCCTGGCCACCAAGCCCAAGGTTTGTATCGAACGGTATTTATGCTCTAGTTTCTGGATTTTTGCCACATCCTCGAGGGTACCGACCGATCCGATAATATGTCCGTTTTCAACAATGGGCTGGCGGGTGGAAAAGATTCTGCCTTTCTTCCACTCGATGAGAACATCCGTCTGTTTTAGGCCCTGTTCATATACTTCCTTCCAGGTCGGGTCATCGGTAATCCGGTGGACTTCTTTTCCCAGCACCTCGCGCTCCGATAGGCTCAAAAGAGTCAGGGCGCGGGGATTACACATGGTCACCGCGCCTTGGTGGTTGGTGGCTATTATTCCGTCCGGGAACATATCGATGACGGTTTTCAGACGTTGCCTTTCCTCCCGGTCCTTGCGAATCAAGGCCAAGACATCTTTGGCCCTTTCGAGGGCCGCGCCCATGGTTTCCTTGCCGAAAACAACCTGATGAGCGTTCAGGCCCAGCCGTCTGGCCAGAAAGAGGGTGGTGGGTCCTCCAACCAGCAGGTCAAAATCCTTTTCGAATAGCAGGTGTACGATTTTACGCAAGCTTTCTTCATCGCGGAAGGAGAAAAATGACACGCGGTTTTGGAGGAAGGGCTGGAGCCTCTCCATATTGAAAAAGTTGGCCTCATGTAATATCAAGGCCACCCTTTTTTCAAAAACCCCAAGCGTGCTCTCAACTTCCTTGAGGGTCTCCAAAATGTCGAAATAGGTGAGTTCGGCCACGATAATCGGAACGGAGACCTGTTTTCGCATCTCAGGAGCGGTTCCGGCCGTGGCCACAATGGCCTCGGCCCCCTGCGATTCCAATTTGGCCGCCAACTTGCCGGCCTCGGACATTTTCACCTCTTCGAGGACAGTGACCCCCTGCAGGTCAATTCCTTCCAGACTGCCGATCTTCCCCGAGCAGGTAATGGCAATGGTTGGTTGCATGATTCTTGCCTCGTGTCCTCACCGTTGTTCAGTCAGGTATCTAAATGTTAAGTTTGAACTATCGCGTTTCGACCAAGCCCCTGGTCAAAAGGGATACCGTGACCGGCCGAGCCCTATCCGGAACCGTGCCGGTTCAGCGTGAATTGGACAAATCCAATTCAGGTTTAAACCACTCCCGGCGCCTCATGCTCCTGAAGTGTGGCCTCCCAAGCAGATCATGGAGGTCTGTCCCATAGACGGGTCCCGTTAGGACGGTAACCGCCACCATGTCAGATTGGCTCGACGAGCCCCGCCGGGTTATCACTCGGTGAGTCGCCCTCTGGATGAGTCTGCCCCCGTTTCACCCTTCTAATTTATTTCATCACAAGCGGCGGCTTCTTGTCAAATTCCCAAAGGAGTTTGTGGATTCGGAAAGATAAAATTCGGCCCGAGGGACCAGACGGAAATAGCCGTCAAGAAAAACCAAGAGACGAGTCCGAACACCGTCGCCTTTTCTATCTCATGCGTTAAACAGGCAATTACCCGGGGGGCCACGGATACTGCCTAAGCGGGTCCATTTTTATCGGTGGCAACACTTGGTCTTGTTAGAGTAGGGCTTCTTCGGTAAAATCATCGAAGATGAATTGCTTTCCGTCGGATGTTTACTTGGCCTTCTCGGATGAACCGTGTTTCCTTAAACGTGGACTATCACGGGTGGCCGGTCACCGTCACGGGCCTGGTCGGGCCGGGCGCCTAGTTAATGTAATAACCAGAGACTCTCCACTTCCCGTCTTTGTCCATCATCGGAGTGACCGTCTCGATGGCCGTCTTCTTGTTCTCGAACGACGTATTGAATTGGATAACGACATACTCTCCGTCCGGGGCGCCTGGCAAAGAGGTCTTGTAGGTCGCGTTCTTCAATTTTCTTGAAACAAGTTTGCCGAGTGGTTTCCGCGCGGCTTGCAAGGACTGATCCCACTGTTCCTGCTTGATCGCCTTCCTGAAGTATTCCGCCGCTTCTTTCCAACTGTCCGAGTAATTTCCTTCGTCCACCAGGCTCAGCCATTTCTCGGCCGCGGAAGCCGCAGCTTTTTCCTTCTCCGAATCCCCGGCCAGGGCGGTTAGCGACGAAAGAACCAGGGCCACAACCACCAGGCCGGCTATTTTACGCCTCATTCCTTGTTCCTCCTTGCCCTGACCTGACCAGGATCAGGCCGTCTGAAAAAAAGTTAAGGCCTCGACTATCTTGATAACCTCGTAAAAAGTCGAAAACCGACTTTTTACAAGTCCGTCAATATTTCCCCTTACAAGTTCACGGATCCTTTTACATGGGAAAACAGGGATATGGGCCGCTATAACCCAAAGCCATTGAGATAATTTTCCCCTTTTTCATGAGCAAATCGATTATCTTCTTGGACTCAGGTGAGGTTATCTTGCCAGCCACGCTGGAGATGTTGATACCAGCAATAATTTCCCCTTTCTCCTGAATCAGGGGAACAGCGATGCCATATAGGTCCATGGAAAGCTCCTGGTTGCTGATAGCGTAACCCATTTCCCTTATGGTCATCAATTGTTTCCACAATACCTTTGGTGACGTGATACTCTTCGGTGTGACCGCCTGAAAATCAATCCTATCTATTCGTCTCTTCAGCTCATCGGTCGGCAGCCCAGCGAGCAGCACTTTTCCTATGGAACCTACGTGAGCGGGAATCCTTGATCCCGGCCCCAAGTTGTACTTCACAAACTTGGCTACTTCCTTTCGGTACAGAAATAGCTCAGAGACATCATCAAGAATAGCCAAGTTCACCGTTTTATTAAAGATATCTGAAAGCTCGTCAAGGTGAGGTTTTACGGAAGCTATAATATTCGAGCTATTAAAATAAGCAAATCCCAGAGACAGGATTTTGCCACCTAAGAGATAGCCCTTATCATCGACCCTGTACAGATATCCCCCCTTTTGCAGGGTATACAGGAATCGGTGTGTGGTCGCCTTGTTTAATCCAAGCGCCTTCGAAACTTCAGTCACCGTCAGCGGCGTCGCCGACTCGGCAAACATCCGCAGGATCATGAGGCCGCGTTCAAGGGATTGGATATTTCGTTTGTCACGCATAAGCATATTCCTTTTTCGCACATTTCGACAATGTACCTCAAGTACATAATGATAAACCGCCAGGTCACGATGCGTCAATCTCGGAACGTAACACTTTTATCCTTTGATAAAGATGACTTAATTTGGCTTAATTATAATTTAATTAAATATTATTTAGATATAAGTTCATTCACTGGCCAAGACCAGCGCTTTTACGGGAGCTATTTCCCCCGGAAACTTGGGCGCCTTTTTTCCATCGTGGCTTTCAACCCTTCCTTGAAATCATCCGTGTTCATGCATGCACTTTGCTGATACACCGCTTTTTCCAGCTCATTCGCCAGGTTGAATCCGGTGCAAGCGTTCAAACCATGTTTTGCGATGGTTAGGGCGATAGGCCCATTCTGGCTGATTCTATTCGCCCATTCGATGGATTCAGCATCAAGATCCGCTCTTGGCACCGCCTTGTTCACCAGGCTGATTCTTTCTGCTTCTTTGCCAGAAATAGTGCTCCCGCAGAGTATCATCTCGGTCGCCTTGCTTACTCCTATGAACTTCGGCAATAAAGACATGGATCCCATCACCGGGATGATACCATTTTTCACCCACGTCGGACCCATAATGGCATCATCTGCGGCAATCCGGATATCACAATGTAAAATGAAGTCGAATCCTACACCAACAGCGGCGCCATTAATGCTTGCAATGACCGGCTGGCTCAGAGAACGAAGTCTTAAGATGGGTGCACCTAAGTTCATGAGGAAATCTCTTACTTGGTGGGGCTTCAGGTTGGATACCACATCCAATAGATACTTCAGATCGCCCCCGGCGCAAAATGCCTTGCCGGCGCCGGTAATAATCACGGCTTTAACTGAATCATCCGCTTCGATTTTATTAACGGCGTCTAGAAGATCATTCGCCAACTCAGGGTTAAGAGCGTTTCCAAACTGTGGTCTATTTAGAGTAATCTTAGCGATGTTGTCTTTGACTTCCAAAACAACTAGTTCAGCCATGGATGACCTCCTTGGACCCTAAGAGACTTCGTGTGATCAACGGCCTGCCTTCCGGATGCCCAGCACATCGAGGGCGATAATCATTTTTTGGATGTTTGAAGTACCTTCTACAATCTGCACGGCTTTGGCATCCCTGTAAAGTCTCGCGACCGGATATTCGGTAGAGTATCCGTAGGCGCTCAGAATCTTCAAGGCGACTTCGGCGACCCTGGAAGCGGTTTCGCAGGCAAAGTATTTCGCCATGGAGGTTTCCCTGCCGTTATTGACATAGCCGCCGTCTTTTTGGTCCGCGGCCCTGTAGACTAAAAGTCTCGCGGCTTCTATCTCCGTGGCGGCAACGGCAATCTGCTCCTGATTCATTTGAAAATTCCCGATGGTTTGGCCAAACTGGGATCGCTCATTGCAGTACTTGACCGCGGCATCCAGGCAGGCCTGGGCGATCCCGACCGCGCCCGCCGCGGCCATTAGCCTGGTTTGATTCAAGGATGAGAAAAGCATCTTTACGCCCTCACCCGCGTTACCCAGAAGAGATTCCTTGGGTAATTTGACATCTTCGAAAACGATCTCTCCGGTTGGAGCTGAGTACAATCCCATCTTCGGTATTTCCTTTGTGGTTATACCTTGACGATCCATGTCAACGATAAAAACAGACATCCCTTTTGCCTTTTTGTCAGGTTCCGTATATGCGTATACGACGGCAACGTCCGCTATTGTCGCATTCGAAATCCACGTCTTGGTCCCGTTTAAGACAAAGGTTTCTCCATCCAGGGTCGCCCTGGTCTTCATGGCCATCACATCGGACCCCGAGTTGGGCTCCGTAATCGCAAACGCCCCTGTTTTCTCGCCAGTGACCAGAGCCGGGATATACTTTTCCTTTTGCTTACTGGTGCCATATCTTGCAATCGGCAAGGACACGCCCGCCGTTTGACAATTGAAAACAACCCTCAGGGAGCCGCTGGCCCTGGAGATCTCCTCGGCAATGACGGATTGAGCAAGAAATCCCATGTTTGTCCCGCCAAATTCTTCCGGGATGATCGCTCCCAGGTACCCCAGCAACCCCATCTTCTTTATCGCTCCCGAAGGATATTGATGTTTGGAATCCCAGATTTCAACAAAAGGCAGAATCTCTTTTTGCGCGAAGTTTGATACCGCTTCCCTAACAGCTCGAATTTCTTCACTTAGAAAAGTATCCATACTCGGCTCTCCTCTTTAAGTTGGATGGTATCCGATTTCTGGGATGGCAATAATGCCACCTATAGAATCAACCGTTGAGGGTCACATTTTTCCCGAAGGATTTTCAGTTCGTGCGCGGTCGGGGGCGCTATCTCCAGAGCCTTGGACACGTCCACCCGAAATTCCATGTTTTTCAGGATCTGCCGTGTCGTCACGCCCGGATAATACCCGGCCAGGTACATCTCCTTGGTGGTCTCGTCAAACCGGAAGACCCCCATGTTCGTGATGACCACCGAGGGTCCCCCTTCGCGCAACCCAATCTCCCCGCGGGCGCGGTTTCCGCCTAGATGGCCCGGACTCGTGAGGTAATGCAGACGGTTCCTGAAGCGCTTCTTCTCCTGCTGCATGAACAGAATGCATCGCGGAACGAAAGACGCCACGTCGCAACCGCCGCCGCTTCCCGGAAAACGTATCTTGGGTTTGACGTAGTCGCCGATTACGGTCGTATTGATATTGCCGTGGATATCGATCTGCGCCGCCCCCAGTATTCCGATCACGTGGTCGCCGGTGATGGGGTTCTGCATGGTCGTGAAGGCATCGAGGAGGCCTCCGTTGGTTGACGCCCGGTACATTACTCGAGAATCCGCCACAGCCAGCGGAATTTCCTCAAGCTTCGCGTCCATGGCGCCGGTTTCAAAAAACATTATGCTTTGGGGCGAGTTGATGTTTTTCGCGGCCATGGCCGCGAGCATCGATATACCCGTTCCACAAAAAACGATGTCCCCGTTCCTGATTTCCCTCGCCGCGACGATCGTCATCATCTCTCGCGGGTTGTATTGCTCCATCGCCGCCTCTTTATCCCCTGGCCAGGTTGACCGCGTATCCCGTTCTAGGATCGGCCTCGATCCGGGCCAGAGTCTCCAATCCTCCATTCAGAGAAATAAACTCCTCATGATCCTTCACGCCGTAAATCATCCTCCGAAGATACTCTTCGTGACGCCGGTCGTCTTCGGCACATCTGGCGTAGGCCAAGAGAAAGACCGGATCATAGTCATAGTGCCGGTAGCAGGCCGTGGGATAAGCGCCGTACGGCACGGGAACAACCGCGTCGACGTGAAGGAAGGGGATATTGTTCTGATCGGGGTCTTTCCTCATCTCTTCCGTATCCACCAGATCTTCGCACGTCAGGATGAGACGTTGGGCGGACTTCGCCTGCTCCACGTCCGCGAAAGTCAGCCCGAGAATCCTGCCCGTGCCCTGCCTGTCCGCCTTATGGACGTGAAGAATGGTAACGTCGGTCTGAATGGCGGGAACCAACACCAACTTCGGGGTTTTCATCCAATCCTCAAACGGATTATCCATCACCACCATCTTCCGGTTCGGAAGCTTTACGTCCCGTCGCCGCATCTCTTCGGAGAATCCCCAGAGGTTACAGAGATCGGTCCCCAGGGACGACACGGTCGGGAGAAAAGGCACACCCATGGCTCCGGCCATGAACCGGAGGGTCATCTGGAAGTTCGAATAATCCTCGATGAGGATCGCCCCCTCCTGAACAGCCTTCCGGAACCGGATACAGGTCGGTGCGTACTTCCCGTTCCCCGAGTAGGCGACTTCCATCCGGGAAACGCAACCCGCGCCGATCAACTCATCCACTCCCTGGCCGTTGGAATGAGCGTAGAGATGCAGATTCCTGACGCCCTGCCTGATGATCTCGTACACCGCCGCCATGGGGTTACGGTTAATCGTGAACCCGCCAATTGATATATGGCTGCCGTGCTTCACGTATTTTCCAATTGCCTCCCGCAGAGGCATCACCTTGTCTTGACGGATGTCCATCTCCCCTAGCCCCTTCCTAACTTCTCATCCGTCTTCCATCCAATAGGGGTGTCTACATCAACATCGCGACGGCCCCGGAGGTTGGTGATCCACCCCCGGAATAAGCGCGCTTCTTTAGAGGACACCCTTTTCCTTCAAGTATTTTTCCGTTCCTGGATGGAAAGGAATCCCCGACTCCTTTGTGGCTTTGATCGTGTTTTTGATGTTGTAATCCTCACAAGCCCGGTGAACTACCTTGTAGTCCTTGCTGTTCTCGATGACCGTCTTGGTGATGGCGTAGGCGATATCGACAGGCAAATCAGTATTGGTCACCAACACGGTGCCACATTCCACGGTGGGAACGTCCTTGTCCTGTTTGGCGTACGAGTTCGCGGGGATGGCTCCTTTAGGCCAATAAAAATGCTTCTTTGAAACCCCGGTCAAGGTCTCGTCATCAATCTCTATAAATCTGGAATCCTTGGTCGTGAACAAATCCATGATCCCCGGGATCGGAATGCCTGAACAATGCCCGATCGCGTGGATATCCCCATCCTTGATCGCCTCGACAGCGTCTCCCAGGCTCAGGTGAACACCCGTGTAATCCACGCCGGCCTTGAGGCCGGCCGCCTCGAGAACGGTCACATTCATCAGGTGGGTCCCCGAACCGGGCGTTCCCCAGTATATCTTCTTCCCTTTCAAATCCCTGATGTTCCGTATTCCAGAATCGTTTCTGGTTACCAGATGGTAGTGCATCAGATTTCCGCCCAGCAGAACTCTCAGATTGTCGAAGCCTCTGGCCTTGAATTCACGTTCCTTCTTGTAGGCGTAATAGGCTACGTCAGACATCGCATAGCCGACCTGAACCTGCCTCGTTCCCACCAGTCTGCAGTTTTCAACCGACGCCCCCGAACTCTGAACGTTCCACTTGACGGAAGGGTATTTCTCTTGAAAAAGTTTAGTAAACGCCGCCCCGACGATATACCAAGTACCAGAGGTGTTGCTGGTCGCGACCTTCAAATGTGTTTCATCCCGTTGCTGGGCTTGAGTTATGCCGTAGCCCGCCCCCAAAATCAGGGCGCCCGACAGGATGCCGACCACCAGACAATAAGACCAGTTCTTCATTTTAACCCTCCTGTTTCGATTGATTGAGTTGCTACGGACCGGCTGGAGCCGATCCGACATCGGCCGCGGCCGAGTAGCCGTCCCAATATCGTCGTCTGGATGCTCTCAAACCTCGAAGACGCGTTCTCCCACACCCTTTCTCTGTTTAAACTTGATCAAATGGAACACGAGACAGGCGCCGCCAACACCGAATCCGAATAGGTCGGTCAGTGAACCGGCGTCGATCAGGCCGATCGCGGCGGCTATGTACAGCAAGGACTCAATTTTGCTGATCTTAAGCAGAAAAAATTTCTGCAAGCCGATAGCCAAAAAAAAAGTGCCCAACGTTGCCGTTATAAAACTTGAGACAATCGTCAGGAGTCCTCCTTCCATCATCAACGGCGGCCCAAAAACCACCATGTACGGGATAAGAAAGGCGACGAAACCGAGCCTGAACGCAACCCATCCCGTCTTGTTGAAATCCGCGCCCGCCAGGGAGGCCCCCGCATAGGCGGCCAGGGCAACGGGCGGAGTAATCGCGGAAATGATTCCAAAATAGAAGACGAATAGGTGAGCGGCCATGGGCGCCACACCCAGACTAATCAAGGCGGGGGCCACCAGAATAGCCAGCGTGAGATATGCGGCTGACGTGGGCATGCCCATTCCAAGAACAAGTGAGCAGAGCATCGTCAAGATCAGCAACACCAGAACGCTGCTCCCAGCCAAGTCTATGAGAATCCCGGAAAATTTCAGGCCCAGACCCGTCAACATGAATGTCCCGATGATTATGCCGACACAGGCGCAAACGAGGGCCACTTCCAAGGATGTCTTGGCTCCGTCCTCCAAGGCTCGTATAAAGGATTTGAAATTGATCCGGGTATCCTTCCCGAAAAACGAAACTACCAGCAGAAGGACGGTCGCCCAAAAAACTGATTTCTGAGCCGAGTATTGCCTGGCCAGCATGACCACCAACAAGATCAGGGGCGCTAAAAAGATCCAGCCTCCTTTCATCGTGCCCTGGAAAGACGGGAGTTCCTCCTTGCTCATCCCTCTGAGACCTTCCTTCCCCGCTTCCAAATCCACCATGATCAGCAAGGCCAGGTAATAGAGAATTGACGGGATGATCGCCGCCACAACCACTTTCCAGTAAGTGACCCCCAGTATCTCCGCCATGATAAACGCCGAAGCGCCCATGATAGGCGGCATCAACTGCCCTCCGGAAGACGCCACTGCTTCAACGGCCCCGGCAAAAACCGGTCTGTACCCAACTTTTTTCATCAGTGGAATAGTGACCTGTCCGGTAGTCATCACGTTGGCCACGGCGGATCCAGATATGGTCCCGAACAACCCACTGGCCAGCACCCCAGCCTTGGCCGGACCGCCTCTGGTTCTCCCCACGATACTGAAGGCGAGGTCTATGAAAAAATTCCCGCCTTTTGTAGCCTGCAGAAAAGATCCGAAAAGAATGAACAGCACGATGTATTTGGCACTGACCCCCAAGGGAACCCCGAAAATGCCGTCTACCGTGAAGTAAAGGTGGTTGACTATCTGGGAGGTAGTGTAACCCTGATGTCTTATCGTCGAGGGACAGTATTGGCCCAGATAGGCATAGGCTATGAAGGCCACACAGATGATGGGCAAGGCAAGGCCCACCTTTCTTCTCGTAGCCTCGATCAACAGTGCGATCAGGGCTAGACCACAAAACAGGTCCAGACCTTCCACCGGTAGACCGATCCGGTTCACCAGCGTCTCATACTGCGTGTAGGCATAAAAGGAACTGGCCCCGGCAAGCAATCCCAACGCCAGATCAATGGCCACTTGGGCGTTGGTCCGCTTTTTCCTTTTACTAACGGGGAGGAGGAGGAAGGCCAGCAACAGTACCATGCTCAGGTGGACTGCCCTCAAGCTGAATTCATCCATCAAGATTCTGTAGCCGTTGGCGAGATGGAACAGCGAGAACACTATCGCCACGAAGAAGGCGATGTACCCCGTGTATTTCTGTAGCTCGAAGGAACGCGATGTTTCCGCTTGCCGCGCCGAAGGTTTCACTCTTCACCCTCCTTTTCCCCGCCGGGCTGCTCGGAGCCTTGCGCTGGCCCAGGAACATCCGAGAGAACCGAAGGACACGATCGGATGGCCTGATCATCTGACGCGCATAGCGCGATTATATATCGCATTGCGCGTCAGATGAAGTAGACTACATCCGTCTATCGCTTGTCAACTCTTTTTTGCTATCTTTCGGTAGAAGGGAAATTGGAAGAATGTCCGCGTCTCGGGGGAATATCTTGCCTCAGAATCCCAGTTGCTGGTCGAACCACGGCGGGGATTAATCTAGTGTCCCGCGAAATCGCGCGCCGAGTTCCGCCCATCAGAATTTTCGGCCTAATCGGTAAGCGGCGCGGTCAGTCTTTCTATGGTTTCATAGAGCCGGGTCGGGTTGATGGGTTTGGTGATGTAGTCGTCCATGCCGGCTTCATAGCCCAGCTTTTCATCCCCTTTCATGGCGTGGGCGGTCATGGCCACGATGGGGACGCGGCGGCCGCTCGATTTTTCCGCTTCCCGGATGCGCCTGGTGGCGGTGAGCCCGTCCAGGCCGGGCATCTCGATGTCCATCAGGATCAGGTCGTAACCGGTTCGAGACCAGGCTTCAATCGCTTCCTGTCCGTCCGAGGCCACCTTGACTTCATGACCCTTTTTTTTCAGCAAGGCCACGGCCAGTTTCTGGTTGACCAGGTTGTCTTCGGCCAGAAGTATCTGGAGCGGCCGCCCGGCCTTGCCGGGTTCGGCGGCCTCGAGGGCCGGCGCCGGACCGACTTCGGCCAAGTCCTCGGTCCGGCCCAGTCCCAGGTGGACGGTAAAGGTGAAGGTGCTGCCCTGACCGGGCGAGCTGTCCAGCCGTATATCGCCGCCCATCATCCGAACCAGGTAACGAGATATGGCCAGCCCGAGTCCGGCGCCGCCGTATTTCCGGCTGGTGGAACTATCGGCCTGGGTGAAGGGATCGAATATCTCATTTTGTTTTTCCAGAGGAATGCCGATACCCGTGTCGGTTACGGCGAACTTGAGTTCGGCTTCTTGTCCGGACAGGCCTTTCAAACCCACCTGGACTATTATTTCGCCCTGCTCGGTGAACTTGATGGCGTTGAAAATCAGGTTGTAAAGCACCTGGCGGAGGCGGCCGACGTCGCCGACCAGGATATCGGGAACTTCGGGTCTGACTTCATAAACCAGTTCCGTGCCTTTTTCCCGCGCTTTGAGGGTCATGGTCCTGATCATTTCCATCAGACTCGAGCGCAGATGAAAGACCTGGCTGGACAACTCGAACCTGCCCGCCTCGATCTTGGTAACATCCAGCAGGTCCTCGATGATGGAAAGCAGATGTTCGGCCGAGGTCTTGATTATCTCGACGTCTTCCCTTTCCTGGGCTCCAAGTCGAGAATCCAAAAGCAGGTGAGTCATGCCGATGACCGCGTTCAAGGGTGTGCGGATTTCGTGGCTCATGTTGGCCAGGAATCGGCTCTTGGCCCGGTTGGCCGCCTCGGCCGCCTCTTTGGCTTGGTTGAGGTCCTGCTGGGTCTGGTGTCTTTGCAGGGTCAGGGAATAAAGCTTGGCCATCCTGGAAATGGCCTGGAGGTCCTTTTCGGTATAGGGCCGGTCGGAGTTGGCCAGGACGATCTGGCCCATCAGCCTCTGGCCGGACAGAACCGGGAAGTTGAGCAGTCGTTCGAGGGGTATATGGCCCGGAGGCAGCCCCGTCGCGGCCGGGTGTCCGGCCGGGTCTTCGGTGATAATAGCCTCCCTGGAGTTCAGACTGTGCCCCCATAGGCCATGATAGGCGCCGTCGGAGCCAAGCGGGAAAATGTTCTTGGGCAAGGCCGCCGCCACCTGACACTCCTTGTCCACGAGGTCGGCGAAAGTCTCCACTACGTTGTCGCCGGTCTCCGCGTCGATATAGGAGACGTATCCGTGCCGGCTCCGGGTCAGGGCCGAGGCTTTTTCCAGGATTATCCAGGTCATATCTTTCAGAGACGCGTCCACGCTGACCAGGTTGTTGGCGATTTCGGCCAGGGCCGCGTTCACTTCGGCCTCCCAGCGCAGGTCTTCGTAGGCGGCCTCGAGTTGGACCGTGCGTTCCTTGACCCTGACCTCGAGTTCGTCCCGGTGGCGCTTGGTCAGATTCTCGGCCTGCTTCCTTTCGGTGATGTCCTCGACGTACACCAGGACCAGATCAGGTTGGACAAAATTGTAATAGGCCGCGATGTACTTCTCTTCGCTGCCGCCGGGAAAGCGATAATGAGTTTCTTGGATGATGATGGCCTGCCGGGTCAGGCACTGACGCATCACCTCCCGAATGTCCGGCCGGTCCGGAAATATTTCGCTGGCCTTCCGGTTCAACCGACGGGAGGCGAAGCCCTGGCTGAAGTCCTGGGCGGTTTGGTTAAAGTCAACCAGGATGAAATCGTCTTCTAGAGCCCGCCAGAGAAAGGCGGGCATGGGTCCGGACTGGAACAGGGCCTTGAACCGGGCTTCGCTCTCCTTGAGGGCCGCCTCGGCCTTTTTGATTTCGGTGATGTCCCGCACCACGCCGTGCATGCGCGCCGGCCGGCCGTCGTCGTCCCTTATGATTTCCCCGATCTCCTGTACCTGCAATATTGTCCCGTCCGGCCGCACCACCCGGTGTTCGAGGTTGTACGGCCGACCGTGATAAAGGGTCGCGTCCACGGCCTGCCTGACCGATTGCCGATCGTCGGGGTGGACCGATTCCAGGAAGGCTTCGTAGGTGGCGCCGAATTCCCGTGGCTCCAGGCCGAAGATACGGTAGATTTCGTCCGACCAGTAAAGCTCGTTTCCAACCAGGTCCAGGTCCCAGTTGCCCAGCCGCGCTATCTGCTGGGCCCTGGCCAGGGACTGCTCGCTGCGACGCAAGGCCTCTTCCACCTGACGGCGCTCGGCGATCTCGGCCGTCAGCTCCTGGTTCAGGCCCGACAAATCAGCCGTCCGGCGTTCGACGGCCTGTTTGAGGCTGAGGTTGAAACGGCGCAGCCACAGGGAATACATTAAGCTTAGAAAAGCGGCCAGGGAAACGCCCAGGATCACCCAGCGCATCCAGGTCAGATCAGGTCCGGCCTCGGGATCGAAGATAAAACCTTGCAGGGAATATCCCGGCTGGACCATGCCTAACTTGACGCAGGTGTCGGCCATGTGCCGCCACCGGCCGGGATTCATGTGCCCTAGCTGAACCAGGTCCGGCAGGATCAGTTGGCGCATGATGCCGGCTTCGTAAGTCAGAAGGGCCCGATTCTTTTTTGGGGCGTACTTGAGCAGGATCAGGTCAATCATTTCCTCGGAATGGGCCAGGGCATACTGCCAGCCCCGCAGACTGGCCTCCCTGAACTTCTTGGCCAGGTCGGGATCGCTCTTCGGTATCTTCTCCGAGGAAAAAAGGCAGTCGCCGTAAAAATCGATGCCATAGGTATATGGCCGGATGACGCCGACCGGGATGTTTTTTTCCTCAAGATAAAAAGGGGTGTTGGTCAGGTACGCGGCCATGGCCTCCACCCGACCGTCAATCAGTTCCTGGATGTCCCAGGTGGCCGGAGACACCGTGAACATGCCCGTCTCGATCCCTTCCTCCCTGAGCATGGCCCACAGGTCCGTCTCGCTGTCCGGCGAGATCATCACTCTCCGTCCGACCAGGCCGTGGGGAGTGTTGATCTTGGCGTCCTGCCTGGTCAGGATGATCGAGGGCGAATGCTGGAAGATCACCGCCAGGACCATGACTGGCTGGCTCTTCAGGCGGCTCAGAAGCACTTCCGAGCCGGCCACGCCGAAGTGGGCCCGGCCTTCCAGTACTTCCTTGATGGGGTCCAGGCCCACCCCGCCCTCCCTGAGTTCCACCTTCAACCCGGCTTCGTGATAATAGCCCTTTTCCAAGGCGGCATAGTATCCGGCAAACTGAAACTGGTGGTGCCACTTGAGCTGAAGAATTATAGGGTGATCGGCCCGAGCCCCAAGGGGCGTGACCAGAGTCAACACGGTCAGACAGGTCAGAATCAGGCATAACTTACCGGCTGACATCAACGCCATCCTGTCAAACAATTGTTGGAGCAGAGTATTAGCCGGCAATCCGTGATCGCGGACCGTCGACGGACCGCCTGCCTCTGGTCCTTTCCACCGTCTCGTCATCCTGGCCCAAGCTAGTGTATTATCCATTATAATTATATCATCGGTTGACCTCCGGGAATCAAGATGCCGAAGCAATCAGGGAAAAAAAGAAACGGACGACCGTCTCCCGCCCTTCCTTGGAACGGACGGTTGGCCAGACGCCTGCTGGATTCCTGGCCCGCCCGCGTGGCTATTCTCGACTCATCAGGCGTAATCGTCCACGTCAACAAACCTTGGGCCGACTTCGCCCGGGATCAAGGCCTCGATCACGATCAAACCGGCCGCAATTACCTGACCGTCCGCGACCAGGCGGCGGAGTCGGGGCCAAACGAAGCAGCCGAAGCAGCCGCAGGAATTCGGTCGGTCATCAGAGGCGTGACCCCGGTCTTCCTGAAGGAGTATGCCTGCTCCGGACCAGCGGGGCGGAGTTGGTTCCTGATGCGGGCCACCAGGCTGGCCGGACCAGGCTCGACCTTGATCGTGGTCTCCCATGAAGACATAACCGAGCGCAAACTGGCCGAGGAAGAGCTGCGGGCCAGCCTGGACCGGCTGTATTTCATCGGCCAGAACATGCCCGTCCTGCTGGAAGCCTTTGACGCCGACCGCCATATCATCGTCTGGAACCGGGAAGCGGAACGGGTCAGCGGGTATTCGGCCGGGGAGATAGTGGGCAATCCGCGGGCGCTGGAGCTGTTGTATCCGGATAAGGCCTATCGGGAATACATGCTGAACGAAGTAAAGAAACGGGGTTATGACTTCCGGGACTGGGAATGGGAGATCACCCGCAAGGACGGCTCGATCAGGACCATTTCCTGGTTCAACGTGTCCAGGCATTTCCCCATCCCAGGCTGGAACTCGTGGGCCATCGGCGTGGACATCACCGACCGGGTCAAGGCCAAACGGGAACTGGAAGCCAAGGAGCGGGAACTTCAGTTGCACGCGGAAAAGCTCAAGGAGATCAACACGGCCCTCAAGGTCCTGCTCGACCAGCGGGAACAGGAGAAGCGGCAGCAGATCAAAGACATGGCCGCCACCCTGGAGAAACTGGTTTTTCCCTACCTGGAAAGGTTCCAGCAAACCGGGCTGGACAAGGAACAGGCTGTGTTTCTGGAAGTGGTCAGGTCAAACCTCGACCGGATCATCTCGCCCCTGGCCAGCCGACTTACCGGCCTCGAGTCCAGCCTGACGCCGGCCGAAATCGAGGTAGCCGAACTCCTGCGGCTGGGCAAGACCTCGGGCCAGATCGCCGGGTTGCTGAATTTGTCCATCCCCACCGTCTCGACCCACCGTAGTAATATCAGACGCAAGCTGGGCTTGACCCATAACAAGATCAATTTGAAATCGTACTTGCGCGGTTTTTTCTGATTCCGCTCCTTTTCCGCGCTCCTGGGCCGACCCACAAATTGATGATAAATCATCATCAATTTATAATTAACTTATTGTTAAGACAGGCCGGTCAGCGCGAGATACAATTCGCTTTAAAACAGGCTGGCCGGTCAGCCCGGAAGGCCTTCCGGCCCGATCGGCCAAGCCGATATGACCTTGAGGAGTCGGCCATGAAAACACACGCGCGAGTCGTGGTGATCGGCGGCGGCATCAACGGCTGCAGCGTCCTGTATCACCTGACCAAACTAGGCTGGACCGACGTGGTCCTGGTGGAAAAAGGCGAATTGACCTCGGGGTCCACCTGGCTGGCCGCGGGCAACGTGGTCCAATGGACGGGCAACCGCACCAACTCCAGGCTGCATAAATACAGCATCAAGCTCTATCAGGAACTCGAAGCCGAGACCAGCCAGGCCACGGGCTGGCACACCACCGGCAGCTTGCGCCTGGCCACCACTAAAGACCGGCTGGACGAGTACCGCCACGTCCTGTCCAAGGATCGGGCCCTGGGAATAGACTGCCACCTGGTGAGCCCCCGGGAGGCCCAAAACCTGTTTCCCTTCCTGGTGACCGACGGCCTGGTGGGGGCCATGCACCATGTCAACGACGGCCACTGCGACCCGGCCATGACCACCCAGGCCCTGGCCATCGGCGCCCGCCGGCGCGGGGCCGAAATCTACCGCTTCAACCGCGTCACCAACCTTTCCCGGACCAGGGACGGCGAATGGGTCGTTCACACCGAGAAAGGCGATATCACCTGCGAGATATTGGTCAACGCCGCCGGGCTCTGGGCCGACCGCATCGCGGCCATGGTAGGGGTGTACCTGCCCATCATCCCCATGGAGCATCATCACCTCCTTTTTGAAGACATCCCGGAGATAGCTGGATACCGGGGCGAACTGATCTCGCTGCGCGACCCCGACGTGCCCTTTTACCTGCGCCAGGAGATGGGCAGTCTGCTGGTCGGGCCTTACGAAGCCCGCTGCCGGGCCTGGAAACCGCACAACGTGCCTTGGGACTGGGGTCAAGCCGACCTGCCCACGGACCTGGAAAGAATACAGGACTACATTCTGGCCTTGATGGACCGGGTGCCCTTATTAAGGGAAACGGGCCTGAAGCACATCCAGAACGGCCCCATAACCTACACGCCCGACAGTCAGCAGCTTCTGGGGCCGCTGTACGGGGTCCCCAACTTTTACAGCATGGCCGGCTGCAACTTCGGCATCACCCAGGCCGGCGGAGTGGGCCTTCATCTGGCCGAATGGATCGTCGAGGGCGAGCCCGGCATCGATCTCTCCATCCTGGACCCCCGCCGCTTCGGGACCTGGACCAGCAAGAAGTACACCCTGGCCAAAGTGCATGAAGCCTACCGACTTCAGTACCAGGTGTCCATGCCGGACATTGAAAGACAGGCCGGCCGGCCGGTCAAGACTACGCCCATTTACGACCTACAGAAGGAACAGGGCGCGGTCTTCGGCAGCCGGTACGGCTGGGAGCGGGCCAACTGGTTCGCGCCCAGGGGCGTCGAAGCCGTGGATCGTCCGTCTTTCCGCCGTCACACCAATTATTTCCAGCCCGTGGGAGAAGAATGTCGGGCCGCCCGCGACCGGGTGGCCGTATACGAATTGAGCGCCTTTGGCAAATTCCTGGTCTCCGGCCCGGGCGCGGCCGGATACCTGGATCGCCTGACCAGCGGCCGACTGCCGGCGACGGGGAAAGTGGCTTACAACCTGATGCTGACGCCCAAAGGCTACATCGGCGAAGACTTGACTATAGCCCGATTGGCTGCAGATGAATTCTACCTGGTCACGGCCGCGGCGGCGGAAATCAAGACTAGGCAGCACCTCGAACATCATCTGCCCCCGGACGGAAGGGTCAAAGTGGAAAATGTCACCACCAGGTCCGGCGTTCTAACCGTGATCGGGTCCGACGCCAGGAACCTTCTGGCCAAAGTCACTGAAACCGATCTGTCCAACCAGGCCTTTCCCTACTTGTCGGTCCGGGACATTCATATCGGCGTGGCGCCGGTTCGGGCCTTGCGGATCAATTTCGCCGGCGAACTGGGCTGGGAACTCCACCACGAGATGGTCTATCAGCGCAGTATTTATCAGGACCTTCTGGCCGCTGGCAGCGAGTTTGGCCTGGCCAACTGCGGGATGCGGGCCCTGCTCAATTCCCTGAGACTGGAGAAAGGTTACCTGATGGGCGCGGATATTTGCGGCGAAGAGACGCCGCTCCAGGCCGGCCTCGAGGCCTTTGTCAAATTCGACAAGGGCGACTTCATCGGCCGGAAGGCCTTGCTGGAACAGAAGGAAAAGGGCTTGTCCAGCCGGCTGGTCCTGATGGTGGTCGAGGCCGGCGACGCTGATGCTTACGGCGACGAGTGCGTCTGGCTGGGCCGGGAAGTGGTCGGCCGGGTCACCTCCGGCGGTTGGGGCCACCGGGTGGAAAAGAGTCTGGCGATGGGCTACGTCCGGGCCGACCTGGCCCGCCCGGGCGCCAGAATGGAGATCGAAATCCTCGAGGAGCGCCGGCCGGCCACCGTGGTTCAGTCTCCTTATTACGATCCGGAAAACAAGAGGCTCAAGGCTTGAAACTTCGAGACGAACAGTCAGCCGGTAAACTTGGATTCCGCGGCTTGAAAAAATCCGAATTCCAAGGTATGTCTTGTCTGCCGATAAACCGACGTGGTCGGGGAGAAGCCTGAAAAGTCATGAACGAGACCGTCATTCTGAACCAGATTCCCTTTTCGCTGGACCTGCCGGCCCTGGCGGCCAGACTGCGGATAAGGCCCGATAATTCTTACTATCGGGACCTGGAAGCCCTAGCCGGAGAGGCCCTGACCATAGCTCGACCCCGAGCCGTGATCCGTCTGGCCTACATAGATGCCCTGGAAGATGATCGCGTTATGGTGGAAGGGGTCAGGTTCGTCAGCCGGTTGCTGGCGGACAAGCTGGCCCAGACCCATCGCGTCTTCGCCTATGTCGCCACCTGCGGGACCGAACTGGATGAATGGGCCTCGTCCAAGAACGACATGCTCCGTCGATTCTACGCCGAAGAGATAAACGCCCTAGCCCTGGTCACGGCCAGAAAAACCTTGCTGGAAGAAATAGATCGGCGATTTAAGCCCGGCCAGGTTTCGGCCATGAGTCCAGGCTCGCTGCCGGAATGGCCCATCGAACAGCAGGGGCCTTTGTTTGAACTCCTGGGCTCCCCGGCCCAGGTCATAGGCGTCCGCCTGACTTCCAGTTTCTTGATGTTGCCCGTCAAGTCTGTATCCGGCATCTATTTCCCCACCGAAACTCCTTTTTTCAGTTGTCAACTCTGCCCCAGGGAAAAATGCCCTGGGCGCAAGGCTCCCTATCAGGCGGCCGAGGCCCCGGCCTGAGATTGGTTTCACCGAAGACGGTCTTATCCCTCACGAAGCCGATTCAAATATAACTTATTTTAATTTATACAAAACTAAGTAAGCCGCCCAGGTTAAACCCTGGCTTCAGTCTGATGCGTAATAACTTGGTGTGGCTGGCGATAGTGAAAATGTTATTTATTCGACCGGCGGGTTGACTCAAACGCCAGGCCTGCTTACCATCATATATAGGAGGGTTGATTGGTGGTGGGCCGAACGAACAAGGGGATCGAAATGTCGTACAGTCGGGAAAACGATAGCGTGGAAAATGAGTTATTCGGCGAGGCCACCGAATTGTCTATCGAAGATCGAGCTACTCTCGAAAACGTTGGGGTCTGGTTCGAGAGTTCCGCCTCCGCGTCGATGGCGGCCAACGAAGAGATAATTGCTCCTTATTTCAGGGAGATGAAGCGCATCCCCTTGCTTCGGGCCGAAGACGAGCAAAAGCTGGGCCGGCGTATCAAGAACGCCCAGAACGCGCTTCTGGATTCGGCTCTCAAAGTCAAGACTACTTACGTTCCCTTTAGGTCCTTCCAGATGCTGGTCCGCCGCTGGCGGAAGAAGAAGAAGAATTCGAGGGAACCAATTGAATTTATTTTTAAAGAACTTGACAACCTGGTCGAGATCATCAACGGGTTGGACCGCCCCGGTCGGGAATTGATTCAGTTCGGCCGTCTGGCCGAGACCTTGCGCGTTGAACTCAACCAGGCCATGAGCGAGATGGTCGAAGCCAATTTGCGTCTGGCCGTCAGCATCGCCAAGAAGTATTCCCGCCGCGGACTATCGCTGCCGGACTTGATCCAGGAAGGCAATCTTGGCCTGATTAAGGCCGTGGCCAGGTTCGATTATACCACCGGTAACCGGTTCTCGACTTTTGCCTCCTGGTGGATCAGGCAGACCATCTCGAGGGCCCTGTGCGATCAGGGTAGGACCATCCGGGTCCCGGTTCACTTCCAGGAGATTCGCAACCGGTTTTACCGTTGCTTTTTCGAACTGCTCAAGGAACAAGGACGGGAGCCTACGCCCCAGGAGATAGCCGAGCGTTCGGAGTTGAGCCTGGAGAAGGTCCTGACCATTCTGCAGATGAACCGGGAACCCATTTCCCTGGAAACGCCGGTCAGCGAAGAAGGCGACCGCCTGGGCGATCTGATCGAGAACATCGAAACGGTTTCCCCTTTGGAAGCGGCCGAAGAGACCGAAATGATAAACCTGGCGGAAAAGGCCTTGTCTTCCCTGACCCAGCGGGAGCGAAGAATTCTATCCATGCGTTTCGGGCTGGCCGACAGCGAGTCCTACACATTGGAAGAAGTTGGTGAAACTCTAAAAATCTCCCGGGAACGGGTCAGGCAAATCGAGAAGAGGGCCTTGAACCGCCTGCGCCATTCCCGAGAACGCGAGAAGATCAACCGATATTTCGAAGGCTGACCGGTCGGCGGCCGGGAGAAGGCCGGGAAAGAAGCGGGAAATTTTCCCGCTTTTTTCATTAGGGGCCGGGAAGACGAGGCCGTCACCGAAACGCGGAGCCGGGCGGGGCGCCGTCCAACAAGGCCGAGACTCAAACAATCCTGTTGAAACAGCCAGGCCTTTACCGTAAAAAGCATACAGCGCTCTTGATTGACCGATCCTGCGCTCAAGGTGACCGAAGTGACCCCCGGCGGCAGCAACCTTTTGAATCTTATCGGCCGAACCCCGTTGGTGGAGATTAAACGGCTCCGACCCCGGCCCGGGGTAAAAATCCTGGCCAAACTCGAATATTTCAACCCGGGCGGATCGGTCAAAGACCGGATCGCCAAGAGCATGATCGAAGCCGGCGAAGCCGGCGGCGAGTTGACCCCGGGCAAAACCATCATCGAGGCCACCAGTGGCAACACCGGCATAGGCCTGGCCCTGGTGGCCGCGGTCAAGGGTTACCGCCTGCTCCTGACCATGTCCGAATCGGCCAGCCTGGAGCGCCGCCAGATTCTGGGCGCCCTGGGGGCCGAGATAATGCTCACGCCCGGACATCTGGGCACTGACGGCGCCATCGAAGAAGTGTACCGGCTGGCCAGGGAACACCCGGATAAATACTTCCTGCCCGACCAGTTCAACAACCCGGCCAACGTCGAGGCCCATTACCAGGGCACCGGCCTGGAGATATGGGAGCAGACCGGCGGACGGCTGGATGTCTTCGTCGCGGCCATGGGCACCACGGGAACGGTCATGGGCTGCTCCAGGCGCCTGAAGGAACTCGACCCCAAGATCAAGATCGTGGGCGCGGAACCTTACCTGGGTCATAAAATCCAAGGCCTGAAAAATCTCAAGGAGGCGTACGTTCCGGGCATATTCGATCGCCGGCGCATAGACGAAATAGTCAACATTGACGATGAACACGCCTATGAAATGGCCAGAAGGCTGGCCCGGGACGAAGGGCTCTTCGTGGGCATGAGCAGCGGCGCGGCCATGCACGTGGCCCTGGAACAGGCGCGTTTGCTGGAGCGGGGAGTGGTGGTGGTGATCCTGCCTGACGGCGGAGAACGCTATCTGTCCACCAACCTCTTTGTGCCCCGGGAAAAGACCACGCTCAAGTTCTACAACGTCCTGACCAAGGCCAAGGACGACTTCCTGTCCCTGCGGCCGGGTCAGGTGGGGATGTATTCCTGCGGGCCGGCCCTTCATTCCCTTAAACAGGTGGCCACCTACCGGCACCTGGTGGCGGCCGATCTGCTGAAGCGCTACTTGCGCTATCGAGGTTTTAAAGTTCATCACGTGATCAACTTGGTGGACCTGGACGACCGGACCATCAGCGCCTCCCAGGCGGCCGGTCAGGACATCAAGGCCTTCACCGAAAAGTATTTTCAGGAATTCTTGAAAGACGGGGAAACCCTGGGCCTGGACCGGGCCGACGAATATCCCCGCACCAGCGACCACGTCGCCGACATGGTGACCCTGGCGCGCAAGCTGGTGGAAAAAGGAGTGGCCTACGAAAAGCTCAGGTCGGTCTACTTCAACATCGCCCGTTTTTCCGACTACGGCCGACTTTCCGGAGTGGACCTGTCCAAGATCAAGCTGGGCAAGACCGTGGACCTGGACGTCTATGAAAAGGAAAACCCGCGGGATTTCACGCTGCTCAAAAGGTCAACCCTGGCCGAATTGAAGCGGGGCCTTTACCATCAAACGGATTGGGGCGCGATCCGTCCGGGCTGGCACATCCAGTGCGCGACCCTGGCCACCAAGTGCCTGGGCCCCACTTTTGACATCCACACCGGCGGACGGGACCTGCATTTCCCTCACTACGAGAACGTCAACGCCATCGGCCAGGCGGCCTACGGCCGGTCGCCGGCCCGATATTGGATGCACAGCGAACTGGTCTTAGTGGACGGCCAGAAGATGTCCCGCTCGCTGGGCAACGCGCCTTCGGTGCGGGACCTGTTGGCCCAGGGCTTCCCCGGCCGCGTCATTCGCTACTGGCTCCTGTCCACCCACTACCGCCGGCCCCTGGCTTACAGCCGGGAAAGGCTCGCCGCCGCCGGACGCACCCTAGGCCGGCTGGACGAATTCGCCGCCCGCCTCAACGGCCTCCGGCCCGGACCGGGCCTGGCGGAAATGGACCAGTACATCTATGACCTGCGCCAGCGGTTTCGGGACGCCTTGGACGACGACCTGAACGTAGCCGGAGCCTTGGCCGCGCTCTTCGAGTTCGTGCGCAAGGTGAACCCATGCCTCGACGCCGGCCGACTGAGCCTGGATAATCAACGCCAGGCCCTCGAGGCGCTGGATCAGATTAACCAAGTCCTGAAGGTGATGGACCTGACCGCCGGGGTCCTGGATGAGGAAAGCCGCGGGTTGCTAGAAAAGCGGGAAAAGGCCCGGACCGAAAAGGATTGGACCGAGGCCGACCGCCTGCGCCGAGAACTCCTGGCCCGGGGAATCACGATCCTGGACACTCCGGCCGGCGCGCGCTGGCGGAAGGCCTGAGACCGGCTGGTCAGGTTATATCGGGTCGGGCTTCCGGTCCCATCCGATTCCACCGTTACTCTCCCTCGAATTCCTCCAGCCATTGGGTCAGCGTCTCGCACAAGGTTCTGGCCATGTCCGGCGAGAGGTTGACGGCGTCCCGCTTGCGGAAGACGCCGCCGGTCTTTTGATACCGTCTGAGTCCGGCCTTGGCCGGCCCGAACTCACCGGTCTTGCGGTCGCGTTCCCGATACTTGAAAAGAATGGTCGTCCAGCCGCCCCGGTTGAGAACGACCTTGTCCAGTTCCTCGATGACCAGTATCCCGTCTTCTTCATTTACTCATGCGGTCTGATCGCTGCTTCGGGGCTTAGCTTCCGCGGCAGGTAAAAAATTCTTGACAACGGCGGTCCGGAACGATATGTGTGAATGAACGTTCAAGAGATGAATAAACGTTTAATAATAAACTTGGCCTGAGACTATGACCGAGATACCAACCACCATCAAAAACCAGGAATTGGTCGAGAAGCGGCGCGAGCAGATCGTGCTGGCGGCCATCAAGCTCTTTTCCGAAAGGGGATTCTATAAAACCACACTTCGGGACCTGGCCGAAGAAGTGGGCATAAGCACCGGCAACTTCTACCATTACGTAAGCTCCAAGGAAGACATCTTTTTCTTGATCCATCAATTCCTGGCCGATCTGGCGGAAGAGTCCCTGGTTAAGTCCACGGAGAACGTCACCGACCCTATTGAAAAGCTCCACCGCATGATCCGGGCGGAATTTGATCTGATGGACAAATGGGCTGACGGGGTGCTGTTGATTTACCAGGAAGGTCACATTTTAAGCAAAAAGTTCCTGAGCAAGCTTTTGAAGAGAGAGCGGTCCCATCTGGAAAAGATTGAAACCGCCATAGAGGAATGTGATCGAAAAGGCCTGTTGCGGAACTGCAATGTCCGACTGGCGGCCAACCTGATCAAATGCATGGTGGACGCCTGGGTGCTCAAACGTTGGGATATAAGAGCTTACGTGGACCGGCTTGAAGCCGAGCGTATGGTGCTGGACATCATCTTTCATGGTTTGTTGCAGAGCAAGGAAAAGGAGTTGAGTCAGAGCCTGTCGGCCAAGCCCTTGCGGGGTAAATCCGCCCTGGTGGTCAACGGCGGCACGGTTTTAGGCGCGGCCATCTGTTCCTGCCTTCTGGCCAATGGCGCCAGAGCCGCCGTTTATCTGGAACGGGACGCCCTTCTGTCTCCATCGGCCGGCCGGAAGGCTGATTCACCCGAGGGTCTTCGTTACTACTCTTCTGACCGAGATGGCGGCCTGGGACCTGACTTGTTCAATAGAATAAGCCAAGAGCTGGGACCGATTGATTTCATCGTCCAGGATGTAGGCATCGGCAACACTGAGCTGACCGAGGCACAGCCCAACGGTCAAGCCGATCAAAGGCTGGAAACCAATCTCCGCCGGGCCGAGGAAATAGTCCATATGCTCATGACCCAGATTTCCGAGCAGGAAACCGGTCAAGTTATTTATTTGACGCCTTGGGCCTGGGATAGACTGGCGGCCCCGATTCGTTACGAAACAGTCAAAGCGGCCATCCTGGCCCTCGCCAGGACTTCGGCCCGGACACTGGCTTCCTCCGGCCTCCGGATAAATTGTGTCGTACCCGGTTTCTTGAAGATGTCCCGTCCGTCCAAGGTCGAAAAGAAAAGCGCCGCCGAGATTCTCAAGGGAATCCCGATCGGGCGTCTGGGCGAAATCAGCGACGTGACCAATGCCGTCCTGTTCCTGGCCACGGACAAATCGAAATACATAACCGGCCAAGCCTTATCGGTGGCCGGCGGCCTGACCTAAGAAGGACTTTTCAGAACCAAAAGGACAGGGATAGTGTTAAGAACCAAAGACCAGTACCATGAGCGGCTCTTCGCCATGCGGCCAAACGTTTACATCGGCGGTCGCAAGGTCGGCCGGGATGATGATCGCCTGCGGCCGGGAATCCGGGTGATGGACATCACGTTTGACCTGGCGCTCGACCCCAGGTACAAAGGCTTGTTCACCGCGACTTCTTCGGTCATCGGTGAAGAAATAAACCGCTGGGCGCACCTGCCTCAGAATCCCTACGACTTACTGCAAAAGCAAAAGATGATCAGGCTGGGAGCCAGGAGGGCCGGCGGCTGCATCCAACGCTGCATGGGCTTGGACGCGGTCAATGCCCTGGCTATTGGCACCAAGGAGTTGGACGAAGCCAACGGGACCGATTATCACCCGCGCTTCCTGGATTATTTGAAACGTTATCATGCCCAGGACCTGAATGGTTGTTGCGCCCAGACCGACAGCAAGGGAGATCGTCTTAAACGGCCCAGCCAACAGGCAAACCCGGAGGCGTACGTCCGTCTGGTCAAAAGAGAGGCCGAGGGCATCGTGGTCAGCGGTTACAAGATGTCCATCACCCAGGTGGCTTACGCCGACGAAATCCTGGTCTTGCCCACCAGGGCTCTCCTGGCCGAAGATAGCGATTACGCCGTGGCCTTTGCCATCCCGGCCGACGCCGAGGGGGTGCGCCTGATCACCCGCCCGGTCTGGCATCGCGATAAGGATAAACCGGACGCCTCGCCTTTCTGCCGGCACGGAGTCGCCGATTCGGTCATCGTTTTCGATCAGGTCTTCGTACCCCGGGAATGCGTGTTCATGTGTGGCGAGTGGTCGTTTGGCCGGCGCCTGGCTCTGCTGTTCGCCGATTCCCACCGCCACAGCTACTGTGGCTGCAAACCGGCCCTATCCGACATTCTATGTGGGGCTACCCTACTGGCGGCCCAGGCCAACAATATCGCCAAGGTCTCTCATGTCAAGGAGAAACTGGCCGAATTCGCCAGCACCACCGCCTTGGCCTACGCCGCCGGCGTGGCCGCGGCCGTTTATGGCCGCCGGACTTCCAGCGGCGTCTTTTTCCCCAACAGTATTTATGCCAATGTCGGTCGCCGGCTGAGCGGCGACCTCGTCTATCATGAATATAACATCTTGACCGAAATAGCCGGGGGCATAGCCGCCACTATGCCGTTTGAGGATGACTTCAGAGTGGGGGACAACGTTGAACATTTGCGCAGGTTCATTGTACGCAACCCCGGCCTTTCCGAAGATGAATCAATTAAAATATGGAAATTCGTTGAAGATTTGGGAAGCTCCTCCATGGCGGCCTGGTACAAAGTAGCCGGGGTCCATGGCGGGGGATCGCCTATTATGGAAAACATCGCCCTTAATCAAGAGTATGACTTCCAGGATAAAATAAACCTGGCCCGGTACCTGGCCGGCCTGGAACTGGAGTTGGACGACGCGCCTCTGCTGTCTCAAGAGCCGGCGGCGCCAATGATTTGATACTTCATCCGCCGCGAACCCTCGCGGCCGGAGCGCCAGTGAGGAAATAATGGGCCATACCATTACGGAAAAGATTCTGGCCAGAGCGTCCGGACAAAAATTCGTGAGGGCCGGCGACGAGATCATGGCCCGTCCGGATTTTGTCCACAGTTATGATTTTCCGGGTTATACCGATGTCTTCTTCAAACAGATGAAGGAAGAATTCGGCCTGGATAAACCGCCGGCCCGGGAAAGGTTCGCCCTGTTCATTGACCATATGGTGCCGGCCAAGGCGCCTCAGGAGGAGAACCTGCACATGATCACCCGGACTTGGTGCCGGGAACAGGGCGTCCCTCTTTTTGAACGCTGGGGCATCGGCCATCAGGTGGCGGCCGAGGTTGGATATGCCGTACCAGGCGCCTTTCTGGTCCATTTTGACGGCCATATCAGCCAACTCGGCGCCTTTGGCCTTTTAGCCCTAGGCTTACGCCGCAACATTCTGGAGGCGTATGTCCGGGAAAAAATATCGCTTAAGGTACCGGAGACGGTCAAGGTGACCCTGAACGGAAAACTGCCCGCCGGCGTAATGGGCCGGGATGTCTTTCACTATATTCTGGCCAGACTTGGCCCGAGCTTTTGCCGTTTCCGGGTCCTGGAACTGGCCGGTTCGGCCCTGGCCGAAATGACCCTGGAAGGCCGCCAGACCATTTGCGGTTTGGCCATGTTCACCGGAGCGACGACGGCCGTCATCAACCCCGATCCACTGACTCTATCGAGAACAAAGTCGTTGCCTCCCCGATTAGTCTTGACCCCGGTAATCAGCGATGAAGACGCTCCCTACGCCGCCGTCTACGATTTGGATGTCTCGGACTTGGAACCGCTGGTGGCCGCCCCGCCTAATCCAGCCAACATCCGATCTCTGAAGGAGGTCGAGGGCCTAGCGGTTGATTGCGCTTATATCGGTTCCTGCGCCTGCGGCCGTATCGAGGACCTCCGGGCCGCGGCCAAGCTGCTCAAGGGCCGTCAAGTCAAGGATGGTTTTCAGCTTCACGTTGTACCCACTTCCCGCCGGATCATGGCCGCCGCTGCGGAAGAGGGAACCTTGGGCGCCCTCATCCAAGCCGGAGCGTTCATCTCGTCGCCTAGTTGCGACTATTGCTTCGGACATATTGCCACCATGACCGACGGACAGAGGGCTTTATCCACCGGCACGCTCAATGTGCCGGGTAGAATGGGCAGCCCGGATTCTGAAATCTATCTGGGGAGCGCCCTGGCCGTGGCCGCGGCGGCGCTAAACGGTCAAATAACCGATCCACGGCGATATCTTTGAATCGGGGTATCAACCCGGAGCGATTCAGGAGAAATGAAATTATGGCTTTGAATATTTTACGGGGACGAGCGGCCTGGATATTCACGGAAGATAACTTTGACGTGGATCAGATCGTGGGGGTCAAAAACATAAAGATCACTGACGTGGAAGTCCTGGCCAGGGCGGCCATGATGGCCTATGACCGGGACTTTGCCCAAACGGTAAAGCCGGGTGACCTGATCGTGGGTGGATCGAACTTCGGCTACGGCCACCCTCATTATCAGCCCATGAGGGCCTTGCGTCATCTTGGCGTAACCGGAGTGATCGCCGAATCTTTTTCCCCCGGATTCTGGCGCGGAGAGATAAGCATGGGGTTCCCGCTGGTATCGTGTCCGGGGATATTAGGTATAGTCCAACGTTGGGATGAGCTTTTAATTGATTGGGAACGGGGAAAAGTGACCAACCTCTCCAATGGCCGGGAGTTGGACATCGAACCTTTAAGCCGGGCGGACTGGTTGATGCTGGAGTGCGGCGGATTGATACCTTATCTCAAACAGAGCCTGGCTGATTCAGCCTGAACCGGGTAATTTCATGGCCCAGATGATCATAAGTGGACTGGCCTTGGGCGCGATCTACGGCTTGGTCGCCCTGGGGATCGTATTGGTGCACAAATCCACCGCCGTCTTAAATTTCGCTCACGGCGAAATGATCATGGTCTGCACCTTTGTCACGCTGGCCTTGATCGGCTGGGGTTTGCCCCTATGGCTGGCCATCATCCTGACCCTGGTCATCGCCGCCATTATCGGGTTGGTCATCGAGAGAATCCTGATCCAGAAACTAATCGGCGCCCCCCTGTTGAGCACGGCCCTGGTCTGTCTGGGCCTGTTTCTCATTCTGGGCGACGTGGCCGTCTGGATCTGGGGCAAGGAGATACAGGTATTCCCCACGGTTTTCTCGGAAAAACCCTTCCGCCTGGGGCAAGTCTTCCTGTCCCCGGCCGACCTAGGGATAATAATAATCTGCGTCCTGTTGTCCCTGCTCCTGTTCGTCTTTTTCCGCTCCACCAAGCTCGGCCTGGCCATGGTGGCCACCATGGACAACCAAACCGCCGCCAGACTGATGGGCATTCCGGTGAGAAAGGTCTGGGGACTTTCCTGGATGCTGGCTTCCATGGTCGGCGCCGTGGCCGGGATTCTCATCGCGCCCATCATTTATCTACACTTCACTTTCATGCAATCCATCCTGCATTTCGCTTTTGCCGCCGCGGTGCTCGGAGGTATCAACAGCCTGCCGGGCGCCGTGGTCGGTGGTCTGATTCTGGGCGTGGTCACCAACCTGGTGGGAATCTATATCTCGTCGGAACTCAAGGAAGCCTTGCCTTTCCTCATTATGCTTTCCATCCTTATGATTCGACCGCGAGGCCTGTTCGCCGGTCACGTGGAAAAAAAGGTATAAGCGGTGAAAACTCCGTACCTCTCCTGGCGTTGGATTGTCGGCGGCGCATTGGTGCTGGCGGCCCCCTTTTACCTGGGCGGCTATTTCCTCTATATCGTCAGCCTGACCCTGGTTTATTCCCTTTCTTCTTTTGGAATGAATATTCTGACGGGTTATACCAATCTCCTGTCCCTGGCCGGCGCCTCCTTTTTCGGACTGGGCGCCTACGGCGCCGCCATTCTTATGGCCAAATACGGATTTCCCTTTATTGTCGCCTTGGCCGCCGTGGGCCTTCTGGCTGTCATCATCGGGGTAGTGATCGCCTTTCCCGCCCTGCGCCTGGAAGAGGTTTTTCTGGCCATTTCCACCTTGGGCTTTGTTTTTATTTTCGCCGAAGCCGCCAAAAGCTTTTCCTCCTTGACCGGAGGGTCTTCAGGCCTGGGGGTGCCGCCCCTGACTTTCTTCGGCTTCCAACTCGGAGAAAAGGCTTTTTACTATGTGACCTTGTTCATCGTGAGCGGATTATTGCTGATGGGAGTCAATCTGTCTCACAGCCGTTTCGGCCGGGCCTTCTTCGCGGTAAAAGGCAGCGACCTGGCGGCCCGATCCATCGGCATCCCCGCGCCCAGGATAAAAGTGATCGCCTTTGCGGTCTCCTCCTTTTATTGCGCCGTCTCCGGCGGACTCTACGGCGTATTGCTCAGGTTCATCGATCCCAGTATTTTTAATATCTTCACCTCTATAAGTTTTCTGTCCATGATCATTATCGGCGGACTGGGTTCCGTGTTGGGGTCGGTCCTGGGGGCCATGTTCGTGATCATTCTCCCTCAACTGCTGACCTACTTCGGTTTGAGTGAAATCCAGCGCTCGGTCTATGGCTTGGCCATGATCCTCAGCCTTATGTTTCTGCCCAATGGTTTGATAAGCCTTCCTGAAAAAATACGAGGTCTGTGGCGGCGCAAAGGGGCCTAGGGTTCGATGAGCATTTTGAAGATTGACAATCTTTCCAAAAGTTTTGGCGGACTGAAAGCAGTCCAGTCCATGTCTCTCACCGTGGGAAAAGGAGCCATTCACGCTCTGATCGGGCCAAATGGGGCAGGCAAGACCACCGTGCTCAATTGTCTCAGCCGTTTTTATACTCCGGATGAAGGACGGATCATTTTCGATGACCAGAATCTGCTGCATTTAAAGGAGTATGATGTAGCCAAGGTGGGGATTGCCCGTACTTTCCAGAACCTGGAGCTGTTTCGCGATTTGACCGTGTTCGACAATGTGCTGACCGCCCGTTTCCGTTTCATGAAAGCCGGAATCCTGGAGAACATGCTTTGCCTGCCCAGGTCCCGCCGGGATGAAACCCGGAATCGAGAGCGGGTCATGGAAATCCTGTCCCTGGTGGGACTGGAGAAGAGGGCCCAGGTTCGCGTGGGCGGATTACCGTATGGCCTGCAAAAAATCGTCGAACTGGCGCGGGCCATGGCCCTGGAACCCAAGCTTCTTCTCCTGGACGAGCCGGCGGCCGGCATGAACAGCCGGGAAGTGGCTCAACTGGGCGAACTGCTGGTTCGTTTATGCGAGATTCTTCAGGCCACGATCTTGCTGGTCGAACACAACATGGCTTTGGTCATGGCTATTTCTCATCTGGTGACCGTGATGCATTCGGGTCAGTTCCTGGCGGAAGGCACACCCGGCCAAATCGAGTCTGATCCCAAAGTTGTCGAAGCCTATTTAGGCTCAGGTTACAAGCCTCACCTGGCGAGATCGAAAAATGCTTGAGATTCTCAACCTGGTAGCTGCTTACGGCGAAATAACAGCCTTGCACGGGCTGTCCCTGAGCCTGGCCGACGATGCCTTTGTCGCCGTTCTGGGCGCCAACGGAGCGGGCAAGTCCACATTGTTGTCCTGCCTGGCCGGGTTGTTAAGACCGCGGCAAGGCAAGATCATATTCCAGGGCGTCAACCTGGTGGGTCTCGAGCCGGAGAAGATAGTCAGTCAGGGTATCTCCCTGGTTCCGGAGGGGCGTCTGATTTTTCCTTCTCTGACCGTACGAGAGAATCTGCTGATGGGCGGGTACCTGGGTAAAGCCCAGCAAATATCCGAAGGCCTGGCCAGGGCCATGGAGTATTTCCCGATTCTTAAAGAGCGGCTTAAACAGCGGGCCAATACTCTCTCGGGCGGTGAACAGCAGATGCTGGCCATTGCCAGGGCCTTGATCCTGCCACGCAAGCTGCTGCTCCTGGATGAACCCAGCATGGGCGTGGCGCCGGTTATCAAGCAACAGATATTTGAACAATTAGCCGCTATCCGCCGCCGGGAAAAAATGGCCATGATCCTGGTGGAACAGGACGTGGACGTGGCCTTGGGCGTCACTGATTACGCCTTTGTCCTGGAGACAGGCGTGGTGGTGATGGAGGGCCGCAGCGAAGAATTAAAAGACAATGACGAGTTACGCCGGGCGTACCTGGGCGGATGAAGGCGGGGCGCTAACCAGGGAATAACGGTTTCTTTCGATATCTTGAACCGGCTTATTATCAAGGCTCGCGGGCGAGGCCGCATTCCTGATAGAGCCGCCGTTGTTCACGGCATGGAGATGTGGTCAATGAAATTAAAAAAAACCGTAGCGAAAGGAGAGGAACGATGAACAGAAAATGCTTTAGGCGGTTGAAGGCGAGGATGGTTGGATTTATCTTGATCCTGATCAGCATCCTCCTCTTGTCCGCCGGTCCGAGGGTCGAAGCTTATGAAAACCAGGAAGAGGGCATATTTTCCAATAAAGTGGTGATCGGCGCCTCGCTGCCTCTTTCCGGGACTTTGGCTTCCATGGGTAAGTCAATCGTCGAAGGCGCGGAAATTTACCTGGCTATGGTCAACGAAAAAGGAGGCATCAACGACCGCAAGATCGAAGTCAAGTGGTACGATGATGAATACAAGCCGGACAAGTGCCTGGCCAATTCCAAGCTCCTGGTGGAAAAAGACAAGGTCTTCGCTTTTATGGCCAACATGGGGACCGCCACCCAACTAGCGGCTTATGAATACACTTCCACCAAGAAAATCCCCATGGTGGGCATGCTCAGCATTGCCGACACCGTTACCAACCCTCCTCGGGAGTATCTCTTCGCCTTGCCGGCCCCTCAGTCGGCCGAAGCGCCGGCCTATGTGGATTACGCGATAACAAACCTCAAGGCCAACAAATTCGCCATTCTCTATCAGAATGACACCTGGGGTCAGCCCGCTAAGGATTTTACGGAAAAACGACTGGCCAAGCATGGACTTAAACTGGTCGAAACACAAACCTTTGAACGATTGACCACGGATTTGACCTCCCAGGTCTATAAACTGAAGGAGGCCAACCCCGACGTGGTCATCCTTTACGCCCTCGGCCAGCAGGCGGCTATTTTCTTCAAGACCGCTCAGAAACTGGGCTGGTCGCCCGTGGTCTTTGGCGCCGGCGGTCTTAATGACCCGAAGACGGTGGAACTGGTGGGTGACATAGCCGAAAAGAAACTCTACTGCTCATCCTACTATTGGCCGATGGATAGCGACGTGCCCGCCATCCAGGAATATGTCAAGCGTCACAGAACCATGTATCCCAAATCGGAAGTATCCACCATGGCCCTGATGGGCTATTCCTCGGCGGCTGTTTTCTGTGAGGCCTTGAAGAACGCCGGGCCGGAACCCAATCGTGAGAAACTGATCGCCGCCCTGGAAAAGATGAAGAACTTTGACCAGAAGATCGGTCCGCCCATTACCTTCGAGCCCGTCTCGGCCGGGCCTTATGCCCGGAGAGGGCAGACCGGCGTGGTAATAGTCCAACTGCAAGGCGGCAAGTTCAAAGCCTTGGGTGGGTTCGTGGACCCAATCCGCTGACGGCTTGAATCCGTCGTGGATTCTCAACGTCTAACCGCCTAGGGCCAGTCCGACGATTTGGTCACCTGGGGCTAGAAGCCGGGCCTGGGCCGGCGAACCCGGGGGCCATATCGCCGACTGGCTGACCGAGTCAATCCGGTTCGAGCCTGGGCCGGACCTGACTCGATGGCCGGAAAAAATTCACGGGCCAGGAGTATAAACCATGCGACCGACGACGAGACTTAGAACTTTATTGAAACAAGGCCAAACCATCTGGGTTGCCGGCGCTTACGACGCCTTGAGCGCCCGGATAATCCAAGAGTCGGGTTTTGACGCCATTCTGACCACTGGCTATGGCATATCCGCCTCTCACCTGGGACAACCTGATGCCGAGCTGTACACCATGACCGAGAACCTGCAGGTGGTCAGACAGATCGTGAATGTAACCGAGATTCCAGTAATCGCCGACACGGACACCGGTTACGGGAATGCCATCAACGTGATGCGCACCGTCAGGGAATTCGAGAAGGCCGGCGTGGCCGCCATGATTTTCGAGGATCAGATCGCGCCCAAGCGATGTCCGGCTTGCGTGGAGACATTCAACGTCATTTCCCTGGAAGAAGCCGTAGGCAAGATCAAGGCCGCCTTGGACGCCCGCCAGGACCCTGACTTGGTCATCATCGCCCGAACCGACGCCCGCCCGATCGAGGCGGCCATCGAGCGCGGCCAGGCTTACAAAGAGGCCGGCGCCGACCTGATTCAACCCATCTCCAAAGGCGTGCGCAGCCTGGAGGAGATGCGTCGCTTTAAAAAGGAAGTAGGGGCGCCGTTGTCGCTCCAGATTCTGGCCTGGCTGGAAAAGGAACTGGGTCGCCGTGAACTTGAAGAACTGGCGGCCATCGCCCACTGGCCCCTGATCCCTTTATTGACCGCGGCTCAAGCCCTACGCGCCAACCTCCGGCAGCTTTTCCAAGACAAATCGTCGGCCAACCTGCCTCTATCCCGGGTCGGTCTGGAAGAGTTCAATCAACTGGTCGGCCTGCCGGCCATTGAAGAACTGCAGATGAAATACCTGCCCAGGAACATTTGTTAACGCTCAGGGCAAGCTGAGGGGAAATATTATGCGCATATTAGTAACGGGCGGAACCGGCTTCATCGGCCAGCGCGTAGTGGAAAAACTGACGGCCAGGAACCAGGATATCGTGATCCTGTCCCGCCAACCGCAACCATCCTCGACCGGAGCAGAAGCCAAGGCGTCCATCGTGGCGGGAGATATCAGGATTTTCGCCGACATGGTGAAAGCCGTGTCCGATAACAAGATAGACAGGGTCATCCACGTGGCTTACACCCTGACCGCCGAGGGCGAAGCCAATCCTCTACTGGCTCTCCAGGTCAATGTCCTGGGCGCCTCTCACGTCTTCGAAACGGCCCGGATTTGCGCGGTCGATCGGGTGGTATTCTGCAGTTCCATCGCCGCCTATGCCCCTCAATCGTTATACGGTGAACGACTGCTGTCCGAGGAAGAAAATCTGATGAAGCCGGCCTCCATCTACGGCGCCACCAAGGTGCTCAATGAATTCATGGCTTCCAGATTCGAAACCCGCTACGGCCTCGAGATTCCCGTACTTAGGATTTCCGCGGTTTACGGGACCGGTCGCGCCGGCAGGGGCGTGACGGCTTGGACCACGCAAATGGTGGCCGGGGCGGTCAGGAGTCAACCGGTCTTCATAAAACTGCGGGCAAAACAGCTATCCAACTTTATTTATGTGGACGACGTGGCCGAGCAGCTAGTCCGCTTGACCCTGGCGGAAAAGCTGGCCCATCGCGTCTATAATTCAGGCGGATACCCGGCCGCCACGGAGGATTTCGCCTTCATCGTCAAGAAGTACTACCCCCATTTCCAGGTGGACTTCGATCCGAACGCCAATTTATGGCCATATCCTCATCTGGTTGACGGCACGAGGCTGGAGAAAGAGATAGATTTGAAGATCAAGACTCCAGAAGAAGGCCTGCTGGAACAGATCAACCAGGAACGGAGGCTGTTGGGCCAGGAGCCTTTGACCAAGCGGAACTGATGGTGGAATATGAACCACATTTACGATAAACGGGTCTGGCTGAAAAATTATCCAACTGATCTACCGGCCGACCTCACCCTTCCGCCTCGGACTGGTCTTGATTTATTCGAAAACGCCGCGGCTGATTTTCCTGAAAGACCGGCCTTGCACTATTTCGACGCCACTTTCACCTATGGCCGGATGGAAGCCATGTCCGCGGCCTTGGCCGCCGGCCTGGCCGAAAGAGGAGTGCGGCGCGGCGACCGGGTGATTCTGCAGCTTCAGAACATCCCGCAATACCTGATCAGCTTATATGCCATCTGGAAACTGGGCGCCGTCGCGGTAATACTCAACCCCATGTATAAAAGCCGGGAGATGGAATTTTACTGCCGCGATTCCGGGGCCGAGACCATTATCACCATGGAATCCTGCTACGGTGAAGTCGCCCCCTTGCCAGGAAAGACGCCCCTGCGGCAGGTTTTCACCACCTCGGAAATGGACCTGGTCGATCGAGACCATCCGCTGCCGGGGATTCTCTCGCCGTCGATCAAGCAAAGAATAGACGGCGCCCTGGACCTGCTAACTTTCCTGGCCCATTACCAAGGACGCGCTCCGGACCGAAACGTGTTGTCCCCGGGTGACGCCGGTTTCTTGACTTACACGTCCGGTACGACCGGGCCGCCCAAAGGAGCGATCAATACCCACGCCAACATAGTCTTTTCGGCCAACGTTTATCGGCGGGCTTGCCGACTGGGACCTGATGACGTAGTTCTGGGGGTGGCCCCTTTCTTTCATATAACCGGGAGCATCGGGCACTTGGCCGTCTCGGCCTTGGCGGCTATCCCGGTAGTGGCTTTCTATCGCTTCGATCCAGGAGAAATGCTGCGGCTGATAGAAAAATGGCGGGCCACGATGACCATCGCCCCCTTGACCGTCTTTGTCGCCTTGCTGAACCATCCTGAATTCAAGAAATACGATCTGTCCAGCCTGACCACGGTCATGAGTGGCGGCGCCGCGGTACCGGAAGCCTTCGTGAGGAAGTTTGAAGAGTCTTCGGGTATTTACATCCATAATTGGTATGGGTTGACCGAGACTACTTCTCCGGCTGTAATCACGCCGATCGGCGCTCGGTCGCCAGTTGATCCTGATACCGGAGCCCTGTCAATCGGAGTGCCCGTACCCAACACTCTGGCCCGCATTGTGGACGTGAAAACGGAACAGGTATTGCCGGTGGGGGAAATAGGCGAACTGGTGGTCAAGGGCCCGATGGTCGTGCCCGGCTACTGGGAAAAACCTGAAGAAACCGCTAAAGCCCTCCGGGACGGTTGGCTGTACACCGGCGACGTCGGCAAAATGGACAGTGAGGGCTGGTTCTATCTAGTAGATCGGAAAAAGGACCTGATCAACGCTTCCGGTTATAAAGTATGGCCCCGGGAAGTGGAGGATGTCCTTTATCAGCACCCGGCCGTCAAAGAAGCTTGCGTAATCGGTATACCCGATCCCTACCGCGGCGAGACGGTGAAGGCCTATGTTATTTTAGTTGACTCCGGACCGGAGGCCGTACGGCCCGAGGAATTGATCAGGTTCTGCCAGGAAAGGATGGCCGCCTACAAGTACCCCCGCCTGGTCGAAATAGTGGATGCGTTGCCCAAGACGTTGAGCGGCAAGATATTGAAACGGGAAATCAGGGCGAGAACACTTCAAAGATAGAGTCGAAACCGTCCAGGGTGAATCTTCGTTTATTTATACACGGCCAGGATCATCACGGAGCGGGGCCGCCATGCCCGGCTGTTTCGTGACATAATCCTGGTTGATTCAACCTATCTCTTTCTCTTCCAGCCATTGGGTCAGCGTCTCGCACAAGGTTCTGGCCATGTCCGGCGAGAGGTTGACGGCGTCCCGCTTGCGGAAGACGCCGCCGGTCTTTTGATACCGTCTGAGTCCGGCCTTGGCCGGCCCGAACTCACCGGTCTTGCGGTCGCGTTCCCGATACTTGAAAAGAATGGTCGTCCAGCCGCCCCGGTTGAGAACGACCTTGTCCAGTTCCTCGATGACCAGTATCCCGTCTTCTTCATAGGCTATGGTTATTTCGTCTATAGTCTCGGCCATGAACTCCTCTTTCCAGCCGCAACGAGCCCTCGAGTGACGGCGCCGCCGCTCGAGGGCCTGGTCTCAGCCACAATTGTATTCTCCGGCCTCGAGCCGGTCCCGGACCGGGCCTCGAGGCAGGACCGATGATAGCTTAAAACGCGCCGTTGTCCAGAGCGGAAGAGATGAAACATCCGCCCCCGCCACCACCTCCGCCGCCGCCGCTGAACGAACCGCTGCCCGCGTCACTGGTCTGGGGCGGCGCGGGAGGTCTTTCCACCGCCTCGGCGACGTCGACGACCACCTGGGCCGAAACATGGTCGCGGGCCAAGTCCGCCGCGGTCGGAAGGGTGAAGTAAACCATCCCCATGCCGGGGGTCAGTTTCTTCACCCAGCCGCCGGCGGCCACCGGCAAGTTACCGCCGGTCAGGGCCTGATAAACTCCGGCGGTGTAAACCCAGAAATAGCCCTGGGTGATGGTGGGGCTGGCGGTGGTCAGCAGTTCATGATCGCCGGTTTCGAAGTCCTCGACCCTGATCAGGGCGATGTCAATCGTAAAAAGAAAGGGGTTGCCGAGCAGGTTCCAGCCTTGTCCTATTTCCACGCCGTAGGACGGATCGCCCGCCGGGTTGCGGGTCTTGGGCGAAGGGTAACCCTGAAAGGTCAGGGTCTGGCCGTTGCGGAAGAGAAACCAGGCCGAATTGCCGGGGCTGATATGGTCATCATCGAAAGGCCATTCGTCATAGGCGGCGATGTCCCCGTCCCATCGGCCGATGCGCATCTGCCGGGGGTCATAGGTCCCGATCTGGGGACCCAACACGGCGCTGGCCGAAGGGTTGGAAGGCTGCAGGGGGACCGAGGCGATCTGGTAATCCGCCGCCGAACCGCCGGGAGGGAAAGTGCGGCTGGACGTGGTCAGCAGCGCGTTCTCGTACGCGCCCATATCGAAGCCCGAGCCCTGGGGCCGGTCGTTGTTAACGTGATCGTGGAGCGTGTCGTCCCCCACGTTGGTCGGTATCAGATCGAGCCAGGCCGGGGCGTTGGTCGGTCTGTATTCGGAGTCATAAGCCGGCGCTTCGTGCACGTCGAAGTTGCTGGTGCAGTTGTTGTAGTAACCACCGGTGGCGCCGGGCGAATAGACATTGTTATAGCTGGCCGCGACGGTGCCGGACAAATTATTTATTCCATAACCGGTGTAACCGGTCAGAATATTATAGCGGACGTCCACCGAGGCGCCACCGGTGATCAGAATGGCCGAGGTCGAGCCGTGGATGGTGTTGTGCCGGATGGAAACGGTGGCGCCCATGTCCTTATAGATAGCATAGGTCCCTGAATTTAGGATGATATTGTTCTCGAGGGTGACCGAACCGGTGTAGTAAACCTTGATCGCGTCCTGGTTGCCATCGAACAGGTTTCGGGTAATATAGGTATCTGAACAGCTACTTATGAACATGCCGCAATAGCTGAAGTTCCTGATTTTAAGGTTATGAATGTTGACGAAGCTGAGGCCGTTCAGGTTGAAACCTGTGTTCCAGCCCCCGCCGCCCACGATCTCGGCGCCGGCCTGACCCACGATAATGGCATTGCCCCGTTCCAGGCTGAGCGCGGTGCTGGCGCCTTCCGAGGCCAGGTCATAGGTGCCGGGCTTGACGATCAGCAAGACCCGCTCTTCGCTCAAAGGTCCGTTGAGCTGGGTGAAAGCGTGATGGAGAGTCACCCAGGGGTCGGTCTCGGTTCCGGAGCCGCCCGTGCCGGGACCAGGCTGGCAATAATACTTGCCGGCTTGAACCGGCCCGGCCCACACCAGTAGAACGGCCAGAAACGTCAGGGCTGAAAAGAGAAGCGGGTAACTCTTCTTGGAAGTTACAGTTTGAGGCATGCCGCACCTCCGCCTCGGTCAGCATCATTCCGGCGTCAAATTTATATAATTAATTTATTAACTTATTTCCAAAGGCGGCCAGTCTCAAGGCCTCATTATTACCTGATAACCTAGCCCAAAACAACCTGGCGCCACCCCCTTCAATCAGCGGCCGAGGCGGCCAGGAAACATCCGCCCGCTCCTCCCCCGCCTCCCCCGCCGGAGCTGAACGAACCGCCGGCGGCGTCCACCTGGGGTGGCGCGGGCGGTCTTTCCAGGCTGTCCGGCACGGCCGCGGGCGAGGAATCAATGGCCTGGGTCTGATGGTCCGCCGGAGCCAGGTCGCCTCCCAGTGGGGCCTGAATCAGCAACTCTCCGCCCCAGGCGGCCAGCATCTTCACCCAGAAGCCCACGCCCACGCCCACGCTGCCGGAATTGTAAGCGCTGTAGGCGCCGGAGTTGTAAAGCCAGATCACCCCTTGGGTCAAGGTCGCGGCGGTCAGAGATTCCAGATTCCCGTTGGTGTCGCGGATTTTAATCTGCCCCACGTCAATGGAGGCCATAAAAGGATTGCCCACCTGGTTCCAGTACTGTTCGAGCTTTATTCCATTATAGCGTTCCGAACCCGGGCCGATGGGGAACCTTCTGGTGAAATAGCCACTCATGGTCAGATTCTGACCGTTGCGAAAGAGCATCCAGGCCGAACCGCCGGGATGCATCGGTCCCGAGCCGGAGAAAGGGTACTCCATATAACTCTGGCTGGACGCCTCCCAATGGCCTATGCGCATCTTGGTCGGGTCGTAAGTTCCGATCTGGGGGCCGAGGGCGGTCGTCGGGTTGGAGTCCTCCGGTTCAAAGGGCAGGGCCGACATGACATAGGCCTCGGCCGTCGAACCGGGCGGGAAGTTCCTGGTGTGGGTCAAGACGACGTTCTTCTCGTACGCGCCGATGTCAAAACCAGTGCCTTGAGGTCTGAGGTAACCCAAATGATCCTTTTCCACCGTATCCGGTTGGTCCAGGGGGATGAGGTTGACCCAGGCGGCGTCGTTGGAGGGCCGGCCGCTCGCGTCCAGGCCGGGGTCAATATGGAAATCGTTCACCCCGGAGCAGCCGGCGTAATAATTGTCCAGAGTCGAACGCCAGACGTTATTGTAGTACATGTTTGGCCCGGTGCTGGGGTGATAGATGCCGTATTGAAGGTAATTCACGATGATGTTGTAGTTCACCGTGGGCATGCAACTCCCGTCGCTGATGTACACCCCCTTTTCGCCGCCCTTGAAGGTGTTGTGCAGGATGGTCATGGGATTGTGATAAGCCGCCTCCACCCCATATTGACCGGTGTTGCTGATGAAGATGTTGTTGATGACGTTGACGTTGGAAAAGCCCAGGTACCCGTGCACGCCCGTGCCGCAGTTATCGAAAAAGTTAGACAATATATCTACGTAGGAGGAGTTGTTGATATAAACCCCCTTGGTGAAGTTCTTGATGGTCAGACCCTGGATGGTCACATAGCTGCTGCTCATCACGTCAATGGCGTTGACCCAACCGGTCAGTCCGGCGCCGTCCAGGATGACGTTGGGCTCGGCATTGATGATCACGTTGTTTTTGCTGACTATGACGTGCTGATAGTCTTCGGCCGAACCGGAGTACGTGCCGGTGGTGACCATGAGGGTGTCGCCGCTGCTGAGCTGTCCCAAAGCGTAATTCAGGGTCACCCAGGGATCGCCTTTGGTGCCCGTGCCGCCGGCGGCCGTACCAGGCTTGCACCAGCGGGTGGCGGCCTGGACCGGGGACGCCGACGCTGTAAGGATAAGGATCAACGCCGGGCCAATTATGAAAAGGGGGACAAGGCTTGATTTATTGCCGCGGCTTTTCAATTCCTCTTCCTCCCTGGTAGGCTCGAGGCCGGCTTTTTCAATATATATAATATGATATTGTAAAGGGCGGGAAAATCAAGATAAATGTGCCGGCCGGCTTAGTCTTGACAAGGACCGCTCGTATCGGATAAATGAGTTGATCCCCCCAGGGGCGAAAAAAGCTAAAGGATTATGAACATGCGCGTTCTATCTGGAATTCAGCCTTCGGGCAGCCTGCACATCGGCAACTATTTCGGTATGATGCAGCCGATGATCTCCTACCAGGACCGGTCCGAACTGTTCGTCTTTATCGTCAACCTGCACGCCCTGACCACGCTTAGCGACCCGGTGGCCCTCAAACAGAACACCCTGGGCGCGGCCTCGGACTTCCTGGCCCTGGGCCTCGATCACGACCGATGCATCTTCTGGGTCCAGTCCGACGTGCCGGAAGTGACCGAGCTGACCTGGATACTGTCCAACGTGACTTCCATGGGCCTTCTGGAACGCTGCCACTCTTACAAGGATAAGATCGCCAAGGGGTTGACCCCCAACCATGGCCTGTTCGCCTACCCCGTGCTCATGGCCGCGGACATATTGCTCTACCAGTCCCACCTCGTTCCGGTGGGCCGGGACCAGAAGCAGCATGTCGAGGTCACCCGGGACATAGCCGAACGCTTCAACTTTGTCTACGGCGACACCTTTGTGCTGCCCGCGCCGGAAATAAATGACGACGTGGCCGTGGTGCCCGGCCTGGACGGCCAGAAGATGTCCAAGAGCTACGACAATACCATTGAAATCTTCACCGACAAAGAGACCCTGAGGAAGCGCGTCATGGCCGTGGTGACGGACGCCCGCCGGGTGGACGAACCCAAGGACCCGGACTCGTGCACGCTCTTCGCCCTGTACCGCCTGTTCGCTTCGGCCGGGGAAATCGAGGAGATGCGGGCCCGTTACCTGGCGCCCGGCCTCAAATACGCCGACGTCAAGAAGGAACTGATCGAACGCATCTGGAAATTCTTCGGGCCCCACCGCGAGAAAAAAGAGCGTCTGATGTCCCGGCCGGACGATATCCGGGACATCCTGCGCCACGGCGCGGGCAAGGCCCGGGCCATAGCGACGGAGACCATGAGCCTGGTCCGGGACCGGGTGGGCTTGATTTATTGATCCGGAGCAGGCCATGATCAAGCCCCTCGAATGGCGGGACAACCAGGTCTGGATGCTGGACCAGCGGCGGCTGCCCTGGGAGGAAAAATGGCTGCGCTGCCGTTCCTTTCGGGACGCGGCCAGGTGCATCAAGCTCATGGTCGTGCGGGGCGCGCCGGCCATCGGACTGGCCGCGGCCATGGGCCTGGCCCAGGGGGCTCTGGCGCTCAAGACTCGAGACCAGGACCGGTTCATGGCCGGCCTGGCCAGGATCAAGGATTATCTGGCCGGCCAGCGGCCGACCGCGGTCAACCTGGTCTGGGCCCTCGAACGGATGGAGAACCTGGCCCGGACCATGAACGGCCGGCCGGTGGAAGAGATCAAGCAGGCCCTGGTCGGCGAAGCCAGGGCCATGCACGAGGAAGACATAGCTATCAACCGGGCCATGGGCGCCCACGGCGCGGACTTGGTGCCGGACAACGCTGCTATTCTAACCCACTGCAACGCCGGGGCCCTGGCCACGGGCGGATACGGCACGGCCCTGGGCGTCATCCGGGCCGCGGTCGAACAGGGCAAAAAAGTCCAGGTTCTGGCCGACGAGACCCGGCCTTTTCTCCAGGGCGCCAGGCTGACGGCCTGGGAACTGCAAAAAGACGGCATTCCGGTCCAGGTCATCACCGACAACATGGCCGGACACTTTCTCAAGTCCGGCCGGGTGGACCTGGTGATTGTCGGCGCGGACCGCATCGCCGCCAACGGCGACGCGGCCAACAAGATCGGCACCTATTCCGTGGCCGTCCTGGCCAAGGAGAATAAAACACCTTTCTACGTGGCCGCGCCCCTGTCCACCATTGACCTGAAGACGGCCACCGGCCGGGATATCCCCATCGAGGAACGGCCGGCCCTGGAGGTGACTCACATCCGGGGACGGCGGATCACGCCGGCCGGAGTGGGAGTCTTGAACCCCGCCTTCGACGTGACCCCCTACCGCCATATCACCGGCATCATCACCGAAAAAGGAGTGGCCCGAGCCCCCTACGCGAAACACTTCCAAGAGTTCTTCAGGTCCTGAACTCCCCTCTTTATTTGAACTGCGCGGCCCACTTCTTGAATTTGTCATCCAATTCCTTGGCCTTGGTCTCACTTTCTTTAACGGTGTATACCTTACAATCAAAATCGAGAAGTTTCTTAAAGATGGAAGAAGATTTATCGGTCAGCACCACTGTTCCATCGCCGCCGATGGATTCAATTCCTTCAAAGACTTGAGCTTCATTGTTTATTTTAATGGCTTCCTCCAGGGTCAGGTCGCCGGGCAGAAAAACTTCCACTCCCTGGCGGCTTAGGCGAACCGGATAACCTCCGGGAAGTCCATTTGGCCCGGGGGCGTGACCCAGCTCTTGGGTATCGAACATGATCCCTTGGATAATCTTACAGACGGACGAGGCCACTACGGGGTGGGCTTGCAATCCTCCCGGCCTTTTTCCCAGGGTCACGACTTTTGAAATGAGTTCATCTCTATTTATCTTGGGAGTGATATCCTGATCGTCCACCATCACCTTGAGGTAATAAGGCGCCCCTCCTGTATTTCCAAACCGGCCCGCATAATAGCTTACAAAATGTGGAGCAACCAGGTAAACGGTTACAGATCTTAAAGGCGCCTTAAGCATCCTGGCCGCGACTACTCTTAAAGACGGAACCAGATTATCAATGTTGCCAATGCCCACGGTCGGTGACAAACCTATCGCCGCCAAGGCCGGATTGACCACGTCGGGAAACGCGGCATTGACCACGTGGGTGTTTATTCCGGCCTTCTTCACGGCCAGCATGAGCTTATAGGTGGGCAGGAAATGCATGGGGTACCAAGGTGCATATCGGGCTTCATCAATCGCCTTATAGGCCTCCTTGGGAAGTTGGGTGATAACCCACCACGACTGGAGGGTCATGGAGTTATAGATGAGAGTGGGTTGAACCTCCCCCAATATCTTGGCCGTCTTGTCCAAGTCAAAGGCATCCAATTGAACAAACTCGATATCCGGATATAATCCAAACTGAGATGCCCCCACCACCGCGCTATTTGTCTTGCGGGCCCCCCAGTCCTCATTGATGTCAGCCGTCACTATCTTTGGGATGTTCGGAACCCGGGCCAGGAATTCCAGTACATATCCCCCCAGATCTCCTAGGCCAATGATCATCAGCGTCGCCTTGGTCATGATGGTCTCCTTTACCGCGAGATTAACTAAATGAGCCTATATTTTATTCCTTTTCCTGCGTTCTTCGACAACTCGTAGAGATAGTCGGCCACAATGATGTCCTCCAGCGCTAACCCGATGTTGATGGCCAAAATCCGCTCGTCTTCGTTTTCTCGACCGGGTTTCTCACCGCAGACAATCGTTCCCAATTCCGCGTAGAGTCGGGGCATCCCATCCGGAAATGCCCCCCGGGCCTGGAAGTATTTTGTTTGCTCCCAGTCGTCGGTGATGTATTTATCGGCCGTCAGTATAGCCTCTCCAGACCAGGCCCGACTGGCCTCGAGCCCCATTCCGAGTGAACCTTTTTCGAACCAGGCCTTCTGAATCAGAGGTTTTTCGAGGCGCTGGGTGGCGGTAACGATTATATCCGAACCACGGGCCGTGGTCTCCACGTCCTGGCAGAGGGTGATGGTCGTCCCGGTCTGGGGGGCGAGATCGGCCTGGTATTTCTCGGCGGCTTTCCGGTCGAGATCGAAGACTTTGATGGTCGATAAATGAGGCAAGACTTCTTTCAGGGCCAGGAGGTGGTAGCGGCCCTGGACTCCGGCTCCCACCAGGCCCAAAACGCTGGCGTCTTTTCGGGCGCAATGTTTGGCGGTGATAGCGGACACGGCTGCCGTCCTGACCGCCGTGATCCAGGTCCCGTCCATGACGCAGATCGGCAAACCGGTGGCCATGTCGTTCAGAATGACCACGCCTATGATCTGAGGAAGGTTTCTGCTCCGGTTGTCCGGATACCCCGAAACCCATTTGATGCCGCCGATGCCTAAGTCTTTGTAGTAAGCCGGCATGGCGTGGATAAAGGAGTTGGGCGTGGCATGAATCCCGGGTTTGGGAGGATTTTCCACCTTACCCCGTCCGTGCTCGGCCAGACCCCGCTCCACGAGAGGGATGATTTCTTTTATTCCCACGCCAAGTTCAAGAATCTCTCTTTGGGAAAGAAAGGTTATCTCGATAGAATCCATGGTAGTCTACCTCTTGTCCCTCCTTCTCTCATGCGTTCAGGATGGATTTCAGAAACTTCTTTGTTCTCTCTTCTTTCGGTTTTTCAAAAAACGTTTTTGGGTCCGCTGTTTCCACGATACCCTTGTCCTCGATCATCATGACCCGGTTGGCCACGTTCTTGGCAAAGTTGACCTCGTGGGTCACGAGGATCATCGTCATATGCTCTTCGTCGTGGAGCGCGCGAATGACGTTGAGCACTTCCTCTTTCATTTCAGGGTCCAGGGCCGAAGTGGGTTCGTCGAACAGCATCAGTTGGGGTTTCATGGCCAAGGCCCGGGCAATCGCCAGCCGTTGACGCTGCCCTCCCGATAGGGCATAGGGATAAACCTTGGCCTTTTCGGGGATGCCCACCATGGTTAATAGTCTCATGGCCGTGGCCTCCGCCTCTTTTCTTGTCTGTTTGAGAATCTTGATTGGAGCCAGGGTGATATTTTCCAGGGCAACCATATGAGGGAAGAGGTTGAAATTCTGAAAGACGATGCCACACATGAGACGGACCTTCATAAGCTCCTTGTGGGAGGCGTTATGGACTTGCATCCCCCCCACCCAAATCTCGCCCTCTTGGATATCTTCCAGTCTATTGATGCACCTGAGAAGCGTGCTCTTCCCACAGCCGCTCGGCCCGACCAGAACCAGGACTTCTCCCCTGGCCACTTCAAAAGAGATGTTCTTCAGCACCTCCAAGTCGCCATACCATTTTGTGAGATTCCCTACTTTAACCAGCGCTTCCATTGGGACCCCTTCATTTTTCCAATTAAAACGACATAATCCTCACGGTCTCTGGACAATGGATCATCACGAGGTCTCCATCCTACCTCCAGGATCGGGACTTAAGAGGACTTAGGCGTGAAGGCTAAGTCATGACTGTTGAATTTCCATGAAGTTCTGAATTTCAGTTTTAAATTGAACCGAAAATTCTTACTGAAATTTCAAACACGCTTCACTGCGCCTCGTTTAGTCATTGCCCCGGCTGGCTCGGATCTATTCAAGCTCGCTGAAATCCCGTGATCAATTTAACCATCATCCCAATTATTGACGATTTCCAAGGTCATATAGGTTGCCACTTACGGAGCCTTTCGATTATTCGCATGGCGTAAGAGAAAGCTACGATAAGTAAAACATAGAGTATCGCCGCCCCGGTATACATCTCGAGGGGACGAAAAATCTGGACCGTCACCTCCTGGGCCCGAAACATGATCTCAGGAACGGAAACAATCATAGTAATCGTCGTATTTTTAATGTTGGTTATATAAACGTTCGTCAAGGCCGGCAAGGTGGAGAAGATGGCCTGGGGAATAATTATGTAACGGAGCGTTCCGAGGTGAGAGAAACCAAGGGAGTAGGCGGCCTGTTCCTGGGTCCGGGGGATGGCTTCCAATCCGCCGCGAAAAGCTTCGCAGGCCAGGGCTCCGCCGTTGAGAGAGAGCGCTATAATCGCGCTTTGCACGGGGGTGAAGGAAATTCCCGTAATCACGGAAAGAACGTAATGAATCCAAATGAGAAGGCAGAGCAGGGGTAAGGTACGAAAAATATCGATATAGACTAAGGCGATGGTGCGGATAGTCCGCTTCTTGGACATCTGCATGGAAGCCAGGATGAGACCGAGCACGGTGGAAATAGCGATGCTCCAGAAGCTGACGACAACGGTAAACCACATCCCTTTGGCGAGATAGGGCCCCCACTCAGTAAGTACCCCCCATTGAAACACGTATCCCATAATTCCATCCCATCTAATAGTTTTCTTATACCGTGGGCCTTCTTTTCTTTTCTCCTTGGTCTCTCACCAAACCGTATGATTCAAGCGGGGCGGTAATTTTTCCCCGGGTGAATGTAAGTAAATTCACTTTCTTCGAAACAGGCAGTGGACGTGAATCTCTATCCTGGTTCAGAATTACTATTTGGACGCCTTGCCCGTCGACCATTCCGGAGGCATCCCCCATTTGGCCCCGAGTTCCTGATACCAGCCCCGGACTTTCATGTTACGAATATAGGTATCCAAAAAGACCAACAGGTCGAGGTCCGCGTAACGGACGGCGTGAGCTTCGTAGAACCAGATGGTGTTCTCGGGAATGAAGAGTTTCAGCTCCGGTATCTCTTTTGCCCGAAAGGAATTGATCAAAAGGTCGCTCATGAAGGCCTTGGACCGGCCTTGAATCACATCCAGGATGCCCGCGCTCTGCTCGGTGTAGGTGATGATCTTGGCGTTTTTAAATTTTCCTTTCCACAATTCGAAGGCGCTCGTTCCGGCGGTAATCGAAATGGAATTACCAGGTTGATCAAGGTCGGCGAAGGACTTGACCGTATCATTCTTCCTGACCAGGGACGCCTCACAATAATACCCGTATGGCTCTGTAAAAGCCACGGCCATCGATCGTTGGACGGAGGCGCCGAGGCCATTCATGATGGCATCCCACTTACCGGTCTGTAATCCCGCGATCATTCCCGCCCAGTTTGTGTTGGTAATTTCGGCCTTGATGCCGGTAATCTCCTCGAAGTTACGGAGGTCATCGGCAATGATTCCCTCATAGCGGTTGGTCTTTTCATCCCACATAATCATGTTTTTCCAGGGGGCTACGCCGACTCTGAGTTTCTTCTCGGCGACAATCTTTTCCATGATGCCGCCGGCAATGGTAACCTGAATAAAGAACAAACTCACACATGCCGCCATGATACAAACCGCGATAACTTTTTTCATATGACACCTCCCGCAAATTATCGATGGCCCCTTGCGTCCATCATTTGTTTCCCGAGCTTCCTCTCTTCTCCCAATGCCTTATTTCAAATATTAGCTTGGTAAACTCCCGGTTTCCAAGAAGCAGTTCAATTGATCAACGCTGATGTTGGCCAGTCCGAACCTTTCCAAGGAGCGATCCCCTTTAGCGAAATAGTCCGTCTGGTGCAGCGCGGAGATAAGCTGGATAACGGCGTCAATGGTTGGAGTTGGTACATTTATGGCTTTTCCTAAACTCGACCACGTCACCAACCCATAGGCCGTATCTTCCACATAGTAGCGATCCATCGCGCTTTTTGGTCCCTTAATGGGATGATCTCCACAAAAAACGGGACTGGTGTGAATGGCGTCATACAAGGAAGTTTTAGTTGTTCCATAGCCCGTGAGGAGCATTCTTTCAATGGTTGGAATCGCCGGATAACCCATTTTGCGACAAAGGGCCAGCCTTTCTTGATCGATGGCCTGGATGACATTGGCCACGTGGGGAGTAATCCCTTCTTTATAATGATAAAACTCTCCCCGGGCATACTCGACCCGGCCAACATTGAGCAAGGCTGGACCGGGGTGAACGATGGGGTTGCCATTGTTTAAGCCCACATCCAAGATATTTTTGCCTGCCTCTGAAGCCGGGTATAGTTGCTTGAATTTGGTTAAAACTTCAGGAGTGTCCGAGGCCGGGAAGGCCGCCAGCCATAGTTTCTTGACTTCCAATAAAATTCTAACTTCGGAATTCGCGCCCCGGGCCGCATAGGGCAGTGTATGGACATCCGCGATTTTAATCTTAGGGCTCACCTTTTCTTGTCGAAGCGTATACAGAAACTCTAAACTCCCCAGGGTTGAACCCGGGGATAAGACGATGATCTGGCCGTCCTTCAAGTGGGGGGCGCAGATTTTGGCCAACGGTTTGTGACCGAAGGCCGGCATGACCACGACAATCATTTCCAACCCATGAATGGCTTCGGAAATATCCGTGGTGACTTTATTGAGTTTGGCCCTGCCTGTTCGTCCGACTCCGACTAATCCGATTCCGCCGGATTGCTTTATCGGTTCAATATTCTCCTTAAATTGAGGGAACTCGAAGAGGTTTACCTGATGTCCGGCTAAGGCCATGTCCGCCGCGGCCGCCGTTCCACCATTTCCAGCTCCGAGTATGGCTAATTTCATATGTGTACTCCTTTATTTTCTCGTCATGTGGCTCTTAATACAAACAAGGCCTGATTTAGAAATGAACCTCTCCGCAGCCAGCCACTAACATTAGATCAATAACAATTATCTTAACCAGGTTTACGGTAATCCCGTGGCCATCTATCGGTAATTATCAAGTCAATAACGTAAGGCGTTAATTCCCTTGATATCTGAATACCCGGCTTCAATAAGACTGAGAATGATTTCACGTACGTCCGCTTTATCTAATTTGATTAAAACATAGTCAGGTGAAAGATGTTTTGTCTCAATAATACGAATTCCCTTGAGTTCGATGATTCTTTCTACCTCTTTATACGACTTATAGGGCTCCCTGATTTCTATCAGAATTTGCCCATAGTTTTTGTCGGTTTTGAGGTTATAATTCAAATCTATCGCCATTTGGTTTAAATGTAGCATTTTTCATGCCAGAACCAGGTTTGACCAGGAGGGGCAAGGGTTGAGATTAACGGGAAAGGTATTTGAATAAGCGTGGGATTTAATTTAAGAAATAATTTGTGCTACTGGCCTGAGCCAGTTAGCGGAGAATATTTTGGCCATATAAGGGATAATGCACGATTGCATCAGGTTTTTATGTTTTGAGGTCATTCAATTAGAGATTCTGTTTTATTAACAATATCTTGCCATATTGCAATGGTTATTGCATCAAGGCAATATGGCCTGAGGGAGATACTTCTTGATCTTTCTGGAGATCGTAGCCGGATCAACTTTCAAGACCTTGGCCACTTTCCTCTGGGAGCCATATTTCCTAACCGCTCTTTCTATAACCGCTTTTTCATACCGATTGAGCGCTTCTTTAAGAGGAATATCCACATCTTGCAACTCAAGAGGGAACGAGGCCGTCGTCCGGTCTCTTATTGTTCTTGGAATATCCTCTAGTTCAATCCTGTCTTTTTCCACGGAGACAACCATTCTTTCCACCAGGTTGGCCAATTCCCGTATATTTCCCCGAAAATCATAATTGGAAAAGACATCAATAGCCTCGGGAGAAATGACCTTGTTCTTTTTATACTTTTCGTTGAATTTCCCAAGATAATGGAGAATAAGAGGGAGGATATCGATTCGTCTTTCCCGTAGAGGAGGAATAAATATCTGGACGACATTAAGCCGATAGAATAGATCTTCCCTGAATTTTCCCGAGGCCGCCATGTCTTCAATATTCTTATTGGTTGCCGCGATGATTCTAACATCAATCTTCTTAGGCTCTATTCCTCCCACGCGGACTATTTCATGATCCTCCAGAAAACGGAGAAGTTTTGTTTGGGAAGCAATCGGTATTTCTCCCATTTCGTCAAGAAAAAGAGTCCCCTTATCCGCCAATTCGAAAAATCCTGGCTTACCCTCGGGTTTAGCTCCCGTGAATGCTCCTTTCTCATACCCAAATAGTTCCGATTCGATAAGTGTATCCGGAATACCCGCGACATCCACCCGTATGAAGGGGCCGCGGCTTCTGTTGGATAACTTATGAATCAATTTCGCGATCATTCCTTTTCCCACTCCCGATTCCCCTAATAACAACACGGTGGGATCTATCTGGGCTACCCGCAAAACAATTTCGATGATTCTGTGCATCTCTTCGCTCCGAAAGATAATGGCGGTCAAATCGACCCCTTTCATTTCAAGTTCAGAGAGTTTTGATATATATCCTTTAGCCAAGGCCTCGGTTTCAAGTAGTTGACCTCTCAAACGGTCCAATTCGGAAATATCTCGACTGTTAGTCACTACATAATTGATTTCTCCACTTTCGTTGAAAACCGGATTGCCCGTAATTAGAACTTTTCTGCCTCCCCTGACCCGTTGAATTATGGTGACCGCTGCTTTTTTCTTTAAGACCTCGAGCGTAACGGATTTATCGTACAGGCCTTCCGCGATTAAGTCTTTCATATTCTTACCGACAATGTCTTCTGATTTTACACTGCTTAACCTCTCTGAGGCCTTATTGATTCTTATTACTTTCCCCTCATGGTCGCAGATCCAAAGACCATCAAAGGATGAGTCGATGATCGTATCGAGCCAATTCTTCATATTCTTAAATAAATCAAGCTCTTTTGTGATACTTTCTATCTCGGAGATATCCTGGAATACACTTACGGCCCCCGAGATTTTCCCATTCATCACGATAGGATTAATATTAGAGATAAGAACGACCTTTTCTCCCTTTAGTTTCTCTCCATAAAATGGTTTTCCCGATTTCAAGCATTCGAGCAATTTACCACCGGTATTGGGCAGGACATCCAGGATATATCTATTCAAGGCAGCCTGAGGAGAAATATTAAAAATTCTAGCCGCGGTTTTATTGAAATGAATGATCACTCCCTTGTTATCAATCGAGACAATACCATTGTAAATTGAATTAAGTATCAATTGAGAGCCTACCGACTTCTTATGAATCATATAATTAACTCCTTTTACTACCTTACCACGCTTTCATATATTGAATTACCGTTGACCAAAATAAATACTCAACAAAGTCTAACCACTAACCGCAATGCCCTCAAGTGAAGACAGTAAAATGGAATCGCCAGAATTACGACCAAACCACGCTCCAGGAGGGCGGACCCATGGTAATGGAACCTTGCTTGCCGGTCAACCGTTTAGACGGTATCCTCGGCCGGGGTGGGCGTCAGGAACCCGGCCTTCGACGCGACCCCCTATCACCATGACACCGCGATCAGCAACGAAAAAGGCGTTTCCCGAGCCCAATACGAGAAAACCTTCAAAGAGTTATCTGGGCACTGACCTCCCTCTGTCCAAAGCGGGGAATAAGAATCAGAATCATCTGATTGATCGAAAACGGCGTCGTGTTTCCTCAAGGAAATGCCCCAGAGACGGTTCGGTTTTGCCGGCCTGATACAGGTCCATCTGGGCGACTAACTCCCGGGCAAATTCGAGACCGCCTAGAGTCGCCGGATGTCCGGCTTTTATGATGACGCTTGAGAGAATATTCTTATAATGGTCCCGTTCGCATTTTTTCCTACCAAGCGCGGGTTCGAGGCCGACTACGCGAAAGAAAGATGGAGGATCGGCTAGAAACCAGCGTTCAATGTGTGGATCCGGGCAGGCGATGATGGCACGGTCTTTATATTCCTCAGCGATTTCCTCTTCAATTTCTCTTTTAGCCGTCAGGTAATCTTTACAATTGCCATCAATCGCCACTAGAAACAAGTCCGGTTTTTCAAAAATCGTTTTTGGGTCTTTAGAAATAAGTTTTTGGTAGACTTTAAATTCATGCATGACACGCCCGTGGCCGCCGCGAGCCGTTCTGAAATAGAGATCCACCTGTTTGTTTTCTTCTTCCGTGATCCGGTGAATCATCGCCCGTATGAACTCTTCATGCGCTCGATCTTCCACAAAGGCTTCAATGACGATAGGCTTATTCACGAACCAGTCCCCTCAATATCAAATTGGTGATTAACCCGTCTTCATCGGGCGATGAAAGCGCGTCCTTTATTTCTTGGTCCTGAAACAGCGGCCCTGATGTATCGAACGGAACGATTTCCGTCCCTTTCAAGCCATGTCGGACTTGGAGCAGCTTGATATCTTCCGTTTGATCCTTGGCCTTTTTATACATCTCGCCACAAAAAAGAGGAGAGTGGGTGGTGATGATCAATTGTCTCTTCTGCTGAACAGCCAAAGAGTACAAGAGCTCGACAATCAACTCGATCCGCCGGGGATGCACCCCGTTTTCCGGTTCCTCGAAAGCGATCAGGGAACCGCTCCATGGATTTACCGTCAGGGCGCATAGAGCCAGCACCCGCAGTGTTCCTTCCGAAATGATACGGGATGAAAATTCTTTGCCGTCTTGATGAATGCGGATATCAAGGCTGCCCCGATGACGATCGAGGTCCACGGTCAGGTCTTCGACCCCGGGGATTATTGAGCTCAGAGTTCGCTTGATTGAATCGAAGTAGCGAGGTTTTTCCGCCCGCAGCCGATAGAGGAACGGCGCGATGTCCTCACCTAACACGCCAATGTCCTGGACGTCGGACGGCGGCTTGGCGGATCGCATGGCCTGGCGAGGATCCAGGTAATAGATGCGCCATCCGGACATCTCGTTCCGGCATCGTTCAATGGCTTTGTATTCGTTACCGGACCAGCGGGGGTCTGACATAATGGCATAATTCAAACCCAAGTCTTCTCTTCTGGGATTGGCCGGTTTGCTCTTCCGGCGAATCCTTATTTGGTCATCCTTCCTTTCAATGGACGGATTCCCGTGGGTTTCGCCTTTTCTGGTAAGTTTGGCCAAGAATTCATCACCCACGCTCAACCCGCCGGAACTGGGCTTGATATCAATGGATATTCGATAAAGATAACGTTCCCGGTCCACGTTCAATTCAGCTTCAAGTTGGAAACGTGCATAGGGCTGACTCAGCAGGTCGGGTAGCCCTCCTCGGGGATAGGAAAAGGATTCAATGGGATAGCCTCGTATCGGGTCGGAAAGACCGTCCGATATGGTCCGGGACGTGGCCACTCGGGACAATGCTTGCACCGCGTCGAGGAAATTGCTTTTGCCGGTCGCGTTTGGACCGAAAAGAACGGTTAACCGAGGCAGGTCAACGCTGATGTCATCCAAAGATTTAAAACCTTGAACTTTGAGACGGTTCAGCACGGAAGAAATCCCTCCTTTACCTCACCACGCACTTTGAGGCTCTCAGGCGGGTACTATATCAGGAAACAACAGAAACATGGAGTCTTTCCATCGCGCTCATTTCTGCTCCACCCCCACCCGACCGAATTCACCCGCCAGCTCAGGCCGGTGAGTGGGAACATCCGCCAGTCTGATCCCAAAAATAAGGTAAATTATGAAAGTCAAGGCCCTGGCCAAGGGATCGGGCGACTCTTGAAAGCAAGGGTCTAGTTGACGGGCCGAAAAGGAAAGGATAATATAAGCCCATTCCAGACAACTCGGGCCCAGTGTGAGTCCACCGCAAGCGGGGCGCGACTCATTCAGAGAGCATGGTTTCAGAATTATAGGCCTGGCTTAAGGCCTACTCACCTTGGGCAATGATAAACTCAAAAATTTGGCCTTGGTCCGGGGCCGCGGCCTTCCACGTTGCCCTGGCGATTTAGAGAATCCATAAAAATCGGAATTAAGAAGATTTCAGCCCTCTTTCGGATCGGCCGGGAGGAGGAGCAGCGGGGAGGAGATACAGCAGCCAACTTGGCTTGATCAAAGGAAAGGAGGCGATATGTCCATGACGCGACACGAACCTTCGGTGTTGGCCTTGGATGCGGGCGGCACCATGACCGACACCTTCCTGGTGGACCGCGGCGGCGGATTCGAAATCGGCAAAGCCCTGACCACCAGTGAAAACGAGTCCATCGGCGTAATGAACTCCTTTGCCGACGCCCTCAAGCACTGGGGTCTGACCCTGGAAGAGGGGGCCGGGAGCCTGCAGGCGACGATCTATTCAGGCACGGCCATGATCAACCGCGTTCTGACCCGTCAAGGGGAAGGCCCCCTGGGGTTGATCGTGACCGCGGGTTTCGAGGACATGCTGAGGTTCGAGCGGGGCATCCAGGTCTGGCTGGGCCTAAGTTACCCGGACCGGCTTCATTCCGTCTCCCATTATCACAACGATCCCATCATCCCCAGGCCATACATCAAAGGCGTACGCGAGCGGATCACCGTCTTTGGTCAGGAGCTGGCCCCTCTGTACCGGGACGAGGCCCGCCGGGCCGTGATTGAACTGCTCGATTTGGGCGTCAAGACCATCTGCGTCTGCTTTCTCTTCAGTTTCCGCAACCCGTCCCACGAACTGGCCGTCGAGGAGATCGCCCGGGAGGTCATGAAAGAGAGGGGCTGGGAAGTGCCGATCTTCCTGTCCTGCAAGCACAACCCGGTGCGCGGTGAACTGCCGCGCGTGCAGACCCTGGTCCTCGAGGCTTACGCCGCCTCACCCAGCCGGAAACACATCCTGGCCATCCACCAGGCCCTCAAGGAAAAGGGCGCCCGGGCCCCCTTGAGGATCATGACCTGCTACGGCGGCTCGATTCCGCCCACTCATGAATGGATGGTCTCGACCCTGATCTCCGGACCCATAGGCGGCATCACCGGCGCCAAGCACCTGGGACTGACCCTGGGCCTCCAGAACATAGTCTGCTCCGACGTGGGCGGGACCTCCTTCGACGTCGGCCTGATCACCGAAGGCCAATACGCCCTGGACATCGAGCCGGCCATAGCCCGGATGAAGCTGGCCCTGCCCTCGGTGGTCATGGACTCGATCGGCGCGGGCACCGGCATGTACGTCCGGCTGGACAAGGTGATCAAAAGGATCGAACTCGGACCTGACAGCGCCGGGTTCCGCATCGGCATGAGCCTCAACGAAAACACGCCCACCCTGAATGACTGCAGCCTGGTCCTGGGTTATCTCAATCCGGAATACTTCCTGGGCGGCGAAGTCAAGCTGGACGCCAACAAGGCCAGACACGGCTTGAAAGAACAAGTGGCCGATCCCCTGGGCATCCCGGTCGAAGAAGTGGCCTGGGGCGTATACGAACTGGTCAACACCCAGATGCGGGATCACCTCTACGCCATGATCCTGGGCCGCGGTTTTTCACCCGAGGTCTACGCCCTGATGTCCTACGGCGGCGCCGGCCCCCTGCACGTCTGCGATTACATCAAAGGCTTGAACTTCGAGCGGGTCTATGTCCCGACCTGGGCGCCGGCCTTCTCGGCCTTCGGCTGCGCCTGCGCCGACTACACCTTCCGCTACGACCAGCAACTCGACTTCCCTCTGTCGCCTTCCCTGGCCGAGGCCGAGTTCCTGGCCGCGTACCTGAACGCCACCTGGGCCGGCCTCAAGGCCAAGGTGGAAGAGGAAATGAAGAAAGAAGGCCTGGACCCGACCCGGATGGACTTCCAGACCCTGGTCCGCATGCAATATACCGGACAGCTCGACGACCTCGAGATCCCGGTCCCGGTCTTTCCCATTCAAAAGGAGGATATCCCCGGGCTATTGAAGGCCTTTGAAGAGACCTACACCAAGGTTTTTCCCACGGCGCCCAAGTCTCCCGAACTGGGCCATCTGATGACCCGGGCCGTGGCCCAAGGGGTCCTGCCCACGGACAAGCCTGTTCTGCGCAAATATCCGCTGGCCGAAAAAGACCCTCAGCCGGCCTCGAGGAAAGGCCGTCGCTCGATCTACTGGCAAGGCCGGTGGCACGAGGCGGACATCTTCGAGATGGACCTGATCGAGCCCGGCAACGTGATCCACGGACCGGCCGTGATCGAAGCGCCGGCGACCACCTTCCTGCTCCCGCCGGGCTTCGAGACCATACTCAACGCCTACAAGATTTTCGAGATAACCCAGCGGGCCTGAGACAGGAGGAGAGAGCCATGACCGAAGATAAAATCAGCCGCCTGACCGGCGGGGAAAGGATCACCACGGTCGCCGACCAGGCCGGGAGTGAAGAGAAGATCGGCTGGGGCGGCCAAAGCCTTATCGAGATGCTGAAGAACTCGGAGAGTATTTTCGCCGAATCCGGGGCCTACCATGGGCTGAAGAAACTGGAGCTGAAGGAAAAAGACCCCATGCGTTTCGAGAAGGTCTTCGCCAAGCTGCGCGGGGCCCTGGTCTCCTCCCGGGAGACGGCCATGCACGTGACCTCTTCGCCCATCGTCCGCAACATCGGCGAACTCTGCTTTGCCCTGTACACCCCCGAAGGCGACAGCATCGTCCTGTCCACGGGCATCATCGTCCACGTTCACACCATGAGCGAAGCCATAAAGTACATGATCCGCAACGGTTACGAAGACGAACCCGGCATAAGACCGGGAGATATCTTCTGCAACAACGACCCGGTGATCGGCGACGTCCATACCACGGACGTGGCCACCTTCGTTCCCCTCTTCGTGGACCAGACCCTGATCGGCTGGGCGGCCGGAGTCACCCACCAGGTGGACATCGGCGCCTCGGTGCCGGGCCACGATCCGGTCCAGACCCAGAATCGCTTCGAGGACGGGTACCATGTTCCCTGCGAGAAGATCGGGGAAAAAGACAAAATATACAAGATTCATCGCCTCCGCTCCCAGATGGCGGTCAGGACGCCCATGTTCTGGGACCTGGACGAAAAAGCCAGGCTGGCCGGCTGCCACATGATCCGGCAGGCCGTGGCGCGCATCATCCGGGAAGAAGGACTCGACTACTATAAACGGTTCATCCGCGAGGTGGTGGAAGAAGGCCGGAGAATATTCCAGGCCCGGGTCCGGGAGCGGCTCATCCCAGGCGTTTACCACACGGCCACTTTCAGCGAAGTGGCCTTTGCCGAGACGCCTTTGGGGCAGATCGAACGTCCCCGCCGGGATATCCTCATGCACGCGCCCATCAGTCTCGAGGTCAGCGCACGGGGAACCTTCAGATTCTCGATGGAGGGGGCCAGCCGGTATGGCCAGCATCCCTTCAACTGCTCCCTGGCCTCGATGCAAGGCGCCCTCTGGGTCATCCTCAGCCAGACCATCTTCTACGACGGCCGGGTCAACGACGGGGCCTATTTCGCCGTGGAACACCATTTCCCCTTGGGTTCCTGGGCCAATCCGGGCGACCCCTACGCCGCCTATGGGACGGCCTGGGGCTTCTTGATCCCCTCCTTCACCGGCTTGTTCCGCTGCCTGAGCCGCGGTTTTTATGCCCGGGGTTTCCGGGAAGAGGTCGTCAGCGGTTATGGCTTCACCGGCGACGCCACCCAGGGCGGCGGCTTCCTGGTCAACGGTCTCTACTTCCCTCTGGCCGCCTTTGATCTGTCCAGCGTCGGCCTGGGGGCCGGGGCGATCAAGGACGGCCTGGATTATGGCTACGCCATTTGGAATCCCGAGGCCGACATGGGCGACATCGAGGTTTGGGAAAGCCTCGAACTGGGACTGCCCTGGCTGGGACGAGGCGTCAAGCCGGACACGGCGGGTTTCGGCAAGTACCGGGGCGCCACCAGTTGGGAGAATCTCCGGATCGCCTATGGGGTGAAAGAACTGCTCCACTACGTGGTCCGCACCGATGGCCTGACCTTTCACGGCCCCGGTTTGATGGGCGGCTATCCCCACGCCAACGGCTACAAGTTTTGGATGCTCAATACCGACTTTGCCCAGGTGGTGGCCCAGAACAAGCCTTATCCCCTGCGCGAAGGGGACCCGAGGAAATCGGAGATCGAGGCCCTGATCCAGGGCACGGCCATCAGGTCGGAACGGGCCCAGACCCTGGGCAAGATGCTTGGCAACTTCGATATAGTCCTGTCCAACATGTCCGGCTCGCCCGGTTTCGGCGACCCTATCGAGAGGGACCCGGAAAGAGTCAGGGACGACGTCAACGCCGGCGTCTACACCGCCGAGAAGGCGGCCCAGGTTTACGGCGTGGTCTTGAATGCGGACCAGGAGGGTCGAACCTGGTCCCTGGACCTGGATCAAACCCGGCGGCGGCGGGAGGAAATCAGAAACCTGAGGAAGGCCAGAAGCATTACCTTCAATGAATTCCACGCGGCCCAGCGCCGGAAGGTCGTGGAGGGCCGGTTGGCCGAACCGATAAAAGAAATGTTCCGGGACAGCATGGACCTGTCTCCAACCTGGGCCGAATCCTATCGCCGGTATTGGCACCTGGCCCCGGACTTCAAATTTTGAAAGGAGGCTGCCGACTATGCCGACCTACGACGACGCCGTCATCGCCGATTTGATGGACGGGAAACTGGATTGGCTTAGAACCAAGGAGATAATCTCCAATCCCAAGGACCCCGAGCGCTTCGATCAGGTGATCGGCATTCTGCAACAGAGGATGTCCTGGCCGGAAAAGATACTTCTGCCCCTGGCCGAGCACCTCTATATCGTTCAGAAGGGGGCCGACCGCATCGTCAAGTGCGACTGCGGTTTCGAATTCGGAGACTACCACCAGAACTGGAAGCACCAGGCCAGGGTCTTCGTGCGCGACACCGAAGCCTTGCTGCAGGAGCTTTACCGGCCTTTCGAACATTCGCACCCGGACTGGATGGAACTCCGGGAGTTCTACTGCCCCGGCTGCCTCGCCCTGCTCGAGGTCGAGGCGGCCCCGCCCGGATACCCGGTGATCTTCGATTTCCGACCGGACCTGGAAGCTTTTTACCGGGAAGTCCTGAACCGGAACCTGCCGGCGAGGTGAACAAAAAGGGGAACCATCTCGAGTGCGGGTGGTTCCCCAATTCATGAGGGTCTGGGCGGCCACGGGGGAATTTGGGCGCACGGCTGTGCGCCCCTACAGGCCGGGTCCGAGGGAACCTAGTCCTCCCCCAGGCCGTATTTCCTGATCTTCTCGCGCAGCGTCTTGCGATCAATACCCAGGGCCGCCGCGGCTTCGCTCTTGTTGCCCTGAAACAACCTCAGGACCTTGGCTATGTGTTCCTTTTCCATCTCGACCAGGGTCAGGCCGGCCGCGGGCAGAGCCCTCACCCCGTCTTTTTCCGCGCCCTTCCAACCCAGGAAAGCCAGGTCGTCGTGCTTGATCACCCCTTCGCGGCCCAGCACCACCAGGCGCTCGACCAGGTTGGACAGTTCGCGCACGTTGCCCGGCCAGTCATAGGCCAGCAACATGCGCATGGCCTCGGGCGACAGGCCGGCCACTTTCATGTTCCTTTTTTGGTTGTACATCATCAGGAAGAACTCGATCAAGGCCGGTAAATCTTCCTTGCGCTCTCTCAGGGCCGGCACGTGGGCGGACACCACGTTCAGGCGGTAGTACAGGTCCTCCCGGAATCGGCCTCGGGCGATGGTTTCCTTGAGGTCCTGATTGGTGGCGGCGATGATCCGCACGTCCACGTTGATGGTGCGGTGGCTGCCCACCTTGGATATTTCGCGGTCATCCACGGCCTTGAGCAGCTTGGCCTGGACGTCCAGGCTGATGTTGGTGATCTCATCGAAAAATATTGTTCCGGTGTGGGCCAGTTCGAATTTGCCGATCTTGTTCGAATCCGCGCCGGTGAAGGCGCCTTTCACGTGCCCGAAAAGCTCGCTCTCGAAAAGGGTCTCGACCAGGGTTCCGCAGTCCACGGCCACGAAGGGTCGGTCGGTCCGGTGGGAGAGTTCATGGATGCGCCGGGCGATCAGGCTCTTGCCCGTGCCGCTTTCGCCGGTCAAAAGGACCGTCGAGTCGGTCGGGGCCACCCGTTCCACGATATCCATGACCTGGTCCATGGCCGGGCTGGAGAAAACGATCTGGGTCCGGTGGCGGCGGTTTTCCAGTTCCTGCTTGAGATACAGGTTTTCCAGGGCCAGGTGCCTTTTCTCCAGGGCCTGGTTCACCATCTTGCGCAGTTCGGCGGGGGTAAAGGGTTTGGGCAGAAAACTGTAGGCGCCGAGCTTCATGGCTTCGACCGCGGACTGGACCGTCCCATATCCGGAGATGACGATGACCTCGACTTCCTGGTCGTGGGTCTTTATCTCCTTCAGGATTTCCAGGCCGCCGCCCGGGACGATCATGTCCAGCAGAATGAGGTCATAGGCCCATTTATCAATGAGTTTGCGGGCCGTCGCCCCGTCCGAGGCCGTGGAGACCTCCAGGCCTGCCTTGGCCAGCACGCGCTGGCAGGATTCGCGGATGGTTTCTTCGTCGTCTATGACCAGGACCCGATCAGGCGCGGGCAAGTATCTTCCACCTTTGACCATTTAATTGTGAAAATAGTCTCAGAAATAGATTTTAATCCCGGCGGGCTAGCGTGTCAATGCACAAACAGATGGGCCTGTTCAATCCTGGAAGGTAATTAATCGTTGAAGGACTGGGGGAACGAAGCGAAGCAATCGCCGTTGAATCGAGGATACTTTCCTTTTAAGGTCAACCGCGAGGTGACCTCGACCCCGGCCGGCCGGCGGAAGATCGAGGGTCAATCCCTATTAAGTCTTCCTTGGTTCCGCCGGATATTCCTTCAAGGCTTGGCCGGCGGCTGGCCGGCGTCATCCAGGGACAGGTCGTCCAGGTCCAGTTCCAGGTTCTCCAGTTCGGCGTCGGACTGGCCCCCTGGAGGTTCGTTCTCCATAAGGCTCAGGTCCAGGTCCAATTCATCAGACTGGGCCTGCTGGGTCAGATCGCTGTCCAGGTCCAAATCCAATTCCAGATCGGCCGGTTCCGCGGCCGGCGGGGCCCCTTCCGCGGATTCGATGATCATGGTCGAGTTGGGGTCCAGGCCGCCCGTCAGCACACGGTCCTTGACCGCCGGCTGAGCCAGCGGCGCCACGGGCGGTTCCTCCAAATCCAGATCACCCAGATCAATGGCGGCTTCCTGCTCCGGCTGACCGGCCAGCTCGATGGTCTCTTCCGTGCCCAAAGGCCCCTTGCCCTCGGCTACCGGTTCGGCTTCGCCGGGTCGCAATTCCATGGTGTCTTCGCCGGCGAGTTCAAGGATTGGCTCAACCTCTTCCGGGGCTATTTCCTCGATGCTGGCCAGGGTATCAATTTGCACTTCCGGCGCGGCTTCCTCCAAAGAGACTTCCAGCGCCGGTTCCTCCTCTTCTTCCTCTTCCAGAGCCAGTTCCAGCGCCGGCTCTTCCGCCGGTTCGAGGGCAGCCTCGAGTTCCGGACCCTGGGCCTCCTCCGTTTCCAAAGTGAGCTCCGGGCCTTCGATTTCAACCGGTTCCTGTTCCAGGACCGGACCTTCGATCTCGACGGGCTCGGCCACCGAAACCGGCTCTTCCTCGGGAAAACTGAACTCTATCCCGCCGGGTTCTTCGACCGGTTTTCCTTCCTTCTCTTCAGCAGTCAACCGGACTTCTTCCAAGTCCTCGCCCAGCGTGATCTCCCGGGGTTCTTCCTCGCCCTCTTTCTCGTACTGGAATGAATCCAGGCTGGCGGCTTCAGGCTCCGCGGCCGCGGGCTCTTCTTCAGGCGCATCCAGGCTGGCCAGCAGGGCCTCCAGGAACACGGTGGGTTGCGGCGCGAATTTGAACAGTCCCAACTGGTCCCGCACCGCCGCCACGCTGCGTTTGCACTTAGGGCAGGTTTCGTTATGATCGAAGCTGGTATAACCACATTTGGGGCAGCGCATGAAGCCCTCCCAAGATATGGATTACTCTCCGGAGAAAGCGAAAAACATTATAGCCGCTTCTACCGGAAAAATCAAGGAAAATTAATTAAATCCCCCAATTGGCCGCCCAGGATGGCCATCAGAGCCAGGGCCGCGGTTTCGCTCCTTAGTATTCGCGGTCCCAGGTTCAGGATTTGAAAACCCGCGTTCCGGGCCGAATCAACCTCGGCCTCGGTGAATCCTCCTTCCGGACCGACCAGGGCCGCGACCCGGACCGGCCGGGGCCGCCGAAGGAACACGGCCTCCCAATTTGTTTCCGGCCGGCCCGGCTGGCCCTCATGGAGCATGATTTTCAGCTCGGTCGGTCCGGTTTCGGCCAGGAATCCAGCCAGGTCGGTCAGGGGCAATATCTCCACCGGCCGGGATCGGCGGCATTGTTTCACCGCCTGCTCCGATATCCGCCGCCATCGCTTCAGACGGTCCGCGACCCGATCGGACGGCAGGCGGACGGTGGTTCGTTCGGTTTTTATGGGGATGAAGGCGGTCAGGCCTAGTTCGGTGCCGGCCCGGATCACCAGGTCCAGGTGGTCGGCTTTCAACAGGGCCGTGCCCAGGGTAAGGTCAAGCCTCGGTTCGTTGGCCGAGGCCAGGGCTTCCAGAATCATGAGGTCCAATCCAGCGCGGTCCACCGCCTCCAGGCGGGCCAGGTGGACCCGGCCCTGACCGTCCACCAGCACCAGCGAGGCTCCCGGCTTCAAGCGCATGACGTTCCGGGCGTGATGGGCTTCGGTTCCCGTCAGCCGCCACGGTCCGGGCCCGGCCGGCCCTTGAGGGATGAAAAAGCGCCTCAAAGTCTATTGCTTCCGTTCCAGGACCAAGGCGGCCCACTCATCTCGGGACAAGGTTTCCCTGGGCTCGAAACCAAGGCCGCCGTAGTGGCCAACGATTTGGCGCGTCTGGTCGGACAGGAGGCCGGAAGCGGCCAGGATGGTCCCCGGAACGGACAGCCGTTCGATCTCTTCCGCCTGGCGGATGAGTTCGCCGGAGGTGAGGTTGGCCAGGATCAGATTGAAGGGGCCCCGCAGGGCAGACGGTTCTCCGGCGATCAACCTGATCCGTCCGGTTTGGCCGTTGGCGGCCAGGTTGGCCGCGGCCACGGGCATGACCTCGATGTCGTTGTCCAGGGCCACGACGGTTCGTCCGCCCAGGGCCGCGGCCGCCAGGGCCAGGATGCCGCTGCCGGTCCCCAGGTCCAGGATGCGGCCATCAACCATCGCCGGACGGCTTAACACGCCGACCAGGATCGTCAGGCAGAGAAAGGTGCTGGCGTGATAGCCGGTGCCGAAGGCCAGGCCCGGGTCCAGGGTTATAACCTTGCGCCCGGGGCCGGCCCGGTATTCGCACCAACTGGGTTTGATCGCCAGCCCTTCGCCTATTTCCAACGGTTCGAGTCCTTCTTTCCATTTTTCGGCCCAATCGGCGGGAGGAGTCAGCCGCCATTCCGCCCGGGGCGATCGGGGCAGATTGAAAATGGTCACCAGTTCGGTCACAAAGGTCTCGATTTTTTTCGCCAAACCGGACGGCGGCGGTCCGGCCGGGAAACCGGCCACGGTGGTCATCCATCCGGCCGAGGCCTCGTCCTGTCTCAAGGCCGAGGCCCCGGCTTCGAACAGGAATCCGGACAAGGCCTCGGTCGTTTCGACCGGATGGCGGATCACTAGTTCCGGCCAGCCTTGTAGTGGCGGGATTTTATTCTTCGAGGCAGTCATGCCTCGGATATTAACCGCCGGTAAGGGGGAATACAAGGTCTGGGCGCCTATTGTGTTGAAAAAGACCTCTCCCTGGATTATAGTCTAACCGCTGACGGTGCCGGAGGCGGCGCGTTGCGTCGCGGCCGGGTTTCAAATCGGCCGGCCCGTCCGGGCTTGAATCAGGCCGCCGGGTAGTACCAGTCAAACCATTAACCGCCGTCCTGCCGACCCGAGATCAACGACGGGAAAGACTCATTGGTGAAACTGCTGGACAAACTCTTAGGCCGGAAATCGGCCGCCGAGAGCCTCGATTCTAAGTCCGGCGAACCGACCGCCAAGCCGGAAGACCGGAACACCGCGGCCGAGGAAGAGACCCGTCTGGTTCAGGTCAACAAGGTCTTCGAACGCTATAACGCCAACAAAACCGCCTTCCTTTACGAACTGCTGCCCCCGCGCAAGCGGATCGTCTTCGACCTGGTGCCCCTGCTCATCCACCTGGACTCGACCGGCCTGATCAATTGCGACGATGCCTGCCGGATCAGCCCCCACGGGGTTTACGGCTATGAACCGGGACCGAACACGGCCAAGTCTTTCGCCGAAGCCTTCCCCGGCCGGGAAATGCCCAAATTGAGGTCCCGCGGGGGCCTGGACCCGTCCCTGCCGGTCAAGACCATCGCCTTGATCGGGAGCCTGGGCTCCATTGCCCAGAACAACAAATCCGACTTCGACTACTGGGTTTGTTTCGACGAAGACATCTTCAGCCGGGAATCGCTTATTTATTTCAAGGAAAAACTCAGGGCCATTGAAAAATGGGCCGAAGCCTTCGCCGGCGCCGAGGTCCATTTCTTTCCTCTGGATATGGACAGCATCCGCCAGGACGACTTCGGCCCGGTCAGCGGAGAAAGCTCCGGCACGGCCCTGGGCAAACTGCTGAAAGAAGAGTTTTACCGCTCCCTGACCCTGGTGACCGGCCAGGCACCCTTGTGGTGGGTCATGCCGCCCGGCATCCGGAACGAGGAATACCAGCGCCTGGCCGAGATAGTGAGCCGATCCAGCCGGATCGAGGGCACCAGGCTGGTGGACATGGGCAACGTCCACAACATTTCCCTGGGCGAATTCTATGGAGCGGCCATCTGGCAGATAAACAAGACCATGGGCAGTCCCTTCAAGTCCGTGCTCAAAATGGCCCTGCTCGAAGAATATATGATCAACCGGGGTAAGAAGGGCCTACTCTGCGCCGAGCTTAAGGAAAGGCTCCTGGCCGACGAGGAAGCCATCGGCTTCCTGGACCCCTACGTTCTGATGTTCGAGCGGGCCGGCGCGTACCTGACCGAACAGGACCGCCTGGACGATCTGGACCTGCTGCGCCGCGCCATGTACATGAAGTCCGGGGCCATGCTCACCCTGGCCGACTACCGCCGGACCGACCTGCCCCGCAAAAAGATGGTCATGGTCAAACTGGTGCGCAGTTGGGGGTGGAACCACAAAACGGTGGAACATTTTAACAACTTCCACAATTGGTCTTTCCGGCAATCCCTCAAGTTCAGCCAGGAGACCAACCAGTTTCTGGCCCTGGCCTATCGGAACATAATCGCCGAGCTCAACCAACAGAAGGAACAGGTCGGCCCGACCATCAGCCAGCGCGACCTGAACGTCCTGGGCCGCAAGCTTTACATCTATTACTCCAAACGAACCAACAAGGTGGATTCGATCAAGAGCGTGATCGAGGCCCCGCCGGCCTTGAACGGCGTCACCCTCCAGCCGTCCCTGGACCAGGACGATCGAAGGGTCTGGGTGGCCTTCCGGGGCTTGCTCTCCTGGGAAAGCGTAATCAGCGGACTCGGGAACAAGGATATGCTGGTCACGACCGATACCCTGAGCCACGCCCTGATCTGGCTGATCAACAACCAGCTTTATGACACCCACACCTCCGTCTTGCTGAACTCGAACGAAGGCCGCCTCAAGACTTACTGCACCGTGCCGGACCTGCATCAACTCCTCAAGGCCCTCAAGGCCTTTTTCCCGCCCTACAAGCACAGCGAGGTTGACGAACAGGAACTGCTGTCCAAGCCGCGTCTGGTCAGGATGTTTCTGGTGGCCAATCTGGAAGAAAACGACCGGACCGGCCGCCTGGTTCAAGCCGATCTGGGCTATCAGAACAGTTGGGGTGAAATCTTCCACAAGAGTTTTAAGGACCCCCAGGAGGGACTAAAGGTCGCCCAGGATTTCGTACGCAAGCATTTCGCCTTCGATCCCCTGGGCGCCTTGTCCAATTTCAAGGTCTTCCTGCCGGAACGACAGTTTAAGAAGGACCTGCGCGAAAAACTCAACAAGTATTTCGGCATGAAAGCCGTCATCTGACGGCCGGAGGTCAGGCCATCGCCGCCCTTTTTATGGCCCAGGCCTTTTCCCAGGAGAACCCCTCGGGCCGGCAGGGAAAGAAGCTGTTGTTCTGCTGGAGCGGCTCTCCGGCCGGGTCAAACGGCGAAGCGGCCAGGGCCTGGTTCCACCAGGCCGTGCCGGGCAGGGGCGAATATTCGGCCAGGTAAGGTCTGGCCCCCAGTTCCCGGACCTGGCGCGCCGTCTCCAGGACCTCGCCCAACTTCTGCCCGGGCCAGCCCCACAGAATGTACGCCCCGATCCGGCCGGGATCGAAGCCGGCCGCCTTAAGATTGGCCAGGGCCAGTTCGAACCCGCCGGCCCCCACCTTACCGCCCCAGACGCCCTGCCGTTCTTCGTCCAGGGTTTCCAGGCCCAGGCGTATGGTCTGAAATCCGGCCTTGAACATCAGCCGGGCCAGTTCGGGCGTGATCTCGGCCGCGTGCAGGCCGTTGGGACAATGGAAGGCCAATTCGAGGCCCAGCCGTATGACTTGTTCCAGGATCGGACCGATGTGCCGGTCCGCGTTCATCAGCAGGGCGTCGTCGAAAAAGGTGAAGTGCCTGAGGCCCAGGCGGCCGGCCCGATCCTCGATCTCGGCCAGGACGCTCTCCACCGGTCTCCGGCTGAAACCGGGATAAAGCCGCCGGGAGGCGCAGTACGGACAGCGGCCCGGACAGCCCCGGGAAGTAAGCAGCGGGGCGAATTCCAAAAGCGGATACAGGTCCAGTTCCGGCCAAAGAGCGGACCAGTCCTCCCCGGCGGCCGGCGGGCCGATTCCACACAGGTCTTGGGTTATCTCCGCCAGTTTTTCTTCGGCCGGCCCGGCGACCACCAGGTCGGCGCCGCTATTGATCCGGGCGTGCCCAGGGCACAAGGAGGCGTAGATGCCGCCCAGGACTAGCGGGGTGCCGGGCCAGGTCCGACGCAGGGCGGTTATGGCCTCGACCACGCCGGGGTACCAGTAAGTCAGGCTCGAGGTGACCAGGATCAAATCCGGTCTCGGTCCCCGGCCTATCTCCTGACTGAAAACATGTACCGGCAGACCGTAACGGGCAAAGCGCCGGGGCGCGCCCCGCAGCGCCGGGGGAGTAGGCACGACCTGACGGAACCATCGCCCCGTGCCCGGCGGCCAGGCCGGCCGCGGCTTGGCCGCTTTGGATAAGGGATGCAGCCGGTCCAGGCAGTCCACCAGTCTGGTCGACCAACCGGACTTCTTCAAGGCCGCGGCCAGATAAAGCAGCCCCAGGGGCCGGGCCCACAGGTCAAAGGCGGCGAAATCATGGGCCCAGGGATTGACCAGCAGAGCGTGCGGCTTCATGTCCCGAGTTTAACCCGGGACCGGAGATTTGTAAAAAAAGATCGCGGCCGCGGGCGAGGCGGCGGAACGTTTTCGACCCGTCGGCCGGAATCGTGCTATCATGAAATTTACCGATCACGAAAATGGGAGGGAGTACCTTCATGACCAGCCTCGATGTCCAGTGCAGCTATTGCGCCAAGAAGAAGTGCTTCTTCGGGGACGTCAGCCAGGCGCCCGCTTTCTGTCCCACCTTGTCCCGGCCCGAGGCGATGGCCTTTTCCAAAACCAGGCTGGCCGAGCCGGAAATCAGGAAAAAGGCCCAGGACGTGGCCCGGACCTGGAAGGACTACGGCCGGCTCACCCGGGTCGAGGAGACCGTGCTCTACGCCCGGTTTCAAGGATTCAAGAAGTTGGGGCTGGCCTTTTGCGTCGGCCTGTCCCAGGAGGCGGAGCTTTTCACCAACCTCTTGATCAACGAGGGCTTCGAAGTGGTTTCGGCCTGCTGCATGGCCGGCGCCTTGTGTTCCGACGACGTGAACCTGCCCGAAGAGGACAAGATAGTTCCCGGCGCCAGGCAGCCCATGTGCAACCCCATCGGCCAGGCCGCGGTGCTGGACGGGGAAGGCTGCGAGCTGAATATCATCCTGGGCCTGTGCGTGGGCGACGACACGCTCTTCATCAAGCATTCCCAGGCCCCGGTGACCGTGCTGGCGGTGAAGGACCGGGTGCTGGCCCATAACCCCCTGGGGGCGCTCTATACCGCCCGGCACATCTACACCCGGCTCAACACCCGCAAACCGAAAAAGCTGGAAGCCTGAGCGGCCGCGGGTTTCTCGACCCGGAAGGGCCGCGAACATGGTCAAGTCCACTTCGCTCGATTCGACTTCCGCGGCCATTCGGGTCAATGACCTTGTATCTTATTTGACGGACTTGTAAAAAGTCCGTCATCAGGCCAAGGGCGATTAAGCCCCGGCCTGGGGTGAGGGTGGAACCACTTGAATTTACTTCAAGTGGCGGGAGAGGGACAGCCCTCTCCCGCCGAGTAAAAAGTCGGTTTTCGACTTTTTACGAGGTTATCTTAC
>JBFMAW010000015.1:0-174777 GCA_040755515.1 Thermodesulfobacteriota bacterium | reverse complement strand
CGAGGGCGAATAAGCCCCGGCCTGGGGTGAGGGTGGAACCACTTGAATTTACTTCAAGTGGCGGGAGAGGGACAGCCCTCTCCCGCCGAGTAAAAAGTCGGTTTTCGACTTTTTACGAGGTTATCAAAACGGGAGAGGAGTTCAAGATGGCCATCTTGACCGCGCAAATGCTGGTGGGCCACGGCCGGGCCGATCGCGGCGGCATCGAACCCACCCATTACCTCTTTCTGGCGGAAAACGGCCGGCGGGCCTGGATACTGGCACCGGAAAATATCAGCGGCGGGGAGGCCAAATTCAAGAAGATAATCTGGCTGCCCACTGAGGAAGACCTGCTCGAGGACGGCCTGCTGATGATCGCCATACATGTCCTGAACGACCAGGAGGTCATGGCCGCGGCCGGACGGTGCTTCCGGAATCCGGACCTGACCGCCCTCCAGCTCCTGAAGCAGGTCCCCCCGGCGGCGCGCCAGCAATTGTACTCCCTCTGCCAGGGCGTCAAATTCCACACCAAGATCGTCCTGACCATCTTTGAAGGCTCGGGCCTGATCCCTCAACTGCCCCGGCTGGCCAAGTATTCGGTTGACGTTGACGTCTGTCGGCCCAAATATTCCCAATATTTCACCCACGCCGCCGCGGGCCTGGTTATCCGCGGCTCCCTGGAAGAAATAGACTGAAGCCGGCGCCGAAACCGCCCCGCTCGACTCACGCCCTTCCGTCCTCTCCAGAGTAAGACCAAAGCCGGGGTCGACCCGAGGCCGGGTGTAAGCTTCGCCCCGGCGCCGCCGGCGCCCGCGTAAGCGCGGCCCGAGGCTTCGTTCGATAACCCGGTCCCGAGGCAGCAACGTGATAACAGATTGTAATCAATCATAAAGATAAATATTTCCTTCCTGACTCTTGACAAGCCTGAAAATTTATGCAATAAAAACTGCAAAGATTAAATTGTTGCAGTATATATTACAGAGAGGGCGGCGCTTCATGCTCAAGCCTCAGACGCTTTTCCAAAAGGGCCAGGTCAACCTGACGCGTTCTCAAACCAAGGTTCTGAATTTCATCTGCAAATATCCGGACAAGGCGGTTTTCATGACCGCGGCCCAGATAGGCCGGGAACTGAACGTGGCCGATTCCACCGTGGTCCGCCTGGCCTATCCTCTGGGTTTCGAAAGCTTCCAGGAACTAAAACAGCATCTCCGTTCCCATTACTTGGAGCAACTGGACACGGTCAGCCGCATGGAACGGACCATCGCGGACATCAGTTCCATAGGCGATGTCCTGGACGCGATCTTTCAGGCCGACCAGGCCAACCTGGCCCGGACCAGGGAAAGCCTGTCCCGGGAAGATTTCGACCGGACGGTGAAAGTCATCAGCCAGGCCGAGGAGATACATATTCTGGGGCTTCGCTCCGCCTACTCCATGTCCCATTTCCTGGGCCATGCCCTGGAGTTTCTCAACCGGCGGGTGCATCTGCTGATCCCGGGCATCCGTGACATCTGGAGCGTCCTCAGTCGTCTCGGCCGGGATTCGGTCCTGGTATCCATTTCCCTGCCGCGTCATACCCGCCTGACCGTCGAGGCCACCAAGACGGCCCATCAAACCGGGGCCACGGTCATCAGTCTGACCGATTCGGCCATGTCGCCGCTGGCGCCTTATTCCGATATCGTTTTTCCCGTTTATTACCGCCTTGACTCGTTCGTGGAATCCTACGTCGCCGTTTTAAGCCTGATCAATGCCCTGGTGACCGGAGTGGCCTTGCTCGATGGACCCCAAACCATGGTGCGCTTGAAAACCATGGAACAGATATGGAAGAAGAAGGGGGTTTATCATTCCGCCCCCGAGGCGCCCTTGCCTTCCTGGATCAAATCGCCCCAAAAGACCTTGACCACCCGCGCCGGTAAAAAAAGCAAGGAGGAGGTTAAGTGACCCCCGCCCATCCTCTTGACCCTGTTTTTCATCCCGAGACCGTGGCCGTCATCGGCGCTTCGGAGACTCCAGGCAAGGCCGCGGATCATCGGCCCCAACTGCTCCGGCATGTATTCCGCCTCGGACCGGATGAATTTTCTGGGTATTCCCGGCCTCGAACCCGGATCGCTGTCCGTCCTGGCCCAAAGCGGCAACATCATCGATTCCCTGACCCATTACGCCAGGATGCGCGGGCGTGGCTTTTCCAGAATCATCTCCTCGGGCAACGCCAGCGGAGTGCGTTTCCATGAATATATCGATTACCTGGCGGCCGATTCTCTGACCAAAGTCATCCTGATGTATTTGGAAAGCATCAAGGAAGGGGAAAGATTCATTCAGTCCTGCCGCCGGGCGGTAAAAGCCAAACCCATCCTGGCCATCGAGGTCGGACGGACCCAGGCGGGCCAGAGGGCCAGCGCTTCCCACACCGGGGCCCTGGCCGCCGTCTGCTTCGGCCTGGGCGCCTATTCCATAATCAATTACGAAGAACTGATGGAGACCGCGGGCCTGTACTCCCAGCTCGATCTGGCCGTCTCCGTCTGCGGCGTGGTCTTGACCCTGGAAGCCACCCGCCGCATCGTCGGGTTGCCCATCGCCGTCATAGCCACCGTCTTTCTGCTTTATGCTTATTTTGGACCTTATTTTCCAGGTTTCCTGGCGCACCGGGGGTTTGGCCTCAAACGCATCTTCACCCAGATGTGGTTGACCACGGAAGGGATCATGGGCATTCCCTTGGGCGTGTCGTCAACCTTCATTTTCCTGTTCATTTTGTTTGGCGCCTTTCTGACCAATACCGGCATCATGGCTTTCTTCCTCGATCTGTCCAACGCCGTGGCCGGCTGGGCCGCGGGTGGACCGGCCAAGGTGGCCGTGCTGACCAGCGCCCTGGAAGGGACGGTTTCCGGCAGTTCCGTGGCCAACACCGTGGGCTCGGGCAGCTTCACCATCCCCTTGATGAAGAGCCTGGGTTACAAGCCGGAGTTTGCCGGCGCCGTGGAAGCCGCGGCCTCGACCGGCGGTCAGATCATGCCGCCGGTCATGGGCGCGGCCGCCTTCCTGATGTCCGAGTTCATCGGCCTGCCTTATATCGAGATCGCCAAGGCGGCCGTTATTCCGGCGCTGCTTTACTTTACCGGCGTCTGGCTGGTGGTTCATTTCGAGGCCAAGAAGACCGGGTTGAAAGGTCTTCCCCGGGACAGGCTGCCGCGTCTGGGCCGGGTGCTCAAGGAGAAGAGCTATCTTATCCTGCCTTTGGCCACCATCATCTATTTACTGGTGGAAGGCACCACCCCCATGACCGCGGCCCTGGGCGGCCTGGTAGTCTGCTTTCTGGTCGGGCTGGTCAGGAAGGAAACCCGATTAGGACCGAAACGCCTGCTGGAAACGCTGGAAACCGGCGCCCGCAGCGCCCTGGGCGTGGCCGTGGCCTGCGCCACGGCCGGCGTCATCGTGGGTGTGGTCACCCTGACCGGGCTGGGCCTGAAGATGGGCGACGGCCTGGTGGCCCTGGCCGGCGGCCTGTTGTTCCCCACCCTGGTTCTCACCATGATCTCGTCTCTGATCCTGGGCATGGGCGCGCCCACCACGGCCAACTACGTCATCACCTCGGCCGTGGCCGCGCCGGCCCTGATCAAGCTCGGCGTGCCCATCCTGGCCGCCCACATGTTCGTCTTCTATTTCGGCATCATCGCCGACATCACCCCCCCGGTCGCCCTGGCCGCTTTTGCCGGCGCGGCCATCGCCAAGGCCAACCCTCTCAAAACAGGCGTCAACGCCACCAAACTGGCCGTCGGCGCTTTCATGGTGCCGTACATATTCGTTTATTCGCCCTCGCTGCTTCTTATCAACGCCACCCTGCTCCTGATCATCCAGATGATCATCACGGCCATTATAGGCATGCTCGCCCTGGCCGCGGCCGTGGAGAACTGGTATTTCACCGGTTTGGCCTGGTGGGAACGTATAGCCCTGCTCGCCGGCGGGTTGATGCTCATTGACCCGGGCCTGTTGACGGACATCATAGGTTTTGGGCTCGTCGCGATCGTCACCGCGACCCAATACCGCCAATCTCGGCGCGAGCGCCGATTCCGGATCGTTTCCGGTTAGCCGCGTTCGACCAGGGATGCATCGGAGGCCAGGGGCGCCGGACAACGGAGATCGGCCGACGCTGATAAATACGACCGGCGACTGGGTTCTGTCCGGGTTACAATCTCGCCTTCAGCCAGGCCGCGGCCTTGACCGTCCATTCATTGAAATGACGAGGCGCGCAGTGGCCATCGCCCGGGTAAACCCATTCTTCCTGTGGGACGCCCAGTTGGGCGATGATATAAAGATCGTCAATGAGTACCAGTTGGTCTTGGTCGCCGTTGATGCTGAGCAAGGCGGCCCGGTGTTTGGGGTTCCGGAGCAGGCCTTCCAAAGAGAAAACCCCGGCTTTGGCCGCCAGGTCCCGGAGCGGCAGGTCTTTGTCCTCGCGCATGGCGTGGGCGATGGTTTTGACCATCACCTCCGGGACATTCTTGATATGTCCGGCGGTGAAGCACAAGGCGATCGGGCCGCCGACGTTGACGGAAGCCTTGACCTCGGGTCTGGTCAAAGCCAGGCGGACCGCGAAGTAGCCGCCGAAACTGACGGCCAGCACCCCCAGGCGTTCGCCGTCCAGATCAGGCCGGGTCTTCAAATATTCTATGACCCGATGATAGACCCGGTCCGATTCCGGCGCCAACGGCCACTGACTTTCGCCCGTGCCGGGCATGTCCAGGGCCAGCACGGCCAGCCCTTGCCGCAACATAGGTAAAACCGCCAGTTCGAAATCGCTTTTCCAGGTGTCCACGCCGCCGGAAAAAATCACCACCGGCGGCCGGGGCGCGTTCGGAATTCGCAGGTAGCCGATGATTTCCTTGCCTTCAAAGGGCAAACGCACGATTTGCAAGGGCGGGGTCATGGACTCGGCCGCCTTTAGATAGCACTGGATGTGCCGGCGGTAGGCCGTCTCCTTGGCCGGTGACCCCACAAAGGGGAAACGGGCCAGATAGTAGAAGATCGCGGCTTTTTGATACTCCTGGACCGCGGCCTCTTTTTGGCCGGCCTGTTCCGCTTTCCGGGCCGCTTGTTCATGTAGGGCGGCCGGCCGCGAGAGTTCATAAACCCACGATCCTGATCCGTCTCCTTGGGGGTCATGAATACGCCGCAGGGCCTGATCCAATTCCGTCTCGGCCACGCCCATTTCCACCCAGCCGTGGAAACGGTCTTCCACAAAGGGCCGTATTCCGGTCAGACGAAGGATCAGGGGCTGACGATAGACGTAGCCCAGGACCAGCAGCATCAGAACAAGCAGTCCGAGGTAAAAAAGTTTTTTCTTCATGAGGCGCCTCCTGGAGCGGTATTCAATTTATTGTTTAATATCTAAATCATTACCGGAAGAACTTCCTTCATTTTTTAAATATTCATCGGCATAAGACTCTATCCTGGCCAGTATGTCCACGAACCCCCGAAGCCGTTCCTCGGTCAGGTTGTTCAGGCGCGACCCGAGAACGTCGCGGTGGTATTGTTCATGGCCGGTCCAGGCGGTCTTCCCCTTGTCCGAGAGGGCCAGGAGGGTTTCCTTGTCATTATCCAGGCTGCGCAACTTGCGGATATAACCTTTTATTAACAGTTTACCCAGTAGTTGCGAGATCGCCCCTTTGGTGACGCCCAGCCGGCCCGCCAGTTTGGTCACGTTGAACAAGGGGTTTTCGCCCACCTCGACGATCAGGTGAATCTCGGTGCGGGTCAGGGGATCCCCGGTGCCGAAATCCCGGGGTTGTCTTTCCACGCGGTTGAACTTGGTGATGACCCGATTGAAGTGAGCCGTGGCCTCGTGTACCAATCCGTCGAATGGCCGGTCCTTAATCATAACTGACCCGATCATATCTTTATTTAAGACAATATCTGCTGAAATAGTATATTAACTAAACAACAAAGTCAAGAGGGGAAAGGACGCAGGTATCGGTATTCGCTGGTATGGATTGGCGGCAGCGTTAGGGCCGCCCGGAAACCTTCATGGCCACGGGCGTCCCTCCGTTAAATGACAGGTTCAATGGGCCTAATGGCGAAGCGGCCTAGAACGTCAAGGTTTTCACCTGATCAGTTCTTTGCTCTGGGCCGGTTCTTACCTGGGACAGTCGCCCAACTGTTCCCGGGCCTGGGGCGTGCTTAAAATCTTCACGGCTTCGGTTCCGTATAGGGCGGCTAATTGGTCTTTTGCCGCCGGGTTGTTCGTCAGTTGCGCGCCCAGACCGCAAACCAGGGACACGGTCATATTGAGTTCGACCCAGTTTTCGAAATGGTATTTCCGGCAGGCTTCATCGATCACCCCGGTCCGGCCGGATTGAGCCGCCTGAGTCAATTTCGGCCATTCGCGCAAAGCCGCCAAAGCGTTTCGCACTTTTTCCGGGTCCAGCTTCAAGGCCTGGCCGCCCTGAAGGGCCGGCGGTAATGTTTGATTGGAGGATCGCGCCGCGCGGGGCGATTTGGCTTCGGGCATGGGTGTGGTCTTAGCCCCTTGCTTCCTCGACTTCAGTTGTTCGGCCAGGCCCAGAAACTCGGCCTTTTCGATATATCCGCTTTGGTCTTTGTCAAAATAGGCAAAATTGCTCCGAACATCGAGCTTGTCTTTCCATATGGCGGCATATTCATCCAGGCTTATCCTGCCGTCGTGATCCTTATCCATGGCGTCGAAAATCTGCTCCAGGTTTCCTGTTTGCTTCGTGTCCGGGGCGGGCCGCTCGACTTGCTTGGCCGTTATTGTGCCGAATATCAATACCTCGGATACCGCATAAGCCCCATCGCCACCGCTGGCCGAAAGCTTCAGATAACGGGCCCGGGTGGGCGTCATCACGGCTTCGGGGACGTATTGCGGGTCGCCTGGCAGGGTGCTTATGGTTTCCATGCCGAAGGCAATGTCGCCAAAGTCGCCGCTGACGTCGAGCAGGGGTGAATAATTCCGGCCGTCTTCGGATGCTTCTAAACGATAATCATCGTTGTTGTCGCACTGGATGGTGATGCCCTCGATTTGGACCACCTTGCCCAGGTCAATGACGAAATAGGTGTCGTCCTTATTCCAATATACGCAGGTCGGGTCCATAAATTCGGTCTCTTCCCGAGGAACGATCCGGTCGATGACAACCTTGACGTCGTTGCCGAATTCTCCGAAACCTTTGACGGACACCGCCTTTATGGGTTCGGCCGACGAAGCGACGGCGGTCAAAAGGACGAACGCGAAAATACCGGCAAACACCCAGTTGGATTGACCACGCATATTTTGCCTCCTCCGCATGGTAGCATGACTTTCCTGGAGCAACTGTCCAGCGCCGAATTAAGCGATGAAGAAGATGTGGCTCCTTGCCGAAAGGCGAGTTCTCGCCAAGAACTCATCGGCATCCAGCCTGACCATCCTCCGTCAAGCACGCTAATTCCCCGCCTCCATCGTTGTCAAGCTGAGAAACCATGATTATCCCCTCATCCCTGGCCGGGTCCGGTTTGGCCGGGAAGGTCATTCTCCACGCGGGCAAGCATGGCCTGCCTGGCGCCCAGCCCGGTCTCCTCGCCCAAGGAAAGCCGTCGCGCCTGGGTATCTCGAGTCGAAGGAAACAGCGCTAATCCCGTCCCGACAATATCGCGCGTCAACGCTCGGAACCACCAAACCCGGGGAAACATATCCAGGTGTTCCTTAAGATGGCGATACAAGTCATTTCTGATTAGTCCCCCTCAAGGCCGGCGACTTTACGGCGACGGGCGGGCACGGCCGCGTGGGCTCCCCGCGGCGCGCCAGACGCCGCAACATCAGTCCGGACAGGCCGGCGGCCGCCAGGAGCGGTCCGGCCCAGAAAAGCGGTTCGAGGGGAATGGACAACCCGGCCCGCCGCGCGGCCGGCATCCACAGCGGCCAGGGCCGGGGCAGATAAAACAACAGGAAGCGCGACAGTCCGTCTTCCGCGTATACCTCCGGTAGGCCGCAGGTCATGTACGTCACCCGTTCCGGCTTGACGGTCGGCGCGTATCCGGTCGCCGTTTCCGGAACTCCGTGGACGGCGATGTCGGCCAACTCGGCGAAACGGGCCGTCCATTGGGAGTGACGAAAATAATAAGACGAATCCCGCCAGAAGAAAGCGGTCAATTTTCGCTCGTAAAAATACCGATGATGATCCAGGCTGAGACCGAGCATCTGCACGGCGACGCCGAAGACGATCAACGGCATTAACGGGCGCCGGCCTATTTTCGCGGCCAGAAACGGGAGGCCGAGCGCCAACAGCGGCGCGCTGACCACTAAATACCTGGGCCCCCAGCACCAGTCACCGCCGAAAAAGGATGCGGACGAAATCAGGGCGAAATGAATCAGGACCACGTCCAGTGCCGCCCGTTTCAGGTTGGGCCGTTTGTTTTTCCAATAATAGAAACCTACCGCGCCCGCGGCGGTCAGCGGCGAAAACAGGAGGATGCTTTTCCCCGGCGAAAACAGGAGACTGGCCGCGCCCGTCAGCGGGTTGCCCCAAGGATACGGGTGCTCGCCCAGCGTGTCGATGGTCAACGGAAAGAGCGAAACGGCTTCGAAGCGGTAATAGTTGCAGGAAACCATCAGACCGATCGGAACCAGGGCGCCGGCCAGAAAAGCAACGACCCGCCTGAGGTTGCCTCGTTCCTGAAAACGTTTGCCGTCCGCCGTGTCCAGGACGGCCAGCGCCAGGGGCGGGACCAGCAAGATCAAGACTTCATGGTGCAGGGCCACCATGCCGCCGACGGCGCCGGCCCAGGCGGCCAGGAGTGACGATCCGCGCCGGGAGGCCGCGTCGGCCAGCAGCAGGCCGGCCAGGATTAAAAAAGCCTGCTCGATTTGATCGAACACCGTGTTCGCGCCCGGCCAGATCATCGTGGCCAAGGCCGCCGCCAGGGACCATTTCAGGGCCGAGTTGACCGACAGGCCCAGGCGCCGATACGCGGTAAAAAGCAGGCAAATGGTCAGCGCTCCAACGAGGGGTCCGGTCAGGGAGAAGGTAAACCGGCTGAAGTCCGCCCGAGTGTCGTCGGCGCTCAGACCCAGGGCCGTCAACGGCAGCGCCGCCAGGGATCCGCCCAGGCCGATTCCAGGAAAATAGTCGCCGCCTCGACCCGGCCGGGGGTGGATTTGGATCAGGAAAGAATCCTTGAAGATCGGTTTGCCGTAGATAAAAAAGTTGCGGGCCGCTTCGTAGCGACACTGGCCGTCAACGATGTCGATCCGGCCGGGGGAGGTCAGTATGTAGATCGAGCCGATTAAAACGAACAGGGCGGCGTAGACGCCGAAGCCCCGGCTTGACCTCCCAGACGGACGGCGCATGGCGGTCAGCGTTTTTTCAGCATGGCGGGCAGGGAGGCCAGCCCCAGGGCCGCGCTTTTCAGATACCGGGACATATCTTCCCGAGTCCGGACGCGGCCCAGGCGCCTCAGGGCGTACCTTGGTGAAAAGTAAAAGGATTTAAACGCTTTTTCATAGTAATGTTCGACGGTGCCCGGCGGAAGCTCCGGAGTGACGATGGGGTAGGTCGTGCCGTCCAGCGCCTCGTAGTCCGGATTGGCCAGGTATCCGTTTTCAATGGCCCAGGCCCGCAACCCCGTGCCGGGGTAGGGCGTGGCGATGTTCAACGAGGCGAAATCCAGTTTCAGGCTTTGGGCGAAATCCAAGGTTCGCTGCATGGTGGCCGGCGTTTCGTTCTGATTGCCGAACATGAACGAACAGCGCACGTCCAGACCGGCCCGTCTCGCCAGGCGAACGACCTGGCGGACCCGGTCCAATTCCAGGTTTTTGTTGATCGCCTTCTGGATGTCCGGGTCGCCGCTTTCCACGCCGAAACAAACCTGGTGGCAGCCGGCCCGTTTCATGATCCTCAGCTTTTCCTCCGTGACGTTGTTGACGTGGGTCATGCAGACCCAGATCATGTCCGCGCCCAGGCGGATCAGGCCCTCGCATATGCCGAACACGTGGGCATCCCGGCCGGTGAACATGTCGTCGGCGAAAAAGAGTTCACGCACGCCGTATTTGCCGGACAAAAGCTCGATCTCGGCGATGACGCTTTCCGGATCGCGGAAGCGGACGCTCTTGTCCGGGGTCGGATTCAGGCTCTTCGAGGCGCAAAAGGTGCACTTGTACGGACAGCCCCGCGAGGTGACGAGGTACGAATTCGGGTGCCGCTTGCCGTAGCCCCTGGTGGTGCGGTAGTCCCGGATATCGAACAGGTCGTAATCCGGAAAGGGGAGTTGGTTGATATCGATGGCCTCGACCACCGGATTCTGTCTGATGCCGCCATTTTCCCGGTACATGAGGCCGGGGATGTCGGGCAGAGGCTCCCCTTTCGCGAACCGGGCCACGGCCAGGTCCGCTTCGCTGGTGAAAACCAGGTCCACTTCCGGGAAGGCGATGATGTCCTCGGGCCGCAGTCGGGCGTGAGGTCCGCCGACGATGACCGGGACGTCGGGAAGAACCTCTTTGCTGAGGCGGGCCAGCCGTCGGATTTGATTGATGGTCGTCGTGATCGAGGTCAGGCCGATGGCCCGGATTTCAGCCTTGTGTTTGAGAAACAGGCTGCGAAATTGATCGTCCGTCAAGCCTATGCGGTTGTCGTCGTGGAGCCTGCTTTTCACGCCGACGCGTTTAAGCATGCCCGACAGGAAGGCCACGCCGAACGGCGGCATGACCGCCCGATGCTTGTTTAGTTCGAACCGACGGTAGATCCGCTGGTTGAGGTGGATAAAGAAAAAAATACTTGGACTCCTGGTTTTGAAGGCTGAAATTTCAGTTGTCCCGTAGACTCCCGTCAGTATAATCAACCCGTTCGGATCGTCTTGTCAACGGCCGAACGCGGCCGATGATCGAGGGTCCGGCGGGCGACAACCCCTGAAACTCCTGGGTCATCCAAACGGGAGAAGCGCCGATGAAGGTCTGCCTCGTCAACCCGCCGTTCACCGAACGATTCTGCCGGAGCGCCCGCTGGCAGGCGTCCAGCAAGGGCACCGCCCTGTGGATGCCGATCTGGCTCATTTACGCCACCGGCGTTCTGGAACAGGCCGGTCACGTCTGCCGCCTGATCGACAGCCCGGCCCGGCGTCAATCCCGGCGGGAACTGATCGAGGAAGTCCGGCGGTTCGAGCCGGGGCTGACCGTCATATACACCGCCACGACCAGCATCCACAACGATCTGGAAATCGCCGGGTTGCTCAAGCAAGCCCGGCCCGAGGCCAAAACCGCGGCCGTCGGCCCCCATGTGTCCGTGCTGCCCGAGGAATCGCTTCGCATCGGGCCGGGACTCGATTTCGTGATCCGGCGGGAATTCGACCACGTCCTGCCCCGCCTGGCCGATTGCCTGGAAAACAACGGCCGCCTCGAAGACGTGCCCGGGCTTTCCTGGCTGGAAGACGGCGCCTGCCGCCAAACCGGGGAAGCGCTGCCGTTGCGGGATTTGGATGCGCTGCCGTTTTCCATCCAGGTCATCGAGAAGCACCTCGATATCTACGACTACCGCATGGATTATCTGCTCTACCCCTGGGTGCAGACCTATTTCGGCCGGGGTTGCGCCGGGCGCTGCGTCTTCTGCCTGTGGCCCCAGACCTTCCTCGGCCACACGTACCGCACCCGCGGCCTGGACAGCCTCATGGCCGAACTGGAATACCTGGACCGCCGGGCGCCCCACGTCCGGGAACTGATGATAGACGACGATTCCTTCACCCGGGACACCGACCGGGTCGCCCGATTCTGCGAGCAGAAGCTGACCAAAGGATATGACCTACGCTGGACGGCCAACGTCCGGCCGACCATCCGCGACGTGGCTTTCCTCAAGCTGATGAAACGGGCCGGCTGCCGGGCGGTGGTCGCCGGTTACGAATCCGGCAGCCCGGAAATATTAAAACGCATCCGCAAGGGCATCACCCTCGACCGGATGGAAGACTTCGCCCGGGCCTGCCGGGAGGCCGGCCTCCAGGTTCACGGCGATTTCATCATCGGCCTGCCCGGCGAAAACCGAAAGACCGTCGTCGAGACTTTGGAAGCCGCCCTGAAACTCAAACCGGACACCATGCAGGTCTCCCTCGCCCTGCCGCTGCCCGGCACGGAATTCTACCGCTGGGCCAAGGAGAACGGCCATTTGAAGACCGAGGATTATTCCCGGTTTCTCGACGAAAACGGCGCACAGAACGTACTGGTCGAATACGGCGATTTTTCCGAAGCGGACATGAAGCAGGCCATGTACCGCATCCTGAGGCGCTATTACCTGCGACCCGGCTATATCGCCGGCGCGCTGGGGCGCATCGCCCGCGACCCCCATGAAGCCGTCAAGTTCTGGCACGCCGGGCTCCGGTTCGCCCGCTACCTGGTCAAAGGCCCCTGACCGGCGGGTCTGGGCGTAAGGAATGGCCGCTTCATTTTTTCCGCCGGGGTGGGTCCGGGAGATGGATGATGCCTCGCAGAAGCCCGGCCGCGTAAAAGAAGTGAGTAGACAGCAGAATGACGATCACCAGTCCGCTCGAGGCGGGTTCGCCGCCCCGGACCGCCAGGCCTATCCCGGCCAGGGCCACGGCCGGGAAATAGAGCCAGACGAGCCAGGCCCAGGGCCAGAAAACCCCGCCGGCGGCGCCGAGGACGAAAGCCGGGAGGAACAGCAGGGCGGCCAGGTAAGGCGGGCCGAACAGGTTCCGGTGCTTGCGCATCAGACCGGCCCGGCCCAGGCCGTAGCGATACATGTTCGCTGACCAGGCCCAGAGATTGGGCCGGGCCGCGTGTTCCACGTCGGCGTCGGGGATGTAGTAGATCAGGTAGCCGGCCAGGCCGAGGCGGTAATTCATGTCCGGGTCTTCGCCCATGTTGCCCAGGGCCGGGTCGAAGCCGCCGACCTGTTCGAGGGCGGCCCGGTCGTACAGGATGTTGAGGCACGACAGCGAGGGCACGGGGTGAACGTGACGGTAAATCTTGCCCTGGGGCGACCCGAGGCTGCCGATATAGGAATTCAGGGCAAACCCCAAAGCTCGCTGGTAGACGTTGGCCTTTTTCAGATTGCGGTTACCGCCGCCGACGGCGGCGACTTTTTTCCCCGCGGCCAGCAGTTTTTGATGGGCCGCGGCCAGGGTTTTCAGCCAATGGGGCGGGACGACGCAATCCGCGTCCGTGAAGGCCAGATACGGGTGACGGGCCTCCTTCATGGCCGCGTTGCGGTTCGAGGCGATGGTCCGTCCGGGGTTTTCGACCAGACGCACCCGGTCCGCGAATTTTCTCACGATGTCCCTGGTGCCGTCCTCGCTCAGGCCGTCCACGACGATGATTTCCAAAGCGCCGCCGTGGGGCTCCAGGGCGATCAAGCTTTCCAGGCAGCCTTCGACGCAGGCGGCGGCGTTATAGGTCACCACGGCTAGGGTGATGTCCATGCCTTAGGCCTCTTTCCAGATTTTTCGGCGGGCCACTCGGAGGATCGGTCCGAGGCAGGCCCGCCGGAAGGGCGGGTTCCTCAGGGCCGTCCGGGCGAGGCTCACGCCGGTCCGCCACAAGCCCCGCTTCCAGTTCGACCGGAGGCGGGCCAGGGCCGCTTCGAGTTGCCCGCCGGTCAGGTCGTCCAGTCTGAGCGGCGTCCGACCCGGCCGGTGGTCGTAATAATTGAAGTCCTCGGGGTCTTCGATCAACAGCCGGTCCGCGAACCGGCCATGGAGACCGGTTCCGGGCAGGGGCGTGGTCAAGGTCACCGTCAACACGTCCGGCCGATGGCGGGCGATCATGTCGACCGTCGCGGCCAGGTCCGCTTCGGTTTCGCCGGGAGTTCCGATCATGACCGAGCCGGTGATCAGCAGCCCCGCCTTCCGGGCGGCCCGGAACCCGGACAGGATTTGATCCCGGGTCAATCCCCGCCCCAGCGTTTCCAGAACCCGGTCCGAAGCGCTTTCCAGGCCGAGGCTCACCCCGGCGAACCCGGCCCGGACCATGACCCGGGTCAGTTCTTCGTCCAATAAATCCGGCCGGGTGAAACACCAGAAGGGCAGACCCAGTTTCAAATCCGGCAGGGCGCGGCAAAGTTCCATGACCCAGTTCCGATCTTCGGTGAAGGCTTCGTCGTGAAACAGCAGCAGGAAGCGCCCGTCGAAGCGGGACCGTAAATATTGGAGCCCCGCCAGGGCCTTGTCGACGGATACACGGCGGGTCGGGTTCAGGGCGTGGATGAGCGTCGGCTGGTAAAAGGCGTCGATATGGTTCAGGCCGCGCGAGGCAAGGAAAACCGCGTTGAGGGTCCGGTCAATGTAGCGGCGGTAGTCGACCAGGTCGTAATCCGGCTCGGGCAGGCGCTCCATGTCGACGCGCGGGGCCGGTTCCGGAACGGGATGGGCCGCGCCGGCCAGACCGGGGCGGGATGCGTTTCCGGGGCCGGGCCGGAACGCGCCTTCCGCCAGCCAGGCGGGGATGACGTCGTCCGGTTCGCCGATGACACAGACGTCGAAACCCAATTCGCCCAGCAGCCGGGGAGCCTCGGTCGAAGCCTGGGGCCCGAAGGCCGCCGCCGGCAGGTCCGGTCTTTTGGCCCGCAGCCGCCGCATCGCTTCGGCCGCGTCGCGTTCGAAACGGATTTGAGTGTTGACCAGCACCGCCTCCGGGCCGTCGTCCAGGGCCTTGTCCCAGACCGACCAGTCGCCGGCCTCGACCCAGGCGTGATCCACCAGCCGGGTTTCATGGCCTTTTTCCTTGAGGACCGCGCCCAGGAACATGATGCCCAGCGGCGGGTCCAACCCCTCGGGGCGTTCGGCGCCGAAGGGCGGGTTGAGGAACAGGATTTTCATCAATCGCTCCCGCCGGCGGGGGCGTCGGTCCGTTCCAGAATCCACATCCCCTTGGCGTAAACAACCCGACCGAAAATCAGATCGGCCCGGTCCAGCCAACCGCGTCGGCGTTCGGCCGCGCCGACGGCCAGGGACCGGGAAAACTTGTCGAACAGGGCCACGACAAAGGTCATCAGATTGAAGGCGATCATTTTCCGTTCAATCCATCCCCGGCTGAAATGCGACCGAAAAGAACGCTTGTTGTACAGGCGCATGTGCTCCTTATACGGCCCGTCGGTCACGGTCTTGGAGCCGATAAACCGGGTGGCCAGCGCGGAAACGGCGTTCAGAAAGGGGAGGGGCGGGGCCAGGGGCACGGCGGCGATAAGCACCCCGCCCGGCTTCAGCACCCGGGCGCATTCGGCCGCGACCCGCCGCGGGTTGAGAAAATGTTCCATGACCTCGAGGGCGATGGCCAGGTCGACCGAGGCGTCCCCGAAGGGCAGTTGTTCGGCGTCGGCTCGGACATAACGGCCCCGCCGCTCCCACCCGGCGGCGATTTTCAGGTTATGGGCCGACAGGTCGAGCCCGACGATTTCCGCTTCCGGCCACCGTTCGAGCAATTCCCTTTCGTACACGCCGATGCCGCAGCCGATATCCAGAATTCTTGCGGGCGGCGGAAGCGACAGACGGTCGAGTTCGACGGCCAAGAGCCGGGCCACCCGCCACGTGTCCCAGGTCAGGGACGGCGAATCGCCGAAATAATTGACCTCGAGCGGCCGGTCTTGGGCCACGCGCTCGATGAACTTGGTGAACCGTTCCGGCATGAACGAGGACGCTCCAATCAACGGGCCGCCGGCCGGGTCAATAGGCGGCGTGCCAGTCGTCGCCCATGATCGGGCAGCCCAGGCACGGTTCGGGAACGTCGCCGTCGGCCGCCTTGATCCTCAGCCGCATGTTCAGCCGGCTGGGGTGATTGACCGACTCGGCCGCCGACGAGGCGAACAGGTTGCCGTAACGCCCGTCCGGCGGCGGCATGTGCTGGTTGCAGAGCCCCAGGTTGCCCGTCATGCCGACGATGATGTAGTACCAGGGCAGGCGGCATTTTTTATCCCCCGGACCGATGTTCCGTTTGTGCGGCTTGGGCCAGTAAATGGGAAAAGGAGCGTATTTGGCCGTCATGCGTTTCCTAAAATCCGCGCAGGCCGGGTGGTCCTCGTAAATGACCTCATCGGTCGTTCCGGTCCCTTGGGGCAGAAAGTTGCCGAAATAGAGGCCCAGGAAGCCGCCGTCCCGACTGAAGCGGATCACTTCCTCCAGAAAACCCTGCCGGTTTTCCACTTCGCCGCGCGTCAGAATCTTGTTGGCCCGGCAGCGGAAGACCGAATTGACGGCCGGCATGATTTTTTGCAGGCGGGGCAGGGTAAGGTCGTAGATGGACACCGCGGCTACGTTCAGGCCGCTTTTTTTCAGCTCCCGGATTTGCCCGCCCAATAGCAGGCCGTTGGTCACCACGCCGCACAAATGGCCCCGGCGCCGGATCAGCCGCACCAAGCCGGGCAGATCGTCCACCATCAGCGGTTCCCCGCCGGTCAGACCGACGTACAGCGCCCGCCGGGCCAGGGGATGGTCCAAAATCCGGATGACCTTGGGAACCGAAGCCTCGTATTCCTCCCAGGAAGAATCGTCGTAAGCGGCGGGCACGATGCAAAATGGGCATTTGAGATTGCAGCGGACCGTGGCGACCAGGGTGCAGATGATCGGCCGGGTTTTCAGGTCCAGTCGGGGGTTGTCGGACCGAAGTTTGTATCGCAGGTAGTTGACTATAACCGCCGGGGAGACCAGCGGCCCGCCTTGGAACGGGAGCCGAAGGGCCATCAACCGTTTGAGTCCTGGATGCGAGATCGGCATCGGCCGTTACCCGTTGTTTTCGGTCAAGGTCCAAGGGCTTCGGCCGCCATCGTCCTCGGCGGCCCGCGCCTGAAGCAGGGCCAGTTCCCGGGCCAGACGAGTGATGTCCGACGCCTGCCGGTTCAAACGGACGTTGATGACCAGGACGATGAAGATTAAAAACGTGAACAGAAAGTAAAAGACAAAGTCGACGCCCCGGCCCACGCCGAAAAACCCGGCCACCCGGCTGCTGACGTCCGGAAACAGAATAAAGTAGACGGCCACCAGCAGCATGACCAGCCCGGTGCTCCTTAGCGGCAGCGGGTCCCTCACCCTCAGCATGTAGTAGAAATAGCAGGCGGTCAGGACCAGGATCAGGACGGGCTTGATCAACATTGAACGGCTTTCGCCCTTCCGGCGACGGTTCCGGCGGACGGACGACCGATCATCGCCGCACCCCTCCGAACAGGCTTTCCCACAGGATGTTAATCGAATTCCAAATCTTCTGGCCTTTTTTCCGGCTGTATTCGGTATAGAGCACCGAAACCGGGGCTTCCAGGTAGGACATACCCGTTTGTCGAATCCGGATCAGTATTTCCGTGGCGTGGGCCATGCGATTCTGGGTGATGTCTATACGTCGGGCCGCCGCGGCGGTCATGGCCCGCAAGCCGTTATGGGCGTCCGTCACCCGCAGCCGGGAGGCGAAACGGATATAAACGATGGCCGCGCGGAGCAGCCACCGTTTCAGGCGGGGGATGTTGCGGATGCATTCAGGCGAAGCCGCCAGGAATCGGGACCCCAGCACGATGTCGACGCCTCGGTCGAGCAGGGTTCGGACCAGGCCGGCGATGTCTTCGACGGAATGCTGTCCGTCCGCGTCCACGGTGACGATGACTTCCGCGCCCCGGCGCAAGGCGTATTCCAGGCCCGTCTGCAGGGCCGCCCCTTGACCGAGGTTGAGCGAGTGTCGGAGCAGATCGACCCACTTTTTGCTCCGAACCACGTCCAAGGTGTCGTCGTCCGACGCGTCGTCGACCACGACCAGGCGGTAGCCGTGCGGTTCGATGGAGTCGAGGACTTCGCCAATGACGGCCCCTTCGTTATAGGCGGGCATGACCAGCCAGATTTTGGCGCGGTCTATCCCGGAACCGGAAGGCCGGCCGATTGAAAGCGTCGCCTCCGCTCCGACCGGCGGTCCCTTCGTCTGCCCCATAAGAGTCATCCGCCTATAACGCTTTGGAGACGTTATGATACTGTTCGATCCCAAGGACGATTTCCTTTTTTATAGCCGACTCGACCGCGGCGCACAAGGGCTTTTTGTGAATCTCTAACGGGCCGGCCCGGCGTCGACTGACGCTAAATTTTCATTGAGCCAAGAAGAAGGGACGGATTAGGCTGGCTTTGGATGGGCCAAATATTTTTTTATGAACCGAAAATGGAATCAAGTTTTGGCGTCGGCTGACCGAGGCGATGTTTGTTTGGAAATCGCGGCGTCGAATAAGTCAGTCATCGGAGGCGACGGCGTCGAGGTCGAATAAAGTCGGCTTAGAGCGAATGGTAAACAACAGCGGGCTGGAATTCAGGCGCAGTCCCGCGGGTCGCCCTTGATCTTGTCCAGGGCGTGGGGTAGGGCCGGCAGGATCACGGCCAGACCTTCGGCCGCGCCTTTGGGGCTGCCGGGCAGGTTGACGATGAGGCTGCTGCGGCGGATGCCGGCCACGCCGCGGGAAAGATCGGCGTGAGGCGTTTTGTCCCGCCCCGCGGCCCGGATGGCCTCGGCCAGGCCGGGCACTTCCCGGTGAATGAGGGCCCGGGTTGCTTCCGGGGTCAAGTCATGGGGCGATAGGCCGGTCCCGCCCGAAGTCAGAACCAAGTCCAGTTGATCGTCGTCAATCCAGACTCGAATCCGATGGATGATGGATTCGAGGTGGTCCGGGACCACGGCGCGTTCGCGCACGTCGAAACCGGCCTCGGCGAGCATCTTTTCCAAAACCGGTCCGGCCGTGTCTTCTCTCTGGCCGGCCGCGCCTCTGGTGCTGGCCATCAGCAGGCCGCAGGTATAGGTTACGCCGGGTTGGAAATCCCGTTGATCATTGGTCATGATTCCGTCCTCGCATGAAAAATAGCGTTTCAAGGATGCGGTATCGCGGCTTTATCCGAGGCGATGGAAATGACCTGGGCTTTGGGCAGAGACGAACCATTTTCCACCGAACCAGGGAAAGTCGGAGCGGGGGAAATCCGCCGGTGACGGATTTCCCCCGCTCGTATTATTAAACCTTAGCCGATCGGTCCGCTCCGAATAGTCGGCGTCAACCGGCCGCGGGCCTATTCCTCCAGATCGGTCTTGAAGCCGGCGATGATCTTCTCCTGCAAATGCGACGGCACTTCCTCGTAGTGGGAATGTTCGATGGTGAAGGAACCGCGGCCGCCGGTCATCGAGGTCAGGGAAGGCGAATACTGGAGTATTTCCACCTGAGGCACCTGGGCCTTGATGATCTGCTTGCCGCCGTGGGCGTCCACCCCCAAGACCTTGCCGCGCCGGCTGTTCACGTCGCCGATCACGTCGCCCATGTATTCGTCCGGCACCGTGACCGTCAGCAACATGATCGGTTCGAGCAGGGTGGGATTGCATTCCAGGAAGCCTTTTTTAAAGCCCAGGGACCCGGCCACCTTGAAGGCCATTTCCGATGAGTCCACGGTGTGGTACGACCCGAAAACCAGGGAAACACGCACGTCCACCACCGGGTTGCCGGAGATGATGCCCTTTTCCATGGCCTCGACTATGCCTTTTTCCACGGCCGGGATATACTGTCTGGGGATAACGCCGCCCACGATCCTGTCCACGAACTCGAAGCCGGAGCCCCGGGGCAAGGGTTCGAGTTCGAGCCAACAGTCGCCGTACTGACCGCGTCCTCCGGTCTGTTTCTTGTATTTGCCCTGGACCTTGGTCTTGCCTTTGATGGTTTCCTTGTAAGCGATCTTGGGCGTCTTGAGCAGGATGTCCACGCCGTACTTGCGCTTGATTTTTTCCAGCGTGGCTTCGATGTGCACCTGCCCCATGCCCGATAGAATGGCTTCCCGGGTTTGGCCGGCCCGTTCCAGACGCAAGGTCACGTCCTCTTCCAGGACCTTGGACAGGGCGGCGAAAACCTTCTCCTCGTCCCCTTTGTTCTTGGCCTCGACGGCGTAAGAGATTATGGCCGGCAGAGGGGGGGTCACGGGATAGATGATGGGGTTGTTCTCTTCGCTGAGAGTATCGCCCGTGGCCGTTTCCTTGAGCTTGGCCACGGCCGCGATCATGCCGGCCACGGCCGACTCGACCGGCTTCTGGGATTTGCCTTCCAGGGTCAGCAACTGCCCGAAACGTTCCTTCACGCCCTTCGAGGCGTTTTGAAAGTTCGAATCCGGCGTGAGCGTTCCGGAGCAAACCCGGAAAATGGTCAGTTTGCCCGCGTAAGGATCGGTGATGGTCTTGATGACCAAAGCCGAAAAAGGCGCATCCGGGTTGGGGTCTCGGGCGACCTCGCTCCGGTCGGCCGGGTTTCGGCCTTTGATCCGCCCCCGATCGTCCGGCGAAGGCAGGAGATCGTTGATCGTGTCCATGAGCTGGGGCAGGCCGATCAGTTTCGCGCTCGAAGCGCAGAGCACCGGCGCCAGGTTCCTGGCCCGGACCGCTTTGACCAGACCTTGATTCAACTCCTCGCCGCTAAGCTCCCCGCTGTCCAGGTACTTTTCCAGCAGGGCATCGTCGGACTCGGCAATGGCTTCCACCAGTTTCTCCCGCCATTCGGCCACCACGTCGCCCAGGTCGTCCGGCACGTCGGCCGGCGTGAATTTTCCCGTTCCTTCCTCGTAGAGATAAGCCTTTCGGTCCAACAAGTCCACCAGACCGGAAAAATCGTCTTCGGCGCCTAGGGGAATCTGAACCGGCAGGCAGGTGATCCCGGTGAAGACCTGACCCAGTTCTTGGACGCATTTAAAGAAGTCGGCCCGCTCCCGGTCCATCTTGGTGACCAGGACCAGGCGCGGAAGTTCGTAACCGTCGGCGAAGCTCCAGACCTTTTCCGTCCCGACCTTGACGCCGTCCACCGCGTCCACCAGGGCCACCACCCCGTCCACGCCCTGCAGGGTGGTCTTGGTGTCGTTGAGGAAATTCTCGTCGCCCGGCGTGTCCACGAAAAACACTTCATGCTTTTTCCAAGGGTAAGAGTGGAAGGCCGAGCTTATGGAGACACCGCGTTTGATTTCTTCCGGTTCAAAATCCAGGACGCTGGTTCCTTCGGTGGTTCGGCCTATTCGAGTGGTGACTTTGGTCAGAAACAGCAGTCCTTCGGCCAGGCTGGTCTTCCCCGCTCCGCCGTGGGAGATGAAGGCAAAGGTGCGCAACTTGGATATGTCTTTCATTTTCACTCCTTAAACCACTATAAACCGCCTGGTCCTCCAGTATTATTGAGCCACCCGTAAAAGTCAAGAAAATGTGACCGGCGGCGGTCATCCATCGGTCAGGCGTGGCAAGAATATCCAGTAACGGCCACTCGGAATGACCAAGCACCATCTTCCGCCCTCATCAATGATAGGTGATCATGGGAACCGCCGGTGGGCGGCGGCCGGGCGTCCGGCCCGGGAGCTGATCCCTTACTTCCGTTTTAGACGGATCGTATCTAAATTTCTATTGCCTTTTATCGTCTTTTTGTTATCGTCTAATTTTTTGAAATCAAGGTGGAATGAGGCCGCCAGTCGTGCCGGAAATGATAGATAAAGCACTCCTCCAGGACTTCGCCGATCACCTCACCGTGGTCAAGGGCAGGTCCAGCCACACGGTCAAGGCCTACCTTAGGGAGACATCCGAGTTCGTGGACTTTCTGCTCGAAGAGCGACACCTGACTTCACTGGACCAGGTCTCCCGCCATGACATCAGGTCCTTTCTTTTTCAAAGCCGCGGCCGGAACCAGAATGTCTCCCTGGCCCGGAAGCTTTCCAGTCTGAGAGCTTTTTTCCGATTCCTGGTCCGCCAAGGCCGGCTGGTTTCCAACCCGGCGCTGGAGGTCGAATCTCCGCGTTTTCCTAAGAAACAACCCCGGTTCCTGTCCGTGGACGAAGCCTTCGCCCTGGTGGAGGCGCCGGAGGCGGACAGCCCTCTCGGGCTGCGGGACCGAGCCGCCTTCGAACTGGCCTATTCTTCGGGCCTGCGGGTCGGGGAACTGGTCAGGCTGGACCTGGGCGACCTCGATCTGAACCAGGGTTTGGTTCGGGTCATGGGCAAGGGCCGCAAGGAGAGGATCGTACCGGTGGGGGCCAAGGCGGTCGAGGCCCTGCGCCGATACCTGTCCGTCCGGGACCGACTGGCCGGTTCGAACCCCGCCGGGGCTTCCCCGGCCCTGTTTCTGGGCCGCCGCGGAGGCCGGTTGAACGATCGGACGGTCCGGCGGGTGATGGACGAGTGGGTCAAACGCCTCGGCCTGGAACAAGGGCTGTCGCCTCACGCTTTGAGGCACTCCTTCGCCACGCACCTGCTCGAATCCGGAGCGGACGTGCGTTCCATTCAGGAGATGCTGGGTCACGCCAGTCTGTCCACAACCCAGAAATACACTCACCTCAACCTGGATCACCTCCGCCGGATTTACGACCGGACCCATCCGCGGGCCGTCCGGGGCGGACCCCGGTCCCAGGAGAGCGGCGATGACGAATGACCCGTATCAACCGGAGGCCCGGATCGTCCGCGCCACCACCATCCTGGCCGTGCGCCACCGGGGACGGGCGGTCATGGCCGGCGACGGCCAGGTGACCCTGGGCGGCACGATCATGAAACACACGGCCAGCAAGGTCAGACGCCTGTATCACGGCCGGGTCCTGTGCGGCTTCGCCGGCGCCTCGGCCGATGCCTTCACCCTGTTCGAACGCTTCGAGGCCAAACTCGAGCAGTTCGGCGGACAGCTCATCCGGAGCGCCGTGGAACTGGCCAAGGACTGGCGGACGGACAAGAGCCTGCGCCGCCTCGAGGCCCTGCTGATAGCCCTGGATAGAAGCGGCGGTCTGATCATTTCCGGCACCGGCGACGTGATCGAACCGGACGACGGTTTGATGGCCATAGGTTCGGGCGGTCCTTACGCCCTGGCCGCGGCCAGGGCCCTGACCGCCCACTCCGACCTCGACGCCCGTCGCATAGCCGAGGAGGCCATGGCCATCGCCGCCGATATCTGCGTTTACACCAACCGCCACCTGGTGATCGAGGAACTCGATGTCCACCAATAAAGACATGGTCATTCTGACTCCCAGGGAGATCGTGGCTGAACTGGACCGCTTCGTCATAGGCCAGGCCCAAGCCAAAAGGGCCGTGGCCATTGCCCTGAGAAACCGATGGCGGCGGCAGCAGGTCCCGGAACGGTTGCGCGACGAAATCGCCCCCAAGAACATCATCATGATCGGGCCGACCGGAGTGGGAAAGACCGAAATCGCCCGTCGCCTGGCCAAGCTGGCCCAGTCGCCTTTTCTCAAGGTGGAAGCCTCGAAATACACCGAGGTGGGGTACGTGGGCCGGGACGTGGAGTCCATGATCCGGGATTTAACCGAATTGGCCATCAATATGGTCCGGGCCGAGGAACGGGAGAAAGTCAAAGCCAGGGCGGAAGAGATGGCCGAAGAGCGGCTGCTGGACATCCTGCTTCCCAGCCCCGGCCGCGGCGAAGCCCAAGCCGAACCCGAGGCGGCTTCCGGGTCCCTCGAGCTGGTCCGGCCCGATCGAGGAACCTTGGACGCCCGGGCCGCCACCCGCGAGAAACTCCGCCGTCTGCTCCGGGAAGGCAAGCTCAACGAACGCTTCGTGGACCTCGAGGTTCCGGACACGTCGCGGCCCGTGGTCGAGGTCTTCTCCAACCTCGGCCTCGAGGAGATGGATATCAATCTGAAAGAGGTTTTCAGCGGACTTTTTCCTAAAAAGACCAAGCACCGCAAAGTCAAGGTCCAGGAAGCCTTGAAACTGCTGACCCAGGAGGAAGCCCAGCGCCTCATTGACATGGACAAGGTGACCGAAACCGCCGTGCGCCGGGTCGAACAGTTCGGGATCATCTTTCTTGACGAATTGGACAAGATCGCCGGCCGCGAGCATACCCACGGCCCGGACGTTTCCCGGGAAGGCGTCCAGCGCGATCTGCTGCCCCTGGTCGAAGGCTCGACCGTCACCACTAAGTACGGCATGATCAAGACCGACCACATTCTGTTCATCGCCTCCGGCGCCTTCCACGTGAGCAAGCCGTCGGACCTGATTCCCGAACTGCAGGGCCGGTTCCCCATCCGGGTCGAACTCGAACCCCTGACCAAGGAGGATTTCATCAAAATCCTGACCGAGCCGGAGAACGCCCTGATCACCCAGTACCGCGCCCTGCTGGAGACCGAGCAGGTCAAGATCGTTTTCGCTCCCGAGGCGGTGTGCGAGATCGCGGCCATCGCCTGTCAGGTCAACGAAAAGACGGAAAACATCGGGGCCCGGCGGCTGCATACGGTCATGGAGAGGCTGTTGGACGAAGTATCCTTCGAAGCCCCTGACTTGGGACCCACGGAGATAAACATAACCGCGGACTACGTCCGGGAGAAACTGTCCGACGTGGTCAAGGACGTGGATTTGTCGAGGTACATCCTATGAATTCAGGTTCGCCCGCGGCCGCCTGGCCCAACGATCTCAAGGCCAGGGTTCTGATCGAGGCCCTGCCGTACATCCGGCGTTTCGCCGACCGGACGATCGTCATCAAGTACGGCGGCCACGCCATGGTGGACGAGGAACTGAAGAAAGGTTTCGCCCAGGACGTGGTTCTGCTCAAATACGTGGGTCTTCATCCGGTGGTGGTGCACGGCGGCGGTCCGCAGATCGGCCGATTTCTGAAAAGACTTAACATCCAATCCACGTTCGTTTCGGGCATGAGGGTCACCGACGAGGAGACCATGGACGTGGTCGAGATGGTGCTGGTGGGCAAGGTCAACAACGAGATCGTCAACCTGGTCAACCAGCAGGGGGGCCGGGCCATCGGCCTCTGCGGCAAGGACGGCGGCCTCATCCGGGCCAGCAAGCTGACCATGCTCCGCCAGGAAGGGGACCTGCCGCCGGAGATCATCGACCTGGGTCAGGTGGGTAAGGTCGAAGCCATTGACCGGGGTATTCTGGACGTGATGCAACGCAGCCATTTCATCCCGATCATCGCGCCGGTGGGCGTGGGCGCCGCCGGCGAAACTTACAACATCAACGCCGATCTGGTGGCCGGCCACGTGGCCTCGGCCCTCCAGGCGGAGAAGCTGATCCTGTTGACCGACGTGGACGGCGTTCTGGACGGCGACGGCCGGCTGATAAGTTCGCTCAAGGTAAGCCGGATAGAGCAGCTCCGGGCCGACGGCGTGATCAAGGGCGGGATGCTGCCCAAGCTGGACTGCTGCGCCCAGGCCCTGGCCCGGGGGGTCAGGAAGGCCCACGTCATAGACGGCCGCAAACTCCACGCCGTCCTGCTCGAAATATTCACCGACCAGGGCATCGGCACTCAAGTCCTGGCCGGGGAGGATGAACGAGATGACCATGAACTCTAGGGAGATCAAGGAACTGGCCGGCCGGGTGCTGATGAACACTTACGGCCGGTACGATCTGGCTTTGGTCCGGGGCCGGGGCTGCCGGGTCTACGATCCGGAAGGAAAGGAATACCTCGATTTCGTCGGCGGCCTGGCCGTGACCAGCCTCGGGCATTCCCATCCCGGGGTGGCCGAAGTCATCGGGGAACAAGCCCGGACCTTGGTCCACGTTTCCAACCTCTATTTTACCGAACCCCAGGTCAAGGTGGCCAAGCTGCTGACCGATAACTCCTTCGCCGACCGGGTCTTCTTTTGCAACAGCGGGGCCGAAGCCAACGAGGCGGCCATCAAACTGGCCCGCAAGTACTCCTTCGACCGTTATGGCGCCGGGCGGTACAGGGTTCTGACCCTGGAAGACTCCTTCCACGGCCGGACCCTGGCCACGCTTTCGGCCACGGCCCAGACCAAGGTCCATAAAGGCTTCGAGCCCCTGGTGGAAGGCTTCGCCTACGTGCCGCCCGGTGACCTGCCGGCCCTGGAAAAGGCCCTGACCGGCGACGTCTGCGCGGTCATGCTCGAACCCATCCAGGGCGAAGGAGGGGTCAACGAGCTGTCGGATGATTATCTGGCCGGGGCGGCCAAACTCTGCCGGTCGCGGGACGTTCTGCTCATCTTTGACGAGGTCCAGGTGGGCCTGGGCCGGACGGGCAAGCTGTTCTCCTATCAGCACTTCGGAGTGGAGCCGGACGTCATGACCCTGGCCAAGGCCCTGGCCAACGGCCTGCCCATGGGCGCCTGCCTGGCCCGTGAAGAAGTCGCCCAGGCCTTCACCCCCGGCACCCACGCCACCACCTTCGGCGGCACGCCGCTGGTTTCGGCCGCGGCCCTGGCCGTCCTGGAATTGATGCTGGCCCCGGGTTTCCTGGAGGGCGTGGCCCGCACGGGCGAATACTTCCAGGCCAGGTTGAACGATCTGGCCGGCCGGCATTCGTTCATCCGCCGCGTCAAAGGCCGGGGCTTGATACTGGGACTGGATCTGGCCTTTCCCGGCGCCGGGGTCTTGCAGGACCTGATGGCCCGAGGCTTTCTGATCAACTGCACCCACGACACCGTGCTCCGGTTTCTGCCGCCGCTGACCGTGACCCGGGCCGAGATAGACCTGCTGCTGCCGGCCTTGGAGGAAGTCTTGGTCGCCGCGGCGCGAGTGGAGGGAGCCGTATGAAGAAAAGGGATTTTTTGACCTTATCCGATCTGGACCGGTCCGAAATCGAAGCCGTTCTGACCAGGGCCGTCGAGTACAAGGCCGGCCGGGCCGCCGGCTTCGGGTCCAACTTCCTGAAGGGCCGGACCATAGGCATGATTTTCAACAAGCCTTCGACCCGGACCAGGGTTTCCTTTGAGGTGGGCATTTACGAAATGGGCGGCCGGGTGGTCTACATGTCGGACGAACAGACGCATCTTTCCCGTAGCGAGCCCATCTCGCACACGGCCAGGGTCCTTTCCCGTTACCTGCACGCCCTGATCATCCGAACCTATGAACAGGCCGAGATCGAGGAGATGGCCGGCTCCGCCTGCCTCCCGGTCATCAACGCCCTGACCGACCGGCACCACCCTTGCCAGGTTCTTTCCGACCTGTTCACGGTCAGGGAACGCCTGGGTCGTCTGGACGGTCTAAAAATGGCCTGGATCGGCGACGGCTACAACATGGCCCACTCCTGGATTCAAGCCGCGACCATAATGGATTTCGAGCTCAGGCTGGCCATTCCCGAGGGGTACGGACCGGACCCGGATATTCTGGACCAGGCCCGGGCCAAGGCCGGAAAACCCATAGTCATCACCCGTGACCCCTTGGAGGCGGCCCGCGGGGCCGAGGTGATAAACACCGACGTTTGGGCCAGCATGGGCCAGGAGGAAGAGGAAGCCAAGAGGGCCAGGGATTTTTCTTCGTACCAGGTCAACTCCCGGCTCATGGCCGAAGCCGCGGACGGGGCCATGGTCCTGCACTGCCTGCCGGCTCATCTGGGCCAGGAGATAACCGAGGACGTATTCGAGGGCCCCCGGTCGTTCGTCTTTGACCAGGCCGAGAACAGGCTGCACGTGCAAAAGGCCCTGCTCGAGTTCCTGCTGAATGGTCCGCCTTGCCGACCCGCGAGCAGGGCTTCGGAGCGCTTATCGGATTAAGGGGCCGGGCGGCCGGTTGAGGCTGGATCGTAAGACCTAGGTCATCAAGCCGCCTCATCCTGACCCGGGAGCCCGCTCCTTAGGGGAGAGGGTCGGGGTGAGGGCTGGTTATCGCGCGGGTTTAGTCTCCGCGGAGGAGGTTAAGGGTTGCGGAAAGCCAAGAAGATAGTCCTGGCCTATTCGGGAGGTCTGGACACGTCGGTCATCTTGAGGTGGCTGGTCGAGGAATACGGGGCCGAGGTCATCGCCTTTGCCGCGGACCTGGGGCAGGCCGAGGAGTTGGACGGCTTGGAGGCCAAGGCCCTGAAGACGGGCGCCGGCAAGGTTTACCTCGAAGACTTGAGGGAGGAATTCGCCCGGGATTTCATCTTTCCGGCCCTCAAGGCCAACGCGGTGTACGAGGGCACTTATCTGCTGGGCACCTCCCTGGCCCGGCCCCTGATCGCTAAAAGGCAAGTCGAGATCGCCCTGGCCGAGGGCGCGGACGGTCTGGCCCACGGCGCCACCGGCAAAGGCAACGACCAGGTTCGTTTCGAACTGTCGGCCATGGCCCTGGCGCCTGGCTTGATAACGGTCGCGCCCTGGCGCCTGTGGGATTTCAGGTCCAGGACCGATCTCATCCATTATGCCCGCCGGCACGGCATTCCGGTTCCGGCCACGGTGGAAAAACCTTATAGCTGTGACCGGAATTTGTTGCATATGAGCTTCGAAGGCGGCGTGCTCGAGGACCCGTGGCTCGAACCGGACGAGACGATGTTCGTCCTGACGGTCAGCCCGGAAAAGGCGCCGGACCGGCCCACCTACGTGGAGATCGAATTCGAAGCCGGCGCGCCGGTGGCCGTGAACGGCCGGCGCCTCTCTCCGGCTTTATTGCTGGCCGAGCTGAACGACCTGGGCGGCCGTAACGGCATCGGCCGGGTGGACATGGTCGAGAACAGGTACGTGGGCATGAAATCACGGGGCGTATACGAGACGCCGGGCGGAACCATCCTGCACGCGGCCCACCGGGCCCTCGAATCCATGACCTTGGACCGGGAGGTCATGCACCTCAAGGACTCCCTGATCCAGCGTTACTCCGAAATGGTCTACTACGGATATTGGTTTTCTCCGGAAATGCGTTCCCTGCAGCTCTTCGTGGACTCGACCCAGGACAACGTCCACGGCGCGGTCAGGTTGAAGCTCTACAAGGGCAACTGCCAGGTGGTCGGCCGCAAATCGGATCGCTCCCTGTACCAGGCGGACCTGGCCACCTTCGAACGGGATGAAGTCTATGACCACCGGGACGCCACCGGATTCATCAGGCTCAATGGTTTGAGGCTCAGGCTGCAAAGGTCTTGGGAAAAATAACCGATGGCCCGCCGGAAAAAAGGCCGGACCAAGCCGTGGGGCGGCCGTTTCGCCAAGTCCACCGACGACCTGCTCGAAGCTTTTTCGGCTTCGATCCATTTCGATTATAAACTCTATCCCTACGATATCGCCGGCAGCCTGGCCCACGCCCGCATGCTGGCCCGACAGGGGCTGATCGAACCCAGGGAAGCCGAGGCCATGGTCAAGGGGCTCGAGTCCATCAAGGCCGATATCGAGGCCGGCCGTTTCGACTGGGACCCGGGTCTGGAAGACGTGCATATGAACATCGAGCGGGCCCTGGCCGAAAGGATAGGCCCGGCCGGCGAAAAGCTTCACACCGCCCGCAGCCGCAACGACCAGGTGGCCCTGGATACGCGACTCTACGTCCGGGACGCCATCAAGAACGTCCTGGCCGGCCTCAAGGACCTCCGCCTCGCCCTGGTCCGCCGGGCCGAAGCTCATCCGGAAGCGGTCCTGCCGGGCTATACCCACCTGCAGCGGGCCCAGCCCATCCTCCTGGCCCATCACCTGATGGCCTACCAGGAGATGTTGGCCCGGGACGTCCAGCGTTTCAAGGAAATAAGCCGCCGGGTGGAGGTGATGCCGCTCGGCAGCGCGGCCCTGGCCGGCGCCGGCCTGCCCGTTGATCCCAGGTACGTAGCCCGCCTCCTGGGCTTTCGCCGGGTGAGCGCCAACAGCCTGGACGCGGTTTCGGATCGGGACTACTTGATAGAATTTCTGGCCGCGGCCTCCCTCCTGATGATGCACCTGTCCCGGCTATGCGAAGACCTGATCCTCTGGGCCTCTTCCGAATTCGGATTCATGGAGTTGCCGGACGAACTGGCCACCGGTTCTTCCATCATGCCCCAGAAGAAGAATCCGGACGTGGCCGAACTGGTGCGCGGCAAGTCCGGCCGGGTCTACGGACACTTGATGGCCCTGCTCACGGTCATGAAGGGTCTGCCCCTGGCTTACAACCGGGACATGCAGGAAGACAAGGAGCCGCTCTTCGACACGGCCGAAACCCTGGCCCGGATTCTGCCGCTGATGGCCAGGTTTATCAGCCGGCTGAAGTTCAGGGAAGACAGAATGAGGGCCGCGGCCGAAGACCCCTTCATCACCGCCACGGACTTGGCCGACCATCTGGTGCGGCAGGGCGTGCCTTTCCGGCGGGCTCACGCCCTGGTGGGAGAAACGGTCCGGTATTGCCTGGAGAAGGGTCTGGGTTTGACCGGCCTTTCCGAAGAGGACATCATCAGACAGTGTCCCGGGGCCAAACCAGGAGTGAAGAAAGAAATGACGGTGGCCGCTTCGATCGCGGCCAGGGCCGCCGTGGGCGGCACCTCGCCGCGCCGGGTCAGGGCGGCCCTGCGGCGGGCTCTGACCGACATCGAGTCCGGAGCATGATCGGGCGACGCCGCGCCGCTCGACTGGCCTGGACCGGCGTGGTCCTCCTGGCGGCCGTCCTTCTGACTTCATCATGCGGAGTGAAAGCCCCACCCTTGCCGGCCGAAGCTTCGTTGCCGGATCGGGTGGTGGGCTTGGCTTATGGTTTCACCGAAGAAGGCCGCCTCACCGTCACTTTCAACCCGCCGGAAAAAAACGTCCGCGGCTTGCCTTTGAAAGACCTGGCCGGCTTCTTCGTTGACCGGAGCGAAAACCTGCTTCGGCCCGGCTTCTGCGTCGGATGTCCGGTGACTTACACCCAACGGATGCGCCTGCCGGCCAAGAAACCGCCGCCCTTGAAAGACGTGGCCCGGGTCCAATACAGCTACCAGGACCGCCTCGAACCCGGGCGGGCTTATCATTATAGGATTATGGCTTACAACGGCGGCGAAAGGTTTGACCCGACCCGGGCCGCTTCGCTGGCCATCGTCTATGACCACCCCAGTCGAAGCCCGGAAGGATTGAAGGCCCGAGCCGAGGATAGAATGGTCTTCCTGAACTGGTCGCCGCCGAACCGACTCCTGGACGGCAGGCCCTTGGAGGATTTGGCCGGCTACGACGTCTATCGCCGGAGCGAAGGCGGGGTCTGGGTGAAAGTAAACGCCGGTGGCCCCTGGAAGCGGAGTTCCTATGGAGACGCCCAGGTGGAAAACGGCCGCGCCTACGAATATAAAGTCCGGGCGGTCAGGGAACTGCAAGGGACGCTCATTGCCGGTCCGGCTTCGGAAACGGTCCTGGCCCGGCCGTTTGACTTGACTCCACCGCCCCCGCCTGTTAAAGTTTTCTTCGCTTCGGTCAGGGAGGGCGTCAAGCTGACCTGGACGGACGTCCAGGCCGCCGACTTGGCCGGCTATCGTGTTTACAGGCGTTTGGCGGGACAGGTTGACTTTCGGCGGATCGGCCCGGCGCTGGTCTTTCAGAACCTGTTCCTGGACGAGTCGGTCCGGCGCGGCGGCGTCTATTATTATCGAATCACCTCGGTGGATGGTTCGCCCTCGGCCAACGAAAGCGAGCCTTCACCGGAAATAATGGTCCATTTCGAACCGTGAGGCGCAAGAGCGACTGAGTCATGCATCGTTTCCAATACCGCGACCACGAACTGTATTGCGAAGACGTGCCCCTGGCCCGTATCGTCGAGGAAGTGGGCACGCCGACCTACGTCTACAGCCACGCTGCCCTGGTCAGGCAGTTTACGGTTTTTGACCAGAGCTTCGCCGACGTGCCCCACCTGACTTGTTTCTCGGCCAAGGCCAATTCCAACCTGGCCTTGCTCAAGCTGTTCGCCGGCCTGGGTGGAGGCGTGGACATCGTCTCGGGCGGCGAGCTTTACCGGGCCTTGCGGGCCGGGATGCCCACGGAAAAGATCGTTTTCTCCGGGGTGGGCAAGACCGTGGAGGAAATGAAAGCCGCCGTCTCCAGCGATATTCTGATGTTCAACGTCGAATCGTCGCGGGAACTTGACGTCCTGAACGGCGTGGCCGTCGAGATGGGCCGCCAGGTCCGGATGGCCCTGCGGGTCAATCCGGACGTGGACCCCAAGACCCACCCCTATATCTCCACCGGTTTGAAAAAGAACAAGTTCGGCGTGCCCATGGAACAAGCCCGGACCGAGTACCGTCGGGCCTTGACCCTGCCCGGCTTGAAGGTGGTGGGCGTGGCCTGCCATATCGGTTCTCAACTCACCGAAGTCGGTCCTTTCGTGGACGCCGTGACCAGACTGCGGGTGCTGATTGATCAGATAAGCGAGGACGGCCTGGAAATAAAATACCTGGACGTGGGCGGCGGCCTGGGCATCACCTACGATTCCGAGAAACCGCCCCGGCCGGCCGAATACGCCGCGGCCCTCAAGCAGGCCCTCGGCGGGTGCGGACTGACCCTGATTCTCGAGCCGGGTCGGGTGATAGTGGGCAACGCCGGGGTTCTCCTGACTCGCGTCCTGTTCACCAAGGCGGGCGAGAAGAAGAACTTCATCGTCACGGACGGAGCCATGAACGACCTGATCCGGCCGGCCTTGTACGGCTCCTACCACCTTGTCCGGCCGGTCCGGGATATCAAGCGGAAAGCCATTTTGGCCGACGTGGTGGGGCCGATATGCGAGTCCAGCGACTTCCTGGCCCAGGATCGGATGATCCCACGCCTGGAACCCGGCGAACTGTTGGCGGTCATGAGCGCCGGCGCCTACGGCTTCGCCATGAGTTCCAATTACAACTCCCGCCGCCGGCCGGCGGAGGTGTTGGTCAAAGGTGATGAGTTTCACGTCATCCGCCGGCGGGAGACCAATGAAGACCTGATTCGAGGCGAGCGCATCCCTCCCTTCATCAAATAATGGAGCTCCATGATGGTTGAATTAGACTTTTATAAAATGAGTGGACATGGCAACGATTTCGTCCTGGTGGACAACTGGGATCACCTCGTGAGCGAGGAACAGATGGCCCCGCTGGCTCGGGCCGTCTGCCGCCGCCAGGTGGGCGTGGGCGCCGACGGCATGATTTTCATCGAACCCGGCCCGACCGAAGTTGATTTCGCCTGGCGTTTCTTCAACTCGGACGGCAGTGAAGGGGAAATGTGCGGGAACGGCGGACGTTGCGCGGCCCGTTTCGCCTATCTGACCGGCATCGCGCCGGCGGAAATGAGCTTTCTGACCAAGGCCGGCGTCATCGAAGCTTCGGTGGGGCCGGATACGGTCAAGATCAAGATGACTCCGCCCGGCCAGCCGGACCTGGATTATGCCTTGGAGTTACCCGGCGGACAGATGAAGTTCAGCAGCCTGAACACGGGTGTCCCCCACGCCGTAACCTGGGTCGAAGACCTGGAAGCGGTCAACGTCCAGGAAACTGGTCGGGCGGTGCGCTATCACCCGCGTTTCAAGCCGGCCGGCTCCAACGTCAATTTCGTCAAGATAATGAAGGACGGCCGGTTGGCCATTCGGACCTACGAAAGAGGCGTCGAAGACGAAACCCTGGCTTGCGGCACGGGTTCGATCGCCGCCGTTCTTTTGTCCTCGCTCAAGGGTCTGGTCAAATCACCAGCCCGGGTCTTGACCCGCGGAGGTGAAGAACTGATCGTTCACTTTTCCCGGACCGGCGACCGGTTCGGAGACGTCTTTCTGGAAGGGGCGGTCCGGCTGATCTTCACCGGACGCCTGGGCCCGGACGTAATGCTGTAAAGGAGGTTGAAATGTTTACCGGAGTATACGTGGCCATCGTCACGCCTTTTTCCGGGGGGCGGGTGGACGAGGAAGCTTTCAGGCGTCTGATCAACCATCTTATTGCTCAGGGCGTGGACGGCCTGGTCCCCTGCGGGACCACCGGCGAATCGCCCACCCTGTCCCATGACGAACACAAGCACGTAATCGATCTGGCCGTGAAGGAAATCAAGGGTCGGGTAAAAGTCCTGGCCGGGACCGGCTCCAACAGCACCGAGGAGGCCATTGACCTGACCCGCCACGCCAAGCAGGCGGGCGCCGACGGCGCGCTGATGGTGTCGCCCTATTACAACAAGCCCACCCAGGAAGGCATATACCGGCATTTCAAGGCCGTGGCCGAAGCGGTCGGCCTGCCGATAGTCCTCTATAATATTCCGGGCCGGACCAGTTCCAACGTCCTGCCCGAGACCATCGCCCGCCTGGCCAAGATAAAAGAGATCGTGGGCGTCAAGGAAGCCACGGGCGACCTGAACCAGATGTCCCAGACCATCGCCTCGTGCGGCCCGGACTTCGACGTCGTATCCGGCGACGACTCCCTGACCCTGCCCCTTCTGGCCGTGGGCGGCAAGGGCGTCATTTCCGTGGCCGCCCACGTGGTGCCTCGGGAGATGATAGAGATGGGCCGGGCCTTCCAGGCCGGGAACGTGGCCCGGGCCCGGGAGATTCATTATAAACTGCTGCCCCTGTTCAAGGTCCTTTTCATCGAGACCAATCCCATCCCCATCAAGGCCGCCCTGGCCATGATGGGGATGATAAAACCAGAGTACAGGCTGCCGTTGTGTCCCATGAACCCGGACAACCAAGCCAAGTTGCGCCAAGTCATGGTCGATCTGGGGTTGATCGAGTAGGTGCGGTATGATTAAAGTCATCGTGGCCGGCGCGGCCGGCCGCATGGGCGGCCGGATAATGCACGCCGTCCAAGCGTCCAAGGAACTCGAATTGGCCGGCGCTTTCGAGCGTCTGGACCATCCAGCCGTGGGCCGGGACGCCGGCTTGATCGCCGGGCTGGGCGAGATAGGCCTGCCCCTGGCCGGCGCCCTGGCCGAGGTGATCGAGATGGGGGAGGTGATCATGGATTTCACCACTCCTCAAGCCAGCCTGGCCAACCTGGAACTGGCCGCGGACAAGGGCCGGGCCATGGTGGTGGGCACGACCGGCTTTTCGGAGGCGCAAAGAGAGCGGCTGAAGGAACTGGGCCGAAAGATGAGCCTGGTGGTGGCGCCGAACATGAGCGTGGGCGTGAACCTGCTTTTGAAAACAGTCGCCGACGTGGCCCGAATTCTCGGGCCGGGTTATGACCTGGAGATCATCGAAGCGCATCATCGGCTGAAAAAGGACGCGCCCAGCGGAACGGCCATGCTTCTGGCCCAGGTTCTGGCCGAGGCCACCGGCCGCCGGATGGAGCAGTGCGGTGTTTACGGCCGCGAGGGTCTGGTCGGCCAGCGTCCCGAGGGAGAAATCGCGGTGCTGGCCGTCCGGGCCGGAGATATCGTGGGTGAGCACACCGTCCTTTTCGGCGGCATCGGTGAAAGGCTCGAGATCACCCATCGCGCCCATTCGCGGGACACGTTCGCTCAAGGCGCCGTCAGGGCCGCGGTCTGGGTGGCCGGCCGGCCGGCCGGGCTCTACGACATGCGGGACGTACTGGGTTTGAGGTGAGCAAGTCATGAGGCTGGTTCGTTTCTTGATCAAGGGCCGGGGCGGCGGGCGAGCGGGCCTGCTGGAAGAAGGACGAATTCACGAACTGGCCGGAGACCTTTTCGGGCCGTACAGCAGATCGGGTCTGGTTTTATCGCCCGAGGAAGTGATTCTCCTGCCGCCGGTAAAACCGGGCAAGATAATCGCCGTGGGCGTCAACTATCGGGATCACGCCGCGGAGATGGGCCATGATTTGCCGGATAACCCCATCTTGTTCATGAAGGCGCCCTCCTCGGTCATCGGCCCGGACCAGCCTATCCTCTGTCCTCCCCAGAGTAGCCGGGTGGACTATGAAGCCGAACTGGCCGTGGTTATGGGACGGCGAGGCCGGGCTATTTCCCGCGCCAGGGCACTGGAGCACGTCCTGGGCTATACCTGCCTCAACGACGTGACCGCCCGCGACCTTCAGGCCAAGGACGGCCAGTGGATTCGGTCCAAGAGCTTCGATACCTTCTGTCCCCTGGGTCCGGCCATTGAAGCCGATCTGGACCCTTCGAACTTGGGCGTGGAAGCCTGGTTGAACGGCGAACGCCGGCAGTCTTCACGAACAAGCAACTTGATTTTCGACGTCCCGGCCTTGATCGAGTTCATCTCCTCGATCATGACCCTCGAGCCCGGAGACGTCATCGCCACGGGGACGCCTTCAGGCGTGGGGCCGATGAAACCCGGCGATGTCATCGAGATCAGGATCGAGGGGATAGGCTCGCTGGTCAATCCCGTGGCCGCCTAGAGATCAGGTCTGATCAAGCCAACCGGCCTCGGCCGGGCCAGGGTGATCACCCGGTGGTGATCCTGACCAGTCCTTTTTTTCCGTGCCACCACAACAAAATAGTAGCCAAAAAACCTTACAGACATTAAAATATTAGCGCTACTGGTATGAATATTATCGCCCTGGCGGCGATGAATCATTTAAAGAGGACCGCGGGAAATGATCAAGATCGAGCCAGCCGAACGCCTCAGAAAATTGCCGCCGTATCTTTTTAAGGAACTCGACCGCATGCGGGATGAAGCCAGGGCCAAAGGCATGGACATCATTGATCTGGGCGTGGGCGATCCGGACAAACCCACCCCAGGCCGGATCGTGACCAGACTCTGCCAGGCGGCCCAGGACCCGGCCAACCATCGCTACCCCTCCTATACCGGGATGAAAGATTTCCGCGTGGCCGTGGCTAAATGGTATGAACGCCGTCAGGGCCTGAAACTGGATGCCAACCGGGAGGTAGTCACTCTGATCGGGTCCAAGGAAGGGCTGGCCCACCTTCCCCTGGCCTTCATCAATCCGGGCGACGTGGCCCTGGTGCCCGAGCCGGCTTATCCGGTATATAACATCGGCACTAGGTTCGCCGGCGGGCAGCCGTTCTTCATGCCGCTGTTGGAAAAGAACGGATTCCTTCCGGACCTGGAAGCCATACCGAGGGACGTGGCCGACCGGGCCAAGATGATCTTCGTCAATTATCCCAACAACCCCACCGGCGCCACGGCCGAAACGGATTTTTACTCTAAGGTGGTCGTTTTCGCCCGTCGGCATAACGTTCTCGTGGTCAGCGACGCCGCCTATTCCGAGATGACCTATGACGGGTACCGGGCGCCCGGTTTTCTCGAGGTTCCGGGAGCCAGGGAAGTGGGGGTCGAGGTCCACTCCCTGTCCAAGACCTACAACATGACCGGATTTCGTATCGGCTGGGCCGCGGGCCGGGCCGAAGTGGTGGAAGGCCTGGGCCGGATCAAGAGCAATATAGACTCGGGCGCGTTCCAGGCCGTCCAGTGGGCCGCTATTGAAGCTTTGGAAGGGGACCAGGCCTCGGTAAGTGAAATGAGGGCCGTTTACACCGCCCGCCGCGACGCTCTGGTATCCGGCCTTCGGGAAGCCGGCTTCGAGGTCAAACCGCCCCGGGCCACTTTCTATCTCTGGATCACGACGCCGGCCGGTTATAGCTCGACCCGGTTGACGGCCAAACTCCTGACCGAGGCGGGTATAGTGGTCACGCCGGGCAGCGGTTTCGGCCCGTCCGGAGAAGGCTACGTCCGTCTGGCCTTGACCGAGGAAGTGGAGCGTCTGAAGGAGGCCGTGGGACGAATCAAGGACATGAAGTGGTAGTTCAAGAGTGCCCGGCTTCGTGGGCGTGGATAAACCCCGGCCCTACGTTACCTCAGATAAGTTGGATATTAACGTGGGGGCGGACTTCCGGTCGGCCTCTCGGGCTGGGCATATACTAATGGTAGGGGAAACCCTCATAAGAAATGACCAAAGCGCCTTTGGACGGACCTGAAGCCAAAATCAGGTTTCCGGCCGCGATCGGCCTGGGCGCCAACCTGGGGGACAAAACCGGCCAGATCAGGTCGGCTTTGACGGCTATCGCCGGCCTGCCGGCAACCGTCGTGAAGGCCGTCTCCCGGTTCTACCGCACCGAGCCGGTGGGTCTTATCGAACAAGACTGGTTCGTCAACGCGGTCGCCGTGGTAGAGACCGCCATGCCGCCGCGACCTCTGCTGGAGGGCCTCCTGAACATCGAGACGGACCTGGGCCGAATTCGCGACCGAAAGTGGGGGCCGCGGCTGATCGATCTGGACCTGCTTTACTACGACCGGCTTGTATTGGAAGAAGCCGGCCTCGACCTGCCTCATCCCTGGCTGGCGCGGAGACGCTTCGTTCTGATTCCCTTGTCCGATATAGCGCCGGACTGGATTCACCCGGTTCTTGGCCTTAATACTCTAGAGATGCTGGCCCGCCTCGAGGGGACGAGTCCGGAGGTCGAGCCGCTATGGGCCTGATCCGTTGGGTCATAATCGTCTTGCTGTTCTACTTGATCTATCTGGTTCTCAAGGGCATGATCCGGTCGGCCGGACCGCGTCACGAAGGAGGGGAGCGAGACCGGGGCCAGGCCGCCGAGTCCCAGGCAGCGGTGGATTTGGTCCAGGACCCGTTGACCGGCGTTTATTTCCCGCGCTCGGAAGGGGTTGCGTCCATGGTCGACGGCCGGATATTATATTTTCTCAATACGGAGAACCGGGATAAATACCTGTTGACCCGAACCGGTTACCGCCCAGGAGGTGAGGGATGAAATTTTTCATAGACACGGCCAACCTGATCGAGATCAAGGAAGCGGCGGAAATGGGGCTTCTGGACGGGGTGACGACCAATCCCAGTCTTTTGGCCAAGGAGAACGCCGATCGGGATGAAAGAATAAAGGAAATTTGCACCCTGGTGGACGGGCCGGTGAGCGCGGAAGTGCTCAGCCTGAACGCGGAGGAAATGATCCAGGAAGGCCGGCGACTGGCCAAACTGGCGTCCAACGTGGCGGTCAAGATTCCCATGACGCCGGACGGGATCAAGGCCGCCAAGGCTCTTTCCCAGGATGGGATCATGACCAACGTCACCCTGGTCTTCAGTCCCCTGCAGGCCTTGCTGGCGGCCAAAGCCGGCGCGGCTTTTGTCAGCCCCTTTGTGGGCCGGCTGGACGACGTGGCCACGGCGGGCATGGAGTTGGTTGACCAGATCGTGACCATCTATGGCAACTATGGTTACGAAACCGAGATCATCGTGGCCAGCATTCGCCATCCCATTCACGTGTTGGAAGCGGCTTTAATGGGCGCGGATATCGCCACCATGCCCTTTAAGGTTATAAAGCAGATCAGCCAGCACCCCTTGACGGACAAGGGTCTCCAGGCGTTCCTAGATGACTGGCGCAAGGCCGCGGGTCAAAAAAAGTAAGCTTCTGTTGCCGGCCGGACTGGCCGGTTTCCTTCTGCTGGCCGGCGCCTTCCTGGCCTCGGCCACGGAAATTTACATGTTCCGGGACAACCGGGGGGTGATCCACTTCACCAACGCCCCCACGGACACCCGATTCCGGCCCTTCAAGGTCACGGCCCAGATCAAGGTCGGTTCCAGTTCCCTGCGCCTGGACGCCGACATTCTGCAGCCTTACATTAAGACCGCGGCCAAGCAGTACAGCCTGGATCCGGCCTTGATCACCGCGGTCATAAAAGTGGAATCGGCCTTTGACCCGTACGCGGTCTCTTGGGCCGGAGCCCAGGGTCTGATGCAACTCATGCCCGGCACGGCCACCCTGATGAACGTCGGCAACTCGTTCAGCCCCCGGGAGAACATTATGGGCGGCAGTGGGTACTTGAAGCGCATGTTGGACCGTTTTCAAGGTGATTTGAAACTGGCGCTGGCCGCCTACAACATCGGGCCGGAACGAGTGGCCCTGGAGAAAAAGATTCCGGACGTAGCCGAGACCCAGGCTTATGTAAAAATGGTTCTTCAGTACTACGATCTGTACAAGAGAAAGAAATGACGCCCGTCCCGAAGTTGCTGAATCTGCCCAACTGGCTGTCCTTGAGTCGCATCGCCGCGGTGCCGGTTATCATTCTGCTCCTTTTCTTCGGCCAGGGTGGAAGAATCACCTCCATGATCGCGGCCTTGGTCTTTCTGCTGGCCGTCCTGACCGATCTGGTGGATGGGTACCTGGCCCGCCGCTATCAATTAGTGACCAATGTCGGCCGCTTCCTCGATCCTCTGGCCGATAAGCTTCTTAATTCGGCTTCATTGATCATGCTTATACCCTTGAACCGCGTGCCGGCCTGGTTGGTCTTCCTTCTTATCGGCCGGGAGATAGCCGTAACCGGTTTGCGCGGCATCGCCGCCGCCGAAGGCGTGGTCATAGCCGCCAGCGGTTCGGCCAAACAGAAGACCCTGACCCAGAACATAGCCATTTTCTGCCTGCTGTGGCATTTCCCGCTGTTCGGCCAGAACACCCAGGCCGTGGGCATGGTTTTGCTCTATCTGGGTTTGTTGGTGGCCTACTGGTCGGGCTATAGGTATTTCGTGGATTTTTATCGAGTCTTTCAAAGCCAGGCGGCCCAAAAGGGGCTTGACAAGGATAAGGGAAAGTAGTACTTGCTCCTTGGCTGAGCGGGAATAACTCAGCGGTAGAGTGCAACCTTGCCAAGGTTGAAGTCGCGGGTTCAAATCCCGTTTCCCGCTCCAAGATGATCAAGCAGCCCCGGAGCCGTTCTGGGGCTTTTTTATGACCGCGGGTTCAAGGACGGAGGCGGGCCGGTAACAATCAGCGGGCCGTTCCGGCTGGGAACGACGATTCGGTGCGCCCCCGGGCTGAAGGTTGGGCGGGGAATGAAATCGGTTCTGGTTGCGGCCAAGGACCCCAAGATAGCCGAGGGCATAGGCGGGGCCCTGAACAAGGGTTACCGCGTCACCATGGCCTCGGACCGGGAAACCTGCCTGAACCTCTTTCGCCGAAAACGCTTCGATTTCGCTTTCATTGATATTGACTTTCTCCAGGCGGGCCGGACGGCCGACGGGCGAGCCAAGTTCGCCGAGGCGCTTCTGCCATTCTGGCAGGCCCTGCCTGGAGCCAACCTCATCGTCATGTCCCGGCAGGACCGCAAACGCGAGGCCGTGGCCGCGGTCAAGGCCGGCGCCGGCAACTACCTGACCTATCCCCTCGATCCCCACGAAGTCAGACACGTGGCCGAACGGCTCATCGAGTTTCAAAAGTTCGACTCCGAGCTCCGGTACTTCCGGGAAGGCGCCGTTGGTCCAGGATCGCAAGTGGAAGCCTGGACCAATTCCAGACTGATGATGGAAGTCATGGACAATGTCGCCTCCGTGGCCCCGACCAAGACCACCGTGCTCCTCACCGGTGAAACCGGCACCGGCAAGTCGGTCATGGCCAAACTCATCCACAGCCGCAGCAACCGGGCCGAAGGACCCTTCATCGCCGTACATTGCGGCGCCGTTCCAGAGTCCTTGATCGAGAGCGAATTCTTCGGCCACGAAAAAGGCGCCTTCACCGGCGCCGTGCGCCGCAAACTGGGCAAGTTCCAGATCGCCGATAAGGGCACCATCTTCCTGGACGAGGTCGGCACGATCTCCCAGGCGGCCCAGGTGAAACTGCTCCAGTTCCTTCAGGACCGGACCTTTACTCCGGTCGGCGGCGAAGCCTCGCTCGAAGTGGACGTCCGGGTGGTGGCCGCCAGCAACACCGACCTTCTGAAACTCTGCCACGCCGGATCCTTCCGCGAGGACCTCTACTACCGCTTGAACGTCTTCCCCATCGAACTACCCCCCCTCCGGGAAAGAATCGAAGACCTGCCGCTGTTGGTCGAAACCTTCCTGGACCGCCTCAACCAGGATTATGGCAAAGGGATAAACGGGTTGGACCCCAACGTGCTCGAGGTCCTGAAACGATATCCCTGGCCCGGCAATATCCGCGAACTGGAGAACCTGGTCGAGCGGGCCTATATCCTGGAAAAAGAGCCCTACCTGACGGCGGAAAGCTTTCCCGGCGACCTGTTCGCCTTTGAAGCCCTGGGCGGCGGCCTGGCTTCCCAGGAAGTGCCCACCCTGGATGACGTCAGACAAAGGGCGATCGAGCAGGTGGAGAAGCGTTATCTGCGGGAACTATTGATGCTCAACCAGGGCCGCAAAGACAAGACCGCGGCCATGGCCAGAGTCTCGACCCGACAGCTCCATAACCTGCTGACCAAACACGGTCTGCGTCGGGAAGATTACCTTCCGGACCGGAGCCCCGGTTCGAGCCGGCGATGAAGCCTTCTCCCTGACTGATCTCCTCTCTATTTCACCAATGCCTGCCGGTGAAGAAACCATGGCGGTCCGAGCCGGGTCATGTTATATTTAGCTATTAAAACGTAATTTCCGCCTTTGGGCGTAGAGGCCCGTTTCTTGACCGAAGAGACGCTTGGCGCCGGTATTGAGGCCATGGAACAAACGAGGCCCAGACTGCTGATCAAAGCTCAAGACCCGAGCATCAGGGAGAGTTTGATCAGGAAGGTTCATAGCCTGAATTATGAAGCTGTTTCGGCCCTGGCCCTCTCGCCCACGGACCCGCGGCCGGCGGATTCCGAAAGGCCGGAAATCGTCCTCCTAGCCCTGGAACCCGGTCAGGAAATAGAAAAGACGATAAACGAAACCAAGGACGAATACGGACTCGTGCCAGTTGTTGTCTGGCTCCCCCCTGGGTGGGATGACAGCCCGGCGGCGATTGGTCAGGCCGGCCCACCTTTTTACTGTCTGGCTCCGGATTTCACCGATCGGGAATTAGCGCGGGTTATCGGAGCCGTGCTTCACGCTTTTCTCCTCGAAAAGGAACTGGCCAAAGCCGAGGAAGCCTTTCTGGAATGCAGAAGGCAGCTCTTTCAAGCCCAAAAAATGGAAGCCCTGGGGACCCTGGTGGCCGGAGTGGCCCACGAAATCAACAATCCGATCAATCTGATCAATCTGGACATAGGACTCATAAAAAAGGTCTGGCGCGACCTGAAGCCGGTGATCGAACTTTACTCACGACGGTTCCCGGAAGAAAAGTTCGGTGGTTTGACCTATGAGTTCCTGAGGGACAACCTGGACCAACTCCTCTCCGACGTGGAAATAGCCGCCAGCCGGGTGGCGACGATCGGTAACGACCTGAAAAAGTTTGCCCGGAAGACGGACGCGGCCGAAAAAGAACCAATATCCATCAATCAGGCCGTGAAAAACGCGCTGCGGCTGGGTCAGACCACGATCAGGAAGTCCGGCGTGGCCCTGAAAGTCAAGTTGGCCGAGGGCTTGCCGCCGATCAGCGGCAGTATTAACGCCGTGGAACAGATCGTCCTGAATCTGGTCATAAACGCGGTTCAGGCCACCAACCATCGTGGAGGCGAAGTGGAAGTATCAACCCGGACGGACGAACGGGAAAGCATGGCCTGCCTTCTGATAAAAGACAACGGCCGCGGTATAGACCCGTCCATCGCCGACCATATTTTCGATCCCTTCTTCACCACCAGGCAGGCTGAAGGAGGCACCGGACTGGGATTGTCGGTCACTAATAACCTGGTTCAACTGCATGGAGGCCGCATCGGTTTCAAGAGTGAACCGGCGACCGGCACCGTCTTCGAGGTCGGATTTCCGGTCTTGAGTCCGGCCGCCCCGGATAGTCCCCACTCCCATGACCGCTTCTCCGATTCTGATTGTTGACGACGAAGAGAGCATCCTGTTCGGCTTAAGGGCGCTGATCCTGAGCCTGGGGCTGCCTGAACCAGTCACTCTCACCGACCCGACCCGGGTCATGGGCTTGGTGAAGAACAATGACTTTCACCTGGTCCTGCTCGACCTGATCATGCCCGGTCTCAACGGCATGGAACTGCTAAAAATCATAAAGCACGAACACCCGGAAATAGAATGCATCGTTATCACCGGCGTGGACGAAGTACCGACCGCGGTCGAGGCCATGAAGTACGGCGCCTACGATTACCTGGTCAAGCCTATAAACATGGAAAAGCTGGCCATCGGCCTGGAACACGCCCTCGAACGCTACGCCCTCAGACAGAGGGCTTCCATCCTGGACGCCAAACCCTCCTTCTCCGACCTTAAGAATCCGGCGGCCTTCAGCGCTATAATAACCGCGGATGAAGCCATGTCCCCGGTCCTGCACCTGGCCGAAACCGTGGCCGCGACCGATTACAACGTTCTCCTGACCGGGGAATCAGGAACCGGCAAGGAACTCCTGGCCCGGGTCATTCACGCCTTGAGTTTTCGGGCGGCCAGACCCTTCCTGGCGGTCAACCTGGCCGCCTTGAGCCATGACCTGTTCGAGGACGATCTTTTCGGCCACGCCAAAGGCGCCTTTACCGGCGCCTTATCAGAGAGAAAGGGATTCTTTCAGGCGGCCGCCGGCGGGACTTTCTTCCTGGATGAAATCACTGAACTGGATCAAAACCAACAGGCCCGGCTGCTCCGGGTGATTCAGGAAAAAGAATACTTCCGTTTGGGCAGCGCCAGGGCGGAAAACGTGGATTTGAGGCTGATCAGCGCCACCAACCGGGATATTCTGGAAAACGTGCGCCAGGGTGTTTTCCGACTCGACCTTTATCATCGCCTGAACACTTTCCGCATCCATATTCCCCCGCTGCGCCAGCGCCGGGGAGACATACTTCCCCTGGCCCATTTTTTTCTCCAGAGGCACGCCGCCAGAAACAAAAAAGCCATCCAGAGACTATCATCCGAAATGAAAGCCTTCCTGCTCGAATATTCTTTTCCGGGTAATGTTCGGGAACTGGAAAACATCATCGCTTCAGCCGTGTTGATGGAAAAAGGTAGTCGGTTGAGCCTTTCTTCCATAGCGGAATGGGCTCCTTTTCTTGTACCTTGGTCCACTGGCGTCCAGGACGATTATTGCACCTTGTCCGCACTCGAGGCCAGCCATATTAAACGGGTTCTGGAATCCACGGCGGGAAACAGGACCAAGGCCGCGGCCATCCTGGGCGTGGAAAGGCGGACCCTCCAAAGAAAGCTCAAGGCCTTGGGCTTACCTTCCAAACAGCCCCGCGGACGCACCGGGTGACAAATTGCCGCGGCGGCATAACCGTTTGTAAGAACAAAAAATAACATTAAGGTCCGGTGAGTCCCGCGGCAATTTGACCCGGGCACCCAAGCGTCAATTTTCCGCTCCCGAAAGAGTCAAATCCATAAAAGTCTGAAATAGTTGAAATAAACTTATCCAGCCTCCAAATCCCCTACCTGGCACATTCCGTGTTAATCAGGCCGGTCGAGCGGACTAACCGGGTGATATGTCCTGGTTCATCTCAGACCAAAGGTATCGGACCGACCTATGAGAATACTGGTAGTGGACGATGATCGCGGCATACTGAACGCCCTGAAGGCCAGTCTGGCCAGTTGCGGACATGAAGTCTTCGTGGCCGACAGCGGCCGGCGGGCTCTGGAGTTCTTACTAAATCCCCAGGATGAACCTTCTTTAATGGACTTGGTCCTGAGCGACCAGCGCATGCCGCAAATGACTGGATTGGAGCTTATCAAAACCATCAGGAAAATAAGGCCGGAGCTGGCTTGCATTCTCATGACCGGTTACGGCAATGAAGCCTTGCGCCAGGAGATCATTAATTTAAAAAGATGTCGCTACCTGGAAAAGCCTTTCCAGACCGATCATCTGCTCTACTTGATCGAAGATTGGGAGAGTGACGGCCAACCGCCTTTTTCCAAGGTAATGGTTGATGAAATCGGCAAATAATTCCCGGATTGGTGAAAATTCGAAAGAGACCCTAGGGCTGGTCAGGGATGAGGTCCGCCGATTGTCCTCTTCCACCGAGAGTGAGTTCTTGGCCGTGGGGGAAAGGCTGCTCGGGTTCCACGGCGAGACCCAAAGAGTGTCCGACCTGGCCAAGTCCGCCCTGGGATTTCTGTCCGGCCCGGACATGGTCGAAGCGATCGAGCGTCTCCGGGACCTAACCTTTGAGGTAAAGGACTATTTGCGGGAATCCGAGGCGAAACTCGCCTTGGAGACCTCCAATTTGATGAAGATAAAAGAGAGACTCAAGGCGGCCGGCGGAATCTTCGCCGATTTCGAAATGGTGGTCAGGCAACTGCGCATACTGAGCCTTATGACCAAGATCGAGAGCGCCCGTCTGGCTGACGGCGACCAGAGCTTTCATTTCCTGGCCGAGGAGGTCAACCGTCAATCCAAGGGCATTACCGCCAGAACCGAAGAATTGTGTTCGCGCCTGGAGGGAATGAACCGGCGGATAGAATTCATGCTGGCCAGGCTTCGAGGCGTGGAGGGCCGTCAGGGTGTCCAGGAACGGACCATCGTGCAAAACATCACCGACGGCTTGGCCGGTTTGATCGAACTTCAGACTCTCTCGACCCGGTCCGTCCAGACGATCTCAGACCGCAGTCAAAGCATTGCCGACCGAATGGGAGAGGTGGTGATGGCCATGCAATTTCATGACATCACCCGTCAGCGGCTCGAGCACGTGGCCGAGGCCTTGTCCGACTTGACTGACCGGCCCGGGGCCGGCGTCCTGGAAAATACGTGCCGCATCCAGGCGGCTCTGCTGGAACAGGCCCGGACGGATTTTGTCTCGGCGGTGAATGGGATAGAGGCCAACCTGGGCGGCCTGGCCGGCCAGGTCAAAGATATCGCCTCCGAGGCCCTGGGTTTGGCGGACCGCGTCGCCGGCGAAGGTTCCTTCTTGAATGAAAAGCTCGAACAGGACATATCCCTGGCCGCGGCGGCGCTGGACGAACACCAGAGGGTGGGCCGGGAACTGGGGCAGGCTCTGAAGGAAGTGGCCGGCGCCTTGGAGGACATGGCCTCTTTCTTGTCCAAGATAGAAGGAATGGGGCAATCAATCCGGTTCATAGCCCTTAATGCCGCCATTAGAGCAGCCCATCTAGGCGACCTGGGCGGGCCGCTGGATGAATTGGCCAAGGCCATCCGCCAGATATCCGACGAGGCCCAGGTCACGGTCGATGCGGTCATCGGGGCCCTCGAAGAAATAGAAGGGCAGGCCCAGGCGTGGCGGGCAGGGCCCGATCAAAACGAAGGTGGAGCCAGAGCCGATGAATTGGGCCGGTTACTCTCCCGCCTGCGGGAAATGAACGATCAGGCCTTGTCCGTGTTGAGGGCAATGGATCAATCCAACCAAGAACTCGTAAGCGACCTCGGGCGGACCACCTCCGGGCTGACCGTGCATCGCCTGGTGGAAACCCGCCTCAACGAGTCCATTGCCCGCCTGAGGCGATGGGCGGAGGCTGAGATCGCGAACATCCGGCCGGAAGAACTTGCGGCTCGGGATAGTACTTATCAGGAAATGGCCGCGCGCTACACCATGGACAGTGAAAGGGAAGTGCATCAGGCGGTGATGGCCGAGGATTCGAAACCATCCGCCGGGAGCAGCGCCGCGACCGGTCCCGAGGATGAAGACCTGGGTGACAACGTTGAACTCTTCTGATCGGACCGCCCCAGGGGCGGGTGGAGGGCGCCATGCGTGAGCGGACGATGAAAACCGCGGGGAAGGTGTGCACCCTGGGCTTATCCGGCGAATGGGGCATCGAGGCCGCGGCTGAACTGAAAGAGGCCCTGCTCACCTGCCTGGCAGAAGCCAAAGAGGTGGTGGTGGATTTGGACCGGTTGGAGGAAACCTCGCTGCCCTGCCTTCAACTCCTCTGTTCGGCCCACCGGACGGCCCTGAGCAGAGGCAAACGGCTGACCTTGAGCGTCCGGCGACCGGATCACTTTTCCAGAGCCGTGAATCTGTCCGGTTTTCAGCGCCACACCGGCTGTTCCTGGGACCGGGGTCGAAGTTGTTTGTGGATGAAAGAGGAGGAATGATGACCCGCGTCATAATGACCGTGGATGATTCCGCCAGCGTCCGGCAGATGGTGAGTTTCACCTTGAAGCAGTCCGGGTACGGCGTGATCGAGGCGGTGGACGGCCAGGACGCTCTAGCCAGGTTGGCCAAGCAGACGGTCAATATGGTCATCACCGATTTGAACATGCCCAACCTCGACGGCCTCGAACTGATTCGCCGGCTTCGGGCCAACGCGGCTACCAAGTTCGTGCCCATAGTCATGCTGACCACCGAGAGCCAGGATTCAAAAAAACAGGAGGGTAAGGCGGCCGGGGCTACGGGCTGGATCGTCAAGCCTTTCAAGCCGGAACAGCTTCTGGCCGTGGTCAGGAAGGTCCTGGGATGAAGCCGGAACACGATATCCATCGTCAGGCTTTCAAGGATGAGGCGCTCGAGCTTCTGGCCGAATTGGAGACTTCCCTGCTGGAGTGGGAGGAAAGGCCGGAGGACGCCGAACTTTTAGGCCGAATATTCCGGGCCATTCATACCATCAAGGGCTCCGGGTCCATGTTCGGGTTCAAGGATATAGCGGACTTCACCCATGAGGCGGAGACTCTCCTGGACCTGGCCCGGGCCGGAAAAGTCAGGGTCAGCAAGGAGATGATTGATCTGACCCTGGCGGCCCGCGATCAGGTCAAGGCCATGATTGACGCCGCCGACGGCGGCGAACCAGTGGACGAGGGCCGCACGGCGGAGCTGATGAAGGCCTTTCAACGCCTCCAAATCCAGGCTAGACCCCCAGAGGCCGGCGGCGGTGAATCTTCGCCCGCATCCCCACCACCCGCGACGGCGCCGGCGGTCGGCCGGATGGAAACCATAACTTATCGCCTTCGGTTCCGTCCCAGGGAGGACGTCTTTTGCACCGGCGCCAACCCGCTCCTCCTGTTGCGGGAATTGGAAGAACTCGGCCAGGCCACGATCGCGGCCCACCTCGAGGACATACCCCTGCTGGATTCCTATGATCCGGAAGCCTGTTACACCCATTGGGACGTGATCCTGAGCACGGACCAGGGGCTCAACGCCATAAAAGACGTCTTTATCTTTGTCGAGGACGACTGCGATCTGCATATCGAGATCATTGATGACGGCGGCCGGCTCGACATCGAGACAGGGTACAAGCGCCTGGGCGAGATACTGATTGAAAAAGGAGACCTGTCTCCCGACGATTTGGCCAAGGTTCTCAAAGTCAGACCGCGGGTGGGCGAGATGCTGGTCGAGGCCGGGGTTATCTCTCCGGAACAAGTCCAGTCAGCCCTGGTGGAACAGAGGCACGTCCAGGAAGTCCGGGAGAAACGCCAGAAGGCGGTGGAAATAACCAGCCTCCGCGTCCCCTCGGAAAGACTGGACAAGCTGGTGGACTTGGTCGGGGAGATGGTTACCGTGCAGGCCCGTCTGAGCCAGGTGGCCGCCCGGCGAAAAGACCCGGAGCTTTTGTCCGTGGCCGAGGAGGTCGAACGGCTCACCTCCGAACTGCGAGACAACGCCATGTCCACGCGCATGGTGCCCATCGGCACGCTCTTCAACAAGTTCGGCCGTCTGGTCCGCGACTTGTCCCAGGCCTTGGGCAAGGAAGTCGAACTGGTCTCCGAGGGCGCGGAAACGGAGCTGGACAAGACGGTCATCGAACGTTTGAACGACCCCCTGGTCCATCTCCTGCGCAACAGCATTGACCACGGCCTCGAGCCTCCGGAAGCCCGTCTGGCCGCGGGCAAACCCAGCAAAGGCATTATGCGCGTCGCCGCCGCTCACTCGGGCGCCACCGTGCTGATAAGCGTCAACGACGACGGCGCCGGCCTCGACGCCGGACGCATCCGGGCCAAAGCCGTGGAGAGGGGGCTGATCGGCCCGGAGAGCGACTTGTCCGAAAACGAACTGTTCAATCTTATTTTCCATCCAGGTTTCTCGACGGCCGAGAAGGTGACTGGAGTTTCGGGCCGCGGCGTGGGCATGGACGTGGTCAAGAAAAACATCGAATCCTTGAAGGGCGGCATCGAAATCTCCAGCCGGAAGGGCCTGGGAACTCAGGTCGTTCTCAAGCTGCCCCTCACCCTGGCCATAATAGACGGCCTGCTGGTTACGGTCGGCGGAGACTTCTTCGTCTTCCCCATCTCGGATATCGAGGAATGCGTGGAACTCACCCCAGCCGACGTGGCCGGAAGCCACGGACGCAGGACGGTCACCGTCCGGCGCCAACTGGTGCCCTACCTGAGGCTCCGCGAGCGATTCTCCGTGACCGGCCGGGCTTTGGACCTCGAACAGGTGGTCATATGCTCGGTGGACGGCCTTCGGCTTGGTTTCGTGGTGGACCGGGTCGTGGGTCAATACCAGACCGTGATCAAATCCCTGGGCCGGCTGTTCACCTCGGTCACGGATATTTCCGGGGCGACCATTCTGGGCGACGGCTCCGTGGCCTTGATAATTGACGTTAAAAGGATCATCCAAAACCTTTAAACCCAAGGGAGTATAGACCATGAAGATGGCGGATGTAAGAATAGGCAGGAAGCTTTTCGGCAGCTTTGCCCTGGTGGTGATCATTTTTCTGTTCGTGACCTCGTACCAGATTTACCAGATGGGCTTCCTGGGAGGCTTGCAGAACCAAGGCGCCCAAAGGATGGAGGACGCGACGGCCATTTATGGGGTCATGGACGACTTGGATGAAATATACCCTATGGTCGCCGATGCGATCATCAACCGCGAACTGGATCAGACCCGGAAAGAGTTGGCCGAGAACAAAAAGAAGGTCAAGGAAAACGTCACCAAGGTCAACGCCCTGGCCGACACCGCCCAGGAAAAGAACTTCGCCAGGGAATTCTCGAGCGGCTACGTTGGTTATATTGATTTCTTCGAAAACCGGATGTTGCCTCTCCTCGAGGGCGGCAAGGTCGCCCTGGAAAAACGCCTCAGAGAGGCCTTGCTGATCAAGGACATCGCCCTGCACGTCGAAGCGGTCTATACCGTGATCGCCGACGCGGTCATAAACCGCGACCTGGAAAGCTCCCGCAAGGAGTTCGAGCGGATCAAGGCCCAAACCCTGAAGGACGTCCAGGACGTCAAAGGCTTGGTGGACACGGCCGAGGAAAAAGCCGCGGCCGAAAAGTTCGAAGCGGTTTATTTGAATTATCTTGGTTTGTTCGACCAGAAGATGCTGCCGCTGTTGAGTCAGGGCGACAAGGCGGACTGGAGCGAAATACGCCAACTCGACGGTGAAATAGACAGCCTGCGGCGGGCCGCCGTCCAACTCCTGGGCCAGATCAACAAATCCCTCGAGAATGAAGCCTTGGCAGCCAACGAAAACGAAAAAAAGATACGTGAACTGGACGGACAGATTGACGCCATCCGGGATCGGACTGCCGTACCTTTGCTGAAAATGGTCGACTCGCTCAACAAAGAGACCCGGGCCGGGGACGAACTTTATGATGCCACGTCCAGGAGCGTCTTGATCGTTTCGATCGTCATTACCGCCCTGGGCATAATCATCGCCCTGATTCTGGCCGGCCTCATCACTCGAGCCATAACCCGGCCCCTGTCCACCGGCGTGGCCGTGGCCGACAAGCTTTCCCAGGGAGATTTGACCGGGGAAATCCAGGCGCCGGGCCGGGACGAGACCGGCCAGCTCCTGGCGGCCATGCAAAAAATGGTTCAATCGCTCAAGGAGGTGGTGGCCAGCGTCCAGGACGCGGCCGAAGCCGTGGCCGCCGGCAGCCAGGAAGTGAGTTCTAGTTCGCAACAGTTGTCGCAAGGGGCCACGGAACAGGCGGCCGCGGCCGAGGAATCGTCGGCCTCCATGGAAGAGATGGGTTCGAGTATCAGCCAGAACGCGGACAACGCCCAGCAGACCGAACGCATAGCCGCCAAGGCGGCCAACGACGCCCGGGAAAGCGGCCAGGCCGTAAAAGAAACGGTGGCGGCCATGAAAGAGATAGCCGAACGGATTTCGATCATCGAGGAAATCGCCCGGCAGACCGACCTGCTGGCTCTCAACGCGGCCATCGAGGCGGCCCGGGCCGGCGAACACGGCAAGGGGTTCGCCGTGGTGGCTTCCGAGGTGCGCAAACTGTCCGAGAGAAGCCAGACCGCCGCCGGCGAGATACGCAAGCTGTCGGCCGGCAGCGTCCAGGTGGCCGAACGGGCGGGGGAACTGCTGACCCGACTGGTCCCGGACATCCAGAACACGGCCCAGTTGGTCCAGGAGATCAACGCGGCTTCCAGCGAACAGAACACAGGCGCTCAACAGATCAACGGCGCCTTGCAGCAACTGGATCAGGTCATCCAGCAGAATTCGGCGGCCGCCGAGGAAATGGCCTCGACGGCCGAGGAACTGGCCAAGCAATCGGAAATCATGCTCAAGTCCATGGCTTTCTTCCACGTGGGTGACGGGCGCGCCCAGGCGATCCGGACGGCGCTCAAACCCGCGGTGAAGGCCCTGCTTCCCAAAAAAACCGCCGCCCTCGAGGCCGACGCCCAAGGGAAAATGCGGGCCGTGGCGACCCGTCCCGCCGGGGTGGCCATAAATCTCGGTGAGACCGAAACCAAGGCCGACCACCTGGACTCGGAATTCGAAAGATTCTGAAACCAAGGCCGCCTAAAGGAGCCGGGCATGACCGTGCAAATCATTACCGAACCGACCAAGTTCGTGACCTTCAAACTGGATGAAGAAACCTTTGCCCTGGACATCAACCAGGTCCGGGAAGTCCTGGATTACACCACCGTGACCAGGGTTCCCCAGACGCCCAGGTTTGTCCGGGGAGTGATCAACCTGCGCGGCAGCGTGGTGCCGGTGGTGGACTTGAAGCTCAAGTTCGGCCTGGGCGAAACCGGGAAGACGGCGGATACCAGAATCCTGATCGTGGAAATAAACCTGGATAACGAGGAGACCGTCCTGGGCGCCCTGGCCGATTCGGTCAAGGAGGTTATCGATCTCGAGCCGGATCAGATCGGTCCGGCCCCGAGAATAGGCGCCAGGCTCAGAACCGAGTTCATCCGGGGCATGGGCCGTCGGGATGACGATTTTCTCATCATTCTGGACCTGGATCGGGTTTTCTCCATCGAGGAAATGGCCGCGCTGCCCGCTCCGGAAACGATGGAATCGGTCGCGGACGGGACATGAGCCGGGCCTCGATGCCGGGAACCGACTTGTCCGACCGGGACTTCGGCCGGCTGAGCGATCTGATCCGGGCCAACCTTGGTTTGAAAATGCCCCCCTCCAAGAAGGTCATGATCGAGGGGAGGCTGGCGAAAAGGCTGCGCAGCCTGGAGATGGGATCGTACCGGCAATATTGCGACTACTTGTTCAGTCCGGAGGGAATGGACAAGGAACTGGTCAACCTGATTGACGTGGTCACGACCAATAAGACCGAGTTTTTTCGCGAGCCGGCGGCCTTCCGTCACCTGGTCCGGACCGTCCTGCCGGACCTGGTCTCGAGGCGGGGCGCCGGGGTGAGGCACAGGCTTATGGTTTGGAGCGCCGGCTGTTCCACCGGCGAAGAGCCTTTCACCCTGGCCATGGTCCTGAGCGAATTCGCCGAGAATTCGCCCGGCGGCGACTTCGATTTCCTCATCCTGGCCACGGATGTTTCCAGCAAGGTTTTGGAAAAGGCCAGGTTGGCGGTTTACGATGAGGAGAGCGTTCAACCCATCCCCGAGGACCTGAAGAGTAAATACCTTCTGCGGGGTAAAGGCCACCGGCAAGGCCTGTTTCGGATAGCGCCCGAACTCAGACCCAGGATCAGGTTTCACCGCTTGAACCTGATGGAAGAATTCGGATTCAAGGAAAAGATGGACGTTATCTTCTGCCGCAACGTCATCATCTACTTCGATCGGCCGACCCAGGCAAGGCTCTTCCAGAGGTTCTGCGATCAGCTTAACCAGGGAGGGTATGTCTTTCTGGGTCATTCGGAAAGCTTGAGCGGACTGGAACTGCCCCTCAAACCGGTCGCGCCCATGATTTATCGCAAGGCGGCTTGATCTTCCGGCTCGACTGGGTCCGATCGGGTTCTTACCAGGCCGGCCAAGACAAGGTGTGAGGCGGATTTGAAAAGCAAGATCAGAGTGCTCGTCGTGGACGACTCGGCCGTGGTCAGACAGACCCTCGGCGAAATACTCTCCTCTGACCTGGGCATCGAGGTCATGGCCGTGGCCGGCGATCCCTTTGCCGCCGCGGAAAAGATTAAAAGCGAAGTCCCGGACGTCATCACCCTGGACGTGGAAATGCCGCGGATGGATGGTCTGACCTTTCTGCAAAAAATCATGAGCCAGCATCCCATTCCGGTGGTAATTTGTTCGAGCCTGGTGGGAGAAGGGTCGGAGACCGGCCTCAAAGCCCTCGAATACGGCGCGGTGGAGATAATCCAAAAACCCAGGCTGGGCACCAGGCAGTATCTGGAAGAATCGAGGACCCTGATCTGCGACGCGGTCAGGGCCGCGGCTTCGGTCAAGGTGAAACCGACCCTGGCGCCTAGGAAGGTGCCTCCCAAGTTTAGCGCCGACGCGGTCCTGCCCCCCAACCGAACTCAGGCCCTGCTCCAAACCACGGATAAAGTGGTGGCCGTGGGGGCTTCGACCGGCGGCACCGAAGCCCTGCGCGATTTCCTTATGACCATGCCTCCCGACGCCCCGGGCATCGTTATCGTCCAGCATATGCCCGAGAATTTCACCACCGCTTTTGCCCGGAGGCTGGACAGCCAGTGCCAGGTCTCGGTCAAGGAAGCGGAGAACAACGATACGGTGATGCCGGGCCGGACCCTGATCGCTCCAGGTAACCGTCACCTGCTGCTCAAACGGAGCGGAGCGCGTTATTTGGTGGAAGTAAAGGACGGGCCGCTGGTCAACCGTCACCGGCCCGCGGTGGACGTCCTGTTCCGGTCCACGGCCCGCTACGCCGGCCGGAACGCCGTGGGCGTGATCATGACCGGCATGGGCGACGATGGCGCCCGGGGGCTGGTGGAAATGAAGGAGGCCGGCGCCTTCACCATCGCCCAGGATGAAGCCACTTCCGTCGTCTTCGGGATGCCCCAGGAGGCCATCAAACGGGGCGCGGTGGACAAGGTCCTGCCCCTGGAGGCCATCGCCGGCGAGGTCCTGAAGACTTGTGCCTCCTGAGAACCAGGGAGCCGGAAGAGAGATTGACCTGAAACACGAAGCGCCGGCCAAGCGTTTCCGGCCGGCTGAAAGAGACGATCGCAAGACGGACGTCATGGCCAGAATACTCATAGTCGAAGACAGTGAATCCACCGCCATGGCCCAGGCTTATCACCTTTGGAACGCCGGGCACACGGTGGCGTTCGCGCGAACGGGCGTAGAGGCCATGAGCAAGCGCACGTCGGCCGACGCCGAAGTGGTTCTGTTGGATTACGATCTACCGGACATGAGCGGACTGGAGGTTTTTCGGAGAATCAGGGCCGAGGACCCCGAGGCCTTGGTAGTCATGATCACGGGCAAGGGCAACGAAATGGTCGCCGCCCAGGTCTTGAAGGAAGGAGCCAAGGACTATCTGGTCAAATCCGAGGCCATGCTGGAATCTCTGGCCCACGTGGTCGAGCAGGTTCTGCGCGAGGAACAGATAAGGAGGCGGCTCAAAGAAAACGAGGAGGCCCTGCGGCGGAGTGAAAAGGAGTTGCGCCGGGCCTATGAAACCTTGGAAAAGCGGGTCCAGGAAAGAACCGCCGAATTGGCCGCCATCAATGACCAACTCAAATCGGAAATAATCAGACGCCGGCAAGTTGAAACTGAACTGCGGGAGCAATTCAACTTCCTGCGCGTACTGATGGACACCATCCCCAGCCCCATTTTTTATAAGGACGCCGAAGGAAGATATCTGGGCTGCAACAAGGCTTTCGAGGAATTCCTGGGTCGAACGAGAGAGGAGATCATCGGACGGACGGTCCATGAAGTGGCGCTGGAGAATCTGGCGGCCAAATACCACCTGATGGACCAAAAGGTCTTCACCCAGCCCGGCGTCCAGATATATGAAGAGGTCGTCAGGCACTCGAATGGAACCGACCGTCACGCCATCTTTCATAAGGCCGTCATACGCGACCGGCAGGGCGAGATAACCGGCCTGGTCGGAGTCATGACCGACATAACTTACCGAAAACAGACCGAGGAGGCCCTGCGGCGGGAGAAAGACAAGGCCAGGTCCTACCTGGACCTGGCCGGGGTCATATTCGTGGCCCTCGATCCGGATGGCCGGGTGACGATGATCAACCAGAAGGGTTGCCAGATCCTGGAAGCTCGCGAGGAAGAGGTCTTAAATCAGGACTGGTTCAATAATTTCATACCCGAACGCGAACGGGAAAAAGCAGGTGAAGTCTTCAAGCAGCTCCTGTCCGGTCGAATCGAGATTTCCGGATGCTACGAAAACTCCGTGCTGTCCAGAAGCGGGAAAGAGAAACTGATCGCCTGGCACAACGCCGTCCTGAAGGATGATGAAGGCCGGATTATCGAGGTTCTGTCCTCGGGTGAGGACGTGACCCTCCAGAGGAAGCTGGAGGCCCAGCTTATTCAGACCCAGAAGATGGAAGCCATCGGCACTCTGGCCGGCGGCATCGCCCACGACTTCAACAACGTCCTGTCGGCCATAAACGGCTATACCGAACTGGCCTTGCTTGAACTGTCGGCCGGCCATCCGGCCCGGACCAGGCTCGAACTGGTGCTCAAGGCCACCAAGAGAGCCGCCGATCTGGTCAATCAGATACTGACCTTCAGCCGCCAGACCGAACTCAAACCCCGGTCCATGATCACGACGCCCATATTGAAGGAGACCTTGAAACTGTTGCGGGCCTCCTTACCCGCGACCATCGAAATACGGACCGAAATCAAATCCGAGAACGGTTCCATTCTGGCCGATCCCACCCAGATTCACCAAGTCATCATGAACCTGTGCGCCAATGCCGGCTACGCCATGCGGGAGACGGGCGGGGTGTTGACCGTGGTCCTGGACGAAGTGACCAGCGGCGACCGGGAGCGGTCGGACCTGCCCGTCCTGCCGCCCGGTGACTATCAAATGCTTATAGTCAGGGATACCGGCCCCGGCATACCTACGGAAATAATCGAAAGGATATTCGAGCCCTTCTTCACCACCAAGAAGTCCGGCGAGGGCACGGGCATGGGCCTGGCCGTGGTGCACGGCATCGTGAGCGGTTGCCGGGGAGAGATTAAGGTCAACAGCCAAGCGGGCCGCGGCGCCGAGTTCCGGGTTTTCCTGCCTCTTATCCAGAGCCGGATCAGTCAAGCCGAGCCCCTGAAAATAGCCGACCTACCCCAGGGCCGGGAGAACATACTCGTGATTGACGACGAGAACGCCATAACCGAAGTCTGCCGGGATGTGCTGGCCAGATTCGGATACAAGGTCACCACGCTGACTTCAAGCCTCGAGGCCCTGAAAGAGTTTCGGGGCGATCCCAATCGGTTCGATCTGGTCATCACCGATCATACCATGCCTAAGATGACCGGACTGGAATTGGCTCGCCAACTTCTGCGACTCCGGCCGGACCTGCCCATCGTGCTTTGCACCGGCTTCAGCCACCAGGTATCGGAAGAAACCGCCAGGAGGGCCGGCGTCAGGCGAGTGTTGATGAAGCCGTTCGAGACCAGGCAGATGCTGGAAACGATCAGGACCATCCTGGACGAAGCCTCCGTCAAGAGTACCGCCCCAGTATAGATTTAATCAGATCAAAACAAGCGGGGGGTCCCGCGGCGTGTCCCGCGAATCGCGGAACAAGCCGAGAGGATTTTCAACCGGGACAGGGACGACTTGCGCCGGGAAATGCGGCTTCCGTAAAACCACCACAGTGGAAACGCGATTTCCACCACTTGTATTATTAACCAAACCAATAAATTATACGTCAGGGCTCGGGCCGGCCAATTGATCCGTTTCCGGGTCCGGGGAATATATCGGTAATACGGCTTCCAATCGTCGGCCGGTGCCTGACCGGCTGGTCCATTGAAACCTGATCATCAGATACTGGCATGACCTTTGCTCCTTTTTATGATCCCAGGCTTAGAGCGCGCTACCGGCCAAGATGAGCCTGAAAGGCAAGACCGAGGGCATGGACAGACTAAAGACCGAAGACCTGATTGTTATCCGCGGACTGATCATCCCCGCCGTCTGGGACGAGACGGGGAGAGTAACGGCCGTGGCCGTCTCGGCTTTCAATGATAATGAATATCTGGTCGCTCCTACCCCCAAGGCGGCCAGGCTGCTGGGCCTGCTTCGGCGGGAGGTCGAGGTTCAGGCCAGGTTGAAAGAAGAGGGCGGTCGTCAGGTGATCGAGGTGGTAAGGTACAGGACCAAAAGGAAGAGGTCTACGGAATCGGTTTCGGCCAAGTCCGGCAACGGGAGTTAGGCCCGGGCCTGGTTACGGGACGAGTGATCACGGGGAGCGATTTAGAGCAATTGGAGACGGAGACCCGAATGGCCAGAAGGGGTGAAGGATGGTCTGTTTGGCTGGGGCTGGCCGCCTTGATTCTGGCCCTGACCGGCGCGGCCGAGAGTTCAACCACGACGGCGGTGACACTGACCGGGTACTTGCTTCAGACCTCGGACAGCAGCTTGGTTTTGCAGACCGACACGGGCGAATATATTATCGAGGGCTGCTTACCGGAAGACTTGATCGGCTTTAAGGTCAGGCTGATCGGCCTGATTGAAACAGGGGAAGACGGCGTCCCATATCTGATGGTTGATGAGTTTGAACAAATTCACGCCGTCATTGGCCGCCCTGGCGCCTCTGAAGGGGGCGGCGCGGTCAAACCCAGGCCGGCAAGCTTGAAAGGAGGAAAGCCATGATCGTCAAAGGAGAATCAATACTATTGGTTCATCGTCATAACCCAAGACTCAAGTTAGGAGGAAAACCATGGAGTTAGTGGCTCAAATCCGCAACGCCACTGAAAAAACCTCGGAGGCGCTGAAGCCTTCTTCCCCGGAGGAAGATCAACCTCCATCCCTGCCTCTGGCCGAACGAGCGGCGCGGGCGGTTGAATCCCCGCCCCAACTTGTTTCGGCGCCAAAAACACCCCGCCGCCGGTCCCAGGCCGGACCGTTGCGCGCGGTCAGACGTTCTTACTCGCCGGTCATAAACCCTGGCGCGGATAGATTTCGCCTCGAGTTTTTCCCGGACACTCTTCCGGAAGCATGGAACGACTGGCGCTGGCAATTAAGCCAGCGAATTACCAGTCTGAAGGCCTTGGCCGGAGTGATCGAACTGTCGCCTTCGGAAAAGGCCGCCTTTGACGGCGCCGCCAGTCCCCTGCCCCTGAGCATAACGCCTTATTATCTGAGCCTGCTCGATCGAAATGATCAGAACCAGCCTCTTCGACGGTGCGTGGTGCCGACCGTGGACGAGTCCCTGATCACCGCTGGAGAAGCGAATGATCCCCTGGCTGAGGACCACGATTCCATCGTTCCGGGACTGGTGCATCGCTATCCCGATAGGGTCCTGCTTCTGGCCACCGGCTTCTGCTCGTCCTACTGCCGCTATTGCACCCGCTCCCGCCTGGTGGCGGGTCGCCGGGAAGACTGCGCCTTTGACCGCAAGCGGCTGGAAGAGGCCTTCGCTTATATCCAGAAGACAGCCGCGGTGCGCGACGTGCTCATTTCCGGCGGCGACCCGCTGACTCTGTCCGATGAGGACCTGGAATGGATAATAAGGCGCCTCAGAAGAATTGACCACGTCGAACTGATTCGAATCGGCACCAAGGTGCCGGTGGTTCTGCCCCAGCGCGTCACCCCGGCGCTGGCCTCCCTGATGAAGAAATATCATCCCTTGTTCATGAGCATCCATTTCACTCATCCGGCCGAGTTGACGCCGGAAACGGCCCAGGCCTGCCGACTCCTGGCCGACGCGGGCGTCCCGCTGGGCAGCCAGACCGTTCTCCTGAAAGGTATCAACGACGAGGTGGCCGTGATAAAGGCCTTGATGCAAGGACTGCTGAAAATCAGGGTGCGTCCCTATTATCTTTACCAATGCGACCCGATTTCCGGTTCGGCCCACTTCCGAACCCCGGTCTCCCGAGGCTTGGAGATAATTCAAGGGTTGCGCGGTCACACCACGGGCTACGCCGTTCCAACCTACGTCATCGATTCACCTGGAGGCGGCGGGAAGATAGCCTTGTATCCCGACGCCGTGGTGGAAAGGCGGGGCACGGACCTGGTGTTGCGCAACTATGAAGGGCTTGAATATACCTATCCCGACGACGGCGGCCGGAAGGCCATGAGCCTGTGATCTGGACAGGTGGCTGATGAAAGTCGGACTGACCTACGACCTGAGGGATGAATATCGCGGCCTGGACCTGGATGAGGAGGACTTGGCCGAATTCGACAGTCCTCAGACTATCGAAGCCCTGGAAAAGACCCTGAGGAGCTTGGGATACGAAACGGAGCGCATAGGCCATGGGCGGAACCTGGTGAAGCTGCTGGCCGAAGGCCGGCGTTGGGACTTGGTTTTCAATATCGCCGAAGGCCTTTACGGTTACGGGCGAGAAGCCTTGATTCCGGCGTTGTTGGAGGCCTACGGGATGGCTTACACTTTTTCCGACCCGCTCACTTTATCGGTGGCCCTGCACAAGGGACTGTCCAAGCGCCTGGTCCGCGATCTGGGCCTGCCGACCCCGGACTTCCTGGTGGTCGAAAACGAGGCGGAAGCGGCGGCCGTGGCCCTGCCTTTCCCTCTTTTCGCCAAACCGGTGGCCGAAGGCACGGGCAAGGGCGTCAATTCCTCGTCCAAGATCGGAGATCGTGGCCAGCTTCTCGAGGTCTGCGGTCGACTGTTGAGAAGATACCGGCAACCGGTGCTGGTGGAGACGTTTCTGCCGGGCCGGGAGTTCACCGTGGGCATACTGGGCACCGGAGCCGAGGCCGAGGTGCTAGGGATTTTGGAGGTGGTTCTGCGGACGGAGGCCGAGGCCGAGGTTTACTCGTTCGTCAACAAGGAGAAATGCGAGGACCTGGTGGATTATTTGCTGGTGGACGACGAACAGGCCCACCTGGCCGCCAAGACGGCCCTGGCGGCTTACCGGGGTCTGGGTTGCCGCGACGGCGGCCGCGTGGACCTAAGGGCCGACGCGCGTGGCCAACCCAGTTTCATGGAAATTAACCCCCTGGCCGGACTGCATCCGACCCATTCGGATCTGCCTATTCTCGGCTCCTTGGTAGGGGTGGAGTACCAAGAACTGATTGACCGAATTGTCCGTTCGGCCCTGAAAAGATCGAATAATCACCAGGTCAGATGTTGATCCATCCATGGACCTGGCGAGACCAGGCACCCTGGCCCGGCTGGCCAGGTTCCTGTTCCCGAGCGGGGCAGGCGGGGATTAGAGCTGGAGAGAACCGGCTTTCTCCCACGAGCAATATGACCGGGGATGTTTTTTCCTGGTTATTACCGATGGAGGTTGATAGCCGGCGTCATGAAAGTTGCCATCCTTCATGATCATGTGCCCGAGGGGGCTCCACCCGATCTCCTGGACACTCTGACCCAGGTCAGGGAAGTGCAAGGGATTTTGGTCCAAATGGGCCACGAGGCGCAAACGCTGGCCCTGTCCGAGCATCTAAGCGACACCGCCATTCGGCTCTTGGAATATCAGCCCGATCTGGTGTTCAACCTGGTGGAAACGGTGTGGGGTCTGGGCCGTTTTATTCACTTGGCGCCGGAGCTATTGGAAGCGCTGGAAATACCTTACACCGGCGCCCAGAGCTGGCCCATGCGTTTGACCTCGAACAAACTCCTGGCCAAAAAGACCCTGCGCGAAGCCGGGTTGCCTACTCCCAACTGGCTGGCAACGGGCGAAAGCAGCCCGGGGGTTCGGTCAGGCGCCCGGGTTATCATCAAATCGGTTTGGGAGCACGGCTCACTTGGCCTCGAGGATGACGCGGTATTGTTCGCCTCGGGAACGAAGGCGCTGATGAGCGAAATGAAGCGCCGTCAAAGCGCCTTGGGTGGAGACTGTTTTGCGGAGGAATTCATCGAGGGGCGTGAATTCACCATCTCCATGCTTGTCAGAGGCCTGGAGCCCGAGGTGTTGCCGCCGGCTGAAACAATTTTCCATGGATTCGCCGCTGATTCAATAAAAGTTGTAGGCTACCGCGCCAAGTGGATCAGCGATTCCTTTGAATACCAGAATACCCCCCGGTGCTATGACATCCCCAAACGGGACAAACCCCTGGTGCGGCGTTTGAGCGAATTGGGGCTGGCCTCCTGGCGGCTTTTCGGCCTGTCCGGATACGCTCGCGTCGATTTCCGGGTTGATCAGACCGGCCGGCCCTGGATATTGGAGATCAACGCCAATCCTTGCCTCTCTTCCGATGCCGGGTTCATAGCCGCGGCTGAAGAAGTCGGCCTGGACCAGAGGGGAGTGGTAACCCGTATCACGGAAGAAGTGTCCTTGAAGCGGCGGCTGACGGACTGGTCCGAGCCGCGCCGCTGTCGCGAGCACCAGGCCGGATGATGCCTTAATCCGATCCATCCAATCAACTGACATGGCCAAACAGACGGTTCTCGTGCCCGACCGATTGACGCTCGAGGCCATTTCCTGGCGGGAAGAAGTCAGGGCCGGCGACGTGAACGCCATCCGCCGTCTCTGCCGTTCTTCGGGATTTTTCAGCCAGGAGGAAATAGAGGTGGCCGGCGAACTGGCCGAAGAAAGATTGGCCAAAGGGCTGGTCAGTGGTTATCATTTTATTTTTGCTGAAGAGGGAGAGGTGGTTTCAGGATACAGTTGTTTTGGACCCATTCCTTTCACCCAGGGCAGTTGGGACTTGTATTGGGTCGTCGTGGACGACTCCCGGCGCGGCCGGGGTCTGGGCGGTTGGCTGTTGGAGAAGACCGAAAAAATGGCCGTGGCTCGAGGTTGCCGTCGCTTATACGTCGAGACTTCTTCCCGCGAGCAGTACCATCCCACCCGCGTTTTCTATCAACGACGGAATTATACCACCCAAGCCGTTCTCAAGGACTTCTACGCCCCCGGAGAACACAAGATCATCTACCTGAAGGTCCTGGCCGCCTGACCGGCGGACGGACCTTCGGGTTGGCTTGGGGTTCCAGACCGGAAGCTTTTTCTATCAGCCCGGATGATTTCCAGCGAAACGATCATTCCCCGAAAACGCTGGCGGTGATAATGATCGGCCGCGACCGGTGCTTCAGTTCACCTCTTCTTTAAGGGTTTTACCGGCCTTGAATTTGACGCTCTTGCTGGCCGGTATATTTATCTCTTCACCTGTCTTGGGGTTGCGGCCCTTCCTGGCGGCTCTCTTGGATACGCTGAAAGTGCCGAGTCCGGCCAGGCCGATGCTGCCACCCTTACCGAGTTCCTGGGTGATGTTCATGAGGACTGAATTCAGGGCCTTTTCCGCGTCCGCGTTCTTGAGGCCTGCTTCCTGGGCGATTTGCGCCACCAATTCGACTTTGGTCATTTAATACCACCTCCTGCGATTTGACTGGCTTAATTTGACCGAGGCGAGGTCTGCCGGGGGAATATCTTTTTCTCCTTGGTCCGGACCTTCGCCCGAATTATACTTGAAATAGTCTTTTGTCCCAGAACGATCATATCCTGAATGGTTCATTTTCTGTTGTCAAGCACTAGGGCGGGCCTACCACGCCCGGCGTCCTTGACATCTTTTTCCGGCCGGCCTTGCACCATGAAACGGCAGAGGGGGTTGATCGAGCCGGCCGGTTTATTATCATTGACCTCGGTTCCGCGGACGCTCTTTGGCGGCCGTGACGATTACCCGCCAGCTTTGATGGTTTTGCCCTGTTACCGCCTTTTCAGGTTCTTCGGCTTCGAATAAGGCCAGAAGCTCGCGGGCCGATTCCAGCATGGCCTTCCTGCCGGGCAGTCCGCGTATGTTTTTCCCGCTCCGAGAACAGACGAAGCCAGGTTCCCACTCGGCTAAAATATATTTGTAGTCCACGGTCAATTCCTCTCCGGGCGGCAAATCCTGGCGCGCGATCAACAGGCCGCAGTGATACAGCAGCGTCGGGTTATCGGCGTGATTAATATAATCCTCATCCTCCACCCCGGTCTCATTATAAATAAATAGATCGTCCACCCACCGGCAGCCGGTTCTCAGGACCAGTTCATCTCCAGCCAACACCCGGCTGGTGTATTCTTCTTCGGACAATATGGTCAGGTCATGAGTGTATATGCCAATAAGCGAGCCTTTGCCCGCCGCTTGTTCCAGGAACAAACCCTGGCCGGCTATGGGCGAGTCCTTGACGCTGGTCTTGGCCAGGAGCATTAATGACGCCTCCGATTCCGATCCTGTTTTCAACTCCACCCGCGGGGCGGATCAAAAACCGTCCCGGTCTTCCCGGTTCGGATATCGCCACGGCGGAACTTGGCTCATTGCCCTTCCGCCCGGATACGGTAACATGTCCGACCTGGTTCGGAAACACTGGAGTGACTAGATACATTTTTTCGCGGCCGAGCGCAACGAATTGGATGAAGCTTTAAGGCAATGGCGTCTTTTCGGCCGGTCTCGGTCGGCCGTTAGGTTGACCGGTCGCGTGGGACCATGTTATACGAACTTGGCTCGTGGAGCCATACTGGCCGGCGCCGATTATCGCCGAACCGATCCAGATTCCTTTTCCCGGCCGGCAAGATTGACCGGCTATGAAAACGTACAGAATTCCATGGATTTTTTCTTAGTCCGTCACGATCAGTCCACGGCGGGATTTCCTTGGCCAAATCGCGTCCCCACCAGAAACCGGCCCCGGAAAAAGGCCTGAACCTACCACTGCTGGCCGGCCTGTTACTGGCCGTGGTGACCCTGGTTGTTTATTGGCCGGTGGCCGGCCATGATTTTGTCAATTACGACGACCCGAAATATATTCTGGAAAACCCCTACGTGCGATCCGGCCTGACCCCTCGCGGTCTGGCCTGGGCTTTAACGACCTTTCACGCTTCCAACTGGCACCCGCTCACCTGGCTGTCGCATATGCTGGACAGCCAGCTTTTCGGACTCAAACCGGGACCGCATCACCTGGTCAACCTGCTTTGGCACACGGCCAACGCCGTGCTCTTGTTTGCCTTGCTTTTCCGGCTCACTAAAAACCCGTGGCCCGCCTTCCTGGCGGCGGCCCTCTTCGCCTGGCACCCGCTTCACGTGGAATCAGTGGCCTGGGTGGCCGAAAGAAAGGACGTGCTCAGCACTTTCTTCTGGCTGCTGACCGTCTGGGCCTACGTTGCCTACCTCCAACGGCCGGGAAGGGGCTCGTACTTGCTGGTGGTCGGCGCCTTGGCCCTGGGCCTGATGGCCAAGCCCATGCTGGTCACCCTGCCCTTCACCTTGCTGTTGCTTGACTTCTGGCCGCTAGGCCGCTGGGCTTGGCCGGGCCTGGAAAACAAGACCGGCTTGAATAACTCCTCTACCTTAGCCTCGCTGGTCCTGGAAAAATTACCGCTCTTCGCCCTGACCGCGGTTTCCTGCGTCATTACTTACCTGGCCCAGCAACACGGCGGAGCCATGACTTCCTGGGAGCGCCTCCCTCTGGCGGTCCGGGCGGCCAATGCCCTGGTCTCCTACGTCGGATATATCGGACTAATGTTCTGGCCCCACCCGCTGGCCGTGCTTTACCCCCATCCGGGGTCCGTGACCATCGGGCCGGTGGTGGGGGCCGCCTTGCTGTTGGCGGTCGTTACGGCCCTGGCGATCAAGTTCGCCCGCAAGGCGCCTTACCTGATCGTGGGCTGGCTGTGGTACCTGGGCACGCTGGTGCCGGTGATCGGGATCATTCAGGTCGGGCGCCAGGCCATGGCGGACCGTTACACCTACGTGCCGCTGATAGGCCTGTTCATCGCGGCGGCCTGGGGCCTGCAAGATCTGGCCGCTCGCCGCCGCCTGCTTCACCAGGCCTTGACCGGGGCCGCCCTGGCCTTCCTGACCGCCTGCCTCATCCTGACCTGGTACCAGCTCGACTATTGGAAAAACGGGTTCACCCTCTTCCTGCACGCGACCCAGGTGACCAGGAACAACGACTGGGCCCACTACAACGTGGCCAACGCCTATCAGCGTCAAAGAGACTTCGAGAAGGCCGCGAAGCATTATCTGGAAGCCCTGAGGATAAACCCCCGTTTTCCGGATGCTCACCTCAATCTGGGCCACGTGCATCTGGTCCAAGGCCGCCTGGACGAGGCGGCCCTGGAGTTCAATGAAACCTTGCGGCTGGACCCCCAAGCCGTAGGCGCCTACGGCAACCTGGGGCTGGTCAGGATGAGGCAGGGGCGGAACGAGGAAGCATTGTCCAATTTTAGCCAGGCCTTGCGGCTCAATCCTTCGGACCCGAGCGTCCATAACAATATGGGCACCGCCCTCTGGATGCTGGGCCGGCGCGACGAGGCCATCCGGCATTTCACCGAAGCCCTGCGGCTCAAACCCGGCGATCCGGACGGGCACAACAATCTGGGCAACGCCTTCTGGGCCGTAGGCCGGTTGGAAGAGGCCTTGGCCCAATTCAATGAAGCGCTGCGGCTCAACCCCAATCATCCCCAGGCCCGGCCAAACCTGGCCAACCTTAAGCGGGTGATGGGTCGGCCCTGATTGTCAGCCGGGATTATTCACCGCCGGTCCGGGTTTTCCAAACTCGATCTTGACCGGACGGTCCAAGGTGTGCGAATGAAGATTCTGGCCATTGAAAGAGATTTACCTAACGCTCAACCCGATGATTTCAAGAACCACCTGCGAGCCGAAGCGGTCCGGGTGTGGGAACTCCAGCAAGCGGACGTCCTGCGCGAAATCTACTTCCGCCAGGATCGGTCCGAAGCCGTGCTGATTCTTGAGTGCGCCGACATCAAAGAGGCCCGGCGTATATTGGACACCCTGCCTTTGGTCCAGGCCGGACTGATCGCCTTTGACTTGATTCCGTTGAAGCCGTATCCTGGATTGTCCAGGCTGTTTGCTTGAAAGGAACCCGAGGGGGACTCACGTGCTGGAACAAAGAAAGCTCAAAAGAAGGCAGCTCATCTATTATCTGAAAGTGATGAACCGTATCAACGGCAAACCCCTGGGCCGGCTGGTGGACATTACCACCGAAGGCATGATGCTGGTCAGCTCCGACTCCATCGAGCTGGAGGTGATATACAAATGCCGCCTGGACCTGCCTTCCCCCCTCTCTGGCCGCAGGGAGATCAACTTCGACGCCCGGGCCCTCTGGCGGAACAATGACGTCAACCCGGATTTTTTGGACACCGGCTTTCGCTTCGAGGTTATTACGCCGGAAGAAGCCCGGCTGATCAGCGACCTCATTGACGAGTACGAACTGCCGGACTGAGATCGTCCCGGCCGGTTCCGTTAGGGAGATTCGTTCCTGACGGCGGGTACTCGCTTCGCCTCAAACGCCCGGCCACCTGGTTGCCGCTCTGGCCGAACAAATTTTCTTTCGCGACTAGGGTCTTGACAAAATCGGGAGTTATGCTTTACTTTGGAAAGTAAAGTGGCGGGCGTATGAAACGCGGGGCGACCCTCTTTGTTCTTCTGATCTTCTGGCAGGCGTGGTCAGTGGGTTACTGGTCCGCCTGGGTCGAAGGAGCCGCTGAGAGGCGGGAAACCGCCCAGGACGCTCTGATGGGTTCGGAGTGTTGCGCGACCGACCAGACTGCCTCGCCAGCTAAAGCCGGTTGCTGTTGCGGTCAGAATCCTCGAGCCTGCTGCCGGCTGGCTTCGACCCCGATTCCAGAGATCGTCGCCTCGGCCCTCCAGCCCCAACCATTGAAACTACTCGCTGGCCCAGACCTTTCGGAGGATGGTCGTTTCACGAGTCTGGCGTCCTTTTACTCTCCATTATTCATGTCCAGCTTCAAGCCGTCCGCCCAACCTCTATATCGGCTCAAATCAGCCCTTCTTATTTGAGCCTTTGGCTCCGACGCCATTCTAATTGAGTTTTCATCCCTGATCGGCCGTTTTGGGTTGGAGGCGGACGGTTCCGTCCGCAAGGATCATGGTCCGAATTGAAACTGAACGATTTCATTCCGGAAAGGAGTCAACATGTTCCTGGAAAGCAACGAGGAAGGACAGGCCTCGAAGAGGGCCTTGGTTTTGAGTGATCATCCACGCACTTATGCCCGAATTTCCCGGGCCCTGGCCGTCATCCTGGTGTTGATGACCGCGGGCGCGATATTTTTCATCGTTAAATCGTTGAAGGAGGATGTGGCCGTTTCCCGGATCGGACCTGATGAAGGACCAGCGAGTGCGGCCGGAGAAGTATCTTATCCCGAGACCGATTTCCTTCCCGGCCGGAGCAGGCATTATTCCCTGACCGCTCCGGACGGCGTGAAAATCCGTTATTTCCTGGTTCGGGACAATTCCGGGGTTATCAGGGCGGCCTTTGACGCCTGTGACGTCTGTTGGCGGGCCGGGTTGGGCTATGTCCAGGAAGGTCAGTTCATGATCTGCCGTAACTGCGGCCAGCGTTTCCCTCTGTCCAGGATCAACGAGGTCAAGGGCGGCTGCAACCCGGCCCCTCTGGAGCGCCGGATCGAGAACGGCCTGGTGAAGATCAAGACGCAAGACATCCTGTCCGGCCGTTCGTACTTTGCTTCTTTTTCCTGAGGAGACGGTCATGACCTTGAAAGATATAGCGCTGTTGAACTTAAAACGCCGCAAGGCCAAGGCCGCCCTGGTGGTGGCTGGCCTGGCCGCGGGCGTGGCCACCCTGGTGGCCCTGCAGACCCTGGCCGCAACCTTCCTGGGTGAGATAAATCATAAGTTGGAGAAGTACGGCGCCAATATTCTTGTCACGCCCAAAGCCGAAACTCTCAACCTATCTTATGAAGGCTTGTCCCTGGGCAGCCTGTCTTATCAAAACAGTGAACTCAGAGAGTCCGATCTGGCCCGGGTCCGGACCATCAAGAACTCGGCCAACCTGGCCGCGGTCGGCCCCATGCTGCTGGGCCTGGTTAAAGTCAAGAACCAAAACGCGGTGTTGGCGGGAGTGGCTTTTGAGTCCCTGGCCGTGTTGAAACCCTGGTGGAAGTTGCGGGGTCGCGATCCAGGACCGGGTGAGGCCGTAGCCGGAAGCGAAGCGGCCCGGCTGCTGGACTTGACTCCCGGCCAAAGCCTGTATCTTAACGGCCGGTCCCTGGTCCTCAGCGGCGTCCTGGAAACCACCGGCTCCCAGGACGACGGACTGATCTTCACTGACCTGGCCGAAGCTCAGAGTATCTTGAACAAACCTGGCCTCATCTCTCTGGTGGAAGTCGCGGCCTTGTGCCTGGGATGTCCGGTCGAGGAAATGGTCAAGCAGATAGCCGAAGTCTGGCCGGACGCTTCGGTAACCGCCATCATGTCCGTGGTCAAAGGCCGACTGGAAACCATGAAAATGTTCCGGCTTTTCTCCTGGGCCGCTTCCATCCTGGTGGCCCTGGTGGGAGGTCTGGCGGCCCTGGTGAGTCTGATGGCCGGCGTCAAGGAACGAACCACGGAAATCGGGATATTCCGGGCCATCGGTTTCCGCCGCCGGCACGTGCTGAGGATAGTGATGCTGGAATCACTCATCCTGTCCACCGTCGCCGGGCTGACGGGCTACCTGGGCGGTCTGGCCGCGGCCCGGGTCGCGCTGATCTTCCTGGCGGAACATCAGCCAATCCATCTGGCCCTGCCGCCGTGGCTGCCGGCGGCCGGGGTGGGCCTGGCGCTGACCGCGGGTTTACTGGCCGGTCTGTACCCGGCTCGGCTGGCCGCCGGGCTCGATCCGCAGGAAGCCTTGCGCAGTTTATGAAAGAAAGGGAGATATTATGTTCATCCAGGCGGAACGATTGACCAAGAAATACGGCCAAGGTGAAGCCGCGGTCATGGCTTTGCGGGAGGCTTCCTTTTCCATTGAAGCCGGCGACTTCGTCTCGGTGATGGGGCCTTCCGGCTCCGGGAAATCAACGCTTCTGGCCTTGATGGGAGCTCTGACCTCGCCCGATCGCGGCACGTACCACGTGGACGATCTGGACGTTTACGCCCTGGATCAGGACCGCCGGGCCGATTTCCGGAGGGAGTATATCGGATTCGTGTTTCAACTTTTTCACCTGGCGCCTTTCTTGACCTTAATGGAAAACGTTATGCTGCCCCTGGCCGTCAAAAAGATATCGGCCGGACGCAAGAGGGACCTGGCGCACCAGGCCCTGGCCCGAGTCGGCTTGGCGGGAAAGGAGAACAGACTCCCCAACCAGGTTTCAGGCGGGGAACAGGAACGAACGGCCATAGCCCGGGCCGTGGTGAACGAACCGTCGATTCTTCTGGCCGACGAGCCGACGGGCAACCTGGACGCGGATACGGGCCGGCGGGTGATGGAACTGCTGGGCCGCCTCAACCAGGAAGGCATGACCATCATCATGGTGACTCATAACCCTGAATATGCCGCCTGGGCCCGGCGGCTGATGCTTCTGGCCGACGGGCATCTGAGCGAGACCCGAACGGATCGGTCCCGGGGCCTGGTTTTGTCGGTGGCCGGAAGTCCCATCCTTGCGGCCGGCGAAACATCTCCCGGCTTGACAACTCGGGACCGGCCGCCTAAGCTGGTGACGGTTACCCCGGACCAAGAACCGGCTTAGGCCGCGAAGGAATACCGAGACGGGAGGATGGCCGTGAAGAAAATCGTTTTATCGACGCTGGCCCTGATCTTAGGCTTGGCGTTCGCCACCGGCTTGTACGCCAAGTGCATGACCGCCAGCGACTGGAAGGACAAGAAAGGCAAACGGATCGTGGTCTGCGTCAAGGGGGACAGCGCCAGCGATCGCAAGGCCGGCCAGACGCTGTGCGAAAAAATAAAGGGCGGTCCCTGTTCCGGTCCCACCTCCTTCAGCTCATCCTGCGCCAACAACGAATGCTACGACGCCGGCGGCAAGAACCATAATTCCTTGTCCGGCTACTGATCTCCCGTCCCAGGACCGGCCGCCCGCGCAAGGAAATGTTCGCGGGCGGCCGGTTTTCGGCCGGTCTGTTCGTTAGGATCGGACCAGCCCGCCCTGAACCGGGGCCGCCGGCGCGGCGGTCCGGAAAAATCCTTGAAGCCGCCCGCCGGCCATGATATGCCAGCGGGCGTTGAGTCCGCCCTTGGAGCGAACAATCGTCTTTCACCGCGGACGTCTGACGTCCGCCGTGGCCGGAAGGAGATTCAAGCGATGTCGCCCTGCGCCGTCTATCCCGGTTCCTTCGACCCCATTACCAACGGACATCTGAGCATCATCAATCGAGGTCTGCAGATATTCGGCAAGGTCATCGTGGCCGTGGCCCGCAACCCTCAAAAGACTTGCCTCTTCAGCGTCGAGGAACGCCTGGAAATGTTGCACCAGGTCTTGGGGAGCCATACGGAAGTCGAGGTGGATACCTTTGACGGCCTGCTGGTGGACTACGTCCAGAAACGCAATTCCAACGTGATCCTGCGTGGAATAAGGGCTTTGTCCGACTTCGAGTACGAGTTTCAGATGGCTTTGATGAATCGGCGCTTGAATCGGGAAGTCCAGTCGGTGTTTCTCATGACCGACTATAAATGGTTCTACATAAGCTCGACCATAGTCAAGGAAGCGGCCTCGCTGGGTGGAGACATCAGCGGCCTGGTGCCCGATGTGGTGGACCAACGCATGAAGAAAAGGTTCGCGGAGAAGCTTCAGACCAAGACTTGAAAGGCGTTATTTCAACCTCAGCTCTTTTTCGCCGAAGACCTCGGCCGAAAAGACATGGATTTCGGTCTTTTGATCCCGCCAGCAGTCGCGGCCGAGCCCGGCCTTGAAACAAGTGTGCTCCAGAAAGGTCTGGCGGTCCCACTTGTTTTCCGTGGCCACTTGAGGCAATAGAACCCCGCGGTGAAAGCCCTGCACGATGTAGATGCCGTGCCGGCCCACCTCGATCTCCTCGACGTTATGAATTCTCCGCATGGGCGTCAGCACGGATATTTCCAGGTCCACCTCTTCCAGTTCGGCCGGGGACAAGGGAGGAAAACGTGGGTCCTCGAAGGCCGAGGCCAGGGCCATCTCCTCCACCGTGGCCGTGAGGGGGCTGGTCGCGGTGAAGCGGCCGATGCAACCGCGCAGGGCTCCGCGTTTGTGCAGGGTGACGAAAGCGCCGCTTCTGGCTTGAAGGCCGCTCGAGGGCTGGACTTGGGGCCAGGTTGAATCGAGCTTCAACTTGGCCGCAATGGCTGACCGGGCCAGACCCAGCAGCGTCCTTTTTTCTTCAAGGCTGAGGTTCTCCTTGGCCATGTCCGCCTCCTTTCCGGCGGCCGACCTGTTCGGCCCGGCCGGCGAAATAGTCTTCCAGAATAAGGGCGTGATCGAAAGCCAAAGGCGAGGGCAGGTTGGTCGCGGTGAACACCCCGGCTCGCGCCGCGTCGTCCCGGCCCTGGGGCCGGCCCCTGGCTCTGGCCAGAAAGACATTGGTGATGGTGTGGCCGCGCGGGTCGCGGTCGGGTCGGGAATAGGCCTGGAATTGACCGATCAATTCGATTTCCAGTCCGGTTTCCTCCCTGGCCTCCCGCACGGCCGCTTGTTCCAGGGACTCGCCGTAGTCCACGAATCCGCCCGGCAGGGCCCAACCGGCCGGAGGGTTTCGGCGTTCGATCAGGACGATGCCTGGGCCGTCTTCACCGGCGGTTTCGATGATTATGTCCACGGTCGGGACTGGATTGCGATAGGGGCTGACCGTCCGGCCACAGTGGGGGCACTTGAGTGGCGTGGGCAAAAGCCTTTTCCTTAAGATCGAGGCCTCGGTTATTTCGTGCTGGCCAGATTCACGGCCACCATGGTCATCTTGCGCAACCGCCGGGCCATGGCGTCGAAAATCATCCTGAAGTCGTTGGGCAGCCTGTTGTATTGTTCGGTGAGAAAAGTCCGGTCGTAAATTCCCAGCACGGTGGTTCCTATGGCTCTGGCACCCGCGCTGCGGGGCTCTTTGTCCACGAAGCTGACTTCGCCGAATAACTCGCCTTTCTTGAGACGATCCACCACGATCTTCTTGCCGCGGATGTTCTTGAAGATCTCGATCTCGCCTGAAACAATCACGTAAATCCAGTCCCCCGCGGCCCCTTCTTCAAAGATGATGTCTCCATCGCCGTATCTTTCTTCGGTGGCTATGACAAGACTGCTGGTTAGATCATGGCTGGTCATGGGATAAGGTTCTCCTCGATCAGCAGTGAAAGCTGCTTTAGATTACCGCACTCGGCGACTAACGTGCAATAGGGTTGATATACGGACATGGCGCTGTCGCCCAGGCGCCAGTTCAGTCGGGGTTCGGGGTTGAGCCAGATCAGTCGTCGCGCCCGGCCGGAAATAGCGGCCAGGGCCTCGGCTCGAGGGTGATAATAATTGTTGCGGGCATCGCCCAGGATGAAAACGGTGGTCTTGGGATTGATCGAGTTCAGGTATTCCACGCCGAATTGAGCCAGCGAACCGCCGTAGTCGGTTCGAAAAACGTACTCGAGCCCTCGTCCCGCCGCGGCCAGGGCCACGGCCTCGTTCAGCTCATGCCGCCGGAACAGTTCGGTAACTTCGGTGAGATCGCCCACGAAGATAAAACTGCGCACCCGGGGGACCACCTCTTTGAGTGTATAAAGGAAGAGTAGCATGAATCGCGAGAAATTGCGCACCGAATTGGAAACGTCGCAGAGGGCCGCCACCTGGGGTCGGGCCGGCCTTTTGTCCCGGAAACTCAGGTAGGGCAGGGGACCACCCTGGCCGATGTTCTGGCGTAACGTTTTTTTCAGATCGAAGCGGCCCTTCTCGGCCCGCCGGAGGCGCTGGCTGAGCCTTTCCTTCAGACGCCGGGCTAAACGTTCGACCGCCGGACGCATGGCCAGGAAGTCGTCTTCGGTCAGCCGCGCCAGACTGCGTCCGGCCAGGTCCTCTTCTTCCAGGCGGCGCACGAACAGGAAGCGGTTGCCGGCCAGTTCCTTTTGAATGAGTCCTTTCAGGTCACCTTCCAATCGCCTCAAGTTTCGCTCCACCAGATCGCTCATGGCCCGGGCCGTTTCCTTGGAGAGGCCGGCCTCGAGTCTGTTCCTCAGGAAGGCTTCCGCTTCGGCCTTGACCCGGTCCAAGTTCATTTCCTGGCGCAGGCGGCGGGTGAAGAAACCGGACTGCAGGGGGCTTTCCATCCGCTCCAGCCCGAGACTCTGGCCGCGGCCCAACATCAGCCTGGTCAGTTCTCCGAAGCGGCCGGTCATGATCAGTTCGGTGGTCAGGGAAACCTCGGGTTGATACACCGACAAGAGTTCGGCCAGCAGGCCGGTCAACCGGTCGTCGCGGCCGGGTTCGGAGTCGCGGGCCGGCGGTTCCGGCCGCGGACCGGCGGTGAAATGCAGGTCGAAGAGGGCGTCAAAAAGCGGGATGTCCCGGCCTCGTTTGACCAGGACCGATCTCAAAGCGTCCTTGCAGACGGTCCGGTCGGCCAGGTCGGTTTCCGCCAAGGCGTGGCCGGCCTCCAAGAGTTCGGCGGTCGAGACCGGAAGACCGGCCCGGCGTAAACGGCCGGCGAAATCTATCAGCGGTCTTTCCGTCGCGCCGCCTCCCTGCCCAGGAGTCTCGCCGGACGGCGAAGAGAGGGCGGGCCGAGAACCAAGCCCTCGGCCCGTTTCAGGGGCCTGGTCAATCGTCGAAGTCGCCGGCTGGACCTTTATCCGGAGTCAGCCTGGCCGCCTTGCTCTTGATCTTGTCTTCAGTCCATTCGGCCGGGTTCTCGATCCGGCCGGCCTTGAAACCTTGATCGAACGAACCGGTCTTGCGGATGGCCTCATAGGCCAGCGGCGCCGAATCCCTGGCGTTGAAGACGTCAACCAGCATATGGTAGATGAAGTCCTCGACCGCCTGGATGGACCTTTCCCGGATTTCGGCCGGCTGGCTCAAAAGCTTGTTTTCGAAAGGCAGGTTGAGGTTCTTATAGTCGCCGGCCTTGTAGTTCTTGCTCTGGGCGAACTCGAGTATCTCGGCCCAGAGCGCTTCCTCCAGACCCTGTCCCGGCACCTTGATGAACTGCTTGTTCCGGTCCAGTTCCGCGTTCCCGTAATCGTTGACCTTGACGCCCCAGGCGATCATCTGCAGGGCCGTGGCCACGTTGGCCTTGGTGGTCCTGGTCTTCTGGGCTATCTGCCGCAGCCGCTCCGAACTGTTGCCCGAGGTGCCGTGCTGGGCGCCGGAGAGGCCGTACGGCTCCAGGGCTTTATGGATGCTGGCCGTGAGTTCGACCTGGATGCCGGCCGCGCTCTCCTCGATGCCGTGGGTGGTGCCGTTGTTCAGGGCGATCCAGTCCGGGAAGATGTCGTGGGCGTTCAGACCCTGGATCAGGAAGAGGGCCTCTTCCACCGTGGACAGACCGGCCTCGCCCTTTATCTCGCCCACCTCGGTCTCGAGACCGGCCCATTTTGGCACAAAAGGATTGAGGGCGATGTTGGCCAAAAGGTTCTGGTCTTCGGGCAGGTGGGAGGCGTCGATGGCGATCGAGGTTATACCGGCCTCGAACATGGTCGGTATCTCGACCTTGGCCCGGGTCAGGTCCTTGTCGCCCTTGATGCCGTAATGATCGGCGTGAATGGCCACGGGGACGGTGATCCCCAGTTCGTTCATGACCGCGTCCACCTGCTGGGCCATGTTCCAGTAGTTGACCGCACAGTAAGCCTTGGCCCCGCCTTCGGATTTGGCGATCTCGATGATGATGGGCGCGTTGGCTTTCTGGGCCGCGCGGAGGGCGCCCCGGATGATGAGGTGGCCGCGGGCGTTGGCGGCCATGGTCATGGCCTGGCCCTTGGCCCGCATGGCCCGGTCAATGACCTTGCCGCTGACGATCAAGGCCCGGGAATGGGGGAAGAGCTTGACGATGTTGGGCGGCCGCCCCGTCTCGAGCAATCGGTCGAATTCAGGGGAATGATGGAAACCGGTGGTCATTTCATCCTCCTCCTCGAGGGGACGCCCGTCCTGGGGCCGAGCGCCCTTGCTGGTTGGTTTAAGCCGGCCATTGGAGCGGACCTGACGCCTTGGCCTGGTCGCCGAGGCCCTGGCCGTTTCCCGGACCGATCCGAGTTGGTCTCATATTCTGAGCAGGTCCATCTCCACCAGGCACTCGGCGATCTGAACCGCGTTCAGGGCCGCGCCCTTGCGGACGTTGTCCGAAACGATCCACATGACCAGGCCGTTGGGGCAGGACAGGTCCTCCCGGATGCGGCCGACCAAAGTGTCGTCTCCACCCGCGGCCTCGATCGGCATGGGGTACTCGTTCCGGGAAGGATCGTCCACCACCTTGACCCCCGGCGCCTTTCGCAGCAGTTCCCTGGCCTCGGCCGGCGTGATCTTTTTCCCGGTCTCCACCCAGACCGCCTCGGAATGACCGTAGAAGACGGGCACCCGCACCGTGGTGGCCGAGACCAGGATGGAGTCGTCCTCCATGATCTTCCTGGTCTCGTTGACCATTTTCATTTCCTCCTTGGTATAGTCGTTCTCGAGGAAGACGTCAATGTGAGGCAGGCAATTAAAGGCGATCTGGTGCGGATAGACCTTGATCTGGGGGTCCTGCATCGAAAGCAGGGCCCGGACCTGGGCGGACAACTCGTCCACGGCCTTCTGGCCCGTTCCGCTCACGGCCTGGTAGGTGGAGACCACTATCCTTTTGATACCGACCGCGTCATGAAGAGGCTTCAAGGCCACCACCATCTGGATGGTCGAGCAGTTGGGGTTGGCGATGATGCCGTGGTGTTTTTTAAGGGCGTGACGGTTTACCTCGGGCACCACCAGGGGCACTTCGGGGTCCATGCGCCAGGCCGAGGAATTGTCCACGACCACGCAGCCGCTTTGGGCGGCCAGAGGCGCGGACTGCCGACTTACTCCGGCCCCGGCCGAATAAAGGGCCAGGTCCACGCCCTTGAAGGAATCCGGTCCGAGAACCTCGACCGGCACTTCCCGGTTGTTGAATTCGACGGACTTGCCCAAGGATCGCTCGGAGGCCAGCGGTTTCAGGCTGGCTACCGGAAACTCGCGCTGTTCGAGGACTTTGACCATTTCCCGGCCCACGGCGCCGGTGGCCCCGGCGACGGCCACGTTGAATCTCTTGCCCATTATCCTTCTCTCCCTCAAGGCCTGGAACACCTTCCGGCCTTGCCCTAAAAGATTTTCGTTCCGGCCTTCTCTCCGTCCGAGGAGGTCGGCTCGATCGCCCGCGGATTCCATTTCCCGACGGGGTTTATTCTACCATAAGCCATCCGACCCCGGCAGCATTTTCGGGGTCAGAGCCATCAGGTCCATCGCGCCCGGAGGTTTATCAGGCCGGGACTTGCCTTGGCCCGGCCGGACCGGCCTCAATAATAGGAACGATAGGGGTTCTGCTTCATGGCTTCCAGGCGGTTCAAGCCGTTGACGTAGGCCTTGACGCTGGCCACGATGATATCCGGGTCCGACCCCTGGCCCAGGGCCGTCAGGCCGTCCTCCTCGAGTTTGACCGTGACTTCGCCCTGGGCGTCGGTGCCGCCGGTCAGGGAGCTGATGCCGAAGTGGAGCAGCTTGCTCCTGGTCCCGGTCATGTCGGCGATGGTGTTGTAACAGGCGTCTATGGGGCCGACGCCGAAGCCGGCCTTGACCACGTGGGTGTCGCTGCCGATGTCCAGGGCCACCGTGGCCGTGGGCCGGATGGTGTTGCCGGCGTTGACGTTGAGATAGACCAGCTTGAACTTCTCCGGAACCCGGACCAGTTCGTCGGCCACTATGGCCTCGATGTCCTCGTCGAAGACCTCCTTCTTCTTGTCGGCCACCTCCTTGAAACGGACGAAGAGCCGGTCCACGGCCGGGTCGTCCAGGTCATAACCGAGGGCGGAGAGTTTGTCCCGGAAGGCGTGGCGGCCCGAATGTTTGCCCAGGACCAGGTCGCTTTTCTTGATGCCCACGTCCTGGGGCCGCATGATCTCATAGGTGGCGGCTTCCTTAAGCACGCCGTCCTGGTGAATGCCGGATTCGTGGGCAAAGGCGTTGGCGCCGACTATGGCCTTGTTGGCCGGGACGGACAGGCCGGTGATGTTGGAGATGAGGCGGCTGGTGGGGTAGATTTCCTGGGTGACGATACGGGTCTCGAAGCCCAGGACGTCGGCCCGGACCTTAAGCAGCATGGCCAGTTCCTCGAGGGCCGTGTTGCCGGCCCGTTCGCCGATGCCGTTCACCGTGACCTCGACCTGGCGGGCGCCGTTCATGATGGCGGCCAGGGAATTGGCCAGGGCCAGGCCCAGATCGTTATGGCAGTGGGCGCTGACGACGGCCCGGTGGATGTTGGGCACGTGATCGAAGAGATACTTGATCAGGGCGCCGAACTCGGAGGGTATGGCGTACCCGACGGTGTCCGGGACATTGATCACCTTGGCCCCGGCCTCGATGGCCGCGGTCATGACCTGGACCAGGTAGTCCGGATCGGATCGGGAAGCGTCCATGGCCGAAAACTCGACGTTGGCGGTATAGCCGCGGGCCAGTTTGACCGCGGCCACGGCCATGTCCAGGACTTCCTCCCGGCTCTTTCTCATCTGGTGCTCGAGGTGGATGTCCGAGGTCGAGACGAAGACGTGCAGGCGGGGGTCTTCCGCTTCGGCCACGGCCTCCCAGGCCCGCTGGATGTCCTTTTCGTGCACCCGGGCCAGGGCCGCGATCTGGCAGTCCCTGACCTCGCGGGCGATGAGCCGCACCGCCTCGAAGTCGCCCTGGGAGGCCACCGGGAACCCGGCCTCGATGACGTCCACCTGCAGCCGGGCCAGGGCCTTGGCGGCCCGGAGCTTCTGGCTGACGTTCATGCTGGCGCCGGGTGATTGCTCGCCGTCCCTCAAGGTAGTGTCGAAGAGATAAATCCTTTCTCCCATTTCCTTCCTCCTTCTTCCATCGGCCGCGGCCGTGGCCGGCCGGCCAAATAAAAAGCCCCGCCGGGTTTGTCGGCGGGGCTTTCGAGCGTCGTAAAAGTTCAGTGGCTACATACCACCCCGCCTTCGGGCCAGGAGGCCCAGCAGCAACAGGGTCAGGGTGGTCTTGAAGCCGCGGATCATTCTTGCTTCACCTTGGCCGCTTAGGATATCAGCCCGGCCCGGCGCTGTCAAGACGTTTCGGCGGTCTCCCGGAATAATACTTGACAGTAGTCATTTTAGTATGCAATCATGTCGACAATGACCAAGAAAGACCTGACCCAGGAAGTCTTCCTCGAACTGAGGAGCCGCATCCTCAACTTCAAACTCCTGCCCGGCGTCAGGGTCTCGGACAAGGAGATGGCCGAGAAGTTCGGCCTGAGCCGCACTCCGGTCCGGGAGGCCCTCATCCGCCTGGCCGAACAAGGACTGCTCGAGGCCCGGCACAACCGCGGCTTCACCGTCAAGGTCTTCTCCACCCGGGAAGTCCAAGACCTCTACACCTTGCGCGCCACCCTCGAAGAGATGGCCGTGGACCTGACCACCAAAAACCTGGACCGGGAAAAGGCCCAGACCCTGCGGGATATCCTGGCCGCTTATCCGGCCCTGATGAAGGACCAGAACCTGGCCGGATTCAACGACGCGGACGAAGCCTTTCACCGCCAGATCGCGGACTACAGCCACAACGCCCTGCTGGCTCAAACCCTGAAGAGCCTGCAGGGCCAAGTCAGGCTGGCCCGCCTGTACGACCACCTCCGCCCGGTCAGCTTCATGGAGACCTACCGGGAACACACCCAGATACTCGAACACATGACCCGGGGGGAAGCGGCCCGGGCCCGGAAAGCCATGGCCCGCCACATCCTGAATTCGATGAAGATCATCATCAAAATTTTGGAGGGACGGGAAACACCACCCGAAGCAGAAAGGAGGAAGCGTTTATGGCAAGGAGAGTAGGCGCCATTTTGGCGACGTTGACCGTCGTGGCGGCCCTGATCTGTCTGGGGGCGTCGCCGGCGGCGGCCCAGGCCAAGATGCAACTCAAACTGGGAACGTCAGCGCCGGTCAACAAGATCACCCTGACCACCATCGAGGGCGCGGGGCTGTCGTCCGAACACACCGTGGCCGAGGTCTTCAGCCGGATCGTCGAGGAAAAGACCGGCGGCCAGATCACGGTGAAAATCTATCCGGACAGCCAGCTCGGCGACGAACGGGAACAATGGCAGAGCCTGCAGGAAGGCATCCTGCACATGTCCACCTCCAGTTGCGAACCCCTGGCCGGGTTCGTGCCGGAATGGATGGCTTTTTCCATCCCCTATCTGACCGACTCCGAGGAGGTCCTGCTCAAGGCCCTCGACGGTCCGGCCGGCCAGGAGATGAAGAAGCTGGTCCTGGACAAGATCAAGGTCCGCATCCTGGGCTGGTCCTTCCTGGGCTTTCGCAACTTCACCACTTCCAAGAAGCCGGTCAAGACCGCGGCCGACTTCAAGGGCCTTAAAATCCGGGTCACCCAGTCGCCGGAGAAGGTGAAGATGGTGGAGTCCCTGGGCGCCCAGGCCGTGCCCATCAGTTGGTCCGAACTGTACACGGCCCTGCAGCAGGGCGTGGTGGACGGCCAGGAGAACCCCTTCTCCATGATCCAGCAGGCCAAGCTCTATGAAGTCCAGAAGTACGTTGTGGCGGACGGCCACACCCTGGGCGTGCTGCCGATCACCATCAGCGAGAAGACCTTCCAGTCCCTGACGCCGGAACAGAAAAGGATCGTCCAGGACGCGGCCCTGAAGGCCATCACCATCTTCCGGGCCCAACTCTACCTGGGCAACACCCTCTGGGTCGAGGACCTGAAAAAGAAGGGTATGACCATCTACACGCCCACCGCGGCTGAACTCAAGGGCTTCCGGGACACCGTCCAGAAGGCCGTGGTGCCCTACATCCGTTCCCAGATCGGCGACGCCTGGGTGGACAAGGTTCTCAAGGCCGTCCAGGACTCCGAAAAGGACCTGTTCAAGTAATAAACCAGATCACGGCCCGGGGCGCGGCCCCCGGGCCGGGGCGCGGACCATCGCCGCGAGAAACCAGGACCGGCCGGAGCCCTCGGCCGCGGCGGGCGAAAGAACCGTCCTCGTTCGGGAAAGGAAGCCGGGCCGGCCGGAGATTGAATCGAGATGTGGATCTGGTTGGACAGACTGAGCCGCGGCCTGGATCGGTTCTCCCGAGGCCTGATGGCGGTGATGATGGCCGTCATGGTCCTGGACGTCCTGTTCGGAGTGGTCAACCGCTTCGCCTTCAAGTTCTCCATATCCTGGACCGAACCCCTGGCCCGCTTGCTGCTCATCTGGATCAGCATGATCGGCGCGGCCATAGCCGTCCGGTCGGGCGCCCATATCGGTGTGTTGTTCCTGGTCAACCGGCTGGGTCGTTACCGGGCGCCGCTGATGCTCCTCAACGCCGTGGTGGTGATCGGTTTTCTTTTCATAGTCGGCTGTTTCGGGTTAAAGCTTTCCCTCTCCCAGGCCAGGCAGTACACCCCGGCGCTCAGGCTTTCCATGTTCTGGTCGTACCTGGCCATACCCTCCGGCTGTCTGCTGATGATCTTCCATTATCTGGCCGCCTTGCGCCGGCCGGCCCGGATATTCGAATCCCAGGAAGAGACCGCGGGGGGGATTGAACAGTGGTGATCTTTATCCTGGCCGCGGTCACGATCGTCACCATGGTCATCGGCATGCCCATCGCCTTCAGCCTGGGCGTAAGCGCCTTCGCCGCCCTGCTGGCCATGGGCGACATCCCTCTCCAGATCATGGCCCAGAAAATATATGCCGGCATGGACAGCTTTCCCCTGCTGTGCATTCCTTTCTTCATCCTGGCCGGCGAACTCATGTCCCAGGGCAAGATCACCGAGGCCCTGGTCGAGTTTTCCATTCTGCTTATCGGCCGGGTCCGGGGCGGCCTGGCCATGGCCGACGTCCTGGCCAGCATGTTTTTCGGCGGCATGACCGGTTCGGCCATCGCCGAATCCAGCGCCCTGGGTTCGGTGCTCATTCCCATGATGAACAAGGCCGGGTACGACCGCGTCTTCGCCGCCTCGATCACTTCGGCCGCGGCCGTCATCGGACCGATCATTCCACCCAGCATCCCGGCGGTGTTGTATTCCCTGGCCGCCGGAACCTCGATCGGCGCCCTGTTCATGGCCGGCCTCGTACCCGGTATTCTGCTGGGCCTGGCCTTGATGGCCGCGGCCTACGTCATTTCCCGCCAGAGAATGTATCCCGTTCGGGAAGAGAAAGTGACCTGGCGGAATATTCTGGCCGGTTTCCGTAAGGTCTTTCTGGCCCTGCTTATGCCCGTCATCATCGTAGGCGGCATCATCTCCGGCGTCTTCACCGCCACCGAGGCCTCGGCCGTAGCCGTGGGCTACGCCTTGATAGTGACCTTGTTCATCACCCGGCAGGTCAAGGTCGCGCAACTCCCCCGGATGCTCATCAATTCAGGCGTGATCACGGCCGTGGTCATGATCATCGTCGGCACGGCCACCATCTGGGGCTGGGTCGTGGCCATCGAGCAGGTGGCCAGACAGGCCGCGGTCCTGTTGACCGGTTTTTCGCCCGTCATGTTCCTGTTGATGGCCAATGTCCTGCTGCTGTTTCTGGGCACGTTCATGGACAACGTGGTCATCATCATCCTTTTCGCTCCCACCCTGGCCCCCATCGCCGCCGGCCTGGGCATTGATCCCCTGCATTTCGGCTGCATCTTCGTTCTCAACACCACGATCGGGCTCATCACTCCGCCTCTGGGCGAAGTCCTGTTCGTGGCCGGACCGATCGCCGGCGTCTCGCTGGAGGAGATGAGCCGAGGGGTGTTTGTTTTCATTCTGGTCGAAGTGGCGGTGCTTTTGGCTGTTTCCTATATTCCGGCCACCACGCTCTGGGTGCCGCGCCTGCTGGGCTTTTAAATCCATCCTGGTCATGTTTAGCCCCGAGAAAAAAGCCGAACCGGGCCGACCGCGAAATCCGGTCGGCCGGCTTGAATCCGCGATAACAAAGGAAAGTGAGGATCGAACATGGATAAGAACAGGTTGAAAAGCGCCTATCAGGAACTGTTCGCGCCCAGCCTGAAAAAGGCCACGGACCTGGTGGTTGACCGGGCCGAAGGGCCGTACCTTTATGGCATCGACGGAGACAGGTACCTGGATTTCGTTCAGGGCATCGCCGTCAACGCGCTGGGCCACGGCCATCCGGCCCTGGTCGAGGCGGCCCTGGGCCAGATCAGGCGCCTGGGCCACGTCTCCTTTAACCTGGTCACCTATCCCCAGGCCCTGGAACTGGCCGAGGAGCTCAAACGACACGCGCCCGGCGGCCTGGAGGCCTTTTTCCTGGCCAACACCGGCGCCGAAGCCGTGGACGGAGCGCTCAAGCTGGCCCGGTACGTCACCGGCCGCACTTCGATCGTCGCCTTTCGGGGATCGTTCCACGGCCGGACCATGGGCGCGGCCTCGGTCACGTCCTCGAACGTGAGCTTCCGCAGACATTACGCCCCGTTCATGCCCCAGGTCTACTTCGCCCCCTATCCCTACTGCCTCCGCTGCTCCTTCGGCCGGAAGCCGGACGACTGCGGCCTGGAATGCCTGGAGTACCTGAAACAGGACTTGAATTACATCATTCCGGGCGAGGACGTCAGCGCCGTGCTTTTCGAGCCGGTCATGGGCGAAGGCGGTTACGTGGTGCCGCCTGGGCCATACGTCGAGGCCCTGGGCCGCCTGGCCCGGGATCTAGGCGCCCTGCTCATTTTCGATGAGGTCCAGACCGGTCTGGGCCGCACCGGCCGGCTCTTCGCCAGCCAGCATTTCGACGTCCAGCCGGACGTTATGTGCCTGGGCAAGGCCGTGGGCGGCGGCTTCCCCCTGGCCGTGATCGCCTCCCGCCGGGAAATAATGGAAAAGTGGCCGCCGGGCGCCCACGGCACCACCTTCGGCGGCCATCCCGTGGCTTGCGCCACCGGCCTGGCCCTGTTGAAAATAGTGTCTCGGCCCGACTTTCTGGCCGCGGTCAGGGAAAAAGGCGAATATTTCCGCGCCCGCTTGTTGAAGTTCAAGGCGGATTATCCGGCCGTCGCCGACGTCCGCGGTCTGGGCCTGATGAACGCCCTCGAACTGGCCAAGGCCGACGGGTCGCCTGACCCGGACTTGGCCGGCCGGATCACCAATCGCCTGCGGGAGAAGAAGATACTCCTGCTCACCTGCGGGGTTAAGGGAAACGTCATCCGCTTCATCCCGCCCCTGAACGTGGAACAAAGGCTCTTGGATGAAGTGATCGAGGCCCTGGCCGAGGCCCTGGCCGTCCTGACCAAGGCCTGATCGACCTAACGAAGGAAAACGCATGGATATCGAGATCAAACGCGCCCTGGCCGAGATAGTCGGGTCGGGAAACTTCACGGACGACCTGATAGACTTGATTTCCTATTCCTCGGACGCCTCGGAGGAAAGGCATCGGCCCGAGGCCGCGGTCTGGCCGCGGACCACGGCCGATGTCTCCGCGATCTTGAAACTGGCCAACGAGAAACGTCTGCCCGTCATTCCCCGGGGCGCGGGGACGGGCCTTTCCGGCATGGCCGTGCCGATAAAAGGCGGGCTGATCCTGGACCTGATCCGGATGAACAGAATCGTGAAAATCAGCCTCGAGGACCGCTTGGCCGTCGTCCAGCCCGGCGTGGTCTACGCCGATCTGCAGAAGGCCCTCGAGCCATACGGTTACTTCTTTCCGCCCGATCCGGCCTCGGGATCGGTGGCCACCCTGGGCGGTAACGTGGCCACCAACGCCGGCGGGATGAAAGGGGCCAAATACGGGACCACCCGCGACTATGTGCTGGGTCTGGAAGTGGTCCTGGCCGACGGGTCGGTTCTGCGGGCCGGTTCAAGCTGCATGAAGTGCGTCTCCGGGTACGAACTGGCCAGAATATTCATCGGCTCGGAAGGCACGTTGGGGGTGATCACCGAAATCACTCTCAAGATCAATCCCAAACCCCTGGCCGTGGCCACCGGCACGGCCTGTTTCGACGACCTGGCCCAGGCGGGCCGGTCCGTCAGCGCCATCATGCGCTCCGGGATAATTCCCAGCGTCCTCGAGTTTCTGGACCAGGAGACGCTCCGGGCCATCAACCGGACGGCCGGGTTGGGCCTCGAGGAAACCGCGGCCATGATCCTGGCCGAAACCGACGGCTTCACGCCGGCCGAAGCCGACTTCCAGATGGACCGGCTCGTCGAGACGCTGAAGGCCAACGGCGCCGCCGCCGTGACCAGGGCCGGGTCGCCCCGCGAGGCCGAACGCTTCTGGAAGGCGCGGCGTTCGGTCTTCAACGCCCTGTCCAGCCTGGACCGGAACCTCCTGGTCGAAGACGTGACCGTGCCGCTGAGCCGAATCACGGACATGCTGCTCGGCCTGAAGGAGATAGGCCGCCGGCGCCATCTCCGGCTGGCCATCCTGGGTCACCTGGGCGACGGCAATTTCCACCCGAACATAATGTATGACGGTTCCGATCCTGATCAGGCCGGGCGGGCGGAACTGGCCGTCGAGGATATTTTCAAGCTGTCCATCGAGCTGGGGGGGACGTTGACCGGCGAGCACGGCATAGGCCTGACCAAGGCCAGGTTCATGCCCCTCGAACACGGCCCGACGGCCCTGAGGGTGATGAATGCCCTCAAACGGACGCTCGACCCCAACGGCATTCTCAATCCGGGAAAAATGGGGTTGGAATTATAAAATGGAACAAAGTCACGATTTCATAAAACAGTTCGGAGAACAGGTCCGCCAATGCTCCCGCTGCGGTTTTTGCCAGGCCTATTGCCCGGTATTCGGGGCCACCCTGAGGCCGGCCCTGAACGCCCGGGGCAAGATGCTGATCCTCCAGGAGGTGATGGAGGGCGCGCTGCCCCTGTCCGGCGCGCTGGCCGAGAGCCTTTATCAGTGCACGACTTGCGCGAGTTGTTCGGTGAACTGCCGGTCCGGAGTCAAGGTGCCAGAGATTGTCAAGCTGGCCCGGCGGGACCTGGTCCGGAGCGGAATCGAGCATCCTGTTTTCCAGGCGTTGCGGGGGGTCCTGGCCGAGGGCGACAACATTTACGCCGAAACCAGGCCGGTGGACCAGGGCCGCCCCAGGCGGAAAAAGGCCGAGGTGGTCTTTTTCCTGGGCTGCGTGGGGCTTTTCAGGCAACCGGCGGCCGCCACGGCCGCCTTGGACCTGCTGGACCACCTGAAGGTTGACTACACTATGATAGACGAAGCCTGTTGCGGCGGCGTCTTGGAGGATTTAGGTTATAACTTGAATCCTCGCCTGGTGGAACAAAACGTGGAGGCCATTCTGGCCACCGGGGCCCGAACCGTCTTGACCGGCTGCCCTTATTGCCTGCGCACGTTCAGGGAGAGAGCCGAATATAAGCCGCTCCGCGACCGCGGCTTGAATCTCCTGCCCTTGAGCCGGTTCTGGCAGGACTTCGATTTCGGGGTGAAAAGCGACCTGAAGGTAACCTATCACGATCCTTGCGACCTGGGCCGGCACGGTGGTTTTTATGACGAGCCCCGGCAAGTCATCAAGAAGATCGCGCCCGACTTCGTGGAGATGGCCCACTGTCGGGTCAACGCCCTGTGCTGCGGCGCCGGGGGCGGGGTCAAGGGCGCGTACCCCAAGAACTCCCTGGCCATGGCCCGACGGCGGCTCGAGGAGGCCGAGGCGGTGGGAGCCCAGGTGGTCCTGACCGAATGCAATTCCTGCCTGCATAACCTGGCCAGCGCTAAACGGGTCAGGCAGAAATTCAAGGTCATGACCCTGGCCCAGTTCATCAACCACCTGCGCCAGGCCTGAAACGGATATACGACCACCGGGCGACGGGCGGAGTTTTCAGGGCTCGAAATAGAACTCGCCGGTCAGCGACGAAGCGTCCCAGGGCACTTGCTGGTTCCGAGAAGCCTCCATGACCGCCACCCGGACCTTCTTGAGCAGGCCTTCAATGGTCAGGCCCGAGGTGGGCATGAACCTGAGCAGCATGGCGGTATAAAGGCCGTTGCGGCCGTCGCCGTCCCTGGCCACCGAACCCGGCGCGGTGGCGTAGGCCAGTAGCGAGCCTCGCGGGGCGGTCATTTCCGCCAGGCCGCGCCCGGGACCGCGGAAACCTCGAAAAGGGTTGTCCCGGCAGGCATCAAGAATGATTATGTTCAACCGGTTGCCGGCTTCCTCCATGGCCCCCAGGATCGAGGATACTTTCAGGCATTCGTCCCCGACTTCGAACTTGCGCTGCACATTGGCATTGACCGGCACCAGGTAATTCTCACCGTCCACCTGCAAGCCGTGGCCGGCGTAGAAAAAGAGGCCCACGCCGCCCTGCTTGATCTGATCGCCGAATTCGCGCACCGCGGCTTTCATGCCTTCACGGGTGGCGTTCAGTAGCTTTATCACCCGGAAACCGTACCGGTTCAAAGACCGGGCCATGTCTTCGGCGTCGTTGACCGGGTTCTGTAGGGGCGATTCCTTATAGGCGGCGTTACCGATCACCAGGGCCACTCTGCGTTCCGCGGAGACCTGGGCGGCCCGTTGGGCCTTGATCTCGTTTTGTCTGGCTAACTGGGCTTCGAGTTCTTTCACCTTGGCCAACTGGGCTTCCAACTCCTTGATCTTTTCCGATTCCGCCTGGGAGCTTTCCGGCTTGGCTTTTAATTCCTGGACGGCCGGCTTGTTCTCCCTAGCCCGCAAAGCCGCCAGTTCCACCTCGAGCTTCTTCACCTTTTCCCGTTCTGATTCCAACGCTGACCGATCGGCTGGAGGCAGGGCCTCCTTGGAGGCGGCCAGATCGGCTTCAAGCTTTTTCATGGCCGCCGAACCTAGGCGGTTTTCCATGTCTTTCAGTCGCCTGGGGCCGTCCGGATCGTCGGGGGCCAGGGTCAGGAAACGTTTCAGATCAGCCAGGGCCGACGGCATCTCGCCTCTTCTCTCCCAGGCTACGCTGCGGAAATAATAGGCGTCCGCCAACTGAGGCTCCAACTCGAGGGCGGTGTTGAAGTCGGACATGGCCCGGAATTGCATGTCTTTCTTGAAACTGTAAAGCTTGCCGCGGTCCAGGTAGGCTCGAGCCAGTTTCGGCCGGGGCAACCCTCCTTGGTCTATTTCTAAGGTCAACCGCCTGATTTCTTGGTCCGGATCGCCGATTATTCTCATGAAATCGCTTTGCTTGGTGGTCATGAGTTTAACGTATTCCGGGTCCTGGGCGCAGGCGGGAAGCCACAGCCCGGCCAGACAAAGCAGTAGAATGACCCCCTTTTTCCCCATGACGTCTCCTCAAGGATAAGGCTGAAATGGCTAATGGATGAGATATTATACCAACATCAGGCGGGAAGGCAAGATATGGGGAAATAACGGGTGCCTGGGTAAGCCCGGCGCCTCACCCGGTGATCATACTTTCGGGATCAAGCCAGCCAGAGGGTTTCCAGGCTGGAGCCGGCCAGGTCCACTATCAGCAAGGGCCGGTTGGCCCGAAGGTCCCAGGAGATGAAGAAAGTCAAAAGCTCACGCGTTTGTCTGTCGCTGACGCCCAGTTCGCGGCCGATGGTTTCCCCGGTCTGGCGCACCGCTGATCGAATGAGTCGGTCCACCTTCAGGTAGGAGTTGAAGCTTTTCAGCCCGGGTTCGGTTTGAAGCTGCTCCACGGCCTCATCCCAGTGTATGCCTTCCACCTTGCGTCGGAGGACGAACAGGCTGCCGCGGTGGGAGATAGCCAAAAGCGGCGGATTGACCCTGATCATGGTCTGACCGGTCCTGAGGCCGGGCATTTCCCGGGCGACCCGCTCGAGCAGTTCCTTCTTTCCGTTGAGATCGGTCAACTGCCTGGCCTGAAGTCGTTCAAAGATGAAAGTCTCGCCCTCGATCACGATCTCCTTCAGACGGGTGGGATCAAAGCCGAGTTCCATGAGGTCGCCGATGGTCAAGGGGGTGTTTTCGTCACGGCCCCGAAGGGCCAGCCATGCCGTCAGGCTGGGCCGCCGATAATTGGGCAGTCGTTCTATGGTGGCGCTGGGATCGGTCTTCAGATCATCAGGCAGCAGCTTGGCCAGTCTTTCATCCGCGAAAACAACCGTGGGCCGATCCGAAAGCGCGGAGGGCGGGTAGGATTGAATCGGCAGATGCGACACCTCGTCCGTAAGAACGATCTGCTCCAGGGATTCGCCGCCGGTGTAGCCCAGCAGTTCGCTGATCCTCCGCCTGAAGGCGATGAGCTTGGTCACGTATCGGGTGAACATGAACCTCATCAAGGTGGTGGACCGGCCGGTCCTGAGTTGTTCGTCGAAATAAGCGACCAGGGCCGCGTACAGGTCCTTGAATTCGGCGATGGTCTGTCGGACCATCAATTCGTTGTCCCTCATGTCTATGGCCGCGCGGCGCCGTTTGAGGTGGTGCACCAGTTTGAGCGCGGCCAGGGACAGATCGCGGTCCTGGAAGCGGGGGGGCACGTAAATCATGTACCCATCCAAATCCGGTGATTCACGGCCGATGAAGTCGGTCAAAGGCTGCCAGCACTGTTTCAAATAAATATCGAAAGTCGGGTCGTCCTCGGGAATGATGTTGTCCAGGAGGCCGATGGCCGACTTCTCGATCAGAAATTCCCTGAAGTGGGTCAGGATTCTATGGCCCAGCCCCTTGCGTCGGTAAGGCGGCGCCACTTCGACGTAAACCAGGTAATAGCAGGGAATGGGCTTGTTCAAGTAGAGCATGTGGAGCCGGCCCAGGTTCTCACCGGTTTCGGCGTTGATCGCCCAGACCCGGAAGCCGTTGGGGGTATGCTCGGGCTTGAGCCGGTCTATCTTGCTGCCGGATACGGTGGCGGCCACCAGGTCCCACAGGTTGCCGAAAAGATCGGCCACGCTCGAACCCTGGCTCGAAGCCAGCCTCAAATTTTCATCAATCAGGCCGATCAGGCCGAGGCGGTCGCTGACGGTCAGTTTTTTCAAACCGCCGCGCTCCAGGGCGGCGGCGATATTGGCTGGGGCGGGCATGTCCTGATCACCTTTTCCCGCGGCGGAAGCGTGGAAAAAAAAAGCGGAGCGTGCGCTCCGCTTGGGTTTCAGATCGTTACGCCCGCGCACTAGGACGTACCGGTCCACCTCCGGTAAAAGTAAAAGTAAAAGCCTAGGCGCGCGCTACACCACATGGTCATCATTATATTAGCCGGCGTCAGGGTTTGTCAATCAATATCTGCTTGATTTCAGCCGGTGAGAGTGTTTACCTGGATCATGTCTTCGAACCGTTTTTCACCACCATGGACGCAAGCTAGGATGATCACTTTTTAAGTTTAAAGGAGGGAGCCGGTGCTGGACAGCAAGCCCTTTACCCTGGACCGGGTGGTGCGCCTGGGGATCACCGCCGGGCTTTTATGGGGCCTGGTCCTGTTGTTGAGTTACTTGAGCGACGTCCTGATACCCTTTGCCGTGGCTTTGCTCCTGGCCTATCTGCTCAATCCGCTGGTGGTGCTGGTTCAGAAAAAAGTTCCGAACCGGCTGGCGGCGGTGATCATCAGCCTGATCCTGGTTCTGATCGCTTTAGCTCTTCTGGTGATGATCATCCTGCCCATGATAGGACGCGAGATCGGCCACATGGGGCGAGTGGTTTCCGATCTGGTCAACAACTCGTCCTGGGCCGTCCGGGCGGCTCAGGCCCTGCCGCCGGACCTGTGGCAGATGATCAAGGATATGGCCGGCCGGCCGGAAGTTCAAGAGCTGTTCAAGAGCAGCAGCTTCTGGAAAGTGGCCGAAGCCGTGGCCAGAAAAGTCATGCCCGGCGTCTGGGGTCTGATCACCGGCACGGCGACTTTTCTCACCGGCCTGATCGGCTTGGGCGTGATAGCTCTTTACCTGGTATTCCTGCTGCTGGATTATCAGAAGGTGAGGGTCGGATGGAAGGAACTGCTCCCGCCGGCCCATCGGGAAAGCATCGTGGCCTTCATCTATGATTTTGACGCGGCCATGAACCGCCATTTCCGAGCCCAGGCCCTGGTGGCGGCCATCGTCGGCGCTCTGTTCGCCGTGGGCTTTTCCCTGATCGGCCTGCCGCTGGGCATCCTGCTGGGGCTCCTGGCCGGGGTGCTGAACATGGTGCCCTACCTGCCCTTGCTGGTTCTGCCGCCGGCCCTCTTGATGGCTCTGGTCAGGGCCTTGGAAACCGGCGGCGGCATATGGCTGAGCCTGGGCCTGACCGTGGCCGTATTCATCCTGGTGCAGATCGTGGACGGCACCTTGTTGACGCCCAGAATAATGGGGGAGGTCACCGGGTTAAGTCCGGCCATGATCCTGCTCTCGCTGTCGGTTTGGGGCAAGCTGCTAGGCATGTTGGGTCTGTTGCTCGCCCTGCCTCTGACCTGCCTGGTGCTGGCCTATTACCGCCGCCTCCTGGCCACCGGCACGCTGGCCCCGCCTGGCGCCGGTCTGCTCGCTTCGACCTTGGAGCCGGTGGGTCCGTCGTCCACGGAAATCTCGAACCAACCGCCGGCGGACCTTGAGGGTCCGATTTCTTAAGGCGAAGCGATTCCCGCAACCGTTATCCTCGGTTTAGGGGGCCTGATTCAGGCGGGACCTAAAGGGAGGCTATATAGCCCGAATAAAAACGGACCTGGGACGACCAAACCCGGCACGCCGTTCAGGATCGGGACGCGCGATTCAGAGACCAGGGATCGGCACGATCAAGGTTCAGGCGTGCTCGTGCTCATGCTCGTGCTCATGCTCGTGCCCATGAGCATGTTCATGTCCCTGCTCGTGTTCATGACCATGGCCCGTACCATGAGAGTGGGAATGTTTGATCTTTTCTTTCGCTTCCGGACCGCAAGGGGCTATGGTCTGAATGGTGGCCTTTCCCGGTTTGCCGCAACACTCGCACATGACGGACTCCTTGGTTTCCTGATCTGACTTGCCTAGGCATTATAGACCCAAGAGCCGATTATGGCAAGGCGATGTTCCGATGTTTCTTGACTAAACGCCGGGCCTGGCCTAATATGGCCGTCATCCGACGGCCTTCGGTTTCGGAACCGGCCATATGAGAGGGAGGATGCCAATGGACCTTAATGAGAAAGTCAAGATTCAGGTTACTAGCGTTGACTCGGAGGAATTATTCTTCCGTCAGCAGGAACAAGAAAAGATCGCCAGACTCAGGACCAAGTCCTGTCAAGAAAGTACGGACCAATACTGCGAAGAACACAAGAATCATTGCTTCCGCTGCGGAACCAGAAGTCTGGTCGAAGTGGACCGCGGCAACTTCAAGATAGACGTTTGCGTCAATGCCGGTTGCGGGGCCGTGCACCTTGATCCGGGCGAACTCGAGGCCTTGACCCAAGAAGATATGGGCGCCATCAAAAGACTTCAACGCGCCATATCCGACGTGTTCAAATAAAGCCTTTGTCCTGCTTGATCAACCGAACAAGCGCTTATGAAAGCCGGGCCTGATCTTCAATTACGCGGGGTATATTATTAAGCGGTCCTGAAGGCGGAGCCGGAAAGAAAAATCTTTCCGGCCCGTTCGTTTCATGAATACAATTCAGTCAGCTCCGATTACCTGTCCACCAATTAGTTGTGGCCAATAATATCACCGGCCGAACATATTGACGTTGGAATAATGATAATACATAGAAGATAGTAACCACCTCCGTATTGGTTATTTTACGCAAATATTTGTTGACAAAAACAAGACCGATCCGTTAAATTTTTCACCCATCAGCTAACAGGCGGTGGTACTGGCGGCTACGGGGGGTCACCGGGCGACCGGCATGTTGGATGAATAGCAAGGATCAAGGCGCGGACGGAACCGCGTCTTGAAACGAAAACGTTGAACCTGTGCAGGAGTGTGGAGAGAATATGAAGACGATTTACGTGGGGAATCTGCCTTTCAGCGTCTCTGAAACCGAAGTCCAGGGCTTGTTCTCCGAATATGGCACTGTTCATTCGGTCAAACTGATAAGCGATCGCGAGACCGGTCGTATGCGGGGCTTCGGCTTTGTCCAGATGGATTCCCAGGAAGCCGAGGCGGCCATCGAGGCGTTGAACGGCAGTCAGGTTGGGGGCCGTACTTTACGAGTCAATGAAGCCAGGGAAAGGAGCCCGCGTCCGCCTCACCGTGAGAGTCGGGCCATGTAACTATTAACCAGGCCTTTTCCGGCCGCAAAGTTTTCGCCCCCGTAAAAAACCCGCTCTGTTGATCGACAGGGCGGTTTTTTTTGCCTCCGGACGGGAAGTCATATCAGGGTTTGATCCAGACCACCCGCTGCAAGACCAGGGCTTCGGTCTTGTTCTTGACCATGTCGGGATATGTTGGATTAAGGCTTTTCAGAATGATCAACTCTCCGGACAGTCCCACCCGTTTGACGAAGGCCGAGTCCTGGTCCCGATAGACCACCAAGTCATGATTCATGACCGGTTGTTCGGGATGAATGTACAGCGTATCGCCGTCCTTCAGTATAGGCAGCATGGAATCGCCCCTGACCCGGACGCAGTACATGTTGGGATGGAACGGTCCCTCGGGCGGCGCGGGCAGCCACTCCAGGGCCTGGCCCGGTTCGAGCTGGCAGTCGGTCCAGGCAAAGGCTTCGCCGGCGGAGACGTACGCGATCAAGGGAACGCGCCGGGGCCGGCCCGAGGGTCGAGGTGCGTCGGGTCCGCTCTCGCCGACCTGGAGCGGTCCCTCCCAGGAACCGGCGTCGGAGCTGACGGGAAAATCCCCGACCTGGTGTTCGAACAGCGGCGGTCTGATCTCCTTGGGCGCGGCCCGGTGCAACTTGTTCCAGGAATCCAAAGTGGGCTGAACCTCGGCCCGGGCGATCTTGCCGATGGTCACCGGGCTCAGGCCCGAAGCCCGGCCCAGTTCGGCCCAGGCCCCCCGGCCGTGCTGGCGGCCGTATTCAGCCACGTCTTCTATCAACACCTCGGTCTTGAGCCGCATCTTGCCGCCTCAGGTTGAATCGGGGTCTTATCGGTCCAATTCCGGGACCGTCGGCTAAGGCCAGGGTTTAGCCCGCGGACCTTGATCCTGCCTTCGGGGATCTGATCCTCCCTCACCGGGACCGGTCCATTCATTTCCGGTGACATCGGGTCTGATTATGCCATGGACAAATCGTAATTGCAATAATTTTTTATCTTGACAATAATCAGTATCACAATTATGATTAGGCCAATAGAGAAGGGCGGATGTTCAGGCCTTGGGATTTTATCTGTATAATATGCTTAATTTATTGGATTTAAGCCGCGAGGCCGGTTGACCCTTGGCGCCTGGTAATCATAAACATAATTTTGATAAGTGATTAAAAGAAAAAGAAAGGGGAAGGCCATGAAAGACGAAAAAGCGCGGAGCAGGCTCCTGGAGACTCTAGCCGGTCATGTGGGCCAGGAAAAGGCCGTGGGCATGGACGAATTGTTCGAACTGGTTTTCCAACGGCCCGTGGCCCACAAGATCAACGACACCCGGGAACTCCGGCGACTTATCACCCAGATCCGGCTGGACGGCGTACCCATCGCCTCGGTCCCGCGATCGGATGGGGGAGGTTATTTTCTGGCCAGCGCCGGCTCCGAACTGGAGGACTACTTGACCCGGCTGCGGCGGCGGGGACTGGCCGCCCTGGCCCTGGAAGCCAAACTGCGGCGCCTGAGCCTGAACGACCTGCTGGGCCGGGTGCGGTTTAATCTCAAGGACGACTTCCATGCCGCGGTCCAATGAATTCGGCCCGGCGGCCGGGACTGAGGCCCTGGAGGCCGCGGACAGGCTGCTGGCCGAGATCGCGGTTCTGTCGGAACGGGTTCTGGTCCAGGAAGCCGAAGCCGAGGCCGAAATGGAATCCGTCCGCCGCAAGTACCGGACCGTGGACGATCTGCGGGCCAGATTGGGGGAGTTGGATCGGGAATTGAAAAGCCTGATGAAAGACCGCCAGAATGACATTTTTTTAGGTCAGGACAAAGTCTCGGTCCGGCACGGCCTTCTTTTTCACTGCCGCGAACTCAAGGTCTTCCTCCCCAGGGGGGCCCTCGGGCGCCTCAAGGAGTTGGGCTGGCGGGAGGCCATTCGGGTAGCCGAGAGCGTCAACCGAAGCGTGGTGGAAAAATGGAACGCGGGCCGTTTGGCCGCCATTGGCGCCGGCCGGAGGGAAGTGGTCCGTTTCGCCTACGAGGTGCGTAAGACATGAACGAACCGGATCAGTATTTTTCCAGGGAATGGTATACCCCCCGGCAGGTCATCAGACTGCTGGGTCTGTCTAAATCCACTTTCTGGCGCCGCGTTCATGAAGGAGCCCTGGTGGCCCGGCAGGACGGTCCCAAGACCTATCGGATCAACCGCCGGGCCATCCTGACCTACTTGGAGGAGCGCCAGACCTTTGATCCGTCTAAATAACCGAGGGCGGGCCCATAGGCTGCCGAACCGTTGCCGATCGGCCGATTTTAGCCTAATATAGCAAGCCGAATCTTTACCGGCCAGGGACAGGCTTTGGGCCAGGTCCTAGGAATTGAACTCCGATTGGAGCGGGAGGCATTATGATGGTGCGCCAGAATCTGATTATCGCCGGCGTCGTCGTGGCGGCGGTGTGGCTGGTGTTTCTGTTTCAGTTGATCTGGCCCGGTCTGATCCAATACGGCATTCAGCCCCGGCAGTTGGTCGGGCTCACGGGCCTGGTCGCCAGCCCCTTTCTGCATGGCGGCTGGCGGCATATCATGGCCAATACCTTGCCCTTGTTCATCCTGCTCTTCCTGGCCTTGTCCTTCAGCCGGAATTTGACCGTCGAGGCCCTGGTGATAATTCTTTTGGGCGGGGGAGGCCTGGTCTGGCTGACCGGCCGGTCCCATACGGTTCACGTGGGGGCCAGCGGCGTGATCTTCGGCCTGCTCGGCTTTCTGATATTCGGCGGCCTGTTCCGGCGGGACCTCAAGGCCCTGGGCCTGGCCCTTCTGGTTTTGTTCCTGTACGGCGGCGTAATCATCTCCGGCTTCATTCCCGCCTTCGGCGTGAGTTGGTCCAGCCATTTCTTCGGTTTCGTGGCCGGCCTGGGAGCGGCTTGGCTGGCCCGGCGGGAGAAGGCCGAATGACCGTCCGCCCTCGACCCTTCGGCATGTTATTGCCGTTCGGCAGGAAGGCCCTGCTGGCGGCCTTGGGCCTGATCTGGGCGGTTCAGGCTTACGCCGGCCCTCCGGGTAACGATTATGCCGAACCCGGGTCAAGAACGTCGGAGATGATCAGATATGATTGGGTGGACCAGCAGCGCCGGCGTCCGGTGCCGGTGACGATATATTATCCGGGGACGGGAGGCCCCTGGCCCGTCATTGTCTTTTCCCATGGCCTGGGGGGGACCAGGGACTCTTATGACTATTTGGGCCGGCACTGGGCCGGCCACGGCTTTATTTCGATCCATCCCCAGCACCAGGGCAGCGACGATGAAGTCTGGCGCGACAAGGAACGGCCGGTCCAGGAACTGCGCCGTTCGGTCGAGGACCCGAAGAACAGCCTGGAAAGACCCGCCGATGTAAAGTTCGTGTTGGACCGGCTGACCCTGGTCAACCGGGAAGAAGGGCCGCTCCAGGGTCGGCTGGACCTGAACCGCGCCGGCGCGGCCGGGCATTCCTTCGGCGCTTACACCACCCTGGCCGTGGCCGGCCAATTGTTCATTGGCCCTCTGGGTCGCGAACTATCCTTCCCCGAACCTCGGATCAAGGCCGCGGTGATCATGAGCGCGCCCGTGGGCGCGGCCAAGAAGCACCCGGACCGCTCCTTCGAAAGGATAGGCATCCCCTGCCTCCATCTGACCGGAGACAAGGATTATAGTCCCATCGATCCCAACACCAAGCCGGGAGACCGCCGCCTGCCTTTCGATCATATCCAGGATTCCGATCAATACCTGGTCGTTTTCCGAGGCGGCGATCATATGGTCTTCGCCGGCCGGCGCTTGCATAAATCAGACCCCCAGGACCCTTATATCCACCGCCTGATTCGAATGAGCACCACCGCCTTCTGGCAGGCCTACCTGAAAGAGGACCAAGCGGCCAGGGACTTCCTGGTCCAAGGCGACGGTCTGCTCCAAGCCCTGGACGGCCTCGGAACATTGGAGAAAAAAGCCAGGTTCTGATAGCTCCGGCCGGGTGCGGGGTTTCTCATCCTTTCAGGCTTTGCGGATTAAGGACAAAGCGATCGCTGATGTTGTTTTCAAGGAACAGCTTGAACTCCTTTTCGTATTTGGGGAGTTTGAACTTGCCCTTGAAGGACCTTTTATCCGAAAACTTGATCTGCCCCGAGGGATCGAAATAGGATACGGCGTTATCCACGTTCAGGACAAACGGTGAACAGCCCCCCATCAGCAGCACGTAACTGGCCAGCAGGGCGCCGGTGCGATGGTTGCCTTCAATGAAAAGCTGGGGCCTGCTCAGGATGCCCACGTAAACTTCGGACGCCACCTTGGTCGGCGATGAATCCTTGTGTTTCCGATAATATCTTTTGACGGGCTGGATGAGGTCATAGAACCTTTTGCTGGTCTCGATCAGATGGTGGGTGTACTCCATTCTTATCTTGGCGTCCCGCCCGCATAGAACGATATGGTTGAGTTCCAGGATTTCCGAAAGGCCATCGTCGGAAAAAATCTTCACCTGTTCGGCCACTAAATCGTCCAGGTGTTTGTAGGCCGACAGCATGTTTTGAATGATCTCATCGCTCAGGTGTTCCCGGTGCATCTTTAGACGCCGGTTGATCAGGGGGAACTGTCTTTGCACTTCCAGGAGGGCTTCGGCTATGCGATCTATATGCAGCCGGGGGATTTTATCTTTCTTGCTCATGTCCGCGGCAGTCCATGGCACGCCTTCCGGCCGACGGGGCTGATCACGCTCGCCCGGCGCGCTTTGAAAATTATATAATGCCCTTGTTCACTCCGCACCCCTGATCGTATTTACTTTATTTTCAAAAAAAGTATTTTCCTTTCACGGGGTGACATCCTGATTTAAGTGAGGCCGGCGGGAAGGTCCGTCACCGCGATCAACCCGCCGGTTGACGACCGAATTGTTCGCCACCCTCGATCTCCGGGCGGCGATGGATCGCCTCCACGTTTTCGGGCTTCATCCTATGGGCGGCTGCGGTCTGAGGACGGGCCCTCCCGAAGGGGTGGTCGGCCCGGACTCAGAAAAAGCAGTACCCCATTCCCCGATAGGTCTTGACCCGACCGACTATCCGGTCCTCTGACACGAGCAGGTACTCGAGGAACCTTTCGGCCGGTTCGCCGGCCTTGGCGTGGCGGAAGAGAACCGGATCGCCCGGAGGCAAGGTCGTCCCGGCCGGCACCAGCAAGGGCGTCTGCACTTCTCCGCAGCCCTCGGTGCTGACCAGTTTGAGGCCGGCCGGCAGGTAGGGCCGGGGCGCCTTGTCCCAGCCGGCCGTGCCGGAAGCGATGTACCCGCCGCCCTGGCAGGTGACATAGCCCTGGTCCGAGGAGCGGACGACCTGGCAGGCGAAGAAGCAGGCCGGCTTGAATTTGATGTTGGAATAGTAATCGAAGAGGTGGGAGCAGAGAAAACCCGAACCCGCGGCCAGTTCGGTCAGCCAGGGTTCGTGCGCGGTGATGTTCAGACTGCCGGTGCCGCCGCCGTTGAATATCTCGAGGCGGTGACCTCGCCGGGCCAGGGTTTCGGAGATTTCCCGCCTCCGGCGGGATACGTCCCTGATGGAACGACGTCGAATCCAACTGATCAAAGGTCTCTGGAGGCGGTTGAAGGGGCTGCGATCGCCCAGACCGGCCACCTGGGCCTCATAGCCCATCAGGCCCACGATTTTGACGCTTTTATAGCGTTCCGAGTAGTCGAAGAGTTCGAGCACGTCGCTCAAGGTCCGGACCGGGCTTCGCCGGACGCCCAAATGGACTTGGCCGCGCCAGAGCCGCAGGGACATATCCACGTCGAGGATGAGTCGGAACGGCCGGGCCACGCCTTCCATATGGCGGGCGATCATATCCAGGCCCGCCTGGCTATCGGCCATCAGACAGACGGACCGGCCCTCTTCGTGGAGCCGGCGCAGCGCGGTCAAGTCCGAGGCCTGGAGAGTGGGGTAGGCCACCAGCAGGTCGTCGAAGCCCAGGGAACCGAGCAGCGCGGCTTCCTCGGCCGAGTAGCACATCAGCCCTTTATAGACCGGGCTCGAAGCCAGCACTCGGCGGATGAGTTCCGGCACGCGCACGGACTTGGTGGCCAGCCGCAAGGTGTGCCGTCCGCCGCTTTCCCTGAGGATATGGGCCCCTAAGGCCACGTTCGAGTCAAAAGCCTCCAGGTCAACTAGAACGGCCGGCAGTCTTTCGCCCGCCAGCACGCTTCTGGCCGTCTGGTAGTCCATATCCACGCCTCCGGGTTTCCAGCAGAGTTTCCGGGCATGTTAAGACATTTCGACCCTGAAGGCCAGGATGTTTCGGGCAGCCGGCGCTTGACTTGGCCTCAACGTGGGATTAATAGAATCAGACAGCCCCTCTCGGGGTCAGGAGCGTGATGGATAGATGAAAATAGGCATCATCGGCCGGCCCGGCGCGGGTAAGTCCACCGTATTCGAAGCCCTGACCAGGGTCTTCGAGGAGCCGACCCACCGGGGCGAAGCCCGGGTCGGCACCGTCCCGGTGCCCGACGGCCGCGTGGATTGGTTGAGCGGCCAATATGAGCCCAAGAAGACCACCTACGCCCAAGTCGAGTATTTTCTGCCGGGTCTGCCCGGCGGTCAGAGGGAAAGCCTGCAAAAAGCCCTGAACCAGGTGCGGGACGCCGACGCCCTGCTCCACGTCCTGCGTAACTTCAACGGCCTCGAACTGGATTCTCCCCGCCCCTGGGAAGACTTTTCCGTGATCGAGCAGGAAATCATCCTGGCCGACCAGGTGGTGATCGAAAAAAGACTCGAAAGGATCACGGCGGATCATAAGCGGGGCAAAAAAGCCGACCCGGAAGAGCAGGCTCTCTTATCGGAAGGACTGAAGCTCCTGGAAAGCGAAACACCGCTTAGACGCCGATCCGAGTTGGCCCAGGCGCCCTTGTTGAAGGGTTTCCGCTTCCTTTCGGCCAAACCACAATTGATTCTGTTCAACAATGCCGATGACGACGACCGCCTGCCTGAAGCGAACGGATTGACTCAAGCCGAGGAAGGTCTGGTCATCCGCGGCAAACTGGAACGGGAGCTGGCCCGGATGTCCGACGAGGAGGCGGCCGAGTTTCAAACCGAGTACGGCATAACCGCTTCGGCTAGGGACAGGGTCCTTCGTCGCTCTTACGCCTTGCTGGGCCTGATCTCCTTTTTCACCGTGGGTGACGATGAAGTCCGGGCCTGGACCCTGAGAAAGGGCGAACCCGCCTTGCGCGCGGCGGGCGTGGTCCATACGGACATGGAGAAAGGTTTCATCCGGGCCGAAGTAGTGGCCTTGGAAGACCTGCGGAGCGCCGGCTCCATGGCCGAGGCGCGAAAAAGAGGCTTGATCAGGCTGGAAAGCAAGACCTATTTCGTTCAGGACGGCGACGTTATCAATTTCCGTTTCAGCGTGTGAAGACCGGCCGCTTATGACCCAAAACGGTCGGTCTGATTTCGTACCCCCTGGCCGGCCGCCGGGCATCCGATCGCGACGACGGCCCGCCGGACGGTGCCGGTGACGTTCTCGGTCAAGAGATTCGGTGAAATCCTTATCCTGGCGGCCGTCCTGGCGCTGACTCCGGGACCGCGGGCGAACGGGGCCGATAAGGAAGTGGCCCTGTTGCAGACCAAGGCCGGAGAGCTAAGGGTGAGGCAGCGCGGCCAGGAAAGGATGTTTTACCTGGACGGCCGGCCGGTGCATCAGACCGCGCAGGATACCAGCATCCAGCGGGTATTTCGGTTAAACACCCACGACAGTCTTTTATTGAAGGAACTGGCTGGCCCGGTTTATTGTCCGGCCCGGTTCCGGTTCCTGACCCTGCGTCCCGACGGTTCGGCCGTGACCTCCCTGTTGTTCGGCCATTGCCACTACAAGATCAACGCCGGCGCCAAGGGCGACGTCATAACGGTCGAGTTTAAGCCCTTCGGCGATCTGGGACCGGCGGTCTGGACCTATGACGGCCGCAACCTGAAACAGGTTCAATAAGCATTCGGCTCGACGAGTCCGGGCCTGGAAGCCGGACCAGGCGGACTTGTGCCGGAAGTAATAAGGGAGTATTTTTAGCCGCCATGAACGTGGACCGCTTGAAAGAGATACTGAACCGGGTCGGCTCCGGCGAAATGCCGGTGGAAGAGGCCCTGGCCAGGCTTAAGAACCTGCCTTTTGAAGAATCGAGCTGGGCCACGGTGGATCATCACCGCGGCCTGCGTCAGGGCTGCCCGGAAGTGATCTTCGGCCAGGGCAAGACCGGCCAGGAGATAATCGGCATCATGGAGAGCCTGACCGAGGCCGGCGACAACGTCCTGGTCACCAGGCTGGCCGCCGACAAAGCCGCCGCCATACGCCAGAGGTTCCCGGAGGCCGTTTACCACGACCGGGCCCGCTGTCTGACCTTGATCCTCAAGCCGGTCCAGGTCCGGGTCCGGGGCCGGATCATGGTGGTGTCGGCCGGCACGAGCGACCGGCCCGTGGCCGAGGAAGCCCTGGTGACCGCCCGGTTCCTGGGGCACGAGGCCGATCATCTGGCCGACGTGGGCGTGGCCGGCCTGCACCGCCTGTTAGGCCGGTTGGACCGGCTGGCCGAAGCCTCGGTCCTGATCGTCGTGGCGGGCATGGAGGGAGCGCTGCCCAGCGTGGTCGGCGGTCTGGTGGACCGGCCGGTCATCGCCGTGCCCACCAGCGTGGGCTACGGCGCCAGCTTCGGCGGAGTGACCGCCCTTTTAGGCATGCTCAACTCCTGCGCGTCGGGGGTGGCCGTGGTCAATATTGACAATGGTTTCGGGGCGGCCTACGTGGCGGCCCTCATCAATAGAAAAGATTGACCCCGCGTCTCGCCGGCTGAAGCCGCCGGGGTTCATTTTTTCTTAGACTCGGAACCCGAGTTGGAGGAAAGGATGATCGAAGCCCGTGAATTCACCGGATTCAAGCCCGAAACCTTGCGGTTCTTCCGGGACTTGGCCGCCAACAACGACAAACTCTGGTTCGAAAGCCACCGTTCCGAATACGAAGAGCATATCCTGACGCCGGCCCGGTCCCTGGTTTTGGTCTTGGGGCGGAGATTGAGGAAGACGGCCGCCCGCGTCCAGGCCGACCCGAGGGTCAATCAATCCCTCTTCCGCCTTAACCGGGATACTCGTTTCAGCCGTGACAAGACCCCGTACAAGACTCATCTGGCCCTGTGGTTCTGGGAAGGTCCCGGCCCGCGCATGGAATGTTCGGGTTATTACTTTCATCTGGAACCGCAACGTCTGATGCTGGGCGCGGGGGTTTATCGCTTTCCGGACCGGATGATCGAGGAATACCGCCGCTCGGTGGTGCACCCCAAGCATGGTCCGGCCCTGGCCAAGGCCCTCGATCGGGTAACCGGCGGCGGCCTCTTCACCATCGGCGGCCGGCACTTCAAGAAGACCCCGCGCGATTTCGACCCGTCCCATAAAAACGCGGACCTGCTGTTGTATAACGGTTTGTACGCCGGGACCGAGACCCCGGTCCCGGAAGAACTTTTCAGCGATCTTCTGGTGGACTATTGCCTTGATCGCTTCGAAAAAATGCGCCCTCTGCACCAGTGGCTGCTGGCTTTGACCCAGCGGGCCGCTTGATTTGGCCTTTCCCCAGGCTGATTGGCGTATTATTCACTCCAGACGACGATTAACGGACCAGACCGCTTTTCTGTTGCCTCTCCGCCCCGACCGGGGCTATGCTGCCCCCTTGCTTCGGTTTCACCGGGCTCGATGATCGGAAAAAATCATGCCGTCGTTAAAACGAAGATGGAACGCCGAGGGCGGATACCGCGAACTGTTGGCCCTGGCCGTCCCCCTGATAATCAGCACCGGCGCCTGGTCGGTGCAGCATTTCGTGGACCGCATGTTTCTGGCCTGGTATTCGGCCGAGGCCCTAGCCGCCTCGGTGCCGGCCGGACTTCTGAACTTCTCCATCATGTGCCTTTTCCTGGGCGTGGCCGGCTACGTCAGCACCTTTGTGGCCCAGTATCATGGCGCCGGCCGGCCGCGGCGGATCGGTCCGACCGTCTGGCAGGGCCTATATGTGTCTGTTCTGGGCGGCCTTTTTCTACTGGCCCTGGCTCCCCTGGCCGAGCCGATCTTCAATCTGGTGGGCCATGACGAGTCGGTCCGGCGTTTGGAGATAATTTATTTCCGGATACTATGCCTGGGCGGCTTCCCGGCCATAGCCGCCGCGGCCGTGTCCGGATTCTTCGCCGGACTGGGAAAGCCCTGGCCGGTGATGTGGATCAACCTGCTGTCCATGGGCGTCAATATGAGTCTCAATTATCTTTTCATCTTCGGCCGCGGCGGGTTCCCGGAAATGGGCATCGCCGGCGCGGGCCTGGCCACCGTCCTGGCCGGGACTTTCTCCCTGGCGGCCTTTCTGATCCTGATCTGGACGCCGGGTCACAACCGGACCTATCGCACTCTCGAAGGCTGGCGGCCGGAAGCGGACCTTTTTATCCGCCTTTTGCGCTACGGGCTTCCTTCCGGCGTCGAGATGTTCATGGACCTGTCCGGCTTCTCGATTTTCGTTCTCCTGGTCGGCCGCCTGGGCACCAATGACCTGGCCGCCACCAATATAGCCTTGAACATAAACATGCTGGCCTTCCTGCCCATGCTCGGCTCCGGCCTGGCCGTGTCCGTGTTGGTGGGCCGATACCTTGGCGCCGAGCGACCCGGTCTGGCCCAGAAAAGCGCCTATTCCGGTTTTCATCTGACCTTGCTCTACATGGGCCTGGTGGCCGCGGCCTATGTCCTGGCGCCCCGGGTCTTTGTCGCGCCCTTCGCCGCCAAAGCCGATCCCGAACGCTTTGCCGAGATACTGGACCTGTCGGTCGTGCTGCTCAGGTTCGTGGCCGCCTATTCCCTTTTTGACGCCATGAGCATAATATTCTGCTCGGCCATCAAAGGCGCGGGAGACACCCGCTTCGTCATGTTGATGCTCGGCTCGGTGTCCCTGGGCGTGCTGATTCTGCCGACCTATCTGGCCGTAGCGGTCTTCAATTTCGGCGTCAAGGCCTGCTGGCTGGCCGCCACGTTCTATTCCATCGTCCTGGCCTTCGCCTTTTATTCACGTTTTCGGGGCGGTAAATGGAGAGCCATGCGGGTGATCGAAAGCAGGCCGGTCTAAACCCTGACGGTTGATTCATATGGAGGAAATAGTATGAACGAAAACCATGCGGCCCAGGTGGCCGGTGAGCTGGGACTCCGCCCGGAACAGGTCCGGGCCACGGCCGAACTGCTGGCCGCCGAGGCCACGGTGCCATTTATCGCCCGGTACAGGAAAGAAGTCACGGGTTCGCTGGATGAAGTGGCCATCACCGAGATTCGCGACCGTTTGAACCGACTGGAGGAATTGGACAAGCGCCGCGAAAGCATTCTCAAATCCCTCGAGGAAAGGGGTCTGCTCGATGACGAGTTGAAAGCCCGGCTCCAGGCCGCGGCCACCATGACCACCCTGGAGGACGTTTATCTGCCCTTCCGACCCAAGAGGAGAACCAGGGCCACCGTGGCCAGGGAAAGAGGTCTCGAACCTCTGGCCGGCCGCCTGATGACCCAGGACCAGAACCTTGATCCTGAGGCCGAGGCGGCCGCTTTTGTGGACGCCGAAAAGGGCGTGGCTGGCGCGGCCGAAGCCCTGGCCGGGGCCCGGGACATAATCGCCGAATGGATCAGCGAGGACCAGCGGGCCAGGGAAAGAATGAGGTCCCTTTTTGAAGAGGAAGGGGTATTCAGATCAAAAGTGGTTCCGGGCCGGGAGGAGGAAGGGGCCAAGTTCCGGGACTATTTCGATTGGGCCGAGCCCGTTAAATCGGCGCCTTCCCATCGCGTTCTGGCCATGCGCCGCGGCGAAGCCGAAGGCTTTCTTTATTTAAAGGTCAGGCCGCCCGAGGAAAAAGCCCTGAGCTTGCTTGAATCCTTGTTCGTCAAAGACGAAGGGCCGGCCTCGGCCCAGGTCAAGGAGGCGGTTCACGACGGCTATAACCGGCTCCTGTCCCCGTCCCTGGAGACGGAGATACGCCTGGCGAGCAAGAAAAAAGCCGATCTCGAGGCCATCAGGGTCTTTGCCGGCAATCTGCGCCATCTCCTGATGGCCCCGCCGCTGGGACGGAAGAACATGACGGCCATCGATCCTGGTTTCCGTACCGGCTGCAAGGTGGTCTGCCTGGACCGCCAGGGCAAGCTGCTGGATCACGACACCATCTTTCCCTTCGGTTCGGAAGGGGCCAGGTCCGCCGCGGGAGAGAGACTGAGACAGCTTTGCGCCAAATATCGGACCGAAGCCATCGCCATTGGCAACGGTACGGCCGGCCGGGAGACCGAAGCCTTTGTCCGCGGTTTGGACTGCGTCAAGGATATCGCCTTGGTGATGGTCAACGAGAGCGGGGCCTCGGTCTATTCCGCCTCGGAGACGGCCAGGGCCGAATTTCCTGACCTGGACGTGACCGTGCGCGGCGCCGTGTCCATCGGCCGCCGTCTCCAGGACCCTCTGGCCGAACTGGTGAAGATAGACCCCAAATCCATCGGCGTCGGACAATACCAGCACGACGTGGGTCAGCCTGATTTGAGGGCCGCCCTGGATGACGTGGTCATAAGCTGCGTCAACGCCGTGGGCGTGGAGGTGAACACGGCCAGTGAACAGCTTTTGACCTATGTTTCCGGTTTGGGACCCCAATTGGCCAGGAACATTGTGGCCTATCGCGGGGAGCAAGGCCCGTTCCAATCGCGGCGGGACTTGATCAGGGTCTCGCGCTTGGGACCCAAGGCTTTTGAACAAGCCGCGGGCTTCCTGCGCATCCGGGACGGCTTGAACCCTCTCGACGCCAGCGCCGTCCATCCGGAATCCTACCCCCTGGTCGAGCGCATGTCTGATGACTTGGGCCTCACGGTGCAAGACTTGATGAAGGACGAAGAACAGAGGCGGCGGGTGGACCTGAACCGTTACGTGACCGACTCGGTCGGCCTGCCCACCTTGAACGATATCATGGCCGAACTGGCCAAACCGGGCCGGGACCCCAGGGCAAGTTTCCATCATTTTCGCTTCGCCGAGGGCGTGGAGAGCCTGGCCGACCTCAAGCCGGGTTTGAAACTCCCGGGCGTGGTCACCAACGTCACCAACTTCGGCGCTTTCGTGGATATCGGCGTGCACCAGGACGGCCTGGTCCACATCAGCGAACTGGCCGACCATTTCGTCCAAGACCCCCACCGGGTGGTCCAGGTCCACCAGGAAGTCACGGTGACCGTGCTGGAAGTTGATTTGGATAGGAAGCGGATTTCCCTGTCCCTGAGGCGGAATCCCGAAAGAGAGGCCGGGCGGGAGCGGACCGCGGCGGCTAAATCGGAGAAGAAACGAGAAGCCCAAGGGAAGAAGCTCCCGCCGCGTCCCTTCAACAACCCGTTCGCCCAGGCCTTTAAGAAACGGGACCAGTGATTCGGATGGTCTCCTGAAACCAGTCCGCGGCCCGGCGCCGGATTCTTGTTGACCCGATCGAGAGACAGGCCCTAAACTCAGTTCCTGGCTTGATCCGGAGCCGGGGAAAAGGCCGGGAGAAAGGAATTGCACCGATGACGGCAAGCAGAGACTGGGAAAAGACCATCCGGCGCCTGGAACTCCTGCTCAGGCTGAAATCCTTTCCCGTGGCCTTCAAGATGCTGGCGTCCGAAAAGGAGCTGGACCAAATCCCTTTCCTCCGGCGCACGGCGAGGAAGGCGACCTTGTGCCAGCTCATAACCCGCGTCCGTAGTTTCGACTGGACCGTCGGCGCCAGGGCGGAAGATTTCCTGGGTCCGGTCTGTCCTTCCATCCTGGGGCTGGCCGAATTGCCCGAGCTCTGTCGCGACGGGACCTTCCGCAGCCTGGTCTGGGTCAAGACCCGCCGGGACGGCGAAAAATACGAAGCTTCGATCCCGCGCCTGCCCTTGGGCCGGTATCAGGCCGTGGCCCTGGGACCCCTGGTCTACAATCCGTTCGATCCCGACCTGGTCCTTATCTACGCCAACCCGGCCCAGATGATACTGCTGATCAACGCGCTCCAGTTCGAGGACTACGAGGTCCTGCGGTTCTACTGCGTGGGCGAGTCTTCCTGCGCCGACGCCATCGCCAGGTGTTACTTGGACGACCAGCCTTATTTGGCCATCCCCTGCTACGGCGAACGACGCTACGGCCACGCCCAGGACGAGGACCTGGTCATGGCCTTGCCTCCAAGTCATCTAGACAAGGCGCTGCGAGGTCTGGAAGCCCTATACCGCCGGGGCGTCCGTTATCCCATCAGCCACGCCGGCGCGGAAAGCGACCTGGCCCCGACCTTTCCCTTGTCCTACACCGGCCTGGACATGTTGACCGAAATAAGGGGACGGGATGAAAGATTTCTCCTGGGCGTCACCGGCGGCATTGCCAGCGGCAAGACCGTCGTGGCCGGGATGCTCGAGGAATTAGGGGCCAGAACCATAGACTTCGATCTGCTGGCCCGGGAGGTGGTCGAGCCCGAGAAGCCGGCCTGGCGGGACATCGTGGACTATTTCGGGCGGCAAGTCCTGCTCCCGGACGGGACCCTGGATCGCAAGAAGCTTTCGGGCATTGTCTTCCACGACGCCGAGAAGAGAAAGAAGCTCGAGGGTTTCACCCACCCGCGCATCCAGATGGAATTCATGTCCAGGCTGGAGAGGATCACGGCCGGGGAGCCGGGGGCCGTCGTCCAATTGGTCATACCGCTGCTGATCGAACAGAACCTACAGTACCTGGTGCACAAGCTGCTGGTGGTCCATGTCCCGGTCGAGGTCCAGATCGAGCGCCTCATGCGGCGGGACGGCCTAAGCCGGGAGGCGGCGGCCAGGATACTCGAGGCCCAGTTGCCCATTGACGAAAAATTGGCCTACGCCGATTTCGTCATTGACAACAGCCGATCCCTGGACGAAACCAGAGGCCAGGTCAAGGAAGTCTGGAAGACCCTGCCAAGAAGCCAGGCCGCCACCCGAACCTGATTCAGGCTGACGGCGCCGCTCCGGCCTGCTCTAACTCCTCGATCTCCTCGTCGGTATACCCGATCTCGCGCAGGATTTCATGGGTGTGTTGGCCCAGGTCCGGGGCCGATCCCCGGTGGCCGGCCCGGTTGCGGCTGAAATGGATAGGATAACCGGGGACCATGAACCGGCCCAGCAGGGGGTGGTCAAAAGGCGTTATGTACCCGTTGACCAGAGCTTGGGGGTCTGACTGGACTTCGGGAATGGTCTGGACCGGGCTGTACATCAAGCCGTGGCTGATCAGTACCTCCATCCATTCGTCCCTGGTCCTGGCGGCGAAGACCTGATCGAATATGGCCACCAGTTCCCGGCAGTTGGCCTGCCGGGCTTGATCGTCGGCGAAACGCGGATCGGCGATCAGGTCGGTTCGGCCGGTGGCGCGGCACAAGGACGGCCAGTACTTGGATTCGGGATGGTGGGTGCCGATCAGCCATTTCCCGTCGCGGCAAAGGAAGACGTTGCGCAAGGGGGAATGTTTGTTGCGCTCGCCGGAGGTGGTCGGGTCGATGCTTAAGGCGTTGTTCATCATCAGATCGGCGTAAATCAGCCATATGGCCGTGCTGTATAAGGAGACGTGGACTTCCTGGCCGTAACCCCGCCTTTCCCGGGTGAACAGAGCGGTGATGATGGCATGGCTGGCGGCAATGGCCGTGGCCTGGTCCAGCACGCCGAGATGCAGCAGGCGGGGCTGATCCGACCCGGTGATGAACATCATGCCCGAACGGGCCAGTCCCAAGGGATCGAAGGCGCCCACGTCGGCCAGCGCTCCTTCCGGGCCGTACCCGGAAACGCCGGCGTAGATGATGCGGGGATTGATCTCGGCGATGGACCGGTAATCGAGCCGCATTCTGTCCTTGGTGCTTTTGCGGAGATTGGTCAGGAAGACGTCGGCCTGGCTCACCAGGCGCTCGAAGGCCCGCCGGCCTTTCTCCTCCTTGATGTTCAGGCTGATCCCTTTCTTGTTCCGATTGGATATCTCGTTCATGAAACTTTCGCCGTTGCCCAAGGCGAAGGTCACGGCGCCGATGGAGGTCCAATGCCGGACGGGGTCGCCGGGCGAAGCTTCAATTTTTATTACTTCCGCGCCCAGGTCGCCCAAAATGGCCGTGGCGCCCGGGCCGGCGTGGAACACGCCGTACTCGACCACCTTTATTCCTTCCAGCGGTCCTGGCAAATCCATCGTGGCTTCATTTTCCCGCATGAAACGTTCTCCTTTTCAATTATTAAACCAGGGTAACCTGAGAATTCTCCGTTCCTTCGGAAAACCCGGCTCGTTGTCCCTTCAAGGGACTTCAGGACTGGGCTTCCTTCTTTTTCTTTAACTTCAGGGCTTCCTTGAGGCCTTTTTCCCGGATGACCTTGATCTTCAAACCGGTTTCGCTCAAGCGGAAGAAGCGCTTACCGTATTTCCTGAGCAATTTATGGTCGATTTCGAAGCCGAGTCCCGGCCGGGTGAAGGGCGCTAACGTTCCCTTCTTGTCCGGGAGGATAGGGGCGATGATCCCTTCCCGGAATTCCGGCACCCAGGAAGGTCTTTCCAAAGGATATTCCAGAGGCAATCGGTTTTCGTTGTCGGCCAGGACCATGTTCCAGTTGACGTAGAATCCGAGGCCGTTGGTCCAGGTGTGCGGCGAGAACAGGCGCTTTTTCTTGTGACACATGTCTAGGACTTGCCTGACCTGGGCTATCCCGCCGGCAAAAGTGGCGTCGGGCTGATAGACGTCGAAGCAGTCCTTTTCGAACATGATCTTGATCTCGTCCCAGCCGTAATTGAGTTCGGCCCCGGATATCTTGACCGCCGAAACTTCCTTGAGGCGGGCGTTGGCGTCATAGTCCCGGGCATCCAGAGGTTCCTCGAGCCATTCGATTCTATTGTCGTAGCAGGCCCGGGCGAACTCGATGGCCCGGTTCAGGTCCCAGGCTGGTATCCGATCGACTATGGAAACCAGCCAGCCCTGATTGGCGTCCACACCCAGGACCAGGTCGTCGCCCACGCCTCGGCGCACCGTGGCGATGTGTCGGATATCGTCCTCGAGGCGATGGTTCTTGACCCTGAGCTTGGCCGTCCTGAAGCCTTCCTCCTTCATGGCCAAAAACTCTTCCACTCTTCTTTCGGGTTCGTGCATCTCACCCGTGGACAGATATACCTCGACCGGCCGGGCCCGACCGCCCAGGAGTTCGTAAACCGGTTTGCCTTCCTTTTTGCCTAGAATGTCCCAACAGGCTGGCTCGATCCAGAAGTTGCGCCAGCCCAGAAATCCGGCCTGTTTTAACAGGCTTTGTATCCGGTCTATGTCCGTCGGGTCGGCGCCGATCAGATACCCCCCTAATAGGTCGCCCAGGCCTTCTCTTTCCCGGCCCATGGCCGCGCCGGCGGACCAGCCTTCCAGGCCGTCGTCGGTGGCCAGCCGGATCAGGGTGAAGCGGTTGTGGGTCTGGGGATAGCCGGGAATCCAGGTCGGCCAGAATGTCTGTTTCAGCGGCACCGAGACGTGATATAACTCGATCAGCTTGATCTTCATTTCGTTCCCCCTGGGCGAACTTTCAAGTTTGGGGATTATAGAGTCTGCCCGGACCGGGTGTCAAACCGGTCGCCGCGCCAGCCGCGGCCGCCTTGCCTCCGCCCGAGGCTTCTGCTAATTTGAAAAGCCGACACGGGCCAGGAGGCGTGGGCATGGAAAAAGCGGTCGAAGAACTGAAAGCCCTCATGCGCTTCAAGGACAGCACCTCTGTCGGTGACGTGGTTTTGATGCTCAACGAGACCGGAGACGAAAACGAACCGATCAATGCCGCCTACGCCGTGGTGACGGATTTCGTGCGCGACATCAGCAAGCGCGACGAGTGGTGGCATGTTCATTTCAGCTTCCTGGCCGTGCCGCCTGTTTCTCAGATGCTGATACTGCAAACGCCTCATTTCACCGGCCGGGAGATATTCACCATCGGCGGCCGTAAAGTCTTCATCAAGGCCCTGGATTTTTCCCCGACCAGGGAGCCGGAGGACGGGACCATTTCTCCCAAGGAAAAAATCAAGACCTCACTTCGCCTGGTGAAATGAGACGGCCGGCCTAGGAAGAACGATGAAGCCCTTTGACCCCGCCAGCCATCCCCACCGGCGTTACAATCATCTGACCGGCGAATGGGTTTTGGTTTCACCGCATCGCACCAGGCGGCCGTGGTCGGGGCACGTGGACCAACCGGCCAGGCCCGGGCGGCCGGCCTATGATCCGGAATGCTATCTCTGCCCCGGCAACCAGCGGGCGGGCGGAGCGGTGAACCCGGTTTATGAACACACCTTTGTCTTTGACAACGACTTTTCCACGCTACTGCCGGAACCGGTCAATCGGGCCGGGGAAAAGTCGCCCTGGCTCAGGTTCCAGCCCGTGCGCGGCCTCTGCCGGGTCATCTGTTTTTCGCCCCGTCACGACCTGACCCTGGCGGAAATGCCGGTCGCCGCCATCGAGCGGGTGATAGAAGTTTGGGCGGCCCAGGTGGCGGAACTCGGCCGGGAATACCGTTGGGTCCAGGTTTTCGAGAACAAGGGCGAAATAATGGGCTGCTCGAACCCTCATCCGCACGGCCAGGTCTGGGCCGGTGACGCCATGCCCAACGAACCGGCCAAGGAGGACGAACGCCAGCAGGCCTATCGGCAAAAGAACGGGTCGGTTCTTCTTCTGGACTACGCCGGCTTTGAACTGGCCAGCCGGGAGCGGGTGGTGATGGAAAGTCCGCACTGGCTGGTGCTGGTTCCGTTTTGGGCGGTCTGGCCGTTCGAGACGATCCTGCTGCCCAAGCGTCACGTCGCCCATCTGCCCGGTCTTGCGCCGGAAGAAAAAAAGGACCTGGCGGACGTTCTGAAAAGGCTCCTGGTCAGATACGACAATCTCTTTCAGGTTTCGTTTCCTTATTCCCTGGGCTGGCACGGCGCTCCCTGGGACGGCCGGTCAAGCGAGCATTGGCAGCTTCACGCCCACTTCCTGCCGCCGCTTTTAAGGTCGGCGTCCATAAGGAAGTTCATGGTGGGCTACGAGTTGCTGGCCGAGCCGCAGCGGGACCTCACTCCGGAACAGGCCGCGGAGCGACTCGGAAATCTCCCCGAGGTCCCGTCTAAATCCTTGAAGGGAGCCGGCGATGAATTCGGTTCTTAAGACCCGTCTGATCTCCTGGTTCGAGGACAGGTTCGGTGAAGGACCGCAACTCCTGGTTCGGGCCCCCGGCCGGGTGAACCTGATCGGTGAACATACCGACTACAACCAGGGCTGGGTGATGCCCCTGGCCATTGACCGGGCCGTATGGATCGCTTTGAGGCCCCGACCCGACCGCCGGGTTCGGGTCTTCTCCGTGGCTTTTTCCGAAATGCTGGACTTTTCCCTAGAACGGCTTCGCCGGGAAGGCCCGGTCTGGGGGGAGTACATTAAAGGCGTGGCCTGGGCCATGAAACATCGGGGTCAGGCCTTGGCCGGATGGGAAGGCGTCCTGGACGGCGACGTGCCTATTGGCGCCGGCTTGTCCTCGTCGGCCGCTTTGGAGACGGCTGCGGTCAAGGCTTTTGCCGAGGTCGGCGGTCTGAAGCTGACCGGGGCGGACTTGGCGGAGATCGGCCGCCGGGCGGAGAACGACTGGGTGGGAGTAAGCTGCGGGGTCATGGATCAGATGATCAGCGCCGGCGGCGTGGCCGGGCACGCGCTGTTGATTGATTGCCGCTCGTTGAGCGCCGAGGTCGTACCCTTGCCCGCCGGGTTCACGGTCATGGTGCTGGATACGGCCACTCGACGCGGGCTTATGGATTCGGCTTACAACCAGCGACGTAGTGAATGCCAGGCGGCGGCCGACTTCTTTAAGGTCCCGTCGCTGCGTGACCTTGCCTTGAAAGACTTCGAAAGCCGAACCGACCCGCCGGAGGAACATCTCCGGAGGCGGGTCCGGCACGTGCTGAGCGAAAACGAACGCACCCTCGACGCGGCCGAGGCCATGCGCCGGGGGGAGGCCGAGACCCTGGGCCGGCTGATGACCGCCAGCCACCAGAGCCTCAAGGACGATTTCGAGGTCTCGACTCCGGCTCTAAACGTCATGGTCGAGGCGGCCATGAGCCTGCCTGGATGTCTGGGGGCCAGGCTGACCGGGGCCGGTTTCGGCGGTTGCGCCGTGGCTCTGGTAAGACAAGAAGAGTGCGCGCGCTTCCAAAAAGAAGTCGTCTTCTTATACGAAAAAGCCACCGGCCTGAAACCCGCCGTCCATGCCTGTCAGGCCGCCGACGGCGTCCAGGCCTTCGGCCTGGCCTGAGCCGGTTTCAGCCTCCGCTCCGGATGGACAGATACTGGTCAATCATGGCCGGCGTCACCCCCCGCTCGCGGATCACGTCCCGGAAAAACCAGCCACTGGGCCTGATCGTTCTTGCCTGGGTGTCAAAATCAACCTCGATCAGGCCGAAACGGGCCGTGTAGCCTTCGGCCCACTCGAAGTTGTCCATGAGCGTCCAGTGGTAGTAGCGCCGCACATCCACGCCGTCGTCCCGCAGTAGTTTGATCTGCCGCAGGTGATCGTATATATACTTGGCCCGGAAAGCGTCGCGGGCGTCAGGGGTGCCGTTTTCGGTTATATAGATGGGTTGGCCGTATCTTTTATAATAGCGGGCGCACAGGGTATAAAGACCCTCCGGGTATATCTCCCAACCAAGATCGTTGACCGGTGCGCCGGCTTTAACCTCGAACCGGCCGAACATTTCGCCGTAGCGGGCGGGGCTGAAGGAGATGATGTCCCGGCTGTAATAGTTGACCCCGAAGAAATCCTGGTAGTCGCCCCGGCCTCGAGGGCGGCCCAGGCCGAGCGGCGGGAGCAGCCGTCCTTCGGCCGCGCCGACGATGAACATGTCGTGAAACAGTCGCTCGTACATCCGGCAGACCATTTTTTCCAGAAGGCGGCCGTGCTTGGGCGTAAACACCCGGAGGTGGTGGGCCAGGCCCACTTTGGTGTCGCCCAGGCCCATTTCCCGCCGCCGGCGATGTATGGTCCGGTACGCGGCGATATGGGCGGCGATCATCAGCCGGGCGCCTTTTCCGAAGGCGCGGAGATCGTTACGGCCCGGCGGCCAGATGCCCCGCGTGTAGCCGAAGGTCAGATAGACATTGGGTTCGTTGATAGTCACCCAGTCGGAAACCAGGTCGCCCAATTGTCGGACGCAGAAATCGGTGTATCGTTCGAACAGCCCGACGACTTGGGGATTGGTCCAACCGCCGTCGTCCTCCAGCCATAAAGGGTTGGAGAAGTGATGCAGGGTCACCAGAGGCGTGAGGCCGGCCTCCCTCAGTTGGGAGATTTCGTCGCGATAATGCCGGGCCGCCTCGAGGCTGAACTCCCCGGGCCTCGGTTCCAGGCGGCTCCATTCCAGGCCCAGCCGGTAGGTCTGGACATTCAACCGCCGCATCAATTCTAGATCCTGGTCCACCCGGTGCCAATGGTCGTTGGCGACCGAGGTATCCTTTCCGTCCTTGGTCCGGCCGGCTTGGCTGGACCAGCGATACCAGGAATGGTTGGTTTCTCCGCCTTCGATCTGCGTGGCCGAAGTAGCCACGCCCAGCAATAGATCATCGGGCAGTCTGAAAGTTTCCATGTCGGCCACCTTTTGTTGGTCTGATCGAAGAAATCCAAACGGTCACTTGACGCTCCGGGCCTTGGCTCCAGGCTGGAAGACGATTTTATAACAGGCGCCTCCTTCCATGCCGTACTCGATGCTCCCGCCAAGCTGCCCCTGAACCAGCATGGTCACCAGCATCAAACCCAAGGTCTTGGCCACGTTTATGTCCAGGTCCGGCGGCAGGCCCACCCCGTTGTCCCTGACCGTAATTTCTATTTCATCGTTAGGACGCTGGCGGACCACGATCTTTATCTCGCCTGGCCCACCGTCCGGGAAAGCATATTTGAGCGAATTGGTCACGAGTTCGTTCAGGATGAGTCCGCAAGGCACGGCCTGGTCCAGGCCGATTTCAATCCCGGCTGGAACGTCCAGAGAAAATACAATCGGCGGTCGGCCGGCCAGATACGAACGCAACAGATTATCGGCCAGACCCCTTAAGTACCGGGCCAGGTCTATCCGGGCCAGGGATTCGGAGGTGTATAAGGCTTCATGGACCAGGGCCAAGGCCATGATCCGATCCTGACTCTCGCGCAGGGCCTCCAGGACTTCTTTTCTGCCTTCACTCTTGGCTTGCAGATTCAGCAGGCTGCTGATGACCTGCATGTTGTTCTTGACCCGATGATGTATTTCCCGCAGCAGGACCTCCTTCTCCTTGAGCGAGGTCTTGATCTGTTCTTCGGCTTTCTTTCGGGCGCTTATGTCCCGGACCAGGCCCATTATGACCAGGCGCTTGCCCCATTGAAAAAGCCCGACGTTCACTTCCACCGGGATCAGTCGGCCGTCCCGGTGGCGGTGCACGGCTTCGGTCAGGTACGTATCGCCCGGGCCGAGCCGGGTCCAGCGGTGAAACCTTTCTTCCGGCGTTATGTCCACGGCGATGTCTTTGATATTCATCCGCAGCAGTTCCTCGCGGGTGTAACCGTGAAATTCGCAGGCTCTTTTGTTGACGTCCAGGATTCTGCCCGACAAGTCCAGGAGAAAGATGGAATCCCGGGCCTCTTCCACCAGAATACGGCAGCGTTCTTCGCTCTCCCGCAACGCCTCCTCGGTTTTCTTACGCTCGGAAACGTCTTCAACGAAGCCTTCCAGCAGAGTCTGGCCGGCGGCGTCCTTGATCAGCCAGATATGCAAATGGCCGTTAAAGATACCGCCGTCCCGGCGGCGGTAATGGTGTTCGACCGCGGTGGCGCCGCCTCGCTCGAGTATCCATTGGACCAGGGGGGCGCGGCTGTCCGGATCGGCGTGCAGGTCCCGGGCATGAGGCGTCAAACTCAGCATCTCTTCAGGCGTATCGTAGCCGAACATGCGGGCCATGGCCGGGTTCACCTGAAGTATCCGCCCGTCCGGGGTGATCCTGAAGATGCCCAGGGTGGCCTGTTCGAATATGCGGCGATATCTCTGTTCGCTTTCCTGCCAGGCTGTTTCGGATTTCTTCTGGGCGGTGATATCGGTCAGACTGCCGATCAAGCCGGCTGTTCTCCCGGTTTCGTCGGTGAAGGTGGCTTTTTGAACGACCATGCATCGCAGGCTGCCGTCGGCGGCGCGGACCTGGCTCTCGTAGACCTGGGCACCGGGGTGGGAGAACAATCGCTCATCCATTTCCTGGTATCTGACCGCCAATTCGGGAGGCGAGAGGTCAAATACGGTCCGGCCGATGATCTTTTCCTTGGGTCGGCCGAATAATTCCTCGTAGGCCTTGTTGCAGCCCAGGTACCTGCCGTTGACGTCCTTGTAAAATACGGGAGTGGGGAGGTTGTCAATGAGGGTTTGGAAGAAAGAGATAGGGTTGTCTGAATCTTTCATGTTTTCTTATAACATGCCGGCCTGATCTGGATCGAGCCGGAAGTCGAGAAGTTCAGGGCAGCGCTCCCAGCTATCGAAGAAGACGCCCAAGGTCAGAACCACGGTCCAGGCGATGCAGGTATGGAATCGTCCCTGGGTTCCCCGCCTTGATGCACGTAGCCCCAATGGTTGTGATCAATCTGCTCCGGTTGCCAGCCGGTGTATTCCGGCGGCTGGTCGAGGGTTTTTTCCAGGGTTGGCTTCATGTCCGCCTCGGTTTCAGGGGAGCAAGTCGGTTCGACCTTCCGGGCGCTTCAATACAACCCGACACGAGATACCCTCTTTGACCGAGACCTCGGTTCTAATGGTCAAGCGGCGTAGTGGGTGCTCATAATTCCAGCCAGGAGAGGCCCCGTTTCGTGGTTCCGTTTGTTCCCCCAGGTATTGAACGCCTTCCACCGGGTCCAGATCATGAAATACAAAGGTCACCTTTCTGGTTGCCGGCCGGGCCTCGAAGAAGCCCAGGGCGGGTTCCACGGTGGCCAAGATAGCGCAGCGGTCAGCTTCCCTTCGGCAGGAAACGCCTTGAAGGCCAAAGGCGCCCTGTTGATAATCCAGAGTCAGACCGTCGTCCTCATAAAGGAAGGTCTTGCCTTCCCAAGGAGGATAATAGTGTATTTCCAGTTCCGAAAAGCTGTGATCGTGTGGAATGAATTGGAGCACCGGACTTAGAAGCAGCGGGCATCCTCCGCGCACGAAAAGAGGGACTTGGTCCGAGGCGATCTCCACCTTATGCCAACCGGCGCCTTGGTAAGGACGATCATCCCACCAGGAGTACCATTTCCCTTCGGGGAAGTAAGTGGCTCGATGGGCCGGGCCTGGTTTCAATACCGGCGCGATCATCAGGGCCTCGCCAATCATGGCCTGGGACCAGATGGGTCCGGCTTCCGGATCGTCCTGGAATTCGAGGCATAAAGGTCGAATCAGGGGCAGGCCTTGAGTATAGGCCAGATAGGCCAGGCGGTAGTAATGAGGCCTTAGCCTCAGCCGCAGTTCCACATGCCGTCGGAAATTTCCTTCACACTCCTGGTCCAGTCCCCAAGGGTCGCGTTCCGGAACGTCGGGCGCTGAAAAATATCTGGCGATAGGATTGAACAGCGTCCATTGACTGTAACGGCGGTGCAGTTCGGGTCGAGGCCGGCGGTACAGTCCGAATACGTCGGCGCCCCAATAGGCGAATCCGGCCAGGCTCATGTTCAGACCGCACCTCATGGTGGCGGCGATGTGTTTGAATTCGGGCGTCTGGTCGCCCAGGAAGACGGCCGGGTACCTCTGCTGGCCGGCCCAGGTGGTGCGGCTGAAGATCAGGGCCCGCTCGCGGCCGTGATGTTTCTGCAATTTTTCATAGAGGGCCTTGGCGTAATAGAAGCCGTAGAGGTTGTGATACTCGTCCGGCTCCAACCCTTTAAACGATTTGGACTTCGGCGGCAGGTACTCGCCGCCGTCGTTTTTGAAGAAATAGACACCCTCGTCCAGGAGAGGCTTCTGCAGATTGAACCACCACTCGACCGCGGCCGGATTGGTGAAATCCATGGCCCCGCCCCGGCCCAACCACCAGGTGACGTTGGGATGGGCCAGAAAACCGAGGGTTTGCGCTTGCCCAAAGACTTCCGTGGCCGCGTCGACGGAAAAGAAAGGCACGCCGTCAGGCGCGTTTTTTGCGTATAAGCGGGCCAGAATCTTGAACAGGGGGAGTCCGCCCTTGTTGATATAGGGTGTATATATGAGGCCAAGTTTGACCCCGTTTTCCCTGAGGCTCCGGATCAGAAACGGCGGGTCGGGAAAGAGACGGCGGCGCCACTTGAAATTATGGAACGCTTCTTCCCAATGATAGTCCAAAACAATAACGTCCAGCGGCATTCCGCGGCTTCGGTGTTCCCTGACCCGCTTGAGGGTCTGATCCTGACTTTCCACGGGATAGGACGTATTCCAAAGGCCGAAGGCCCATAACGGAGGCAGCGGCGGCCGGCCGGTCAAGCCGGTATAGTCGCGCAGGATTCGTTTGAAGGAGGGACCGTAAACAATAATGTAATCCAGGCAGCCCCCATCGAAATTCAGGACCAGCCTGCCGGGGGGTTGGTTGATGATCGCCTCGCCGGGGTGCGCGTTCAGGACTAAGAGCAGGTAGCCCTTTTCGCTGAGAAAGAGGGGGAAGGCGGAATAGGTCCGCTTATGTTGGAGAAAGCTGGGAGACTCCTGGTTATGCAAGGTCAACCGGCCGCTTTGCCTCCTGAAACCGTTGAACCATTCGCCGAAACCATAGAAGGCTTCCGAGACATCAGTATCCACCTCGAGTGAGATTCCGGCTTGAGAATGAGGGGAAGGCATATTTTGGCGGAAGAAAGCACCTTCCTTATGATGATGGAGGTCAATCTTGTTGGCGGTTTGCTCAAAAACCAGCCGGAGCTCAGGGGAGCAAATCCCAAGGCGGGCATCCGGATCGCTGTTTAAGTCAATTACTTTTTCCTCCGGCGGGACGGCTCGGGGGAGCAACACATCCGGAGCGAACCGGGCTTGGGCCAGTGAGCCGTTCCTGGCCCAGGTGATTCGGACCGCGTTGGGCAGCGGGAAATGGATTTGCCCCACCAGCAGCTTGTTTCTGATCAATCTGAAACGGGTAGGTTCACCGGCCATCAGAACGATCCGGGCAAGGAACCGACGCGGTTCCTCATAATAACCGGCTAGGGTCGGGCTTTGTCATCAGCGTCCCCCGCCGGCCAGGCTGACCAACTGACCGACCACGTCGCGAATCTTTTCCGCGGTTTCGGATAATTTCGACGCGGCCGCGGCCGATTGTTCGGAGGTGGCGGCGGTCTCCTGGGTGACCTTGTCCATTTGGGTCACGGCCTTATGGACTTGCTCCACTCCCTGGGCCTGTTCCGATGAAGCCGCGGCTATCTGACTGGTCAGTTCGGACACCTGGCCGGCGATTTGGGTCACCTGGCCGAAGGACAGATTGACTTCGTCCACGATCTCCACGTCCCGGTTGATTTTCTTGATAGTGCCTGCAATGAGATCGGCCGTGTTCCTGGCTGCTTCGGCCGCCCGCTGAGCCAGATTCCGTACTTCGTCGGCCACCACGGCGAAACCGGCCCCGGCTTCACCGGCCCTGGCCGCTTCCACGGCCGCGTTGAGGGCCAACAGGTTGGTCTGAAAGGCTATCTCATCTATCCTTATCTTCTGGGACAGCATTCTCTGCCGGCCGGCCACATTGATCACTATGGCGTCGTTGTCCTGTTGAGCCAGGCTGACGAACAAAAAAACCACCAGGCCGATACCGGTAGCGGCCATCAGGACCACCAGTCCCGTCAGTTTGCCTTGAATGCCCATGTCCAACCTCCCAAAGTCTGAAATCAGGCCAAAGGAGTTGACCTCAATACGATTGTTTGACTTTTGAGTACCTTTTAATATACCGGCAAGTCAAGGAGAAGGTGAGGGAGACAGGCTTTCCCGGAAACGGTTATCGGGACGAAGGGGCGGGCGGTTCTCCTTTCATCCGGATTGACTCTTTTGAGTTCAGATGTCATAAAGCGGGTAAACGTGATCGTGGCTATCGCCTTGAACAACCAACTCCTTGGATTCGGGCGCGGGTGTGTATGCCTGAGCGTTCAACAAGTAAGATCGATCTTGAAACCGATCAAGAAGACGTTTCGGGTGAAACCGATGGACTCATTCCCCGGCGAGTGCTGCTGGTGGACGATGAGCGTGAGTTCATCCAGACCCTGGCCGAGCGGCTGCTGATGCGAGGTATTGACGCGGCGGTGGCCTTTGACGGCGAACAGGCCTTGCGATTCATCAGGGAGGATGAGCCTGAAGTCATGGTGCTCGACCTGAAGATGCCCGGTCTGGACGGCCTCGATGTCTTGCGGCTGGTCAAAAGGAACCACCCTCATGTGGAGGTCATCATCATGACCGGACATGGCGGCAAGCAGGATGAATTGACCTGTCTGGAGCTGGGAGCCTTTTCCTACCTGCGGAAGCCGGTGGACATTGACGTTCTGGCCGCGAAGATGGGCGAGGCTTATCGACGGTTGTACCTGAGGCGCGGAAGAGCGTAACTGTATGCTGAACGCACTTGGGGATTGGGGAATATGAGCCTCGGCGCCAGGCTGAAAGCCATCCTGCCGGAGTTTTTCCTCCAACCCCGAGGGGTCGAAGGGCGGGACCGGCTGAACTACGTCCGCATCTGGCGGTACTCGGTCATCGGCATGATCGCGGTCGCGGTGGTGCCTTTGATCATCCTGGCCGGAATAAATTACTACCAGTACCGCCGGGCTTTGAAGGCCGAGGCCGTCCATCCGGTGCATCTCCTGGTGTCGAACAACAAGCGGGCCATCTCCTTCTTTCTCCAGGAGCGGCAGTCGGCCTTGAAGTTCGTGGTCAGGGAAAAGAGCTTCGACGATCTTTACGACCCCCAGATTTTGACGCGGACCATGGACCACCTCAAGCAGGCCTTCGGTGGATTCGTGGACCTGGGGCTGATAAAGGCCGATGGCCTGCAAGTCGGCTACACCGGCCCTTATGATCTGCAGGGCCTGGATTACAGCAGCCAGGCCTGGTTCAAGGAGGTAGTGGAGAAAGGAACTCATGTGAGCGAGGTCTTCAAGGGCTTTCGCGGCGTTCCGCATATCGTCATCTCGGTCAAGCACCTGCTCAGGGACGGCTCGTTCTTCATCCTCCGGGCCACCCTGGACACCGAGGGCTTCAATGAAGTCATCCGGGCCATGGATATGAGTCCGGACAGCGACAATTTCCTGATCAACCAGGCCGGGGTGCTCCAAACGGCTTCGCGGCGCTATGGGCAGGCCTTGGGCCGCATCCAGCTTTCTCTGCCCGCGGCTTCGGCCGAGAGCGAGGTGGTGGAAATCCGTGACGACCAGGGCGAATCCGTGGTCCTAGGCTACGCCCGGATCGAAAATTCACCGTTCACCTTTGTAGCCATAAAGCCTTCGGCTCACCTGACGGTCGAGTCCAGGGGGCTGTTGAGCGAGCTGCTGATCTTCACCATAGGCAGCGTCATGGTCATCCTCTTCATGATCCTGCGGGTGGCCACCAGCATGGTCGGCCATATATTCACCGCCGATCGCCAGCGCATTTGGGCCCTGCACGAGATGGAATACTCGCACCGGATGGCGTCCATCGGCCGGTTGTCGGCCGGGGTGGCCCACGAGATCAACAACCCCCTGGCCATCATCAACGAAAAGACCGGGCTGCTGCAAGACCTGATTACCGCCATGCCTGACTTGCCCCTTCAGAACAAGTTCATGAAACTGACCGAGAGCATCCTACAGTCGGTCAAGCGCTGCAGCACCATAACCCACCGGCTGCTGGGATTCGCCCGGCATCTGGACGTCGAGATCGAGCCCATAGACCTCAAGGTCCTCCTCGAGGAAGTGCTGGGCTTCTTGGGCAAAGAAGCCACGTACCGGAACGTGACGGTTGATCTGACCGTCTGGCTGGGCGTTCCGATAATAGAGAGCGACAAAGGCCAGCTTCAGCAGGTCTTTCTGAATATCGTCAACAACGCCCTCGAGGCCGTGGATCAGGGCGGTCACGTGGGCATTGAACTCAAGCCTTCCGGCCAAGAGCGGGTGTCCGTGACCATCAGAGACAACGGCGTGGGCATTCCGCGGGAGAACATAAAACGAATCTTCGAGCCGTTCTTTTCTACCAAGGGCCGTAAAGGCACGGGCCTGGGTCTGGCCATAACCTACGGCATAATCAAGAAACTGGGCGGCAGTATCAGCGTTGAAAGTGAAGTGGGCCGAGGCACGAGTTTCGTCGTGACTCTGCCTCTGAATAGTCCGGCACCGAAATTAGGGGGTGGGGATTGAGAATCTTGCTCGTGGACGATGAGGAGGAGTTTGTCACCACGCTGGCTGAACGTCTGACCATAAGAGGCGTGGAAGCGGAGTTTGCCCTTTCGGGCCAGGAAGCCCTGGCCAAAGCCGAGGAAAAGGATTACGACCTGGTGGTGGTGGATATCAAAATGCCTGGGATCGGCGGGGCTGAGGTCATGAGAAGACTCGAGGCCAAAAAGCCTGACCAGAAGTTCATTGTCTTGACCGGGCACCTGGAGGGGTTCTGCGACCCCGAAGCGGCCGCGGCCGGCCGATGTTTCCGCCTGATCAAGCCCACGGATATCGACACCTTGATGGCCATGATCCAGAAGATCAAGGGAACCTGAAAGGGAATCAAGATGGGCGAAGTGAACTGGCGGCGTCTAGGCGGCGACGGCCTCGAGTTTTTCGGTCGGATGACGGCCGGCGTCACTCATGAACTAAAAAATCACCTTTCCACTATTAAAGAGCAAACCGGTCTTATCAGCGACCTTCTGGCCTTGGCCGCCCGGGGCCGGCCTTTAAACGGCGAACGCTTGGAGCGACTGGCCGAGGGCATAATTCGGCGCGTCGCCCAGACCGACGAGGTCATCCGGCGGCTGAACTACTTTGCCCACGGCACGGACGCCGGGCGGCAGACGGCGGATCTTGGCGAAATCGTGTGGAACATCGTCACGCTGAGCCGTCGCCTGGCTTCGATGAAAGGCGTGGAACTCGAGGCCGCGCCCGTGGCCGCGCCCGTGTCCGTGGAAGGTCATCCTTTTTTTTTAGGACAGATGGTCTTCCTCTGTCTGGAGCGGGCCCTCGTGGCGGCCGGTTCTGGAGGCCGCGTTGAGGTGTCGGTGGTCGAGGGCGAGGCCTGGGTCGAGTGCCTGTTCACCGGACGCCTGGCCGGCCCGATCACCCCGGAATCATTAGAGGCAACAGTCGGGCCGGCCTTGAAGGCCTGGCTCGGCGCCAGCCTGATCGGAGAGCCTTCCGGCGGTCTGCGTCTGAGGCTGCCGCGGATTTCTCCGGACTTGTAATCCTGACCGCGCTCAGGAGGAAAACGAGGCCGGCCCGACTTCAGGTATTGGGTGGGCTGGCTGTACGCCTAGCCTGACGGTGAAAGAGAAAAAAATCTCTTGACTGCCGTTGAAGATCACATTAAACGTGAACAGCGTAACAAATAGGACTTCCAGCCTATCCGAGTCTTGATAAACAGGCCCTGATCTTCAGGCGAGCACCAAAGCCTGGATTGATCGCCGCTTCCTGGTCGGGGCGAGGGAGGGAAGAGGATGCCCAGCCTGAAAGTGTGGGCGGGTCTCTTTTTGGCCCTGATTTTTTTTCTGGCCGCCTCCGGTCCGGCCTGGGCCCAAAGCACCGGACAGGCTCCTTCAGCCGCCACCGGCCCGTCTTCCACCTCCGCGACCAAGGACCAGACCGCGTCCGCGGCCGAGCCGCGGGAATCCATGCCCGCCTGGGTCTGGGCTCTCATCCTGTTCGTGGTCACCTTTGTCATGGGCATTTTCGCCGTTCTGGGCGGAGTCGGCGGCGGAGTGCTCTTCGTGCCCCTGATCAGCGGTTTCTTTCCCTTTCATCTGGATTTTGTGCGGGGGGCCGGTCTGCTGGTGGCCTTATCGGGCGCCCTGGCCGCGGGTCCGGGTCTGCTGAAGATGAACCTGGCCAGCCTCAGGCTGGCCATACCCGTGGCCTTGATCGCCTCCACCTTCGCCATCATCGGCGCCATGATCGGCCTGGCTTTGCCCACTCGAGTGGTGCAAATTTCCCTGGGGGCCACCATTCTGGGCATCTGCATCATCATGCTCAAGGCCAAGAAATCCGAAAGGCCCGACGTGCCGGCCGCCGACCGTATCTCCCAAGCCCTGAGCATTCACGGTATTTATTATGAACCCAGCACCGGGCAGGAGGTCGATTGGAAGATTCATCGGACCCCCCTCGGCTTGAGCCTTTTCATAATCATTGGCATCATGGCCGGCATGTTCGGCCTCGGCGCCGGATGGGCCAACGTCCCGGTTCTCAACCTGGTCATGGGCGCCCCCTTGAAGATCAGCGTAGCCACCAGCAAGTTTCTGCTGTCCATCACCGATACCTCCGCGGCCTGGGTCTACCTGAACCAGGGCTGTATCTTACCCCTGGTGGTCGTGCCCTCCCTGGTGGGCGTGATGCTGGGATCGTTCGTGGGCGTGCGTATCCTGAAGTACGCCAAGCCCTCGATGATCCGCTGGATAGTCATAGGCCTGCTGGGTTTCTCCGCCATAAAGGCCCTGCACAAAGGAATATTCGGTTGAACCATGGCCATACCCCGCCTCGAGACCGCGCCTTGGGAGCGGACGAGGCCGTCAGCGCCAGGAGAAAGACATGAGTCCCGCTGAAAAAGGTTATTCCACCAAGGCCACTCCGGAACAAATTCTTTACGCCCAGGTACTCGAGATCGGCATGTACCTGGGATTATTGATTCTGTTCCTGACCTTCGCTCTATATATTTTCGGCTGGGTGAATCCCCATGTCCCCCTGGAAGAACTGCCCAGATGCTGGAGCCTGAGCGTGCATGACTACCTCCAGGCCACCGGCATCCAACCCGGCTGGTCCTGGTTGGGCAAGTTGGGAAGATCGGACTTCTTGAATTTCATCGGCATCGCCCTGCTGTCCGGTGTAACCATCATCTGCTATCTGGCCATCATTCCCACGCTGCTAAAGCAGAAAGACAAAGTCTACGCCTTACTTGCCTTACTGGAGGCGCTCATACTCGGTCTGGCCGCCAGCGGCATTCTGGCCGCGGGGCATTGACCGATGGCGGAAGGCGGGGCGGCTGTTCGGCCGTAGGGGCAAATAATGACTCCGGCCGATCCTCGGTGAGGGTCTTGTGATTCTCGAAAGAAAGCGTTAGAATACATATTATTAGATTTGAATTGACCAACCCGGTTGACGGGTTCCGCCGTGGAGGAGAGCCGCCGGGTTGATTTTTCCAGGTTCGAGCCTGGCGACGGGACCAAGGGGCGGTCAAAATCGGGAGGATGAAATGAAAAGCCTGCGGGCCAGACTTCAACGAATTTTCACCGCGATGGCTTTTGCCGAAGCCGGCGAACACGAAACCGCCTTGCACCTGATGGGCGAAAGATTCATGCCCCGGGAGAGTCTCAGTCCGGTGGACAACGTTATGGCCGCCATCACCTTCGCCGAAGCCGGTTGTCCTGACCTGGCCGGGGAATTTCTGACCTCGCCCGCGGCGGTCCGAAGGACCGCGGGGAAGGAACAAGCGGTGGTCTCCCTGTCGGACTTCATCGAGGCCGTGGGCTTGAGGGGCGTCAGGATCAAGTTCGGTCTGGCCGCGGCCTTGGGTCCCGTGATCCAGCGTACGACGCTGGCGGGCTTTGCCGAAGAGGTCGGCCTGGACGGCGTCAAGTTCAGGTTCGGCCTGGCCAACGCCTGACGCGAGCAACCTGAGTCCGTGTTCGCGGGTCCTATCCAGTCTCGTCAAGTCGGTCCAGGATAACCTGGCCATCGGCAACGCTTCAAGGCCGTTCAGGAGAAAAATTCATGGAAAAATTCAAGATCCTTTTGGTGGATGACGAGGAAGATTTCGTCACGAATCTGTCCGAACGCCTTCAACTCCGCGATCTGGACTCGGGCACGGCCCTGGACGGCGAATCGGCCATGCAAATAGTCAAGGATGAAGTCCCGGACGTCATGGTTCTGGACTTAAAAATGCCCGGCATAGACGGCATGGAGGTCTTGCGCCGGGTCAAGAAGAAATATCCCAAGGTCCAGGTCATAATCCTGACGGCGCATGGCACCAAGAAGGACGAAACCGAGGCCAAGAAGCTGGGCGCTTTCGCCTTCCTGCAGAAGCCGGTTGACCTGGAAAGTCTCATGGAGGTCATGAAACGGGCCTATCGAGCCGGCCTGGAAAAGACTTATGCCGCCGCCGCCTTTGCCGAGGAAGGGATGTTCGATACCGCGCGCAGCATAATGGACGACCAGAAGAAGAAATAACCGCCGACCTGTCAGCGGCGTCCCGCGTTTCGCGGGACGTGCACCCTTAAACCGCGGCCTGTAATGGTCAACGCCCCGAGAGGCGATCAGACCTTTCGCGGCCCGCCGTGCCTGCCTCTTCCACAAAGGTTTTAAGCGGCAGAGTAATGGTCAAGGTCGTGCCCCGGCCTTCTTCACTCTCGACCGTTATCAGCCCGCCCATATTTTTCACTAGGCTATAGGCGACCGCCAGTCCCAGCCCGGTGCCCTGTCCCACTTGTTTGGTCGAAAAAAAAGGTTCGAAGATACGGGGCAGGTCGGCCCGGGGAATGCCTCGGCCATTGTCAGACACTTCAATTTGGATCAGACCGCCCGTCTCCCTGGCCGCCAGCTTCAAGACTCCTCCCTGCTCGGGCAGGGCTTCCAGGGCATTGTCAACCAGGTTCTGGATGACCTGCTCCATCTCGGTCGGCGAAAGGTACAGGCGAGGCAGGTTTTCCGAAAAATCGGTCATAAGTTCCACCCGCGACTCTTCGAGCCGCGGCCTGAGGCCCTCCAGCAACCCGCCGATCAAAGGTTTGAGGTCCACCTCCCTTGGCCGGGGGTCCATTCGGCCGCTGAATTTCAAGAGTTTCGAAGTAATCTCCTTGATCCGGCGGCCCTGGGCTTTGATCCTGGTCAGGGACTTCCTGAATTCATCGAGCCGCGGACCGAGCCCCTCGCTTCCCTCGGCGGTCAGGTCATCCAGCAGGTCTTCCAGCCAGCCGGCTTCCTGGATCATGATTCCGGCGGGATTGTTTATCTCGTGGGCCACCCCTTCGGCCAGCACGCCGAGAGTGGCCAGCTTGGTCGTTTCCAGCATCCGTAAATTTTCTTCCTGGCTTATTTTGTGGCCCTGGGCCGCCTTGATGTTATCCGCCAGCACTTCGATTTCCACCGGTTTCACCAGGTAATCGGAGGCCCCCGACTTCATGCCTTTGATGGCCGTCTGGATGTTGGACAGGCCGGTCAGCAATATCACCTGGGCCAGCGGCCTGGCCTCCTTGATCTCCTTGAGCACCTCCAGCCCGCTCTTGCCCGGCAGGTTGATGTCCAGCACCACCACGTCCACCGGCGATTCCCGCACCTCGGCCAGGGCTTGAGCGCCGTCGTAAGCCAGGCGCGTGAAAAAGCCGCGGGCGTTCAGTCTTTCAGCCAGGATTTGGGCGAATTCTTCTTCGTCGTCCACCAGCAGCACGTGTATCGGTTTCAAAGTCGCCTCCTGGGAGGGCTCATTTCATGATCCTGACGCGGAACCATGACCGAAGGCCCGGCCTCCGGTGTGGAGCTTTGGTCGACCCATCGCGGCCCACCCGCCTAAGCAGTCGAGGAAGTTTGATTCTTTCCTGGCCGGCTTGATATAAACTCAAGGGGAGGGCCTGGCTCTTTAGCTTCAGTGGTGCGCCGGCGATTAAAATGTTATAATGAAAAACAAGTCTCGACAAAGTTTTTTCTTGTCCGATGGAGCCTGCCCGGACATTCTGGGGACTCGGGCTTCAGGGGCCGTTCCTAATCACCATAAATTGACACTTGGGAGGTGCGGGAGAGATGGCGCAAAAATCGGAAAAAATTGCTAGCGAAGCGAAGTCCGGCCGGGAAGGCAAGTATCTTACTTTCAGCCTGGCCCACGAGGAGTACGGCATCGGTATTCTCAAGGTCAGGGAAATCATCGGCATGATGCCCATAACCTCGGTTCCGCAAACACCTTCCTTTGTAAAAGGCGTCATCAACCTGCGCGGCAAAGTCATCCCGATCGTGGACCTGAGGCTGAAGTTCGGCATGAGCGAAAGCGAATATTCCGAACGAACCAGCATCATCGTGGTCGAGGTCACCGGGGCTTCGGGCCACGTCCAGATCGGCATCGTGGTGGATTCGGTCTCGGAAGTGGTGAATATTCGGGCCGAAGATATCGAAGACACCCCCACTTTCGGAACCCGCCTGGATACCAGCTACATCCTGGGCATGGCCAAACTGGGAAAAGGCGTCAAGATTCTGCTGGATATCGACCGCGTTCTCCGGGGTGAGGAAATAAGCCTGCTGGAAACCATGTGATCGCCGGCCGGCCTAGGTTTCGACCAGGCTGGCGGTCGGGAGAGGTAAATGAAGCTCACCTCATTCATCGAGGCGCTCAGAAACGGTGAAGAGTTCCTGCTCCGGAGCGTCATTACCTACGCCGCCCAGGCGGAGTACACCCAGTACACCAGCACTAGAGAAGAAGAATGGCGCCTGACCGTCCGCGAACCGGCCCGGCTGCTGATCGAGTATCTCAAGTCCAACCACCGGCCGGAAGCCATACATGTGGATGAAGATTTTGCGGCCAATCCCTCGGCCGCCTTCGGCGTGCTCGAGGCCAAACTGCACCGGGCCCGGGGCGTTCGCTTCGACATGTTCCTGGGCCTGACCAAACTCCTCCGCCAGTCCTTCGTGGACCTGGTTTACGCCACGGAAATGTCCCTCGAGGAGACCAAGCTGGCCCTGGCCGTGACCCACCGCTTTTTCGACAAGTTCGAACTGGGTTTCGCCACGGAATGGCTGCGCGACTCGGAAATGGAAAAACTCCAGGAGTTGCAGGAAGCCAACCGCCGGCTTACCAACGAGAATAACCGTTACCTGACCATCTTCCAGAGCATGGCCGAACCAGCCTTCGTGGTGGACCCGGAAATGCGGCTGGTGGAAGCCAACACGGCCTTTCTCCATTTCTTCGGCCTCCACAAGGACGATTGGCGGGGGAAAAAATGCTTCGAGACCATCAATTACGGGCTGTGCCCGGACTGTCCCCTCCAGCGGGCCATCCGTGAGTGCTCCTCCTTCCACCTGATCGAGGCCGTCCTGAAGTCGCCGGCCGGGGACCGGCAGGTCCTGATGAGCGGTTCTTTCCTGGACGATATCAGCGGCAAGTACTCCGGCGGGGTGGCCATTCTCCAGGACGTAACCGATCGGAAAAAGAAGGAGGAGGCGATCTGGCGGGCCAAGAGGGAGTGGGAACTCACCTTCGATGCCGTGACGGATAGCATAGCCCTGATTGACCGGAAGTATCGTATATTGCGGCTGAACCGGAGCATGGCCAAGGTCCTGGGGCTGTCGCCCGATGAAGCCGTAGGGCGTTTGTGTTATGAAATCGTGCACGGCTCCAAGGCGCCGCCGGCTTATTGCCCTCACGCGGCCCTTATGGCGGATGGCCGGGAACACCAGGCCGAGGTCCGGGAAGAAAGGCTGGGCGGCGACTTTCTGGTCACCACCTCACCCTTGTTGGATGATCGGGGCGTCCTGATCGGTTCGGTCCACGTGGCCCGCGACATCACTGAACAAAAGAAACTCGAGGTCCAGCTCCGGCAGTCCCAAAAAATGGAGGCCATCGGCACGCTGGCCGGTGGTATCGCCCACGACTTCAACAACATCCTGGGCGCCATCATAGGTTATACCCAACTGTCCATGCTGGATACGCTGGAAGGCTCGATTTTACGGAAGAACTTGAGACAGGTCCTGGCGGCCAGCAATCGGGCCTCGAACCTGGTCAAGCAGATATTGACCTTTTCCCGGCAGAGGGAGAGCGAGCGCCAGCCGATCCGTTTGAGTTCGATCATAGCCGAAGCCATCCGCCTCTTGCGGGCCTCGTTGCCTTCCACCATCGAGATTCGTCATGGTCTTTCCTCCACGAAAGCCGCGGTGGTGGCCGATCCTACCCAGATGCACCAGGTCCTGATGAACCTGTGCTCCAACGCGGCCCACGCCATGAGGGACAAGGGCGGCATTCTGGAAATAAGCTTGGCGGAGACCTTTCTGGATGAAGCCGAGGTCATGCGCTACGGGATGACGCCGGGGCCTTATGTCCGTCTGACCGTGGGAGATACCGGACACGGCATAGACCCGGCTGTCATGGACCGGATTTTCGATCCCTTTTTCACCACCAAGGAGACCGGGCAGGGAACGGGCATGGGGCTGGCCGTGGTGCACGGCATTGTCAAGACCCACGGCGGCAATATATCCGTGCGCAGTAAAGTCGGCCAGGGCACTGTCTTCGAGGTTCTGCTGCCCCGCTCGGAAATGGACGGCGCGGCGCCTCCTGAAGACCAATGGGCTCCGCGGACAAGGTCAAGCCGGGTTCGGGTATTGCTGGTGGACGACGAACAGCCCTTGGTGGATATCTGCGCCCAGATGCTCGACCGATTGAATTGCGTCGTCGAAGCCCGGACCAGCAGCCTAGAGGCCCTGGCCGTCTTTCAAGCCCGGCCGCGGGATTTCGACCTGGTGATAACCGACCAGACCATGCCCAAAATGACCGGCATTGATTTGACCATCGAGCTGCTAAGCCAACGGCCTGATCTTCCCGTAATTTTATGCACCGGCTATAGCGAATTTCAATTGGCCTCCGTGGCCGAGGCGGCCGGAGTCAAGGCCGTCTTGAAAAAGCCGTTGACGATGCTGGACCTGGCGCGGGCCGTTGACGAGGTCCTGGGTCGAAATGGGCCAACGACGTCCGCCGGTTCGGCGTAAGAGAGCAGGTTCATGTCCGGTTACGTCTGTTTTTCCCACGGATTGGAGTCGGGCCCTCAGGGCGCCAAGATCGCGGCCCTGACCGAGGTGGCCGAGGCCCTCGGTTTCGAGGTGGAGGCCCTCGATTATCGCGGCCAGCCCGACCCTGATTTGCGCGTCGAAAAATTACTGGCCCATGGCCGCGCCGTGACCAAACCCCTGGTGCTGGCCGGGTCCAGCCTGGGCGGATACGTGGCCACCGTGGCCGCCGCCGAACTGCCGGCCCTGGGTCTTTTTCTGCTGGCGCCGGCCCTCTACTTGCCCGGACCGCGCCGCCGGGAATACCGGCCCGGCGCCCGGGTGATAACCGTGGTGCAGGGCTGGCGGGACGAGGTGATCCCCTTGGAGAACACGTTGCGTTTCGCCCGCGAAAACCAAGCCACGCTGCACCTGGTGGACGGCGATCACCGGCTGATCGAGAACATCCCGGAGCTGAAGGTTTACTTCAGGCTTTTCCTCGAAGCGGTCACGAAAGAGAGCGGCTATAACCGATAAAAAGGCGGGCGAGCATGAAAGTGGTCTTTCATTCCGATTTTTACCGGGTGTACACCACCGATCCGGCCGCGGCCCCAGGCCGGATGGAGTCGGTGATTCAGGTCATAAAGGATCAGGTTGCCTTGGTCGAGGCCGTGCCGGCTTCCGAACAGGACATTCTGGCCGTGCACACTCCGGCCCACTTGGCCGAAGTCAGGCGCGAAGGCTTGTTCGACATCGCGGCGCTGGCCGCGGGCGGGGCCATCCAGGCCGCGGCCCTGGGTCTGGCCGAGCCCTGTTTCGGCCTGATCAGGCCGCCCGGCCATCACGCCTCGGCCGATTCCTGCTGGGGCTTCTGCTATTTCAACAACATGGCCGTGGCCCTGGAAGCCCTGAAAAAACAGGGCCGGATCGAGACGGCCTTTGTCCTGGACATTGACTTGCACTATGGCGACGGCACGGTCAACATACTGGGCCGGCGGCCTTACGTCAGGGTTTATAATCCGTCCTCGTCGGAGAGGAAGGACTATCTGACCGAAGTGGCCCGGGAAATGGACGCCTGCCGGGCCGACCTGATAGGCGTTTCGGCCGGTTTCGACAACCACCGGGAGGACTGGGGGCACGTCCTCGAGACCGAGGACTATTTCGAGATCGGACGCCTGGCGCGGGTCGCCGCTATTCGCCGCCGCGGCGGCTGCTTCGGCCTGCTGGAAGGCGGCTACAATCACGACGTACTGGGTCGGAACGTCCAGGCCTTTCTCGACGGTCTGTCAACCTGACGGCGGATAGGGATCATCGAGGTCCGGGGCGGTTTTCGTCCTGGCGAAGAAAAGATTACGGTAGGAGATGTTCATGTCCAAGAGAGTCCTGGTACCTATCGCCGACGGCACCGAAGAGATCGAGGCCGTCTGTTTGATAGACGTGCTGCGCCGGACCGGGGCCGAGGTCACGGTCGCCTCGGTGGATGGACCCACCATAATCGCCTCCCGGGGGGTGAAGATCACCGCCGACCGCTTGATCGATGACTGCCGGGACGAAGTCTTCGATCTGGTCGTTTTGCCCGGCGGGATGCCGGGCGCCGAACACTTGCGGGACAGCCGGATTCTGACCGAAATCCTGCGCCGGCAGAAGGAGGAAGGACGATGGTACGCGGCCATCTGCGCCGCGCCGGCCGTGGTCTTCCAGGCCCACGGGCTTCTGGAAGGGCGTCCGGCCACCTGCCACCCGAACTTCGTGGATCGTCTGAGCAACCTTGAAGCCGTGGAAGGACGCGTGGTCGTGGCCGGTCGATGCGTCACCAGCCGGGCGCCGGGTACGGCCCTGGAATTCGCCCTCAAACTGGTCGAACTGCTCTACGGCCGGGACAAGGCCGAGGAAGTGGCCAAACCCATGCTCGTGGCCGGCCAGGCCGGGACCGGCTGACCATATCGGTTCGCGCGACTTCAACGAGACCCTCGGCCGCCGCTTCCCGGATCGGGGCGGGAGACAGCACCCGGATCAAGACGTCGACTCAGGAGGCCAGGAGCCCTTCTAAAAAAACTACCGCGTCGGTAACGTGCCTCGTGCAGCGGGTGGCGAAAAGATCGTTCTCGTATGCTTTTTTCCGGCCTTCTTCCGTGAACACGTCCACTCCCAAAAGCCCCCGGCAGGTCAAGGACCCGTGCCGAGCCTCAAAGGCCTTGACGTACTGAAGTATCTTTCCGAACAAAAGCACGTCCTGTTCGTCGCCGACACCGGGGACCGTGCGGCCGTACCGCAGCCCCAACACGATATAACCGCTGGACACGGCCCCGCATTCACCGCCCACGCCGGACCCTCCGGCCAAAGGGGCGGATATTCTTCGGGCCAGCAATGGGTCCAGCCCGAAATCAAGGGCAAAGGCCTCGAATACGCTCTGGGAACAGTGATATCCTTCCTCGAAGCGTTGGAGGGCTGTTTTTATTCTTTCCTCGGTCGATCGCGTTTTGGTATCAGTCACGACTGCACCCCCTACTGGTATCGGTCTAGCGCTCATGGCCAGGGCCGCCCCGGAAATACCCGCCAACTTCAGAACCTGGCGCCTGCTTAACCGCGTGTCCATCTGATGGCTGTTCATGGTTGTTTCTCCTATCCTTGGTCCGATGAAGGTGAAACCTGGATAATCCGTCCCGGCCGTCCCTAAGCCGGAAATACGCGCAGGTGGAGCCGATAATCGTCAAAGCCGCCGCGCTTGCCGGCGCCGCTACGGATACGTGGTTGACCCAATGGAATATGGTACTCGTTAGAAAAGTCAGGATCGCCAGCGTCGACACCCCTGTCAGCAGGTGAATCGGCCTGGAGCGCGGAGACACCGAGGCAAATATGGCCAGTCCGCTGAGAACGCAGGCCGCGGACCCGACGAGGTGAGCCCCACTCGAGGTTTCAGGCCAGATCAAATACACGCCCCAACCTATCAGCCCGATGCCCGAGAGCCAGATGAAAAAATCCCTGATCCGTCTCCTTCTGTTTTTCCAATCCATGGCCTTTGTTACTTGAAAGACATGGCCCCTATCGTTATTAAGCCATTACTCGGTAGAGCAGGAACGGTGCCAATTGAAGCGGCTCTAAAATTCTTTGTGGAAACAGACGGTTGATGCTAATCTTACTCAGGCGGTCCCAAGGCGAAATATCGTAAGGCACGCAATCTCGCGGCTGAATTTCGTGAAAGATCCAATACGCCGCTCCTGGAGGCAGCCTGTATGGAATTCGAATCGTATCGTGATTTCCTGCTTTCCATCGTGCGGGAACGAACCCTGGGCGGTGTATTCGGTGCTTGCGAACGTTATTTCCATCGGCGCGAACATGCGGCCCGGGCCGCTGTCTGGTTGGTGGAGGAGACGTCCCCGGACCAGGTTTTAATACTGTTCTGGAGCCTCAGCCGCCGCGCGGTCGCGCCTGGAGATCGGTTCACTGACTTGTATAAAAGGGTCCCCTTCAGCGAACCTCTTTTCGGCCGCACCGCGGCCACGCTCGAGCAGCAGGTAGCCGACGGGACCGACCAATGGGACGTCCCCGCCTGGGCCCGGGCGGAAGGCATAACCTCCTATTTGACTTCGCCCTTGATACACAAGGACCGAATCATCGGCGTGGTGGCCGTGTTCTTCTCCCAACGGATGGGTGAAGCGATGGCCGAGGGCATGAAATGGCAGCGCATGCTGGCCGATTATCTGGCCGCGGCCATAGTCAATGCCCGGGCCTTTGAAGAGATCGCCGACCTGCGCCGTCAACTGGAGTTGGAAAACGAATACCTGCGCGAAGAGGTGCGGGCCCATTCCTTTGGAGACATCATTGGCGACGGCGAGACCATGCAACGATTAATGAACCAAGTCGAACTCGTGGCCCCGACGGACGCCGGCGTCCTGATCTTGGGCGAGACCGGGACCGGCAAGGAGCTGATCGCCCGGGCCATCCACCAGCGGAGCCGTCGCGCTCATCGGCCGTTGATAAAAGTCAATTGCGCCGCGATCCCGGCCGACCTTTTCGAAAGTGAATTCTTCGGCCATGTTCGTGGAGCCTTTACCGGTGCGGTGCGCGACCGGGTGGGCCGTTTTGAACTGGCTGATGAGGGTACGATCTTTTTGGACGAAGTTTCGGAAATCCCCCTCGAACTGCAAGGCAAGCTGCTCCGTGTTCTCCAGGAAGGCGCCTTTGAACGGATTGGCGAAGAAACAACAAGACGTGTATCGGTCCGTGTTTTGGCCGCCACCAATCGAGACGTGAAAGAGGCGGTGCAAAAAGGAGCTTTTCGGAAGGACCTGTATTTCCGTCTGAGCGTGTTTCCGCTTCAAGTGCCCGCGTTGAGAGAGCGAATCGAGGACATCCCGGCCCTGGCGCTATGGTCTATCCGGGAAGCCGCCCAGCGGGTCGGCCTCGCCCCCCCGAAGCTGAAGAAGCGCCACGTGGCCGAACTTCAACGCTATTCCTGGCCGGGAAACATCCGGGAACTGATCAACGTAATGGAAAGGGCCGTGATTCTCTCCAGGGGGGGCGATCTGTCCTTTGGTTTCATGTTTCCCGATGAAACACCGGGACAAGGGTCCCCGGACAGGTCAGGCTCGGGCCTGGAGACGGTCATGACCGAATCGGAATTAATCGCTCTTCAGCAGGCTAATATCACCCGGGCGCTGGAGTTATCCGGGGGACGCATTCAGGGGCCCGGCGGAGCGGCTGAACGCCTTGGTCTCCCCCCGACCACCCTGCGGTCGCGCCTGAAAGCCCTGGGAGTGAAGCGGCTTCCCGCTGTTCACCGGAGCGTGAGCTGAATACGCCCGTGGGCCTTGCCTTTGCTCTTGGCGAGGCCAGGCCGGCCGATGATTTTCCTGACCAAGGTCACTTCCCGCGGCCTGGCGCTTCCAAGAACAACCTCGCCGAAGCCGTTACTTCCGCTTTAAATCCGCCGCGCCGCGGAGGGTTATACACTCGACCTGACGATTTGAGTCTGGGCGCCCTTCGGGGCCAAACAGTCACCGTCGGCTACCAGTCCAACAGGCCCTCCCGGTTCAACAGGTTCAGGAGTTTCTGGTTCCGGTCCAGAAAGCCTTGAACTTTGGCCGCCAGACGGACTTCGGCCTGGTCCTCCGTGGACAGAGGGGGCAGGTCCTCGTCGGAATCAACATACAGGAGGGGGTTGGCCTCGAGCTTCTCCAAAGCCTTTTCCTTTTCCTCGCCCTCCAGATCGGCCACTAGTTCTTCCCGCTGGTAAACCCTGGCTTCCCGGTTGCCGTCCTGACCCTTTATGATCACCAGCACATAGTTGTCGGCCAGGTCCGGCTGGTCGGCCAGGAATTTGGCCGTCTCGCCGGCCAGGTCATTGACCACCTTGCTGCTTACCTTTTCCAAGGCCATGGTCACCTTGTCCTGGCAGTTGCTCATCATCAAATTCAATAGGTCGCTGGTCTGGCTCGTCGCTCCAGAAAGTCCTTGGCTCCAACTGGAGGCCAGGGTGCCCAGATACGACGACAGCAATCCGCCGCCGCTGGAAATATTGATCGCCATAGTCCACCTCCGCCTCGATCAGGGAAGCAATTATCCTGCCAAGCCACACACCGAAAGGCGAAGAAGAGTAATCGTTCAATTATCAGGGACGGAAGATGATAAAGGTCCCCTGGTCGCGGCGATCGTTACACCAGGCCCGGGGCCCTGTCCCAGGCGGGCTTGGCCAGGGCTCGACCGTTCCTCCTCGAATTGACCCACCTCCGCGCGGGATGATCATCCATTAAGCTTTCCTTGCCGACCAGGCCGCCGCGGGTCCGGGCAAATTTTTCCACCTTAAGCCTTTTGGATATGTCATAATCCCCGTTCAAAAAGAAACGGAGACGAGTTGATTGATTGAAGCCAAATTGAATCTGCTGGATCGGATCGACCAGGTTTTTGACGATTTTGTCCGGAATGAATATGGCCCGGTCTGCCAGCCGGGATGCTCGGTCTGTTGCACGGCCGACCTGGTCGGCACCACCCTCGAGGCCTGGCGTCTGCTCCAGGCCCTGGAAGACTCCGGCCGGCGGGATTTGTTGGCCGGGTTGCCCGAGGCGGTCAAGACCGACTTGTTCAGGCCCCGGGTGACCACCAATACCCTGGCCCTGGCCTGTTTATCCCATCAGGAAGCGCCGCTCGAGGCGCCCCAAGCCGAACCTCGACCGTGTCTTTTTCTCGAGAACTCCCTCTGCCCGGTTTACGCGAGCCGGCCCTTCAGTTGCCGGGGCATGCTGTCTCTGCTCCGTTGCCGGCCGGGCGGCGAAGCCGAAGTCCCGCCCGAACTGGTGATCGTCGTTTCCGTGGTCTGGCAGATCATCGAACACCTGGACGCCGGAGGCCTGTACGGCCATATGTATGATTTGATGTCCGTCTTGAGTGACCGGAACAATGTCTTCAACTATGTCCAAGGCCGACAACTGATTCAGCGGGGTCTGCCTCCGACCAAGCCCCTGCCCGGCTTTCTGGTTCCGCCGGATCAGGCCGAAACAGTCGGACGCTTTCTGAGCAGGCTGCTCGAAGCCGACTGCGGCGGCCGGACTTTCCGCCAGTGCGTGACCGAAGTGAGGCCTTCACCGTTCTAGGAATGATTATGGCTCCTTACCCTGACCCGTCACCTCCCCTGGAGGAACTCGGCCGGCGTTGGTCCCGGCTTCAGGCCTTGATGGCCGAACAAGGTCTGGATGGGATTCTGTTCCTGCAGAACGCGGACCTGATCTACGCCTGCGGTTCCACTCAGCCGGAAGCCGTGTTCCTGCCCGGTGACGGTACGCCTCTGGTCTTGGCCCGGCCGCCCCTGGACAGGACCGCCGCCGAACTGGCCTGGACCAGCGTGGAATTCATGCCCAGGCGTGACGGCTTGGGTGAGCGATTGAAGGACCATGCCCGAGGAAAGCTCGATGTTCTTGGCCTCGAACTGGACGTTCTGCCGGCGGCCATGTTCCAACGCCTGGCCGAAGAATCCCTCTCCGGCCTCGAACTGGTTGACGCCTCCTGGTGCGTCGCCCAGGCCCGGGCCGTCAAGACCGAATTCGAATTGAGCCTGATGGGCATCTCGGCCCTCGAACTGGACTTTCTTTTCCGCTCCGTGCCCGACCTCCTGTCCCAGGGCGTGACCGAACTCGAACTTGACGGCCGGTTGATGGCCCTGGCCAGGAGCCGCGGCCACCAGGGCATCATCAGGGGCCGCGGCTTCAACATGGAGCTTTTTCTGGGTCACGTCCTTTCCGGGGAGAACGGCCTGGTGACTTCCAAGGTGGCCTCGCCCACCGGCGGCGCCGGAATCATCCCCGGTTTCAGCCAGGGCGCCGGACCCAGGCGCATCCGGGCCGGCGACCTGGTGAGCGTGGACATCTGCGGGACGTACGGCGGGTACATCACCGACCAGGCCAGGCTTTTTATTATCGGGCCGGTTCCAACCCTGGTCCAAGAAACTTATGACCGACTCCTGAACCTGATAGAAGACCTGAAAACGTGGCTGCGTCCGGGAATGGCCTGCGGCCGGATATATGATCAGGCTTTCCGGCTGGCCGAAGGCCAAGGCCTGACCGAAGGTTTCATGGACCCCGGCGGCGCCGTCTGTCCCTTCATCGGGCACGGCCTGGGTCTGGAGTTGGACGAATGGCCCGCGCTGGCCAAAGGCTCGAACGCCGTTCTGGCGGCGGGCATGACCTTGGCCCTGGAACCCCGGGTCTTTCTGCCGGGAGTCGGAGTGATAGGCCTCGAGGACACTTACCTGGTGACGGAAGACGGGCCGCTGGCCCTGACTTTGACCGATAGGCGGATTGGGGAGGCCATGGTTCCATGAACGTCAACTTAAATCTATCGCCCCAGTACCTGGAGTGTTATCCGGGAACGGCCTTTGGCCTGGTTCTGGTCACCGGAGTCAAGCCCGCTCTGAATCCGTCTGGATTCGATCAATACAAAAGGCAGCTTCTGCGCCGTATGAGAAAGAAGGACCGGTTGGCCGGCATTCAGGAACGCGTCTCGGTGTACGACCGATTCTTCAGCGGTTTCGGCCAGACCTGTCCCTTGCCCAAGCACCTGAAGAGGACTTTGGACAGCGGGTTTCCTCGCTACAACCTGCTGGTGGACGCTCACTTCCTGGCCGAAATGTGCGCCGGCATCCTGGTGGCGGTGACCGATTTTGACCGCTTCGAGGGTGGACTGACCCTGGACGTGGCCCAGGCCGGCGAAACCTGCCTGGGCATGGGCCGCCGTGTTTTCACCATGAAGGCCGGCGAAATCGTGCTCCGGGACGAAAAAGAAATCACCTGCGTGCTCTGCCAAGGGGCGGACGAGAAGACCAGGGTCTCGGACGACACGAGCCAGGTTCTTTTTTACGCCTTCGGCGTGCCGGGCGTGGCCGGCCGGTATCTCGAGGAAGGTCTGACCATCGCCGCCGAAGCCCTGGTCGAGTTCGGGCAGGGGACCAGCCAGGGCGTCCGGGTGTATAACGAGCCCGGATAAGCACGACCCGGAATTACTGGCTCATCAAGGGTCGGACAAGGGAAACATGAGCGGGGAGATGGGCAAGAACAACCGCGGGTATCGGGTGCTTTTTTTCGTCCTGGCCTCGATCGTGGGTTTGGCCCTGGGGTATTATTTTTGGACCAGGGGCAAGATCACCACCGATGACGCGTACGTGGAAGGACGTATATATGCCCTGACTCCCCGCGTGACGGGCTACGTGACCGAGGTTCTGGTGGACGACAACCAGGAGGTCAAGACCGGCCAGCTTCTATTGATCCTGGACCCGACGGAATACGAAGTGGCCCTGGCCGAAGCCAGGGCGGCCGAAATGGAGGCCCTGGCCACGCTGGCTTCCCTGGAGTTGGGCGTACCCCTGGAGCTGACCCAGACCGCCCACCGGGTCAGCGGGGCCCAGGCTCAAGTGGACAGCCTCAAGAAATCGCTGGAAGTCACCCAGAAGGAGGAAGAGGCCGCGGCCCAGGAAGTCAGGCGCACGGCGGCCCAGTACGACCAGGCCCTCCTGGATCAGAAGCGGATGAGGGACCTGGGCCGGACCAGGGCCGTGGCCCAGTCGGCGGTGGACGAGGCTGAAACCAGGGCGGCCATGCTCCAGGCCCAGCTTGGCGCGGCCAGGGCCAAGATGGAAAGCGTCAGAAAACAGCGGGCTTCCCTCGAGGCTTCCCTGGAAGGGCTCAAGGCCAACCTGGACCTGGCCGCCACCGGCGAAGACCTGGCCACGATCAAGTCCCGGCAGGTGGAAGCCCAGAAAGCCAGGGTGGACCTGGCCCGGACCCGGATCAGGCAGGCCGAACTCAATCTTCAATACACTCGAATAGTCTCGCCGGTCGGCGGCGCGGTCACGAAGAAGAGGGTGGAGCCGGGGCAGATGGTCTCCCGGGGCCAGCCCCTGATGGCCGTGGTGCCGCTTAATCCGGCCGAAATGTGGATCACGGCCAATTACAAGGAAACCCAGGTGACCGGCCTCCGGCCCGGGCAGAGGGCCGTGGTCCGCCTGGATACCTATCCCGGCCTGAAACTGAACGGCCGGGTGGCTTCCATCATGTCCGGCACCGGCGCGGCTTTCTCCCTTTTTCCGCCCGAAAACGCCACCGGCAATTTCGTCAAGATAGTGCAGCGCGTGCCGGTCAGGATTTTACTGGACCTGAAGGACCTGCCGCCAGGACTGATCCTGCGCCTGGGGTTGAGCGCCATCCCGACCGTTTATCTGGATGAATGAACCAGCCTCCGGCCAACCCGTCGCCCCAGGTGGGGAAATGGCTCATCACCGCCTCGGTGATGATTCCCACCATGATAGAAATCCTGGACACCAGCGTGGCCAATGTCTCTTTGACTCACATCCAGGGCAGTCTTTCGGCCGGCCAAGAGGAGGTCACCTGGGTGCTGACTTCATACCTGGTGGCCAACGCCGTGGTCATCCCCATGAGCGGCTGGTTGGCCCGGCTCCTGGGCCGGAAAAGATATCTGCTGGCTTCCCTGGTCGTTTTCACCTTGAGTTCGCTTCTTTGCGGCACGGCCACCAGCCTCGATCAACTCATCTTCTTCCGGATACTGCAGGGTGTCGGCGGCGGCGGGCTCCAGCCCATGTGCACGGCCATTCTCCTGGAGACCTTTCCGCCCCACGAACGCGGTCTGGCCATGGCCATCTACGGCATGGGCGCGACCACCGGGCCGATTCTGGGGCCGCTCCTGGGCGGATACCTGACCGACAACTTATCCTGGCGCTGGATTTTCTATGTCAACCTGCCCATCGGCCTCCTGGCCCTGTTCATGAACCAGAGCTTCATCCATGATCCGCCCTATCTCCAGCGCTGGAAAAAGGGAGAGGAAGTGGATTATATGGGCCTGGCCCTTCTCTGTCTGGGCGTGGGCTGCCTGCAGATCGTGCTGGACAAGGGGCAGCAGGAAGACTGGTTCAGCTCGGACTTCATTTTAATCCTGACGTTGATTTCGGCCCTGTGCCTGATCGGCCTGGTCTTTTGGGAGCTGGGTCATAAGCAGCCCGTGCTGGACCTGCGCATTTTCGGCAACCGCGGTTTCGCGGCCGGCAACATGGTCATGTTCCTGGGCTTCTTCGCCTTTTTCGGCTCGATTGTCCTATTGCCCATCTTCCTCCAAACCCTGATGGGCTACACCGCCTTCCACGCCGGCCTGGTGCTCGGTCCGGCCGGGGCCATTTCCCTCCTGATGCTGCCCCTGATCGGCAAGCTGACCCAGAAGCTGGACGCCCGGCTGATCCTGGGCGCCGGCCTGGTGACAAGCGCCTATTCCCTGTACTACATGTCCGGCTTCAACCTGAGCATAGACTTCTTCACCGCGGTCCTGGCCCGGGTGATCCAGGGCGCGGGCATGCCCATGTTCTTCGTCTCGCTTTCCTTCCTGACCATGGCCTACGTCACGCGGGAACAAATGAACAACGCCTCGGCCATCTTCAACCTTATCCGGAACCTGGGCGGTTCCTTCGGCGTGGCTTTTGTCACTACCTTCCTGGCCAGACGGGCCCAGTTCCACCAGGCCCGGCTGGTCGAGCATATTCACGTTTATAATCCAGGTTATACCCTGAGCTTGGATGAGCTTAAGACCGCGTTGTCCCTGAAACTTGGGGCTTTTACGGACCAGACCCACGCGGCCGCTTATTTGATCTACGGCCGGTTGAGGCGGGAGGCCGCCGTCCTGGCCTTCAACGACGCCTTTTATATTCAGGCTTGGCTCTTTCTGGGCCTGATCCTGTTCCTCTGGATGATGCGCCGGCCTCCGGCCATGAAGGACGCACCGCCGGGCGCCCATTGACCCTAGACCAGGCGGCGGGCCTGCTCGAGCGCGGCTTCGTAATTCGGTTCCTGGCTGGTCTCCTTGACCAATTCGACGTAACGGACCACGCCGGAACGATCCAGCACAAACACGGCCCGGGCCAGGAGCCGCAGTTCCTTGATCAAGACGCCGTAAGCCTGGCCAAAGGCGGCCTGGCGATGGTCGGACAGAGTTATCACCCGCTCCACCCCGTGGGCGCCGCACCATCTTTTCTGGGCGAAGGGCAGGTCCATGCTCACGGTCAGAATCACCACGTCCTCGCCCAGGCCGGTCGCTTCATTATTAAAACGGCGGGTCTCGAGGTCGCAGACCGGCGTATCCAGTGAGGGAACCGACAGGATGATCACCACTTTGCCTTTGAAAGCGGAAAGCTTCACCGGCGCCAGGTTGTTATCGAGCACCTCGAACTCGGGCGCGACGTCGCCAGGTTTGATCTCACGGCCCACCAAGGTCAGCGGTCCGCCGCGCCTGGTCACGACTCCAGTTCTTTCGGTCATCAGTCCATCCCTCCTTGAAATATCAACCGCTCGAGGCGGTCTCTTTCTACATAAGATAAGCGTTGGGGAACCAAGGTGCAATCGGTCGTCGCTTCCGCTAAGATTAAACGCGGCCGTAACCGCATCGTGAAAATAGGGAGATACCTTGCCTTAGGTGGAAATAAACCCAGAAGAAAGGAGTAACGTCATGCGGCACTTTAGAATGAGCGGCCTGGTCATCCTGGCCGCGCTGCTGGCCGTGGGGTTGAACCTGACCCTGGCCGGCCCAACATTCGCGGTTCAGGTGGTCAAGAACGTGATCGTCATGATCCCGGACGGCGTATCTTTCGAGCAATACACCCTGGCGCGCTGGTTCAAGGGCCAATCCCTGGCCATGGACGAGATCCTGGCGGGCGCGGTCAGAACCTACATTTCGGATTCGGTCGTGGCCGATTCGGCACCCACGGCCTCGGCCTACGCCACCGGCTGGCGCACCGCCGACAAGCATATCAGCGTCGGTCCCAATACCAAGTATCTGCTCCCCCAGCCCTGGATGCCGCCGCTGCCGGCGGACATGCCCTATAAACCCCTGGCTACGGTTCTGGAAGGGGCCAGGCTCAAAGGCAAAGCCACCGGCATCGTGGCCACTTCGAGGGTGAGCCACGCCACTCCGGCCGCGTATATGGCTCATGTTCCTCACCGTAACCAGGAAGAGGACATAATGGAGCAGGCGGTGTACCAGGGCGTGGACGTGGTCTTCGGCGGCGGCCGGGGTCTGCTGCTGCCTAAAGAGGCCAAAGGCAGGAGGGCGGACAACGAGAACCTGCTGGAAGTGCTCAAGGCCAAGGGTTATCAAGTGGCCGAGACCAAGGACGACCTGCTGAACCTCAAGGCAGGCCAGGCCTTCGGACTGTTCGCCTCGAGCCACATGTCCACCGAGATTGACCGGCCGGCGGTCGCGCCCAAGGAGCCGTCCCTGGCGGAAATGGCGGCCAAGGCCATCGAGCTTCTGTCCTCGAAACCTCAAGGATTCTTCCTGATGATCGAAGGCAGTCAGGTGGACTGGGCCGACCACTATAATGACCCGGCCTATCTGTTGGGCGAACTGTTGATGTTTGAACAGGCGGTCCAGGCGGCCCTGGATTTCGCCAAAAAAGACGGGAACACCCTGCTGTTGGTGATGCCGGACCACAACACCGGCGGCATGTCGCTCGGCAACTACGCCACCAGCGGAATTTATCCCCAGTTGAAACTGGAGAAATTACTGGAGCCGCTAAAGAAGATGAAAATGTCCGCTCCGGCCATGTGGTTCAAAATGGGCGGAGAAAAAACCCCGGACAAGCTCAAGGCCGTGGTCAGGGAAGGCTGGGGCTTGGAGATAACGGATGACGAGGCCAAACAGATACTGGACCTGACCGCTAAATATAAAGACGACCCTTATGCCGCCTTTGGCGAGGTGCTCTGCCCCAAATACACCTATCTGGGCTGGACCACTCACGGTCATTGCGGCGGCGACGTGCCCTTGGCTTCCTATGGGCCGGGCCGGCCGGTGGGCTTGTTTGACGGGCCGGAAATCGGCCGGATAACGGCCGAGGCCTTGGGCGTGGACCTGGACCAGACCACGGCCCGCCTGTTCGTCGAAGCGGGGCCGGCTTTGGCGGAAGGGAAAGTGACCGTGGATAAGACGATCGCGGCCAATCCCGTGGTTAAGGTGGAATATCAAGGCCGGACCGCCGATCTGCCGGTCAATAAGAACCTGCTCATAATGGGCGGCCGGACCACGGAACTGGAAGGCGTGGTGGTTTACGCCCCGGACACGGGCAAGGTCTATCTGCCGCGACAGGCGGTCGATCTGATCAAGGCCGCCAAGTAATCTATTGATCATTTTCCGGGACCAGACGGGCCAGTGCGCCGGCCGGAATCCGGCCCTGGCCATCCTGGTTGAGGGGGTTCATCAGAGCAGGTCCAGCCGGCCGCTCTTTTCCAGGGCTTCGACCACCCGGCGCACGTCCTGATCACGGTTCTTGGCGCAGATCAACAGGGCGTCCGGCGTTTCGACGACCACCAGATCGGTTACCCCGACCAGGGCCACCAGCTTGTCCGGGCTGTACACCAGGCAGCCGGTGCTGTCCACCGAGACCACCCGGGCCTGGGCCGCGTGGCCCTCGCGCCGGGGCCAGTATTCGGCCGCCGCGCGCCAGGAACCCACGTCGCTCCAGCCGAAGTCGGCCGGCAGCACCAGCGCGCCCTTGGCTCTTTCCATGACGCCGTAGTCGATCGAAACGGCCGGCAGCCGGCGATAGCGTTCAGCCATCATGGTTTCAAAGACTGAACCGCCTAATCCCGAGGCCAATTCATTCAGCTCCATGGCCAAGTCCGGCAGGAGGCGTTTTATCCACTCCAGTATGACTCGGGCCGGCCAGATGAAGATGCCGCTGTTCCAGTAGAAACGACCGGTGGCCAGATAGGCCCGTGCCTCTTCCGGCGTCGGCTTTTCATGGAACCTGATCACGGGCAGCACCTGGAAACCTTGCAGGGAGGCCCCCTCCGAGCCTGCTTCGATGTACCCGTAACCGGTTTCCGGCCGGTCGGGCTTGAGGCCCAGGGTGACCAGCGTCTTCCGTTCCCAGGCGGACTGAAGGCCGGCGGCGGCTACGGCCCGGAATGCGTCCGGCCTGGTTATGGCGTGGTCGGCCGGTAAAACCAGCATGAGTCCTTCCTGGTCGCGTTGCATCACCCAGTGAGCGCCCAGGCCGATGCAGGGAGCCGTGTTGCGGCCCACGGGTTCGGCCAGAACGTTGGCCGGCGGCAGTTCCGGTAACATCTCGGCCACGGCCCCCGCGTGGGCGGCGCCGGTGACAACCAGGATGCGTTCGGACGGGACCAGAGGCTGTATCCGGTCCACGGTCTCGCGCAACAGGGCCGTGGGGCCGGCCAGGGCCAGGAGTTGTTTGGGGCGATGCTCCCGGCTCAGCGGCCAGAAACGGGTCCCGCGGCCGCCGGCCATGATCAAAGCGAATAAATGCTTCATTTCAAAATCGTTCATTTTGTCTAACCTTGAGGTGAGGCGCCCGGCCGAACGCCGCCGCTATTTACCAGTCCGTCACCAGATTAGGTTTTTCAGGTCCCCCGTACCGCCTTCGTCTCTGATGGAGAAGGATAATCCGGTTGGAAACAGGTCGATTTCCGTCTTTAGGTCACTCCATTATAAAGGTTGCTTGGGTTGGCCCGCAATGACGAATTACCAACCGCCGCCCCGGCCTGATTCTTCTTGACAACCAGGACGGCCTCGATTAAATTTTGTTTATAATGTTGTTATAGCAACATAAATATTCACTTCCCCAAGACGGAAGATATGACCCTGAGATTGAGCGTCTTCCCTCTGGATAAATCGCCCGGCTTCCTGCTGCATCGCACGGACAGGCAAATGGCCGCCGGCCTGCAACGGGCCTTTCAGGCCCAAGGCCATGAACTGACCGCCGAACAGTGGGGGGTCCTGAGCCGGTTGTGGGAGGAAGAGGGCATTCATCAGAGCGAACTGGCGCTCCGCTCGGCCAAGGACAGGCACAACATCACCCGCATCCTGAACGTGCTCGAACGAAACGGGTTCATCCGCCGCCGCCCCGATCATAGGGACAAAAGGTGTTTCAACGTTCATCTCACCGCGGCCGGCCGGGCCCTCCAGAGGCAGGTCACACCCATCGTATTGGATTATTTGGAGAAATGCCTGGCCGGCTTCACCGAGGCCGACGTCGAGGCCCTGCGCCGGCTCCACGAACGAATACTGGGCAACCTGGAAGGAATTCAGGTCGAGGAAGAAGATCCCCGCCCGCAAGATGGTCATGGTGGTCGAGGTTCGCGGCATGAGACTTGAACCGGTGCTGGTCACGGGGGCCACTGGTTACGTGGGCGGCCGCCTGGTGCCGCGGCTGCTCTATTCCGGCCACAAGGTGCGGGCCATGGGACGTTCCCTGCGCAAGTTGGAAGCCCGAACCTGGGCCTCCAACCCCCTGGTGGAATTGGTCGAGGCCGACGCCTTGAACCTGGAATCGCTCAAGAAGGCCTGCCAGGGTTGTTGGGCCGCCTATTACCTGGTCCACTCCATGAACCCGCGCCATAAGGACTTTGCCCGGACCGACCGCCTGGCCGCCTTGAATATGGTCCAGGCCGCGGCCGAAGCGCGGCTGGACCGGATAATCTATCTGGGCGGCCTGGTCCCCCCAAACCAACCCTTGAGCCCTCACCTGGAGTCCAGGCTGGAGGTGGGCCGGATACTCCAGTCCGGCAAGGTCCCGACCACGGTCCTGCGCGCGGCCATGATTCTGGGTTCCGGCAGCGCCTCTTTCGAGATCATGCGTTACCTGGTTGACCGCCTGCCGGTCATGGTCACGCCGCTTTGGGTCCGCACCGAGGTCCAGCCCATATCCATCCGGGACGTCCTGGGTTACCTGGCCGGTTGCCTGGAGCACGACGAGGTCGTCGGGCAGACTTTTGACATCTGTGGTCCCGACATACTGACTTATGAGGAGCTTTTTCAGATTTACGCCGAGGAGGCCGGTCTGCCGCGCCGGCGGATAATCTCCGTTCCCATTCTTTCACCGAGTCTCAGCTCGTACTGGGTACACCTGGTCACGCCCGTTCATTCTTCCATCGCCCGGCCTTTGGCCGAGGGCCTGCGCAATACGGTGGTCTGTGAAGAAAACCGCATCCGCGCGTTAATCCCGCAGGACCTGATGAGTTGCCGTCGGGTCATCAAACGGATACTGGTCAAAAGGCAACAGCAGATCGTGGAAACCACCTGGATGGACGCCGGCCACTTCATACCGCCGGAATGGGTTCAGAGCGGCGACGAAGCCTATTCCGGCGGCGCGGTCATCACCACCGCCTACCGCATCCGGATCAAGGCCGCGCCGGAGGAAGTCTGGGCGCCGTTGATCCGGATCGGCGGCGACACGGGTTGGTACTTCGCCGACGCCTTGTGGCGGCTCCGGGGTTGGCTGGACAAGATTCTCGGCGGAGTCAGCGTCAAACGCGGCCGCCGCCACCCCAGCGAAGTAGTGGTGGGCGACGCCCTGGATTTTTGGCGGGTGATCGAGGTCCGGCCCAATCGCCGCCTCCTGCTCCTAGGAGAAATGAAGGCCCCGGGCGAGGCGGTGCTGGACTTCCGCCTGGTCCCCTTGGACAAGAACAACACGGAATTGCAAATGATGGGCCGGTTCATGCCCAAGGGTTTGTGGGGGCTGATCTACTGGTACACCCTCCTGCTTTTTCATTCCTGGATTTTCAAGGGCACGCTCCAAGGCCTGGCGGCCAAGGTCGGCCAGCCCGTATCCGGCGGACCGGAAAAGTTCAAGGCCACGGGCTGATCCGCCGCAGGCCGGTGGGACTGAAGCGCTGACACCCTGGCACTGGAACAGTGCGGCCAGGGGGGATAAATCGCCGGCCGGTAATCTAGCCTTTATTTCCCTGCTTGAGGGCGGTAACATATTGGTACTGGAAGGGCTGAAGACCGCCGGCCTGGAAATCAGGCCAGGCAGACCCGCCGGCGCGGTCGGGGCGTAGAATGTATAAAAGGCGGGCGGCTTTCGGAATAGGAACATGGGGCCGGTTGCACCCGCTGATTCAAACGAACCAAGGACGGATACAAGGAGTCGGTTATGAGACTCGGGCGCTTTTTATTGGCCAGCCTGCTGGTAATGGGAATATTGCTGGGGCCGTCTCAAGAACAAGGTCGTCTGGCCGGGGCGAAGGAACTGGCGGCTTCCAGGACCAGGCCCAGGCCGGTCCTGAAACAGGAGAAAAAAATGTCGGGTCTCGTTTATAGCCTGAAGGAGGGGGAAGCGCTTCAGCCGGCCCGGACCGAGCGGCCTCGGGCCGCGGCCAAACCTCTGACCGAACCGGAAGTGAAGCAGGTGTTGGACCGGCTGCCCGAGTTCAAGATCAAGCCGGCGGTTCGGGAACTGGTCCTGCCTCCGGAATCCCCGCCGCCGCCCCGGCCCGGTCAGACCATCAAGGAAGTCTTCCCGCCGACCGAGGAAGCCATCCCACCGGAAACGACGCCGGCCGGTCCGGTCCAGGTGATCCGCCGCTCGCCGGAAGGCCCCGTGCCCCTGGCGGCCAATCTGAGCCTTACCTTCAGCCGTCCCATGGTCGCCTTGAGCGCCCAGGCCGACCTGCCGGCCTCGGCCGTACCGGTGAAGCTCTCGCCCCAACCGGCCGGCGCCTGGCGTTGGGTGGGCACCAAGACCCTGTTCTTCGAGCCGGAAGACCGTTTCCCCATGGCCACGGATTTCAAGGTCGAGGTTCCGGCCGGAACGGCCTCGGCCGACGGCGGCCGTCTCGAACAGGCCGTGACCTGGCGTTTCACTACGCCTCCGCCCCAAATCAGGACCGGTTATCCCACGGGCGGGCCTCACCGTCTGGACCCCGTGCTGTTTGCGTCTTTTAATCAGCGGATCGAGCCCGCGGCCGTGCTGGCCACCATCAAGGTGCGCGCGGCCGGGAAGGACTGGCCGGTGAGGCTGGCCGAACCGGCCGAGAGCGAAGCCGACGATCGTGTGGCCGGTCTGGCCAGCCAGGCCGGGGAGGGTCGCTGGCTGGCCTTCAAGACCAGGGACAAGCTTCCGGCCGGCGCCAAGGTAACCGTCCAGATCGGTCCGGATACCCCCTCGGCTGAAGGCCCCCTCAGAACCAAGGAGGCCCAGAAATTCGAGTTTAAAACCTACGGCCCGCTCAAGGTCACGGACAAGCATTGCGGGTACGGCCGCGAATGCCCGCCGCTCTCGCCCTGGTACATCTCCTTCACCAACCCGCTGGACGAATCCGCCTTTGATCCGTCTCTGGTAAGCGTGGAACCTGACCTGCCCGGCGCGAAGATCGAGGTGTCCCACCAGACGATCAATATTCAAGGTCGGAGCCAGGGTCGGACCCAGTACCGGATCAAGCTCAAACCCGAACTCAAGGATGTCTTCGGCCAGACCCTAGGCCGGGAAGAAACCTTGACCTTTGAAGTGGGCTCGGCCCGGCCCCTGTTGTTTGTCCCCGGCGATGGCTTTGCCGTGCTCGAACCGAGCCCCCGGCCCGCCTTCTCCGTCTTCACCATCAATCATGAAAAAATCAAGGTCAGGCTGCACCAGGTCCAACCAGGGGACTTCGAGGCCTACCTGATCTTGTTGAACGACCGGCGTCGCCAGGAGCCGCTGCGAATGCCCGGTCGCCTGGTCGAGGAAAAAACCGTCCGGGTCAAGTCCGAACCGGACCAGATGGCCGAGACGGCCATTGACCTCGGGCCGGCCCTCGAGAACGGGTTCGGTCAGGTCATCGTGGCCGTGGAAGAGGCGGACGGCCGGTCTATACTGGACCCGGACCGGCCCAGGGACGAACTCGTCCGTTATACCTGGGTCCAGTCCACCAGTATAGGCCTGGACGCCTTCGCCGATAAGGGAGAACTCCTGGTCTGGGCCAATTCGCTCAAGGACGGCGCGCCGCTGGCCGGGGTCGAGATCAGCCTGGGCGAGGAAAGCCAAGCGGTCAAAACAGGACCGGACGGCCTGGCCAGGCTGCCTCTCCCGGAGAAGAAACAGGCCAGGGTTCTGTCGGCCAGGCTGGGTCAGGATACGGCCGTTCTGCGCAAAGAGCGGAGTTTTTGGCGGGACTGGGGCTGGAAGCGCGAAGAGGTGCTGGACAGTCAGCGCTGGTACGTCTTTGACGACCGGCAAATGTACCGGCCGGGCGAAGAGGTACACGTCAAGGGTTGGATTCGCCGCGTTGGCGGCGCCAGGGACGGCGACGTCGGTCCTCTGAGCGGATCGAACCGGGAGCTATCCTATCAGGTGGTCGAATCCCGAGGCAACGAAGTGGCCAAAGGCCAAGCCAGGATAAACGCCTGGGGCGGTTTCGATCTGGTGGTGCGGCTGCCGGAAAAGATCAACCTGGGCCAGGCCAGGCTCAACCTGTCGGCCCCCTGGCCCGGGCCGATAGACGGCTGGTCCTATGTCCATACTTTCCAGGTCCAGGAGTTCAGGCGGCCCGAGTTCGAGGTTTCCGCCAGCGCCGGTGAAGGGCCTTTCCTGGTGGGCGGCTTTGCGCCGGTCCAGGTATCGGCCAGATATTACGCCGGCGGAGCCCTGGCCAACGCCGAAGTCGCTTGGCAAGTTTCCGCCAGAACCGGCCATTTCAGTCCTCCGGGTTGGTCCGGCTTTGCCTTCGGCGAGTGGACGCCCTGGTGGTGGGACGTGACGGAACCCCAAGACGAAAGCGTCAAGACCTATAACGGCCTGACCGACGGCTCGGGCGTTCACCGGCTGCGCCTGGACTTCGAGTCCGCCCGGCCGCCGCGGCCGGCGGCCGTGACGGCGCAAGCCTCGGTCATGGACGTCAACCGTCAGGCCTGGACCGCTTCGACCCACCTGCTGGTCCATCCGGCTCTACACTACGTCGGCCTGCGCGGAGACCGGACCTTTGTCCAACCCGGCCAACCGCTCAAGATCGAGGTCGTGGTGACCGACCTGGAGGGCCGGCCGATGTCCGGGCGGACCATCAGCCTCAAGGCCGTCCGACTGGACTGGACGCACAAGAAGGGCGTCTGGCGCCAGGAGGAAACCGACGCCGGCGCCGTAACTCTGACTTCGGCCGCCAAACCGGTTCAGCACGAATTCAAGTTCACCGACGGCGGCATGTACAAGCTGACCGCGGCCATTCAGGACCTCGAGGGCCGTCCTAACCAGACGGTCATCACCCGCTGGGTCAGCGGCGGCCAGCGTCCGCCGGCCCGGAAAGTGGAGCAGGAAAAGGTCGAGCTGATCCCGGACCGCCAGGAGTACAAACCAGGAGAAACCGCCGAGATAATGCTCAGCGCGCCTTTCTGGCCGGCCGAGGGCCTGGTGACCTGGCGCCGGTCCGGTCTGGCCTATAGTGAACGCTTCACCCTGACCGGTCCGACCCAGACCCTCAAGGTGCCTGTCCAAGAGCACCATATCCCCAACCTCCACGTCCAGGTTGACCTGGTGGGCGCGGCCGTCCGGACCGACGACCTAGGCCGGCCGGATGACCGGTTGCCCAAGCGTCCGGCCTACGCCAAGGGCGGGATCAACCTTCGCGTGCCGCCTCTGTCCCGCGGACTGTCGCTGAAAACCACGCCTCGGGACCAGAAGCTCGAGCCGGGCGGCCGGACCTGGGTTGATCTCGAACTGCGCGACGCGGCCGGCCGGGCCGTGCCCAACGGCGAAGTGGCCCTGGTGGTGGTGGATGAGGCCATCCTGGCCTTGACCGGCTACACCCTGGACGATCCGCTCGAGGTGTTCTACCAGTCCCGGCCGGCCGGGGTGAGCGACCACCATTCCCGGGCCGACATCCTGCTGGTGAGTCTCGACCAACTGGCCCGCCAGGCCGAAGAAGCGGCCAGGGAAAGACGGTACAAGATGGCCGAAGCCGGGGCGGACCTCATGCTCAAGGGAGCGAAGGCGCCGCCCATGCCCATGGCCGCCGCGCCGCCCGGCGCCGGCGCGGCCCCGGAACCCATCAAGGTGCGGGCGGATTTCCGGGCCCTGGCCGTGTTTACGCCTTCGGTCATTACCGACGCCAACGGCCGGGCCCAGGTCGAGGTCAAGCTGCCCGACAGCCTGACCCGTTACCGGGTCATGGCCGTGGCCGTGGCCGGCGGCAAGCAGTTCGGTTTAGGCGAATCCGCCATCACCGCCCGCCTGCCCCTGATGGTCAGGCCTTCTCCGCCGAGGTTCCTGAACTTCGGCGATCGGTTCGAACTGCCGGTCTCCTTGCAGAACCAGACCAGTCAGCCCCTGGTAGTGGACGTGGCCCTCAAGGCCGCCAACGCCAGCCTGACCGCCGGCGCGGGCCGCCGGGTCACCGTGCCGGCTGACGACCGGGTCGAGGTCCGCTTCCCGGCCGCGACCGTGGCCGCGGGAGAGGCCGGCTTCCAGATAACCGCCGTGGCCGGTCGGTACGCGGACGCCGCCGAGGCCCGCTTCCCGGTCTATACGCCGGCCACCAGCGAGGCCGCGGCCGTGTACGGCCAGATTGACCAGGGCGCCGAAGCCCAGCCCATCGCCGCGCCGGCCGACGTCTTCAAGGAGTTCGGCGGCCTGGAGATCACCACTTCCTCGACGGCCCTCCAGGCCTTGACCGACGCGGTTCTGTACCTGGTCTCCTATCCCTTCGAATGCTCGGAACAACTGGCCTCGCGCGTGCTGGCCGTGGCCGCGCTCAAGGACGTCCTGGCCGCTTTCAAGGCCGAAGGCCTGCCCGGGCCCGAGGAAATAACCAAGGCCGTGGCCCGGGACATCGAGCGCCTCAAGGGCATGCAGAACGACGACGGCGGTTTTCCGGTCTGGCGGCGGGGCCAGGAATCCTGGCCCTATCATAGCATCCACGCGGTCCACGCCCTGGTCCGGGCCAAGGCCAAGGGCTTTGACGTGCCCCAGGAAATGCTCCGGGCCGGCCAGCATTACCTGCAAAACATAGAAAAACGGATTCCGGCCCGGTACGGCGACCAGGCGCGTTACACTTTGACCGCCTATGCCCTTTACGTGAGAAACCTGATGGGCGACCGGGACGTCAGGAAAGCCAAAGACCTGCTGCGGAAACCCGGTCTGGACAAGCTCAACGTGGAAGCGGCCGGCTGGCTGCTCTCCGTCCTGACCGGCCAGGCCGCGGCCCGGGAGGAACTGGACGATTTGCGCCGCTACCTTAACAACCGGGTCACGGAGACCGCGGGCGCGGCCGGCTTCGTCACCGCGTACGGCGACAACGGTTATCTGCTGCTGCATTCCGACCGCCGGACCGACGGCGTGGTCCTCGAGGCCCTGATCAAGGACCAGCCCAAGAGCGACCTTATCCCCAAACTGGTGCGCGGCTTGATGGCCCACCGCAAGAAGGGCCGCTGGAGCGGCACCCAGGAAAACGCCTTCATCCTCCTGGCCCTGGACAAGTACTTCCAGACCTACGAGGCCGTCGAACCCAACTTCGTGGCCAGGGCCTGGCTGGGCGATCGGTACGTGGGCCGGGCCGGATTCAAGGGCCGGACCGCCGATTACCGCCAGATCGAGGTGCCCATGTCCTACTTGGCGGGCAAGGGCCGCCGGGACGTGATCCTGAGCAAGGACGGCCCGGGCCGGCTCTACTACCGCCTGGGCCTGCGCTACGCGCCCCGGGACTTGAACCTGGGTCCGGCCGACCGGGGCTTCACCGTGCGGCGCGTCTATGAAGGCGTGGACGACCCCAAGGACGTAACCCGGGCCACGGACGGCGCCTGGCGCATCAAGGCCGGCGCCAGGGTCAAGGTGACCCTGACCCTGGCGGCCGAAGCCCGGCGGTACCACGTGGCCCTGATTGACCCGCTGCCGGCCGGCCTGGAAGCCCTCAACCCGGCCCTGGCCGTGACCGGCAGCCTGCCCCGGACCGAGGACCCGGGTTCGCGCCGGTACTGGTGGTGGGGACCCTGGTACGAGCACCAGAACCTGCGCGACGACCGGGCCGAGGCCTTCGCCTCGCTGCTGTGGGAAGGGGTTTACACCTATACCTACGTGGCCCGGGCCACCACGCCCGGCCAGTTCGTGGTCCCGCCGGCCAAGGCCGAGGAGATGTATTCCCCGGAAACCTTCGGCCGCTCCGGCGTGGACCGGGTGATTGTGGAATAGGCAATGAGTAAAAGACCACATATCAAATTGCTGCACGAGGGCCAGTATGTGGCCGAGGTGGAAGTTGAGCTTATTGACACGGACACCGGTTGGTCTCCGTACTTATCCCTTGATGACGCATATAAACTGGACGACGTCCGAGAGGCGCTTCGTCGAGGCGACGTAAAAACAGCCTCCCGTTTGGCTTGGGTTTTCACCCTCACGCCTGTCGCGGTTTAAAGCACCCTCTCCCACTGGGAGAGGGTTGGGGTGAGGGCGGAATTGATTCCTGATCCTCTTTTCTTTCTTTGGGGAGTATGTTCGAGGCGGCCTTTTCTTGACATTCGGGTCGAAACATCTTGGCTTGTCGCCGGCTGAAGGAGGCCTGAAAATGACCAAGCCGCCTTTACGAACGATCCTGATTACGGCCACGTTCATTTTAGTGCTCTTCTCCTCCCGCCTCTTGGCCCAGGAGGGGGACCTCGAAAAAGCCGAGGCCATAAACTGGCAAGTTTTGGAATTGTATCAGCAGGGCCGCTATGCCGAAGCCGTTCCCCTGGCCAAGGAGGCCCTGGCCATCAGAGAAAAGCTCCTGGGACCCGAGCACCCGGACACAGCCACCAGCGTTAACAACCTGGGCCTGCTATATATGGTCCTGGGCAATTACCCTCAGGCCGAGCCGCTTCTTAAGCGCAGCCTGGCCGTCAGGGAGAAGGTTCTGGGACCCGAGCACCGGGATACCTCTCAGAGCGTGAACAACCTGGCCGGGTTTTATGATATTCTAGGTGATTACGCCCGGGCCGAGCCGCTTTTACAACGCGCCCTGGCCATCAGGGAAAAGGTCCTGGGGCCCGAGCACCCGGACACCGCCAGGAGCCTGAACAACCTGGCCGAAGTTTATCGGGCCAGGGGTAAATACGCTGAAGCCGAGCCGCTTTATGAACGCGCCCTGGCCATTGTTGAAAAGGTGTTGGGACCGGAGCACCCGGACACCGCCAAGAGCCTGAGCAACCTGGGCCTGCTTTATCAGATGCTGGGCCATTACGCCCAGGCCGAGCCGTTGTATAAACGCGCTCTGGCCATCAGGGAAAAGGTCCTGGGGCCCGAGCATCCGGACACCTCGACCAGCCTGAACAACCTGGCCGAGGTTTATCGGGCCAGGGGCGATTACACTAAAGCCGAGCCGCTCTATAAACGCGCCTTGGTCATTAGCGAGAAAGCCCTGGGGCCGGAACATCCGGACACTTCGACCAGCCTGAACAACCTGGCCCGGCTTTATAAAGCCATGGGTCATTACGCCCAGGCCGAGCCGCTCTATAAGCGCGCCCTGGCCATCAAGGAGAAGGTCCTGGGCCCGGAGCATCCCTCCTTCGCCACCAGCCTGAACAACCTGGCCCTGCTTTATCAGACCATGGGCCATTACGCCCAGGCCGAACCGCTCTATAGGCGCGCCCTGGCCATCAGGGAGAAAGCCCTGGGGCCGGAGCACCCGGACACGGCCAGGAGCCTGGATACCCTGGCCGGGCTTTATTGGGCCGTTGGTAATTACGCTCAGGCCGAACCGCTTCTTCTACGCAGCCTGGCCATCAGGGAAAAGGTCCTGGGTCCGGAGCACCTGGGTACCGCGGGCAGCCTGAACAACCTGGCCGGGCTTTACAATGCCCTGGGAGATTACGCCCGGGCCGAGCCGCTGCACAAACGCGCCCTGGCCATTTTAGAGAAGGTCCTGGGGCCGGAACACCCGGACACCGCGACCGGTCTGAACAACCTGGCGGTTTTTTACTATACCAGGGGCTTTTACGACCGGGCCGAGCCGCTGTATAAGCGTGTCCTGGCCATCAGGGAGAAGGCCCTGGGTCCGGAGCACCCCGACACCGCCACCAGTCTGAACAACCTGGCCGAGCTTTATCGGGCCGGCGGAAATTACGCCCAGGCCGAGCCGCTATATAAGCGCGCCCTGGCTGTTTGGGAGAAGGCCCTGGGGCCGGAACACCCGAACACCGCCACCAGCCTGAACAACCTGGCCGGGTTTTATTACGCCCTGGGCTTTTACGACCAGGCCGCGCCCTTGCACAAACGCAGCCTGGCCATCAGGGAAAAGGTCCTGGGGCCGGAGCACACGGACACCGCCACCAGCCTGACCGCCCTGGCCCTGCTTTATTATGCCCTGGGCGATTACCCTCAGGCCGAACCGCTTTTTAAACGCAGCCTGGCCATCAGGGAAAAGGCCCTGGGGCCGGAGCACCCGGAGACCGCCAAGAGCCTGAACAATCTGGCCGGGCTTTATAAGGCCATGGGCGATTACGCCCGGGCCGAGCCGCTGTATAAACGCGCCCTGGGCATTTGGGAGCAGGTCCTGGGTCCGGGACACCCGGACACCGCGATCATTCTGAACAACCTGGCCCTGCTCTATTATGCCTTGGGCGATTACCCTCAGGCCGGGCAGCTTTTTCAACGCGCCCTGACCATCGATGAGCAGGCCCTGGGGCCGGAACACCCGCATACCGCGACCAGCCTGAACAACCTGGCCACGCTTTCCGCCGCCGGCGGAGAATACCAAACCGCCCAGGGCTTTTTTTTACGCGCCCAGGAGATCGCGGGCAAGCTGATAGACCAGGTCCTGGGCTTCGCCGCCGAAGACCAGCAGCAAAAGTTCCTGGTCACACAACAAGGCGAACTGGCCGGGGCTCTCAGTCTAATCTCGCAACACCTGATCTCGGACAAAACGGCTCGCCGGCAGGGACTCGATATCTGGCTCAGGCGCAAAGGCGTGATTCTGGAAGCCCAGCGCCGGTTCCAGGAGGCCCTGGTCTATGGCGACGATCCGGAAGCCGTAAATACCTTCCAGGAATTGGCCCAGGTCAGGGCCCAGCTTTCCCGGCTGGCCTTCGGCGGTCCGGGTCAGGAAGGCCCGGAAGCGTATCGAAAGAAGATAGACGACCTGGAAGCCCGGAGAATCGTACTGGAGGAAAAGCTGAAAGGCCTTAGCCAGAGGTTTGCCCAGCGAGAGAAAATCCGCCGGGCCGACTCCCGGCTGTTGGCCCAGACCCTGCCCTCCGGGACGGTCCTGCTGGAGTTCGCCAGGATAGATTTATTCGACTTCAAGGCCCGAGGCCGGGAAAGCCAATGGCGGCCGGCCCACTATCTGGCCTTTATTCTACCCGCGGGTCAGGGTCGGGAAGTGGGGCTGTTGGACCTGGGGCCGGCCGAAGACATAGAAAACCTGATCGCCGAATACAAGAAGGCGGTGACGGACGCCCAGGACGTCAAGGGTGAAAAGGCGGCGCCCCTGGCCAGAAAGCTTTACGCCCTGGTTTTTACGCCATTGAAAAAAGACCTGGGCGAGGTCAAGGAAATCTATATTTCCCCGGACGGGCAACTAAACCTCATACCCTTTGAAGTGCTCCAGGATGAAAATGGCCGCTTCCTGATCGAAGACTACACCTTCAATTATCTGGCTTCGGGCCGGGACCTGCTGGGTTTCGGCCAGATCAAGGGCCAGGCCGGCCCGGCCCTGCTCTTAGGCGACCCGGACTTCGATTTAGATGGGGAAAAACAGGATGAAACCAGGCGACGGTTGGGGTTTGCTTCGGCCCAAACTCAAGAGCCCCGGATCGCCTCGCGCTCCAGGGACACCGGCGGCCTGAGTTTCGGCCGCCTGCCGGGCACGGGCACGGAAGTCAAGGCCATCTACGATCTGCTGGGCCGGGATAACGCGCGTCTCTATACTCAAAGTGAAGCCATGGAAGAGGTGGTGCTCGAGCAGAAGCTCCCGCCGCGGATGCTGCACCTGGCCACCCACGGCTTTTTCCTGACCGACCAGGAGTGGAAGGACTATGCCTCCGAGGAAGGCTTGACCGGCCTCGGCCCCAAACGCCCGGCGCCGGGACCTATGGCCGCCCGGCCGGACAATCCGCTGCTACGTTCGGGCCTGGCCCTGGCCGGGGCCAACAGCGCCCTCCAGGCCGACGACCTGAAAAGCAGCGACGGCCTCCTGACCGCCGAAAAGGTCTTGGGCCTCAGGCTCCAGGGCACGGACCTGGTGGTCCTGTCCGCCTGCGAGACGGGCCTGGGCGAAGTCAGGACCGGCGAAGGGGTGTACGGCCTGAGGCGGGCCTTTATCCAGGCCGGGACCAAGGGCTTGGTCATGAGCATGTGGTCGGTGCCGGACCAGGAGACCCAGGAACTGATGGTCGAGTTTTATCGAAATATTCTGTCCGGGAAGACGTCCAGGACCCAGGCCTTGCGCCAGGCCGCCCTCAATGAAATGAAGTTGGTCAAGGAACGCTACGGCGCGGCCAATCCCCTGTTCTGGGGCGCTTTCGTGTTCCTGGGCGAACCTTGAATCAGGTTTTTAATCCAGCGTCTTGCCCACCCTTTTCACCGCCAGCACCATGACGGTCAGGCCGATGGCCAGCAGGGCCGCCAGGTGCGGCCAGAGCACGTCCAGGCCGGCGCCCTTCAAGAAGATGCCCCGGATCACCACCAGGAAGTAACGCAAGGGGTTCAAATAGGTGATGATCTGTATCTCGGGCGGCATGTTGGCGATGGGGAACATGAATCCGGACAGCAGAATGGCCGGGAAAAAGAAGAGGAAGGTGGTCATCAGGGCCTGCTGCTGGGTGCGGCTGATCGTGGAGATCAGCAGCCCCAGGGACAGGCTGGAGAGCAGATAAATCAAAAGCGACCCGAACAGCAGCCCCAGGCTGCCGCGCATGGGCACGCCGAACCAGAACACGCCCACGGTGGTGACCAGACTGGTCTGGAGGATGCCGATCAGGGCAAAAGGAATGGTCTTGCCCAGGATGAACTCGACCGGCCGGATCGGCGTGGCCATGATCTGCTCCATGGTGCCGATCTCTTTTTCCCGGACCACGGCCATGGCCGTCAAATTGAGGGTGGTCAGCATGATGACCATGGCGATGATGCCGGGCACGTAGAAATTACGCGACTCGAGGGTGGTGTTGTACCAGGCCCGGACCTCGGGCTGGACCACGCCGTCGGCGCCGGCCGGCAGGATGAGGGCCAAGGACGGATTGGCCTCGAGACGCTGTTTCAGCCTGGAGCGGTTATAGCCTTCAATAATTTGGGCCGCGTAGGCCTGGACCAGCGAGGCGGTGTTGGAATTGGTCCCCACCACGATGACCTGGACCAGGGCCGTGCGGCCGCTGTTGACCCTGGCCGCCAGGTCCGGGCCGAAATGCAGGACCGCCTTGGCCGTACCCCGGTCCAACAGTCTGGTCATGTCCTCCGGATTGTCCACCTGGGCCACGAACCGAAAGTACCCGGAAGAAGAAAAGGCAAAGGCCAATTCGCGCGACACCGCCGAACGATCCTCGTCGTACAAGGCCATCGGGATGTTCTTCAAATCGAGGTTGGCGGCGTAGCCGAAGGCCAGAAGCTGCAATATGGGCGGGCCGACGATCAGTATCCTGAGGCGCGGGTCCCGCAGGGCCTGGGCCAGTTCCTTCTTCAGCAGCACCTTGACGCGAAGCAGCAACAGGCGCATCAGAGCAACCTCTTGGTGAATTTCCGGCGGGCCAGGTTGAGGACCAGAAGAGCATATAGAACCAGGGCCAGGCCTTGGGGCCAGAGCACCGCGGGGCCGACGCCTTGCAGGAACAGTCCCTTGAGAATCTCGACGAAATACCTGGCCGGCACGATATAGGTGATCGCCTGAATGACCACCGGCATGTTCTCGATGGGGTAGATGAACCCGGACAGGAGGAACGAGGGCAGGAAAACGGTCAGCATGGCGATCTGGCTGGCCTGAAGCTGAGTCCTGGAAACCACCGAGACAAACAGCCCCCAGGACAAGGTGCCGATCAAGAAGACCAGGGAGGTGACGAACAGGCCCAAGTAGCTGCCGCGGAAGGGTACGCCGAAAACCAAAACGCCGGCGCCGACCACCAGGGCCATGTCCACCAGCCCCACGACCAGGTTGGGCAGGAGCTTGCCGATCATGAGTTCCGTGCTGGTGATGGGCGTGGAGATCAGTTGCTCCAAGGTCCTGGTCTCCCTCTCCTTGGAAACGGTCAGGGAGGTCATCAGGGCGCAGATGACCATCATGATTATGGCCGTCAGTCCAGGGACAATGAAGTTGCGGCTCTTGAGTTCCGGGTTGAACCAGACCCGGATGCGGGCTTCGAGGGGCATGTCGGCCATTTTCAAACCGGCCCGTTGGATGCGCTTGGCCTGCAGCTCGAGGTCAAAGCCCGCGGCCACGCCCTTGAGATAGCCGATGGCGATAGCCGAGGTGTTCGAGTCCGAACCGTCGAAGATAGCCTGCACCGGCGTTTTCAGTCCTCTCTTGACCTTGGCGGCGAACCCGTCCGGAATCACCAGGGCCTGCAGGGCTTGGCCCCGGGCCAGGGCCTCGTCTATTTCCGCCTCGCGCTCCAGATACCGGACCACCTGGAAGTAGCGCGAGTCGGCCAGCAGGCTGATGAACTCCCGCGAGACCGGGGTCCGGTCCAGGTCGAGGACCAGGGTCGGGATGCGATCCACGTCCAGGCTCAAGGCGTAGCCGAACAGGAAGATCATCAACAGGGGTATGAAGATGGTGGCCAAGAGGCTCCGCACGTCCCGCCTTATCTGCAGGAACTCTTTCCTGGCCAGGGCCTTTATGCGGCGCGGGCTCATGGCTATTCCCCTCTCTTATGGCCGACCAGGGCCACGAAGACGTCCTCGAGGGTGGGTTCGATGGGCCTGAGGCTGGCCAGTTCGATTCCGGCCGCGCCCAGGAGCGAAGCCAGGTGTCGTTCGGCCGCGGCGCCGTCGTCCAACCGCACGTGCATGGTCCGGCCGAACACGGCCGCGTCCAGAACCTGGTCGGCCCCGGTCAGGGCTTCGACCGCGGCCAGCACGTCCGGGGTTTCCAATTCATATATCCGGCCGCGCAGGTGGCCGCTCTTGAGTTCGGCCGGCGAGCCCAGGGCTATCAGGCGGCCGCTGTTTATCAGGGCGATGCGGTGGCAGTACTCGGCCTCTTCCATGTAGTGGGTGGTGACGAAAATCGTGACGCCCTCTTCGGCCAGTCGGTAAATAAGGTCCCAGAAGTTGCGCCGGGTGCCTGGGTCCACGCCGGAAGTGGGTTCATCGAGGAAGATGATCGGCGGCCGGTGCAGCAGGGCGCAGCCCAGGGCCAGACGCTGCTTGAGGCCGCCGGGCAGGTCCCGGGTCATGGTCTGGCGGCGATCCTCGAGGCCGATCAACTCCAGGACCTCCTCGATCCGGACCGCGCCGGCCCTGGCTTCGAGGCCGTATATGCCGCCGAAGAAGCGCATGTTTTCTTCCACCTTGAGGTCGTCGTACAGGGAAAACCGCTGGGACATGTACCCCAGCGACTTCTTGATCTCCTCCGACTGGGTGACGATGTCCAGGCCGTTGACCCGGCCCTGGCCTGCGCTGGGCCGCAGGAGACCGCAGCACATGCGGATGGTGGTGGACTTGCCCGCGCCGTTGGGTCCGAGAAAGCCGAATATTTCGCCTTTTTCAATTTCCAGCGAGACGTGGTCCACGGCCACGAAATCGCCGAAGCGCTTGACCACGTCCTTCAAGGACACGGCCGCGGTCATGGTTTCTCCTCCCGGACACTTTGGGCGATCAAGGCCAGGTACACGTCCTCGAGGCTGGCCGCGATCGGCTCGAGGCGATAATCCCTGACGCCCGCGGCGGCCAGGGCCCCGGTCACTCTAGGCAGTTCGGCCTCGTCGGCCAGGGAGAAATGAAGGCCGGCGCCGAAGATGCTCGGGCTGATCGCCTGGGGCAGGCCCCGGATCAGCTTCAAGGCCGACCGGCGGTCGGGGCAGACGAGATTGTACAGCCGGCCGGGCAGAAGGGCCCGCATGGCCAGCGGTTCCATGACCAGCCGCACCCGGCCCTGGTCGAACAGGGCCACCCGATGGCAACGGTCGGCTTCGTCCAGATAAGTGGAAGCCACCACGACGGTCACCTGTTCGCGTTTAAGCTCGTACAATATCTTCCAGAAATCCCGGCGCGAGACCGGGTCCACGCCGTTGGTGGGTTCGTCCAGGAAAAGGACGTTGGGCCGGTGTATCAGGGCGCAGGTCAGGCCCACTTTCTGCTTCATGCCGCCGGACAGGTTGCGGAAGAGCCGGCCGGTGAAAGGGGCCAGGCCGGAAAAGGTCAGCAGCCGGTCCATGCGCTCCCGGTACTGGCTCCGCGGCACCATATAAAGCTCGGCGTAAAACTCGATGTTCTCGGCCACGGTCAGATCGTCGTAAAGACCGGCCGGCATGGACATGTAACCGATGTCCCGCTTGATGGCTTCTGGTTCCTCGGCCACGTCGTGGCCCAGGACCAGGGCCCGGCCGCCGCTGGGCCGGATCAGGCCGGCCAGCATCCGCAGGCAGGTGGTCTTGCCGGAACCGTCGGGACCGACCAAACCGAATATTTCGCCCTCCTCCACGGAAAAAGTCAGGCCGGCCACGGCTTGGACCTCGCCGAAGGACCTGGCCAGATCGGTTGCTTCCACTATGACCACGGCCGTCACCTCAAGCTCACGTCCACCGGCATGCCGGCCTTGAGTTCCTGATTGGGATTGGCCAGACTCACTTTGAGGCGATAGACCAGCTTGACCCGTTCTTCCTTGGTCTGAACGTTCTTGGGCGTGAACTCGGCCTTGGGCGAGACATAGGTCACGGTCCCGGGATAAGTCTTGTTGAAGGTGTCGCTGACCACTTCGGCCTTTTGCCCCAAACGAATTCTACCTAGCTGGGTTTCGGGCACGTAGGTCTTGACCCAGACCTGATCGAGCTGGGCCAGGGTGACCACCGGAGTGCCGGCCTGGACGAACTCGCCGGGCTCCACGTTCTTGACCGTGACGAAACCGTCAAAGGGGGCGTAAATCCGGGACTGGGCCAGGTCTTCCTCGGCCGCGGCCAGGACGGCCCGGGCCTGTTCCCCCTGGGCCCGGAGGGCCTTTAGGTCCAGCTTCAGCTTTTCCACTTCCCGAAGTCCGGCCGTGGCCGCGCTCAAGGCCGCGTCCGACCCGGTCAGGTTGGCTTCGCCTTCCCTGACCGTCTCCTCTCTAGGCCCGGTCTTGATCAGGCGATAACGTTCGTACGTGGCCGCGTACGCGGCCCGGGCCGCCTCGGCGCCGGTCCTGGCGTCTTCATACTGGCTGGCCGAAACTATTCCGCGCTCGAAGAGGTTCTTCAGGCGCTGGTGGTCGCGCTGGCGGTTCTCCATCTCGGTCCTGGCCCTCTCGAGGGTGGCCGCGGCCTCGCCGATCTCTTCCTTGCGCGAGCCGCTCTTGAGGGACTGGTACCTGGCTTCGGCGGCCGAAACGCCGGCTTCGGCCCTCTTTATTTCGGCCGCCAGGACGTCCTCCTTTATTTTAATGGCCAGTTCGAGAGAGGCCTGCCGGGCTTCGAGTTCCTTGACCTGGGCTTCGGCCTGGTCGCGCCGGGCCTGAAGAATCTCCGGCTTGAGTTCGGCCAGCATCATGTCCTTTTTCACTTGGTCGCCTTCATTTACCAGCAACCGGGCGACATGGCCGGGGACCCGAAAGCTGATATCGGCCTCGGTCACTTCCACGTGTCCCGAGGTCGAGATATCCGTTCCCTGGCGGTTCCAGTACTGGTACAGATAGTAGCCGGCCGCGGCCGCGGCCAAAAGAACGACGATTATTACCGGCTTACGCGACTTCATGACCCGCTCCTGACGTGATTTCCGCCAGCCTGGCCCGGATAAAGGAGACAACCATGCTCTTAACGGCTCGACGCCGGCGATTAAGAAATCCCTCGAAGTCGGACAGGTCCTGGCCGAACACGGTTTCCAGGAAGAGAGGGCTGACAAAGCTGACCACGCACATGCCCACCACGTTGACGAAGAAATGAAGGGCCGATTCCGGATCGAGCCCCAGGTCGCGGCTCAAGATTTGAATCATTTGCAGGGGATGGAGTCTTTGTCCGGAGATATCTTCGGGGTCTATCGTTTTAATGGCCTGCCGGAAGCGCTGCCCGCCGTCCAGGAATTCGCGCAGGACAATCTTCATGAAGCCCGGGTGCTTGGTGTAGTTGTCCATGAAGGCATCCACGACCCGTTCGGACCGAATTTCCAAGTCGCCCGGCGGCAGCCAGGCCTGGCCGACGCGGGTCAGAATGCCTTTGAAGGTGGTCTGGATGACCCGGACGTAGAGATTTTCCTTGGAGCGGAAGTAATAATGGAGCAGGGCCTTGTTGACCCCGGCGGCCTCGGCGATAGCCTGGGTGCGGGCGCCATAAAAGCCGGTGGCGGCGAATTCGTCCCTGGCCGCGGCCAGGATGCGTTCTTCGGTGCTCGGTTCTTTCTGGGGTATTGTTTCCGGCGGCGCCATGCCCGCCCTCCTTTTCCAAATGGTTAAATTAACCAGTTAGTTTATCTGAAATGTTAAATATACCCCCGGGACGATCATGTCAAGAGGGTAAATAGCCCTGATCGGCAACGCTCGGAAATTAATAAATAAAAAGTATAAACTCGGTCCCAGGACCGGTTCTGGACCAGCTCTGGCCAGGTTCCCCTCGGCCGGCCGGGTCAGGCCTCGGAAACGGATCGGCCGCAACGGAAATGGGTTCGAGAAGGGTCGCGGCTAACTCCTAGTCCCTTCACGCATTTTCATGGCCCTCGCCGGCCGGGTTGTGTTAGAATAAAACCGGTCTTTCGCTAAAACTTGTAGTAAGCCCGTCTCAGGGGTTTGATCCCGTTCGAGGTAACGTGGAAAGATGAAAAACGTTCTGGTCACCGGCGGCGCGGGTTACGTGGGCAGCCACGCCTGCCGGGCCCTGGTCCGCTCCGGCTATACGCCTGTCAGCTATGACAACCTGGTTTACGGCCACAAATGGGCCGTGCGCTGGGGACCGCTGATCGTGGGGAATATAAACGACGACCAGGCCCTGGACGCGGTCCTGACCGAGTTCCAACCCGTGGCGGCCATGCATTTCGCCGCCTTGACCTACGTGGGCGAATCGGTCAAGGCTCCGGCCAAATATTATGGCAACAACGTGGTCGGCGCCTTCAGACTAATGGAAGGCCTGCGCCGGCGAGGCGTGGACAAGATTATCTTTTCCAGCTCCTGCGCCACGTACGGACTCCCGGAACAAGTCCCCCTCCTGGAAACCCATCCTCAGCGGCCGATCAGTCCCTATGGCTGGAGCAAGCTGATGGTGGAGCGGATGCTGAAGGATTACGAGCAGGCTTACGGACTGCGCTTCGCCGCGCTGCGGTATTTCAACGCGGCCGGCGCCGACCCGGCGGGGGCCATAGGCGAAACGCACGACCCGGAGACGCACCTGATTCCCCTGGCCGTCCAGGCGGCCCTGGGCCGTTCTCCCGGCCTGGAAATATACGGCGTGGACTATCCCACCCCGGACGGCACGGCCGTGCGCGACTACGTCCACGTAGACGACCTGGCCGAGGCCCACGTGCTGGCCCTGGAACATCTCCTGTCCGGCGGCGGCAGCCTGGAACTCAACTTGGGCACCGGCCATGGCCATTCGGTCAGAACCGTCATCCAGGCCGTGGAGAAGGTCGGCGGCCGCCGCGTGCCCGCGAAAGAGGTCGGCCGACGGCCGGGCGATCCGGCCGAACTGGTGGCGGCGGCCGGCCAGGCCCGAACCGTGCTCGGCTGGACGTGCCGTTATGGAGACCTCGAGGCTATCGTCCGCACGGCCTGGCATTGGCACGCCGAGGCTTCGCTGAAGTACGCCGGCCAGGACTAGTCTCAAGCCCGGAACCAACGGAAAGAGAAAAGACGCGAGCATGCCCGATCAAGACCTGAACAGCCCTCGAACTTATAAGGAAGCTTTCCTGGCCCAAAACTACCTCTTGCCGGACCAGGCGGCCACGGTCATGTTTCTGGCCGGCCGGCTGGAAAAGCCGGTCCTGGTGGAAGGACCGGCCGGGGTCGGCAAGACCGACCTGGCCCTGGTTCTGGCCCGGGTCTTGTCGCGGCCCCTGCTGCGCCTGCAATGCTACGAAGGGCTGGATGAGGGCAAGGCCTTGTACGAATGGCAATACGGCAAGCAGCTTTTGTACAGCCAGATACTCAAGGACAGGATATCCGAAGTCCTGACCGGCGCCGCCTCGCTGGCCGAAGCCATGAATCGGGTCTTTTCCTTCGAGGACGTTTTCTTTTCCCCCCGCTTCCTTCAGACCCGTCCTCTGCTCGAGGCCATCCTGTCCAAGGATCCGGTGGTGCTCCTGGTGGACGAAGTGGACAAGGCCGACCCCGAGTTCGAAGCCTTTCTGCTGGAAGTCCTGTCCGGCTATACGGTCAGCATACCGGAAATAGGCACCCTGACCGCCCAGACCATCCCGCGGGTGATCTTGACCAGCAACAACACCCGGGAGATGAGCGACGCCCTTAAAAGGCGTTGCCTGCATCTGTTCCTGGATTTCCCGCCGGCGGAGACCGAACTGGAGATAATCAGGCTCAAACAGCCCGATTTGGGCTTGACCCTGGGCCGTCAGATCGTGGCCGTGGTGGAAAAGCTCAAGTGTATACCCCTGAAAAAAGCGCCCAGCATCAGCGAGACCTTGGACTGGGCCGCGGCCCTGGTGGCCTTGTCCGTGGACAACCTGTCGGAACAGGCCCTTAATCAGACCCTGGGCGTTTTACTCAAGTTTGAAAGCGATCTGGCCCGGGCCCGCGAAAAGATGTCTGAACTCAAGGAAGCCCTTACGGCCTAGACGGTCGGCCATGCGGATCATCGGCGGCGTTTTCGGCGGCCGGCGGCTTTTTGTGCCGCGGGGCCTGCGCATCCGGCCGACGGCCGACCAGGTGAAAGAGGCCGTATTTAACATCCTGGGCCCGCTGGTGGAAGGGGCCAGGGTGCTGGACCTGTTTGCCGGCGTGGGCGCGCTGGGGCTCGAGGCCATGAGTCGCGGCGCGGCGGAAGCGGTCCTGGTTGATCGGGAACCCGCGGCCCTGGAGGCCATTCGCCGCAACGTCGCGACCCTGGGTCTGGCCGGGATCATGGTCCATAGGATAGACCTGACCCGAGGTCCGGGCCGGCTCAAGAAGGAAGAGCCTTTTAACCTTATCTTTCTGGACCCGCCTTACGGCCGGAACCTGGCGCCCCGGGCCTTGAACCTGATCGCCCGCCTGGGATTGGCGGCCCCCGAGGCCTGGGCCGTGGTGGAACACGGGCCCGGCGACGAACTCGCCCCGGTCGAAGCCGCCTGGCGCCTAATCCAACGGCGCACCTACGGCCAGACCATGGTGACTTTTTTTCAGATGAAGAATTGATTCAGCCACGAAGGCACGAAGGTCACGAAGGTTATATTATTTTGAGGAAGTCAAGAAATCTGTCCGGAGTGAACCGTAGCCATTCATTATTAAGACCGAAAGATAGTGAATTGTCATTGCGAGCGAAGCGAAGCAATCGCTATAAGATATAGATATCATTCATTTAATAGTGATTGCTTCGTCGTCCCGCTCGTTCGACCTGGAGGCTCTCGACAGGTTCCAGCAGGACTCCTCGCAATGACGGTTACTGTATATTGTTGCCACTAGTAACTGATAGGTTACGGGATGGCCCGTAGCCGGCCGAGTTTTCCATTTTTTATTCCCTTCGTGTTCTTCGTGTCCTTCGTGGCTAATCTCTTCCTCATTCCACCTTGACGTACCTGATCCGGTAATCGAAGTTGGCGCGGACGTTGAGCCGCAGCAGGTTGATATGATCCGGGAAGGGCGGAAAGGGGGCCGCGCCGCGCACGGCCTCGAGGGCCGCGTGATCGAGTATCTCGTGGCCGCTGGATTCCTCGACCACGATTTTCAGGAGCCGGCCGGTCTTATCCAGGGTGAAGACCGCGGTCAGGCGTCCGATCTGGCGCTTTTCGCGGGCCTGGGCCGGAAACAGCCAGTGGCTCTTGATGGCCGCTTTCACCCGGGCCAGGTACGGGACGTATTCCGGCGCCTTGCTCTCCAGGGATATGGTTTCCTCTTCCGGCGGTGGACCTGGCTTTTCCTGTCTTTGTTCCGGGGTTCTGACTTCGGATGGAGCTGATTCGGGGGCGCCGGCCGGGTCCTGGACGGCCGATTCTTTCCTGTCCGGAGGCTTGGGCTGGTCGGGGAAGGGTTCGGGCTCGGGCGGTGCGGAAAGTTCGAGGGCTATGGCCACCGGGGCCAGGGCCGGAACCGCGGGGAGAGGTTCCGCGTATCGCAGCAGGCTAAACAGCAGGATATGAATCCAGAGCGAGGCCACCATGGCCAGACCCACGGCCAGGGTTCGGCGGGTTCTGGATTCCTCTTCAACCATCCCTGACCCACAAATGATCCTGGCGGTCGAACCACCAATGGGTCCAGTCGGTTTTGAGGATGGCGTCGTGGAGGTCCCGGCCGATCTGGGTCTTCAGCCTCTTCCGGGCGTAATAGAGCCAGGCTTCGGCGTATTTATTGCCCAGGTCCATCCTCTCCTTCAGTTCGACCACCATGTCCAATTGATCGGCGTCGAAGGCCAGACGGGCTTCGATGGTCTCGCCGGTCAAGAATTCGGCCGACAAGCCTTCGATCTCCAGCCCGCAGGCCACCTTGGACGCCGCATCCCTGATGGCCCGGCCTTCATCCACGACCACGTATTGCTTGTTGACGTAATTGTGATCGCCGGTCCGGGCTTCGGCCAGATCGTGCAGCAGACACATTTTGACCGTCCGGTCCGCGTCGCAGCCCGGGGTCAGTCTGGCCAGGATCAACCCGACCACCGCGACGCGGAAGCTGTGCGCGGCCACGGTTTCCCGGCCGTTGCCCAGGAACTGATAGCCGGTGCGGGGCGTCTTCTTGAGCATGCCGACTTCAAACAGAAAGTCGGCCGTCTGCTCGAGGGTTGCCCGAGGGTCCAGGCGGGCCAGGCAGTCATGACAGACCCGGCGGCCGCTCAACCTGAGCAGCCGTGGTTCCATGACCCCTTCGCCGCAAAGGTCGCAGGTCAGAGTGGGGTACCGGCGGGCCAGGGGGGGCAGGTCAATCTTGACGTCGGTGACAATGAAAAGATCGTCGTCGGCCGCTTCCAGCAAGGCCTGGGCAAAGGCGGTCCGGTCCGAGGCGCCGTCCGGCGTCCGGTTTTTCAACCTGTCGCCGCGAAAGGCCAGGCGGACCCCCCGGCCGTCGGGCCGGTAAGCCAGGGTGAAAACCTGTTTGCCGTAGTCTCGAAAAACGAAGTTGCCCTTGCCGAAAGTGCAGCCGGTCAGGTATTGAACGGCGTCCACCGAGCACGAATCGTTTTCCACTAGGGCCACCAGTTCCTCGTCTTCGGCCCGGCGGCCGCCCAGGCGGGTCAAGCCCAACAAGGCGGCCCTGTATCCTATCAGCAGGCCCGGACAGAGATGTCCGTGAAAAGCGATGGTCTCTTTCAGCCTTTCGTCCTTTATTTCCAGATTCAGGTCCACCACGCACCTCCTGGCCAGAAATAGCACAAGAGCCGGGGCAGGGCGAGACTCTTTTTGCTTGACCGTCACGCCCTCCCTCCATCCCGGTCTTGACGAAATTTATAGATGAAGATAATAATACTGATAGGTAAGTATTTGATCACCTGGTGATCCCGAGCCAGGATCACCGCCGGGGAGGAAATCGCGAATGAAAGACCTGGACTGCCGGGGGCTGGCCTGCCCTCAACCGGTTTTACGCGTCAAGGAAGCTCTGTCCCAAGGACGGGACGAGGTCATCCGGGTTATCGTGGACAACCAGGCCGCGGTAGGCAACGTGACCCGTTTCGCCCAGTCCCAGGGCTGCCGGGTGGAGACCGCGGCCCAAGGCGCGGACCATCTGCTGACCCTGACCAGGGTCGGGCCGGCCGGCGCGGAACCGGAAATAACCTGCCCCGTCCCGGAGAAAGATATACCCCGCCTGGTGTTGCGGATAGACAGTGAGTTCATGGGCCGCGGCCCGGAAGACCTGGGTCGGGTGCTCATGACCGCCTTCTTGAAAACGCTCGGCCAGGCCAGCCTCAAGCCCCGGACCATCGTCTTCTACAACAGCGGCGTCAAGCTCGCCTGCCAGGGTTCGCCTCACTTGGAAACCTTGAAAAGCCTGGAAGCCGCCGGTATAAAGATACTGGCCTGCGGGACCTGCCTGGACTTCTTCGGTTTGAAAAGCGATCTGGCCGTGGGCGCGGTCACGAACATGTTCGAGATGATAGAAACACTGTCCGGCGCGGACCGGGTGGTCTCGCCTTGAACCTTGGCTGGACGGCGGTCAACAAAAAAGAAGACCGAGGACCCATGCCGAAGGCGATTTACTGCGATCAGGCCGCGACCTCCTTCCCCAAACCCGGGACGGTGATCGAGGCGGTGGTCCAGGCCTTGAGCCGCGTTTCCGCCAGTCCGGGCCGGAGCGCTCACGGCTATTCCCTGGAGGCCTCGCGCCTGGTCTTCAATGCCCGGGAGACCGTGGCCGAATTCCTGGGCGTGGACGATTCATCCCGAATCGTCTTCACCCTGAACGTGACCCAGGCCTTGAACCTGGCTCTGTCCGGATGGTTACGACCGGGCGACCATGTCCTGACCACGGACCTGGAGCATAATTCGGTCATGCGGCCCCTGGCCTGGCTATCCCAGGAGCGGGGCGTCGAGGTCGAGGTCGTGCCCTCGGGTCCGGACGGCTTGATCCGGCCGCGGGAATTCGAGGCTAGACGCAGGCCCGAGACTCGCTTGGCCGTGGTCAATCACGCCTCGAACGTCACCGGCGCCATCAGCCCGGTTCAGGAGATCAAGGCGGCCCTGGGCAACGTACCGGTGCTGTTGGACGTGGCCCAGACCGCCGGCTGCCTGCCTCTTCCGCCGGCCGAGCAACTGGCCGACCTGATCGCCTTCACCGGCCATAAAAGCCTCTTAGGTCCGACCGGCACGGGCGGCCTCTGGGTCGGGCCTGGCTTGGAACTGAAGCCGCTGGTGCACGGCGGCACCGGCAGCCGTTCGGAGCAGGAACGGCAGCCCGACTTTATGCCCGACGCCTTGGAAGCGGGCACGCCCAACACCCACGGCTTGGCCGGCCTGGCCGCCGGTATAAGGTTCGTGCTCGAAACCGGCCTGGACCGGATCAGATCCCACGAACTGGAACTGACCGGTCTTTTCTTGGACGGACTGAGCCTGATAAAGGGGATTGAAGTCTACGGCCCGGACAAGGCGGAGGCCCGGGTGGCCGTGGTTTCGCTCAATCTCGATGGCTGGTCGCCGTCGGACCTGGCCCTGGCCCTCGAGCGGGAATACGGCGTCATGGTCAGGGCCGGGCTCCACTGCGCGCCCCGGGCCCACCGGACCATTCAGACCTTTCCTCGAGGCGCGGTTCGTTTCTCCTTCGGCTGGTTCAATACGCCCCGGGAAGTCGTGGCGGTGCTGGCGGCCTTGAACGATCTCGCCCGGCGGCCCGGACCATGACTTCAAGTCCGCCGAGCGTGATATTCATTCTGGCCTCGATCCACCACGTGCTTCGGGCCGAGAAGGCCCTGCTCAAGGCCGGCCTGGCCTTTGAACTCATCCCCGTGCCCAAGGAAGTCAATCCGGACTGCGGCCTGGCCTTGGAGGTGAAATCCGAGGGGGCCGAGATCGTGCGTAAGGCCTTGCGCAAGGCCGGGCTCAAAATCCGGGCCGAATACCGCCGCCAGGGCCGGGAATTCAAGGCCTTGATCACGGATTGAACGAAGTTCGGCCCTGGCCCAGGCGGGCAGTTATTCTTCCTTATCCGACACCCCGGCTTCGGAAAAAGTGGCCATCTCGGCCAAAACGGCCGCCGCGCACTGGGCCAGGAACAGGCCTAAGGCCGCGCCGGTGCCTTCGCCCAGACGCAGGTCCAGGTCCAACAGCGGTCTCAGACCCAGGTGTTCGAGTATCCGGGCGTGCCCGATTTCCACTGACCGGTGGGCGGCGATAAGATAATCCTTGACCGCCGACGTCAGGGTATAGGCGATCAGGGCCGCCGCTCCGGAAATGAAGCCATCCAGCACCACCGGCACGCGGCGGATGGCCCCGCCCAGGATCACTCCGGCCAGCCCGCCTATCTCGAATCCGCCCACCTTGGCCAGGACATCCAAGGCGTCGCCGGGGTCGGGCCGGTTCAGGACCAGGGCCTTTTCAATAACGGCCGCCTTGGCCGCCCAACTCATGTCGTCAAGACCGGTTCCCCGGCCCGTGACTTCCCGGACCGGCCGGCCGGTGATGGCCGCGGCTATGGCGCTCGAAGGGGTGGTGTTGCCGATGCCCATATCGCCGGTGCCGAGCAGGTCTAAATCCTTTTCCGCGATCACCAGGTCCAAGCCGGCCAGGACGCTTTGGACGGCCTGGGCCCTGGTCATGGCCGGACCGGCGGCCATATTGGCCGTGCCTTTGGCCACCTTGAGGCGGCGCAGGACCGGATCGGCCGGAAAGTCGTAGTTCACGCCCAGGTCGGCCACTACCACCCTGGCGCCGATCCGGCGGGCCAGGACGTTGATTCCCGCCCCGCCGCGCAGGAAGTTTAAGACCATCTGGGGCGTGACTTCGGCCGGATAGGCGCTGACGCCCTCGGCGGCCACGCCGTGGTCTCCGGCCAGGGTGAAGATGACCTTGTTTCGGGTCAGGGGTTTGGCGCGGCCTTGTATGCCGGCCATTTGAACCGATAAGGTCTCCAGGACGCCCAACGAGCCCCGCGGCTTGGTCAGTTCGTTCTGTCTGGCGGCCGCGGCTTGCATGGCCTTCGCGTCCAGCGGTTCGATTTCCCGGATAAGGTTTCTCAGTCTGTCTTCCATGCCCATCTCCTTGGCTGGGTTGCTTTGGACCGGGCCATAAAAAAACCCCATGCGGACGAATGTCCTCATGGGGTTGCCTTTACCATCGGCCGACCCGCGTCCTCGCGCCTTCTTCAGCAGGTCTTCTGGCTTTCGGATCGTTCCGGCGCCCGCCTTCCCGACGGATTTTTGACCCGCCAGTGGCCTTTCGCGGCGCCGGTCCCCGATTACAGCGGCGGGACCGCCACGGACTTGCACCGTGTTCCGGGATGCTGAAGCGCTGTCAGGGATCAGTTACCAGAAGCAAGAGGCTGTTGTCAAGGTGCGCCGGCCGCGGGACGGTCAGGCTTACGGCAAAAAATAGCGGGTCCGGCCTCAGACCCGCTTTTCCAAATGAAACGCGCCGTCGTTTAGATTTTTAACCGACGCCGGAAACCGACCAGGGCGATCACCCCTGAACCGAGCAGCCAGACCGCGCCGGGCAGGGGGACCGGGGTGGAGTTGAGGGTCAAAGTGGCGTAAATATTCGCTGATGTTCCTACTGGATCACATATCGCCCAATCTATTGTCCTCACGTTGGACAATGAAATAGTGAACTGGCCACCGCTGCCGAAACTAATAGTTTGCGATCCGTTCCAGGTAAGCGACCAGCCATCCTGAAACCCCCACCAGGCCGTGAAGGCAACCGTGGACCCCTGAAGGTGGGCAACCAGATCGGGGTTGTCAAAATCCACATAGGCGTTTATCGCTTGAGGAACTCTGTCGTCATCATTGACAAAATCTTCGTTGGTCCAGAGTGTGGCGAACCAGAAAGAGACGGACTCTCCGTTATTCAGTCCATAGATCAGGCTGTCCAGATTAGGATTGAGCGAGTACTGCATCACCAATCCCGGATCGGAAAACGCCGCTCCATCCATGTACGACCCGCCGCCCAGGTCAAAGACATAGTACGCCGAGGCCGTGGCGCCCAGGCCCAAGACCAAAAGCAGGCTGAAAATGAGACTTAAAATCTTCTTCATTCGCCCCCTCCTGTACTTTACGCGGTTGGATGAAAGGTGGATTGATTACCGCTATGTATGCCTGACTTCCGTCACGTGAATATCAGTAACAGCCGTAACCGAATACCTGGTGGAAGTTGTACCTTTAATAACAGAATGGCTAGGGCCGGTCAATAGGTAGAAATTCGTATTTTTCGTTAATTCTGGCTAGATAATAGTCATACTTGAGTATTAGGCCGACTTATCACTTCAACCCCGGTCACGTGGACCCGGACCCGACCGGCCGGCGGATAGTATGGTTTGACATCCTCAAACCACGCGGCCGATCAAACCTTTCAAGTACGCGGCTTCGGGAAAAGACAGGAGCGCCGGGTGATCCGAACCCTGGGACAAGCGGCCGATTATCCGCACCCGGCGGCCCGCGTCCAGGCTGGCGCCGAAGACTATCTTTTGGAACAGGTCCGCGTCCACGCCGCTGGAACAGGAACAGGTGACCAGCAGTCCGTCCGGCCGCAGCAGTTTCAAGGCCAGGAGGTTTATGTCCTTGTAGGCCCGGGCCGCCTTGGACACCTGGGCCCTGGTCGGCGCCAGCTTGGGCGGGTCCAGGACGATCAGGTCAAAGGATCGGTCCCGGTCGCGAAACTCGCGCAGGACCCGAAAAGCGTCGGCGACTAAGGTCTGCCCGGGCGCCCGGCCGTATCCGTTGAGCTCGAGGTTGGCCCGGCCGAGTTCGGACGCGTCGGCGGAAGACTCGATCCTGACGACCGACTTGGCGCCGGCGGCATAGGCGTAAACGGAAAAGGACGCGGTGTAGGAGAAGCAGTCCAGGACGTCCTTGTCCGCGGCCAGGTCGAGCAGCAGCCGGCGGTTGGGCCTCTGGTCCAGGTAGAAGCCGGTTTTCTGGCCTTGGGCCGGGTTGACCAGGAAACGAAAGCCATGCTCCTCGATCTCGATCAAATCCGGCGGCGTGGAGCCGAGCAACGGTCCCTGTTTCGATTCCAGGCCCTCCAGCCCCCGGGAATCGGCGTCGCTACGTTCGAAGACTCCCTCGGCCGGCAGGGCGGTCAGTAACCTCTCGGCCAGGAAAGACTTGAGGCGGTCCACGCCCGGCGTCAGGGCCTGAAGGACGATCCAGCCGTGGTAATAATCCGCGATCAGGCCGGGCAGGCCGTCTGATTCGGCGAACACGACCCGATAGGCGTTGAGGCCGGGTCGCCGAGCCAGGTGAGCGCGGCGCTTGACCGCTTCGGCCAGCCGGTTCGACCACCAGGTTTCGTCTATCCGCGCCTCCTGGTTCCAATCCAGCAGGCGGACCCGGATGTTAGAGGTGGAATAGTGGCCCCAGGCGATGAAATCGCCTTGCGCGTCCGTCACGGCCACTAGGTCGCCCGGTCGGGGCTTCCCTTCCACGCGGTCCACGGCGCCGGAATACAGCCAGGGATGATATCGCCTGGCCGCCCGTTCGGCTTTGGCCTTCAACCGGACTTGACCCGGCATTGGCGGAATCCTTTCTTTGGGAGGGCGCACTGCTGTGCGCCCCTAGTGCGCCTGCGGGCGCACACGAACAGGGAGGTGCAAGTCCTCTCCAGACATTCGCACTCCGGTCTGTATCCGAGGGAAACTGCGTCACCGCGAGGTGGGGTGG
>JBFMAW010000014.1:0-178670 GCA_040755515.1 Thermodesulfobacteriota bacterium | reverse complement strand
TCGCCCTGAACTTCCGGTCCATGCGCTACAGCATCCTCAAGGCCCCGCCGCACTTGTGGCTGACCTTGTCGGTGGTCCTTTCGGTGGCGGCCATCGGGATAGTCATCCAGTTCGACACCATCCGGGACTCCTTCGGCATCATCATGCCCAAGCTCGAGGACCTGGAACTCATCCTGGCCTTCGGCGTGGTCGTGGCCCTGTCCATGGAAGCCATCAAATTCATCCTCAGAAGGAAACTCCCGGCCGTGCCGGGCCGGACCATCTGAAAACCGCCAGGGCCGGGGGGAGACTCCCGGCCCTGGCAACCTGCATACATTATCTTGCGTTTGCCTTTTCACCGGCCATACCTTATCTAAATTAAAGTATATATTAAGCTAATTAATAATTATATAAAATTTAATTAAGTATAATTGATCGGCCTATTTTATCTTGACTAGGCGATAATATTAGGATAACATGTTATTGGGATAACCTGATAATAGAGGGCCTCGAGGTGACTTCCTGGGACCAATTGCCGGATGTGGACAAGAACGACTACAAACCGCTCTATGTCCAGTTGAGCGATCTCCTCACCGAATATATCCGCCATAACGGCCTGGCCGAAGGCCACCCCCTGCCTTCGGAAAACGACTTGTTGAGCCGTTATGACCTCAGCCGCAGCACCATCAGGCAGGCCATGCAGCGCCTGGAGTCCCAGGACGTGGTCCGTAAGGTCAGGGGCAAGGGCACTTTCGTGGCCGCGCCGAAACATCGGAAGTGCGTCCGTGGCTTCCAAAACGTCGAGGAGACCCTGGCTGAACAGGGCATTATCGTAGTCAACCGCCTGCTGCGGTTCGAAGCCGTTTATCCGCCTCGGGATTGTGTTAGAGGCCTTCAACTGGCTCCCGGAAAACAAGCCGTCCTCATTCGCCGCTTGAAACTTATCCAACAGGAACCGCTGGCTCTCGAGGAAAGATACCTGCCTTTTGAACTGGGTTCGTTGTTCAATCAAGATGATTTTCGGGAAAGACCGGTCTTCGAGGTGGTCGAGGATCGGGCGGGGATCGAGATAGCCAAGGTGACCTATTCCATCGCCAGTTCGCCTCTGACCGATGAAGAAGCCGGAACCCTGAAAGTCGATCCCGGCGCCCCGGTCCTGAGGCGCACGGGGCTGTATTATGACCGGGAAGGTCATCCGTGTATGTTTGGAAGATTGATTTTTCTGGCCGACAAGATGGAACTCAGATTCGAATTCCAGAAGCAGGACGTTTTTTGGGCCATCATGGCTTTGGTCTGAATTCGCCGCGGCCTGAAAAAAGACGATACGGAATCGCCAATTGGGGAGGAACCAGGCAACCATGGAAACCAGACAATTGAGCGCGGACCTGCTGATCATCGGCGGCGGGAGCGCCGGCTGCATGGCCGCCATCAGAGCCTTGGAATTGAAGCCGGATCTGAAAGTGGTCATTTTCGAAAAAGGAGACATCAAATACAGCGGCTCCATTGCCCGAGGCATGGACGCCCTGAACATCGTGGTTATTCCCAACTTCACCACGCCCGAACTTTACCTGGAAGACATCACCGCCGGTTGCCAGGGCGTGGTGGACGCCCGGCCGAGTTACGTCATGGCCGGCCGCAGCTTTGCCATGCTCAAGAAACTGGAGATCTGGGGCGTCGAGTTTCCCGTTGACCGGAACGGCCGGTACCGGACGCTGCGCTATCACGTCAAGGGCGAATTCCAGACCGCCATGAACGAACCGAACTTGAAAGTGATGATCTCCCAAAGGTCTCTAGAGATGGGCGCCCGGGTCATTAATAGAACCATGGCTCTGGATCTGTTGCTGGATGACGGCCGGGCCGCCGGAGCGATCGGACTCAACGTCAGGACGGGCGAACTAATCGTCTGTCAAGCCAAGGCGGTTCTCCTCGCCGCCGGGGGGCAGGCCCGCTTTTCTCTGCCCAACAGCGGATATCTTTACGGCGTCTTCGATTATCCCGGCAATTCCGGCGACGCCTATGTCCTGGCCTGCAAAGCCGGGGCCGCCCTGACCGGCATGGAGTATTCCAGTCGCTCCATGCTCATAAAAGACGCCAATATGCCGCTCCTGGCCATCACGGTCAGCCGGGGCGGGCGGGTCCTGGACATCTTCAACAACATAATCATGGAAGGTGAGGTCCATTCGCTGAACCGCCTGAACCAGGCCTTCCGGGAAGGGCGGGGGCCCTTGCGCATCCAACTGAATCACCTGCCTCCGGAAACGATAGAGGAGATAGAAAGCATCCTGTTCACCACCGAACGGCCGGTCCAGGAACGGTTTTTCAAAGGCCGGAGCGTCGATTTCCGGCGGCGGGACATCGAGCTTTGGCCCACCGAGTGCCAGCTTTGCGGCGGTCACGGCATGTCGGGCATATACGTCAACGAAAAAGCCGAAGGCGGCGTGCCGGGTTTGTTCGCCGCCGGAGACGCGGCTTGCGTGCCCAAGCAGCATCTGACCGGCGCCTTTGTCTTCGGGGAGGTCGCGGCTGAAAGCGCGGTGGAATTCATGGCCTCCCATCCTTCAGTCAGGTTCGATACGGGTCAGGTCCAGGCCGCGGAGGTTAAACGAAACCATCGCTTCGCCTCGGCCGACCGTCAGATTGACGTCCGGGACCTGGAGTACAAGGTCAGAAGATTGATCGGAGATTACGTGGTTTCGCCCAAGAACGAATACAAACTCAACCGCTGGTTGGAGTGGTCGCCGAGATTCAAGCAGGAGATCGAGGATCAGACCCTGGTCCGAAACGGCCATGATCTGTCCAAGCTCTATGAAGTCGAACACATCGTTCATTGCGCCGATTACTCGGCGCTGGCCTCCCTGGCGCGCCGGGAAAGCAGGTGGGGCGACAATCATTACCGGACCGACTATCCCGACCGGGATGATAAGAACTGGCTCCGGCACGTCGTGCTGCTGCGCGGCGACGGTCCGGATGAGGTCCGGGTCGTCACCAGGCCGGTCATCGGTTTGGACGGCCGGGAGGTGCGCCCGTGATTTCCGACATCAATATCCGGGTGGACAGAGATAAATGCCATGCCTGCGGCCTGTGCGTCGAACGCTGTATCATGGACAATCTCCGTCTTTCCGTGGCCCCCTGCCGGCAGGCCTGCCCTCTCCACATGAACTGCCAGGGTTACGTAAGGCTTTTGGCCCAGGGCAAGGAAGGGGAGGCCGTGGAGGAGATCAGGCCCTTTTCCCCCTTCTTGAACATCCTGGCCCGGGTCTGCCTTCATCCCTGCGAGGCTGTTTGCGAACGAGGCCGTCTGGACGGACCGGTCCATATTCGCGCCTTGAAGAAGTATTTGGCTGATCGGTACCCTCATTTGTTAACCCTGCCCCGGAATTTCAACCAGGAGACGGGCTGGCGGGCCGCGGTCATCGGATCCGGCCCGGCCGGACTGATGGCCGCCCATGAACTGCGGGCCAGGGGCCACCAGGTGACCGTGTTTGAAAAAGACCCGGAACCAGGCGGCCTGATGCGTTACGCTTTGCCATCCTTCAGACTGCCGGTCCGGGAAGTGGAAAAAACCGTCGAAATCTTGAATCGCCTCGGCGTGGAATTCAAGACCGGGGTCCAAGTGGATCTTGAAGACGGGTTGAATGAATTGGAGACGCGGTTTGGCGCCGTGGTTCTGGCCCTTGGCGCCGGCGCCCCGGTTAAACCGGAAGTTCCAGGCCAGGACCTTGAATCCGTAGTGCAAGCCCTCGATCTCTTGCGCCTGGTCAAGGATGGCCGACGAACTGAGACGGGACGTCGGGTGATAGTCCTGGGCGGCGGCAACACCGCCGTGGACGCGGCCCTGACCTGCCGCAAGCTGGGGGCCGAGGAAGTGAGGATTGTTTCCCTGGAGAGGCCGCGCGAGATGCCCGTTTCCCCCTTGGCCTTGGAAGAGGCCAAGGAAGAGGGGATAAAGCTCGAGCCGGGTTGGGGCGCGATCCGCTTTAATCAAAGCGACAACCATTCGGTGGAAATGGAACTGTCCCGCTGTCTAGCCGTCTTTGATGACCAAGGCCGCTTCGCTCCCGAATTGGAACCGTTCCCCGGCCGGAAAATCGAAGCTGACCTGGTGGTGCTGGCCATGGGCCAGAAAAAAAGACCCGAACGGCTGCCGCTCGAATTGGTCTCGGATTCGGATTGGCCGGCGGCCGTTGATCCGCTTACCCTTCAAATATCGGCCAGGCCCAAGGTCTTTGTCTGTGGCGACGTTGTCAGCGGCCCGAGTTCGGTGGTGCACTCCCTGGCCTCGGGCCAGGAGGCGGCGGTTTCCGCGGACAGATTCCTGCGAGGGGAAGGCTTGCGTTGGGATAGAGGTTTTTGGAACGGGGCCCGGGTGAAAGAGTATGAGTCCCGGCCGGAAAGGGCTCGAGGCGGGCCGCGGGCCGCGCTGCCCCGTCGCTCTCCCCGGGATAGAAGACTCGAACTGGAAACGGAATTGACCTTCTCCGCCCGGGAGGCCAGGCAGGAGGCCGAACGGTGCCTGAGTTGCGGCCGGTCTTTCGAGATGAACCAGACTTGCTGGTATTGCCTGCCCTGCGAGATTGTCTGTCCGTCCCAGGCCCTCGAGGTCCGCATGCCTTACCTGGTGCGATAACGATGTTCCCAGGGTCGCCGTCGGCCCTGGAGCGGTTATGTTCGGGGCCCGGCTTTTCGACCAGACAGGTTATCTCGAGGTCAACGCTTCTAAGAAACAACCTCGCTGAGGCTGTTTCTTCCGCTTAAAACCCGCCGCGCCGCGGAGGGTAGGACACTCGCCATGACGGTTGCCGTGTATTGTGGCCGCTCGTAACTGTAAGGTTACCAAGCACACTTGGTTAACCTTGTCCGGTGAAGACGCTTCGGTTATTCTCATTAGGACCGAGAAGACCCAGGCGGAATTACCGGCCAGCCGGTATACGGATCAGTCAAGGCAGCAATTCAGGGGAGGTTGCCCATGAGACGTCCTTCAGTGAAAACGGCCCTGCCCGGCCCCAAGGCCGCCGAGCTAATCAACATTGACCAGACCTATGTCTCGCCCTCGTACACCCGGGCTTATCCTTTGGTGGTGAAAAAAGCCGAGAATCTCTGGGTGCATGACGTGGACGACAATGTGTTCCTGGATTTCACCTCGGGCATTGCCGTCTGCTCCACCGGCCACTGTCATCCCGAAATCGTCCGGGCTATCCGGGACCAGGCCGAAGTGCTTCTGCATATGTCGGGCACGGATTTCTATTACGAACCTCAGATATCCCTGGCTAAAAAACTGGCCTCTCTGGTTCCGGGAGACGGGGCCAAAAGGGTCTATTTCGGCAATTCCGGGGCCGAGGCCGTGGAGGCGGCCTTCAAACTGGCCCGCTATCACACCCGCCGGGAACTCAACATCGCCTTTTTCGGCGCCTTCCACGGCCGGACCATGGGCGCCCTGTCCCTCACGGCCAGCAAGACCATTCAGAAGAAGCACTATTACCCGGTCGTCCCGGGCATCACCCACATCCCCTACGCTTACTGTTATCGCTGCCCCTATAACCTGGTCTATCCGGGCTGTCGGCTCGAGTGCGTGCGCTGGGTCGAGGAAACGCTCTTCCGGACCACCATGCCGCCCGAGGAAGTGGCGGCCATATTCGTGGAGCCGGTCCAGGGCGAGGGCGGTTATATCGTGCCTCCGCCCGATTTCCATAAGGAGTTGTTCAAGATCACCCAGAAGTATAACATTCTGTACGTGGCCGACGAGGTTCAATCCGGCATGGGCCGGACGGGCAGGATGTTCGCCAGCGAGCATTTCGGCGTCAACCCGGACGTGATCGCCCTGGCCAAGGGCATCGCCTCGGGCCTGCCCCTGGGCGCCACCCTGGCCCGGGCGGAAATCATGAACTGGGAGGCCGGTTCGCATGCTTCCACCTTCGGCGGGAATCCGGTTTCCTGTCAGGCCGCCCTGGCCACCATCAGGCTCCTCGAGGAAGGCCTTATGGACAACGCCGAAGTCCAGGGCGGACGACTGAGGGCAGGGCTCGAGAGCTTGCGGAAAAACCATGAATGCCTGGGCGACGTGCGCGGCCTGGGACTCATGATCGGGGCCGAACTGGTCAAGGACAGACAGACCAAGGAGCGGGCCTCGGCCTGGCGGAATCAAATCATCAAAAGAGCGTTCGAAAAAGGCTTGCTGCTCTTAGGGTGCGGAGAAAACACCATCCGTTTTTGCCCGGCCTTGACCGTTTCCGCGGACGAAATTGACGTCTGCCTGAACATATTCGAGGAATGCCTGCGGGAGGTGGCGGGCTAGGGTCAATAAAAATTCTTAAGGCCAAGACCAATAGCTTGACTCACGCGGAGGGATATTATGGCCAGGCGGAAGATATGGGTCTGGGCAATAATGGGGATCATGATCGCGGTGGCCCTTGGAATCAATCCGTTCTTCGGCGGCCGGGACGGCGCCCCGGTCGAATCATGTTCCTGGGCGGCCGCGCCGATAGGCGCGGGCGTCGGGACGATCAAAACCACCACCTTCGAAGATGGGCATAAATTATTCGATCTAGTGCCGGCGTTCATTGAATACGCGGAAAAGGGACTGAAGGCCGACGGGACGAGCCGCCGGGCCTGGTGGGAGGCCAAGGTTGAATCCGTTCACCCTGAATTTTTCAATCAAGTCATTTACCGCAGCTTTAAAGGTCAAGCTCGGGAAAGGTTCAAGCAGGAAATAATCAATCAGTTTTGGAACCAAACAGTGGAAAAGATGGATGAGGTGCGGACCCTCGACCAGGACATTGCCCGGAAGGTCCTGGAAAGCCGAAAAGTCTTCAAGAAAAACTTCCCGGATTTCAACCCTGACTGCGATTACTATGTAACGATTTCCTTCAGCTTCCACGGCAAGGCCGTGGAACTGAACGGCCGGACAATTCTGGCCTTGGGGTTGGAGAACTTCTCGCCCGGCGGACCGGAGTTGGACATGATCCTGGCCCACGAACAGTTCCATCTCCATCATTTCCGCGCCTTTTCCGTATCCGGCGGCCTTTATCGCGGCGTCTGGGCCGAAGGTCTGGCCACCGTGGCCTCGGAAAAACTGGTGCCCGGTCACCGCTTCAGTCAATACCTGGGCTTCACCGGCCGGCGCATGAATGAAATCCATGAGCGATACCAAGACTTGGTCAAGGACCTCGGGAAGAACATTGACAGCACGGACCCGGCCGTGAAAAGGGCGTACCTGGGCATGGAGGACAATCAATTGGGAGTGCCTCCAGGCGCCGGCTATTATTTGGGCGAAAACATCGTCCAGGTCCTGATGAAGCAGGGTCACGGCCTGGGGGAGATGGCCAGGTGGGAAGCCGAGAAGGTCCGGCGGAAGATGTGGGAAGTCCTGCCTGCCTTGAAGCGGGATTGAAAAGGTTTGGTCAAGTTTAAGTCTATGTTCTCGAGTTCGGTGTTCCGGTCGAAGTTGAGACCTCGGCCAAAGGACGAAGTTTTGCCGAGGTCTCAAGCTAGGCCAACGATCCCTTCACTTCCTCCTTCGACACCTGTCCGGCCGGGTTTCGCGGCAGACTTTCCATGATGATCAGTTTCTTGGGGATTTTGTATAAGGCCAGTCTGTCCTGGAGACCCTGGAGCAGTTCTTCTTTATTCGGGAGGAAGCCCTCACGAGGGGCGACCGCGGCGCCGACCACCTGACCCTTGACCGGATCGGGCAGGCCGACCACGACCGCTTCCTTGACTCCCGCCAGCGCGGTCAGGGCCCGCTCGACCTCGGCCGGGTAGATGTTCCGGCCCGAGGAAATGATGGTCTCGATCTTGCGGCCCTCCAAGAAGATGAAACCTTCCTCGTCCCGGCGGCCCAGGTCGCCGGTATGGAACCAAGAGCCGGTGAAGGCTGCGGCGTTATCCTCGGGCCGGTTCCAGTAGCCCTGGAACACGTTCGGGCCGCGGACAACGATTTCTCCGATCTCGCCCGCGGGGACTTCCCGGCCTCGATCGTCCACGATCTTCAAGAAGACGTGCCAGACTTCCTTGCCCACCGATCCGGCCTTGCGCCAGGAGTCTTCGATATCCAGGGAAGTCAGGCGGCCGGTCTCGGTCATGCCGTACCCCTGCACGAAACTGATGTTTTTTTCCTCCTGGTATTTCTGGATCACGGCCACGGGCATGGGCGCGCCGCCGGAGACGAAACACCGCACGTGGGAAAAATCCGCCTCGGGCCATTCCGGCGTCCGGGTGAGCATCTGGAACATGACCGGCACGGCGAACATGTGGTTGATTCCTTCGCGGACGATGGTTTCCAGGACGTCGGCCGGGTTGTAAAAGCTTTTCAGGACCAGGCTGCCGCCGGAGTAGACCACGGGGAAAATGGCAGCGGACAGGGCGCCGATATGGGACATGGGCGCCACTACCAGGGAGCGGAAGGTTCTGTCTATCCCGTGGCCCAGGCTGACGTTGAGGGCGCCGAAGATGATGTTCAAGTGGGAAAGGACGGAACCGCGGAAATCGCCGCTGGGACCGGGCAGGTAGATGATGAGATACGGATCGTCCAGGCCGATGTCCTCCAACCCGGCCGGCTCCTGGTCGTCGGCCGGGATAGACAGGGAAGCCAAGGCCGAATCGGCCTCCAGGGTCAAAGGCAGGGGTTGGGTCGCCTCCGGGAGGTTCGGTCTCAGTTCTTCCAGGCGTCCGGTCGTCTCCGGTCCGTACGCCAGAACTTTGGGCGTCGAGTCCTTGAGGATATGCCCAAGTTCCAGGGCCGTGAGCTGCGGACTCAAGGGCGCCAGAACGACTCCGGCCTTGGCGCAGGCGAAGAGCACCTCCAGGAACTCGATGGAGTTTTCGGCCAGCAGGGCCAGCCGGTCGCCCTTTTTCAGGCCTCGATGAACCAGGGCCTTGGCCGTGCGGTTGATCCGGGCGTTGAAGCCTTGGTTGTCCAGGGTCCGGTTGCCGGCCTTGACCATGGGCAGATGGGGGTGATTCAGGGCCCGCTTGAGTATCCATTCACCCACGTTCATGACGTTTCTTCCTCCCAAGATTCCGGACAGCCCAGGATCAGGGCCGCGCAGGCGCCGCCGGGCGACAGGGCCGTGACCAAGGCCCGCCGCGGCTTGGCCTCGAGCGAATGATTCAGGATAAAGTCGAGTTCGGCCAGGGGTCGGGTCAAACCCAGAGTGGCCGGCGTCCAGCCGGTTCGCAGCGACCAGGCCGTCACGGCCGTCCTGAGGCCGCCCGAGGAAAAGCTTTCGCCCAGGGCCCCTTTCAGGGACGAGATCAGGGGTTTGGTCCGCTTGAGCCCGAAGACCTCGGCCAGCGCGGCGGCTTCGAGACGGTCCAGCTTGACGCCGCCGTTGGCCGAGGCGCAGATAAAGTCAATGTCCTCTGGCTTCAGCCCGGCCGAACCCAGGGCGCGCCTGATGGCCAGAACAGCCCCCTGAGGGTCGGCGGGCCAGTCGGTCAAGGGAGCGGGCGAACCGGCCAGACCCCAGCCCAGAATTTCCGCGTACGGTTCGCGTCCGCGGTCCAAGGCCCGCTCGAGGGCCTCCAGGCAGATTACCCCGGCGCCTTCTCCCGCCACCCAGCCGTTGCGTTCCAGATCGAACGGCCGGGCCGCCTCGAAGCCGCCCCGGGAGCCGGACAAGGCCTTGAAACCCACCATTGTTTCGTAGAAGAACGGGCTGATGATGTCGGCTCCTCCGGCCAGGACGGCGTCGGCCGCGCCGCGCTTCAGCTCCGAGACCGCGTAAGCCAGGGCCGTTTCGGCCGAGACGCCATGATGGTTGACCGTGGAATTGACGCCCCTGATCCCCAGTTCGATGGAAGTATGGCCGGCCGGGGCGTTCATGACCACGTTGGGCACGATGATGGGGTTGGCCCGTTGGGGGCCTTCGGTGAAGATGGTGGCGGCCAGGCGCACCGAGATATCCGTGCCGCCGTAGGCCACGCCCAGGATCAGGCCGATCCGGTCCCGATTTTTTTCCTCCACCTTCAGGCCGGCGTCCTCGAGGGACGTTCTGGCCGCGGCCGCGGCCAGAGTGGACAAGCGGTCCATCTTGCGCAGGTTGGCCAGGGAGATGAAGTCCCGGGGGTTGAATTCCTTGATCTCGGCGCCCAAATGGCAGGGCAGGTGGCCGGTGTCGAAGGAAACGATTCCGGCGATGCCTGTTTCTCCGGCCAGCAGACGTTGGAAAAAGACGTTCTTCTCCACCCCTAAGGGCGTGACCAGCCCCAGGCCGCTGATGACGATCCTTGGTCCGGCTCCGACGGTCAAATCATTATTCCGGTTGGCTTTGTTTCAAGATCAGGGTCGGATGGCGACCTTGTCTCTTGTCCCTATTTCTCTACGCCGGGGACTTTCTTTTTTCAAGGCTTTTCCCCAGGTCGAGCCAGGCTTCGGTTGTCCGCCGGAGCCCTGACGATTTGCGCTTTCTGGCGGTGATAATATCTTTTGACCTTATCCCTGCTTCCGCAAAGTTCCATCGAGCACCAGCGACGAGTCTGATTCTTGCTTTGGTCGAGGAAAAGCCACTGGCAGCAGGGATGGCCCGCGCATCGTCTCACTTTGTACCTTGGAGGCAGGGTCAGGAGTTCGGCGGCGGAATGGACGATAGGCCAGAGCATGGCCTCGAGGGCGTCAGGGTCCTTGGCCCACCCCCAGACCAACCGGCCCTTTAGGCGACATATTTGCCGGCGCCCCAGAGCGCCTCGGAGAGCCAGATTCAAACCATCGAGGTCGTCCGGTCGAGGAGCCCGTCCTTGGGCCATTGCCGAGAAAAGGCGAAACAGGGTTTCCCGCAGTTCGAGGGCGCGCTCGAGCACCGCGGCCGCCTCGGTCGGCCGGCGGCCGCCCAGTTGCTTTAACCGTCTTGTCTCGGTCCGGGAGAGGAGGCCCGCGTGACCGCTCCAATCAACCAGTTGATCGTAGCCGGTGAGGTATTCCGTCCGAAAGGATTCCACCCGGCTGCTGACGGTGTTGGTAAAATCGAGACACGGATGTCCGCCTATTAGTTCGAGATTCCCGGCTTCTCGGCGCGTGGACGGCATTTTTTCTCCCCATCCCCATATTACCAACAAAATAGGATTTGACAAGTAAGATATGATCCACTATTTATTAACCATCAAAAACTATTTAGCCGGTTAGAGGACCGATGGTCAGGGGATTATCGTTAGAAGGGATATTTACAGTATCCGGCCTCCTGGGAATCTCCGACCTCCGGGCTTCAAAGTCATCACCTCCGGGTAATAATTCGTTTAGGGCAAGCAGGGAGGACCCTTATGAGAGTCAGGAATTTGTTTATCCGGTCGGGGCCGGCTGGTCTGGCTGTTTCCTTGTTCTTGAGCTTTCTCGCCTTCGGTCCATCCCTCGCGGCCGAGCCCGCCGCCGAGGAGTTCAGGAACGTGAACCTGGGCTTCCCGGCCAACCGGATCGAGGCCGGCGCGGTCGCGGCGACGATCAGCGGCGGCGGCCGGTATGGCTTTCCCAACCGGGTCTACGGCGACATGGGGAGCGTAGGCGGAGGAGCGGGCAACTCGGCGGCCAACCTGGCCACGGTCGGTGGCGGGGCCGGCAACATCGCCTCGGGATTGCGGACCACGATAGCCGGCGGCGAGAATAACACGGCCAGCCTCGACAGCGCGACGGTGGGAGGGGGGTACGGCAATCAGGCCGGCGCCAGCCACGCCACCGTCGGAGGAGGAATGGCCAACTCCGCCACCGAGGTTGACGCCACGGTCGGAGGCGGCAGCGGCAACCAGGCCGGCGAACGTCACTCCACCGTGGCCGGCGGCTCGGTGAACAAAGCGCTTGGCTTTGCCGCCGCCATCACTGGGGGAGTGTACAACGTCGCTTCGGCCGCCTACGCGACGGTGGGAGGCGGCATGGCCAACGTGGGCGGCGGAATCGAGTCCACGGTGAGCGGAGGGGCGGGTAATCGGGCTGCCGGTGAGGCGGCTTTTGTCGGCGGCGGGATGAACAACCAGGTTATCGGCCACTACGGCGCCATAGGCGGAGGCAGGGGTAATAGGGCCGGGAGTGGAACCGACTCCCCGGCGGATGGCGTCTACTCGACCGTGGGCGGCGGCCTGGACAACATGGCCCGCGGCAGTTACTCCGTTGTTCCCGGCGGCACGCTGAACGTGGCGGCCGGGGATTACAGTTTCGCCGCCGGTACCCGGGCCAGGGTGGAATCCGGCCACGAGGGGGCCTTCCTCTACGCCGATCACCAGGATTCTGAGTTTTCCTCGAGCGCCGCCAACGAGTTCGCCGTCCGCGCCAGCGGCGGGGTGCGATTCGTCACCGGTCTGGACGCCGATGGCCGCCCCGGCGCCGGGGTGCGTCTTCGGCCGGGGAGCGGTTCCTGGGAAACTTCGAGCGACCGCCGCCTGAAGACCGACTTTTCTCCCGTGGACGGCCGGGATATCCTCGAGCGGTTGAGCACTATGCCCATTCAAAGCTGGAGATACCGGAGCGAGGACCTGGTCGCTCGACACGTCGGCCCCACGGCCCAGGACTTCCATGAAGCCTTTCATCTCGGCGCGGATGACCGCTACATCAACGTTATTGACGCGAACGGAATAACCCTGGCCGCCGTACAGAGCCTCTATAAAATGGTGAAGGACAGGGATGAAGCCCTGGAAGCTTGCCTGGGCCGCATCCGGGAAATGGAAAAGGAACTGGCGGCGCAGAAGAGGAGAATGGCCGGGTTGGATGCACGCTTTCAGGGACAGGAAGCAGGGGCGTCGAACCTGGGGCGGCCGCCGGCTTCGAGCGCGGCGATGAACTGCGGTGGTCTTCCGACCTGGGGAAGGCTTCTTCCCGGGCCGACCGTTTCTTCGAGGGAATGGAAATAATCGCTCAGTGTTCGGGACCGCGGCCCAGGATGATGGTGGTGTTGTTGCCGCCGAAGGCGAAGGAGTTGGACAGAACAATACCTAAATCGGCTTTGCGGGCGCCGTCGGCCACGTAGTCCAGGTCGCACTCCGGGTCCGGTTCTTCCAGGTGGATGGTCGGCGGCAGGAAGCCGTGCTCGAGGGCCAGGATGGAGGCCAGGGCCTCGAGGGCCCCGGCCGCGCCCAGGCAATGGCCGATCATGGATTTGGTCGAACTGACCGGTATCCGAAAAGCCCAGGGGCCGAAAACGGTCTTGATGGCCTTGGTTTCCGTCACGTCGTTGGCCGGCGTGCCGGTGCCGTGGGCATTGATGTAATCCACCTGCTCCGGTTCGAGGCCGGCGTCGCTCAGGGCCGCCCGCATGGCCCGGGCCGCGCCGTCGCCTGCCGGGTCCGGCGCGGTCATGTGATAGGCGTCGGCGCTCAGGCCATAGCCCAGGAATTCGGCCTGGATTCGGGCGCCCCTTTGCTGGGCATGCTCGAGGGACTCCATGACCATGAAGGCCGCGCCCTCGCCCAGGGATAACCCTCGACGCCGGCGATCGAAGGGCTTGCAGTAGTCCGGGTCCACGGCCCGGAGGGCGTTGAAAGCGGTAAAGGTCATGCGGCAGAGAGGCTCCGTTCCGCCGGCCAGGAGCACCGCGGCCTGGCCTGATCTGATCAGGTCCCGGGCCCAGCCCAGGGCCGTGCCGCCGGAGGAGCAGGCGGTCATGAAGGTGGTTCGGGGGCCTTTCAGGTCGAACAGGGAGGCCAGATGGTCGGCCGTGGACCAGGAGTAGGCCGGCGCCAGCTTCGAGAACCGCCTCCGCCGGGCGGTCAGTTTCTCTCCGTCGGCCAGGAATCGGCGGAAAAATTCTTCCGCCTCGAGCAACCCGCCGGCCCCGCCGCCTATGGACAGGCCCAGGTCGCGTCGGACCTCGTCCGGAAGGGGAAAAAGGCCCGCGTCGGTCAGGGCCTGAAGGGCCGCGTCCAGGGCCAGCAGGTCCGCCCGGCTCATCCTTTTCGTTTTGAATCGGCGGAAACAGAGACCGGCGCCGGGATAATCCTTGATTTCGGCGCCGGTATGCGTGGTCTGGCCGCTGGTGTCGAACAGGGTGACCGGCCCGATGCCGCAACGGCCGGCCAGCAGGGCCGCCGCGAAATCAGCGACGTTCCAGGCCAGGGCGTTCACCGTACCCAGGCCGGTAATGACCACTCTTGTATTTTCCATGCCCGGCTTTCGCCTTCTTCACCCGGCTAGAGTCCAAGACTCCCGCGGCCCCGATTGGACGGGTTGTCCTGCTGGTATTTTCTACGCCGGGAGTCCTTTTTTTATCAAGACAATTCTGGTCGGATGTGTTATCTACGGCCAGGTGGAAGCGGGTGGGTGCGATCACTGTAACTTATTATTCATCTTAGGAAATCACCGGTCGACCGAGCATCTTTCCGCGGGACCGGGTGATGCTTCCGACCTCGGGCCGGCCGGCCTGAACATCTGGATCAGCGGACCAGATCGCCACCGGGAGGCTGCTTGAATGGCCAAATTGCGGTTAGGCTTGAATCCCCCCTCTCCCTCGTCTGACCGGGGCAAAGGTTGAAAAGCCGGTCCGCCGCGAGATCCATGGAAGACGAGGCAACATTGGCGTCCGAGCATAAGGCCGATCCGGGAAGGCAATGGGAGACCGAGGAGCACCGCCTCTTCCGCCAGAGCTTCCGCCGCTTTGTGGCCCAGGAGATCACCCCGAAGGTAAGGCAGTGGGAAGCCGAAGGGATGGTTCCCCGGGACCTCTGGCTGAAGATGGGTCGCGAAGGTTTTCTCTGCCCCTGGCTGCCGCCCGAATACGGAGGGCTGAACCTGGGCTACGAATTCTCGGTTATAATCAGCGAAGAGTTGATCCGGGGCGATGCTTTCGGACTGGGCGTGTCCTTGCATAGCGACGTGGCCGTGCCGTACATATTCCGCTACGCCTCGGACGAAGTCAAAGCCCGCTGGCTTCCGGGCTGCGCCGCCGGCGAGGTGATAACGGCCCTGGCCTTGACCGAACCGGGCGCCGGCTCGGACCTGTCCGCCCTCCGCACCAGGGCTGCACGGGCAGGGGATCAATATCGGCTCGACGGCCAGAAGACTTTCATCTCCAACGGTTGTCTGGCCGATTTGATCATCGTCGCGGCCCGCACCGAGCCCCAGGCCGGCTTCTGGGGCCTGAGCCTGATCCTGGTGGCAGGCGGGGCGCCGGGACTATCCCGCGGCCGTCCGCTCAAGAAGATGGGCTGCCATTTGCAAGACACGGCCGAGCTTTTCTTCGAGGACTGCCGGACGCCGCTGGACTATCTTCTGGGCCAGGAAGGGCTGGGCCATAAATACCTGTTGGAAAGGCTGCCCGAGGAACGGTTGGAAGTGGCGATCAAGTGCCAGGCCATGGCCGAAGAGGCTTTACGGGAAGCCTTGAGCTACGCCCGGACCAGGCAGGCCTTCGGCCGGCCCATCGGCAACTTCCAGCATAACGCCTTCAAACTGGCCGAAATGGCCACTGAAGTCGAATTGGGACGGGTCTTCCTCGAGCGCTTGCTGGATGACCATCTGTCCGGGCGGGACATCGCGCTCAGGGTGTCCATGGCCAAGTACTGGCTGGCGGAGATGGTCAACCGGGTGGCCTATCAAGCCGTGCAAATTCATGGTGGATATGGTTATATGGAGGAATACCGCGCCTGCCGCATCTACCGGGACGTGAGGGTCTTGTCTATTTACGCCGGGACCAGCGAGATAATGAAGATGCTCATCAGCCGGCGCTTGGGGCTGCGGCCCTCTTGAAAAGCGGAAGTTAACTTCCCGAGCCAACGGGACCGGCCCTTAAACCGGTCGGGGAACCTGACGAGGAGGAGTCGAGTCATGAGACGGGTGATTACGGTTTTGATGGTCTTTCTGCCGCTGGGCCTCCTGTCAATGAGCCAGGGTTGGGCCGCGGAAACGATCAGGGTCGGCGTACCCACCACGTTGAGTATGTTCCAGGGCGATGAAATGTACAAATGCGTCCAGATGGCCGTGGATGAAATCAACGCGGCCGGCGGCGTGACCGTGGCCGGGACCAAGCGCAAGATCGAGCTTTTTGCTTCCGACCTGCGCGACGGCCTGCCCGGAGTGCCCGTACCCGAGGCCTTGATGGGTCTGGAGAAGATGATTCTGGACCAGAAAGTCCAGGCCCTGCTGGTGGGCCCCGTCCGCTCCGAAGCCTTGCTGCCGGCCATGGACATCATCGCCCAGCACAAGGTTCCTTTCATCGGCACCGTGGCCATGACCCCGGAGTCGGAAGCCAAGATCATCAAGGAACCGGACAAATACAAGTATGTCTTCAGGGCCGCGCTGAACAGCAAGTATCTGGTGGGGTACGTGCTGGGTTCGTTGAAACAACTGGAAAAAGAATACGGGTTCAAGAAGCTCTTCGTCATGACCCAGGACGTCTTGTGGGCCCGCGGCTCGGCCGAGGCGATTTCCAAGGTCTTGGGCCAATCGGGTTGGGAGGTGCTGGGGACCGAAGCCTATCCGACCGGCGCTTCCGATTTTTCGCCCGGACTGCTGAAAGTCAAGGCTTCCGGCGCTCAAGCCATCCTGGCTCTCTTCGACATGGCCACCAGCGGGATACTGGTCAAGCAGTGGGCTGGAATGAAGGTTCCGGCCGTGCTGACCGGCAACATTTCGCCCCTGGCCGGTCCGGACTCGTGGAAGACCTATGACCGGAAGATCGCCGGCGCCATCAACATCATCATGGAGAGCGGCAACATACCCATACCCAAAATACCGGCCTCGGTGTCCTTCTGGGAGGCTTACCGGAAACGCTGGGGACAGGCCATTCAAGCGCCCCACGGGCCTTCGGCTTCCTATGAGGCCGTTTATTTGCTGGCCGAGGCCATCCAGAGGGCGGGCAGTCTGGACGGCGAGGCCATAGCCGAGGCCGTCAAGAAGACCGAACGAAAGGGGCTCATGGGTTTCCTGCGTTTCGACAAGGGCAACCAACTCGTGTTCGGGCAGGACCCGGAACAGGCGGCCCTGGGCTGCATGTTCCAGTGGCGGGAAGGCGGGAAGAGGGTGGTCATTTATCCTGACGGCGTGGCCGAGGACAAACCCCTGCTGCCGGAATGGGTGAAATCGGCCAAGTAGAGGTCCACCGTTGTTTCTAGGCGCTCTGGTTTATGGTCTGGTCAACGCGGCCATCCTGACCCTTTATGCCCTAGGCTTCAATCTGACCTTCGGGGTGAGCGGCATCGCCAACTTCGCCTACGGCTCGCTGTACGTCCTGACCGGGTACGCGGCCTGGAGCGCGCTCAACACACTCAAGGCGCCGCTGGCGGCGGCCCTGCCGGCGGCGGTCCTGCTGACCGCCCTGGTGGGCGGGGCGGTGCACCGCCTCGTTCTGGTCAGATTGCAGGGTCTGCGCGAGGCCCAGGTGATCGCGACCTTTGGCTTAGGCCTGACGCTCCTGGAGGCCTTGCGTTACTTCGGCTTCATCGGCCATCAGTTCGCCTTGCCCGTTTTCTGGGACTCGGCCGTCGACCTGGCCGGCGTGGTCCTGGACGGCCAGAGGATTATAATTCTGGCCGCCAGCTTGGGTCTGACGGCCGGGCTGTGGGGCTTTACCCATCACACCAGGATCGGTCTGGCCTGCCGGGGTATGGCCCAGGATGAACGGACCGCTCTCTGCCTGGGGATAGATTCCGACTGGACCGCCACCGCGGCCATGGCTCTGGGCGGTGGACTTTGCGCCGTGGGGGCGGTGGTGGTCCTGCCCATAGGCAATATCGCGGTCGAATCAGGATACGACGTGCTGCTGGAAGCCCTGGCCGTCTGCATAGTCGGCGGCCTGGGCTCGGCCGCCGGGGTGGTGGCCGCGGCGGTGATGTTAGGATTGTCCCAGACCCTGGCCGCCATGTATCTAGGCGCGCACTGGATGATGATCGTCACCTTGTTGGCCATCCTGGTCGTGTTGATCGTCCGGCCGTCGGGATTGTTCGGGCACAAGAAAGAGCTGGAAGAGCGCACGTGAATTTCCAGGCGGTCAGGCGACGGGAACGGCTCGATCGGGCGGTCAAGGCCAGGAGCGACGACATCTTCGCCCTGACTTCGTGGCGGGAACTGCTTTACCTGGTTGTCCCGCCGCTGGCGCTGGTTATACTCCTCCTGGCCGCGGCCTCGGCCGCGTCGCCTTATCAGCACCGGGTTCTGGCCGTGGGCCTGGTCTTCGGCCTGCTGGCCCTGAGCTGGGATTTTCTGGCCGCCACCGGGTTGATCTCTCTGGGACAGTCCCTATTCTTCGGCCTGGGAGCGTACCTGGCCGGGATGATGAATCATTATTGGGGCTGGCCTTGCTGGATCACCATTCCGGCGGCGGCCCTGGCCGGCGGAGTGCTGTGCGCCGTCCTGCTGGCGCCGGTGCTGCGACTGCGCGGCATATACTTCGCCATGATCACGCTGATCATTCCCTTGATCCTGGTGCGGATCATCGAGGCCACCAGAATCCTGGGCGGCACCGAAGGCTTGAGCAGCTTGAGCGGCCTGCCCGGCCGGGGCTGGGAAGCAACCGTGGGCCTGTCCGCCTTCCTGGCCGCCCTCTTCGGCCTGAGACGGCTGCTCCGCACCGACTACGGCCTGGTGCTCCGGTCCATCCGGGACGACGACCGGGCGGTCATGAGCGACGGGGTGAACGTCTACTGGCTTCGGACCCAGGCCATCTTCATCGCCGGCGCCGTGGGCGCCTTCGGCGGCGCGTTCATGACTCATCTATACCGGTTCGTGGGCATGCCGGCCTTTACCCTGGATTATTCCATCCTGCCCATCGCCGCGGCCGTGGTGGGCGGGGTGGGCACCCTGGCCGGACCGGCCCTGGGCGCCTTGCTGCTGGTCCCGCTGTCCGAGGCCCTGCGACCGTTGGGGTCTCTCCGCATAGTGGCCTACGGCCTCTGCCTGGTGGTCTTCGTCGTGATGCTGCCCGAGGGACTTTTCCCCTACCTCCGCCGCAAGTATCAACAGTTCGAAAGATGGAGGGACCTGGCCCATGACTGACGCCCTTCTGCTCCAGGTCCGCAACGTGGCCAAGAAATTCAAAGGCGCCGAGGCGGTCGGCGGGGTTTCCTTCGAACTGGGCTCGGGCGAAACCCTGGGTCTGATCGGTCCCAATGGCTCGGGGAAGACCACCCTGGTCAATCTGATCACCGGCTTCGTCCGGCCGGACCGCGGCGAGATTCTCTTTCGAGGCAGGCTCTTGAACCGGCGGCGTCCCGATCAGATAGCCCGGCTGGGCGTGGTCCGCACTTTCCAGATGGCCCGGCCCTATCTGGGACTGAAGGCCCTCGAGAACGTGGTGGTGCCCCTGTTTTCCAGCCGACTCAAACGTCTGCCCGGCGGACGGTACGGCGGTCGCGAAACCGTGGCCCTGGACCTTCTGGAAGAGGTCGGTTTCGAACGGGAGTCCCTGGTTCCCTTTAAGCCGGCCGGGGCCCTGCCCCACGGCTATCTCAAGCGGTTGGAACTGGCCCGCTGCCTGGCCTTGAGACCGGAACTGCTCATCCTGGACGAGATTTTTTCGGGCTTGAGCCTGGCCGAAGTGGCCGGGTTGATGCCCATCATCACCCGGTTCCAGGCCGAAGGCGTGGCCCTGGTCATGATCGAGCACCGGTTGAGAGAGTTGTTCAAGGTCGTGGACCGGGTGCTGGTCATGAATTTCGGCCGGGTGATCGCCGCGGGCACGCCGGCCCAGGTCATGGCCAGCCCCGAGGTCAAGGAAGCGTACCTGGGCGCCGAGTGATGTGCGGCGGCTACAGGATAATTCCAAATCCTTTCCCTCGAGCCCGGGATGGACGGGCTTTTAGGAGATAGTCATTCAGAGATGCTCCTGGTCAAAGACCTGATGGTCTTTTATGAAAACGCCCTGGCCCTCGATTCCTTCAACCTCGAACTCAACACCGGGGAAATCCGGGGCGTCATCGGCTCGAACAGTTCGGGCAAGACCACTTTGATGCTCGCCCTTTCGGGTCTGCTCCTGGACATGAAAATCAAAGAGCAGCGCCGGGGTGGAGAAAGGATTTCCATCTTCGGCGAAATAATATATGAAGGCCAGGTCATCACCGGTTTGAAGCCGGCGGAACGGGTGCGGCGAGGGATAGTGCTCTGCCGCGAGCGTCATCCCGTGTTCCAGGAGAGCGACGTCCTGGAGAACCTCAAGATCGCCGGCTCGAGGCGGCCCCGAGGCGGATTCAAGAAGAGCCTCGAGCTGGTCTTCGATCTTTTCCCGCCGTTGGTAAGCCTGAGGCGCCGGCCGGCGGGCTTCTTGAGCGGCGGCGAACAACAGATGCTCATCATCGGCATGGCCTTGTCGGCCGCGCCCAAGCTGCTTCTTTTGGACGAGCCCTTGCTGGGATTGCCGCCGTTCATGCAAAAAAGACTGATGGAGACCATCCAGCGTATTCGCCACGAACTCGAGATATCCGTACTGGTGTGCGAACAATATGCCCGTCCGGTGTTGCCGGTGTTGGACTGGGCCTACGTCCTCGAGAACGGCATGATGACCCTGGCCGGACCGGCCGAGCGGCTTATGGCCAATCCCGAAGTCCGGAGCGCCTATTTCGGTTTATAAGCCATGTCGGAAGGCGGAAAGATAATCCAGGCTTTGAAGGAACGGGTGGAAGCCCATCCCGAAAAGCCCGCCCTGATTTACCTGGGCGCCAGGTTCAGCTATTGCCGGCTGTGGGCCTGGGTCCGGTCCCTGGCCCGAGCCCTGGAATTGATGGGACTGGGCCCGGGGGATCGGGTCATGATCTATCTGCCCAACTGCCCCCAATGGGCCGCGGCCTGGCTGGCCATCCTGTGGCGGGGCGCGGCGGCCGTCCCCGTGTCGCCCATATTTCCGGCCCGGGAGCTGACCTTCGTGGCCCGGGACAGCGGCGCCAAAGCCATTTTCTGCACCAACTCCAACTACGGGTACGTGAATCAGATTCAAGACCGGACCGGGCTGAAGCAGGTGATCCATACCACCCTGGCCGAACCGCTGCCGGCCTGGAAAAGGTTCGCCGGCCACCTCTTGGACCGCCTCCCCCGCGGCCGGGTGGCCCGCGGCCCGGACCTGTATTCGTTCCGCGGCCTGCTCAAGACCGAACCGTCCAGGGAGCCGGTTCCCACGCGGGACAGTGACTTGGCCACCATTCTTTACACCGGCGGAACCATCAAGACGCCCAAAGGCGTGCCTTACCACAACGAGATGCTGTGGGAACCGTTCGAGGTTCAGCTCCAGGTGGCCGACCTGGTTATTCCCCGGGGACGGAACGTGTCTTTGGTGGCCGCGCCGATGTTTCACATCCTGGGCCTGACTTTCGCCCTGGGCGGCTTGTACTTGAACGGCGAAACGGTCATCCTGCTGCCCCGTTTGAACCTGGACGGGCTTCTGGACGCCGTAACCCGGGAGAAGGCCGCGAGTCTCTTTGCCGGGCCGTCCCTGTTCAGGATGATCCTGGAACATGATCGCCTGAACCTGTATGACCTCAGCTCGCTCAAGTACTGTTTCACCGGCGGCGACGTCTTCCCGGGCCGGGTCGGCCAGCGCTGGCGGGAACGTTTCGGGATCGGCATCTGCCAGGCTTACGGGACCACCGAGACCGGCGGCGGCGTCAGTCTGAGCCCGCCGGACCGGGAGAATCCCCTTCAGGCCGTGGGCCGGGTCCTGCCCGAAAAGCGCCTCCGGCTGGTGGACCCGCTGACCCTCAGGGATGTTCCGGCGGGCGCGGTCGGAGAACTCCTGGTCTCATCCGAACCCATGATCCGGTCATATTGGAACCAGCCGGAAGAGACGGCCAAGTCCTTCCTCGAACTGGAAGGCCGGCTCTGGTACAGGACCGGCGACCTGATGCGGCTGGATGAGACCGGCTACCTTTATTTTATTGATCGCGTTTCCGACGCCGTGGTCAACCGCGGGCAAAGGATTTCGGTCACCGAGATCGAGACCGCCTTGCAGGAACATCCGGCCGTGACCGCTTCCTGCGTGGTGGGCGTGCCGGACGCCGAGCAAGGGGAACGCCTCAAGGCCTTTGTCGTCTTGAAGGACAACCAGAGCGGCCTGGCCGGGCAGGAGCTTTTAAACTGGCTGGCCCGCCGGCTGCCGGCCGATCAGGTGCCGGAATACGTCGAGTTCCGGGACGCCCTCCCCAGGTCCAAGGTCGGCAAGCTCCTGCGGCGCGAGCTGCGCGGCGAGGAGCGCCAGCGTTTGGAGAAGGGGCAGTGGGATCTCGCCCTCGATGACTGAACCTAGATTCACCTTCGATGAAACAGGCGCATAACTCCTGGCTGCAACGCTCGTTTCACGATTTTGGCTCCTCGACGTATAGTAAATACGCCTGCGGGCCAAAATCGTTCCAACTTCGCGTTTCGCTTAGGATTTCTGCGCCCGGTCCGCGATTAGATGGTGGATTAGGGCTGAAAAAAGAACGGTTGAAGCCATCATGCGTGTTCTGTTGATATCCCCCAACAAGCTCGATCTGCCTCACCCGGTCTATCCCCTGGGCCTGGACTATGTGGCCGGGGCCATATCCCCTCCGCACGAGGTCAGGATTCTGGACCTCATGGCCGCCGGGACGCCCGAAGCGCTGGAAAGGACCATCCTCGATTTCCAACCCGAGGTGGTGGGGCTGACCCTGCGAAATATTGACAACGCCGACGCCACCGGCAGCGAAAGCTACCTGGACGTCACCGGATCGGTCGTCCAGCGGATCAGACAAGTCAGCCGGGCCAAAATCGTGCTGGGCGGCAGCGGTTTCAGCATCCTACCCGCCGAAACCTTGTCCCGGCTCGAAGCCGACTACGGCGTGGTCGGCGAAGGAGAAAGGCTGGTGTTCCTGCTCGAGGCCCTGAGCAACGGGGCCGATCCGGCCGGCCGGCCCGGCGTTCTGGTCCGGGGAGAAAAAACGGTCCGGGAGGCGGGGCCTTGGTCCGGGGCGGTGATCAGGCGTGAGCCCGCCGGCGGGGCAGGCACGGCCTATTATTTACGGAACGGCGGCATATTGAACATGCAGACCAAGCGCGGCTGCCCCTTCCGCTGCCTGTATTGCACCTACCCTTTGATAGAAGGACATAAGCTCCGGCGTTTCGCCGCCCGGGACGTCGCCGCCGAAGCCCTGGCCCTCGAGCAGGCCGGGGCCAGGTTCTTGTTTATAGTGGACTCGGTCTTCAACGCCGATATCGAGCATTCCCTGGCCGTGGCCCGGGCCTTCCGGCAAGCCGGCTTGAAGACGCCTTGGGGGGCCTTCTTCACGCCTAAGGCGCCGCCGGCCGGGTACTTCGAGGAACTGGCCCGGGCCGGCCTGACCCACATCGAATTCGGGACCGATTCCCTCGACCCGGACATGCTCCAGGCGTACCGCAAGCCTTTTACCGTGGCCGAAGTGTTTCAGGCCCATCAGGCGGCCGTGGCCGCCGGGGTCAACGCGGCCCATTTTCTTCTGCTGGGAGGACCGGGCGAAACCCGGGACACCCTGACCCGGACTCTGGACCACGCGGAGAAGCTGTCCCCCACGGTTGTCTTTTTCTACGCCGGGGTGAGGATTTATCCGGGCACGGCCCTGTGTCGCCTGGCCCTCGAGGAAAAAAGCCTGGCCCCGGGACAGGATTTGCTGGCCGGCGTGTTCTACCGGCCTAAGAGCCTGACCCTGGAGGAGATGGCGGACCTGGCCCGCGACCGGGCCAGGGGGCGTTTCAACTGGGTGGTGGGCGGCGGCGGACAAGTGGCGGCGGCCTTGATCAAACGGCTGCGGGGTAAGGGTCACCCCGGCCCGCTCTGGGAAAAACTGATCAGGTGAAGGAGTGAGGAAGAATCCGGGTTGAATCCCCAAGATGGTTGTTTCCGCTCAAGTCTCCCAGCCGAATCTCTTCAGCTTCCGCCACAAAGAAGCCCGATCGATGCCTAGTATCTCCGCCGCCTTGGTCTTGTTCCAGGCGGTCTTGTCCAGGACCCACCTGATATAATTCATTTCCTGTTCTTCCAGGGTGGGCAGGTTCGTTTCGGAAGGCCGGAAGGTCCTGACGGACAGGTCCACCAGGTCTTCGGACAGGTCCTTGACTTGAATCTGGTCGCCCGTGGCCAGGATGACCGCCCGCTCGATGACGTTCTCCAGTTCCCGCACGTTGCCGGGCCAGGAATAGTTGAGCAGGACATCCATGGCTTCCGGGGCCAGGCCGCTTATTTGTTTGCCGGTCTGCCGGTTCTTCCGCGCCAGGAAATTATGCACCAGGAGAGGGATGTCTTCCGTTCTTTCGCTCAGGGACGGCATCCGGACTTCCATCACGTTGAGCCGGTAATACAGATCGGTCCGGAACCGGCCTTCCTCGCAGTCCCGGCGCAGGCTTCTGGCCGTGGCCGCCAGAAAGCGCACGTCGAGCGGAATCGGCGTCGTCCCGCCCACCCGGATTATCTCCTTCTCCTCGATGACCCGCAGCAGCTTGACCTGCATGTTGAGCGGCATGTCCCCGATTTCATCGAGAAAGATGGTGCCCCGGTCCGCCGCTTCCAGCAGACCCGTCTTCTTGGACACGGCCCCGGTGTAGGCTTCTTTCTCGTGGCCGAACAGTTCATTGGCCAGCAACTCCTCGGTGAACGCTCCGCAGTTGAAGGCCACGAAACGCTGGTCCCGCCGGTGGCTCAAGGAGTGTATGGTTCTGGCCGCCAGTTCCTTGCCCGTGCCGGTTTCGCCGGTGATCAGCACGTTGGAGTCCGCGGGCGCCACTTGCTCGAGGAGCTTCATCACCCGCTGGAAGGCCGGGCTCGAACCGACCATCAGCGGCCGATCGCGGTTTTGGAACTCTTCCAGCTTTTGCTTGAGGCTAATATTCTCCAAATAGAGCTGTCTTTTAAGGAGGGCTTCCCGAACCAGCTTCCGGACCAGGTCTATCTTGTAAGGCTTGGGGATATAGTGGTACGCGCCCTGCCTCATGGCTTCCACGGCCGTGTCCACCGTGGCGTAGGCCGTGATCATGATGACTTCGGTGTTGGGCTGCATGGCCCGGGCTTTTTTGAGGAGTTGCATCCCGTCCACCTGCTGCATCTTCAGGTCGGTCAGAATGAGGTCAAACTCCTGTTTCTCGACCCACTGGGCCGCGCGGACGCCCGAGTCCGCGGCGGTGACTTGATAGCCCTCCTTCTTCAGGATGTACTCCAAATTCTGGAGAGCCACGGCGTCGTCTTCCACTATCAGGATTCTGGCCGGCTCCATCGGTCTAGGCCCTCGGCTGCTTCAGCGGCAGCTTGACTGTAAACCGGGTTCCTTGTCCCGGCTGGCTGTGGACCGTGATCTGTCCGTTGTGCTTCTGAATTATACCATAGGTGATATAGAGGCCCAATCCGGTCCCCTGGCCCACGTCCTTGGTGGTGAAGAAGGGGTCGAATATCTGGCCCATTATCTCTTCGGGAATGCCCGGTCCGGTGTCGGCGATTTCCAAGGTTATGGACTTGTCCTTGGCTTGATAATAGGCGCCAATGGTCAGGACGCCGCCGGTCTCTTTCATCACCTGGAGGCCGTTAAGGATGAGATTGATCAGGGCTTGGGAAAGACGCCGGTAGTCGGCCTCCATTTCGAGAGGATAGGGGATGTCGGTCTTTATTTCCACCGCGGCCGGGATTTCGCCGCGGACCAGTTTGAGGATATTCTCCAACATCTCGCCCACGTTCACGGCGGCGATCTCGAACTCCCGCTCCCGGGCGAACTCCAACAGGGACTTGACGATATCCCGGGCTTTTTCCACCTGCCTCTCGATGCCCTGGAGCAGGTTTCTTTCGAATTCCGGATCGCACTGGCCTGCTTCTTCCAGCAGAATCTGGGTGGAACTGGAGATGTTGTTCAAGGGATTGTTCAATTCGTGGGCCACTCCGGAGGTCAAGGTGCCCAAGGCGGCCATTTTTTCCTGCTGCAGCAGTTGCTCGGATTTCCGGTCGAGTTCCCGGATCATCATGTTCAGGGCATCGGACAGGGAGCGAATCTCGATGGAAGCGAACAGGTGCGGTATCTGGTCGAGCTTTCCGGCGGTGATCTGCCCGGCGGCGGACTGAATGGCGGCCAGGGGCCTGAAGACCCGCAAGTACAGATAAGCGACCACGCCGGCGGCGAACAAGGTGAAGGCCAGCAGGGAGAAGAACAGCGAATCCTTCTGTCCGGCCACCAGCTTGTCTATCTCCTGGCGCTCCAGTATGACTATCCTGTCTATCTCTTCCGTAAGCAGGCGGCCATGATCGCGCAACTTTTCGCTCAGATGTTCCGCGTCGCCGGCCAGGAGATCGAGTCCGAGTTCGCGCAGCTTCAAGGCCGAAAGGCGGTAAGCCTTCAACGACTCGAAACTTCGGTCCAGGCCGATGCTCTTGCTCTCTTCCGTCCGTTTCCGGTGAAGGCTTTTAAGGAACACTTCGGCCTGGGATATGTATTTGATCATCTCCAGGTAGTTTGCTTCACCGCCGTAGAGAAGCAGGTTCTTTTCGTATCGCCGGGCCTCGAGCACGTTATTCCGGAGATCGTCGGCCTCTTCCACGAACCGCAGCTTGCTCTCGATTATGTTGTGCCGATGGGAGGTGATAACCACAAAAATCAGGCTGCCCCCGAGGAATAGGACGAAGACCAGCATTATCTTGTGTCGGAGCGCCAGGGCTATTCGGCTTTTTATTCTTTTCATGCCCTCGTCACCGCTGCGGCGGCCGTCGTTCCGGAGGCGTTCCGGCCAGGCTGTATGTTTTCACCGCGCCTGGGTCTTGGGGCAGGCCCAAGTTGCGTTTTCCTGAATCTGATCGGCCAGAAAAAGATACAGGTATCCGGCGGCCAGATCAAGCTCAGGCCCGCCGGCGCATGGCTTTTGATCGTCAGTGAACCACCAGGACCGGGCAGGGAGAGCGAGGCAGCACCCGCTCGACCACGCTGCCCAGGAGGAGCCGTCGCAAGCCCAGCCGGCCATGGGAACCCATGATTATCAAGGTGGCAGCCTGTTCCCGGGCCGTGTCCACGATCACCTGGGGAGCGTCGCCATGCTTGATCAGGGTCTCCAAGGACACACCCGTCTCCTCGGCCTGCTTCTTGATCCTCTCCAGGCCGGCGCCGGCCTGGTCAACCAAGTCTTGAATGACCGGTTCGTAAAGGTAGTATTCCGAGGGAACATCTATGACGGTCAAGGCCCGGATAAGCCCGCCGTAAGCCTGGGCCAGGTTGATGGCCCTCGAGGCGGCCGAGGCGCCGTGGGGCGACCCGTCCACGGTCAGAAGAAGACCGCTGAAATCGATGGGCGCGCCCGCGGGCACCACCATCACGTCGGCCTGGGTGTAACCGATCACGCGGGCCGCCGTGCTGCCTAAAGCCATCCGTTCGGCCAAAGCGCCATGGTCTCTGGCCAGTATGACGACATCCGCGGCTTCGCTTTCGGCCACGTCCACTATGCGTTCGAAGGGTTCGCCTTCTTCCAGTATGGTTCTGACCGCCACCTTGGCCGTTTTGGCCTTTTGTTCGATTTCGGCCAGGACCTTTTGGTGGGGTTGGATCAAGGCCTGCTTGGCGTTCCTGACGTGGAGCAGGTCCATGTTCCCGCCGTAAGAGGGGACGACCGACACGATTGTCAGTCGTCCGCCCAGGGAGGCGGCCAGCCTGACTGCTTCCCGACCGGCATGACGTCCGGCCTCGGAATCCACTACGGCCGCCAGGAGCCTTTCTCTATGAACCTTCATGGAGACTTTCCAATTCGGCTCTTTCCAGTTGTATTCCTTGAACCAAAGCCTTCAGGATGATGATGGCTCCGATCAACAGGGCCAGGCACATGGTAACAAAACTTATCTGGCTCAAAATCCCAGCTATGACCGGACTTATGGAGATGAGCTTAAGCTGGCCCAGGTATCCGGGCACGGCCAGGCCTCGGCTTACGGCCACCATCAGCATGATCAAGGCCATGACGTATTTGATCATGTATTCCTTGACGAAAGTCGTGCCGATGGCGCCTAACTGAACGCCCAGCAAAGACCCCGCCAGGATGATGAGGGTGAGCCGGATGTCCACCATGCCGTACCAGGCCCAGATCAAGGTTCCGCCCAGGCCCATGACGAAAGCGATCACCAGTTCCGAGGCCGAGGCCATCAGGCTGGTCACGCCGAGGATATAGATCATACCGGGCACGCCGATAAAACCGCCCACGGCGATGGTGGCGGCCAGCATGCCGGTGGCGAAACCCAAGGGCGCAGTGAACCAGAATGAGACGCGGATATCGCTGCGCGGGAAGTAGATCATGGGCCAGAGGTTGACGCTCTGAACCCACTTGGCCAGGCTGGTGGTCTTTTCTTCGGCCCCTGTTTTTCTCATCTTGATGGCGTCGCGATACACAAAGCCACCCACCGAAATCAGCACCACCACGAAGGCCAGGCTCACGTACAAATTGGCGCCGGCCTCTCCCCAGCGGGCCAGGATCATCTTCTGAATCTGCACGCCGGCCTGGACCCCGATCTCCGCGGAAATACCGATGATCAAGCCCAGCTTCACGTCAACCTGGCCGTAGCGGTATCTTTTTATCGCGCCGACCAGGGCCTTGGGAAACTTGTGACACATGTTGCTGGCCACGGCCACCGGTCCCGGAACCCCTAAGCTCATCATGCCCGGCGTCAGCACGAAGGCCCCGCCGGAACCGATGAAGCCGCTGACCAGGCCGCCCACGAAACCGACGAGAAACAGAAATATTACACCCGAGAGATTCAAATCCACGAACTTGAGCATGTCGGTGATTTCCCCGTGACCCATAATTGCCTTCTCCTTGTTTTAGAAGATAGCTATCCTTTCGGAAAAATGGTCTTCTCCGCAAATCAACATCAATGATAATAATGGCTGGCTCTTACCTGTTTAACCGCTTCAGCCCGTGATAACTACGCTCCGAAAAACCCGGTCGCCGGGCTGGAATAATATTCCCCGGATTCAAGGACTGAGCGGGGCCCGCAGTTGGGGCCGAGGTTCTCTTTTTTCCACCCGCCGCACCTTTTCGGCCACTTTCCTTTCGGTTTTCACGGAAGCCACTATTCCCACGGAGGTCCACAGGTTGCTGGCAAACGAACCATGAAAATAAGAAAAAAGAAAGACGGTGCCGACAGGCAACAGGGCATAAAGTCCGCCCTGGGCGAAAAGCGTGACCAGCAAGCCGCTATAGGCGAAAAACACGGCGTAAAGACCGGCCGTCATCGCTCCAAACAGCAACGTTCGTCTAAAGGCTCTTTTTTTCATTCGGCTCAATCCCACATCCGATTTCATGTTTTTCATCCTTTCCATTTCAATTATTCGATCGCTCTAACTGGTTTTAAACTTCCGCCGCGAATTGTTTGTTCTGGACGGTCACCACCGGAATGTCCAAAGCCTGGGTCAACTTACTCGTCAGATTAGAACCTCGATCCGGCCGGTCGGCTTCAATAACCGCCAGGACCACGTCCCGATGTTCCTTGACCAGTCTGGCGATCTCCCTGACCGGGTCACCTCTCCTGACCGTCAAGTCGTATTCCACCGGATCGTCGGCGTATCCGGTCTTCAACGACCGCGCGGCCCGGTCAAGCTGCTCCATCAATCTTTTGGCGGTCTCGTGTTCCCCGGATTCGGCAAAGGCCGCGGCAGCCATGCTGTCTTCAAACAGCCTCCGGCCGCGTTGCAGCGTGTCTTTCACTCTCGCCCACCGGTCCAGGGAAGTCTCGCCGACCAATTGCAGCACCTGCAGCTTGGCTTTGAGTCTTTGGGCCAAATAGAGCGAGTATTTGATGCTTTCATCCCGAAAACCGGGACCGACGCCCGCCAGCAGTATTCTTTTCACCGTTTTTCTCCCCTGGTTGGTGATTCCGCTGATCCGCTAGAACTTGTTCTCCGGTCCGGGCGCCCTGATCACCGCTTGGCGAGGGCTTTTACGATCGGTCACCCTGACCTGTTTCTTGGCCCTGGTGGTTTCACGTTGAGCCATGATCCACTTGGCGGTTTCAAATTCACCGGCTTCGGCAAAGGCAATGGCCGTCATGTGTTCTTCTATCCATTTAAAAAATCCCCACATGGTAAATCCTCCTTCCAGCCGACTTACCCGGAGATAAAACAAGAAACAGGCCAGAATTATATTTGAAGATAATCTACGGAAATAATTATAAAAGTAAGAATTAGTCCCGATCAGGCCCTAGAAAACGCCGTTGCGATTAGCAACACTTCAATGGACCAACGGCGGCTGGGCTTGAAAAACAAGGATTTTCCAGTGGTATTGCGGAAAGAAGCGGGACCGTTGCCGAATGCAACGCTAGCCTGAGGTTCTGTTCAGCCTGCGGGGCTGCAAGCGGTATCAGGATTTCGGCATGTTTTTCTTTTGACTTTCCATATGTTATAATATAAATTAATAATATAGGGTAATTTTTCGGGGCAAGACACCAGGCATCACAAAACTGAAGATGTGATGTATACTTGTATTCGAGGAAATAATGCGTGTTACCGTTGAGTGGAACAACACAAAAGCAAAACGCAATTTGAGGAAACATGGCGTCTCATTTGAAGAAGCCGCCACGGTGTTCACCGATCCGCTGTCATCAACAATAGAAGACCCTCTCCATTCAGAGAGTGAAGACCGTTTTGTCATCATCGGCCAATCCATTCGAGGACGCCTCTTAGTAGTGATTCATGCTGACCGAGGCGACCGAATTCGTATTATAAGTGCAAGAGTGGCTACAGCAAGAGAAAGAGAACAGTATGAGGAAAGCACCTAAAATGAAACGTAATTCAGAGATGCTGGATGAATACGATTTCAGCCAAGGCGTGCGGGGCAAGTATGTCCAACGCTTTGCCGAGGGGAGCAATATTGTAGTACTATCTTCTGATGTAGCAGAAATGTTCCCTGACTCTGAATCGGTGAATGAAGCCTTGCGGGCGCTCATCAAAATCGCTAAAAGGAAAAAAGGGGCTCGCCACAACGGGAAGGTAGCCTAAGCCGAACAATCGCCCATACGCCGCGCGTTGCAGGGCTGCTTCCGAGTAGTAAGCGCCGTTTGTAGTGCAAGGGTCTTACATCGTACCTGGGATGCTGCTGAACCGCGAAATTGGGCAAGAATAGCGGCAAAAGGACCGTATTAAGGTAAAAACGGCTAAGTATTTCGAATATATGCGACAGCGGCCTGATCGGGCTATAATCTTGGAGGAGTGGATATCCCGTGTTGTCGAGTAGGCCGAGCATTCAGAGTTTCAGTCCGATGGTAGAATAAGGAAGTAGGCCTGGATACCGGAAGCGGGTAAACACCTTCGTGTGATCCTGCTTGAGGATGGAGAGTCGGTCCACAACGCCTTCTTCGACCGGTCCTATAAGGAGAAATCCATATGAAGGTTCGATACTTCTCAGACACCGACACGGCTCTAATTGAATTCACCGATAATGAGGTCACTGAGACCAAGGAGATCAGCGAAAACATCTACATTGATCTCGACCGGCAGGGAAACCTCGTGAGCATGACGATAGAACATGCCCGGACGAACGCCCGACTACAGGAGTTCTCATATCAGGAAGTAGCGAGCCAATCAGGAGGTCGCCGAACCACCGCGTGACCCGGACGCTCGACATATGCCTTTCCAATTTCCATTGGCTTTGGGAAACGACAAATGATCGAACTACCTTACTCCTTGATTATTGAGGCAACGGAAGAGCCGGATTACTTCGGCTTCTATTCCCCTGAGCTTGAAGGCTTCTCCGGTATAGGCCACTCTATCGAGGACTGTCTTTATAAGGCGAAATGGGGAATAGCCGAGCAGGTCAGTCTTCTGCGAGAACAAGGGCTGCCCGTACCAGCCGTGAACAAGAACCCGAAGATTGTCATTCAAAACGAGCAGGCATCAAAGGCAGCCTGACCGCGACGCCCAGGCAGGAGTCGTTCGGGAAACCGTGGAAGGTCCCAACAAGTCATTCCATCGGACGCGGCGGGAAACGGTTGATTTTCATCCCCTACCACGCCCCATGGCCTTTACCATGCCGGGCCGCGACGGTGAATTCGGCGTTAGGCGGGCAAACCGGGGACTGCCGATTGAAGTTATATTGGCATCTTATCGCGGTCTTGATGGCGCTGGCGATTCTGTCCGGGGGTCGTTCGACGGCCGCGAACGCAGCCGAAAACGCGTTCGGTAAAATATCCCCAGGCACGCATGTCTTCGAGGTCTCCGTCAGTGGAGCAGCGCGACGCTATGTCGTCCACATCCCGCCAAGCTACAACGTGGCCGTGAATTGGCCGATCGTGATCATGTTCCACGGTGGAGGTGGTACGGCCAAAGCCGCGATGTGGGAGACTGGATGGGCCGGTAAGGCGGACAAGGAGGGGTTTCTGGCCGTATTTCCGGAAGGGACACCCTTGGACCCTGCGCGTCCCGGTCGGTTCCGGGACAACCCGCAGACCTGGAATGACGGCTCCAACCGGCCCGAGGTCGGCGCGGCCGAGCGTGACGTGCGCGACGTGGAGTTCATTTCCGCTGTTCTGGCCGACCTTAGGGGGCGTTTCCGGGTGGACGAACACCGAATCTACGCCACCGGCTTTTCCAACGGGGCCTCGATGACTTTTCGGTTGGCCCGTGAACTATCGGTGAGTATTGTCGCGGCGGCCCCGGTGGCTGGTTCCGATTGGCTGGACGGTAAGACGCCGGAACGTCCCATCCCCATCCTGTACATAACCGGCACGGCTGACCCTCTGAATCCTATCGAAGGCGGGGATATCCATATCGGTGCAAAGGCCTTTGGCCGGAAGCCTCCGATTCGAAAGATGATCAGCCGGTGGGTAAAGATGCACGGTTATCCGGAAGAGACCCGCGTGGTGTATGACCGGGACGGAGTAAAGGGAGTCGCCTACGGCGCTTCGAGCGACACCAGCGGAGTCGTTCTTTACACGATCGCTGGACACGGGCACTACTGGCCGGGTGGCAAGTCAGCTCTTCCCGAGAGTTTGGCGGGAAAGAACACGGCCAGGTTGAGCGCTACCGAGGTCATCTGGGAGTTCTTCAAGGTGCACCCCAAAAGGTGAAGAGAATGGCATCTGACAAGACGCTCCAGAGGACGCGGCCAGGCCGCGCCGGTGCATTCGTCGTTAGGCCTGCAAGTCAACGTATGAAGATTGACGGCCTTGATCATTTGGTGCTGACGGTCAAAGACATCGACACTACCGCGTCTTTTTATTCGAGAGTATTAGGCATGCAAACCATTACTTACGACGGTGGACGAAAAGCACTGTCTTTTGGCGTACAGAAAATCAACCTGCATCAACACGGGGGCGAATTTGAACCAAAAGCGCAACATCCAACGCCCGGCTCGGCCGATTTATGCTTTCTCACCTCGGTTCCGTTAACCGAGGTGCTTAGACACCTTACCGAATGCGAGGTTGCGGTAATTGAAGGGCCAGTTAAGCGAACCGGGGCCACCGGCCCAATTCTTTCTGTTTATTTCCGGGACCCGGACATGAACCTGATTGAGATTGCAAATCGTGTGCAGGTCTAACCTTGCCGTTAAGGGAGACGGGCCGCAACCGGCGGGCCCCTCAAGTTAACCGTTGGACTGGTGCGTGCCACGCCACTGGCCGGAAATGAGAACGGAATCCCACGGAGAGGGTAACCTCTTCGGGCTTTCAGATGACAAGTCGCCGAATTGACAGAGCACCAAGATGGGAGTATAATGGTAGTATGAAAGTCAAGACATCCATCACCCTTTCGGACGAACTGCTAGAAGCCATTGACCGACGCGCCAAGCAGCACAAGAAGACTCGCTCCGATTTCATCGAAGGCGCGGTGCGGGCCTTTATCGGTCAACTGATTAGGGATGAACAGAATGCCCGCGACCTCGAAATCATCAACCGACGCGCGGATTTCCTTAATCGGCAAGCCGGCGATGTGCTGGAATATCAGACGCCCTTATGAAACGGGGCGAACTTTACCGCGTCTCCCACCCCTTCGCGCGTGATTCGAAGAAATACCGCGTATTCGTGATCGTGAGCCGTCAGGTGTTGATTGACTCGCGGTTTTCAACGGTGATCTGCGCCCCGGTCTACACCGCGTACGACGGCCTGGCCACGCAGGTGCCGATCGGTCCGGATGAAGGCCTGAAACATGAGAGCAGCATTCACTGCGATGAGTTGGTGAGTTTGCCCAAGGCCATGCTGACCAACTTTATCGGCACCCTTCCGCCCGTGAAGCGGGAAGCCCTGGACCAGGCTTTACGGATCGCGCTGGATATCCTGGATTAGCCGGCGCGGACGCGCTGCTTCAATCCTGCACCGAGATCTAGTCAACGTCGGGGCGGGAGCCGGCTCCTACGAACCCAGGTTCATGTCTGTTGTTGGAAACAACCCCAGGCCTACCTGGATGCGACCGTTCGGGGAGCAATCTCCGGCCTGGCGGCGCTCGACCAGGGCGTTGTTACCGCCGCAATGGAGCGTTTGAAGTCCGATCTAGAACATGGACGTTGGCAGGCACGATACTCGGGGTTGATGGAGCTTGGTGAAATCGAGCTGGGGTATCGTCTCGTGGTTTCGGAGCACTAAGATAGACGGAGTCGTCGGTAGGTGAGGCACCGGGCCTAACCATTGCCTCCAGGCTGACCGCGGTCCGCCAGCGGTTCCTACTGAATCTGAAAAGATTCCTTTGGGCCATGGCGGATTATCCAGGCCGTTAGATGAAAACAATAGCCACAAGAAGGTGAATTGAATGCCAACAGTCTTTAGTTATGGCCCATATCGTTTCTTTCTTTATTCCAGCGATCGCGATGAACCATATCACATCCATGTCGAACGAGATGACAAAGTCGCGAAGTACTGGCTCGATCCGATTCGCCTTCAAGACAGCGGTGGGTTCAATCGTCTTGAATTGAAGCAGATTCGGAGTATTATCGAAAAGAACCGAGAGTTCTTGATGGAGGCATGGAATGAGTATTTTGGCCGTTGAAATCAAAGTCCCCTATGCAGTGGATGTCCACGCGACCGAGGATACTCTAACCGTTGACCTCAGTGACGGTCGCACTATCGCGGTCCCATTGGGATGGTACCCCCGCCTTGAGCAGGCTAGTTCCGTGGAGCGAGCGAACTGGAGGCTTATCGGTAAAGGCCTTGGTATCCACTGGGAGGACATAAACGAAGACATAAGCGTGGAAGGTCTTCTGGCTGGAAAACCCTCAGGAGAGAGTCAGACTTCTCTCAAAAAGTGGCTTCAGGGCCGACAAGCTCACCCAACAACTGCGTGAACTCGGACTGGCAATTACGACGCGCTTCATTGCCGGCCGGTTACTCATTTCGTTGGGCGGTCGGAGGAAACCCTGAGACCTGTACCAATGAACGTCGAGCGATCTGGCGTTAATCTCACTGTGGTTGTATAATCTCTACCATGACCAGGATGACCATTTCTCACGATCGAGCGGAAGAGACTCCCGAAGCCAAAGTCCGTTGGTTTCGCTCCCTGCCGCTGGCCCGGCGCATGGAACTGTTGTGCTGCTTCACGGAGCTGATACTCGCCGCCAACCCCAAAATCGTGGATCAACGCCAGGCTCAACCCGTGGCGGGACGTGTCCGCATCCTTTCAGCGGTGTAAATGAAGCTGTTCGGCCGGACAGAAGAAACCAAACCCGAAGACGTCGAACTGGAATCGTTGAGGGAAGCCGTCAACGCGGCGCAACTGCCGGCCCACGTGGAACAGGCGGCGCGGCAAGAGCTCGAGCGTCTGGAGAAGACCCATCCCAGCACGGCCGAATATGCCATCGGCCTGAACTATCTCGATTATCTGGTCACCCTGCCCTGGAAGACCCGCAGCGAGGACAACCTGGACATAAAGCACGCCGAGGAGATGCTCAACCAGGTTCACTTCGGCCTGGCCCAGGTCAAGGACAGGATTCTCGAATACCTGGCGGTGCGGATACTTAAAATCAAGAAAAAACCCCGCCTGCTGGTGGCCGACGACGAAGAAATAACCAGGAACAACCTGAGCTTTCTATTTCAGAAAGAGGGTTACCTGGTGACCGCGGCGGCTGACGGCGTCGAGGCCATGGCCTGTCTCGAGAAGTCCGACTTCGACGTGGTGGTCACCGACATGAAGATGGGCCGGGTGGACGGCCTGGTCGTCCTGGAAAAGGCCAGGAAAAAGAACCCGGAAACCCAGGTGGTGGTCATCACCGCCTATGCCACCGTCGATTCGGCGGTGGAAGTCATGAAGAAAGGGGCCTTCCATTACCTCAGCAAGCCGTTCAAACTGGACGACCTGCGCCGCCTGGTCAAGCAGATTCTCGAGCAGAAGGGCCGTTTTGGGGTCATCCGCGGTCCGGTCCTCTGTTTCGCCGGTCCGCCCGGAACAGGAAAAACGTCCCTGGGCTGGTCCATCGCCCAAGCCTTGGGCCGCAAGTTCCTGCGGCTCTCCCTGGCGGGCATGAAGGACGAAGCCGAACTGCGCGGCCACCGCAAGACCTATGCCGGGGCCATGCCCGGCCGGATCATTCAGGAGATAAAGCGGGTCGGGGTGAACAATCCGGTTTTCCTGCTCGATGAAGTGGACAAGGCCATCCAGAATATTTCCGGGAACCCCACCGCGGCCCTGCTCGAAGTCCTGGACCCGGAACAGAACCAGGCTTTCGTGGACTATTATCTGAACCTGCCTTTTGATCTGAGCAACGTGCTGTTCATCGCCACGGCCAACTTGATGGACCCGATTCCTCCGGCCCTGCGAGACCGGATGGAAGTTCTGCCCTTGACCGGGTACACCGATTCGGAAAAGGTCCAGATCGCCCTCCGGCACATCGTGCCCAGGCAGATCAAGGAAAACGGGCTGGAAGACCATGCCCCGGCCTTCAATGCCGAGGCGGTGCTGAAGATCGTCCACGAGTACACCCGGGAAGCCGGCCTAAGGAACCTGGAAAGGGAGATCGCCCGGGTCTGCCGGAAACTGGCCCGGGAAGTCTTGACGGAAAATCCGGGGCAGGCCGCGATTCCCATTACCCCGGACAGGATCGAGCACTATCTGGGTCCCCGGAGGCATTATCGCGAGTCGGCCGAGACGGTGGATCGGATCGGCGTGGCCACCGGCATGGTCTGGTCGGAGAACGGCGGAGACCTAGTCTTCATCGAGGCGACGATCATGCGCGGCCGATCCAACCTGATCCTGACCGGCTCCTTGGGTGAAGTCATGCAGGAGTCAGCCCAGGCGGCCTTGAGCTACATCCGGGCCCACACCGATCAATTCGGTCTGGACCGGGAATTTTTCGAGAATCAGGACATCCACGTCCACGTCCCGGCCGGGGCCATTCCCAAGGACGGCCCTTCCGCCGGCCTGACCATAGCCGTGGCCCTGCTATCCTTGTTGTTGCGTCGTCCGGCCAGGCGGGACGTGGCCTTGACCGGGGAGCTGACCCTGTCCGGCCGCCTGCTGCCCGTGGGCGGGATCAGGGAAAAAGTCCTGGCCGCCAAGCGCGCCGGCGTGGCCGTGGTCGTTTTCCCGGAAAAGAATCGGCCTGATTTCAGCGAACTGCCGCTCGAGGCGTACGAAGGTCTGCGGGTGGTGTTGGTCAATTCCTTGGAGGAGATTCTGGAGATCGCGCTGCTCTCTTCGCCCCATCCGCCCCGGTCGGACGACTAGACCGGGGCATCTTTCCAGTCCGTCATATCATACTGCTTGAGGAAGGCCACGCCCCAGGTGCCGGGTCCCATGTGGGCGCTGGAAGTCAAGGACATGGGCGTGACTAACAACTCTGCCCAGGGGAAACGGCGTTCTATTTCAGGTTTGATCTCGCCCAGGAGCCAATCGGTGTTGTCCGTGTATTCCAGCATGATCCTGGCCTTTCGACTTTTGGCCAGGGCTTCTTTAAGGCGATCGAAGGCGAACTGAACCTGACCCGCCCTGGTTCTGACCACGGCCACTTTTTCCGCGCCTTGGGGCAGGGGGCTGACGACCGGTTTCATCTGGAGGACGTCGCCGAAGAAAGCGCTGGTTTTCGACAGCCTTCCTCCCGCGGCCAGGTATTGCAGCTTGTCCAGGAAGAGATATTCCCGGCACTCGGCCACGGCCCGGCGGGCGAAGGCGATCACTTTTTCCGGATCAGTGGTCTCGAGGGCCAGTTGGGCCACGGCCCTGGCCGCCAGCCCGAGTCGGCCGGAGGCCGAGCCCGAATCCAGGACGATCAAGCGGTCTTCCGGGTCGTTTTTAGTCTTCCAGTCCAAAGCCACCTGGTAGTTGGTGGTGAAGACCGAGCCCACGCAGATATACAGGACCCGGGGATAAAGATCGAGGGCTTTTCGGTAACACTGGTGGCGCTCCATGATGGAAGCCTGGGAGGTCGAAACCTTGACGCCGCCGCGCATGGCTTCGAACAAGGCGGCCGGTGGAAGGTAGGTTTCCGGCAAGGATTCATGGCCCACGTTGATGTAGCTGTCCAGAAGGGTGATGCCCAGGGCGGCCGCGTCGGCCCGGGTTATCGATCCGGCCGCGTCGGTCATGACGTGGATGGCCGATTGAACCTTCAGGCCGCTGAATTTGGCCGTCTGTTCGGCCAGGTCGTCCGCGGACCAGCGCACGATCCGGCCCATGGACTCGAGGTTCTCCCTGACCATTTCCTGGCTGCCGGTATGCAGGTGGACCTTCAGGTACTGACCGTCGCTCAGGGCCACCACCGATTCGCCCAAATCATAAATTCTGTTCACGGCCCCGGCCGCGACTTGTCCCACCTCGAGAACCACGTCCAGGCAATAGCCTTGTTCCTCGTTTTTCCGCCAGTTGTCGGTCAGGTCGAGGAAACCCCTGAAGGCTTCGGCCGCTCTGGAGACCGAGACTTCCCGGTCGATCAAGGTGGAGAAGAACGAGTCGAAGAAGATGAACATGCCCAGGGCGCCCGAATCCACCACGCCGGCCTCTTTTAATTCGGGCAGGCTTTGGGTCGTGGCCCGGACGGCGTCTTCCAGGGCGTTCAAGAGAAAGTGAACCCATTCCTCTCCTTCGGCCGGCGGTTTTTGGTTTAAAGCATCCACCAGGGCGTCGAAGAGCGTGAGTATGGTGCCGGGTTTCGGGTCGGGCACGGCCTCATAGGCCAGGTCCCGGCCTCGGGCGCAGTCTTCCGGCAAACGGGCCAGGTCCCGGCAGGCCAGCAGTCCGGAAAGGAAACGGGCGGCGATGTTGCCGGAATTGCCTCTGGCCGCCAGCAACAACCGTTCGGCCGCCTTGTCCAAGTCCAGGGCAGGTTGCCGCAACGGACTCAGGGTCATGACCAGGTTACGGCCCGTGTCGCCGTCCGGAATTGGGAAAACATTGATCCGGTCCAATATGTCGGCCCAGGCCACTATGCTCCGGCTGCCGGCGGCCAAGGCCTGTGTCAGGTTATCAATCATCAAAGGTTGCCTTTCCCCGCGGTACACATTCAGGATCAAAAGTCCTTTAACGGGTGTTCACGGTCGTGTCAACGATTTTCACTCCAGCTTGGGAAGCTTCAGTTACGGGGGGTAAAAAATTTGGGATATCGGGTTTTCTTGTACTCTTGTGAAATAGGATATAGGGTACAGACAGTCCAGCGCCAATGTAATTATGAAGCCTGCCGCCGCTGAAAGACCATTCGGGGAAATACCGTATTTTTCATCGGCTTGAAAGGGGAAATTTCCCGGGACGGAAAAACGCCAGGAGAGAGGTCAGGAAAATATGGTTCAAATCGGACCGGTTCGTGGGTATCGGTTCATTAATCCCGCGAGGTTCCGAGGTATACTTCGATCACTTTGGGATCGCAGCTCACCGACTCGGGTGGGCCTTCCGCAATCTTGCGCCCCTCGTTCAGAACGATGACCCGGCTGGAAATGGTCATGACCAGGGACATCACATGCTCGACAACGAGAAGCGTGATCCCCCGCTCGTGCACCTGTCGCAGAAGGGAGACCATGCCCTGAACCTCAACCGGGTGGAGTCCCGCGGCAACCTCGTCCAGAAGGAGAAGCTTGGGGTCGCTCGCCAGGGCCCGAGCTATCTCCAGCCTTTTTCGTTCCGCCAGTCGAAGGCCGGTCGCCGCGTGCCGGGCTTTCTCCCAAAGGCCGACGAACTCCAGGATTTTCAGGCAATCCTCTACCGCCCCTCTTGCATCCCCTCTCTGGCCAAAGTAACGGGCGACCAACAAGTTTTCCAGACAAGTCATCTTCAGAAACGGGCGGACCACCTGAAAGGTCCGGCTGATTCCAATCTGGCATCGCCGGGCGGGTGAGAGGCGCCCAATCTCCTCTCCGTTGAAACAGATATTCCCGCCATCATGGATGTAGATGCCGTTAATGCAGTTGAAGAGAGTTGTCTTTCCCGATCCATTGGGACCCACCAGGCTGGTGATTTCACCGGCGTGAAGGTCGAAAGAAACACCCTGCACCGCTTGGAGACCGCCGAAGGATTTTGAGACTTCTCTTAATGACAGAAGTGGATCCGATCTCACTAAATAACCTCTTTGCTTCTGAAGGCACCCGTGACCCGCCGCACAGCGCCAATCAGCCCCGTTGGAAAAGCGAGCACCGTCCCGATGATCAGGAGACCATAGACGATCAAACGGTAGTCCTGCATGAATCGGAAGGCTTCGCTGAAGAAGATGAGCGTGAAGGCTCCGAGGATGGGTCCTACAAGCGTGCCCTTGCCCCCGAACATCGACATGGCCATAATCTGTATCGTATAGCCCAAGCCGAAGAGACCGGGGGTGATGGTTAGAATGTAGTGGGCATAAAAGGCGCCGACTACCCCGGCCATGAAGCAACTGATGCCGGATACAAGCACCTTCATTCGCTTCGTCTCAATCCCGTTGGTTGCCGCCGCGATTTCATCCTCCCGTATGGCTACGATCGCCAACCCCAGGCGGGACTGGAGGATTTTTCTCAAAACCATGGTTCCAAGCAGGAGGAAGCCGAAAGCAAAGTAGTAGAAAGGAAGTTTTTTCGGGCTCGAGAAGAGAGGGGGGATTCCCCACAGTCCCATTTCACCCTTGGTCAATCCGGTCCACGCCGTGGCCGCGATGCGTGTGATTTCTCCGAAGGCCAGTGTTACGATGGCCGTCGAAAACGTCACCATGCGCAGGCAGGGAATGATCAGGAGGATTCCTAGCAACCCCGCGGCGATCCCTCCGAGGACCATGCAGACGGGGATCGGTAACTCGAAATGGATGGCCAGCAGGGCAGAGGTATAGGCGCCGATGCCGATATAGGCCGCATAACCGAAGTTGATCAAACCAAGATATCCGTCGAGCAGATTCCAGTATCCGGCCAGCTGCGCAAAAAAGGCTCCCAGGATCAGTAAATGAAGAAAATACTCGTTTTGAACGAACAGGGGAATGACCAGGATGAGGCAGGTGAATCCAGATAGGATGAGGAGATCAGCACGGTTCATCATCGTATCACCTTCTGTCGTACCTGTTGAAAATAAGGGCCGATTCCAGAGGGGTAGAAGATGAGGATAAGGATCATGAAGGCAAAAGCGACCCCTTCTTTCATGAGGGCGGAAATATAGGCTGAGGCAAGAGTCTCCGCGATACCGAGAATGAAGCCCCCAAGGATGGCCCCTTCGACGCTCCCCATCCCCCCCAGAAGGGTCACGGCAAAGGCCTTCATGATCGGGACGGAACCGACCGTTGGATAGACGTACAGGAGAGGCATGAGCATGACTCCCGGGACAGCCACAAGGGCAGTGCTCAGCCCGAAGCTGAGGGCATAAACCCGTGGTAGATTGATTCCGGAGAGAACCGCCCCTTCACGGTTTTGTGAAACAGCGAGCATCGCCAGACCCAGCTTCGTTTTCTGGATGAGGACCCAAGTGGCAACCAGGAGAAGAATGCTCACCCCCAGAATAAGAAGGCGTTCGTAGCTGATGACAACCCAGCCGATATCGAGGCTGCCCGAGAGGTACGATTCCACCCCCTTGTAGGTTCCTCCCGCGATCAGTAAGACCAAGTTCTGGATGACGATCTGGAGACCGAGGGTCACCATGATTACGGGCACTGACCAGTCGACGGTGCGCTCACGAACGGGCTTAACGAGACTCACTTCGGTGACAACGCCGACGGCAAACAGGATAGCCATGGTGAGGATGAGAACAACTCCCAAAGGAAGATGGAGTTCCGAATAGGCCACGAAGGCCGCATAGGAAGCAAGCATGTAGAATTCGCCATAAGCGAAATTGAGAATCCGCATGATCCCAAAAATCAACGTGAAGCCAACGCCGATGACGCTGTACATCGCTCCGATGACGAGGCCGTTCAGGATTTGCTGGAGCAGGATCATCCTCTCTTTATCCTCCCAAGTAGGCTTTTTTGATCCGGGGATCATTCATGAGGTCTGGACTTTGCCCTTCCAGGACAATCCTTCCGTTCTCAAGGACGTAGGCACGATGAGCGGTTTGGAGCGCATGACGAACATTCTGCTCCACCAGGACGACCGTGGTCCCTTCGTCGTGGATCTTCAAAATGCAGCCCATGAGGCGCTGGACCATCAGGGGTGAGAGCCCCGACGAGGGCTCATCGAGAAGCAAAAGTCTGGGTCGGGTAATCATTCCTTTTCCCAGGGCCAGCATCTGCTGCTCACCCCCCGAGAGACTCCGGGCGAGGAATTTCTTCCGTTCCCTGAGAATAGGAAAGATCTGGTAGATCCAGGCGAGGGCGGAGGCCGCCTTTTGTGAATCTCGAATTGAATAACTCCCTATGATGAGATTTCTCTCCACGGTCAGGTCAGGGAATATTCCTCTCTCGTCGAGGACCAGGGCCAGCCCCCGGTAGATGAGGAGATGGGGAGGCAGGAGAGAAACATCCTGCCCTTCAAACTGGATTTGACCGGAACGCTGGCGATGCAGTCCCGCAATGGAACGGAGAAGCGTTGTCTTTCCCGCTCCGTTCCCTCCCAAGATAGCGACGATCTCCGATGGAGAAACCTCGAACCGAATTCCCCAGAGGACCTGAAGATCGCCGTAGGAAGCGTTCAGGTCGGAAACGTGGAAGAAGGGGTTCATGCCTTGGGATCGATCTTGAATTCGTCCGAACGTCGGGTTGCCCAGAAATAGGACCAAGTGACCGGCGCGGTCCGAACAAGCTTTGAACCGAGGGGGCTTGAAACAAAATCGAGCACGTAGGGTCCCTGGGCCGAAAGGCCCCTTTTGAGAGCTGGTTCGATGTCCGCGGGATCCTCGACGCGCTCCCCCCGGGCATGGAGGGCTTTCGCGAGACCCGCATAGTCCGGAGAAATCGCCTCCCCGGTTCGGACTATCTCAAATTTACTTCCCACCGTTTTACCGAAATAGGCCTTCTGAAGTACATCCAACGCATTATATCCCTGGTTGTTGATCACGACCCACAGGATGGGGAGTTCGTACTCCGCGGCGGTGAGAATGGACTGGAGGGCCAGAAAAAACCCCCCGTCCCCGGTAATGGCGACCACCGGGCACCCGCCCCGGCCGCGGGCGATCCCGAGGGACGCGGCGGTACTCCACCCGATGGGGAGGACACCCCCGACGATGTAGAGGCGGTCTCTCCCCGGCATACCGAGCTGCTGCAGGATTCCAATCCGGGCCCAACTCGGGTCCACCGCCAGAATGCCCGTATCAGGAAGGAGTTTCGAGAGGGCGGCCAGAATCCGGCGGGGCTCGATCGGACGATCGTTTGAGCCCAGGGCGGAATCGAACTGCGAGAGCCATTTCGACTTTTCCTTTGCCAGATGATCGATCCGTTGAGTAGGAAAAGCACCTCGACCGTCTCCCTTCAACACCTCCAGGATTTTTGAGAGTGTCAGCTTGGCATCCCCGACAATCCCTAGCTCGACGGGATAGTTTTTCCCGATCTGTTTTGCATCGATGTCGATCTGAATCAGTCGCGTGGGAGGAATCTGAAATATCTCGCCATCAATCCAGATGGCTGTCTCTTCCTCTTCGAACCGGGTCCCCACGGCCAGAATCATATCCGACCTCTGAGCGCACTCATTGGCGACCTTTACGCCGTAGGACCCTATGAATCCCGCAACATGAGGGTGGTCACCTCGAACCGCTCCCGAACCCATGATGGATGTGATCACTGGAGCGCCGAGGAACTCCGCCAAGGCCATGGTTTCTTGGGCCGCGTCGGAAAGGATGACGCCTCCCCCGATCAAAAGGACGGGTTTTTTAGACTCCCGGAGCAGGCGCACGCACTCCCGGATGGCCCGGTCCGACCCCTGCGGTTTGTCCCCCGGAATCCGGCGAGACACATCCGCCAGGGGCGCATCGGCCGTATCGGTCTGGAGGTCAAAAGGAAAGTTGATCAGAACGGGTCCCGGGCAGCCTTCAATCGCCGCCGAATAGGCGTTGGCAATGTATTGAGAAAGAAGGGTGAGGCTACCGACTTTCCAGGCTCGCTTGAAGCTGGGTTGAAGGATTCGGAACTGGTCGTCGGGTCCGTTCATATCGACCTCCTCGTAGGCCCCCTTCCCGGCAAAACGGAAGGGGATGTCGCCGACGATATAGATCACCGCCGAGTGGTCCTGGACGGCCGTGTTGATCGCAAGCTGGGCATTGAGCGCTCCCGGGGCACAGGTCAGACAGACAACACCCGGCCTCCGCGTCGCGCGGAAATAGCCGTCCGCGGCCATCCCGGCAATTGTCTCGTGATGGCACGAGATGAATTCGATCCCTTCCCTCACCATCCCGTCAATCATGGCAATGTTGCCGTGGCCCACCAGGCCAAAGACGTGTTTGACGCCGGCCGTTTTCAATGTCTTTGCCAGAATCTGAGCACCCGTGAGTTCCATTTCCACTCTCCTTGCGGTTGTAAACCTGAATGAAACGAACCTAAACAGACCACTCGACCTGGGGCGATCTCCCCTCTTGAACAAAACGGAGAATCTCGTTGACGCCCAACTCCCCGAGACCGAATCGTTTCAGGGTTGTCCCTTCTTGGTAAAAGTCAACACCGACGATTTCGCTTCCGAGACGGATCAGAAGGTCCATCGTGGGTGTGGGAGTCTGAAGAAGGGCTCCCAGGGACGCCCAGCTGACCAGACCGTACGGTATGTCCTCGAGGACATACCGATCTTTGAGGCTCTTAGGGGCCACGATTGGGGCGAAGGCCTCGCTGGCTTGATAGGCCTCGAAGACGGAGGAGTAGATCCGGTCGGCATACCCCGTCAAGAATAACCGCTCCGTCACAGGAATTTCTCTGAACCCCAGGCCCCGGCAGAGGGCCAAACGCTCCCGGTCGACCTTCTCGTTTATGCGGGCGACGGTGGGGCTAACACCTTCCCGGTAGAAAAGGAAATCCTCCCCCCTCTCAACCCGTGCCGCATTCAAAAGGATAGGCGCCGGGTGAGTCACGGGGTTCCCGTTGTTCAACCCGATTTCGAGGCAGCTTTTCACTTTTTGAATTCCGGGAAAGAGCTCATGAAAGTAAGCGGCCTCGGCGTCTGTGTCACGAGCCGGGAAGGAGCCGAAGAGTAGGGTATGGACAAGGAGAGAAATGAAAATCTCACCCGGCGCCTTCAGCCGCGCGGCGTACGGGAGGGTCGCGAAACTGGACACGGTGAATCTCCTGCCACCTTTCCAAAGAATACTCGCCATTTCCAGCTCGCCGAAAGTGGAGCCGGGGCAGAGCAGGATTCTCTGCCCCTCTTTTATGCAGGTCGTTAATTGCGTGGCTAATATCCCGTGGGCAAACCGGGGAACCATCACGAGGACGGCCTCGGCACCCTCCAGTGCCTCTTCTAGAACGGTAGTTAGGACGGGGATGGGAGCAAACCCCTCGGCCTTCCCGGTCGCCCTGATGCCGCCCCTTTCCCGTATCCCGTGGATGATGTCCGCGTTCACGTCGTAGAGATGGACGGCGTATCCTTTCCGGGTCAATTCATAACTCGCGGAGTGCCCCCCATTTCCCGCACCGATCACGGCAATCGTTTTCATCCACCGATCTCCTTAGAACTTGACCTGCGCATATTCCGAAGGCCAGATGAGTTGCAGTTTCCCATTTTTGAATATGGCGACTCCAAAGACTTTGTAGTCCTTTCCGAATTTGGCGAAGTGGGTTTCCGGGTCGAAGACAGTGCGCATGAAAACGCCTTTGTAGTCCGTCTCCGTCAGTCCCTTGGTCACCTTCTCGGGCTCGAGGGATTTTGACCGGTTGATGGCCTCCCCCAGGATAAATAGACTGTCGTAGGAGAACATTGAGGCAATCGGGTCGGCCTTGGGAAACCGTTTCTGAACCTTCTTCTCCCATTCTGGAGCGTAAGGTTCTCGAATGTTGAAAGACCCCTCCGCAAAGGAGCCTGCCATTCTAGGAAACTCGATGGTCTTCTGGTAATAGCCGCCGAAGACATAAGACTTGATACCCAACTCCGAAATCTGCTTTGTGATCGCCACACCGGCTGGGAGGGAGGTCATCTCGATCTTAATGAGCTCCGGGTTCAGCTTCTTGACCTTGGTGAGAACGGGCATGTACTCGCTCTCTTTGAAAGGTGTCACCTCGGAGAGGACATTTTTCCACCCGATCTTCTCCATATTGGTCTTCCACGTATCCCCGACAATCCTGCCCCAGGAGGAATCCTCGTATATCAGGGCATAGGTTTTTTCCTTGACCTTGAGTTTGCCCGACTTCGTCGCGTCGTCGAGCCACAGGAAGGACCCGCTCTGCATCACACTCACGGGGATGTCCGCCATAAAAACCATGGCGTACTTTTTTGGATCCGATTTGACCTTCTTCCCCAGTTCGTCGCTTGCCGGAATGACGTAGATCGTGGGGATCTTGTATTTGGCCACTGTGTCCAAAGTGGCCAGGGCGACGTCGCTGGTGATTTCGCCCACGATGAAATGAATCTTGTCACGAGTGATCATCTTCTCGTAGGCGCTCACCCCCACCTCCGGTTTGGCTTCGGTGTCGGCAAAAATCAGCTCCACCTTCTTCCCCAGAAACCCTCCCTTGGCATTGATTTCCTCAGCGGCAAGCTGAATCCCATATTTCAGATGTTCACCCTTTTCCGCCGCCGCCCCTGAATAGGGCCCGGGCACCCCGATGCGGATGACATCCTGGGCTAGAATCCCAGGTGTCCAAAAAATCAAATACCCCACCATCACTAGAACAATTCCCAGCAGAGTCCAGCACCATTTCTTCATCACATTTGCCCTCCTTTTCTTGTTCGTTTTTTCTCCTCTGGATTCGCCTGACCCCGGCCCACGGGGCGGACCACGGGGTTGACTCCCTTCAGGTTAAAGAAACCCTGTTGTGACAATTTGAAAGCAACCTTGCGCATATCGCTCGATTTGAGGCGGATCAAGGTCCATCCCTCGGGAAGAGGCCGGACCTCGAGAACCTCAATGCCCCAATCCCTGATCAGACATTGAACTCTCAGCAAGTTCGATGAGGACATCTCACCCTCGATGAGGAGTTGCGCGTACTTCTCATCCGGTTCAAGATCGGGATATTCTCTTCGGGACATGGTTATAAGCTGTTCTAGTAAAAGGTATTCGGAGGGCTCTATTACAATTTTGGTGCCATCCATTAGGGAGTAAACCCTTTGGGCCATCTTTCACATAAGTATGCGATTTGAAGAAACAATTTATTGAGGTGGGACAAGACTTCCGGAAGTTGAATTGGTGTATTATCGCACCAGGGTGTAATGACTCGTTGGTCCAATTGCTCTAACACTCTGAAACTGTTTAAAAAGAATCGGGTGGTTCAGTTTCACGATTAATGGTTTATAAATGCACCATAAGGTGATATCTTGTACTTTTTCATCTTCCGCAGGATCGTCGCATGATTGACCTGTAGAGCCTGAGCCGTTTTCCGGATCGACCCATTTCTCTTGAGTGCGTTTTCTATCAATGCCTTCTCGTAGATTTCAACATTCTTACGAAATGAAGAAGGAGTCCCATGGGGTGTCTGTAGAACAAACTCCTTTACATTTTTAGGCAGGTCCTCCTGGGAGATTTGGTCCTTGTCTGTTGCCACGGTAAGCCTTTCGACAAGGTTGTAAAGCTCCCGAACATTTCCCGGAAATGAATACCTGCAAATGGCGTCGATGGCGTTCGGCGCTAGAGTCTTATGGGTGCCGTATGATTTGTTCAATTCCATCAAGCAATGAAAGGCTAAACAAGGGATATCTTCTTTCCTTTCCCTGAGGGGAGGGATGGAAATAGGAACTATGTTCAAGCGATAATAGAGATCCTCCCTGAATTGGCGGCTCTGAACAAGTTGCTCCAGGTTTCGGTTTGTGGCGGCAATCACACGGACATCGATTCTCCTCGGTGTCGTTCCGCCGACCCGGCAAATCTCATGATCTTCTAGAAAGTGAAGAAGCTTGGACTGAGAACCCACCGGCAATTCTCCTATTTCATCGAGAAAGACGGTCCCACCATCCGCCAGCTCCAGAAGGCCCGGCTTACCTTCGGTCCTGGCGCCTGTAAAAGCACCCCTTTCGTATCCGAACAGCTCCGACTCGACAAGACTATCAGGAATTCCCGTGCAATCGACCCGGATTAAAGGGCCTTCCTTCCGGGGTGAGTTCTTATGGATCACTTTAGCAATCATCCCCTTCCCGACACCTGACTCTCCCAAAAGTAAGACCGTGGATTGCACCTGGGCCATCCTGAGCGCCATCTCCAGGACCCGACGCATCTCTCCACTCCTGTAAATGACGGTAGACAGGTCCGCGCCCCTCATCTCCACCTCGGAAAGCTGAGAGAGACAAATTTGGGCCAACGCCCTCGTTTCTTCAAGTTGGGCTCGTAACTGGTCCAGCTCGGTCAGGTCCCTGTTGGTCGTAACGACGAATTGGATATCACCTCGTTCGTCAAAAACCGGGATTCCAGTGACGAGGGCTCGTTTACTTCCCTTGACCTTCTGAATCAGTGTAACCGCGGTTTTCTTCTCCAGGACCTCGAAGGTGACGGACCGGTCATAGAGACCTTCTTGAATCAGATCCCGCATGTTTTTTCCCACGACCTCCTGAGCCTGAACGCCGCTGATGCGTTCCGAGGCCTTGTTGATACGGAGGACGTTGCCTTCGTGGTCACAAATCCAGAGTCCGTCATAACAGGAATCGATGACCGCATCCAGCCACCTCTTCATGCTCTTGTGGAATTCGAGTTCTTCCCTAGTCCGTCTCAATTCCGTTCGATCGTTAGAAAGAATCGCGACACCCGTGGGGTCAGGACCGATGGGAATGATTTTCAATTCAAGCGATCGATGATTACACAAGAACTCCTCGGCATGGTACGGATTTCGGATCGTCAGGACTTGGTTCACTGCTTCCGACAAAGCTGGAAGGATGTCCGCCACCGGTCTTCCCGTTACATAACCATCCAATGAATAAAGCTGTTTGGCAGCCTCGTTGAGGAAGGAAACCTCAGCAGACGAGTTGACAAGAATAACACCGCAGGGCAACTGATCCAGCAGAGCGAATAACTCTGTCTCCATGGGCTTCATATGGCCTCCAGAAGAGAAATAACGGTCAGCCAAGCAATCAATGAAAACCTGCTTAATGATTAGTAAAATAGACAAAGCGCCGTAAGTGTGTCAAGGATAAATAATAGACATCAGGTAAGGCTTCAGTTACGGGGAGTAATAGAAATTCAGGGCGGTATGGCTGAAGTGATTACCCGGCTTCGCCTTGTTGGTCACCTCCCGGCTTGGACCCGTCGGCCCCGGTCAATTTCCGGCCGAGAAAGGGCTGGAAGACGTGCCATTGCCAAGGCCGGCTGCGCGCGGCCGTTTCCAACTCCCCGGCGTATATTTGAGCCGATCTGACCACCGCGTTCCAGCGTTCGTTCCGGCTGGCCGCCTTGATTTCGTAAGGGCCCTTCAGGACAAAGCGATGTTTGTGGCGGCCCAGGCGGAAGGCCAGGAATATGAAGAGGGGAGAGCCGGCCAGCAGGGCCAGCAAATGGGGGCCGCCGGGCAGGAAGACTTCGTGACCCAGGAAACGGACCGGAACCCGCCAGCGGCTCTCGGTCCAGGACAGGTCCGCCGGAGCGGAGACAAATCCGCCGGATTTCAGGAAATTCATGGCTTCCAGGCCCATCAGGGGCGCGGCGGCTTCGCTCGGCGATACCTCGACTTTGAGCCCGTCCTGCTTCAGGTCGGCTTTCTGGACCTGCTCCACCTGGCGGCCCTGTTCACCCATGAGCAGCATCAGTTTCAGGCCGCTCCGGCTGAAGAGCCGGGCCCCTATTTCCCAGGGCCCGAAGTGGGACATGAGGATCACTCCGCCCCGGCCGGCGCCGGCCGCTTCCTCGAGCAGGTGCCACCCTTCGGATCTGAAGTCGGGTTCGCCTCCGGACTCGAGGGCCAGCCGGTCGGCGTAGCCGGCCGCGAAGTCGTGAAACTGCTTCCAGACGCAATAGTAATGGTAAGCCATTGAGCGGGTCGGAAAAAGGGCCCGATAGAATTCGAGGCCGGCCGCGACCCGGGGCCGGCGAAACAGGAAGTAGCCCGTGGAAATAAACCAGGCCACCATTCTCACCACCCAGCCGCCTAGCCGGTGGGAGAACCACATCATCAGCCGAAAGGGTTTTTGGGCGGGAGGTTCGATCATTGATCCGGCGCTCGGTTCCATTGGATTAACCAGGCCATTTCAGACAGCGGGCTTTTTCAGATTATATCAGGTCCGTCTAGGGCCCGGCTTCGAGTAAATGAAGTTCAAGTTCATAACCGCCCGGGCCGAAGGATTTGAGTCTCATCCGGGCAGCAAATCCTCGCTCGAGGGGCGGCCAGGCCTCGACTTCCCGCAGGAGCCGGCCCCGAGGGTCGAACAATCTGATCCGCCAATTCCCTTCGTTCATCGAGCAGATTTCTTGAACCTCACCCCCGGGGCGGCGCCAACGGCAGACCCGGTCTCCCGCGGCGGTCAAGCCGGAGGCGACGATTTCCCCTCGAGGGGGCAGCAGCATCAATTCCACGTCATCGAGCAGTCCCGGCCCGAAGCCGGCCGAATCGAAGGGCGGGACGGCGCGAAGGATTTCCATATTCCGCCCCTGGCGCCGGGCCTCCATCAGGACCAGACCCTCGACGGTCAGGAGCACGCCATGGAGGCTGGAAGCCTCGGGCTCGGCTTTGGTCACGCCCAACAGGACCTTGCGGCCGCCGCCCGGCCACAGGGCCTCGATCTTATGGACCGCCCGCCAGCCTTGGTCCGGAAACAGGGAGAGGCACGACCTCGTGCTTTCTACGGGGACGGCTATAACCACCGGTTTGACCCCGGCGCCGCAGGCCCATAACCCCACGAAGGAAACCGCCAGGGCCAAGAAGAGGAGACTAGGGCTTTTCAAAAAGGTTCTCGTCGAGTTCGAGGTTGACCTGGACGTTGGTGAATTCTATGCGGGTCAAGGCTTCGGCGGGTTCGAAGATTTCCACCTTTTCGATCACGCCGGGCGTGGCGGAAAAGGTGATCTCCACGCGGCTGATGAAGCTCTTCAGTCCCTCCCGGGGAATCAGTATCACCTGGTTCGGAGGTCCCGGGTCCAGGCTGGCCTTGAAACCTGTGGTCTCATCGAATCTTCCGGCCAGCCAGAGGCCGATCTCGCCGACGAGGGCGTTCTTCATTTGTTCTCCGCCGGCCTGGTCAACGGCCCAGCGGCCTTGGATGAACTGGAAGAGGCCGACCTTATCTCTTTGCATCAGCATCAGGCTCTTCACCGGGGTCAGATATTCCCAGCGCAGGCGGTCCGGCAGGCGATAGGCCAGACAGCCCTGGGACACGAGGGGTTTGGCCAGAATTTTCAAATGTTTCAATTGGGTGAAATCGGCCTTGAGGGACTTGATTCCGGCCGCGGCGCGGCGATAATAGTCCAGGTCCGCGGCTTGGACCGGGATCAAGAGTAAGACCACCGACAACAGGACAGCGGCCGGGAAGACGACCATGATCTTTTCCGGGAATGCTTTCAGACCATGCCGCCGTTGACCGATATGACCTGGCCGGTGATATAGGAAGCGTCGTCCGAGCAAAGAAACCTCACCACTTTAGCCACTTCTTCCGGCCGGCCGGCCCGGCCGGCCGGCACGAGTTGCTTGATCAGGGCCGGAGGAAAGTCCTTGGTCATCTCCGTTTCGATCAGCCCCGGGGCCACGGCGTTGACCCTGACGCCCAGGCGGGCCACTTCCGAAGCCAGGGCTCTCGTGGCGCCGATGAGGCCGGCCTTGGCCGCGGAATAATTGGTCTGGCCCCGATGCCCGATCAGGGCCGAGACCGAGGATATGTTCACGATCGAACCGCGTTTGGCGGCCACCATCTTCATGAGCACGGGCCGGGTGACGTTATAGAACCCGTCCAGGGTGGTGGCCATGACCCGGCGCCAATCCTTCTGGTCCATCAAGGCGAAGAGCCCATCGGCGGTGACCCCGGCGTTGTTGACCAGGACTTCGATCCGGCCCAGCCTTTCCAGAAGCGGATTCAAGGCCGCCGCGGTCTCGAGGTCGTCGGCCACGTCGAAACGGGCCGGTTCGCCGTCCGAACCGGCTTTCCTTATCAGGGCCAGTGTCTCTTCCACCGCTGCCTGATTGGAACGATAGTTGACCACCACATAATAGCCGCCGGCGGCCATCTCGAGGCAGATGGCCCGGCCGATGCCCCGGCCGCCGCCGGTGATCAAGGCCACGGGCTTATCCATCATTGGCGACTCTCGCTTATCCCCCGAAGAGGTTATTCAGTACTGCTCCCGGCCGGAAAAAATTCGGCCGTCTCCGGATCATAGACCTGCAGCACGGCTTCGGCCAGCGGCTCCCGGTCGGCCAGGACCCGGGCCTGAAAGGTTCCCAGTCCGCCGTGGCTGGACAAGACCTCGGCGCTGATAACGAGTTCCCGCCCCGTTGGCAGATGCGGTTGATGAAGGGAGGCGGATTTTATCCCCACCAGGAAACCCATCCTGGGCCGGCCTTTGGACCGGCGGTTCCAGCCCATGATCAGACCCACGGTCTGGGCCATTAGTTCCAGGCAAAGCAGAGAACTTATCCGGCCGTTATCCACGAGCGGCCATCCGGCTGAAGTCACGGCCCCGGCCACGACCTTCCGGTCGTCAAGGCTGACGATCCGTTCCAGCAGAAGCATCCCCGGCCGGTGCGGCAGGAGGTCTTCCGGCCAGGGCCAAACCGCTCGTTCCACCAGGAGGCCACCTCCATTTGGCGGCGAGTATATCAACAAAGAGGGTTTCAGTCATCCTGGATTCACTGCCTTCGACGAAACAGGCGCATAACTCCTGGCTGCAACGCGCGTTTCACGATTTTGGCTCCTCGACGTATGGTGACGGCGCCAGATGGAAAAGGTGTGAGCTAGACAAGGCAGCGGAACAACCTAAGGCCTCGTAATTGGGTATAAGAAAAGCTAGATACCGACTGGCTGGGCAGGAAGGAGGAAGGCTTGTTAGGCCGATCAGTCCGAAGTTCAGTCGGCTCCAGGACTCGGTGCTCACAAATCCTAGGTCGGGGGCCGGGGCAGGTAAGATATGGTAGCGCATCTCCGACGAGCTCTTTATTAGTTTGTTCTAGACCCGCCGTCCGAGCCTGGGTTACGTGTTGGAGTTTCAGAATTATTCCCGCTTTTTGTTTTATTTACTTGAGAAACCATACCAACGAATCGGGCCAGGACCAGCAAGGTTAGCAGTATACCCATTAGTAAGTGCGACGAGACAATGACTGCGGAACAGTTATCTTTTGGAGTTATGTCTCCATACCCAAGCGTGGTCATCGTGACAAGGCTGAAATAAATAGTACCTGCGACCGAGTCGAGGGACATGCAAGTTGTCTTGAAGTGAGAGCTAAAGTGTCCATATAGGAAAGCGTACCATAGGATTATCTCCAGATAGTTCAGTAAGGCAACCCATAGGAGACGACGTGGATCACCGCTCTCCACAGGTATTTTTGCATACTCTTGATCTGTCTGGAAGAGAACGCAGAGTTGGTTAACTGCGATCTCGCCAAGGCGGTATAGAACAAGAATAACAAAACAATTGAGTGCACCTTTCAGCGCACTACTAGGGACACAAGCCGTGGTGTGGACGAACCAAATCGCGGCCGCAATGACCAAAGCAACGAGATTATAGCCATCCGACCATCGTTTTCGTTCTTTTCGTACCTCTTCCTTGTTTTCCTCCGTTACGCGGGCTTCATTTTGCTGCCTGTTCCAGCCCGAAAGCGTATATCCTTGAAGTTTGTGTAATAATTTGATGAAGCCATTCACTCTGACCACCTCCTTATCGCGACCTGTCTGAAGTGTACCCCATTGTCAATATAAAAATGATCTTTTTCAAGGTGAAAGCTATCTGATTTCTAGGTCTGCACTCAAGGTCGAGGAGCCCGTTGGCCATCACCGTGCATAGCGTCGGATAGTAGCAAGCCTTTTTGTATGGTTATAGGGTGGGACCTTATCTGGGATCTTGGTCTACGGATGCTCCGGAGCCTATCCCACTCTTCCTCAGCGAGAAAGAGGGGTCGTCTAAAGGGACGGCGGTCTGGAACGGCGCCCCGGCTCAGGGTTGGCATGGAAAGGCCAGCCGCAGACTCGCGGCGGGAACCAGTTCTCCAGACGAGGCGTTCGGCCCAGTTCATGGGCCGGACCTAGGCCGGGAAATGGGATGCAGGTCACTTGTACACGTCGCCGCGCGGACCCAGGCCGACCAGGACTATTCGCCTCTGGTCATGGTCGAATTTCAATAAGGCCCGCCACCGGCCGATACGAAGCCGCCATACGTCCTGGCCCTTCAGGCGTTTCAAGTCCAAGACAAACGGATCTTCTTCCAGCCGGGTCAAGGCCTCGAAAATTCGCTCTTGTTCCGGTCTGGGCAGCTTTGAAAGATATTTCTTTTCCGGCCCCTGGATGACGACCGTCCAGGTGGTCGGCTTACTCACGAGGTTCTCCGAGAATCTCTCTCTTCACCTCGGCGAGCGTCTGCCCTTCCCCGGCCAGGTATTCCCGCCAAGCTGCCTCGGCTCGGGCCGCCTCTTCGGGCGACAAGGAGTCCTGCCCGAGTCGTTCCATCAATTTTTCCCATTCGGCCAGAGGGATCACCACGGCGGTCCGCTGGCCATGTTCGTCAGTCAGGAAGTGAATAGTCATTGGCTTCTCCTTTATAGCCGCTCCTCGGTCAAACCGACAATAACAGCCTTGGGTTCAACTTCAAAGCGGCGGCCAGCTTCCTGGCATTGGCTTTACCGATGGGCCGCCGGCCATGCTCCATGTCGGAGATATGTCGGCGGGGAATGCCCGTCCGATCGGCAAGCTGCTGTTGGGTCAACCCTCGCCAGCAGGAGGCCCAGGGCGTCTCTGACCCGGTCTGGCGGCTTGTCGGCCGGCTTGACGGCCTTGGACCTGAATTTAAACGTCCAGCCCACAGGTGCACAAGACCATTATGCACCAATTATAAGCGCAGGACGAGAGGCGTCTGATTCCTTTGAGAGAAGGGGAAACCAGATCGCCCGATCCACGATTGGATGGTGGATAGGGTCATCCCTCGAATAAGCGAAGGAAGAAGCGGGGGGCGAGGGAAAAGCCTTGACAAGGCCCGGTCTTGTTTTCATTTTAAAACGGCCGCCCCGGCATTTCGGAAAGGTAATCCGCATGTCCCAGATCATTGAATGCAGCATTCGCCAGAAAGTGCCTTTTCATGACGTGGACCCCATGCAGATCGTCTGGCACGGCAATTATCTCAAGTATTTCGAGGTGGCCCGCCACGCCCTCTTCAACCAGCGCGGCGTGGACTTATATGGTTATCATAAGAAAACCGGCTTCGTCTTCCCGGTGACCAAGGTGAGCGTCAAGTACGTCCATCCCCTGCGCTTTGCCGACGAATTCATCTGTACGGCCAGGCTCAGGGAAGCCAGTATAAAGATAGTGTTGGACTTTGAAGTCCGGTTGGCCTCGGACGGCCGCCTCTGCGCCCGCGCCACCACCGAACAGGTGGCCTTGAGCACCCCCCAGATGGAACTCCAATTGGCCATTCCCAAGGAGATTCAGGAGGCCCTGAACGCCCAGGCCGATCCGGCGGCGATCAGTTCCTGATCGAACCAATGAACCAGGTTTCTTCCCGTCCTTCGGCCGTGGGTTCGACCAAGTCCACTTGAAAACCGGCCTGGTTCAGCCGTTCCACCAGGGCTGATTGATCCCTGAAGAAAACCCTGATTCCCTTAACCCTGGCCTTGATGGCCTCGAGCCAGCGCTGCCAGCGTTGGCGCCTGCCGCCGGGCACCGTGACCCGCAGGACCAGCCGGCCCGACGGTTTCAGGACTTCTCTGAGCTTGACCAGCAGCCGGCTCAATTCCTCATCGGATAAATAATGCGCCACGTCCAGCAATAAGGCCGCGTCGGCCCGGATCGCGTCTGGCGGCAGGTCCGGGGCCCGGCCGACGGTAACGCGGCCCCGGCGGCCCAGGACAACCGCGGCCACCTCGGCCCGGCGGCGGCTGGGTTCCAAGGCATAAAAAGTCAAGTCCGGGTGGACGGCCAGGAGCCAGGCGGCGGGCACGCCGAAGCCGCAGCCGATATCAATTATAGTATCGCCGGGCCGGACAAAATCGGCCAGGCGATGGAACATGGGGTCCAGCAGCATCTTGAAGCGGGCGAAAAACCGGGGATAAGGCGCGAGATGCCGGTACGGCCTTAAAACCAGTTTCCGATGGGCCGCGGAGCCTGTCACTAAATCAACCGGCGGGACCTGCCGACGAGGTGGAGCGAAGATGTAATTCAACAGCGGCGGAGTGAGGGCGAAGGCGCCGATCATCGAGTAGGCGATTCCCAAGAAGGTGCTCAAGCCCGCCGCTTGGAGCACGGCGTGATCGGACAGGGCCAGCGAGCCCATGCCCACTAAAGTGGAGAGTCCGGCCAGGGCCACGGCCACGGGCACGGCCTCGGCGCTGGGGTTGGCGCTCGATCCCAGTCTTTGGCGGGAACAGACCAGGTACAGTCCGTAATCCACGCCCATGCCTATTACTATCGGCGCCAGCATGAGGCTGGGAATGGTAAGCGGTAGGCCTAATAGGTTCATGGTGCCCAGGGTGGCGGCCAGGGCAAAGATCAAGGGCGCCTGGGCGGTCAGCAGCAGCCGCCAGTCATCGGCGAAACGGATGAGCATCAACAACAGAGAGCACCCACCCAGGATGAGCAGCAGACGCTGGAATGACGAGGACAGGTTCTCGGCCAGATGCCGGGAAAAGAAATTAGGGTCGAAGACGTGGAAGCCTGGCTGGACGGCGCTTTTAAAAAAGGCCTCGGCCTGGTAGGCCCGGCCGGTATTTACCGGCGTCACCAGGACGTAACCGTTGTTTTCCTTGTCCGGGAAGACACCAAACGCTTGATTTACGGTTTCGGGCAAAATCAAGGTCGAATTTTTCGGGGTATCCAGCGTGTCATAAAACTGGGCAAAGGCCCCGGGGCTAAAGCCTAGACCGGTCCCGGATTCGTCCAGGGTAGAAAGGACCAGCCGCCGTCGTTCCGGCGTCCAGAATTGTCGCCAGGCCTTCAGATTCGATTGCCGGGTCTCGGGTCCGGGCGCCAGGGTGAACGCGGGCAAGGGAGGAGCCAAGGTTCCGGAAGCGATTTCTTCAGTCAGGAAGCGGCCCAGCGCGTCGGCCCTGGACCAAAGCTCCTGGGAAGTGCGGCCCTGGATCAGGATGTAGGTGCGGCCGGTGATATTGCCCCAGTGGCGGCCGATGGTCTGTTCAGCCGCCGCCGTGTCCGGGGTAATGGTGTTCATGGCCTGAAAGTCGGCTTGAAATACGGGCCGGGCGAAAAGGAGCATGACCAGAAAAACCAGGCCGGCCGCGGCCAGGGTCTTGGGGCCGGCCGCCTGGGACAGCCGGTTCATGAACTTCTCGAGGGGCAGGACCGGCGTTCTTCGAGCACCAGACAGCCGAGGAAAGACTAAAGGAAAGATGATATGGACCATGACCGCGGCCAGGGCCACGCCCAGGGCGGCGAAGAGGCCTACTTCCTGGAAAAGGGGTATGCCGATGATGGTGAGGGAAAGCAGGGCCGCCAGGGTGGTATAAATGGTGAACGAGGCCACGGCCCAAACCTCGGCCGAGACCCGCCAGCCTCTGGTTTCGTAAGGTCGGTCCAGAAGGCAGACGTAGGCCAGTCCGTGGTCCAGGGTGATGGAAATGAGGGCGCCGCCGAAACCCAGGCTGAGGGCAAAAATCGAGTCTTTGAGCCGGGCATAGACGAAGGTGGCCAGCATTGACCCGGTCACGGCCGGGGCCAGGGCCAGAAAACCCAGCCAGGGCCGGCGGAAGCAGAGCAGTATCAGCAGGATTTCGCCGACGGTCACCAGGATCATGGCCCGGGCCGTGTCGCGCCTGATGGTGCGTTCGTTGTCCAGGGCGGCGCGGAAAGCGCCGGCGTAAGTCAGCTTGATCGCGACCCCGGCCTGGGTCTGGATTTTTCGGACTTGGGCCGCGGCTTCTTCAATGGCCTCGGTCAGCCTGACGGCGAAATCGGTCTCCCGGGACGAAACCAGGGGTTCGACCACCAGCAGCAGGCGCCGGCCGTCGCCGGTCATGATCCGCCCCCGGTGAATGGTGACTTGGGACCCGGGCTGGAGGGCCGACATTCTTTCCAGGGCAATCTCCCTCAAACCCAAGGGGTCCTTGGCCAGAGCCTCGGCCTGTCCGACCTGGGACAGATCGAACAGCTTCCGATACTCGTTCTCTAACCTGGTTTTTATGCGCTGTTGGGACAGGAGCGGTTCCACGCGCCGGTTTAACTCTTCCAGCCCGAACAGGACCGGCAGGTTGTCCAGGATGGTCTTGAAGAGAAGCGGCAGGGCTTCGACCAGATCGTCGCCTTTGACTACGCGGACCAGGCCGGTCCGCTCCAGAAGCCCGGAGGTCAGGTCCGCGGCCTGGAGCAAGGCTTCCCGATCGACGGCGGGGTCATCCAGGCTCAGGTCGAGGAAGGCGTTCTCCAGGGCCGGATGGTGGGTCAGAATACGGCGGGCGGAAGCCACCACCGGATCGGCCCCGGGCAGGGCCGCGGTTATATCGGTATTGATCTGGAGGCGGCCGCGCGCCTGCCAGAAAGCCGCGGCCGCGCCGGCGATCAAGACCAGGGCCAGCAGCAGCCGCGTCGGTTTCGAAGCGAACATGGTCATGAGATTATGGCCAGCGGCGGCGCCGGGGCAGGAAGAGACGCTTGGCGATCAGGGGTAAGATGGTTTTGGTGTTCCGCCAGAAATCGAGACCGGGTTTGAAATGAGAAACCCGCCCTCCGGGCAGGTCATATCTGACGTTGATTGGGGCTTCGATGACCGGCAGGCCGCGCCAGGCGGCCAGGATTAAAATCTCCATCTCGAACTGGAAGCGCAAGGAGCGCGGTTGGAGATCGAGCGTTTCGGGCAGGGGATACATCCGGAAGCCGCTCTGGGAGTCGGCCAGCCAGGGGCCGCCGGCCACCCAGACCCAGAAATTGGAAAACCTTCTGCCCCAGCGGCTGGTCCAGGGCACCTTTCCCGCTTTCATGCCCAGCCGCCGGCCCAGCACGATGGGCCGTACACCCCGGGGCACGGACGCGATGAGGTTTATTGCTTCGGCCGGATCATGCTGGCCGTCCGCGTCCACGGTGATGGCCCAATCGGCTCTGGCGGCAGCGGCGATCAGGCCGGTCATCAAGGCCGCGCCCTTGCCTAAATTCCGGTCGTGGGTCAATAATTGAATCCCTTGGGCTTCCCGCAGCTTCGCCGGCGTGTCGTCGGTCGAGCCGTCGTCCACCACGATGACCGTCAGGCCTAGTTCCAGGGCCTTTTCTATCACCGATAAGATTTGATCGGCGTGATTGTAGGCCGGAATTATCAAACTCAGCCGGTCATGAGGCCGGAGATGTTCACGGTCGATCGGAATGGCGGTTAGCCTCCCGGTTCCGTCCCCAGGTTTGGACGATGTTGCTCTTATGGGCGTAAATAATGAAAATCAGCGTACCGACCGTGCCCAGGACGGCCGGCCATTCCCAGCCGCAGGCCTGCATCGTGCCCAGGCCCAGGATGGTGATCAGGCAGAATGAACCGATGAAAGGCAGTTTGGTCAGGCGGTGTCCGGCCAGCCAGCCCAGGGAACCGATCAAGGCGGCCCAGGGCGCGATGACCAGGGTGAAGCCCAGGTAGTTGGCCACTCCTTTTCCGCCGCGAAAACCGTGGAAGAGCGGATAACGGTTTCCCGAGAGCAGGGCCAGGCCCAGGGCCGGCCACAGGCCGCGGGGCAGGAAGTGGAGGCCCAAGACGGCCACTAACATGGCCCGGCCCAGGTCCAGGGCCAGGACCGCGACGGCCCAGGGGAGACCGGCCTGCCGGGAAACATTGGTCACGCCTGGATTGCCGCTGAATTTGTCGCGGGGATCGCCCAGTCCCAGGGCCGTCATGACTAAAATGGAAAAATTGATCGAGCCGGCCAGGTAAGCCGCCGGAAAGACCAGAACGCTTATGATCGAGCCGCCCGTCATGGCCAAGTCCAGGGGGCCTCTAGAGACTAGGGTCCGGACCCGGCCGTCCGGAAGGTGGGGCGGCTCCAGCCAGTCTTTCCACCGTTATCCGGGCCGCCCAGCGCAGCAGCGAGCGTAGGTACATGATGTTATCCGGACCGGCCAGCCACATGCCCAGGCCCCAGACCGCCCAGGAAGCGGCGTAGGAAGCCGGTCCGCCGAAGACAAAGACCAGGGGGTCCCGCAGATACACGGCCATTATCCCCAGCCCACTGACGGCGGGCAGTCCCATCAGCATGCCCAGGCCGATCAGGAGCACGCCGGCCAGGAGGCGCAGCGAGGGCGGGTCCTTGAAGACCGACAAGTCGGCCCGTTCTTCGATGGCTTGACGGATAAAAGGAATGGCGGCCAGGCGCCGGATCAACCCCGGCCGCCGGTCGGACGGCGGGGCGGCGTCCGGTTGGTTCAAGGCAGGCGTTGCCCCTTGATAAGCCGGCCTTTCCGCCAGTTCATCCAGTCTGACTATCTTGAATCCCAGGGCGGGAAGGCTCCGTATGACCCTTTCCAGAAGCGAAGCCAGGTAAGAAGGATCGGCTCCTCCATCGTGGAGCAGGATAATGCTTCCGTCCCGGGTCCGCTCGAAAAGCCGGGTCAAAACCTTCTCCGGATCGGCGCCGCGGTCCCACAGCCTGACGTCAAAGCCGACACAGGTCAAACCGGCCTTCTTTAGAGCCCCGTTCAGGTGCGGGTTGGTCAGGCCCACCGGAGGCCGGTACAAGGCCGGGGGCCGTCCGATGATGGCGCCGATGGCCGCCTGGGCATACATGATTTCCTTCAGCAGACGACGGCCGAAAAGAAAGTTCATCCACCAGAAGTGGCTGAAGGAATGATTGCCCACGAGGTGACCACCTTGAACGATTCGTTTCACCAGGTCGGGATGGGCTCGAGCTTTTTCGCCGATGAGGAAGAAGGCGGCCGGGGCTTGCAGTCTGTCCAGAACCGCCAGCGCGGCGGGAGTGGCTTCCGGATCGGGGCCGTCGTCAAAAGTCAGAGCCACCCGGCCCCGCCCGGCTCGACCCCGGCTGAAGATCGGCAGGAAAAAACTCAAGCGCGGGCAGAAGACGCCCACGATCGTCACGGTAAAGAACAGGGCCAAAAGAAAGGCCAGGTACCAGGTCCGCGCCGGAGGTTCGGCCATTATTATCACCAGGACCAGGGCGACCAGCATATAAGACAAGGCGATATGAAAACGGCTCACGTAACTAATCCGACCCCCGCGAGAGCACTTTAAAATATAAATACTAACATTTCATTCCGTTCGGTGGCAATTGACAAAAAAGCGGCCGGGTGGTATCTGACAAACGCAAATGTCCGGGGAATGGGTTCAATTATCTGAATTACGGTTAGATACAGCCAACGGGATCGAGGCCCGGGCGACCTTCGAACAGACCTCACCCTGGTTTTCCGGCCATTTCCCCGAACAGCCCATTCTTCCGGGCGTGGCCTTGTTATCCCTGGTCGCGGACTTGATCCGGAGACAGGGCGAAAGGCTGGGTCGAAAAATGGAGATATGCGGTCTCAACCGGGTTCGTTTCAAAGGTTCGGTCAGGCCGGGGGAGGAAGTTCAAGTTACGGTCAGACCGGGCGGTCGCGATTCTTACGTCTTCACCATCAACAGCCGGGAGCGATTGATCGTTCAGGGTGTAATGGAAGCCCGGGCCTCTCGGGAGGCGGTCGGGGAATCTTTATGATCTCTCCGGGCGGCGGGCCGTCTGAAAGGTTATTTGGATTGAGATGAAGTTTCTGCTGATAGCCCCGGGGTGGACCAAGCTGCCCGAACAGACCAATTTCAACCTGCCGCCGTTAGGGCCGATCCAGGTGGCGGCCGCCGCGCCCGACGACGTCGAAGTGCGGATAGTGAACGAAAACGTGCAGCCGGTCGATCTCGAGGCGGACTGCGATCTGGTGGGCCTGTCGGTGCTTCTTTCCTGTCAGGCGCCCCGGGCCTATGAATTGGCCCATGAATTCCGGCAACGCGGCAAGCCGGTGGTCCTGGGCGGCCTGCACGTGACCCTCTGTCCGGAAGAGGCCGCCGGCCACGCCGACGCGGTTGTGCTCGGCGAAGGCGAAGGTTTGATCGGGCCAATGGTGGCTGATTTCCGTCAAGGCCGGCCGCGGAAGGTGTACGCCCATTCCGATTACCCGGATATAGCCAAGGTTCCCTCGCCCAGACGCGCTCTCTATGACAAATCCGCCCATTACAGCTACAAGGGTCTGGAGATGGTTGACCTGGTGGAAACTTCCCGCGGCTGCCGCTTCAATTGCTATCCCTGCTGCGTGCCCTATCTGGGCGGCCGGCGTCACCGTATCAAACCCTGGGACCTGGTGGCCCAGGACCTGGCTTCCTGTTCCAACCTGATCTTCATCGTGGATAACTCCCTGGAGCAGAACAAGGAGTACGAACGGAGTCTCTGCCGCAACCTGGCCGGCTTAAAAAAGCATTGGATTTCGCACCCCATCACGCCTGATCCGGAGTTGCTAGGCCTGGCCAGGGAGAGCGGCTGCTGGTACGTTTACCACGCCATCTTTGACATCTCGGACAAGATCAGGGACCGGATCAAGCTGTATCACGACCACGGGATAGCCGTGGAAGGGACCGTGCTTCTCGGCCTGGACAATCATACCGAAGACTTCATTCTGAGGCTGATTGACTTCCTGCAGGAAATCGAACTGGACCTGGCCGAGTTCACCGTGCTGACTCCTTTTCCCCGGACCCAGGCCTGGAAACAGCTCAACGACGAAAATCGCATTTTCGATCGGGACTGGAAGAATTACAACGCGGCCACCGTGGTCTATCGTCCGCGGCTGATGAGCCCGGACAAACTCCAGGAACTCTATTACCGGGCCTGGCGCGAATTTTACGGCCGGGAATCGCAATCCTGGCGCATGACCAAACTTTACCTCAAGGTGATACGCGACCTGCCGCGGCCCCGCCGGAAGGCGGGGCAGGCGGCAGGGACAGCGGAGCCGCGATAAGTCCGGCCTCGACTCGAGGGCGGCGGTCATAGACAGGATAGGGTGTCGTATTTATGAAGGAACTGTTAGCGGAACTGAAAGCCAAGGTAGTGGAGGTGCTGGGCCTCCTGGATGTCGCGCCCGAAGACATAACCGACGATACAACTTTCTTTCAAGGTGGACTCGGGCTTGATTCCGTGGACATACTGGAACTGGTGGTCATGCTGGACGGCGAGTATGGCATCAAGATCGAGAACAAGGAACTGGGCGAAAAAGTGTTCATCAATTTCGAGACGCTGGCCCGGTACGTGGCCGAAAGCCGGCAGAAATGAAATCGGCCGGCCGAGACGGATTAGGATCGGTATCAGGCCAAGGGTGGATAAAAGCCGGTTCATCAATCTTTGACCAAGTGACGAACCTTTGACCCGTAGTCAATTACGCGGTGGTCGCTGGAGGATGGAACATGAAGGCCTTAGCCCGAATATCTCTCGCCCTCTTCTGCCTGGGAATCGGTTTCTGTCTCGCCGCCTGCAGCGTGCCGGCTTCGAAGGTGGCCCTCAGTGCTTTCACCCCCAAGCTCAAGGGGGAATACAAGGAATACCGCGGCAAGCGTATTCACCTTTTGGAAGTGGCTAACGAGGCCAGCAACACCAACGTCTGGGGTTATTACAGCCAGGACCGCCGAGTGGCCTATGTGGCCTGGCCGAATATTCATTCCTTTTTCTGGTATGCTTTCGAGCGGGCCCTGGTCCTGGCCGGCCTAGACGTGGTTCCGCCCGAGCGCAAGGCGCCTGTTTTGCCGGACGTGCAATTCGTGATGAAATCGGTTTCCGACGCCGATTTTGAATTCGACGTCCGGGTGATGAAAAGGGGTGCGAGCATCTTTAAAAAGAGGTACTCGGTGACCGAACCGCCGCTGCCGCGGGATCAGCGGAGCGAATCGAAATTGAAGGACAGAGCCAACCGCATGGCCACTAAGGTGGTCGAAAAAGTGCTCGATGACGAGGACTTTGAAGAAGCCTTGAAAAAAGCCTCGGAACGGCCGAAATAACACCGGCCGGCGTTCTCCGAGTTTTATATTTTTTTAGCGCGGTCGTCCGATCAGGAGGCGGGGAGAAATCACTTCCCGCCTCTGGTTGTTTTGATCAGGCCACCTTCCTGAAGACCAAGCAGCAATTGGAGCCGCCGAAGCCGAAGGCGTTCTTGAGGACATGTTCCTGGAGGCAGGGCCGGGCGCCTTCGGACACGCAGTCGAGGTCTATGTCCGGATCGGGCCTATAGTTGATGGTGGGCGCCAGGAAGCTTTCCTCCATTCCCCTTAGGGCCAGTATTGTTTCGATGGCGCTGGCCGCGCCCATGGCGTGGCCGATTTGTGATTTGTTGGCGCTGACCGGAGGGGGTCGGCCTTCAAACACGGCGCTCAAGGCCCGGGCCTCGACCAGGTCGCCTATCCTGGTCGAGGCCGCGTGGGCGTTGACGGCTTGGATATCGCCCGGCTTCAGCCCGGCCCGTGCGATGGCCCGGGCCAGGCAGGCCGCGACCGTGGGCTGATAGGGGGCCACGTAATGGTTGGCGTCCGCGTTCATGGCCCAGCCCGCCAGTTCAATTTGATAGCCCAATCCGTGAGTGCGGGCAAAGTCTTGGCTGGCCAGGATCAGGCCGGCCGCGCCCTCGGAAACCACGAAGCCCCGGCGATCCACGGAAAAGGGCCGGCTGGCCCGGGCCGGGTCTTCTTGGGCTTCATCGCGGTACCCGCCGTTCATGGAGGCAAATCCGGCCACGATGGGTTCCACTAGGGGGAAATCCGCTCCGCCGCAGATGACCAGCTTGGCCTGACCGGCGGCGATAAGCAGGGCGCCGACGGCCAGGGACGTGGCCCCGGTGGCGCAGGCGGTGACCGTGGTGATGTTGGGGCCGGTGGCGCCGGTTAGCATGGCGATCTTGCCCGCCACCATGTTGATGCAGGCGTTGGGGTTGGCGTAGGGCTTGGGCATTCGGCCGGTTGACCTGAGCGTCCGGTCGGCCTGGAGCACGGCGTCCAAACCGCCGATGGCCGGGCTGAAAGTCACGGCCGTCTCCGGCGCCAGCGACGGGGTTATCTCGAGGCCGGCCCGTTTCAGGGCGCGGTGAACCACCAGCAGGCTGTATTTGAAGATCGGGGACGGCCAGAGGGCCAGTTGCCGCGGGCTGAGAAAAGGGAAGGGCGCCGGATCGATTTCTTCCACCTGCCCGGCCACGGTGACGGGAAAGCCCGGGGCCGGCGCAAACCTGGTCAAACGTCCTAGACCGCTTTCGCCGGCCAAGGCTCGAGCCCACTGCCTTTCCAGGTCGGTGCCCAGGGGTGAGACCGCGTCATAACCCAGGATGACTGGTCGGAATCCGGTCATGCCTTGCTTTCCGGGCCGGCGGTCCGGTCAGACCTCCTGATTTAAGGCGCGGGATTCACCAAGGGAGGAAATGATAAAGTTTAGCAAACATTTCATATACTTCTATCCAATTCTGTAAATCCTGAGTCGAAGTCATATGACCCCGTTTATTGACCATGACCCAGCTCAGGTGCGCCGCGCCGTCCTTGCAGGTCGAGCAGTCGCGGGTGGCCGAGGTGCAGCAGCGGTGCATGCTTTTAAGGTCGCTGGCCCAGCGGATAAAGCCGATCAGTCGTCGCGGCCTTGGATTCCGATCGTCCAGCGGTTCGGTCACCGAAGGGCATTCCAGCCACCCCCATTTCCGGTCCAGGCATCGGCCGCTGGTGATGATTTGGTGGTAATAGCGGCAGGAAATCACCGTGTCCGGGTAGAGTCGCAGCATTTCATCCATCTCGTCCCGCACGCGGGCCAGCAGGTCTTCGGTCCAGTTGTAACCGGCTATGGATTCGTCGTTGGACAGAAGCTGAAAGTGGACTTTTACGCCCACGTCCCTGATTTTACGGACCATGTTTTCCAACCGGCCCACTTGCCGGGGAGGGATGGCGAAAAGGTAATAGGTCAACGGGTCGCCGGCATAATTCCGGCTGGAAACAGCGAAAGTGTCCATCATGCGCAGATGCTTTTCATCCTCGGCGTCGCCCCACAAGGAAATCGCCACCGGCAGGTGCGGGAAACGGTCCCGCGGCACTTTGATCAGGCCGTTGGTGGCGCAGAACGTCGGCAGACGTTTATAGAAGGCCTCGACCCGGTCCAGGTGCAGGGTGGGCTCCCCGCCGATGAGAATGGCCAGGTTGACCCCGCGTTCTTTCTCCCGGTCCACGAACTCCACCCACCGGGCCGCGTCGCCTTCCTCCCGGCCGGTTTGGTGTTCGCCCGAAGAGAAAAAGAAACACCCCTTGCAGCGCAGGTTGCATTGGTTGGTCACGTCATAGATGGAGCTTCTGATGTTGAGACGCGAGATGCGCTTGTAGCGTTGATTCCACTCCTCATTCAGGAGGGAGCTGACGGTGATCATCTCTGAATATGGGCCTTCCTCTAGTCTGATGGCGGCGGTGGCTGGATCAAGGTTGGACAGAGGTTGTATCCTTTTTCGTAACCCGTGACCCAGACCGCCAGATAGTTATCCACGTAATCCAGCCAGGACCGGAAAGCGTTCGGCGAGGCGGCATGGCGGAACAGCTTGGCCGTGACCACGGCGCTGCCCGAAGCGTAATGACGGCAGTCCCGGCAATCCGTGTCCGGCACGCAGCAGGCCGCGCTCCGGTCCCAGTTCAGATCGGTCCGGTATTGCCGGAAGGTTCGTCCCAAACCCAGGTCGGTGGATGGGTTCCGGCGCGGATACGGACAGGAAAACAGGTCGTGCAGTCCCAGCGGGTGAGTGTGAACCACCGCGTTGTAATGGCTGAACAGCACCTGCCGCGGATGGGCGGCCATCAGTTCCAGCATCGTGTCCCTGGCGGCGGCCAGGGACTGGGCGGTGTGCTTTAACGGTCCCTGGTAGCCCACCGGAGCGGAGAAGACATTGAAAGTGATCAGACAGTCCGACCGGGCCAGGGTTTCAACCACGCCGGCCGCTTCCCGGACGTTGTCCCGGGTGAAGGTATAGACAAAAACGGCGCGTGAGTCCCCACCGTAGTTGTCCATCTGTCTGGCCAGCAGATTCTTGGCCTTTCTTAGACGATATGAGGTTTCGTCGTCGCCCCAGACCGAAACGTGAATCCTGTAGCCCACTTGGTCAGGGATGCGCTTGAAGCCGTTGGTGGCGATGCAGCCCAGCTCAATCTCCTGGTGACAGACCTCGAGCAGTTCGGGCACCAAAGCCGGTTCCGCGCCGGCCAGGACCACAAAGGTTATGCCCCGGGCTTTTTCCTGTTGAAAAAGCCGGCGCCAGTCGTCGGGTGACCGATTTTCCCGGAAGTGCTGCTTGTCGCCCTGGTAATAATAGCAACCCTCGCAGCGCAGATCGCAGCGGTTGGTCATATCGTAGGTGGATTCGCGCAGGAAGTTATAGCGGCGGACCTTGGCCCAACGCGCCTTGGTTTCGGGATCGGCCAGTATTTCGGCGAAACTGATCCGGTCAGACCCGGTGGAGACCTCCGGGGACCAGGCGGAAACGGCGGGACCTGGTTTCATCTTTCAACCTTAAGGGTTTGCTTGCTTCTGCTTGATCTTATCCTGGATATATTCGGCGATAAGCCGGATGGTCTTGAGTTTGGGATAATCGTCTTCCCGGATGGTGATTTTATACTCGTCTTGCAGGACCAGGGCCACCGTGGCCATGTCCATGCTGTCAATGCCCAGCTCATCCACCAGGTCAACGTCAATATCAAAAGTTGTGGGGGTCACGTCAGGGAGCTTCAGTTCTTCGATCATGATCCTGGCGATATTCTGACTCAAGGCTTTATCCATGCTAACTCCCCAGCTAATAACTATCCAAATTTTAAAACTGTTTTGCCTACCGGCCCGTCCCGCTGACTCCGGAGGCCCGGATTTGACCCGACTTCAAGCTACCGGAGAGGCAGGATTGGGGCTATCAGACCGAGGGATACATACCACATTCGGACTGGAGCTGACAAGCTTATCGTGAACGCGGAAGGGTTGAAAACCCAGATCTCCGGGCAACTATTCCTAATCAGGGATATTATGTTTTATAAGTGAAATTACGGTTAGTTACCCATAAGGTCAGGCGCGGTCAGCAAGGAAAAAACATGCGGGTCTATTTCGGAATGCCTGCAGATCAGGGTCCGGCCCATGTAATCGGCCCGGCTTTCATCCTCCCCTAAGACGATGACCTCGACGGAACGGAAAGATTCGAACAAGTTCAGGCCCAAGGCTTTGGCCGCGGCTTCCTTTAAAGTCCAGACCCTGGTCGCGGCCCGAACTCTGGGCAGGCCGGACGTCTCTATCAGCTTCCGTTCCCGGTCCGAGGTGAAGGCGCTTTCGCCCCGGATCACTTTGTCCGAGGCTTCTTCGACGTCCACGCCCAGCGGGTGATAACCGGCCGCGGCCACCACGAAGCGGCGGTCGTGGGCTACACTGACATAAAGATCAATTTTTCGGCCGTCCACGGACAGAGCGGGTTTGATGCCGTCTTCGGCCAGGGTTTCGATGGTCGAAGCTTTCACCTCCGGTCCGGCCGGATCGAGCCGGCGAGCCAGTTTCTTGAGGGCCAGGCGGGCGGCCAGGAACTCCCTTTTTCTCTTGAGGCCCATTCTCGAGGCGCGGCTTTGTTCTCTCGGGGTTAAAATCGTGGTATCTTGACAGGTTAAATCAGGTATCTCCATCAGGACCAGCCCCTGGCAAAACAAGCCCAGGGTCTCGACGGTCGAGGCCATGGCCCGACCGGTCGGGCCGGTCGGATCAGAGAAAGGACCGGGTTCATTTGTCCCGATCCAGCCGGCCAGCGGTCTTGAAGGCCCCTTCATCGAGGAAAACAACGCCAGGCTTGCAGGGTCAGGGCGTCCACGGCCACGGGGACCCGGGCCTGGTTGAGGGCGCAGTGTTGGGTGAAGCCCTGGCAGACGATCCTGGGGTTATCGCTTTTGGTGATCACGTAGTTGAAAGTCACGCGCACCCTTTCCAGCAGGCCGGGCCTGGTGAAGATGCCTAGAACGTCGTCATAGGTCAGGAGATCATAATAGTCCAGACCTGTCTTGATCACGGGATAGATATAGCCGCTTTCCTCCACCTGGCGGTAGGGGTGGTCGAGGTCCCGCATCAAGGCGGTCCTTCCCTGTTCGAAATAGCGCAGATAATGGGAATGATAAACCGCGCCGGATCGGTCCGTATCGGCGTATAAGACCCGGCTGGTGGTCTGGTGCCAGACCAAGCCGGTGACCGAATCCCGGAAAAAAAGGCTTCGATTATCCAGGGGAGTCAGGCGCATCGGTTTCGGCTTCAAGTCAGACTCCTCGGAACACCACGCAACAATTCGTTCCTCCGAACCCAAAGGCGTTGGACAGGGACAGCTCGTGGTGTTGTTGGCGGGCCTGGTCAGGCACGCAATCCAGACCGTCAAAGGCCGGGTCGGGCAGGTAATTGATGGTGGGCAGTATTATTCCGCGGCGCATGCCCTCGATGGTCAAGGCCGCCTCGATGGCCGCGGCCGCGCCCAGGGTGTGTCCGAGTTGCGATTTGTTCGAGGAAAAGGGAATCCGCGGCAGATGCTGGCCAAAGACCTGGCGCAGGCATTCGACTTCTATTTCATCGCCTTTAGGGGTCGAGGTCCCGTGGGTGTTGATGTACTGGATGTCCGAGGGCTTCAGGCCGGCGTCTTCGATGGCCTCGATCAGACAGCGGATCACGGTGGTCGGGTTGGGCTTGACGAAATGATGGGCGTCCGAAGTCCAGCCTATCCCCAGCACTTCGGCTCGAGGCTTCAAGCCGTGGGCCGCCATCACTTCTTGGGCCGCCAGGACCAGGGCGCCGGCGCCTTCCGACAAGACGAATCCCCGGCGGTCCAGGCTGAAGGGCCGGGAAGCCTGGGCCGGGTCATGGTAGGCCCGGTCGTCTTCATAGACCTTGATGGTGGCGTTCATATTGGCGAAACCGTAGATGATTTCCGGGATGATCGATGTGTCCACTCCTCCGGCCAGAACAAAGTCGCAGTCCCCGTCGCGAATCATCCTGGCGCCTAGGCCCAAGGCCTGGTTGCCCGAAGCGCAGGCGCCCTGGGGGGAAAGCCCGAGTCCGGTGAAACCCAGGAGCATGCTGGCTTTGCCCACGGGCAGATTGCCGCACAGGTTGGGCAGCAGGAAAGGGCTGACCTTGAGCGGTCCGCCTTTGGCCAGGTTGTCCGTGGCCACCCTGAAGGCATCGTGTCCGTTCAGGGCCGAGCCGATAAGGCAGGCGGTTCGGGGCGCGGTCTCTTCAGTCATCTCCAGCCCCGCGTCGGCCAGGGCGTCCCGGCAGACGGCCATGGTCAGCAGGATGAAAGCCGCGTTCCAGTTGTGGGCCTCGCGTCGATTCACGAAATCCAGGGACAGAGGGTCCCAATCCGGTATTTCACCCACCACCCGCAAATGGCGGCTGACCTGGCACTTGGTGGTCAGACAAAAGCCGGCTTCACCGGCCGCGGCCCTCTCCCAGGTTCGGGCAAAGGTCCGGCCCAAGGGCGTGGCCGCCGAGTACCCCACCACGAAAACGCGCCGATTGAGCGGGGCTTTCATGGCCGGTCAACACCGCCGGCGTGGGAGGGGGATCGGAAACGGCCAAGACGTCTCATCTTAAAGGATTATGCCCGTCTTCTGGGTTCTCCTCGAGGCCGGATTTATCAAGGGCGAACCAAGTCGCTGGCCGGCCGGGTCGAGGCTGTTTTTGATACCATGTCTCGGTGATTTTGTCCATCGGCCTTAAGCCAAGGCCCTGGTAACGGCCAGGACCGACTTGACTTGGCCGGGACGATTTTGTTATCCAAAGATCGAATACCTAAACCCAAGAGGATACTATTTCCCCAGGCATTCCCCCAGTCGAATACTTCATTCCCCACCGCCGCCGGCTGAAACTACTGGACCGTTTTACCGAGGTCGGCCGGAACACGGCCCGGGCTTTAGCCAAGGTCAGGGAAACCTGGCCCCTGTTCGACGGCCGTTCCGTCAGCACCTTGACGGCCGTGGAGTTGGTGGCCCAGACCGCGGCCGCGGTTTCCATCTGGCGTGAACTGGGCGGTCCGAGCCAAGACAATTTCGGTTTCGTCGCCGGGTTGAAGATGGCCGTCTTTTATGCAGATCAATTCATGATCGGGAGCGAACTGTCCATAGACGTCCGTTGCCCTCATCTGGTGGAAAGCGACGGGCTGTTTTACGGGGTGTTCGCGGGTCAGGTCAGGGAAGGGGAGCATCTCCTGGCCGAAGCGTCCCTGCAGATTTTTCGCCCCCGGCCGGGCGATTATGAATTCTTGAATAACGGGGAGACCGCCGCTTGACCGAAGACTGGCTGCCGCTGGAGCGGTTTCGTTGCCAACCGGACGGCGGCGTTGAAGCCGAAGTCCGGTTCAAACCTGATTCACCCTGGTTTGAAGGCCACTTTCCCGGCCGGCCCATTCTTCCGGGCATGGCCTTTCTGGCCCTGATCCGGGCCATGGTTCTGCGGGCGATTCAGAAACAAGGCCACAAGGCCAGGGTGACCATGTTCAAGAAAGTCAAATTCAAGCGGATTGTCCGGCCGGGTGAGAACCTGTTGATAAGACTCGATTGCGTCCCGACCGCGACTTCGGCCAGGTGCCGCTTCGAGATAACCGCCTCCGGCCGGAGCGCCTGCGCCGGCGAGTTGCAGGTGGAGTTAGACCCGATCGTTATTCCTCCAAAAGGCGATTGATAAATGAAAGATAACGCTTCGGTGGTCATAGTGGGTTCCGGTGTGGGCGGGCTCACCGCGGCCATAATCCTGGCTAAAATGGGTTGTCGAGTCACGGTGGTCGAAAAAAACCGCCGGCCCGGCGGCCTGATGCGCGGCTACTCGAGGCAGGGCGTCGATTGCCCGGTCGGCATTCATTACCTTTGCGGTCTGGCCGAAAATGAGCCTTTGGGACGGGTGTTCGAGTATCTGGGCGTGGCCGACCGCATCCCGTTGGAGAGAATGGGTCGGGATGGGGTCATAGATCGGTACATCTTTGACGACTTCACCTTTGATTTCCCACCCGGTTTCGAGGCTTTCGAAGCCAATTTAAAGGCCGCGTTTCCTTCCGAAGAACGCAGGATTTCGGTCCTGATGGAAAGGATCAGGCTGGCGGCCGGACAGATCGGGACCCTGGAAGCCGTGCTCTCGCCCACTGATGCGTTCGGCCTGGAGGCCATGCAGCCTTCGGGTGAGTTTATGGCCGAATTGGGCTGCTCGAAGGAACTGACCGACGTGCTAGGAGTGTCCACGTCCCTGGTGGGCGTGGCCGTCGAAGAATGTCCGGTCTGGCTGCATCACACCACAATCGCCGCGTATCTCATGTCTTCCTGGCGGTTGAAGGAGGGCGGGGCGGCCATGGCCGAGGTTTACGCCGACCGGCTGCGGGAACTGGGCGGCGGCATGATCCAGGGCCAGGCCGCGAGGAGTATCGAAGCAAGCGACCACCGGGTTCGCGCCGTGATCCTGGAAGATGGCCGCCGGCTGGAAGCCGATTACGTGGTGGCCGCCATCCACCCTAAACTGATCCTGGACCTGCTTCCGGCCGGGGAGGTCAAGCCGTCCCTGCGGGCCAAGATGACCGCCCTGCAAGAGACGCCCGGCGTTTTTTGCGTCCAGGCTATGGTAAACGCCTCGGTTCGTCCGGCCCTGGACCATAATGTGTACAGGCTCCAGGCCGGATCAGCCGATAGATCCGGACTTTCCTTTTTCCAGGTCCGGCCGACCAGACAGTCCTCTCATAACCTGCTGACCGTCATTGAACCCAGTCCGTACGAGGACTGGCGGGCCTTCAACCGCACGGTCACCGGCCGGCGCGGTCCTGAATACCAAGACAAAAAGAGGCGGGAAGCCGGCCGGCTGCTGGATGAAGCGGCCAAGATCCTCGGTCCCCTGGGCGAATACCAGGTCCTGGACGCCTACAGCCCCTTGACCTTGCGCGACTGGGTGAGTTCGCCCCGAGGGGCGACCTACGGCATAAAGCACACCAACGATCAAATGCTGGCCGTGCGTCAGTTCGCCCGCCGCAACGTGGCTGGTTTATACCTGTCCGGCCAGAACTTAATGGCGCCGGGAATAATGGGCACCACCTTAGGGGTCTTGTGGACCGTCGCGCTGATGGTCGGCGGGCCGCGTCTACGCCGGGAATTCGGCCTGTCGGTCTGAATCTCCAAAGGCAGAATGAAATTGACGGCCGGTTTTTCTCCTAGTACAAATTAGATAATCAAAGGGTTGCCCCCTCGAGTCACAGCCAAGCCGGACGCCGGAAAGCAGGACCATGAAACGCGACGAAATCGAAAAAACCATTCTGGAGATAATGGAGCGGGAATTCGACATCAAGGACCCGGACCGGGACGTGAACCTGGCCGAGGCCTACGAATTCGACAGCATCGACGCCCTGGAGATGCTTTCCCAGGTCGAGCAAGAATTCGGGGCCTTGACCATGGATGAAAAGAAGCAGCTTTTCGAATACCGGACCATCAACTTGATTTGCGATTACCTGGCCGCGGTCTTTACCAGCCGAGCTGCCTGAAACCTTATCCAACCGCGATACCGGGTGAAAGGAACCAATGGAAAGAAGAGTAGTCATAACCTCGGCGGCGGCCATCTCGCCCCTGGGCGATAGGGAAGACCAGATCATGCGCCGCCTGGTGGACGGAGTTTCGGGTGTGACCCGGATGACCGACGACGGGCTGCTATATAGCTATCTGCACTGCCGGGTTTTCGGCGCGGTGACTTATCCCATTACTTACAATTTTTCTCGTAAGTACTCGAAAACCATGGGACCGGTTGGTTTCTACGCCTGCCAGGTGGCCAAAGAGGCCCTGGAAAAGGCCGGTCTGGACAAGGAGTTCATTTCCTCGGGCCGCCTGGGGGTGGCTTTTGGCTCGACCCAGGGCAGTCCCAGGGTGCAGCGGGAGATATTCGAGGTCTTCTTTTCCAAATCCGAGTTCCAGTACCAACGCTTGAACTCCGTGGACTACCTCCGGTCCATGTCTCATACCACCGCGGCCAACATCGCCAAGCTGTTCGAGATCACCGGACGGGTCATTTCCTCGAGCACGGCCTGCACCACCAGCAGTCAGTCCATCGGTTTCGGGTATGAAGCCGTGAAATACGGTCTCCAGGACGCCATGATCTGCGGCGGCGCTGATGAATATGACACCCTTTCCGTGGCCGTGTTCGATAAACTGCTGGCCGCTTCCCATTCCTTCAACGACGAGCCCCATCGGACCCCCAGACCCTTTGACCGGAGGCGCGACGGGCTGGTCGTGGGCGAAGGAGCGGGCGCGGTCCTGCTCGAGGAACTCGATTTCGCCCGGAAGAGGGGCGCCGAGATTCTGGCCGAAGTGGTCGGGTTCTCCTGCTGCAACAACGGCGGCGACATGATCCTGCCCAGCCGCGAGGGAATCGTCCGGACCCTCAAGACCGGCCTGGACAACGCCCGGCTCAACCCGGACGAAGTGGATTTGATCAGCGCCCACGCCACCGCCACCAAGATAGGCGACATAATCGAGGCCGAGGCCATCCACGACGTCTATGGCCGAGGACCGCTGGTGACCGGACTGAAAAGCTACATCGGCCATGCCATGGGCACCTGCGGCGTCCTCGAAACTATTTTCACCCTTTATATGCTGAAACACGGAACGGCCATCCCGACCATGAACCTGGAGGAGGTTGATGAAAAATGCGCCATGATCAATCACCTGCGCCAGGTCCAGGAGCGGCGGCTTGAAACGGCTTCGGTGCAGAATTTCGCCTTCGGCGGCGTCAACACCGCGTTATTTATAAAAAGATTTCAGTAAATCGCAGCCAGACCCTTGAAAGTATTCAAATTCATCCTAGACTTCGGGGTCACCTTTATTCTGTGGCTCTATTTCCTGTTTTTCTTCCTGATCTGCTATTGGCCGGCTTACGTCATACCGTTGCTCTTAAGGGAAAACATGGCCGCCCGGTTTCAGGCGGCCAATCACTATTACCTGAGAATCTTTTTCGGCCTACTCGGGCTGCTGGCGCCCAGGCTGACCATCAGCCTGCCGGACAGGAAGAGAATCGCCGGAATAAAAGCGTCGGTCATAGTCTGCAACCATATCTCCTACCTGGACCCGCTGTTGATCATGGCCCAGGTCAAGCACGCCGCGACCATCGCCAAGGAGAAACACCTGCGGCTACCCATCTTCGGCTGGATTCTGAAAGGTTCCGGATTCTGTTCCTCGGACGTGAAAGACTTGAACGAATTCCTGTCCGATCGATCCCTGGAACAGATGAAAAAGACCATCGCCGCGGGCGGAAACATATTCATCTTTCCAGAGGGAACCAGGAGCAGGACCGGCCGGCTGACGAAGTTCAAGAAAGGGGCATTCTATTACGCCAAGTCTTTGGGCGCGCCCATCGAGATGCTTCAGGTCAGGAACACCAACCTGCTGTTCCCTCCAGGAAGATTTCTGTTCAACACTCATGAACACTACACCCTGGAGATGAAGTACCTCGGCCGCCTGGACTGGAGCGAAATCAAAGGCCCGGTCAGCGCCAGAAAATTGCGGGACCTAGTTCAGGACCGCTATACCGAGACCGGGGCTTCCGAGGCGGACGGACTGGAACCTCGGCCGGCCTTGAATCCAGGCTGAAGACGGCCGGGACTTGAGCCCGAGAGCCGGGTATTTTTTCATTGCCCCGGCCGGTCACGTTTTGTTAGCCTGTCTTGATCGAGCGCGTCTCCTGGTTGATGATCATCCTTTTCCGAGGGGAAACCATATCAGGGGCAGGGTCTGATTTCCGTGCCTGAAGAATCTTTGACCAGATGGCTGCTCTTGCAGGAAGCCGTCGTCGCCTTCGACGAGGATCGGGCCAGATCCCTGGCCGGCCAAGTCTTGACCGAAGGCCTGGACGTCCGGCAGGCCGTCATGTCCGGACTGGTCGCCGGCTTGAACCAGACCGGCGCGCTTTACGATCAAGGCGAATACTTTCTGCCCGAATTGGTCATGGCCGCGGAAGCCTTCCTGGCCGGTCTGGAAGCGCTGGCGCCTGGTTTGGTCCGGGCCGCCGGGCAAGGGTTTCCCCGGGGCTGGCTGTTGCTCGGTTCAGGCGAGGAGAAGATTGAAGCATTCAGCCGACGTTTGCTCACCGCTTTCTTCAGTCAGGTCGGTTTGGAAATCCGTGACCTGGCCGCCGGTGTTCGGCTCGAGGATTACCTTAGGGACAATCTTCAACCCGGCCTGGACGTTCTCTGCCTGCCCTTGCATTTGAACGCGGTCCAACTCGATCCGGCCAAGCTGGTCGAGTTGATCAGGGAACTAAGCCCGAGAACCGTCCCGCTGCTGGGATATTCCTGGTCAATGGACGAAAGCCCCGAATCCTCGTGGTCGGAGCCGGGGTTTTTTCCGACCGGCAATCCTCTCCGGGAGGCGGTGGCCTTGATCGCCGGCTATTCCAAGGTTCTAGGACCGGCTTGATCACTTGTTTGGAAAGCCGATGAGCCGCGACCGCTTCATTTTCGTTTCTGCATCCGAGATGTTTCAAATGGTCCGACAAGGTAAGGAGGAGACATGGACGATCGAGCGGTGTTGAATTGGTATTTGACGCAGCGGGCCGATGATCTGGTAAAGAAGCTCAATAAGCGGGGCTTCAACGCCCAATACGCGGCCACGGCCGCCGAGGCCAAGGAAAAAGTCCTGGCCTTGATCCCCCAGGGCAGCAGCGTGATCCTGACCGGAAGCCAGACCCTGGAACAGATCGGGGTCAAACCGCATTTGCGGGAATCCGGTTTGTACCGGCTCATCAACCCCTACGAAGCGGGCATCAGCCGGGAAGAAGGACTGTCGCGGCGCAAGAGGGGTTTGACTGCTGAAGTCATGGTTTCCAGCACTAACGCCGTCACCGAGGAGGGGATGCTGGTCAACGTGGACGCCTACGGCAACCGGGTGGCCGGCATGATCTTCGGGCCGGACAAGGTGGTGCTGGCCATAGGCATGAACAAGGTGGTCAAGAACCTGGATCAGGCTTGGGAGCGGCTCCGGTCCGTGGCCCGGCCCATGAACGCCAAGCGCCTCGAACTGCCCACCCCCTGCGCCAAGACCGGCTTCTGCGAAGACTGTTCGACCCCGAGCCGCATCTGTAACTATTTCACCATTATCGAACGCTGCTCCCCGCCGGGACGGATTCAGGTCGTTCTGGTCGGGGAAGTCCTGGGCTATTGAGTTCCGACCTAAACTTACCGAATCCCGAGAATAATACGCCCGCCGGCGGGACGACATCCTCCGGCCGGCGCGGCGGCGACGCGGGGTTCGGACCCTTCCTGTAAGGCTTTTCCAGGGCCACCGCGACTTAAAAGAGGTTACTCCTTTCAGGATGATAAAAACATCTTGACAATGTCACCGAGCGGTGATAATAAGTCACCAGAAAGTGACTACAGGTGAGGTCATGGCCCGCACCAAGAAGAAAAACCCACCGGCGACGCGGCGAATCCGCGACCGGGAGGCCACCAGGAAGAGACTTATCGACGCCGTGGGCGTGCTTCTGGCCCGGCGGGGCTTCCCCGCCCTGGGAGTCAATGTGGTGGCCCGGGAGGCTGGCGTGGACAAGGTGCTTATCTATCGTTATTTCGGCGGCCTGCCCGGATTGATCCGGGCCTTTGGCCGGGAAGGCGATTTCTGGCCCGGGGCCGAAGAGATCATGGGCCGCCCTCCCCGGGATTTCCTGGCCCTTAAGCCGGTGGACCGCTTCCTGGCCCTGGCCAAGGGCTATGCGCGGGCCATTCGCCGCAGGCCCTTGACCCTGGAGATAATGGCTTGGGAAATGGTGGAAAGGAACGAATTGACCATGGAACTGGAAAACATACGCGAGGAGGCCATGGGGCGGCTCCTGGCGGCCATCGCTCCGGCCGAGGAGTCCAACCTGGACATAGAAGCGATTTCCGCCCTCTTCGGCGCGGCCATCAATTACCTGGCCGCCAGGGCCCGGCACATAACGGTATTTTCCGGCGTCGAGAATCTGGACGGGCCGGAAGGCTGGGCCAGGTTGGAGAAGTCCATGGAGCGGATAGTTCGGAGCCTGTTCATCTTGGGCGCCTGATTTTACCCCTTGGGCATTTCCGCCGGAGGGGATATTTTTTATCCCTTATGTCACCATTTGGTGATAATGACCAGGAGGAAAATAATGTCGATCGATCGGAGAAACTTTTTGATTCAGACCATGTCCGCGGCCCTGGTCGTGGGCGCGGGTTCAACGCTAGCGGCCTGCGGCGGCCTGGCGCGCGGGGATCTAGCCAAGGCTTCGGTTCCGGCACCGGCCGGTCAGCCCCTGGATGAAAGGAGAAGGCGAATACTGGGCTACGCGGCCCTGGCCCCCAGCGGGCACAACATCCAGCCCTGGGTCGTCAAGCCCCTGGGGCCGGATGAATGGATAATCGGGGCTGACCCGGAGCGTCGCCTACCCGCGGTGGACCCGCTAAACCGGGAAGTCATGCTGTCCTTGGGGGCTTTTAGCGAAAACCTTGCCCTGGCGGCCGGGGCCCTGGGGCTGACGGCTGAAATGGAGGTTCTGGCCCAAAGCAGTCTTGATACCGATGTCCTCCGGGTGCGGCTGAGCGAAGGCACCCCCACTGATTACCCCTTGGCCAGGTTGGAAAAACGCCTGACGGTCAAGCAAGGATACCTGAACCGGGAACTGGCCTCGGACGACGTCAAGGCCCTGGCTGAACCGCTCGGCGGCCACCTGCATTACTTTCCGCGAGGCACGGACCACGCCCGGTGCCTCGAAGAAGGCGCCGTCGAGGCCTTCCGCCAACAGACCGCCAGGGACGAGGCCCAGGCAGAGCTGGTTCGCTGGTTGAGACTCAGTCAGGCCGAAGTCAAGCGCCACCGGGACGGTCTGACCACGGCCGGCATGGAAATTCTAGGGATAAAGGGTTGGGTGGTCCGCAATTTCGTCTCCCCTCGAGACTTCCTCAAACCCTCCTTCAGGAAGCAGTCGGTCGAACTCACGGCCAGGTTGGCCGGCCGGGGCGGCGGGTGGTTCATCATCACGGGAAAAGGCAACAACCCGGCCGACCTGATCGATTCCGGCCGCCGTTTTGAAAAAATGGCCCTGCTGGCCAGGGAACGGAATATCGCCCTCCACCCCATGACCCAGTGGTTGGAGGAAAATACCGGTCGGGAGAAGATCGCGGCCAATCATTCGGCCGCCATGATCCCCCAATTCGTCCTCCGGGTGGGGTACCTGGAGAATTATCCCGACCCCGTCAGCCCGCGACGCCCGGTGGAATGGTTTTTGAACAAATTGTAATCTATAAGTAAATACTTTATTACAAAAACATAAATTAACCTCCCGGTGACCTATTTGAACCGAGCCAGGAACAAAATAAAGTCAGCGAAGACAACATTATTATATTAATTAATTTAGCTAGTTAGTGATTTATAAAAATTCATTGACAAAAGTTAACGCCCGTATGATAATAAAGTATCACTTAATAGTTTGGAATAAACATGGTCAAGGACAATACGTCAAATAGATTGAAAATCAGCAAGTTATCTAGTCTATCCGGCGTGCCCATACCGACTATACGCTTTTATGTCCAAGAGGGCTTGTTGCCACAGCCGGTGAAAACAGGCAAAACCATGGCCTACTACGACCCCGCCTGCGTCGAACGCATCAAACTCATAAAGCAGTTGCAGAAAGAACGGTTCCTGCCGATCGAGGTTATCAGGCGGTTGATCGAAGCCGGTGAAGTTTCACAAGAAGAATCCGAGCTTGGGCAGGTGCTTACGAAGTCCGGCCCGTCCGGTGACCAGGCCGCCGCCGTGCCTAAGAGCCGAATAGTGGAGCACACGGGTTATTCATCCGAAAAAATCCAACGTCTGAGCAAGGCCGGCCTGATTGCTCCCCAGCCTGGCGATGACGGACCATTTTTTGATGCCTTGGACGTCGAACTGATAGGACTGGCGAAAAAGGAAGAAGAAGCCGGTATACCCCTGGATTTCACGATGGTGAGTTTTCAAATGTACCATGAGGCCGTGGCCAGAGTAGTCTCGGAAAATACTCGACGGGTCCTATTTTATATTTTGGATGACATGCCGATACAAAACATTCCGGTGGCCTTGAAAGCAATAGAAGAATCGTTGGACCGCCTGGTTTTGTTGGTAAGACAGAAGTCGGTCAGGGAAGTAAACAAGTTGGCCATGCGCGGTTTGCATGAAATGTCGCGTGCATTGGCGGCCATGGTTTTTCTGCCGGTTCAGGGGCGCCACCTGCCCAAGTCCGCGCCCGATGACGAGTTCGAACGAGTTCTATATTACTTTTGCCAAGGCGAATACCCGGCGGTCTTGAATTTAGTTTTGATTCCGGAACATTTGCGCGAGCCGCGCCGGTATGTATCCGCTCGTATTCTGGCTCACCTGATGATGAACAATACCAAGGATGCCATCCGGTTGTCGGAGTCCCTTCCAGGGTATCCTGGATTGAATCTGGTCGAAAACTGCCTGACGGCCCTGGCCCATGTTCAAGCCGCCACAAGCTCTTCGGGCATCATCATGCCGCTGCAACATCTCAAAAAGGCCCGACCCTTCTTACAAGCCGGTGAAGCCACCCAACGGGGACCGAAGCTTATCGTAGCCCTGGTGAAATATGTCTGCGGGAGCATTTACCTGGCCTTGCCGGAGATTCTTGGGTTCGGTGAAAGAGGGGCAAGCATGCTGGCCCAGGTCAGTCGTCTACTGAGAGCCGGGAAATTCGGTCAACGGCGTTTGCCCCGTTGGTTGGCCGCCACCCTCGACGAAGAAATCCTTCCGGCTCTCGAAACGCGAGTCAACGATCTGTTGTCCAGGCGCTATTTGGCCATTTTCGACGGCGCAGGCGGCTCGCCTTGAATCCGACCCGAGCGAACTGATCCAGCAAACCCAAGGATTTTTATCCGAGAGAGGCGATGGCGTGAATACTCCGGAAATGGGCTGGCAGACTAATGTAACTTTTACCGGAATGAATGGTGTCGTCGATAGTTGTCCGCCTTGACGTGAGGGGTGGAATCGTTGGCGGAAATGTTAGAAACTTCGTGTTTCATGGCCAAGTCGCCATTCCGGACCACGGACCGCCGAGCAGCGGGATTTTCAACGGGATTTTAAGACCAGCATAGGTCGAAATCGAATGTACCAGTCGGATATTGACCCCTGGTATCGTCCCTTTTTCGAGAACGCTCGAAAAGCGGTCGGGCGGACCGAGACATCCGCGCCGCCGGACGAGATCGCCCGACTGGTCGCTGAAATCATCGGCGCCCCTCGTCCCAAGGCCAGATACCCCGTTGGCAGAGGGATGAAAGCCATGAGTCTGTTCATCAGATTGGCGCCGCCCCGGGTTCGGGAGTGGGTTTTCGGTAAATACTACGGGATTCGTGACTTCAAGGAGGCGAATCGATATGGAACGGGATCTGCTGGCTGACGTTTTTGAATCCATGCCGGAAAGATACCGCTCGGCCGAAGCCGGGCCAGGTCTACGGGCCGACATCGGATTCGATGTAGGCGGCCGTTGTTGGACGGTCAAGGTCAGGGGCAATAGTTGCGAGGTGGTCCCGTTTCTGGAGCCCGACCGCACCGCGACGGTTAAAACCGCACCCGACGAATGGATTCGAATCGCCTGCGGCCTGATGGACCCGACGGTTTCCTACCTGGGCCAGCGGCTGACGGTGACCGGAGACTTGGGGGTATTGGTCGAGGTGTTCGGGTTGTTTGACTCTTATTCCGGCGAGGGGATCGAGGTCAAACCTCCGTATTGGTTTTTGGATACCCTGGGACCGCATATCCGGGCCCGGAAGGACGGGACGATCTTGGTCGAAGGGTTGAGTTGCCTGGATTTGGCCGAGAAGTACGGAACGCCGCTTTTCGTGACCTCGGAAAACCAGTTTCGCCGGAACTACCGCGAAATGAAAGCCGCTTTTGATCAATTCTACGAGGAGAACTCCTGTAATGTCATGTGGGCCATCAAATCCAATACCACAATGGCTCTGCGCCGGATCATGAACGAGGAGGGCGCCGGCGGGGACTGTTTCAGCGCCGGAGAGTTGTATGCCACCTTCATCACCGGCGGCGACCCGGAAAAAATGCTTCTCAACGGCTCCAACCGTTCTCGGGAGACCTTCCGCATGGCCCTGGAGATCGGCCTGCGTATCACTTTGGATCATCTGGACGACCTGCTGGAAGTCGAGGACCTGGCCAGGGAGTTGGACGTCACGGCCAGGGTTTTGATTCGGCTCAAATGCGAGTTGCCCAGCCTCGGCGGCTTGCGGTCTACTTTCGCCCCCGGCGTACCCGTGCCCCTGGAGGTCAAGGCCCTGAAATTCGGCTTGAAGTTCGAGGAAGCCCTCGAGATCGTTCGTTTGGCCAAGGGCCTGCCCCGGGTGAAAATAGAAGGCTTCCATTCCCATATCGGCCGGGACGTTCACCTGCCGCAACATTGGCGGGGGTATGCGCGGGACATGATCCGGATGGCCGCCAGGTTTCGGGAGGATGCCGGCGTAACGGCGTCCATCATGGATTTGGGGGGAGGGTTCTCGGAAATACGCGACCCATCTGGTAATGACCTCACCCGCTTGGCCCCGTCGATCGAGGAGTATGCCCGAGAAACCTGCCAGGGCATCAGGGACGGCTGTTTGGAATTCAATTTCCCTCACCCCAGGCTGTGGGTCGAGCCGGGGCGCCACCTGGTGGGGAACACCACCGTGCTGATCACCCGGGTGGGCTCGGTCAAGCGCACGCCCGAATTGGGGACCTGGGTGCACCTGGACGCTTCGATCAACCACTTGCAGGCGATCGAGCATTTCAACGGCATGAGCTACCACGTCGCGCCCGCGGACCGGGCTTGGGACGAGGCCGTGGAAATCGTGGACCTGGTCGGCCCCAACTGCGCCGGCGACCTGATTCAACTCAAAAGGCGGGTGCCGAGATTCGAGCGGGGAGACTTGTTGGTAATGTTCGACGTAGGCGCGTACAACCAGTCCTACGCCAACCAGTTCAACTGTATCCCGCGGCCGGCCGCGGTTTTGGTGCGCGGAGGCAGGGCGGAAATCATCAGGGAACGCGAAAGCATCACCGACGTGTTCCACCGCCAGCGGATGCCCGACTGGCTTTTAAGGCCGTTACCCCGAAAAACGATCAACCCTGACGCTGGAGGTCCGAGTCATGACCGGTGAAAAGCATTTGGAGATAGAACCCTTTTTAATGGTCGTTCTTTCCCGCAGATTCGAGATCATCACCCGCCAGATGACCAACACCCTGCTCAGGTCGGCTCGATCGGTGGTCATCAACACGGCCCGGGATTTTTCCTGCGGCATCGCCGACAACGAAGCCAGGGTCATCTGTTTGGGCGAAGGGTTGCCGATTCACATAGCCAGTTCGGGACTGATCGCCAGGACCATGACCGACCTGTTCCCTGACCTCGCGTCCGGGGATTGTTTCCTGAACAACTCGCCCTACCATGGGAATACCCACCATGCCGATCACACCATCAGCGTGCCGGTATTTTTCGAGGGGGGACATTTATTCACTACCATCGCCCGGGCCCATCAGGCCGACTGCGGTAACTGCCAGCCCACCACCTACATGCCTTTCGCCAAGGACATCTATGAGGAGGGCGCGCTGAATTTCCCGTGCGTGCGGGTCCAGCGGAATCATAGGGACGTCGAGGACGTCTTGCGGATGGCCCGGATGAGAATCCGCGTTCCCGATCTGTGGTACGGCGATTTCCTGGCCGCGGTGGGCGCCTGCCGCATCGGCGAAAGGGAGATTATCTCGCTCTGTCGTAAATACGGGCCGGAGACTATCAAGGCCTTTGTGGAGCAATGGCACGAGTACGGGCGGCAGCGGATGATGGAAGCCATCCGGCGTCTGCCTGAAGGCATCTGGACCAACGAGACCCGGCTGGACCCGTTTATATTCGTGGCCGATAGAGGGCTCGGAATCCGGGTCAGGATGACCGTGAACCCGACCGAAGGCCGCATCACCCTGGATTTTTCCGAGAGCGACGACGCGGTTCCGGGGGGCTTGAACATGAGCCGGGCCACGGTGATAGCCGCGGGGATAACCGGCGTTTTGAACGTCTTGGACCCGACTCTGCCTAAAAATGGGGGAGCTTTCAGCCGGATCGAGTTCATCATGCGCGAGGGTTCGGTGGTGGGACCGGCCCAACACCCCTCCTGCGCCTCGATGGCCACCACCACCGTGGCCGACCGGGTGGTCAACGTGGTGCAGTCCTGTTTCGCCCAGATCGGCGAGGAGATCGGGATGGCGGAAGGGGCCTTAGGCATGCCCGCTTCCAGTTCGGTCATCTCGGGAACGGATCGCCGGCGCGGCGGCGCCCCGTATATCAATCAACTGACCATCGGCGGCATGGGCGGCCCGGCGGTGCATGGTTACGATGGTTATCCGGCTTACGGCATCCCCGTGGCCGGCGGGGTGCTTCATTCGGACAGCGTGGAGGTGGATGAGCAGCGCTTCCCCATTCTGTTCGAAAGAAACGAGTTGATACCCGATTCCGGCGGGACGGGGCGCTGGCGTGGAGCGCCGGGCGTGGAATGTCGCATCCGCCAGCGTTTCGATCCGGGCGTGTGGATTTATCCCATCGACGGGCATCATAATCCCGCCCGGGGCACGTCCGGCGGCGGTCCCGGCCGCCGACAGGACGTCTGGAAATACAGCCTGACCGACGGCCGGCGCGTCGAACTGCCCAAGGTGTCCCAGGAGATTTTGAACCCGGGCGAAGTGCTGGTTTCGGAATCAGGCGGCGGCGGCGGGTTTGGAAATCCTCTGCGGCGGGACCCGGAAAAGGTGAGCCGCGACGTGCGGGAAGGATATGTGTCCCTGGAACAAGCCAGGATGACCTATGGAGTCGTCCTGGACCCGGAATCCCAGACCCACGAGGTTCAGGTCGAGGCGACCCGTGAACTTCGCCTTAGACTTCAGGAGAAATAGAAATGAGTTTCAGGATTTCGGTCGATATCGGCGGCACTTTCACCGACCTGGTCGTAATGGACGAGCACGGCGGAGTCGAAACTTTTAAAGCCTCGACGACCCCGGAAAATTATGTGGAGGCCGTTTTGGACAACCTCGGCCGGGCCGCCCGTCACCATGGGATGTCCTTGAGCGAGATGCTGAGCCAAGGCGGCGGCCGAGGCGCGTCCTTTATCCATGGCTCGACGATCACCACCAATGCCTTGATCGAAGGCAAGGTCGCCAGGACCGGTTTGATATGCACCCGCGGCTTTCGGGATATTCTGACCATAAGAGAGGGAGGCAAGAAGGAGCCTTTCAACTGGCGGTTGCTGTATCCCGAGCCTTTCATTCCGCGTTGCCTGACCCTGCCTGTGACCGAGCGCGTCAATTCCGAAGGCGGCGTGGAAACGCCCCTGGACGACCAGGAGGCCGCGGAAACGGTAAGGCGGTTGAAGGCGTTGGGGGTGGAGGCCATCGCGGTCTGCCTGCTCTGGGCGATCATTAACCCGGAGCACGAACTGCGCCTAGGCGATATTATCAGACGGGAGTGCCCCGAGCTTCCTTACGTGCTCAGCCATCAGGTCAATCCCATTATAAGGGAGTATCGGCGCACCATATCCACGGCCATCAACGCCTCCCTTATCCCCATTGTCGGCCGTTACGTGTCCACCTTCGAGGGCGCGCTCGAGGAGAAAGGTTTTCCGGGCGGCATGTTAATGCTCACCTCCTCCGGAGGAGTGATGTCCACGGAGGAAATAGTCAAGAAACCGATTTATACGGTCGATTGCGGGCCCTCCCTGGCGCCGGCGGCGGGCCTCTGGTTCGGCCGGACTGAATTGGGCCGGGAAAACGTCATCACCGCCGACATGGGCGGAACCAGCTTCGACATCGCCTGCGTGACCGACGGCGTCATCGCCGTGTCCCGGGAGGGCTGGATCAAGGACGATATGCTGGGCATCAACAAGGTGGACAGCAAGTCCATAGGGTCCGGGGGGGGCAGCATCGCTTGGGTCGACCCCGGCGGAATGCTTCAGGTCGGCCCCCAAAGCGCCGGCGCCCGCCCCGGCCCGGCCTGTTATGGCCGCGGCGGCGACCAGCCGACCGTGACCGACGCCAATTTGATCTTGGGATATCTGGACCCGGAATATTTCCTGGGCGGGGCCATGCCCCTATATCGGTCGTCCGCGGAAAGGGCCGTACGGGAGAAGGTGGCCGAACCGCTGGGCTTGAGCCTGGAGGAAGCCGCTTTTTCCATCTTTACCACGGTTAACGTCAACATGGTCTCGGCCATAAAAGACATCACGGTCTGGCAGGGCATCGATCCCCGCGAATACCTTTTGGTTTCGGGCGGGGGGGCCGCCGGGTTGCATATCATGCCGGTGGCCGGCGAGTTGGGCGCCCGGGAAATCTTGATTCCGAAAACGGCCAGCGTCATTAGTGCGTTGGGGGGCGCCTTGGCCGACGTGACCGCGGAATTCAGTTTGAGCCGATGGGCGGAAAGCAACCGCTTCGATTACGAAGGTGTAAATAGCGGGCTGGCCGAACTCGAGTTCCAAGCCGATCGTTTTCTGGATCAATCGGGCGTTCCCAGGGATCGCCGGCGCTTGGAGTTCCATGTCGAGGCCCGTTACCTGCACCAGGTCTGGGAACTGTCCGTGCCGCTGGCCGGAAAACGGATCGGCGGTCCGGCTGATCTGGAGGCCTTGATCGAGTCGTTCCATGAGACCCATGAAAAGATTCTGGGGATCAAGGAACCAGGCCAGGCCATCGAGTGCATCTTTTGGAGGGTCAAGGCCGTGGGATTGTTGAAGAAGCCGACGATCGCGGCGGCCGGGGGCCAAGGTAAAAACCTGAATGAGGCCTTGAAAGGACGGCGCCCGGCCTACTTCCGGAGCTGGGGGGGCATGACCGACACGCCGATCTATGACGGCGGTCGCCTAGGGGCCGGGATTCGCGTGAGCGCGCCGGCGATCATCGAGGAGCCGAACATGACCGTCGTTCTTTTTCCCGGGGGGGAGATAAGAGTGACCGATCTGGGTTCATATCATATGGTCATCGAGGCCGAGCGACGGGTTGGCTTGCGTCTTGAGGCCGGATAAGGTTCATTCGGCGGAAGGGGTCTTGGACTTGATCAAGCCCTTGGTGTATCTCTGCCGGAACCGTTTCCAGTGGTTCTGGTTCCGTGGCGATGCCGCCTTCGCCAAACCGGAGATTTACGATTACCGCGAGAGCAAGCGGGTAAGTTATTTCATGCGGCTACAGCTTTAACCGGCGACCAGTTTTTTCCTGGCCCGCGAAGGCCCGCGGGGATGGGCCGGCTGCCGGCGATACGCGGCTGAAAAGGCCACCTTCGACGGTCAGTGCGAACCCCTGACCGACGTCCATTCGCTGGAAGCATACTGCGAATGGATGGCCGGTGCAGGCCGCGGACCACTCAAAGGCTGCCATTACGAGTTACACGCTTCCGCTTTTGACGAAAAGAGTGGCACGGCCCTGTTCCCCTGCCCTTGAGAAAAGCCGACTACCCGGTCCGCACCGTGAACATCATCGGCCAGAACGCGGCCCGCTGACCGTTTCGTCCGTCCCTCGCCCTGCTCCTGCTTCACCCGGTCAAGCCGAGCATGGTCATCTTGCGCCAGAGGGTCGAGCGGGAGATGCCCAGGGCCCGGGCGGTCTTGCCGCGGTGCCCCTGGTGCCGTTCCAGAGCGGCCCGGATGACTTCCTTCTCTCCGGCCGGCGACCGGGTGGAACCGGCGAAGCGGAACTCGGCCCCCCGACCCACGGCCGGAGGCCGGGTCATCTGAATGGGCAGGTCCGCGGCCGTGATCTCCGGACCCCGGACCAGGGCCAGGGCATGTTCGATGCTGTTCTCCAGTTCCCGGACGTTTCCCGGCCAGTCGTAAGCCCGGAGGAGTCGCCAGGCCGATCGGTCCAGGGCCGGCCGCGGCTTTCCGGTCCGGCCGTGTTTGGCCAGAAAATGCTCCACCAGCGGGCCGATGTCCTCGGGCCGCACCCTGAGGGGCGGCACCTCGACCGGAATGACCGCGATGCGGTAGTAGAGATCGCTGCGGAACCGCCCCTGGTGGACCAGTTCCAGCAGGTCCCGGTTAGTGGCGGCCATGACCCGCACGTCCACGGCCTGGGCCCGGCCTCCGCCCACCGGCCGGACCTCCTTTTCCTGCAGGGCCCGGAGGAGCTTGATCTGGAGGGGCGGCCCCAGGTCGCCGATCTCGTCCAGAAAGAGCACTCCGCCCTGGGCTTCCCGGAAGAGCCCGGCCTGATCGGAGATGGCCCCGGTAAAGGCGCCCTTGACGTGACCGAAGAGTTCCGATTCCAACAGGGCTTCGGGCAAGGCCCCGCAGTTGACGGCCACAAAGGGCCTCTCCTTCCGCGAACTCTGGGTGTGGATGGCCCGGGCCACCAGTTCCTTACCCACCCCGGTCTCCCCCAGGAGGAGAATGGTCGCGTCCACTTCGGCGCAGCGCAGGATCAGTTCGAAGACCCGGCTCATGGCCCGGCCCACCCCGACGATCTCCCGCCCCAAGTCCCGCCGGCGGATTTCCCGCCGGATGTGGGTCAACTCCCGTTCCTTCTCCGCCAGGCGGACCTGGTGGGTCACTTCTTTGAGAATCTCGGCGAAGGCGTACACCTGGCCTCGCGGGTCCTTGACCGCCTCGACCCGGCCCAGAAACCGCCGGGCCTCGCCCCGCACCTCGATCTCTATCTCCCGCTCCAGACCCCCGACCAGAGGGAGGAGCGGCGTGCGCCGGCCGCTACGGATCTCCCGGCCCTGGGGATTGCAGAGCAGAATGTTGCGCTCCTGATCGAAGACCGTGACGCAGTCGCCGATGCCGAACAGGATGGCCTCGAGCAATCCTTTCTCCCGGGCCAGGGTGTCCCGGCCGGTTGAGAGGGCCTGGTTGGCAGACTCGAGCTCGGCCTGGGCCGCTTTCTGGGCCCGGATGTCGGTGATGAGGATGCTGAAGGAGACCGGCTGGCCCTGGGCGTCTTTGTTGATCGAGGAGTTGAAGAGCACCGGCACCCGGGAGCCGTCCGCCGTCAGGAGGAAGGACTCGAACTGGAAGAAGGCCTCCTTGCGGCGGGAAAAGCCGATCCGGCGCAGGTGTTCGTACTCCTCCGGACCGTAGAAGCGGCTGGCCTTCTGGCCGACCACCGCCTCCCGGCTCCAGCCGGCCATGCGGACCAGGGTTTCGTTGACCTCGAGGATTTGGTCGTCCAGGTCCATGAGGGCGAAGCCGATGTTGAGGGAGTCGAGGAGTTGGCGGTGGTCGGGGGGCCAGGGGTGGGGGGGTGGGCTGGGGTTTGGTCCGGTCATTGTTTCATACTCCGCGACGTTGCGACAATGTTGCGACAATAATTTTACCATGAAACAAGGCCGCGGGCAAGCAAGCCAAAAATAGCCCATTTCCCCAATAGTTACAAGAAAGACCCCTTGGCACCAATATTGCTCCCCCACTTCACACCGACCAATCCCCACACAGAAAGGCCAGACCCATGACCGCCGCCGAGAAATTCATCCTGGCCATCGACCTGGGCACCTCGGGCAGTAAAACCGCCCTGGTCTCCGTCTACGGCGAAGTGGTGGACTTCGAATTCCAGGAAGTGCCCCTCCTTCTCCTCCCCGGCGGCGGGGCCGAACAGAACCCCGACGACTGGTGGCGGGCCATCATGACCACGGCTAAAATCCTCCTGGCCCGGGGCACGGTCTCCCCGGATCAGGTGGTGGCCGTGGGTTTGAGCTGCCACTGGTCCGGCACCGTGGCCGTGGACCGCTCCGGCCGGCCCCTGATGAACGCCATCATGTGGATGGACTCCCGGGGCGCCGCGCCCCTCTATAAAAACGTTCTCCAGGGTTGGCCCCGGGTGGTCGGTTATCCGGCGCGCATGCTCTACGACTGGATTAAAATCACCGGCGGCGCCCCCGGCCATTCCGGCAAGGACCCCCTGGCCCACATCCATTACATCAAGGAAAACTGCCCCGATATTTACGATCGGACCTCCAAATTCCTCGAACCCAAAGAATACGTCAACCTCTGCCTGACCGGGCTGATCGCCTCTTCCTTCGACTCCATCACCCTGCACTGGGTGACCGACAACAGGGACCTGGCCCGGGTGGATTACCACCCCAAACTGCTCCGGATGGCCGGCCTGCCCCGGGAAAAACTCCCGGACCTCAAGCGGGCCATAGACGTACTGGGGCCCCTCAAGAAGGAAGTGGCCTCCGAACTGGGCCTCCGGCCGGACGTCCAGGTGGTCATGGGGTCCCCGGACCTGCAGTGCGCGGCCGTGGGCAGCGGCGCGGTCCGGGACTACGAAGGCCATTCCTATCTGGGCACCTCCTCCTGGGTCTCGGCCCACGTGCCCTTCAAGAAGGTGGACATCTTCCACGGCATCGGCTCCTTTCCCTGCGCTCTCCCGGACCGGTACTTCATCATCGACGAACAGGAAACAGCCGGGAAAAGCCTGACCTGGCTGCGGGACAACATCCTCTACCATCAGGACGAACTGCTCCAGGAGGAGTGTCTGCCTAATGTCTACCAGGTCCTGGACCGGGTGGTGGCCGGAACCAAGCCCGGAGCCAATGGGGTCATCTTCACCCCCTGGCTGTACGGCGAACGGACCCCGGTCGAAGACAACCTCATCCGGGCCAGCCTGATCAACCTCTCCCTCGAGAACACCCGGGCCGACCTGGTCCGGGCCATCTTCGAGGGCGTGGCCCTGAATCAGAAATGGAGCCTCGGGTACGTGGAAAAGCTCATGGGCCGGCGCATGGACGTCCTGAACATGGTCGGCGGCGGCGCCAATTCCGACGTCTGGTGTCAGATCTTCGCCGACGTGCTGGACCGGACCATCAACCAGGTCCAGGACCCCATCCAGTGCAACGCCCGGGGCGCGGCCTACATCGCCGCCGTGGGCCTGGGCTACATCCGGTTTGAAGACATCCACCGCCATATCCGCATCAAACAGGTCTTCAAACCCAACCTCGACCATCGGGCTCTGTACGACGGACTTTTCCGGGAATTCATGGAAATATACCGCCGGACCCGCCCCATCTGCGCCCGGCTGAGCAAACGGGCGGCCGCCGCATGCGGACCGCCGCTGAAATAGGTTTCGGGTTTCGGGTTGGGGAAGGGGGGGATCGGTCCCTCCTCATGACCATCGCCGCCACTTTGACCCGGATGACACTAAACAGGGAGGTTTTCCAGCATGGAATATGACGAAATAAAAAGCCGGATCGAACGGATTCTGGCCACGCCGCTCAAGCCCATTCCCGAGGAAGCCCTGGCGCGGGAGCGGAAACGCTACTACCAAACCCACGCCAAGTCGCTGCGGTTCTACGAGGAAGCCAAGGAGGTCATCCCCGGCGGGGTCCAGCACAACCTGAGCACCAGCCATCCCTTCCCCCTGGTCATGGACTGGGCCCAGGGTTACAAGCTCTGGGACATCGACGGCAACGAGTACGTGGACTACCTGATGTGCGGGGCGCCCATCATCCTGGGCCACCGCTTCGAACCCCTGGACCGGGAGATCATCGCCCTGATTCGGGACAAGGGGCCGGCCACTGGACTCTCTTCGGAGTACGAACTCCTGGCCGTCCGGGAGATCGTCCGCCACATGCCGGCCGTCGAGATGGTCCGTTTTCTTCAGTCCGGCAGCGAAGCGGCCATGGCCGCCATCCGCCTGGCCCGCACCTTCACCGGCCGGTCCAAGATCATCAAGGTCGGCGGCTCGTACCACGGCTGGTCCGATCAACTGGTCTACGCCACCCACCTGCCCGGCACCGGGGCTCTCAACGGGGTGGGCATTCCGGCCGGCTGCTGGGCCGATCTGATTGACGTGGCCCCCAACGACTTTACCGCCCTCGAGAAAGCCTTCACCGACCATGACGGGGCCGTGGCCGGGGTCATTCTCGAACCCGTGGGCGGCGAATCGGGCAGCCACCCGGTCCACCCGGACTGGAACCGCACCGCGGCCGAACTCTGCCGCGCCCACGGAGCCCTCTTCATCCTGGATGAAGTGGTCACCGGCTTCCGGCTGGACATGGGCGGGGCTCAGAAGTACTTCGGCCTCCAGCCTGACCTGACCGTCCTGGGCAAGATCATCGCCCACGGTTACCCTTCGGCCGGGGCCGTGGCCGGCCGCCGCGAGGTCATGAACGTCCTGACCCGCGGCCTGGGCGCCAAGCCCTACATCGGCGGCACCCTGGCCGCCAATCCCATCTCGGCGGCGGCCTGCTACCACGCCCTGCGCCTGATGGAAGAACACCAGGCCGTGGCCCGGGCCACCGCCTTCGCCGACCGCCTGACCGCGGCCCTCAACGACCTCTTCAGCACCAGGCCGGACCTCCCGTTCTTCGTTTACAATTACGGACCCATCATGCAGTACGCCACCACGGCCTTCTTCAGCGTCCCTCTCTCCGCCCCGGACGCCCTGATCCAGATTCTGAACCGCAAAAAGACCGCCGAAGACTACCAGATGGTCACCAGCGGCCAGGGCCTCTCCTGCCTGGCCGGCACCCGCATGTACAGCTCCATGCAGCACGATCAGGAGGCCCTTGACCGCACCCTGGCCGCCTGGGAGCACCTGCTGGGCCTCATCCCTAAATCATGAAAGACAACGGAGGATTATCCATGGAAAAATACGCCGACCGCCCCCATGCCCTGCCCGAAGGCATCGACATGGAAAACCACGTCATCGCCACCTATTACGTCTCCGCGGCCAAGGACCTCGATATGACCGTCATGGCCGACGTGATCGCCGTCGAACAGACCACCGGCACCTGGACCCCGGTCCCGGGCGAAACCCCCGAAGTCCGGGCCGGCCACGTGGCCAAGGTCATCGGCGTGTACGAGGCCCCGTACTACGAACACGCCGTGCCCGACGACGTCAAGAACCGCCAATACATCATCCAGGTGGCCTTCCCGTCCGCCAACGTCGAGGACCAGTTCCCCATGCTCCTGACCGCCACCATCGGCAACATCAGCATGGTCCCCAACCTCAAGCTCCTGGACCTCCGGATGCCCAAGGCCACCCTGGACCGGTACCAGGGCCCCAAGTTCGGCATCGACGGCTGGTACCAGGCCCTGGGCCTGGAGAAGAAACGGCCGCTCCTCAACAACATGATCAAACCCTGCAGCGGCTATCCGCTCGAAGTGGGCGTCGAACTATTCTACAAAGCCGCCCTGGGCGGCTGCGACATCATCAAGGACGACGAACTCATCGCCAACATGGCCTATAACGACGCGGTCAGCCGGGTCAGAGCCTACATGGAGAAGGAACGCCAGGTCTTCGAGGAAACCGGTGAGCACACCCTGTACTGCGTCAACGTCACCGACCGCCTGCCGCGTATGTTCGACCTGGCCCAGCGGGTCATGGAGGCCGGGGCCAACGCCATGATGGTCAACTACTTGGCCGTCGGGCCGGAAGCCATGCGGGCCCTGGCCGACGACCCGGCCATCACCGTGCCCATCCTGGCCCACATGGACGTGGCCGGCGCCTACTACATGTCGCCCCACCAGGGCATCGCCTCGCCGGTCATCTTCGGCAAGACCGCCCGCCTCTGCGGGGCCGACGCGATCGTCATGCCCTTCTCCCTGGGCGGCAAAGGCATCTACATGCACGAACGCTTCATCCAGTCCTGCCGGGCCTTGACCTACAAGTTCGGCCACTTGAAACCGACCATGCCCATGCCCTCCGGCGGCATCACCCCGGCCAACGTGGCCGACACCATCGCCGCCCTGGGCCCGGAAATCCAGATCGGCTCCGGCGGCGGCGTCCACGCCCACCCCAAAGGACCGGTCGGCGGCGCCAAGGCCCTCCGCCAGGCCATCGACGCCGCCCTGCAAGGCATCCCGGCCCAGACCTACGCCGAGGACCACGAAGAACTGGCCATGGCCCTGGGCATCTGGGGCAAAAAGACCGATTTCAAGGTCTGAATGATCCGCGGGATATCCGAGGGGACCCTTTCGAAAAAGGCTCCCCTCGGACTCCCCTCGTGAGGACGCTCCAACTATTCCTGGCTCCGCGCACCACTTTTTCCCCCTCGCCCCCGCTGGCGGGGGAGAGGGGTGGGGTGAGAAGTGATCCCGAATCGGAAATAACTTTTAAAAATTATTATATTATAACCGGTTATCCTGGACCTCTTAGCTCTTAACCCGAAACTCGAAACCCGAAACCTCTTATGTATTTTCTTCACGACGATCCGCGACTCTCCGCCGCCTGGGGCCCCTGGTTTGCTCACGAGTATCTAAACTACTTTACCGCCCTGGCCACGCCCTGGCTGGCCGATCTACCCCCGGTCCCGGTCCGGCCCTGTCCCGGTCTCGAAACCCTTGGCCTGAACGGCTGGCCTCTTGGTCCGGAGCACCGGGATATCTATAAGGAAGAATACCGGCTGGTCCGGCAGGTCGAGGGGGACGAGGCCTACGATTACTCATACCGGAACGGGGAGTACGCCACCCGAGTCCCGGAAGGAACCACCATCCCGCCCTGGCAGATTCTGGTTCTCTACGCCACCGAACCGGACCTCATGCTGGATTGCGACCTCGAGCTCCACTGGACCCAGCGCTTCACCGGCGGCTCCCATGGCCTCCGCCACATGCAGTTCCGGGCCTGGGGCCTGAACATCGGCCGGGCCGCCCGGTCCCTTCACCTCCACCGTCAGGCCGCCCGCCGGGCCTTCGAACTGGGCTACGAATACTGGGGCTGGCGCTACCTCTCCCGGGCCACCCACTACCTGGCCGACCTGGGTCACCCCTTTCACGTCAAAGTGGCCCCCTGGACCGAACTGGTCTCCTTTCCCTGGGCCGCCCACCGGCTTTTTCGCCGCTTCTCCGCTATCCACCAGGCCTACGAGATGTACGCCGAGACCCGCTTCCGGGATGGTTTTGTTCCTTTCCAGGAGGCATTGGTCCGCGGCGCTCAGGCCGGAGGCGATCCGGATGGACCATCACTGGACGCTGAACTGAGGGACTATATGGCTCGGACCGCCGGCAGCCTTGATTATATCTACCGGTTCCTCAAGAATAATTTCGGGCCGGCACTCGAGGCGGTCTTCACCCGCATGGACGAGCACCCCGAACTGGACACCGCCAAGCAGACCATGCTCTGTTCGGCCGATACGGTCCGGGTCCTCTTCCGGCCTGGTGGACCCGATCTGGCGCCCTTGGACCAAGTCACCGCGAACATCCTGACCGAAGTGGGCCGGATGCTCGGCCGGCTCTACGCCGAGGAGCAAAACAGGTTAAAGTCCCTCTTGACGCCCAGGTAGATCAGGCCGGCGCCGGCGATCATCGAGGAGCCGAACATGACCGTCGTTCTTTTTCCCGGGGGGGAGACAAGAGTGACTGATCTGGGTTCATATCATATGGTCATCGAGGCCGAGCGACGGTAAGCGGCGGATTGGGGAGAGGGTGATATGGGTGTCGGAGCGGTCGAAGCCTCGGCTGGCCGGTCTTGACCGGAATAAATCAGATTTCGGACTCGGACGGCGCGGCTGTGCTTCTTTTTCTCAAGCCCAGGGAGCGGTAGACGTTGATCGGCACCAGCAGGCCGAAGGCGGGGATCGAGTACAAGGCCGCCACGGTGGGTTCGAGGGGCGTGAAGAACCTGGCCCCGAAGACCAGGGCCAGGACGAAATTGGTCATGCCGAAGCCGAGGAGCGCGGCCAAGTGATCTTCGAGGGGCCGCCGGCGGACCAGTAGAGCCGCGGCGATAAAATAAAATACGCCCAGGAAGACGGCCACGAGCAGGGCCGACCAGACCAGCCGCGGCTCCTGCCGGAAGAAAGACGAATACTCCGAAAAGATGCCCAGGTTGGTGCAGGCGAAGATGACCAGGGAAAGAGAATATTTCCTGCTTTCAATGGCCCGGGTCAACCTGAGGCTGAAGCGCTTGATCAGTTCAGCCGCGGCCAGAGGCGTAAAAATGATGAGGGCCAACAGCCCGGCCATCGAGGTATAGGAGACGGTCATGGCCTGGCCGGCCAGGAGTTTGACCAGGGCCGGCAGGGTCAGGGGCGCCAGGACCGAACTGGCCACCAGGAGCGAAAGCACCTGGGGCGTGTTGGCGCCGAGCAACTGGGAGAAGAAAACCGTGACCATGCCGCTGGAAATGCCGGTTAAGAGCAAGGCCGCCAAGGCGTAGCGGGGCAGGACATACCAGAACAAAAGATAGACCACGGCGGGCAACCCCACCAGTTTGAGGAAGGTCAGGTACATGACGTAGCTCAGTTCGCGTCTTATGTCCAAGGCCGCCTGGCGCGGGTCAAGAGATATAAAGCCCAGGAACAAAAGGGCCATCATGCAGTACACCGGCAGGGGCCGGAAAGGCGCGGCCAAGTCGGGCAGGAAGACGCCCGCGGCCATCGAGCCGAAGGCCACGGCCAGCATCAACCAGTCTTTGGAGTGGAGCATGATGAAAGTGTCGGGTTGGAAGCCGGCTTCAGCGCGGCTGAAACGAGGTCGAAGAGGACGGCTGGAAGGCCGAGGCCTGTTGCTTGGCCGATCTTATCGCGGCCAGGAATAGGTTGGCCTGCCGGGTTATGGCCTCCAGATCGCCGCGGGCCAGGCTGGAGCGGTTCACCAGGCGGCCGCCCACGCCGATAAAGGCGGCGCCGGCGTCGAAGAAATCAGCCACGTTGTCCAGGTCAACGCCTCCGGTGGGGACTAAAGGAATATCCGGAAACGGTTCGCGCAGCAGGCGGATGTATTCCGGTCCGCCCACGGCCTTGACCGGAAAGACCTTGACCGCGTCGGCGCCGGCCCGCCAGACCGACAGCACTTCGGTGGGGGTCAGGCCGCCGCCGATGACGCAGGTGTCTTCTTTCCGGCAATAGGCCACCACCTCGAGGCAGGCGGCGGGCGTGACTATAAAGCGGCTGCCGGCCTTTATCGCCTGGCGGGCCTGGTCCACTTCCGTCACCGTGCCGGCGCCCAGGAGCAACCGGTCGCCGAAGGCTTCATCGAGCGCGGCCAGGACTTCCATCGCCCCAGGCACGGTCAGGGTGATTTCCGCCACCGGCAGGCCGGCCTGGATGATCGCCTTGACCGCGCCGATGGCCTGGTCGGCCGCATCCACCCGGATGACGGGCACCAGGCCGATATCCATCAATCGCCGGATAATGTCGTCACTGTTCATAGGCTGTTCCGGGCCGGGAATTTCCGGAATCTTCTTGTTCCCTTCGAGATATTCACCAGGGGTTGACCCAGCACTCGGGCCGGCCGCCGGACAGGACCCGGAACACCTCCTGGCTGGCCCTGGTCTGGAGTTCCAACTCCGCGTCCTTCGAGTACCAAGCGGCGTGGGGGGTAAGAACCACGTTTTCCAGGCCGAGCAGAGGATGGTGCGGCGGCAGGGGTTCCCGCTCGAACACGTCCAGGCCGGCCGCGGCTATCCAACCATCCTGGAGGGCCGTGATCAAGGCTTTTTCCTCGATCAGGCCGCCCCGGCTGGTGTTGATCAGAATGGCCGTTTTCTTCATCAGCCGGAGGGTCCGTTCGTTGATCATATGATGGGTCTCCGGGGTGAGGGGCGCATGCAGCGACACGTAATCGGATTCAACTAGAAGGGTGTCGAGGTCCGCCCTCACCGCGCCGTCCGCCCGGATGATCCGATCTTCGGCGAAAGGATCATGGACCAGGACCCGGCCGGGTTGGAAGCCTCGCCATTTGCGATACAAGGCCCGGCCGATCAGTCCGTAGCCCACCAGCCCCAGAACCTTGCCCGCGGTCCGGAAAATCCGGTCTTTCAACCCGGTTTCGAACCAGCCGGCCCTCAGGCGGCGGTCCCTGATCACCAGGCGGCGGAGGCAGGCCAGTATCAGGGCCGCGGCGTGGTCCGATACTTCTTCCGTGCCGTAGCCGGGCACATTGGCCACGTAAACCCCTTTTTGCCTGGCCGCCTCGAGGTCGACGTTGTCCACGCCCACGCCGTACCGGGCAATGACCTTGAGCCGGTCCAGGGTCTGGATGACCCGGGCCGTGATGGGTGCTTCCCGGACCAGGATGGCCTGGGCTCCGCCGGCCACGGCCAGGACCTCATCCTCACTACGGCAGTCCCGCTCCGTCACTACCAACTCGACCTCGAGCGGCGCCAAAATCCGGCGCTCGACCTCGTAGGATTCGTAACCCGTGTTGACCACCACTACTTTGGGCCGGGACATGGTCACACCTCCTGGGCCAGCAGGGCTTCGACCTGAGGCCGGCGAGGAATGGCGCCCACCACGCCCAGGCCGGTGCTGGTCAGGGCCCCGGCCGCGTTGGCGAAACGGACGCACCGTTCCAGGGGCCAGCCGGCCAGATGCCCGACGGCAAAGGCGGCGTCAAAGGCGTCGCCCGCTCCGGAAGTATCGATGGCCTGAACCTTGAACCCGGGAAAACGCTCGATCCCTGCCGGGGTGGCCAGCAGGGCCCCTTCGGCCCCCAGCTTGACCACCACTATCCTTGGGCCGAGGTCCAGGTAGAACCGGCCCAGGTCTTCGGGCGCTTCCAATCCCGTCAGTTGCCTGGCGTCCTCGAGGCTGGGCAGCACCAGGTCGGCCTGGGCCGCGGTCTGGTGGATGATGGCTCTGGCTCGGGACAGAGGCCAGAGCTTGAGTCTCAGGTTGGGGTCATAACAGACCAGGACGCCGGCCTCCCGGGCCAGGGCCACGGCGGTGAAGACCGTGTCGCAGGCCGACAGGCTGATGGCCTGGCTGATGCCGGAAACATGGAGCAATCGGGCGCCTCGGATATAATCCGCGGGCAGGTCGTCGGGCGTCATCAGGCTGGCGGCCGAACCCCGGCGAAAGTAGGTGAAATAGTGGTCGCCGCCCTTGCGGGAAATGAAGTAGATGCCGGTGAAAGCCTTCGGGTCCTTGACCACCCGGCTGGCGTCCACGCCTTCGTCCCGCCAGAGTTTCAGGAAACTCTCGGCGAATTCGTCATCGCCCAACCGGGTGAAATAACCGGCCCGGCCGCCCAGACGGGCCGCGGCCACGACGAAATTGGAGGTGTCGCCGCCCCAGCCCACCAGGAAACCGCGGGCTTCGGCCAGGGTTCCTTCCTCGGCGGCGTTGAACTCGAGCATGGGTTCGCCCAGAGCGACTATTTCCGGTGGCATGTTCACCTCTTCAGATTCGGCCGTACTTGGCCAGCCCTTCCCGCAGGGAACCGCTTTGACGGATCAGCCTGGCTTGTTCGGCTTCGCGGACTTCGATCTCGGTGGCCATATCGAGCACCTCGGCCACGTATGCTTGGGGAACCACCACCACGCCGTCCAAGTCGCCCACGATCAGGTCACCGGGCTTGACCAGGACCCCGCCGCACCTGACCGGCACGTTGGCGGCCGCGGTCTTATAACGACCCAAGGTGGTGGCCGGCGAAATCGAGCGGGCGAAGACCTGAAAGCCCGAGTCCCGGCGGATTTCGGTCACGTCGCGGACCCCGCCGTCCAGAACGGCGCCGGCCAGTTTGTTGACCTCGGCCCCGGCGGTCATCAAGCCGCCCCAGACGGCCACGTTCTTGTCTTCGCCCACGGCTATGACCACCACGCTGCCTTCCTCGGCCCGGTCAATCAAATCCAGGGCGTGGGTCGGGGCCACGAATTCGTCGGTGGGGACTTCGAGCACGGTCACCGCCGGTCCCACGATCTTCTGGTCGTTGATCCTGGGCTTGATGGACTCGTCCATGAACCCCCGGCGTCCCGCGATCTTGTCCACGGCGTCCGAAACCGAAGCGGTGGCCACCTTCATAAAGCCTGCTATCACTTCCGCTGAAAACACGATCCGACTCCTAGGCGCTGGGCCCTGTTATGTCGCTTCCAGGCGAGGGGCGGTCGGCTGGCCGCCGTTTCGCCTGAAGCGCCTTTGTTATTGGCCTAATTACTCTTACGATAAGCCTCGACCTCTTTCATGAGTTTCGCGACCCACTCCTTGCCGATCTGTTCTTCGATCCAGGCCCGCACCGGCGGCTGGGCTTTGTCCCGGAAGGCCTTGACCTGATCGGCGGACAGCGGCGTCACCTGCATGCCCTTTTCACCCAGGATGCTGGAGGCATTGAGGTCCTGGGCCGCGGTCATGCCCCGATGAATGATTTTGGCGATGTCCACGCCTTTGAGCACCACCTTCCGTTCTTCCGGGCTCAGGCCCTGGAAGAATTTATCGTTGATCAGGTAGGCGTGCCAGGAGTAGACGTGGCCGTCCAGGCTGATGTGCTTCTGGCTCTGATACAGGCTGGCGGCCAGGATGTTGGTGACGCCGTTTTCCTGGCCGTCAACCACGCCCTGCTGCAGGGCGGCCGGCAGTTCGGCCCAGGGCACCGGGGACGGACTGGCGCCCAGGGATTCGACCAGCTTGGACCAGATGGGGCTGACCATGACCCGCATCTTGAGGCCTTTCATGTCGTCCGGCGACTTGATGGCCCGCTTGCTGTTGGTGAAATGGCGAATGCCGTTGTCACCCAGGGCCAGCATGCGCACGCCGGTGGCTTTGACCATGGCCTCGGAAAGTTCTTTGCCGAACGGCCCGTCCACTATGGTCCAGGCCATGGCCTGATCGTCAAAGAGATAGGGCAGGGCAAAGACCATGAAGGGTTTGAACAGGTTGGGGATGGGGCCGTCATGGACCACGGCCAGTTCGATGGTCCCCATCTTCAATCCTTCAAGAATGGCGTTTTCGTTGCCTAATTGACTGGCCGGATAGACCTCGACCTTGACCGAGCCCTTGGTGTTGGCTTCAACGTAACCCTTGAAGGCCAGGGCCGCGGCCTGTTTGGGTTGGTCCAGTTTGGCCGGCTGGAAATGGCCGTACTTGATCACCTTTTCGGCGGCCAGGGCCGCGCCCGGGAAGATCAGGACCATAGCCAGTAAGAGAATGATACTTCTGCTTCTGTTCATTACCGTTGCCTCCTTTTTGCAGTTTAAGTGTTTACTGGTTTATCGCGTAAAGCCGAACCATCTCGGTACGGTTATGCTTATGGCCGGGAAAAAGAGCACCAGAATCAGCACGAAAATCTCGGCCAGGATGAGTGGTATGACCGCCTTGATCAATCTTTCCAGCTTGATGCCGCCCACGGTGCTGACCACGAAAAGGACCGGTCCCACCGGCGGGGTGACCAGTCCGACGGCCAGGTTGAGGACGATGGCCATGGCGAAGTGCAGGGGATCGAAATGGAACCTGTCCACGATCGGACCTAGAACCGGCACCAGGATGATCAAGGCCGGCAGGGTGTCAATGACCATGCCGCAAAAAAATACAAAGACGGCGATCAGGATCAGCACCAGCGTCGGGCTGGTGGTGACCTGGCCGATATATTCGGCTATGGCCTGGGGGACCTTCAGAATGGTCAGGAGCCAGGAGAAGATCGAGGCCATGGAAACGATGAGCAGGACGGCGGCGGTTATCAGGCCGCTCTTGACAAAGATGGCGGACAGGTCCGACCATTTGAGGCTCTTGGTGATAAAGAGGCCGATCACCAGGGCGTAGGCCACGGCCACGGCCGCGGCTTCGGTCGGCGTGAATATTCCGCCTAGAATGCCGCCCATGATGATCAGGGGCAGCAGCAAGGCCGGCAGGGCCTTCCAAAAACTTCGGGCCAAACCTATGAGGGTGGGGCGGGCGCTGCGGAAAAGATAGCCGCGTTTGATCGCGATATAGTGGTTGGTGGCCATCAGGGACAGGCCTAAAAGGATGCCGGGCAGGACGCCGGCCAGAAACAAGCCGGCCACGGTCACCCGGGCGTCGGAGATGGCGTAGACGACCATGAGGATGCTGGGTGGAATAATGGGGCCGATGGTGGCCGTGGCCGCGCTCAGGGCTCCGGAATAGGCGGGGTCGTAACCGGCCTTGGTCATCATCTTCAACTCGATGGCGCCGGGGCCGGCCGCGTCGGCCAGGGCTGAACCGCTGATACCGGCGAAGAACATGCTCACCAGCACATTCACGTGTCCCAGTCCGCCCCGGATATGGCCCACCAGATCATTGGCGAAGCGCATCAAGGAATTGGTCAAACCGCTGGCGGTCATGAGTTCGGCGGCCAGGATGAAGAAAGGCACGGCCATGAGGGGAAAAGAGCTGATGCCGTTGTAGAGGTATTGCGGCACGACCATGACCGGGAAACGGCCGTCCACCATGACGGCCAGCATGCCCGAAAGCCCCATGGTGATTGAAACCGGCAGGCCGATGGTCAGGCCGATCACGAAAACCAGAAAGAGCGTCAGGGCCATGAGGCCTCCTCTTCAGCCGGCGCCGGCTCTTCATCGGTTGGGTCTTTTTCCCAGTCTTTGTTCAACCAGGTCTTGAATATCAGCAACAGGTGCAAGGCCAGCCCCGCCGCGCCCAGGGGCACGGCCAGATAAGGCAAACCCCGGGGGAGTTGAGTGGCGTCGGTTATCTGGCTCCAGCCGAAAATGGAAAAACGAAAGCCATGGTAGGCCAGCAAGGCAAAGAAGAGGAAAACGATCAGCGCCAAGCCGGCCCGCAGAACCCGGCGGGCCCGGTCGGGCAGGACATCCTGGAAAAGGTCAATGGCCGCGTGCCGGCCCTGACGCAGGGCCAGCCCGGCGCCCAGGTAGGTGATCCAGATCATGAGAAAGGTCGAGACCTCTTCGGCCGCGCCGTAAGACCGGCCGAAGCCGTACCGTCCGACCACGTTGATAAAGACCAGAATGAACATCACGGCCATCATCGAACCGACTAGACCTCGGTTGATCTTGACCAGCATCCTTTCCAATCCGGCCAGCATCGGTGCACCTCCTTCAGCCTTCCCGGCGGCGGCCTGAGGCGATCAATAACGCTTGTCCACCAGGGCCCGTTTCACCTTGTCCAGCCGCTCCTTGATCTCGCCGGGTTGCCGCATGGCCACGGAGACAAAAAGCACGTCCACCACGGCCAACTGGACCAGGCGGGAGGCCATGGGGGCCAGCAGCAGGGCCGCCTCATGCGAACGCACGGACAGGGTCACGTGGCAGACTTTGGCCAGAGGGGATTTGTCCGTGCCCAGGATACCGATCACCGTGGCGCCGGCCTTGCGGGCCACCTTGGCGCTTTCCACCACGTCCTTGGTCGAGCCGGTGTGGGAGACGGCCAGGACCACGTCCTGGGGGCCCAGCAGAGCCGCGGACATGATCTGCATGTGGGGATCGTCGTAGGCCACGCAGGGAAGACCGAGGCGGAAGAACTTGTGGTGGGCGTCCCGGGCCACCACGGCCGAACCGCCCACGCCGTATATTTCCAGGCGCCGGGCCGAAGCCAGGACTTCGACCGCCTGCCGCAGCGACTCCTGGTCAAGGTTGTTCATGGTTTCGGTGATGGCTTCCCTGGCCGCGGCGAGCAGCTTGTTGAATATCTCCGGGACCGTGTCGCCTTCGGTCACGTTTTCGTGGAGGGCGTGGCTGCTGGGTAGATCCCGGGCCAGGTTCATCTTGAATTCCATGTACCCGCTCAGGCCCAGGCGGCGGCAGAATCGGGTGACGGTGGGGTCGCTGGTGCCGGCCGTCTCGGCCAGGTCGGTGATGGAAAGAAGAAGCATGGCTTCGGGGTCTTTAAGGACGCATTCGGCCACTTTTCGTTCCGATTTTCTGAACCGGGGCCAGGCGGCCCGTATGGCGGCCAAGAGATCGGTCATGGTCCTGGACAGAAGTCCGGGCCGGGCGCCGGGTCGGCTTGGGCGCGGCCGTTGTGGTTGGTTCCGCGGTAGGGGTGGCGATGCGGCGGTATGTAACCAATTTTCATATTTTAACCCTTAAATAGGGTTGAAGGCTAATTTGTAGTAAATTTACAAAATGAAGACATCTTTGTCAAGAAAAAAATAGGGCGGGCCGGCCGGAAAATGGGAAAGGTAAAAGATTTATCCAAGGTTGTTACTAATAAATTGATTAAAAACACAATGTTGACTTGAGGAAAGCCCAGGGTTTTTCAGGAAGCCCGCCCGGGCCGGCGGCGGGAGGAGGGCCGATCAAGAGGTCCTTGAATGATAAATATTTACAGGGCGGCGGCCATCGCGGCTATGGCCCGGGCAAAGCGCGAGTCCGGGTGTTCCAGGACTAGGGGCCGGCCCTGGTCCGAAGCCGGCACCACGGCCGGCTCGAGCGGCACGGCGCCCAGGAAAGGCAGCCCCAGGGCCTCGGCTAAAAGCCGTCCGCCGCCGCGGCCGAAGAGTTCGGTTTCCCGACCGCAATGGGGGCAGACGAAGCCGCTCATGTTTTCCACCAACCCGGCCACCTCCAGGCCCACCTTTCGAAGAAACCGGATGGACTTGCGCACGTCGGCCAGCGAAATCTCCTGCGGCGTGGTCACCACGATGGCTCTGGCGCCGGTGACGGTGCGGGCCACGGTCAGGGATTCGTCCCCGGTACCGGGCGGGCTGTCAATGATGAGGTAGTCCAGGTCGCCCCAGGAGACGTCGGAGATGAACTGCCGGATGGTGTTGATTTTCTTGGGGCCGCGCCAAATCACCGCGTCGTCGCCGTCGGCCAGCAGGCTCTCGATGGAAACCACCCGCAGGTTGGAATTATAGCTCCGCGGCAGGATGCTCCGGTCCGCCGCCACTTCCAGTCGGCCGGACAGGCCCAGCATTCGCGGCACGCTCGGCCCGTGCAGGTCCACGTCCAGGAGGCCGACCCGGGCCTGGTTCAGGGCCAGGGTCACGGCCAGGTTCACCGCCAGGCTGGACTTGCCCACGCCGCCCTTGCCGCTCATGACCAGGTACTTTTTCTTGATGCGCGACAGGTTGGCCTGAATGACGATATCCTGCTGCCGTCTGGTTTCGCTTGGTTCGTCCGCCATGCTCATTACTCCTTTCAGGGCCGACTGCGAACGAAAGTAGGCCAAGGTTGGGGGCTTGTCAAGAATCACCGGAATTGACTTCGGTTCCTAAAGCGAATATCTTGAAATGGAAATATGTTGGACGAGGAGTCCGGAGCGATGAGTAAAAAGTCCTGGTGCGGCCTGCTGGTCGCGCTGATGATGTTCTCGGGGTGCGCCGGCCAGGAATATCGGCCGGTGCCCATCAAGTCGGTCGAGTCCTATCCCAATCACGTCACCGTGTTCGGCGCGGTGATAGCGGCCCAGGTCTGGTCCGACCGGGCCGCGGCCCAGTCGGCTTTCGGCTTCGACGTGTTGGGCGCCGGGCTTCTGCCGGTCCAGGTGATCGTGGACAACAAAGGCGGCCAGACCTTGAACATAGTGGCGGACCAGACCATGCTGCTGGATCGGGAAGGCAATCTATGGAACATTCTGCCGGCCCACGCCGCCTACGACCGGATAGATCGGCAACTGGCCCCGTCCCGGGTGGCCGGCCAGGGAGTCAAGGGCGGCGCCCTGGGTTCCCTTGCCGGCGGCATCCTGGGAGCGGCCTTCGGTGTGGTGACCGGACATGATATCGGCCAGGCCATCGTTAAGGGCGCCGCCGCGGGCGCGGCCGTCGGCGCGGTCAAAGGCGGGTACAACGGCCTGGAAGAAGGTCGCTCCAAGGAGATGATCGCCCGGGACCTGCAAGCCAGGGATTTAAAGGAGCAGCCCCTGCGGCCCCAGGAAATAAGCCATGGCTTTCTTTTCTTTCCCGCTGAAGTCAGGGAGCCGATGCTACTGAGGTTGAAATTGCGGGACCTGTCTTCCGGTCAATCACGCCTTCTGGAAATGAAAATCAAATAACGGATTAAGGCTTTGCCGCCCCTTGCCAGAGCGCTGGGCGCGTTTATCCTGACGCCGCCTACCCGAACGGCCGGCGGCCGGGTCGGGAACAGGCCATGAACCTGGGCGCCAGGATAGACGCGGTCTCGGGGCCCACCGGCCGGTGGCTCCTGAACAAAGTATTCAGGATCGTGGATCACCTGGCCTTTTTCTGGGTCTGCCTGCGCACCGTGGTCCGCTACCGTTCCGCGGGCCGCCGCCTGATCGGCCGCATACTCGTCGAACAGATATATTTCACCGGCGTCCAATCCCTGGAACTGATCACGATGCTGGCCCTGCTGTCCGGCGCCTTGATCATTCTTCAGGGCGTGGACAAACTGGCCAGGCTGGGCAACTTGGAAGGCTTGAGCGTCCTTTTGATCGCGGCCCTGATTCGGGAGATCGGGCCCCTGGTCACGGCCATCATCGTGGTCCTGCGCTCCGGTTCCGCCATTGCCCTCGAGATCGGTTACATGAAGGTTCTGGGTGAAATAGAGGGCTTGGAGATGCAGGGCATCCCCACCTTGCACCTTCTATGCGCGCCGCGCCTTCTGGGTGTGGCCACGGCCGTGGTCTGCCTGATAATCATCTTCGACATGATCTCCGTAGTGGGCGGGTTTTTCGCCGCCTGGGCCCTGACCGATATCACGGCCTGGAGTTATTTTCGTGACTTGGCCAGTACGATCCAACGGTCCGATTTTCTGGTCGTGCTGGTCAAAGGCCTGTGTTTCGGCCTGATGATCCCCGTTGTTTGCATGTATAACGGTTTCCTGGCCGAGGGCGCCATTACCAGCGTACCGCCCCGCGTTTCCCGGGCCCTGGTGGATTGCTTGCTCTACAGCGTGTTTTTGAATATTATCGTTTCCGTGTCTTTTTCCTTTTGATCCAGGCCGGCGAGGTCCGGAGAGCGAGGCGTTGGCCATGTCGGAACTGGTCCTGGAAGGCCAGGACTTGGAATATGAGGAAAACGGCCGCCGGTTTTTCAGCGGCCTTTCCTTCAGCTTGGTGGTGGGGCAGGGCGGACTGATCCTGTCCGATCTCCAGCTTTTATCCCGGCGCTTGCTGCAAATATGCGCCACTCTGGAGCAGCCGGCCCGAGGCTGGATCAGGTGGCTGGGCCGGACCGAACAGGAGTTCAACGAGGCCCAGGTTCTGGACTTGAGACGGCGGATCGGCTGGGTCCACCGGGAATCCAGGCTGGTCAGCAACATGAGCCTCCTGGACAACCTGGTCTTGGGGTTGATCTATCACCGGAACATCTCCCACTCGGAGGCGGCCGCCCAGGTCAAGGACTTGTTGGAAAGGCTGGGGCTGTATGACGACCGGCATCTCCGGCCGGCCGCTTTGCCCTTCGCCCTGCAACGGCTGGCCGTTTACGCCCGGGAGTTGGTCAAACGGCCCAGGCTCTTTCTCCTGGAGACACCGGTCCTGGACCTGGACCAGTATTTCGATCTGGTCAAGATCGAGATCGAGGGCATGGTGGTCCGGGGCGAAGCCGCTTTCTTGGTGTCCGATCTCACCGCCGCCAATACTCTGGATTGGGTGAACTGGGTCCTGGTCCTGACCGAGGAGGGCCACAGGCTGCTGCCGGCGGAGGAGTACAAGTCCGATGAATACGGCCGGTTTAAAGGCGGCGTGGTGAAGGGGTGACGCTGAAATTCACGTTCATGGAAAGGATGGCGGGCCTGCTGATCCTGCTCGCCTTCCTGTCCGTGCTGCTGACCGTGGTGGCGGTCGGCCGGGGCCAGAACTGGTTCCGCCAGCATAACACGTATTGGGCCGTGTATAAGGAAGGATACAACCTCCAGCCCGGCGTCAAGGTGAAGCTGCTCCGGACCGACATAGGCCAGGTGACCGAGGTGGCCTTGACCGAGGAGAATCTGGTCAAAGTGACCATGCGGATTCTGGCCACTTATTCCTCCCGCATCCGGGCCGACAGTAAGGCCGCCATAGAGAGCCCGACTTTTATCGGCAGCGAGTATATCAGTATCATCCCCGGTAGTTTCCAGGAGGCCATGATACCGCCCGGCGGCCAGATACCCGCCATCGAGCAAAAGAAGATTTCCGATTACGTGGAAGAGTTCGAACTCAAGCACAAGCTCCAGGTGATTGAACAGACCATGGAAAAAGTGGCCAGCCTGATCAAACAGCTCGAAGACCCGACCGGACCGCTCATGGGTTCCCTGAGCAACGTGCGTGAAGTCACCGGCTCCATCGCCTCGGGACAGGGGACCCTGGGCCGTTTGGTCAAGGAGGACGAGCTTTACGGCAAGTTGATTGCGGAATTGAAGACGCTGGACCGGATTCTGGCCGCGGCCGAGGTGGCCATGAAATCCGTCCGATACATCACCGGTAAGGCCGCGGGACAGGCCAAGACCGATCCGGCCGGGCAGAAAGACGTGGTCACCCAGGTCCGCGGCATCCTGGAAAAGATCGAACGCATCAGCCTGGAACTGGAAGCGACCGTGAAGGACGTGCCGGAGATAAGCCAGCAGGCCAGGCAGGGGCTTCGGGACGTGAATCAGATACTCGAGTCGGTCAAGAAGAATTTCCTGATCCGGGGCAACCTGCCGGCTCAGCCCGTCCCGCAAAGCCACGGCGTCGAGATACGGGGGAATTGATTTTGACCGCCGGCGGCAGGTCAGTGACGAGAATCGCCGTGGCCGGATTGCTGGTGGTCTTGTTTATCGCCGTCGGACCGGCTTGCTCTTCCGGCAACAAGCCCAGGAAGCCGGACCCGGTGCTGCTGGCCGAAGCCAACCGCCTGGCCAGCCAGGGCAGTTACTGGTATTCCCGAGGCTGCTATCAGCGGGCCCAAAGGTATTTTTTTCAGGCCGCCGAAACCAGTCGTTTGGTGGATGATCTGCCGGGTCTGGTGAGGGCTCACAACAACCTGGGGGCCGCGGCCCTGGCCCAGGGCAGATTGGCCGAGGCCGGCGAGATGTTGACCCGGGCCTTGGAACTGAACAAGATAGTCAAGGACGCCGCCGAGGAGGCTCTCATCCTGGGCAACCTGGCCGGAATGGCCTTTAAAGCCGGTCGCCGGGAAGAGGCAGAGGACCTTTGGCGTCGGGCCGCCTCCTCGGCCCAGGACCTGGAAAACCAGCCCGGCCTGCCGTTGCATTTGACCAACCTGGCCATGCTGCTGCGGACCAAGGGCCGTCTGGCCGAAGCCGAAGCCTTGTTGAGACAGGCTCAGGCCGCCGCGGTCAAGAATGGGCCGGCCGGGGCCCTGGCCGGCATACATTTACAGCTCGGCCTGGTGGCCCAGGCCTCCGGCGATTTGAACCAGGCCGAACGCCAGGTCTCCCTGGCCCTGGACCTGGACAAGGAAGCGGAAAATCCGCGCGGCATCGCCCAGGACCTGGAGATACTGGGCCGGCTGTCTCAGGAAAGAAGCAGGTGGGATCAGGCCGTCCAGGAACTGGATCGGGCCATTCGTTTATACGCCGCTTTGGGTGACCAGGATAAGGTCAGGGAAGCGCTGGGTCTTCTGCGCGAGAACAAAACGCGGAGCGGCCGGCCGGAATCACTGACCCCCTACGAGAACCTGGCCCTGCGCGGCGAAAAGGAAACCGAGTCCCTGCTCTGCCGCTAGCCCGGTCTTATCGAATCAGCTTGAACTCGGAACCTTCCACGGTGAGCAGGATCGGCTCCGTCTTGTAATCCCGGTTGGAATCAAAGGTGAAGCGGCCGGTGACGCCCGGGAAGGGCGCCATTTTGTTCAAGGCCTTGAGCAGGTCCTCCCGGGAGGTGATGCGGCCCTTGTCCAGAAGGGTCAAAACCAGCGTGCCGGCGTCATAACCGTAGGCTTCGAATTGACCGGGCTCCTTGGCTTCTCCGCTTTCCTTCTTGGCCCCGGTCTCATTTTTTTCATCCTGGGACAGGGCCGCGTACGCGGCCACGAACCGTTTGACCTCGGCTCGATCGCCGTCGGCGTAGAACGGCGTGGGGATCACGCAGCGCTGGGTGTAGCGGGCCGCTGAAGTCAGCAGGCGCGGGGTATGCCACAAGGAGGTCCCGAGCAGGCGCACGGTCATGATGTCGTGATAAGCGAACTGGGGCGCGATCATGGCCACGGCCCGGTAGCTGTCGGGCAGGAACACGGCCTCGAAGTCCACCTGGACCTTCCGGCCGGCGGCCACTTTCTTGACGGCCCGACCTACCCCGGCCAGCTTTTGTATTTCGGCCGAAAACTCCGTGCCCTTGGGATTATAGGCCACCACTTTGACTATCTCCCCGCCCAGCCGCTTGACCTCGTGTCCGAAATAGTCGCGCATCTCCTGGCCGTAGGTTTCGTTGGGATAGAGTATGGCCAGGCGGCGCAGACCCAGGACCTGGACCGCGTACCGGGCCACGATTTCGGCCTGGGCTTTGGGGGTCAGGAAAAGGCGGTACACGTGCCGGCCGGCTTGGGTGATGTCCTGCTTCTGGGTGATGGTGAGCAAGGGCAGCGATTCTTCTTCCGCCCTGGGCGCGGCCGCGGCCGCTTCCCGGCTCAACAGGGGACCCACCGCCGCGGCTATGTTGCCGTTGGACGAGGCCTTGGCCGTCATCCTGGCGGCCAGGTCAGGTTCACCCTTGGAATCGAGAACCACTAAGTTGGATTTGAAACCCGGTGTCTGGGGCCGATAGGTCTTGAAAGCCAGTTTGAGGCCTTTGAGCACTTCCTGGCCGTACTGGGCCTGCTTGCTCTGGCTCAGTGGCAGGATGCAGGCCACTTCCATGGCCGTCACCGGGCCTTCGATCTGCTCCATGGTTTTACCGGCTTTTTCTCCGGCCGGCGCGGCGGTTTCAACCGAGGTCCCGGTCCCGGCTTTCCTGGCGGTCTGGGCCTTAAGGTAGTCTTGGCCTACGGTCAGAGGCGGCGGCGCTCCCCCGCTTTCCATGGCCCGACTCAGGGTCAGAGCCTCCCGGTTCAATTCCTGATGGTCGGGGAACTGTTTCTGAAAATGCCCCAGTTGGGCCTTGGCTTCATCCTTCCGGCCGGTTTCGTATAAGCGGTAGGCTAGGACGTAGGCCAAGTACGCGCCCGGAAAGTCCCGGCCGATCTCGGTCTGGGCCTGGTACAGCTCCTCCGGGCTCATGGACGCGATGACGGCCTTCATAACCCGGCCGGCCTCCTGCTTGTCCATCTGGTCGCTGGTCTCCTGGTGTGCTTTCCGCAACAGGTCCAGGGCCGGACCGTGGTTGCCCTGGCCCAGGTGGGCCCGGGCCAGCAGTATCCGCAGCCTGGCTTTTTCGTTCTTTTTGTTCACCCGGGCCAGCATGTCCCCGGCCTGATCCCGGGCCTGCTCGTAACGGCCCAGGTCCAGGTACAAGGCGGTCAGGCGCAGCCCGGCTTCATTCTGAAAGCGGCTGTGGGGATGCTTCTGGATAATCTCTCGATAGGCCTTGACCGCCTGTTCCTTTTCACCCTGCTTCTCCCTTATCTGGCCCGTCATGGCCAGGGCCATGTCGGCGTAGGCCGAGTCCGGATATTCCTTCAGGAAGGCTTCGAGTTTGGCCAGGGCTTCCTTGAATCGGCCTTTGTCCTGGGCTTTTTCCGCTTCTTGCAGCAACTCCTGTTCGGAACCCGAGGGCGGCCTGGTTTCCTTGGGCTCAACCGATTCCGAGGGTGGATAAATAACCTTTTTCTTGGGCAGCACCCCCTCCAGGCAGCCGGAGGCGGTAATGAGGGTGAAAGCCAGGAGGGCCAGGATCAGGGCGAGGCGCGAAGCTTTTGTTTCCATGGCCGCCATTATAGCAGATTATTCAGGAAAGACAAGCATTTTGGAGCGCCGTCCGCACGGAAGGGTCGGGCGGTAGCAACTGTCTTGGCTGGAGAATCCTTGAAGAAACAGGTCGGTGGTCGAAGCGTTCGCCGGTTAAACTTTTCTCCGAGAGATAGACGCCGCTTCTTGGCGGGACTAATCGTCGCACTCGGTTAAAATATCCCTCTGGATTAAATCCTTACTCACGAAATCCAAACCCAACTCATGCAGCGACTCCCTGGTCGGGATACTGTCCTTGTTCCATCCCTTGATTTTGTAGTATTCATCCAGGAGTTCGGCTTCAAGCTCCGGTAAGCGCTGCATCCAATGGTCTTCCGGCGGGCAGTCATCTTTTCGCCTCAAACCTCGCCTGACGTTGATGGCCCTGATCAAGGTTCTGATTCTCCTGGTGGCGGTGGTCAATTTTTCCTCGTCCATATCCAGACCGGTCCCCGCCGCGATGAACTTGGGGAAATTGTGGATGTGGTAGGGGGCTTTCTGGTGAAATGACGACAATCCGGCGCAGGTGCCAAGGGAATCGTCGAGGTAGTGCATCTTCTCCTGCCAATCGACGATTTCGCAGGACATCTTTACCGTCGGATAGTAGGGATTCTTGTTTTCCCCCTCGCGGTTCCTCTGCCAATCCACAAAATACCGCTTGAATTTTTCGTCCGGCACCTGGAACCAGTCCTTGGCAAACTCTTCCCGCACCGGCCTCGAAGAAAAAGGGTTCTGGGGGAAGGCCCCCTGGATTTGGGTGATCTGGATCTTTTCGCCGGTGGCGAACATCAGGAAATAGATCGGATTCAGGGTATAGGCCTTGGCATTCACCTGCTCCTGCCTTTTAATGGTGTTGCGGGTAAACGGCCTGGCCTTGGCGCCGAACGTTTGTTCCAGGTAATACAGGCCGTCGGCCAATAAATCGCCCACCCCCTCCCGGCGGACGATTTTTTCCAACAAATAGTAGAACCGCCCCTCGCTGTCCGCCGGCAGGCCCGGAAAGTCGTCATCCTTGAAAAAGCCCCATTCCAATAGTTCCAGGGCGCAGGCGATGACCTGAGGGCAGGAGATGCCGTCTACACCGTACTCCGTGGCCATTTGGGCGATTTTCAGGTTGAAATCCAGATTGGAGTAGGCCGCCATGGCGTAGGTCATTTTGGAGTAGCATTTCATCATGTAAGTGGGTTGTCCCGGCGGGGAAATGGTGGCGGCGCACTGCATCGGACAATTGAAACAGCTAACGAAGCTGCCCCGCATGCTTTCCAGGGTTTCCTTCCATTCTTTTTCAACCTCAGCGTTCCAGTAATCAAGTATGATCTTGCGCGAGTTTCCCCAGGACCCGTAATTGGCGTGGAACTTCTCGTCATGCACCGACATCTCGGAAGGCGAGCCGAGATATTCGTTGATGGCCGGCGTCTCCGGAACCGGGTGCGTCTTCCTGAATTCAATATAGGCCCTCACTTCCCGGCAGAGTTCCATGAACTCAACCGGCCGGGCCACATGGACGTCCCCCGTTCCGCGAACAGCTATCGCTTTTACTCTTTTGTCCCCCATGACGGCGCCCAGCCCGCCTCGACTGGCACTGGACTTGTCATGCTCGATGGAGGCATAAAAGACCCGGTTTTCACCGGCCAGGCCGATGGCGGCCACCTGTGCTTTCGGCTCATTCAGCTCCGCTTTGATCAAGTTCTGGGTTTCGACGGCGCCTTTACCCTTCAAATGGGCGGCGTCGCGTATTTCCACCTGGTTGTCGTGTATCCAGATGTAAACCAGATCCGGGGCTTTGCCGCGCAGTATCAGCTTGTCATATCCGGCAAACTTCAGTTCCGGCGCTAAAAAACCCCCCATCATCGAGAAGGCCAGGAGTTTGGTCTGGGGGGAGAGGCTGGTAACAATGGTGCGGTTTGCCCCGATGGCGGGCGTGCCAACTAGGAGCCCGGCGGCGAAAATCAACTGATTCTCCGGCGAGAAGGCATCGACCTCCGGAGGAACACGATCCCACATCAGCTTGGCGTTCGTTCCCAGTCCGCCGAGGAAAAGCTCGGTATCCTCGGGCTCGGTCGCGACTTTCTCGATATTGCCCCGGGTCAGGTCTATTTCCAGGTTGAAACCGGTTTCCGCGTATCTCATTCAATTCCCTCCCACCGAACTTAGGCCGGCGACGTATCCGTTTCGGGCTGGAAACTCACCGTCTGCATCAGTCTTTTGACGGCGGACAGATATCTATTCCACGTTCGGAAATCACGACTTCATCCTGAAAGATTTCCTTAACTCGGTCATGGATAACCAGTCTGGAATGATATTGGGCTTGTGCTTCGCATGACTGAAAATCAGCCATTTCACACTTATCGTTCGTGCGTTTCATTTTCCAAAGAAATACAAGCTATGCGTTCTTTAGCTCGGCCAATCCCTCTTTTAAAGTCACCGACCCTTCATAACCCAACTCCTGTCGGGCTTTACTGTCATTGATGGAAAGAGGTGTAAAAAAAAGGCTGACCGTGTCCCTAGCGATTGGAGGTTCACCATTTATTTTTAAAAACCGCCAGACTGATTCAAGGACCGACGCGATCGCACGTACTAACCATAGGGGCATGCTAGCTTCTCCGGGATCGACGTCCTGCGTCCGAAGCAGAGGATCGAAGACATCACGAAATGATGTCTGGCCACCATCCGCCACAAAATAGATCTCGCCGCCGCGCCCTTTATCCAGAGCCTTGATCACCCCTTCACAGGCATTCTTGACATGACATACCGAATAGGGATAGTCGCCCTTATTGATCCATTTCCATTTTCCATCACGAACCATCTGGCTCAAGGTTGGCAGCATGGCCAAGTCCCCCTTACCCCATAAACATGGCGGTCTGACGACAACAACTTCGAAACCAGGGCAATTGGCCTCGAGAACGCTTCTTTCGGCAATAGCCTTGGTGCCGGCGTACGCGCCTACGGGCTTTTTCGGTCTGGGCCGGGTTTCGTCGGCGTCGACCACCGGTGAACCATCACATAGGACACCGGCTGCGCTGACGTAGATAAAACGTCGGACGCCCAGATTATTGGCTACGGCTAAAATGTTTCTCATTCCATCGACATTAACGCTGAAAAGCTCATTCCAGTTACCGAACAGTTTCATCAATGCAGCGAGATGAATAACTGCATCGCATTGGGCCATACTCTGACGCAGGATTTCGGTGTCATGCAAGGTGCCGATCACCGGTTCGGCCCCAAGTTCCCGGACGACTTCAGCATCGCCTGCCGACATGGCCAGAGCCGTCACCCGTTTTCCCTGTGCGACCAGTTTTTCGATCAGGGGCCGCCCCAAAAATCCCGATCCTCCGGTTACATATACCTTCATGATGTCCTCCTCATGTGCCCAGGATGATTCAGATCTGTCCGATCACGAAATCCAGGCCCAGGTCTTTCAGCAAGGTATTGGAGGGAACCGAGGTCTTGGAGTCCCAATCCATGAGCCTACAGAACTCATTCTTGAATTCTTTGATGTCGAGGGAGACGCCCTTGTTGGGTCCCTTGGCCTGGGGCGGATTACCGGTGATACGATCCGGAAGTTCACCAGACATAAGATTGATATCATCGCGGAGGTTAAAGGCGTGTCGGAGGTTATGAATCCTGAGGCCGGTCTTGATGATCTCTTCATAGTCGGTTTTCCAGCCGGTAACGGCCTCGATGATCTCGTACACCGGCATCGGTCCGGCCAGCATGCCGAACTGGCAGTAGCCCAGACTGTTAAAGACCTGCATCAGGGCAATTATGGTTTTCTGGGTTATTGCTCTATTTTGTGCATTCTTTCGGTCTTTCGGCAACCGGACGCCTTTCATGAATTTATCGAACTCGAACATGCAGTAAAAATCCGTATCCGCCGCGGTGTGGCGTCCCGGGGTTGGATCAGAGATATAGGTCAGAGCGAGGCTGTTGCTGTACTTGGGATCGTGCGCGGGGATCTCCTGCCCATAATATTGCATCGCATATTTTCCAGCTTCCCGGCCAATCCACTCCGCGGCTTTTTTCGTCCCGTCGGCCAGTATGTCTCCGAATCCTTCCCTCTCGATCATCATACGGAGTATGCGGATCACGGCTTCCGAATCTCCCCAGTGTAACGGCAGCCCCCCAGTATCCGCCTCGGTAATAAGCCCTGCTTCAAAGCATTCGAACGCGAAGGCGATGGTGGATCCGGTGGAGATGGTGTCCAATCCTGCTCGGTTGCAGAGTTCGTTCGCCTCAATCAGGGAATGAAGGTCGCTGTTCAGAAGCATGGTTCCGAACATGCATGACGTTTCATACTCGGGACGATGGGTCTCCTGGATTCCTTTTGCCGGCACGGACAATATCGCGCCGCAGCGCAGGGGACAGGCGGCGCAGCCGTAGGATTTCTTTTTGTAATTCAGGTAATGTTCCCCATTGATCTGCTGCGCCTGGTCGATGGTGAAATCATGATAGCCGATACCTTTCCAGTTTTGGACCGGGGAGTCGCCGGTGATGGCGCTCAGGGTGTTCCCGAACGAGGTTCCGTATTTCCCGGCCACGTTGACCCAGAGATCCGCCTCAACCTTCATCTCACCCGGCATCCGGCGGACAATGGAGGGCACTTTTAAAATGCGCTGGAATAGTCTCGTTTTCCAACTCGGTTTCCGTTTCATCTGCTTGATGTAGTCGGCGGCCATGGTTTTCAACCGATTGGAATCATGGATTGGAACTTCCACATCGCCGGTCAGGACCACCGCTTTGAGTTTTTTGGAGCCCATGACCGCGCCCAGTCCACATCTGGCGGCGGCGCGACCTTTATGGGTCATAACGCAAGAAATTAGGGATATCTTTTCACCGGCCGAACCGATCACCGCCACCTGGGTGGCTTTCCCGTACATGCTCCGCATGTAATCTTCGGTTTCGGAGGCATCCAATCCCCAGCATTCGGCCGCGTCCATCAACCGGGGTTGGCGGCCGTCATAGAGCAGGTACACAGGCGCTTCCGAAATGCCGGTCACGAAGATACCATCCACCCCGCAGTACTTTATGGCCGGGCCGAAATACCCCCCGCTGTTGGCGTCCCCCCAGGTGCCGGTCAGCGGCGACTTACCCACGACCATGTAACGTCCGGAAAAGGGCGCAACCGTGCCGGTAAGCAATCCGGGAAGAAACCCTATAATGTTGTCCGGACCTAGCGGATTGGAATGAGAGGGCATCCGATCGAACAGGATTCTCACGCCTATTCCATACCCACCGATATAGTCTCTATACAGGTTATCCGGGAGCGTCTCCTTTTCGGCCTTTCCCGTCGAAAGGTTCACCCAGAGAATTTCTCCAAAATATCCGCATCGATCGGACAAAATTACCTCCTCTCAGAGCCTTTTCCCGGCATACCGTGGTTGTTCGAGGATATCCGGGCCTGTCCGCGAGTAATTTCCGGTCCCATGTTGTTTTAACCGTAAAAAGCCCCAGCCGTAGGAACTATTCCGTCAGTTCCCCGAGGTTTCGGCCGGCAAAGGGCATGCCCGGGGCCAATTCAGCCTCTTCCGGGGTATAAGTGGCTTGCAGCAGGGAACTCAGCTCGCCGGGGTCCGGCAGACCGAGGTGAGCCTTTTCAGCCAGTCAGTGAGCTTCAGGCAGATTTCATGTTCAGCCACGTCGTGCCTTTCATAAAACGTAACCGGGGCGCTGGCCATTGATGAAGTTCCGCCTCCATGGGCGTCTGGCCCAACCGTCCTCGCGCCCACAAGTCCGGAAGCAGGGGGCGGCTATCTCCGGCTTTTCGATCCGTCCCTCGCCTTGGTCTTAAACGCTGTCGCTTTCGTTGCTGGCGAACCACCGAATCAAACTACTTGACCGGAAACAGAGACAACATCAAGGCCGCCGCCATGATATTTCCGTCGGCCTTAATGCGCCCGCCCATCAGCAGTGTCCGGCCGTCAACCTCGCCGTTGCGCAGTTCCAGGAAATCTGTTTCCGTCATGGTCAACGTCACGGTCGGATCGGCGTTGTTTCCTTCGCCGACCAGGCAGGCCCTGTCCTTGATCGAGATGAACCAATCAGGCGTTTCCGCTCCGGTGATGTGGAACTGAAATACTTCCGTGACGCCCTGGGCCGCCTCGGGAGAGAAGACCCGGCGCATGGCGTCGAAGGCCTGGCGAGCCGTCTTGACTCTTGGGGCGCCGCCGTCGGACTCACCGGTGTAACCACCCTCGGCCCGAATTATTTCCATGATTTTTTTCCGCAAGGTCTTCTTCTCCAATTTCCCGACCGCCGAGATTGGAAGCTCGTCGATAAACTCGAGCCTTTCCGGCGTCTTGAATCGAGCCACCTGTCTTACGTTCAGCAGGAACTCGTTAAGTTCCTCCAGGGCAAATTTCTGATCGGGCAGGGGCACCACAAAGGCGCAGACCCTTTCTCCGTAGACCTCATCGGGCATGCCCACGACGGCGGCCTGATCAACCTTGGGAAATTCGACGATATGAGCCTCAACTTCTTCGGCGTTGACTTTTTCGGCGCCTCGGCTGATGCAATCCTTGATCCTGCCGGCGAAGGTGATATTTCCGTAAGCGTCTTTCCGAATCAGGTCTCCGGTTTTATAGTACCCGTCCTCGGTGAAGACGACCGCGTTGTGTTCCTCGGCGTCGAAATAACCTCTGATCGTGTATGGCCCCCTGGTCCAGCACTCGCCGATCCCCCCCACCGGAACCTCGAGTCCGGTGTTCACGTCGGCCGCGATCACTTCATCGGCCTCGGAGACGGGGCGGCCTTGCGTGTTGATCTGGACGTCAAGCGGGTCGTCGGGACGGGTCCAGCAGATCAGCCCTTCCGCCATGCCGTACACCTGAATGCTCTTGCAGTGAAAGGTTTCCCGGAACTTCATCTGGATCTCTTGGGCCACCGGATTTCCGCCCCAGGCCAGCGTCTCGACGCAGGCCAAATCGTAGCGGGCCAACTCCTCGCCTGGAACAGCCAGAAGCTCATGCAGAAAAACGGGAACCATGGCGATAATGTTGGTTTGATTTCGATCTATGCATTCCAGTATGGCTTGGGTCTTGGGGGCGCAGGGGGCGAAGGCCGCGCCGGTCAGATGAGTGGGCATGACCCCGCAGATCAGGCCCGCGTTGTGCATCATCGGGACCGATCCGAGAAGTCGGTCACCCGCCCTTATCCCTTGAGCCTCGGCGTTGCACCTGGCGTTATAGGCATAGTCGTTGTGCGTGCGGGGGACGATTTTGGGAACGCCGGTGGTGCCTCCCGAGAGCTGAAAGATGGCCGGCTTCATGGGGTCCGGTTTGTGCTTGGCCAACTCCGCCCTGATTTCAGCTTCATCCACGTCCCGCGCAATGAGCTCCTTGATACCGACCATGTTGGGCCGGAAGGCGGCGTCCGCGGTAATTATGATTTCGACGTTCGGATACTCGTCCTGGACCTTATCGGCGAAATCGCCAAAGTCGAACCCCATGACTTTCTCGCCGGGTATGACATGGGCCCGGGCCTTGGTCTTGTCGGCGAAAAAACTGATTTCGGTCCAGCGGTGGAGGGGCAGCGAGCAGATGGGGATGGCGCCCAGCTTGTAGCAAGCGTAGACCAGGTAGATCAATTCCGGGGTGTTAAGCATCTGGACGATGACCCGGTCATACGTCTGGAGGCCTATCTGGGAAAGGTGGTAGGCCAGACGATCGACGTTGATTCCCATCTGTCGGAACGAAATTTCCCGGCCTTCCCAAAGGATGGCCGGCCGGTCCGCGTGCTCGACCACCCAACGATCGAGGTGATCCCCTAAAGGAAGGCCGGCCCAATATCCCTTTTCGATGTATTTCCGGACGAACTCCGCCGGCCAGGGAACGAATCCATCCATCACCGGCCTCCCTCGAGACGGCCCGCCGGTTGTATGACCTCAACCTGGACGCCGTGCATGGTCTTGGGCGGGATGAAATTCACCTTGCCAAAGGGCCCGGAAAAGACCTCGGGCATAAGGAATGAAAGGCCCTTCTTTCGCAAGGCCTCGATATCGTTTTCGATGTCATCGGCCTTGACCGAGATCAGGATGATGCCTTCGCCCTTTTTTTTCAGAAAGGCACCGACCGGGTTTCCTTGGTCTTTTGACGACAGCAGCGATATCAGCACGCCATGAAATTCAAACCCCACCCCCACTATGCCCGGAAAGGCGAAATCCTCCGACTTGGCCTGCTGGGCCGGGACGCCCAGCAAGGCTTCGTACTTGGCCGTGGCGGCCTCCAGATCGTTGACCGCGATGTTTACGCCGAAAAATCCCTTGATCATTTTTACTCTCCTGTTCGTTAGTGGGCGAGTTGCCTTCCGTTAATAGGACGCTGGCAGTCCGGGATGAAAAAGGTGAGTGGAACGCTTCCCGCCCGAAAACGGTAGGGTCCGGCCGGTCACCCGCATCACCTCACAGTATGATTTGGCTTGTTTATAGAGCAATATGTAGGCCATGGTTAATAATGATTATATCTCCGACACTTACAGATTAGAAATCGCTTTATTGCTTCATTGTGCAGATATTGTTGCCATATTAAGCAATATGAACTACAATGTGTACAATACGGCAATTTAAGGGATATCTATTTGAATAAGCTACCCATCGACGATAAGGAGTTCTTCAGGCAGGCCACGGTCAAGATTTGCGGCAGTCTGGATATCAGTAAAGCCTTGCGAAATACGCTCGCCTTTCTGCGGGGCTATCTTCCGGCCGATGGCTTGGCCATGGTGGTCTACCATCCCGACGAAGACGCGGTCGAAACCGTGGCCGGCGTGCTCAATCCCGGCACGGATGTGCTCGGCTTGAAAATAGGCATTGACCAGGCCTATAAAACCCTGATCGACCAAGTTTACGCCCAACCACATCAAGCCCCCCAGATCAGGATAGTCAATCGGATGTCCGAAGATGCTCTGTCCGCACCGGTGGCCCGGTCCGTGGGCCAGTCGGACGCCTCCTGTTTGCAGCTCCGTTTAAGGCTCGAGGGAGAAATCCTGGGCATCTTGGGCATCCTGAATTCGACCGGTATACCGTTTAGTCAAGACCAGGGCGGACTCGTGGAAACGCTGAATGAGCCCTTTGCCGTGGCCTTGAGCAACTATCTGCGTTACCGGCAGGTGCTGAAGCTCAAGGATCGCCTGGCCGACGACAATCGTTATTTGCGGGAGGAACTGCGGCGGGCGGCCGGACTGGAAATCGTAGGCGCGGATATGGGGCTTAAAGGCGTCATGGATTTGATCCGCCAAGTGGCTCCGATGCAGAGCCCGGTGTTGCTGCTGGGCGAAACCGGCTCGGGCAAGGAGTTGATCGCCAATGCCATCCATGACCTCTCCCCCCGCCAGCAGGGGCCTTTCATAAAAGTCAATTGCGGGGCTATTCCCGGAACGCTCATGGACAGTGAGCTGTTCGGTCATGAAAAGGGTTCCTTTACCGGCGCCATATCCCAAAAGCGCGGCCGGTTCGAACGGGCGCACGGCGGCACGATATTTCTCGATGAAATCGGTGAACTTCCACTCGAGGCCCAGGTGCGGCTATTGCGCGTGCTTCAGGACAAGGAGATCGAAAGGGTTGGTGGAACGAAGCCGATCAAGGCGGACATTCGAGTAGTGGCCGCCACGCATCGCAACCTCGAGTCCATGATGGCCGAAGGTGGCTTCAGGGAAGACCTGTACTTCCGGCTCTGGGTCTTTCCGATCGTTATCCCTCCCTTGCGTGACCGGATGTTCGATCTTCCGGCGCTGGTCAGCCATTTCATCCTGAAGAAGACCCAGGCTATGGGTTTGAGCCGAACGCCCTCTTTGTCTCCCACGGCGCTGGAACGGATGAAAAGCCATTCCTGGCCCGGTAACGTTCGCGAACTGGAAAATGCCGTGGAAAGAGCGATCATCATGAACCCTGAGGGGCCGCTTTCGTTTGAGGATATGGCGCCTTCCCACCCTCTGAACGAAAGGAGCCCGTCAGTCAGCCGCGAACTCGAATCATACGGCCTTGACCGCGCCATGGCCGAACATATCATGAGCGTCATGCGTCTGACCGGGGGCCGGGTCCACGGCCAGGGCGGCGCGGCGGACCTACTGGAAATCAATCCCTCCACCCTCCGTCAGCGAATGAAGAAATTGAAAATACCGTTTGGTCGAAAGGCGACTTACAGGTAGTCCGATTCAGGTCGAGCGGGAAGGTTACCGGGGTCAAGGCCGCGCCCCGGAAGGAATAGGATTCAGCTTCAAGCCCGTGCGTTTAAGTCAGGGGCAGCCACGGCCAATCGGACGAGGGGTCCGCGGTGAAGGTCATCGTTTCGCCGCGCGTGGGATGAACCAGGGTCAGAGCCCGGGCGAAAAGAGCGATCGAGTCATTGGCCGGGGGGACGTTCGAGCCGTACCGGCCGTCGCCCAGAAGCGGGTGGCCCAGCGCGGCCAACTGGGCTCGAATCTGGTGGCGGCGGCCGGTGTGGAGATTGATTTCCACCAGGGCGGTTTTCGTGCCTCGGGCCAGGGTGCGGTAGGAAAGATGGGCCGGCCGGCCCCCCGGCTCCTGGGGCCGAGCCTCGATGCTTTTATTCTCCCGGCGGATCAGGCGGCTGGTCAATTCTCCGGCGGGCGGTTCGGGCCGGCCGTGGACCACGGCCCAATACACCTTCTGGACGCGGCGGTCGCGGAACTGTTCCGCCAGGCGGGTCGCGGCCTTGGACGTTCGCGCCAGCACCATGATCCCGGCGGCCTGGCGGTCCAGCCGGTGCACCAGGCCCAAGAAGACGCGGCCGGGTCTGCCGTGCCTGACCTTGAGATCGGCCTTGGCCTGATCGAGCAGGTTGGGCCGGCCCGTGGCGTCGCCCTGGGCCAGCGTTCCGGCCGGTTTGACCACCACCAGAAGGTGGTTGTCTTCATAAATGATCCCCAGTCCGGACATGCCCCGCCGCTCATCCCGGTCCTTACAGGAACGAATGCAGTTTTTCCATCAAACCGTCGCCGGCGTCGTCCCGGAAGCAATAATGGAGTTCACGATAGGGTTCCCTGAGCTTGATGACCTCGGCCTTCACTTGGCGTTGGCGCAGGATGACGTCGGCCATGAGTTGGGCCAGATCGCGGAACTGATCCTCTTTCATCCCGAAGCGGGTCATCTCGGACACGCCCAGGCGCAACGCGCCCGAGGCGGTGAAGCCTTCTTCGTCCGGGGCGGCCTGGTAGTTGCAAATGATGTTGTTCTCTTCCAGGCGGCGGGCGGTCTCGGGGCCGTGGGCATAGCCCACGTTGACGATGACCTGGTGGGTTTCGGTGAAGCCCAGGGCCGGGTCGCCGGCCACTTTCAAGCCGCAATCAGCGAGGGCCCGGGCCAGGGCCTTGGCGTTGGCCAGGACCTGGGGTTGATAATCGTCCTTGAAATGGTTCATTTCATAGGCGGCCATGAGCAGGCCCAGCAAGGTGCCCAGGTGATGATTCGAAACCGAGCCCGGGAAGGTGCGGCGGACCAGGGCTTCCCAAAGCCGATAGCGCTCCTCGTCTTCCTTGAACCGGCCGCCGGCCAGGCCGCGCTGGGTGCCGAAAAAGGTCTTGTGCGTGGAACCGGTGACCAGGTCGGCGCCTTCCTCGAACGGCTTCTGGAAGTGCGGGCCCACCAGACCCAGGACGTGGGCCATGTCGTACATGATCACCGCGTCGAGTCCGGTCCGGTTCAGGTGTTCCCGGATTTCCGCCACGGGCTCCTTATAGAGGACCATGCTCTTGCCGAAAATGAGAAGCTGGGGTCGATGAGCGTCTATCAGTTCCAGGGTCCGGGGCAGGTCAATCCTGAAGCGGTCCTCGGGCCGGACCGGGAAATTTATCACGGCCGGGCGTTCGAGGCGCGGGTCATGCCGGACAAAGTCCTTCAGGGCGCCCATGGGCTGGGCGCTCAAATGACCGCCCTGACCGATATGGTTGTTCATGACCAAACGAAGGCGTTCCGGCTCCCGCTTGCGGTCGGTCCGGTTGAGATAGTCCACCAGGGCGCTGAACACGGCCATGTTGGCCATCTGACCGCTGATCAGCCTCGTTTCGACTTCCGGGCAGCCCAGAAAGGCTTTGAGTTCCTCCTGGAGCAGCCGCTCCACTTCGGCGATGAAGTCCGTTCCCTGGTAATAGAAGACTTCGGCCTCGTAGAAAGCTCCCAGCTTCCGGTGTTCGGCGTACCTGAAGCTGGGGTCCATGATTGACAGAAGCCTGGTCATGGGCGACGCGGTCATTTCCGAAGGTATGAGGTTGACGCATTGGCGCTGGCGCCAGGCGGTGTTGTCCAGGGCCTTCTCCAAGAGCCGTCTGGCCTTGGCCTGACCGTCGCCCGGCTCCGGGGCCGGGAACGGCAGCTCGAAGCCGTGGAGTATGGGCCGGGCATGGGGCGGGGCTTCCCCGCGGAGATGATGGGACACCACCACGGCCTCGACCAGCTTGCCCCGGATATCCACTTCGATCCGGTCGTCCTCGACGATATCGCTGTCCAGCAAGGCCAGGCCGATGGCCCGGATTTTCTGTTCGCCGATAATCCTCGATTCCAGGCCTTCTCCCTGGAAAACCCACATGGGCGCCGTGGTCCCGCTGGTCACGTAACCGATCAGGCGGCCGTCCTGGAAGACCTTGGCCCCGGCCCGGGCCACGCCTCGCCCGGTCATGGCCAGGGGTTGGATAAGACGGGGCAGGTCTTGGATCAGGGTATAATCCCGGCGCAGGATGCGCTTGAGGGCCTCGAACTGCCTGGCCAGGGCCTCCCGACCGACGTATTCGCCTTTGAGCGGCGAGAAGCTCACGGCGACCCGGCCCAGCGGACAGGCCAGGATGGGTATCTCCGCCCCGCCCGGGTCCTGGCCCAGTTCATGGCCGTAAAGCGGCAGCCCGGCCTCGAGACGCAGGGTGTCCCGGGCGCCCAGGCCCACGGGGGTGGCGCCTTTTTCCAGCAGCAGGTCCCAAACCTTCGCTCCGGCTTCCCGCGGGACGAAAAGCTCGAAACAGATGGGTTCGCCGGTGTAGCCCGTGCGTCCGACCCAGACTCTTGTCCCCAGGATGTTCACTATCCCCAGCTCGTTGCGCCTGGGCTCGGGCATTGATCCGGACTGGACGACGGCCGTGATAATGCTTCGGGAGTCCGGTCCTTGCAAAGCCAGCATGGCCAGATCGCCGCTGGCGTCCTTGATCTCGACGTCCGGGAACTTTGACCTGAGACCCTGGAAATGGTCCCAGTCCTTTTCCCGATTGGCGGCGTTCACCACCAGCAGGTATTCGTCCTCGACGAAACGATAGAGATAGGCGTCGTCCACGGCCCCACCGCGTTCGTGGGGAATGATGGTGTACTGGGCCTGGCCTATTTCCAGGGCCGCGGCGTTGTTGGTCAAGGAATGCTGGAGGAATCCCAGGGCGTCCCGGCCCCGGAAAATGAAACGGCCCATGTGGGACACGTCGAACAGCCCGGCGCCGCGGCGCGTGGCCAGATGCTCGGCCACTATGCCGCTGGGATAAAAGACGGGCATTTCCCAGCCGGCGAATTCCACTATCTTGGCCTTGAGGGCGACATGTCGGTCATAGAGAAGCGTGCGTTTGAGGTCGCTCATGGCGGCTCCTTTCCCCTGAAATCGGTCAGCGATCCAGTCGGCTTTGTTTTTCCTCGATCCAAAGAAAAGCCTGGCCTCGGGCCAAGCGAATCATCTAATAATAGAGCTTGATAATAACATAAACGACGCTGGTCCAGGTATGCCCAATCCGAAAATCAACAGGCCGGCTAGATCAAAAGCGAGAGATGGTCCGAAGAGCGGAAAGTCCGTGACCGGGCCAGCGCCGAGCCTGGAGGCCCTGGACGGGATATTCAGGGAATGCGGACTGGTCCTGCCTCCGGAGATCATCAATAATTTCTGGGTATTCCACCAATTGCTGCACTCGAGAAACAAGGAACTCGACCTGACCCGGATTCATGGCTTCGGAAAAATGGTGCTCCTGCATTACGTGGACTGCGCCCTGGCGGCCCGGCTCGTGGACCTGCCGTCGCCCTTGTTGGATATAGGCGCCGGGGCTGGGTTCCCAGGTCTGCCCATCAAGCTCATGCGGCCGGAAATCAAAGTGATCCTGGCGGAGAGCAGAGGCAAGAAGCTGGCCTTTCTGGAAGAAGCCTGTCAAACCTTGCACCTTAGCGACGTGGAGATATACCCGCACAAGGTGACCGCTTCTTTTCCGTGGCCGGTCAAGGCCGTGATAACGCGCGACCTCGAGCCCGTCAGCCGAACCCTGGAACGGGCCGCCGGTTTTCTGCCTCGAGGCGGCTGGGCGGTTTTCCTGAAAGGGCCCAACGTGGACGCGGAGCTTCAGGAGGCGCTCGAAACACATGCCGCCGATTTCCAACTCCGGGAGGATATCCCTTATGGTCTGGGCGACACCAGCCAGCGGCGCCGGCTGCTGGTCCTGGAACGGGTCTCCTCCGGTCCGGACCTTAATCGGCCGGACTCCGCGCCCAGAACCATCGAGATCGCCAGCGTCCAGAATCAGAACTTCAAGCTTTGGCGTAGGCTCCTGGACGGCCGTGGAGTCAAGAAAATCGGGTTGGCCTTGTTGTCCGGGCCCAAGCAGATACACGAGACGGTCAGGGAGTTTCCCGAACGCTGCCGGGCGATGTTGGTTTCCGGAGCGGAAGACCTCCAGCTTGACGGACCTCTTCCCGCCGCCTGCTATCGGCTTCGGCCCGAACTGTTTCGAGAATTGGACCTGTTCGGAACCGGTCCGCCGCTGTTGGTGGTCGAGGTTCCGGTCATGGAGGTCTGGGACGGGACCCTGCCGGAGGGATGCACGCTGTTCATTCCCTTTCAGGACCCGGCCAACGTGGGGGCGGTCATCCGCGCGGCCGCGGCCCTGGGCGTGGCCCAGGCCGTCCTGTTGGAGGAAGCGGCCCATCCGTTTCATCCCCGCTCTCTAAGGGCCGCCGGCCCCACGGTCTTCCGGCTCAAGCTTCTCCGAGGCCCGTCGCTGAAGGAGCTGGGACGAGTTCAAGGCCGGGTCATAGTCTTGAGTCCGAGGGGGAAGGATTTGAAGGATTACGCCTTTCCGGATTCCTTCGGCCTGGCGCCCGGCCTGGAAGGGCCCGGCCTGCCCGAGGAGTTGGGTCGACTCGAGGCCGTGGCCATCCCCATGAAGCCCGGGATAGAATCCCTCAACGCCGCCGTGGCCACGGCCATAGCCTTGTATGAATATCGGCGAGGTGGAAAAAGCTGAATTCCAGAGAAAATGGGCCGCCGCCGGTCTGGACGGGGGCTATAGTCGCAGGCTGGCCAGGGACAGGACTCCCAGACCCGCGATGACCACTCCGGCCAGTCGGTTGGTCCAGCGGTAGTGTTTTTCCTTCATCCGGCCCCGGACCAGCGAAACCACGCCGCTCAGAAAAAACCACCAGGAGGCGCTGCCCAGGAAGACCCCCAGGACCAAGAGTCCGGCGGAAAGGAACCCGGCGCTTATGCCCAGCGCGCCGTATCCGGCGAACACGGCGGCGAACATGATTATGGTGGCCGGGTTGGTCAGGGTGAGAAAAAACGTGGAAGCGAACACGGACGCGCCCTTCTTGATGTCCGCGGCCTCGGCGTTGAGGGTCGGAGCGGAAAAGAAGGCTTTTATCCCCAGGTAGAGCAGGAAAAGCCCGCCGATGACGCGGAACCAAGTCTGACGTTCGGTCAGAAAGAGCGAGATCGAGGTCAGTCCGAAGGCGGCCACGGAGCCATAAATGGCGTCGGCCACGGCCGCGCCCAGGCCGGAAACGAAGCCCATCATACGGCCGGAAGTCAGCGTGCGCTGGATGCATAAGGCGCCGATAGGTCCGACGGGCGCGGCGATGGCCAAGCCGATCAATAATCCTTTAGCCAGAATGGTCAAATCCATCGGTCATAACCTCGTAATAATCGCCCAGCCGTCTGCCCGGGCCCGGTTGGTGCGTTATAACAAACCGCTTCAAACCTGGGTGTCATGGCTCTGCCAGGCTTCTTTTATTGTTTCATAGGCCTGGGTCAGCAGTCGGGTGAGTTTGTTGGCGTCGGGCAGTTTGTCCGGAGCGTTGGCGTGGCGGTCCGGGTGGCATTTTTTCAAATACTCCCGCCAGCGCCTGGTCACCTCGGCCATGGGCGCGCCGTAGGGCAGGTCCAGGGCCGCATAGCATTCGGCCAGCTCCCGGCTGTAGGGCAGCCGGCTGGCCGTGGCCCCGAAGACCTGCCAGGCGGCCAGTATCTCTCCGTGAGCCCAGGTGAGGATGGCCGTGAGCTTGAACGCATCGGGCAGGATGGTCGGATTTTCGGCGTGCCGGTCGGGATGGCATTTGTTGAGGTAATCCCGCCAGCGCCGGTTGACCTGTTCCATGGGCGCTCCGTACGGCAGGTCCAGGGCCTCGTAACAACGGGCCACGGATTCCATATACGGCAGCTTGCCTTTGGGCGACTTGAAGCTCATACGGCTTTGACCGTGTCATCAATTCATCTTTAAAGCTTTGGCCAAAACCGGGACGCCGGAGCCCATCTTGTCCGAAACCAGCCTGGGACACCCGGCGACGGTCATAGCCAAGGCGGACAATAAGAAGGCCCCGGTCATTCGGCCGGGCCTTTGAGAAAGAGTCGGTGGTATTCTTCCTCATTCAGATGTTTTCGCAGCAGACGGCTGACGAGGTCTAGAACATCCTCGATGTCCTGATCGCTGAACCGCGGCCGGAGAGCGGTCATCAAATCGTCGTCCGAGAATTTCTGGAGATATACTATCAATGAGGCTTCGTCGGTTTCCCTATCCAGGCCGAATCCGACCAGGCCGGTGTATTCTTCCACAAAATCATGATGGTGCAGTCCCATCGGGCCTCCTCAGTCCACCAGCACCAGGCGGACGTCCATGACGTTGGTCCGGGTTGGTCCGGTTTTTATCAGCCCGTTCAGGTTTTCGAAGAAAGGATAGGCGTCGTTTTCCTGCAAATGCCGGCGCGCCGAAAGCCCCAGCCGGGCGGCCCGCTCGAGGGTTGAACCGTCGGCCCAGGCGCCGGCCGCGTCGGTGGGGCCGTCGGTTCCGTCCGTGCCGGCCGAAAAGAGCAGGACGCCATTTAGGTCGTCGAGGGCCAGGGCCGCGGCCAGGACAAACTCCTGATTGCGTCCGCCGCGGCCATGTCCGCGCAAGGTGACGGTGGTTTCGCCCCCGGAAATCAGACAGGCCGGCGGTTTAAGCGGATGGCCCGACTCTCTGATCTCTCTGGCCAGGGCCGCGTGGACCAGGGCCACATCCCTGGTTTCGCCGGTTATGGTCGAAGACAGGATCAGGGTTCGGTAGCCCAGGCGTTTGGCCCTGTCCGCGGCGGCCCGCAAGGCCAGGCGGTTGGAGGCGACGATCAGGTTGGTTACCCTGGCGAACACCTGATCGCCCGGCTTGGGCGTCTCGGGTATGAGGCCGGCCAAGCCGGTCCGCAGGTGGGTACGAACCGCGGCCGGCAGCTTATCCACCAGTTCGTATCGGTCTAATATATCCCAGGTCTCGGCATACGTGGACTGGTCCGGAACAAAGGGACCGGAAGCGATGATGGCCATGTCGTCGCCCACCACGTCCGACAGCATCAGGTTTACCACTTCCGCCGGCGCGGCCAGACGGGCCATCTGACCGCCTTTGAGGGCCGAAAGATGCTTGCGCACCGTATTGATTTCCTGGATGGTCGCGCCGCAGGCCAGAAGCAGGCGCGTGGTTTCCTGCTTGTCTTCGAGGTCGAGGCCGGCGGCCGGCAGGGGCAAGAGGGCCGACCCTCCTCCGGAAACCAGGGAGATGATCAGATCGTCCGGACCGGCCTGGGCCAGCAGGTCGCCGATCCTCCGGGCCGCCTCCACGCCGGTCTGGTCCGGGACCGGGTGCGAGGCCTCGAGAACCAGGGTTCTCTTAAGTTTCAGGCCGTGACCGGTTTTGACCGATATAATTCCGTGGGTGACCAGGCGGCCCAGGACTTTTTCCACGGCCTGGGCCATGGGCGCCGCGGCCTTGCCCGCGCCTACCACCAGGACTCGCCTTATTTTTCTCAGATTAATGCGCCGGGCTTTCTTTCCCCGGCCGATGGTCAAAACGTCACCCGACCGGTGGATAACGGCGGCCACGGACCGGGCCGGTTCCACCGCCGCCAGCGCGGCCTGGAAGATGGCCAGGGCGTCTCGATTCAATGAGCGTTGACGACGGTTTGAAGGCATGATTTCCCGGCTCAATGGAGGCCAGGATCAGTCCGGGCCAGGAACCGGCGGCTGATCCGCCAGAAATGATGACCGCAGGCGGCGGCCAGAAAGGCTTCGTAAAGAAAACGGCGGTGCTTGATCATGACCCGGCCCAGGAAGTTCCAGAAAGCTTTTCGGCCTTTGTCTTGCACCCCCAGGCGCCAGGCCAGCAACAACAAGGACTTGAGTTCGTCCCTGGTGGGTATATTGAATCCGCGGTTCCTATTAGGGCGGTAGTGCCGGAAAAAGGTCAGAACACGGTCATAGTAGGGGTGGTAGTTATAGAGCCGGTCGATCATCTTCGTGTAGTTGGCGATCAGTTTTTCCCGGCCTATCCGGGGGATGAAATTGAGAGCGGCGGTGTCCATGGCGTTGTCTCCCGAGGGCCGGCCCAGCAGGCGTCCTTCCTTTTCCAGGCGTCGCCACAAAGGCGTATCGGGCGGGGCCGAAAGCAGGCTGACCATGGCCGCCGGGATGCCGGCTTCTTCGATGAATCTTAGTTGATCCTCGAAGATAGTGGGCGGGTCCGAGTCAAAGCCGACGATGAATCCTCCCAGAACCTCCAGGCCGTTCCTTTGCAGGGTCCGCACCGAACGGATCAGGTCCTTGCCTTTATTTTGGTGCTTCCGGCATTCGTCGAGAACTTCTTCCGAGGTCGTTTCTATGCCCACGAAGACTTTTTTGAAATCGGCCTGAGACATGAGCGCCAGCAACTCGCCGTCGTCCGCCAGGTTGAGGCTCACCTGGGTCATGAACCAGAACGGGTAATCATGATTTTTCTGCCAGTCGCCGACGGCCGCCAGCAACTCCTTGACTTTTTCCTTGTGGCCGATGAAGTTGTCGTCCACGAACATGATTTCGCCCCGCCAACCCGAGCGGTACAGGGCTTCCAGTTCGGCGATTATCCGCCGCGGTGATTTCATCCGCGGCCGGCGGCCGGAAATAAGGACCACATCGCAAAACTCGCAGTTGAAGGGGCAGCCCCGGGTGAATTGAATGGATGTGTCCGTGTAATCCTTCAGGTCAACCAGGGACCAGAGCGGCGCGGGTGACAGGGTGAGGTCCGGGAGTCTTTCGGCCCTGTACACCGGCGCGGCCCGACCTTGAATGAGGTCGTTCACCAAGTCCGGGATGATCTCCTCGGCTTCGCCTATAACCAGGTGATCCACCCAATCAATCCGATCAGCCACGTGGAAAAAATGCGGGCCGCCGGCAACTACCTTCAGCCCGCGCCGCCGGCAGCGGCGGCCTATTTCTTCGGCCGAAGCCGACTGGATGGTCATGGCCCCGAGAAAAACCACGTCGGCCCAGGCCAGATGGTCTTCGGTCAAAGGCTCGACGTTCAAGTCGACCAGTTTCTTGGGCCAGGCTTCGGGCAGCAGCGCGGCTACGGTCAAGAGGCCCAGGGGAGGGAAGGTGGCTTTGGCCTTACTGAATTGGAGGGCGAACTTGAGGCTCCAGAAAGTGTCTGGATATCGGGGTGAAACAAACAGCGTCTTCATCGGACTGGCATTTTTCTCTACGACCTTTTAAAAAGCCGAATAATAATATGGATGTTCCCCGGATGATAAAACCCTATTCGTTTTTCAAGGTGAACCGCCATCGGCAGAACAGGTTCGGCGGGTGCTCATCCGGCGGAGCGAAAAGGCAGGCCACTTCAAGTCGAGGATCGATCTCGGCGGCAAACCCCCTGAACTCGGCGGCATGCATGGCCTGACAGGGATATTCGCCCAGACCCCGTTGCCGCCTGGCTTCCTGGGGCGGGCAGGAAGGCACGCTGATCAAAACTTCTTCCGGCCCGGCCTCGATTTCATAGCCGACCAGCACGGTCCAGGGGAAAAGTTTTATGGCCCGGACAAAAGCGGTCAGACCGTCGCCGTTCCGTTTGAAGTCATCCTGGTCGCCGAAACGCCTTTTCAGATCGCGGGCGGCCAGGGCCCCGACTTTGCCCCAAACGAGTTCGTTCAGGCGGCAGGCCTCTTCCAGGCCGTAATCGCGCTCGATGTTGAGGAACCAGAAGGCGTCCATGGTCCGGTAAGAGTGAAACAGAAACTCGAGGTACTCGAGCAGCCGTTCCCGGTCCCAGGATTGGAAATCGTCCAGGCTGACCCGCGAGGAGGCCATCAACTGTCCCACCAATTTTTCTTCAGGCTTTTCTCCGTCGGCTGTTTCTTGGCCCCGGCAGGCTTTGGCGGCGCTGGCGGCTGGTTCTTCTCACGTCCGGGTCCGCCGGCCGGCTTTTTCGCCTCCCACCAATTGCCCGAGCCCGTGGCCTCGGCGTCTTGATCGGACCGGGCCTTTTCCTCCCTCTTGAAGATGTCGCCGGGGGTTATCTTTTTTTCAGGAGCCTCCCACCACTTCGCTTTGACCGGGGGGGCTTCGGCTTGAACCGGTCCGGCGCCGGTTTGGGAGGAAGAGGGCTGAACGGTCGGTTCGATTTGGGCTGACAGATTTTGATATTTCTTGTCGCCTTCGGGTATATAGACCAGTCTTTTGGTCTCGAAGTCTGAAATCGGCCTTTTTTCCCGGATATTGGTCGGTTTGAAGTTCTGGTCGAGAAGAATCATTTCGACTTCGTGACTCCCCAGTCCGACCGTCATCCAGAAGTTTCTGTATTCCGCGCTTTTAGCCGTATGGCCGGTGCCGATCACGCCCTTTTTAATCTCCAGGTATATCCCGGGTTTGATTTCAGGCATCGAAGGTCTCCGTCCAGGTAAGTCCCTGAATTTAGATAACACAAGGTCGGAGTCCCTGCCAAGTTTATTCTCTTCCGCGGCGGGCCACAAAGAATTTGACAGGCCGGGCAAAAAGTAATTATGAAAATAAGGTTAATTTTCTAGACGCCTTCGACCTTTTCCGGAAGTGAGGCGGCTGATTCGCTGGACCCGCGCGGACCTGAGGCGGGGATCAGAATTACATCAAGAATACACGGCTAAGGAGGATGGAACATGGAGATCAAAAAGATCGGAGTGGTTGGTGCGGGGACGATGGGCAACGGCATCGCCCAGGTGGCGGCATCCGTAGGCTGCGAAGTGGTCATGCGCGACCTGGATATGAAGTTCGTAGATAACGGCCTGAAGAATATTGACAAATTCCTGAGCAAGAGCGTGGAGAAGGGCAAGCTCAGCCAGGAACAGAAGGCGGCCATCCTGGGTCGGATAAAAGGCACGACCAACATGAAGGACTTGGCCGGCGTGGACTTCGTCATCGAGGCGGTCATCGAGGACTTGGACCTGAAAAAGAAAGTTTTCGCCGAACTGGACGCCCTGTGCCGGCCCGGAGTGATCCTGGCCACGAACACTTCCTCGATGTCCATCACCGAAATCGCCAACGCCACCAAGCGTTCGGATAAGGTGGTGGGCATGCACTTTTTCAACCCCGTCCCGCTGATGAGACTGGTCGAGGTCATCCGGGGCTATTTCACCAGCGATGAAACCGTTGCCATCACGGCCGGTCTGGCCCAGAGAATAGGCAAGGAGACGGTCGAGGTCAAAGTGGACTCCCCCGGCTTCATCGTCAATCGTTTGATGATCCCGCACCTGATCGAGGCCATCAAGCTCTTGGAGGAAGGCGTGGCCAGCAAGGAGGATATTGACAAGGCTATCAAGATGGGCCTGAATTACCCCATGGGCCCGTTCGAACTCATGGACCTGACCGGCATTGACATTTGCAAGTTCGTGGCTGAATATTTCTACCAGGAGCTCAACAAGGAACTCAAGTGGGTCAGCCCGTTGTTGCTCAAGAACACCGTCAAGGCCGGCCGACTGGGCCGTAAGACCAAAGCGGGCTGGTACACTTATTGATCCGACGTCCGCTCCGATGGTCAAGGCTTCGGCCGGCGGATGACCGAGTTGGCTGAGGTTGTCGAGGCGGCAGTAGCCTGAACCGGTCGGATATGCTATTCTCGGGGCCGGCCGTGAATCGGCCGGGCCCGAGGAGAAAAGCGGTGGTTCGTGACAAGGCCTTTCGTATAGCCGCGCTGATAGGGTTGTGCGCCCTGGTTTACTACTTCAGCTTCGATCAAGGACGGCAATCCCAGCGGGAGAGACTAGCGGGTCTGGAGCAGACCCTGAAAGCCAAGGAGAGGCTAGCGGAAGGCGCCGCCGCCGAAATCAAGACCCTTCAGGAAAAACTGGCCAAATGCCGCAATGAACTCAACCCAGGTTCCGCGACCGGAGCATCGGAGGCGGAAGCCGCGCGATTCAATCTCCGTCGGGGCGCCTCACGGTCCTTTCTTGAAGGTCGGTTGCTGGTAAGTTGTCTGGAGATCAATCCCGGCGCCAAACTGGCCCTGATGCAGCTCAACTTGGTCAAGGAAGATAAACTCCTGACGCAACCGCTTCGACTGGGACAAAACCTTAACTTCACTCTAGGCGGCGCATCCTACGCCCTTATTCTGGAGCAGATTCACCCCTCGATGATCACCGCCTCGGTTGTCCGAAAATGAAAAGGCGCCGCCACCAAGTTCGGCCGGAATCCGGCCGCTTGGGCTGGAGTCGATCCGTCGGGCCGCCCTTATCGCCATGAACGAAGACCTAGCCACTGTAATCGCCGCTCTTAAGGAGAGGCTGTCCCGGACCCAGGATTGGCTCGAACTGGCCTATCCCTATCTGGATCCCGAAGGGGCCAGGCATCTCTTTCAGGAACTTACCGGCCTTAAACATCCGCCCAAGGCGGTCTTCCTCCCGGCGGTGAATGACTCTTCGCCGGCTGAAATCCGGCTCGAGGCGGAGCACGGCCAGGAGCAGCCGGACCATATCCTCTTCGAAGCCATGCTGCCGATCCTGGAGCGCAAGATACCGTATATCCGGAAGGCCGATGATTTGAACAGGCTGGAGCGTCGGTTGGCCTGGATAAAAGGTCTGTTGGCGGCCACTCGGTTTCCTGATGGCGAGTTGAACCTCGAGATAGTTTTCGCCGGCGTTCGCGGGCTGCTTTTCTACGACCGGCGATATTTCAGTTCCATGATCAGACCGCTGCTGACCAGCGACCGCGTGCACGCTCTGGCTCTGGAGGTCGAGGCCCTGGTCTATTCGCCGGGACGGGTGGAGAGACTCATTTTCTATCATCAGAGTTACGGGGACAATAAAGAACATCAATGGCTGCCCCTGGTGCCGCTGGCTATCAGAGATCTGGGCCGGCCCAGGGAGGAGGAGTGGCCAACGTGATCGAGCCGTCGGGCCGGGCCAAAATTTTATGACGATCCTGATTGTGGCTTTTCTTCTGGCCGTTCTGGTCTCTTTCACCTGTTCCCTGGTCGAGGCCGTGATTCTGTCCCTTTCTCCGGCCACCGTGGCTTTATTAATGGAGGAAGGCCGGCGCAGCGGAAATATTCTCCAGTCCTACAAGGGCAAGATCGATCGTCCCCTGTCGGCCATACTCACCCTGAACACGGTGGCCAACACGGTCGGAGCTGCGGTGGTGGGGGCTCAGGCCCAGGCCGTTTTCGGCAGCCAGTGGATCGCTTTCTTTTCCGCTCTGCTGACCGTGATCATCCTGGTTTTTTCGGAGATCATCCCCAAAACCGTGGGGGCTGTTTTCTGCAAGGAACTGGCGCCGGCCGTGGCCTATATCATCAAGGGCCTGGTGACCGTCACTTATCCCCTGGTGCTGATCTTTGAAGCTTTGGCCCGCCTGATCAAAGCCAAGGCGCCTCGAACCATGGTGACCAGGGAAGAGATGGTCATGACGGCGGAAATGAGCCGGGCCGAGGGCCAACTCCAGGATCGGGAAGGGAGCATAATCCGCAATCTCCTGCATCTGGACCAGATTGACGTGCGGGACGTAATGACCCCGCGGTCCGTACTTTTCGCTTTGTCCCAGGAAGAAACCGTGGGGGAAGCGATCAGGCTCCACGTTCCGATCCGTTTTTCCCGCATACCCATTTACGGCCGGGACCTGGACGACATCACCGGTCTGGTCCGGCGCTATCAAATCAACCAGGCTTGTTCTCAAGGCCAGAACGAGACCAGCCTTAAGGCTTTAGCCAATCCCATCCACGCCGTGCCCGAAGCCATGACCGTGGCCGCGGCCCTGGATGAATTCATCAAGCGGCGTGAACAGCTCTTTCTGGTGGTGGACGAATACGGCGGCACGGCCGGAATCATCACCCTCGAGGACGCCATCGAGACTCTGCTGGGGGTGGAGATAGTTGATGAACTGGATTCGGTGGTGGACATGCGCAAACACGCTTTGGAGCAATGGGAAAAGATAAAGAAGGCCCGGGGGATGGAATTTGAAAGCCCCGGCCGATCCGAACCGAGGGAGGGTTAGTGCTGAAAGGTGCCCGGCCCCCTGGGTCAACGACGGACGGACCGATTCGAGGCGCCGTAAGGAGATTGTTATTCATCCTGGCGGCCTTGGTGCTGATCCATCTCTTCCGGCCTTTCGCGGCTTTACCGGCCCAGGCCGCGGAAGTCTGGGAAAGCGACTATCTTTGGGCGGATATTATCGCCCACGTGGAAAAGGACCAGGATCGAATCTCCGGCGTGGTTTACGTCATCGGCCTCTTTGGCAAAAAAGACGTTTATCACTTCACCGGCACGATCCGTCAAGGCCTGGTTACGGCCGCTCATTATTCCGGCCACAGATTTCAAGGCGCCTTGAAAAGTGAAGATGAGGTCGAGGGCGTGGTTACCTCACGGGGCGGGTATGTTTTCAAGGTCAACGCCCGCCGCCGGGCCGATTGACCGTCTCAATCCCCGAGGTTCATCAGCCGCTAATCAGGCTTTTGCCATATACCCGAAAGCGACGGGATAATCTACCGCCGCCTTCCTCCATCAAGTTGTTGATGGCCTGGTTGTCTTCCAATTGCCAGCCGGTCTCCATGTATTCGTAAATCTTCTTTCGTTCAAGGACCTGCATCAAGTAGTAATAAGCCAGGAGAGGCGCGCCGGTTTGCTGGAACTCCTTTTTTATACCCATTATATAGCCGCGAAGTCCGGTAACGTGGGACTTGATGTAGAAATGACGGAACAACACCCAGGGCTTTAGCCAGCCGTTCAGGCGCATGAGCAAACGGTTGAAGTCCGGCAGGGCCAAGCCAACGCCTATGGGTTGACCGCGATGGTGGATAAAGAAGATAAGGTCCGGGTCGGCAAAGGGTTTCATCTCGTGGCCCACAAACAAGATTTCCTCTTCGGTCATGGGCACGGCGCCCCAGTTGTCGGCCCAGCATTCATTGTAAAGCCGGTTGATCAGTTGGACCTGGGAATCAAATTGTTTCATGTCAATCGGTACAATGGTCAGGTCCCCTCGTTTCATCATCTTCTCGCCCAGCGTGTAAAACCAATCCGGCTGTTTGCTCTCTTTGGTGAAAAAGTATGCAAACACGTCCTTGTCCTTGGAATGGCCGCAGGCATTGACCAAGTCCAGGTAATAGGGTGGATTATACGTGAAACCCAAAGTGGGCGGCTGCTCGAAACCCTCGATCAGAAGGCCGATTTCATGATTGACGGAAGGATTCAACGGTCCCCTGAAGAAGTCCATGCCTTTTCCGCGCACCCATCGTTCGGCCGCTTCAAAGAGCGCCGCGGCTGTTTCCAGCGAGTTTTCGACTTCAAAAAAACCCCAGGCGCCGACTTTTTCCCCGTAATGACGATTATAATTGCCATCCACGATGGCGGCGATACGACCGACGATCTCCTTGTCCCTTCTGGCTAGAAACAATTCGCGTTCGGAGAATTTCCAAAATGGGTGAATGGCCGGATCGAGCAGCTTGGCCATGGCCGACTTAAGCGGAGGTACGAAATTGGGATCGCCTCGGTAAATCTTCCAGGGCAGGTTGATGAAGGCTTTCATCTCGGCCCGGGTCTTCACCGGGATTATCTGGACCAAGGACATTCCGTCACCTTGAATTTTCCGTGAGTTGACATTATTCGATCCATATAGATACTCGAGTTCGACCCGGTCGCGCACAAAGCCAGCCAGCGCTGATTTTTCCAGTCCGCCCAGGCCGGCAGTAAAACGCGGTCCCCGGCCTTTTGAACGCGCGCCTGGAACATGAAGCCCCCGGTGACCAATTGGGCCTGGATAACCTCGATTTCCAGGGGGTCGAACAGGTTGAATCCCGTCCCCAAGGCCTTGACCACGGCTTCCTTAACCGACCAGATCAGGGCCGCCGCCGACGAGAGATTAAGCCCGAACTCTCCGGCGTTCTTCAACTCCTGGGTATGAAATGCGCGGGCCAGGGGGTAGGGCGGCTTGAACTCTTCCGGCAGGACCAGGTCACACCCGATCCCTCCTCGACCGATGACCGCCCCTCTAAGCAATCCCTGGTTATGGCTGAAACTTATACTCGGTCCGGATTGGCGGCCCCGGATCAACCGGGGTCGGCCCCAGGCATCGGCGGCCAGCTCGAGCCGGTCGTCAACCAAAGCCGAATAACGGGCCGGGTCCAAATTGACCAGGGAACGGATAAGCTCGATGGCCAGCTTCTCTCTGGCGCCTTCCCGATCAGGGCATAAGGCAAATATAACCGCCCCCAGTCCGCCTAGCCGGGGGAGAATAAAAAAGCGTGTCGCTGATCGGGATCGATCAGCCTCGGGGGTGGCTAAAGCATCCGGGAACATGTCTCCGGGTCCCCTGGTTAGGCCTGGAAAAAACGCAGGTAAAGGCCTTCAACTTCCATCACCACCTGACCGGCTTCATTTTGAGCCCTGGCGTCCCAGGTATGGCCTTCCCGGTCGTGAGCGCGGCGACGGGACTCGACCATCAGACGTTCGCCGGGACGGCATAAGCCGCCTAAGCGGAGTTCACCGATTCTGACCGGCAGAGAGGTTGGTGGGCCTTCCTCTCTTTCCTTGAGGTAGAAGTTGGGTAAATGCAGCAAGGCTTCCAGGAGATAGGGCGAGTATTGGTAAACGGCGTGGTCCAACGCGGCGATGTCTTGGCCCTGCTTATAATCCAGCCAGCCCTTGACCGCGCCCGGACCCGTGCCCTTTACTCCACCCAGGACCAAATAACGACCGGTGAGGCTGGTGATCAGACCATATCTATCGATAAGTCCGGCTATCTCGACGGGCTTGGTGTCGAGTTCAGCATCCATGATCGGGAAATCCTTCCAATCGGCCAATCTCCTCTCCAGGCCGCCCAACTCGACCACCCCCTGGAAATTAGTGGTCCAACTTTCAAGGGGCCGGCCGGTGGGTGAAATATCCCGACTGGCCAGTCTGACCTCAACTTGGACTTCGCTTCCGGGAGCGGACATCCGTCGGCAGGTGATCTTGGCCTCACGCCGGCACTGGGGCGGGCATTCCAATATCTCGCGGTAATGAACTTCCCGGAGCCCTAGCGGGATCAGATAGGGGTAGAGCATTCTGGCCGCTTCCAGAAACGTCTCCACGGCCATGATGCCGGAGACCAGGGGGTGACGAAGGAATTTGAATGGCTTATGGTCCGAGAGCCAAAGGTCCCGTTCGAGATCGAAGAAACGGACTGCTTCCATTTCCCCTCGAATCAGGTCTATCCGTCTCACGCCGTCTATCATGGGCGTCTGGTCGGGGCGGTAAGATACACCGGCCAGATTTAAGTGGCCGGCCTGGGGCGGGCTGTCATGATGGTCCAGGTGTACGGCCTTGCTTCGGGGCAGGTCTCTAAGCAGAAATACCTGGCTGTCGTTGGGGGGGCCGAGAAAAAGTTCGCGGCAGAATATTTCGGCCAGTTCGGCCACGTTTAAATAGGCTTCGGACATGCCTTTGAGTTTCAGCAGTTCTTTTATGTCCTGGTTATCCGCCATGCCCGCCCCCTCGATGGGAGGCAGTGTCAAGGCTTTAACCGTCAGTCGGGAGTCTTCCTGATTCAATCTCGAAAGGAGGGCTGACATGGCCCGGTTGGCCGCGGCGTAATTGACCTGTCCAGGATTGCCTTGCACGCCGGCGATCGAAGACAAGGCGGCCATGAACTTCAGGCCATGCTTTTCAGCCGCCTGAAATAAATTCCAAGCGCCATTCAATTTCACTTTCATCACTTCCGAAAAAGCCTCGGGGGGCATCGTCTCCATGAATGAATCACGGATCAAGCCGGCCCCATGGATCACGCCGTCTATACGCCCCCATGTCCCGGCCACTTGACGCAGGGCTGATTCGACCTGTATTGGGTCGGCCACGTCGCATTGGTGATAAACCGCGTCCGTTCCCAAACGGGCCAAATCGGTCAACGTGGCGGTCAATTCCGGATTATTCGAGGCGCTACGGCCCAGGAGGGCCATTCTGGGCTTGAAGCGGGCCAGGGCCTTGGCCAAGTGGGCGGTAATGCCTCGACCTCCGCCGGATATGACCACGACATCGCCCGGGGCCAGGGCGAGGTTAGGTGGGGTAAAGGCGGGAATGGGTATTTCTTGGATGGCCGGGCAATAATAGTTGCTGTTACGGGCGATGAGGTGAATCACGTTGTGACGGCGGTCCAGAGCTCGATCCAGCGCCGGCCCAACCTTGGCCCGATTCAGGGTTACGGCCCGGAACAGGATCGAGTTATATTCGTGGGCCGCGGCCAATAGCGCTCCCAGGACGCCTTCAAAGGCCACGTTCGCGAACCCGACCTGGTCCAAGTCCTGAGCGACCATGAGGCACATCTTTTTCCGGGGAGAACGAACAAAGCTTTTGAGCAACCTGAAATAACCGGTCAACCAGGAGGTCAAGGCCGTTGGATCCTGGAAAGCGGTTTCTGCTTCCGGTCCAAAGACCAGGATCAGGCCGGCCGGGGCTTCGGCCTCGATCAAGCCCGCGGCTTTTTCCGCGGCGTCGGTCTTCTCCAGAACGAACTCATTTCCAATATCCAGGTGCTTGGTTTTCACCCCGAATTTCGAGACGGCATAGCGCGAAACTTCATCGCAGGTGGCTGATCGGCCGAAAGAAAGGATAATAAATTGACTATCTGCCGGCAGAACAAGGGGTTGAGGCGGTGTTTGGGGTAGAGAGGATTCCACCAAGATCGAGCGCCGGGGTTGTTTCAGGTCCGCCGGCGGTTCGGCCGCCGGCGGTTCGGCTGCCGGCGGTTGAGGGCGTTCCGTCGCCGCCGTTGGATGGATAGGGGCCGGTGACGAGGCTCCGCCGGCCAATTGGGCTATTTGGTCGGCGATCTCGCGCACGGTGCGCAAACCAAGGAAGTCCTCGACGGTAATGGTGATGTTGAACTTCCGTTCAGCCGCGTCCATGATCAAGGGCAGGCGGCTGGAGCGGATGGCCAGGTCGGTGCGGAGGTCCATGTCCGGGTCAATCTCGCCTCGCTCATAACCCGTGGCTTCCATGATTATTTGGATGACCTGCTCCAAGAAATCGCGGTTGCCGGCCGTCTTGGCCTGGGGTTCGATCGGAGCGGCCGGCGGGCTGGCGGGTTGGTCCGGAGGCGGACCTTCTCCGGCCAATTGGGCGATTCGGTCGGCGATTTGGCGCACGGTGCGCAAGCCAAGGAAGTCTTCGACGGTAATGGTGATATTGAACTTGCGTTCAGCCGCGTCCATGATCAAGGGTAGGCGGCTGGAGCGGATGGCCAGATCGGCGCGGAGGTCCATGTCCGGGTCAATCTCATTGCGTTCATAACCGGTGGCTTCCATGATTATCTGGATGATTTCTTCCAGGTGATTCCGGGCTGAAATTGGAGCCTGGGTCGTGGAAAGGATTTTTAACACGGCCGGCTCGGCTGGAGACTGAGAGGCGCCGGCAAGGGGAACGGTTTCAGACGAGGCGGCCTCGACTTGAGCGAATGATGAAGCCGGCGATTCGTCTGGAAATGATTTCAGGAGGTCATCCAGCCGCTCTTCGGGAAAGCTCGGGTCGTATTCCCGGCGTATGGCCGCCAGGATGGCCGGTTTGAGGAATTTGCCGAACGATTCCAAAACAAAGGTGTTGATCTCCCGCTGGATAAGGCCGCCCAGTTTTGGCTCTTTTCTTCTCGGCGCGGCGACTTCAATCGGAATCGGTCTCAGGGGTGCCACGGTTTTAACGTATGACGCGCTCGGAGTGGAAAGGCGGGGCAATTCGATGTGGCCCAGGGCGAAAAGCCGGGCTGCGGCCGCGCGCAAGGTTTTGACTTCATCTTCCGGGGCGCAGGTGTTGAGGCAGACGGCTTCTTCCAAGGTATCGCCGATAAGGTTGCACAGGGTGGCCCTGGGGCCGATCTCGAGGAAATTCCTGGCCCCGTAATCCCGCCATAACGAGATCGCGTTCTGCATCCAGTGCACCGGCGATTCCAGGTGGGCCATGATGATCTCCCTAATGGCCGTCGGGTCTCCAGGATAGGGTTTCATGGTCGTGTTGGAGAGCACCGGCAGGCGGGGAGGGCGCAACTCGATCCTGGAAATGAAATCCTCCATCTCCTGGTGGATGGCTTTCATGATGGGGGAATGGAAGGCCATGCTCACCTTCAGCCGAGTAACCCTGTATCCCTCTTTGTTCAATTCCTCCATCAAGGCCAAAGTCTCCCCGGTCGTCCCGCCCAGAACCATCTGCTTGGGGGAGTTGTAGTTGGTGATATGGACCCCGGTCCGCTCGGCCGTTTTTTTCTCCAGGTATTCCAGGGGTGCGTCCACCGCGAACATGACCCCAGGATCAAGACTCAGGCCGGCGGCCCGGTCCATGCATTGGGCCCGTTTATTGACAATCCTGAAGCCGTCTTCCCAAGAGAAAACACCGGCGGCGGCCAGGGCCGTAAGTTCACCCATGCTGTGCCCGGCCACGGCCACGGGCTCGAGGCCCAGGGTAAGAAGTTGCTGGAGCACGGCGTATTCCAGGCAATAAAGGGCCGGTTGTTGATAAAGGGTCTGTTTGATCTCATCTTCATGGCCGTTGAAGATGACGGATAGCAGATCGAATTCGGCCAGAGCCGCCACCTTGTCCATCCAGCGGCGGATCACGGGAAAAGTCTGATACAGCCCTTGACCCATGCCGGGATAAGAGGTGCCTTGTCCGGCGAAAACCAAGGCCAGCGGCGCGGCTTTCGTGTCGGCCGAAAGGTATATGCCCTGGCGGCTCAGTCGGCGTAAGGTTGTTTCCGAGTCTGGTTCTTCCAAGGTGATCAGAGCGGCGGCTCGGGCTTGGGCTTCGACTGGACTATCCGCCACCAGCCCGACCCGGTACGATTGACCGGCGATATCGACGAAAAGCGAAAAGGCTCCGGTCAATGTATCCGGCTGATGTTTTTGATCCGGTTCTAACCGGTCTGGGAGTTCAACCAGGATCGGAGTCGCGTTGTCCCTTTCTTCCTCCAAATGGACGACAAAATTGGCTCCGCCGAAACCGAAGGCGTTGACCATCAATCGCCTGGGCAGGTCCTTGGGTCTGGGCCAGTCTTCAGGTTGCGACAGGACCCGGAAGCCCCAATCTTCGAGCCCCAGGCGCGGATCGGGCTTTTCGTAGTTCAGCGTTCCGGGAAAAACGCCCTGTTCGAGGGCCATAACACCCCGAACCAGACTGCCGAGACCGGAAGCCCCAAGGGTATGTCCGATCTGGGATTTGAACGAGGTCAGGACCGGCCCCCGGCCGGAGGGGAAGACGCTTTTCAGGGCTTTAAGTTCTTCTATATCGCCTTGGACGGTGCTGGTGGCATGGCATTCCACCAAGTCGACCGTGGCCGGGTCGAACTCCGATTCTTCGAAAGCGTTGCGGAGGGCGATCAATTGGTTTGAAGCTTCGGACTCGATCATGCCCCGGTCATTGTTGCTGGCCCCGGCTCCGCATAAATAGGCGTGAATGAAGGCTCCGCGCTTTCTGGCCAAGGACTCCCGTTCGATGACGATTACCGCTCCGCCTTCACCCAGAACCATGCCGTCCCGGCCGGCGTCGAAGGGGCGGCTCATCTCCTGGGGTGGTCTCTTTACTTGCGATACCCCGGCCAGCGCGCCCACGGCCGAGAACTCGACGAAATGGGCCGGGGTCAATAATTCTTCTCCACCCCCGACCACGGCCGCGTCTATCACGCCGCTCTTTATCATCTGCCAGGCGTTATAGAGGGCCACCAAACTGCTGGCGCAAGCCGCGGACACGGAAAAGACGGGACCTCTGAACCCGTACTTGTTGCTGATAAAGCCTCCGGCCGTGGCGTTGAGGCGGCCTAATAAAGTGGTGTCGTCGATGGTGAGGCGGCCGGCGCGGAGGCCTCTTATCAAGGCTGATTCCAGGTCGCGGGTGGAACGAAGGGCGTGGTCGAGGGACAAGGTGATTTCCTTGGCTCTCAGACTGATGATGATGTCGGATAAGGTGCTGGCGGCTTCACCCGAGTTCTGGGAGACAATCACGCCGATTCGTTCAGGATCGAGACCGCCGGCCAGAATCCCGGAAGACTCGACGGCCTGTCGGGCCAGGAACAGGGTCAGCCGGGTCGCTTCGGCCATGGTGCGGAAATCCTGGGGGGCGATGCCCAGTTCCTGGCGGGATAACTTCAGGTTATGAAAGGCCGCCGCCTTGGTATAGGTCTTTTCGGCCTTACCAGGAGCGGGATCATAATAGAGGTCTGGATTCAGTCTATGGCCGGGCGCCTCGATAACGCCGCTTTTCATGGCCAGTGACGCGGCCCAGATTTCTTTTAGCGAACCGCCCAAGGAATTAGTCAGGGCCAGACCGGTGATGGCCACGCGTTCCCGTCCGGGTTTGAACTTGATCGAAGTGCTGGGCCGGAGCTCATAATCGGTTGATGAGGGGGGCAAAGCGATGGCCAGGGTTTCTTCGACCAGATGACGATGTAGCTGGGCTACGGTCGTGACCTGGTTCAGAGCCCCGGCCGCGGCGCCGCTCATGAATTGACCTTCCTGGAGACAGGTCTCCTCGTCCAAAGGTTCTCCCTCGGGGTCCCTCCTGTTTTTGGCCGCGATCAAGAGGCTGCCGGCGCTGAGGGCTTCCAGGCGCCGCCGGAAGATAAGCTCGTCTTCGCCGGCGGCGGCCTGTTGCCTTTCCAGGTCCAAAATGGCCTCTAACTTAGGCGTTTTGAGGGCCCGGACCCTAAGGCCGACCGTCTGTCCGGAAACGGCCGTGCCGCCAGGAGGCGAGTCCAGGATCATTTTCTGGTAAAGACGGCTCAAGGCCCCGCGAGTCACTATCTCCCCGGTGGTCAGATAAGCCGTGCCTATTTGAACGGCGTCGGCGCCCAACATGGCGGCCCAGAAGGCGGTCTGACGGTTGTGGATGCCGCCGGCCAGGATGAGACGCGCTCCGGCGAAGAGTTCCGGCTCTTGCCTTTTCAATTCCAGGGCCATCTGCGCCAGGGTCAAGGTAGAATGGAGTCCGATGTGGCCGCCGGCTTCATTCCCTTCCAAGACGATCCAGCGCACACCGGTTTGCAGAGCCAGGCGCAATAATCCGGTTTCAGGCGCGATATAAATGATTTTGATGCCTTTGGCCATTAAACGGACGGCCTTGGTCGGGTCCCCGGCCGCGATCACGACCCAGGGTGGGACCGTTGCCTCGAGCCGGGTCAGTTGTTCTTCCAGGTGAGGATTTTCAGGCAGGGCTATCAAATTGACGGCGTACGGCCTGGAAGCCATGGTTTCCCGCCATTGGAGCAATCTCTTTTCCAGCCTGGTTCCACCCAGCAGGCCCAAAGCCAGGGTGGGCAGGCCGCCGGCATCGGCCACGGCCAGGGCGAATTCAGGGACGTCACTGATCCAGGACATGGCGCCCTGGATAAGGGGGTACCTGATCCCGAGTTCACCGGCCGCCGGACTATCCGCCAATAGCCTTTCCAGCTTAGGGGCTTGATTCCATAACCGGATTGTTTCTTCCCGAAAATTCGCCAGGGCCCTGGTTGTGTCCCGGCCGAAACGAAGGGCGAAAGGCTCCGCCCAGGCTGCTTCCGGGCCGAGAAAAATCACTTGCTGCCGATTAAGGTCTGAATCGAGCGGAGGCACGGCGGAAGAGCGCACCCGTTGGGCAAAAGCCCTCCTGGCTTGATCGGTGATCGGCCCGCCGTTGGAAGACGCGGCCAGGTCGGACAATTCCTTCACCGCCAGGGAGTTGCCTTTGTCATAAAGGCGGCAGGGAACGTCCAGGTTCAAACCGATCAGGGTGGTATGTTCCGGCCGAAGCTGGGCCAGGCGCCGGCGGGCGGTTTGATCGGCGGTCACGAGGTCGGTCTGCCAGTGCAGGCTTTCGAAGACGATACCACCGGCGCCGCAGGCCAGAAAGGCCGCCGCGGCTTCGGGCGTGGCCACTCCGCCCCAAATGATAAGTTGAGGGAGACCGCCGGGGCCGGTTGTCGCGGACTTCAAAGTGGAAAACATTATGCCGGCCGTTTCTGATCCGGTGAAACCGGAGGCTTCCGAGCCTTTCAAAGCCAGGGCCGGCCAGGGCCGGCCGGATTGAAACAAGCGGAAGGCGAGATCGAGGTCGCCGACGACCGGCACGCAATGGACCTGGGAAGAATACTTTTCCAGTTGTTTGATGAATTCGTCATTGTCTATTTGGTCCACAAACGGATGATGCTCCACCCATAAAGTTTCGATCCCGGTCTCTTAAATCAAGTCGCCTAGATCAGGATTGAACAAGGCCGGGGACGATATTATGATCTCCGTGGCTCCGACTGATCTTATCTTGGCCGGCGTACGGGCGTCCCAGCCCGGGGCCAGGTCAAATATGGCCCGGGTGCGGGTTTCGTTCGCGGCCTCCATTACGGCCGGGTTCAGGTCCTGAGTGCGCCATAGGAAGGCCAGGAATCGTTCTGAAAAAGAGAGGGGCATATGAATTTCACCAAAAACGGTATTTAGGCATCAGGCCAGAGGTTTGCCATAAACACGGAAGCGGCGGGATATTTTTCCGCCCGCTTCTTCTATCAGGTGGTTGATGGGGCGGTTGTCCTCCAGTTGCCAGCCTGTTTCCATATACCGGTACTGCTTCTTTTTTTCGAGGATTTTCATCAAATGGTAAAAGGCCAGCAACGGGGCGCCTGTCTGGCGGAAGGGTTTCCTGATACCCATGATATAGCCGCGCAGCCCGGTGAAGTAAGATTTGATCAGGAAGTGACGAATCAGGATCAAGGGCCGCAACCGTCCGTCCAGCTTCATCAGCAGCCGGTTGAAATCCGGCAGGGCCAGGCATACTCCGATGGGTTCATTACGGTAATAAATAAAAAAGATCAAATCAGTATCCACCACGGGTTTCAATTCGACCGCCAGGAAGAGGGCTTCTTCTTCGGTCATGGGCACCGCGCCCCAATTTTCGGACCAGCATTCATTATACAATTTCATGATCAGGTTGATTTCGTCCTTTAACCGCAGTTTCTCCGCGTGTCTTATGGACAGGCTTTTCTTCTTTGACATCCTTTCGCCCATGGAGAAAAACAACTCCGAAAACTTGGATTCGCGGGTAAAGCGATAAGCCAGGACGTCTTTATCCTTGGCCAGGCCGCAGGCGCTGATCAGGTCGGCGTAATAGGGCGGGTTGTGCGTGAAACCGTACGTGGGTGGCTGGTCAAACCCCTCAATCAGGAGGCCGATCTCATGGTTGATCGAAGGGTTCAACGGACCCCGAAAATAATTCATTCCTTGGCGACGGACCCATGTTTCCGCGGTTTCGAGTAAAGCCGCGGCCGTCTCAACTGAATCTTCACACTCGAAGAAGCCCCAGGAGCCAACTTTTTCCTTATAATAGTGGTTGTAATTACCGTCCACGATGGCGGCGACGCGGCCGACCGTCTCCCCATCCCTCCGGGCCAGAAAAAGCTCGCGTTCGGAGAATTTCCAGAAAGGATGAACGGCCGGATCGAGTAGTTTGCGCACGTCCGATTTGAGCGGCGGCACGAAATTAGGATCGCCGTGGTATATCCGCCAGGGGAGGTTGATAAAGGCATTCATTTCCTTCCGGTTTTTTACCGGGACTATCTGGACGGCAGACATCTCATCTCCAAACATCAGCCCAAGACGGCGGGCTGTAATACCGGCTGATTTTACCGCCAAAACGATTCCGAAGCACCTGGTATTTCATATTGAAATTCCCTTTGGTCGCCACGAGGATGGAAGTTCATTTTGTATTTGTTCCTCTTAAAGGAAGTGAAGCAACCCGGTCTCCCGTCTCTGGTCGAGGGAGGAGTTTATTACATCGGAGATTCATCAGGCAAGTCCAACAGGATACAGAAGGTCACCAAGCCGCGACGCCTATCCTGCCCTAGGGACGGCCAAGACGGGTTACCGCCAACTTCCAGACCCCAAGTCCGTACGCCGTCAGGGCCAGGAGAGTGGCGGGCCAGGAGGATAACAGGGGCAGCGTCACACGGTAAACCACAATCATGACCGCTCCCAGGCCGGCGGGCAGGATCAGGTCCCTCCACTTAAGAAACTTGAAATATATCTGACAATAACCAAAAGTGAGCGCGCCCATGAACATCTTGGTCAGGATGATGACTAGGCATCCCCCCAAAAGGCCCAACGGTTCGATCAGGGTCAGGTTGAAGAGCAGATTAAAGACCAGGGTAAGCGCGGTAAAGATCAATAAAGGTTTTTGGCCGCCCGACACCATCATTACGTAAGCGAAGAGATTATGCTCGAAGGCTATGATGACGGCCCAGACCAGCCAAGTCTGCATCCAGACCGCGGGCTTATATTCCTCCGGGTAAATGAGGCCTATCAGGAATTCGCTTTGAACGCTAAGGAAGAACATGATCGGCAGAGCCGCGACGATCAACCAGCGGGCGTTGACTCGAACCAGTTCCCTGGATTCTTCCCGGTGCCGCCACCATTGCAGGGCCAACAAAGGAAATATGACCCAACCCAGGAACTGTTCCGAGGCCAGGATAGCCACCGCCTCGACCAGGTTCCAGGTGGCGCTGTAATAGGCCACGGCCTTGACTCCCAGGAGGCTTTCCATGAAAAAAATATTGGTCTTGTTATAAAGGCTGCTCAGGATTTCAATCAGAGCGAAAATGGCCGCGGTCCGGATCGTAAGACCGACCGCGGGCCAGTCCGAACGCTTGACTGGATTGAGACTTACGCCGCCCGGAGATTCCTTGGCTCCGGACCACAGGCGGATCACCCCGGAAATAAGGCGAAACCCGCCCATGGCCGCGGCCCCCCACCCCCAAAAGGCGGCGGAGAAGCCATAGCCGTACGACAGGATTGACCCGGCGATCTTGATCCGGGCCTCTTTTTTTTGGCGGCCCTGAACCCGGAGAAAGGCGAAGAAGGTTTCAGCCAGGGCCTCGAGGGCGCAACCCAGGCAGACCAGCATTACCACCCAGGTCATGCTGTCGGAAAAGCCCCTCAGCCGGGTAACGGCCCAGACCGCGGCCAGAGAGAGAATCATGAGTCCGGTCTTGATCAGGTTGACCCGGTGGATCAATTGGTGTTGCTTTTCCGGAGCGGCCCGCCCTAGGTCGGAGACCAGGGGATAATACAGTCCGAACTGAACCACCTTCATGACCAGGGCGCCGGTGGCCAGGGCGTACATGACTTCGCCGTAGACCTTGGCGTCCAACCAGGCCAAATAAATGAAAAACACGGCGCTGACCAGGGCCTCGACGCCTTGGGCGCTGAGCAGGTGTCCGAACCGGGTCAGGATGTGTCGGGCCGTGATCTTCTGTTGGGGCTGATGTCTCTGACCGTCCATTTGATGGAGCGTTGTTTCCTGATCGATCATCAAGACGGGATTCAGGAGGAATCCGGCGCCATGAAAGTCGTATGACCACACGGCCGATTGTTCCTCCCGCCGGAAGCTCGGGCCATTATAGAGCAACGGGGCTCATATGACAAACCTGGTGGTTCTTGGCTCTTATGAACATTTTCTGGATATTCGTATTTTTCTTGACAGGCCGGTCTTAATTAAGTAACGTAATAATTTACGCTTTTTCCAAACCCGGTCGGGAAAAGGACCGGGTGGAACCGGGAAATCGCCATGTTTGACGGACTGTCGGAAAAACTCGGCCAAGCCCTGCGCCGTCTGAAAGGCCACGGACGGCTTTCGGAAGATAATATCAAGGAAGGCCTGCGCGAGATACGTCTGGCCCTGCTCGAGGCCGACGTCAACTACAAGGTGGTCAAGGACCTCATCGAGTCCATCCGGACCAGAGCCGTGGGGCAGGAGGTCATGACCAGCCTCACCCCGGGCCAGCAACTGGTGAAGATAGTCTATGAAGAACTGACCGCCGTCATGGGCGGCTCTTTCCAAAAACTTAACTTCACCGGGCGGCCGCCCTGGACGATCATGCTGGTGGGGCTCCAGGGCTCGGGCAAAACCACTACCGCCGGCAAGCTGGCCCTGCACCTCAAGGGTCAGGGCCGCAGTCCGTTGCTGGTGCCGGCCGACGTTTACCGACCCGCGGCCATAGAACAGCTCAACCGTCTGGCCGAACAGGCCGGCACCGCGGTCTTCCCGACCAACAGACACATGGACCCGGTGGACATAGCCGGTCAGGCTCATTCCACGGCCGGTGACCGCGGTTGCGACACGGTGATTCTGGACACCGCCGGCCGGCTTCATATTGACGATACCCTGATGGCTGAACTCAAAATCATCAAGGACAGGGTCGTCCCCAACGAAATTCTTCTGGTGGCTGACGCCATGACCGGCCAGGAAGCGGTCAACGTGGCCATGACCTTCAATCAGTGGCTGAACCTGACCGGAGTCATCCTGACCAAGATGGAAGGCGACGCCCGAGGCGGCGCGGCTCTATCCATCAAAGCCGTGGTCAACAAACCCCTCAAGTTCGTCGGCGTGGGAGAGAAACTGGACGCCTTCGAGCCCTTTCACCCCGACCGGGTGGCCTCGCGCATTCTGGGCATGGGCGACGTGTTGAGCTTGATCGAAAAGGCCCAGGAAGCTTTTGACCAGGAGCGGGCCTTGGACTTGGCCCGTAAGATAAAGAAAAACGAGTTCACCCTGGAGGACTTCCGTCAACAGTTGATGCAGATAAAAAAAATGGGCTCGCTGGAATCCATAATCGGCCTCATTCCCGGTCTGGGAGGCAAGCTCAAGAAATTGAAAGACCTCCAGCCTGACGAAAAAGAACTGAAACGGATCGAGGCCATCATCAGTTCCATGACCAGGGAGGAGCGGGATAATCATTCCATACTCAACGCCAGCCGTCGGCGTCGCATTGCCAAAGGCAGCGGCACCAGCGTGGCCGAAGTCAATTCGTTATTGAAGAATTTTATGGAAACACGTAAAATGATGCAAAAATTCACCAAAGGCGGACTCAAGGCCCTGGGGAGGGGCGGTTTCCCTTTCGGGTGAACCTTGGGGCTGGAATCTGTGAACAAGTGAGATATAATAAGATAGGAGAGGTTGGATAAAGAAATGGCGGTTAAGATCAGATTGGCCCGAATGGGGGCCAAAAAGAAGCCTTATTACCGTGTGGTTGTCGCCGAGGGCCTGGCCAAGCGTGACGGTAGATTCTTGGAAATAATCGGAAGCTACGATCCGAACCAGGACCCGGCCCAGGTGAAGATTGACAAGGGACGGTTGGAAGAGTGGTTGAACAGGGGCGCTCAGCCAACCACCACTGTGGCCAGCCTGATCAAGCGGGTGGCCGAAGCATCCGCCGTCGGCTGACAGCCTTAATTACTGGACTTGGTCATCGCGGGCTGTATCTGATGGCGGCGGGCGGCGATATCCTCTGGGCTAGAACGGGGTGCAACGATGGAGGTGAAGCACATGAAGGACTTGATCAAGTACATCGCGCAGTCGCTGGTGGATCAACCTGATCAGGTGGCGGTTTCCGAGATCGAGGGCGAACAGACCTCGGTGATCGAACTGAAGGTGGCCAAAGAGGATTTGGGGAAAGTCATTGGCAAGCAGGGACGCACCGCCCGGGCCATGAGAACCATCTTATCCGCGGCCTCGACCAAGGTCAAGAAACGGGCGGTTTTGGAAATCCTGGAATAAGTGAGGGCCGACGAACTAGTATTGATCGGCCAGATCACCCGGCCGCATGGGGTGAGAGGCGAGGTTCGGGTGAGGCCTTTCACCGAATCTCCGGCTTCTTTTGCCAGATACGATCGTTTATACTTGCGCGTTCCCGGTCGGGCTGAAAAAGACTACCAAGTGAAGGAAGTCCGGCCGCACAAAACCGTTGTTCTTTTAAAACTTAAAGGTATTCGGACGCGCGAACAGGCCGAGGCCCTCCGCGGAGCCGGAGTCTATATCCGCCGGGATTGGTTGCCTCGCCTGCCGGCGGACGAATATTACTGGAAGGATTTGATCGGACTGTCGGCTTATGATGAAGCCGGCCGTTGCCTCGGTCGAGTGGAAAACATCTTCACCGCCGGCGAAGTCGAGATACTGGTGATAACGGACGGCCGCCGGGAGACACTGGCCCCTTTCCGAGCCGAGGTTATCTTGCAGGTGGACGTGGACCAGAGACGGTTGCTTATAAAAGCACTGGAAGGCCTGAACGACGGAGCAACCGGCGACTGAGATGCGTTTCGATCTGGTCACCCTGTTCCCGGACATTTTCGATTCCTTTCTTCGGGAAAGCCTGATTGGTAAGGCCTTGGCCAAGAAGGCCTTCGAGGTCCAAGTCATCGGTATCAGGGATTTCACCACCGATCGCCACCGGACGGCTGACGACCGGCCTTTCGGCGGTGGACCGGGCATGGTCCTCAAACCCGAGCCCCTGGCCGGCGCCATAAGACAGGCTCTGGCCGCGTCGCCTCCTGGACGGAGCCGGGTGCTGCTGTTGTCCCCCTCGGGGCGGACCTTGACCCAGGCCCTGGTCGAGAATCTGGCCGGCTATGATCACCTGGTACTGGTCTGCGGCCGTTATGAGGGCGTGGACGAACGGGTGGTTCAAACTCTGATAGACGAAGAGTTGTCCCTGGGTGACTACATACTTTCGGGCGGCGAAGTGCCGGCCATGGCCGTGGTCGAGGCCGTGGCCAGGCTTCTGCCCGGCGTGGTGGGCAAGGAAGAGTCCATCCAGGAGGAGACCTTCCAGTCCGGCATCCTCGAGTACCCTCATTATACTCGACCTCGAGTCTTCCAGGGTCTGGCCGTGCCCGAAACCCTCTTATCCGGCGATCACGCGGCCATCAAGGCTTGGCGCCTCGATCAGGCCGTCCGCCGGACCGCCGCCCGCCGGCCGGACCTTCTGGCCCGACCCGGCCTGCCGGCCGAAGTCAAAGCGGTCTGGACCCAAATTCAGGCCGAAGACCGAACTGAAGAACTCGGTCCTCGATCCGATCTATGAAGGTCTCGGCCGATGTTTTCCTGGCCCTGGTTCATTATCCGGTGTATAACAAGCACCGGCAGGTCATAGCTTCGGCCCTGACCACCATTGACCTGCATGACCTGGCCCGGCTGGCCGCCACTTATGGGCTGGCCGGCTTTTATTTGACCACGCCCTTGTCGGACCAGTTGGCTTTGGCCGAGACCATGCTGGACCATTGGCGAAGAGGTTGGGGCGCCCGATATAACGCGTCGCGAACCAGGGCCTTGAACTTGGTTCGACTGGTCCGGGACATTGAGGAGGCCAGGATGGATATCAGGGCCGCCGGCGGCCGTGAGCCCCTTTTGGTAGGGACCTCGGCCGTCAATAGACCGGTGAATGCTTCTCCGAACGGTTCGAGGCAGGTAAGCTTCACCGGGATGAGAAAATATCTGGGGGAGGAAAGACCCCTGCTGATACTTCTTGGCACGGCCTGGGGATTGACCGACCAGGTTCTTGAGTCCTGCGATTTGAAGCTCGAGCCCGTCAAGGGGCCGACTGAATATAACCACCTGTCCGTCAGGTCCGCGGCCGGAATAATTCTGGACCGGCTGCTCGGGCGGTAAAGGGTAAACTGGAGGAAGATCATGGATACCATGGGCATCTTGGACCGTGAACAGATGAGGACCGACCTGCCTGAATTCCAGGTCGGGGACACGATCAACGTCCACGTGCGCATAACGGAAGGCGACAAGGAGAGAATACAGGTTTTCAAAGGCGCGGTGATCCGCAGGCACGGAGGCAGCCTCGGCGCCAGCTTCACCGTGCGCAAGGTCTCCTATGGCATAGGCGTGGAGCGTATCTTTCCGCTCAATTCGCCCAACATCGAAAAGATTGAGATCGTGACCCAAGGCCGCGTAAGACGGGCCAAGCTGTACTACCTCCGCGAACGGCGAGGTAAATCGGCCAAGATCAGGGACAAGAACCTGCGCTGATCGAGGGGGCATGGCGGCCCGCGGCCGGAGAGACCGAATGCTTTTTCCGGACCTTGATGTTCCGGCCGGACCCTGGTCCCTGGAAGACAGCCTCCGCCGCCAGGGGTTCGCGCGCGTGGCCGGAGTTGATGAAGCGGGCCGAGGTCCCTTGGCCGGACCGGTGGTGGCCGCGGCCGTCATTCTGGATCAGGACCAAGACTACCCGGGGGTGAAGGATTCGAAAAGGCTGAGTCCTATAGAGAGGGAAACCGCTTTTTGGCTCCTCTGGAAAAAGTCGCGGGCCATCGGTTTGGGCCTGGTGGATCAGGCGGAAATAGATCGGACCAATATTCTGACCGCCGCCTTGCGCGCCATGGCCCAGGCCGCGGCCCAAATCGTGCCCTCGCCTGATTTCTTGTTGGTTGACGGACCATTCCCCGCGCCGCTCGATCTTCGCCAGCGGCCCATCCCTCACGGGGACGGACTCATCCTCTCCATCGGCGCGGCCTCCATCGTGGCCAAGGTGGTTCGGGACCGGCTAATGACCGCTTACGACCGGCTTTACCCCGGCTATGGTTTTGCCGGGCATAAAGGCTACGCCACCCCGGAACATCTCCAGGCCCTGGTCCAAAACGGTCCCTGCCCTCTCCACCGGCGGAGCTTCAGGCCGGTGGCCCACTGCTCTTCTATTTGAGATCGGACGAAAAACCATGGCAGGGGAAGATTCAGAAGGTCGCCGGGATATCGGCCGCCGCGGGGAAGAGGCGGCCGCGGTCTTTCTGAGGCAACGCGGTCTTAAAATCCTGGAGCGTAACTTCAGAACCCGCTACGGTGAGATCGACCTGATCTGTTTGGATGGGCCTCGGGTGGTTTTCGTCGAGGTCAAGACCCGCACCAGCCACGCCTTCGGACCGGGCAGCGAGGCCGTGAACCGGGTCAAGCAGCGCCGGCTGTCCAAAGCGGCCCAGCATTATCTACTAAGTCGGCGGTGGCAGGACAAGCCGGCCAGATTCGACGTCCTGTCCATCAACCTGGTCCGGGGCGAACCCCACCTGGAATATTTGATGGACGCCTTTGATTTGGTCAGCGATTAGGAGGTTTACCTGTTTTGCCCGGAACGCTTTTCGTCGTGGCCACCCCTCTCGGCAACCTGGAGGACATGACGCTGCGAGCGATCAAGGTCCTAAAAGAGGCCGACCTGGTGGCGGCCGAGGATACCCGCCGGACCAGGAAAATGCTGACCCACTTCGGGCTGTCCCGCCGCTTGCTAAGTTACCGCGAACAGAATCACGCCCGGGTCCTGCCTCAAATAATGACGGCTTTGGTCGAAGGCTTGAACGTGGCCCTGGTCACCGACGCCGGGACCCCGGTCATATCCGACCCGGGCGCCCGATTGATCCGGGAAGCCGCGGCTTCAGGCGTCCTGGTGTCGCCGGTGCCGGGGCCTTCCGCCGTCACCGCGGCTTTGAGCGTCTCCGGCTTGCCGGCCGATCAATACCATTTCGCCGGGTACCTGCCGGCCAGGCGGAAACCCCGTCTGGAGACTTTGAACAGATATAAGCAATTTGAAGGCACACTGGTTATTTTTGAAGCCCCCCATCGCCTCCTCGAATCCCTGGGCGATGCCGCCCGCGTTCTCGGTGATCGCTCGGCTGTTCTCTGCCGGGAACTTACCAAGGTCCATGAAGAAGTGATCAGGGGAGGGCTGGCGGAATTGGCCGACACCTTGTCCAACCGGCCTTTTCCGGTCAAGGGCGAAATCACTTTGGTCGTAGCCGGCGCCGGCGGCGGAAGACCGGCCACCTTATCCCAAACGGAGTTGAGGGACTTGATCAAGGAAGACCCTCGTCCGGCCAGGGAGATCGCCGGGGCTCTGGCCGATCGAAGCGATCTCAACCGGTCGGATTTGTATCGTCTGATACTCGAGGTCAGGGGGCGGCTAGAGCGCTCATCCAGGACAGGTGGAGAATGATGCTCGGGTGAGGCGCTTTCAGGCGATCGGCTGGTCAATAACTATGGCCAGGTAACTAGTAAATAGTTGACGACCTCTTCACCCGCCCCTTAATATTTGATTCGACGCCGATCGAGGTTTGACAGAGCGGATTTGAGTGCTGTATTATGAAGAGGTAAGCGGCTTGCCGGGAGTACGAGCTTGACCAAACGGACCCTCGGCCGCGTTCTTTGGCGATCTTTCTTCTTGCAAGCGGCCTGGAATTACCAGGGCCAGCAGAACCTGGGCTTCACGGCGGCCCTGCAGCCGGGCTTGGAAAGCCTGCACGGACCTGACTCACCGGCCATTCGGGACGCCTTGATGAAATACCTGGCGCCCCATAATACTCAGCCCTACATGGCCGGACCGGTTCTTGGTTCCCTCCTTAAGGCTGAAGAGGTTGTGCTGGCCGGCGGCATGAGGCCGGAGAAGTTGGATCGCTTCCGTCCGGCCATCACGGCCGCACTGGCGGCCATAGGCGATGCTTTTTTCTGGAGCGCCACTTTACCGACTGCGTCGGTGATCGGGTTGTTCTGGTCCCTCCGGGGCCGGCCGGTCGGCGCGGTGATTTTTTTTATTCTTTTTAACTTGGCCCATTTGATCGTTCGAGTGGGAGGTTTCTATCAGGGGTACAGGCTAGGTCTGGAAATAATCGCCATCCTGGATCGTCTTCATTTACCTGGCGCGGCCCTGAAGATCAGGCTCTTTCTCTCCGGCGTTCTGGGCGCGTTGGCCATTTGGTGCCTCGAGGACCCGGAGACGGGGTGGTCGGGATTTGTTCCAGCCTGGTCGGGTCTGGGGGCCGTGGCTTCGATTATCATCCTGGCCAGGCTGATCAGGGCCGGCTGGCCCGTGGAAATAACGATTTACGGGCTTTTGGCCGCCAGCCTGGCCTGGGCCTATTGGTTAACTTGAGGCGAATAATAAATGCTGCCGATTACGGAAATGACGGCTGGTCATAACGGGGAACACTCCAAGGAACTGACCATAGTCAATAAACTGGGTCTTCACGCCCGGGCCGCGGCCCAACTGGTTCAACTGAGTCAAACTTTCCAGGCGGAAATACTATTGGAAAAGGCCGGTCAACCGGTGGACGCCAAGAGCGTGCTCGCCTTGTTGATGTTGGAATGCCCCCTCGGAACACGGGTCAAGGTCCGGGCCAGCGGAGTGGACGCGGATGAGGCGGTGACCGCGGTGGCCAGATTGATTGAAAACAAGTTCGGTGAAGAATGAACCTGCCCCCGCCCTTCGTCAACCTGAAGTCGATCATGACCGGTGTGCCCGCTTCGCCGGGCATCGCCATAGGCAAGGCCTACGTGGTCGACCGGTCCAAGGTGGAGTTCATCTACCAGAGTTTGATCAGCGAATCATTGATCCAAGAGGAAGTGGATAGATTCAAAACCGCCGTGGCCCAGGCCCGGGACCAGCTCGAAATCATCAAGAACAACATGCCCGAGGACCTGGCCGGACACGCTTTCATCCTGGACGCCCACCTGCTGCTGCTGCGGGACAAACTCATCTATGACACGGTAATGGATTTGATCCGGGAAGAGCGCATCAACGCCGAGTGGGCCGTGACCAAGGCCCTCGAAAGGGCCCGGGAGATGTTCGGCCGGATCAAGGACGATTATATCCGCAGTCGGATCAAGGATATCGAGGACGTGACCGACCGGATACTGCGCAACCTGGTCGGGAGCGAACAGGAGAACCTGGGAGAGATCAGGGAACGGGTGATCATCGTGGCCCACGACTTGTCGCCGGCCGACACCACCCAGATGCGGCTGGACCGGGTCATGGGCTTCATCACCGAGAAGGGCAGCCGGACTTCCCATACCACCATCATGGCTCAATCCCTCGAGATTCCGGCCGTGGTCGGCCTCGAGGAATGCTCCCGTCGGGTCAGGCAGGGCGACATAATCATCGTGGACGGGGTCATGGGCCACGTGATAATTGATCCGGATGATAAGACCCTGGAGTTCTACTACGGTCGTCAGAGGAGCTACGAGGGGTACCAGGCTGAAATAGTCCGCTGTTCCCATCTCCCGGCCGAGACTATCGATCAGAAGAGGATAATAATCAAGGGCAACATGGAGCTCTTCGAGGAGGTGGCCGCGGTCATAGACCACGGGGGAGAAGGCATCGGCCTTTACCGCACCGAGTTTCATTACCTGTCCAAGAAACACCTGCCCGCCGAGGAAGAGCTGTTCGAGGATTACCGGGACGTGGCCCAGATAGTAGCACCCCGGCCGGTAACTATCCGCACCCTGGACCTGGGTGGCGATAAATTTATGTCCACGCTGGACCTGGGCGAAGGTATTAATCCGGCCCTGGGTCTGAGGGCCATCCGGCTCTGCCTGAAAGAAAAGGAACTTTTCCGGACCCAACTCCGGGCCATCGTGCGCGCCTCGGCCTACGGTCAGGTCAAGATCATGTTCCCCATGATCTCCGGTTTGCAGGAACTTCGTGACGCTCGGCTGATACTGGCCGAGGTCCAGGAAGACCTTGACCGGGAAGGCCAGGATTTTGACCGGAACATCCAAGTCGGCATAATGGTCGAAGTCCCCTCGGCCGTGGCCATCGCCGACATTCTGGCCGAAGAAGCCGATTTCTTTTCCCTGGGCACCAACGACCTCATCCAGTACTCCCTGGCCATAGATCGGGTCAACGAACGGGTGGCCCACATGTACGATCCGCTCCATCCCGGCGTGTTGAGAATGATCCTGTCCGTGGTCAAGGCCGGGCAGACCGCCGGCATCCCGGTGGCCGTCTGTGGTGAAATGGCCGGCGACCCGGTGGCCGTTCCATTTCTGGTGGGTATGGGTCTGGACGAACTGTCCATGACCTCGGTGTCCATTCCCCGCATCAAAAGGCTGATCCGCATGAGCACGATCGAGGAATGCCGTTATTACCTGGACGTGGCCATGCGCTGCCGGACCACGCGGGAGGTGCACCAGTTTGTCCAGGAAGTGATCGTCAAGCGTTTCCGCGAACTGATTGACCTGGGCATCGCCCTTCACTGAACCTGGGAGAATCCGGCCCGCTACTTCCTTTACCGGCAAGTCCGAAGATATGGTTAAAAAACTGGAAGAGACGGTCAAGGTGATCTGCCGCAACAAGCGCGCCCGCCACGAATATGAACTGGGGGATCGTTTCGAGGCCGGCCTGGTCCTGACCGGCACGGAAGTGAAATCCTTGCGGCTGGGCAAGGCCAATCTGACCGACGCCTACGCCCGGATCGAAGACGGGGAGGCCTGGCTGATCAAGGCCCATATAAGTCCCTATCCCTTCGCTTATTATGGCAATCATGAGCCGGAACGCCGGCGCAAGCTCCTATTGCACAGGAAGGAACTGAAAAAGCTGTACGGCCGGACCCAGGAAAGGGGGCAGTCCCTTGTCCCGCTGGCCATTTATTTCAAGAGGGGTAAGGCCAAGGTCGAATTGGCCCTGGCCCGGGGCAAGAGAGCCTATGACAAGCGCCAGGATGTGAAGCGGAGAGAGGCCGACCGCGAAATGGCCCGGGCCCTCAGACACCGGCAGAAGGAGTGACCGGGGAAACGTCCGCTCCGGTTTCCCGCCGCCTCGATCAGAACAGGGGCTGGCTCCCGAAACCTAAGCCTGAATCCGCTGAAATAGTACCGGCCTGGAGATCCAGACGGTAGCGGATATCCCGGAATTCATTTTCGTGTTTCAGGAAAGCCGACACCACGTCCGGATCGAACTGGCTGCCCCGGCCGGCCAGGATGATGTCCCGGGCGTGTTCATGACTGAAGGCTTTTTTGTAGCTTCTTTCCGAAGTCAAGGCGTCGTACACGTCGGCCAGGGCCACCTGCCGCGCCGACAAAGGGATTTCGTCGCCCTTTAATCCGAAGGGGTAGCCGTCACCGTCCCACCTTTCGTGATGATGATAGGCGATCTCCTTGCCTAGGGTCAGCAAAGTCTGCCCTTCGACTTGTAACTCGATGGTCCGCAGGGCGTCGCCGCCCAGGCGGCAATGACCCTTGATAATTTCGAATTCTTCGGACGAGAGCCTCTGGGGCTTGAGTAGTATCGAATCCGGTATGCCCACCTTGCCGATATCGTGCAAGATCGAGGAATGACAGAGGTCACGGATATACTCGTCGGTAATATAGCCGCGGTACTGCGGCAGATCGGACATGGCCCGGGCGATGACCTTGACGTATTCCCGGATTCTTTCCAGATGAAGACCGGTCCCGATATCACGATATTCGGCCAGTTTGGCCAGACCCATGATGGTGGCGTACTTGATGCTCTGCACGCGGTCGAACGATTTGAGCAGGGCATTCTCCAGACTCTTTCTCAAGGTGATGTCCCGATCGATGCCTTCACAGCCGATGATCCGGTCGTGCCTGTCCCTTATGAGGGAGACGGACGTTTCGACAAAGCGTTTTTGACCATCCGCCCGGACCAATTGGCTGACTCGATTCTGATAATAGAACCCTTCGACCAGTCCTTCGCTCTGGCCGTTCATTATTGATCGGTACGGTCGGCCCACCAGGTCATGGCTACGGTAACCGAGCAATTTTTCCACGGCGTCATTGACGAAGATAAAATTACCCTGGCTGTCCAATTTGTAGATCATATCGGGTGAATTCTGAACCAGCCGGCGATAGCGTTGTTCGGATTGCCTCAGCTTGGCCGCCATCAACCGGTTTTCATCCCGCAGCATCTTCTGTTCCAGGGCGTTGTTCACGTTTTTTATTAATTCCTCAGGCTCGATGGGTTTCTTAAGATAGCCGAAGGCGCCCATCCTGAGGGCTTTGATGACCGAATCCATGGTGGCGTTGCCGGTGATGACGATGATCGGTGTTTCCGGCTGCCACCGGCCGGTCCGGGCCATGAGTTCGAAGCCGTCCGCTTCCGACAGGTGGATGTCCAATAGAATAAGGTCGAAGGCTTGTTCATTCAGAATCGTCACCGCCTCCTGGGCCGTGTGCACCGATTGCATCTTGTTGCCCTGGCCGCTCAGGAGGAGCATGATGCTTTCACACATCCGGGGTTCGTCATCAATGATCAACAGGCTGAAGTTGCGTTTCATGGCTTTTCCCCCCAACTAACCGACCGCTGGCCGGGAAGAGACGGGCAGGGTAATGGTGAAAGCAGTGCCGGATCGAGGACGGCTTTCCCAGGCGATTCGCCCGTTCATCTCTTTGACCAGACTGTTCACGATCGAAAGACCCAAACCGACATGGCCGCCGTTCTTGGTCGTCCGGCCCGGCTCGAATATATTGGCCCGGATAGCTTCGGGCAGGCCTGGTCCCTCGTCTCGAATGGTGATGCTGATCAGGTCGGCCGCGGGTTCGGCGCGCCTGGTCCTGATATGGATGTCGCCGCCGCCGGTCATGGCCTCGGCGGCGTTCTTGATCAGGTTTATCACCGCCTGAACCAGGCTGTTCCTATCGACCACGGTCAAGGGTAGAGCCGGGTCCAGGTCGAGGTGGGCTTCAATGCCGGCGGGTCGCAGTATGGACTTGCTCATTATTTTCAGAATGTCATTCAAGAGTTTGTTGACGTCAATCGGTTCCGCGCGGCCGCAAGCCGGTCCGGCGTAGGAAGTGAGGCGCTGTACTATCTGGCCCACCCGGTCAACTTCCTCGCTTATGATCCTGAGTTCGTCCTGGGCCGGGTCTTCAGGCGGAAGCTTGCGGCCGAGGATGCTCAGGTAGTTCTTGATTATACCCAAGGGATTGTTTACTTCGTGAACCATGACCCTGGCCACGGCCTCGGTGACTTCCTGCCGTTCCTGGATGATTCTGCGGGCATGTGCCCTTTTCAGTTCATGCAAATGCAAGCCCATGGCCGCTTGGCTGATGAAGAGCTCCAAGAGCCGGCGCTGGGACCATATCGCTCGAGCTTCGGCCCGCCCAAGTCCCAGGACGATCACCCCCACCGGACGCTTGCGAGCCAGCAAAGGCAGACAGAGGATTCCTTCCGCCTCCAGAAGCCGGATTATTTGTTCGTCGGCTATGCTCAATTTCTGTTCGCCGGTGAGGCCAAGGGAATCGAACGGCTGGTTCTTGAGCAGACATTTTATCGGTAGATTGGCGGGACTGGCCAGTGGCAGCCGCAGACTGTTGACCAACTCCTGGTTAAAGGCCCCCGGCGGGGCCGAAGCTATCAAGGCTTTTTGTTCCTGGCGGCAGATGAAGACCATGACTCGGTTGACTTCGAAGAGAATATCCAATCCGCGATGAATCATCTGCACGATGTCTTCCGGCGACTCGGCTTTCATCAAAGCCTGGAGAGTGCCGACCAGTAAGGAGTTGTTTTTGACCTCAAGGAGCAGTTCCTGGCGTTTGTCCGCCCGGGGTTCGGCTGTCGCCGCTTCGGGACCGGGAGGCGGTTCCACCGCGATATCGAAGGATTTGGCCGTCCGGTTGACTTCCTCCATCACGCCGGCCTTCAAGTCCCGGCAGAGGATTGGAGTGAAATCGAAGACGATCCTGGCTTTTGCCAGCGCGGATTCGGATTCAGTTTCGGCTTCCTGGCTGAGGGCGTTGGCCACGTACACGATCTTCAGCAGATCGAAGGCGTCCTGAAGGCGCTCCGCCTCTTCATGATGGTAGCGCAGGGCGTCGGCCAGAAAGGACCTCAGCTTCCAACGGTTCACCAGTTCAGCGCCCACTTCCGCGTGCGTGCAGCCGACCTCGGCCTTTTCCGCCGCGGCCAGTTCGGCGTCATCCGGGTGTTCTTTCAACAGGGACGCATATTGTCCGCCGAAATTGGCCTGAAGCACGAGTTTACCCACGTCATGCAGCAGACCGGCCAGAAACGCTTCTTCGAGGGAAGGGTAGCCGATAAGTTCGGCGATCCTTTTAGCCAGGCAGGCACAGAAAAAAGAGTGCCACCAGAAACAGTTGAGATTGAACTGTGGACCTCCTTTGGTCTGGCTGAAGGTTTCCAGGACCGACGCGGTCAAGGCAATGTTCTTGATAGTGTCTATTCCTAGAAAAACAACGGCTTTTTCCAGGCTGGTGACTTTTTCGGCCAGCCCGGCATAGGCGGAATTGACCAGCCGGAGCACCTTGGCGCTGAGGGAGGGGTCTTTGGCGATGAGGTTGGAAAGGTCCTTGATCCCTACGTCCGGGTCCTGGCAGGCTTCTACCAGTTTTAAAATCACTTGCGGCAGACTGGCCAGGTGCGGTGGGAATTTGACTTTTTCCGGCAGGTCCATGGGATTGACCATTCTCTTGTTAAGCGCTGTCCCGTTCAGGTGATGTTATTTTTCGTTCCTGGCTTCGGTAAAAGCCAAGGCAAGGACAAGCAAGGGGCGTGCCGGATGGGTTGTGTCTAAATAAATTTAATAATCAATAAGATAAAGACGATTATATCATTGGGGGCTGGGGCGGCCGTCGGTTTTGAGTGAAATCACCCAATATCCTGGGTTATATGACCCAGCCGCCGGTTACGGTGGTCAGCCTTGATGTTTGCGGCGATAACGGAAGGCGTCCCGGCTGAGGTTCAACATGGCCGCGGCCCGGCTTTCATTGCCGCCGGCCGCCAGGAGAGCCCGCTGGAAGTAATGTTTTTCGATGTTTTGAAGAAGGGCCGGCAGGTCGAAGCCCGAGTCGGAAAAGGAGGGCAGATTGGGTTCTTCCAGTGGGATTCCACCGGCGTCGGACCCTTCATCGGTCAGGCCCAGGTCGGCCGGACGGATCATCGGGTCTCCAGCCAGGAGCGCGGCCCGTTCGATCATATTCTTGAGTTCGCGGACATTGCCCGTCCAGTGGTGGGCCAGCAGGGCTTTTTCGGCCGCCGCGGAGAATCCCTTGAGGTCTTTATGGAATTTATGTCCGAATTCGGACAGGAAGTGACCGGCCATGGGCATGATGTCCTCGGGCCGCTGGTTCAGCGAAGGCGCCTCGATTTTTAACACGGCCAGGCGGTAATAAAGGTCTTTGCGGAATATACCCGCGGCGATCATTTCCTCGAGGCGACGGTTGGTGGCCGAGATTATGCGGGTTTTCACCTTCATCTTCCGCGTGCCGCCGAGGCGATAGAATTCACCGTCCTCGAGGAACCGCAGCACTTTGGCTTGGGCCTCGGCGCTGAGATCGCCGACTTCATCTAGAAAGAGCGTGCCGTTGGCCGCCTTTTCCACCAGCCCGGGTTTGCCGGCCGCGTCCGCGCCGCTGAAGGCGCCTTTTTCGTACCCGAACAGTTCGCTTTCGATCAGGTCCTTGGGAATCGCGGCGCAATTGACCGTAACCAGAGGCTGGTTGAAGTTCCGGCCTCGATAATGAATGGCCCGGGCGATCAGTTCCTTGCCCGTGCCGGTCTCTCCGACTATGAGGACAGGCGTATCCGGGCTTTTAGATACTTTTTCCACGATGTCCATCACGTCCTGGATGGCGTCGCTCTCGCCGATAAAGCAGGGCAGATTCTCTTTCAGATACTCCTCGTGCAGGGATTGGACCTCTTTCCTCAAGGCGATGGTCTCGAGAGAATTGCGAACGGTCAGGAGCAGGCCGTCCATGTCCAGGGGCTTGACCACGTAATCGTAGGCCCCCAGTTTCATGGCCGAGACAACGGTCTTGACGTCCTCATAGGCGGTGATCATGATCACCAGCAGGTCGGGTTTCAGTTCCTTCATCCGGCGCAGGGCCTCGAGACCGTCCAGCCCCGGCAGCCCGATATCCAGGAGGACCAGGTCAGGAGGTTGGGTCTTGAAGGCTTCCAGGGCCGGTTCGGCGGCGGGGAAGCCCAGGACTCGATAGCCGCGGCGCAGGGCCAGGGCGATCCCTTCCCGGGCCACGTTTTCGTCATCCACGATGAAAATGGTCGGCGTATTCATGACGCTTGGCTCTCCGGATCGACAGGCAGTTCCACCAGGAATTCAGCCCCGCCCCATTGCCCCTTTCCCACCCTGATGGTCCCGCCGTGGTCGGTGACGATTCTTTGGACCAGGCTCAGGCCGATGCCGGAACCGTCGTTCCTGGTGGTGAAGAACGGATCGAAGATGTCTTCCCTCAGCTCGAGGGGAACGCCCGGACCGGAGTCGGAGACAATGATGGCCGCCCGGGAGCCCGAGACCGATGAAGCAACCTCGATGATCCGCTCTCCTTGCGTTCCGGCCAGCATCTGGACCGCGTTCTGGATGAGGTTGACCGCCACCTGTTCGATCAGCGACCCGTCAGCCCGGCAGAGAGGAAGAGAGGAGGAAAGGTTGGTGATCACCCGGACGCCGTGTTTGCGCAGACCGGCGGCGGACAGGCCGACGGCCGCCTGAAGGGTTTGATTCAAGTCCACCGGGGCCAGCTTGGGCCGTCCGGGCCGGGCAAAATCCAAAACCCGTTTGATAACCGTTTCGATTTTATTGGAAGCGGCTTGAATGTTGACCGCTATTTCCCGGAGCAGGTCCAAATCCATGTCCTCGGGCCGGTCCGTTTCCGTCTGTTCCTTGAGGGTGTATATATAGCTGTTGATACCGGTGAGAGGGTTCCTTATTTCATGGGCCATTCCGGCCGCCACCCGACCCAGGGAGATCATCTTGCTTTTCAGCAGGAAGAATTGCTCCAGTTCCTTGGCCCGGGTCACGTCAATCAGATTGACCAGAATGGCCTCGCGGCCCTGATGCAGGAAGGCGCCGGCCCGACATTGAAACCATCGTCGGTCGGCCCTCGAATGCCCCCCGGCAGGGGAAAGCCTGAACTCGACGGCCACGCTCTTTTTCTTTCCGGAGAGCAAGGAATCATAGGCCTCCTGGACCGTCATCCTGTCCTCGGCCGACAGGCAGCCCAGATCGGTCAAGGAGAGGGCGGGCGCCGGAGCCCGGAGCATATCCTTGGCTTCAGGATTTTGATACACCACCTGGTGGTTCTGGACGATCAGGATGCCGAGGGGCGAATTCTCCACCAAGCGTCTGAATCTTTCTTCACTTTCCTTGAGCGCCTTAACCGTGCGCTTCTGTTCGGCCTCCAGTTTTTTCCGGGCCAGGGCGTTCTTGACCGTGTTGATAAGGTCTTCGGATTCGAAAGGCTTCTTGAGGTAGCTGTAAGCGCCTTGCCTCAAGGCGCCTACGGCCGATTCGAGAGAAGCTTTGCCGGTAATGATGATCACCATCGTGTCCGGCGATATACGCCGAAGCTGGTCCATTATTTCAAAGCCGTCGAGGTCGCCGAGAAACATGTCCAGGAGTATCAGGTCCGGCCGGGACTCCCGCAGGCGAACCACCGCTTCCGCGCCGCTGGCCGCGGTTTCGATTTCCCAGCCTTGGTCGGCCAGCAGGAGCCGCAGGCTGTCCAGCATCCGACTTTCATCGTCGGCGATGAGGATTTTGGATCGGTTCACGCTCACGGCTTCATCACTACTTGGACGCCGGGCCGAGCCGCCGGCCGGCCGTCATTTGTAAGGCTTTTTATCATGGATAATCGAGGCCGCCTGGCGGGTGAATCTCGAGAGCGATCGCCGGTTTGTTTCGAGTCGCTCGGCCTGGAGCCGGTCCACCCCTACGGCTATCACCCCCAGCGGCTTGGCCGGGGCGACCAGGGGCAGGCAGTATAAGAAGTCCTCGCCCAGGAGTCTCAGAATCTGTTCGTCGGCCAGGCTCAGGTTGGTTTCGTCCCGTCCGGTCCTATGCGTTTGATTGGATAATAAAGTCTTGACCAGCAGGCTGCCGCCAGATTTAACCGAAATGATCATTTGCCCGGAAGAATTGGACTCGGTTACCGGATAGGCGGCCACGCAGATCAATCCCTCCCTTTTCCGGCTGAACCAGAACAAGAGGCTGCGCCGGAGGCCGAATAGCTGAGACAGGCCGTGAAGCAGCATCCTGGCCGCGGCTTTGGCATTCGAGGTTCTGACAAGAACCGGCCAGAAGCCGTCTTGGAGGGCCCGACACCTGACTTCCTCCCTGAGCTCAGCCAGGGATTTAGTCCAGTCCGGGCCTTCCAGTCCGAACTGGACCGTTTCCAGGCCGGCCAGCTTCTGGCGCACTTCCGTCTCGGCGGCGGTTTGAAGTTCGGCCATGGTGGCTTCGCTCAGGTCCAACAGCCGGCCGAGCCCGCGACCGCCGGGTCCTCGGGACAGGGCATCGGCCAGATATACCGCTTTGACCAGGGGCAGGGCCTCCTGGATGCGTTCGAGGGGGTGGTGGTGGTAGCGGACCGCGTCGGCGGCCAGGGGTGAAAGACCGTAATGGGCGAACAGTTCCGCGCCCAACCGGGCATGGTCGGCGCCTTCGGCGCGGCCGGCCAGCAGAACCGTTTGCCCCAGGTCGTGCAGGAGACCGGCGGCCAGAGCCTCGCGTTCATTGAGGTCGGGCCCCAGGCGGCTCACCAGCCTGGAGATAACGGCGCATTTCAGCGCGTGCCGGTTCAACTCCCACAACCGCGGCCAGAGGTTTTCGGACTCGGGACGCCAGGACAGATGAACGGCCATGGAGGCGGCGATGTTTCCGAGCACGGCCGAGCCAAGGAGTTTGATCGCCCATTTAAGGCTGAGCGGATTCATCCCCGGGTCCGGGGCCATGGATTCGGCTTGGATCAAGACGTTGAAGGCCAGGGCCGGGTCCAGGCTTATGACCTCGGGAAGGCTGGCGGCGTTCTCTTCCTTATCAACCAGTTTCAATACGGCCAATAAGACGTCGGGCCGACAAGGCAGCTCCAGAGGACTGAAACAAGCCGGGTCTATTTCAACCTCGGGAGCATCCCTTTTTTTCGGAACGGCCGCGGGTGAAAGCTCGGCTTGAGGCCGGATTTCGATTACTCCGGACACCAGATCGAACCATCTGGTCCAGAATTCACGCAGGTCGGAATCGACGGAAATCCCGGGCGGTTTTTGCTCGAGCCTGTCGGCGACGATCTTGAGACAGCGGGCGGCCGCGGTCCTGGGGTAGAGCCTGACCAGAGGCTGCTGCCGCTTGACCGCCTTTTCCACGGAAGGGTCTTCGAAAACAACTCCCAAGGGATGGACCTCGGCCCGCAGGTGTTCCAGGGCCGCTTTCTTGAACCGTAAAAAAGTTTGCCGGGCGGCTTCCTTGTCCGGGCATTGATTGATGATCACTCGAACCGGGCGGCCCAGACCACCGGCGACCAGAACCTTGAGCAGGGCGAAGGCGTCAACCAGCGAGGTTGGTTCCGGGGTGACTATGAGGATGGTCTCCTGGGCCGCCAGGCAAAAGGAAAGCACGTGACGATGAAGGCCGGCGGAAGTATCGAACAGTAGATAATCGTAGCCGTCCAGTCCAGCCAGGTCCTGAATAAGTCTTTCGGTCCGGCCGGCCTCCAGGTCAGCCATTTCTTCCAGGCCCGAGCTGCCGGGAATCAGGTCCATGCCGTTCGGGGTCCGGATGATTATCTCCCTCAGGGGCAGATTCTGGAGCGCCACGTCTTCCAGGGTCTTGACCGGATATAAACCCAACAGGACGTTGACATTGGCCAAACCCAGGTCCGCGTCAAAAAGACAGGTGCGGCGGTCCAGGTCAGCCAGTAGAACCGCCAGGTTCAGACTGATGATGGACTTGCCCACTCCCCCCTTGCCGCTGGCTATGGCGATGGTCCTGGTCATGATCGTTCCGGCTCATGAGTTCTTCGCGACCTGATTATAGCCCAGACCGACTCAGGCTGGGTATAAACTTTTATTATTTGGCCCATACGATTGACTTGCCGGGAAACGTTTGTTAACCTGAATGTTAACGCAAAAAGAACTGAACGTTTGAAATAGTGTTTTTTTACCTCCTGAGAGAGGCGAAAATCCGTTCTTGAAGAGAAGTATTGCCTTCAAGTCCGGGAAATCCTGGAAATCAGGCGTCGTCGAGATTGGTCGGTTGTGGAGTCCCAGTCTTGACGGACTTGTAAAAAGTCCGTCATCAGGCCGAGGGCGATTAAGCCCCGGCCTGGGGTGAGGGTGGAACCACTTGAATTTACTTCAAGTGGCGGGAGAGGGGCAGCCCTCTCCCGCCGAGTAATAAGTCGGTTTTCGACTTTTTACGAGGTTATCGGTCATCGTCCGTCATTTTTTGAAAGGAGGGCAGGTATCATGAAGAGAGCGTTATCAGCGATCGTCATCCTGGGTGCGGTGTTTTTTCCGGCGTTTTCCGGCGGGCCCGCCTGGGCTAAGGACGTAATTAAGATCGGCGTTATCGGACCGATGAACTTTTCCCAGGGCCAGGGACACTGGAACGGAGCGACCATGGCCGCCGAAGAGATCAACGCCGCGGGTGGGGTTCAGGTCGGCGACAAAAAGATGAAGATCGAACTGGTCAAGGCGGATTCCAACGAGTTCCTGAGCATGACCGACGCCACCAACGCCATGGAACGGCTGATCACCTATGACCAGGTGGATTTCATCGTGGGCGGGTTCAGGACCGAGGCGGTAATGGCCATGCAGGACATAGCCATGGACTATAAGAAGCTTTTCATCGGCTGCGGAGCGGCGGACGATGAACTCTGCAAGCGGGTGGCCGACGATTACAAGAAATACAAATATTGGTTCCGGGGAACTCCGTTCAAATCCTCCTTCCTGGGCAAGACCAATTTTATCCATCTGGCTTGGGTGGCGGGCCTTCTGAAGAAGGAGTTGGGGCTCGAGAAGCCCAAGGTGGCCATCGTCATGGAAAAACAGGCCTGGGTGGAAAAGATACTCGCCGGGGCCCAGGCCATGATTCCCAAGATGGACATGGAAATCGCGGGCGTCTGGCGGCCGTCGCAAACGGCCACGGACGTGACCGCGGAGCTGTCGGCCATTCAGAGTTCCGGCGCCCAGATGGTCTTCACCGCCTTTTCCGCCTCGGTGGGCATCACCTTCGCCAAGCAGGCCGGGGAGCTCAAGATTCCCGCGGTGATGGTGGGCATCAACGTGGAAGCCCAGAAGGACGGCTTCTGGAAGGCGACCGAGGGGAAGGGCAATTACGTCCTGACCATGAACACCTATGCCCGCGGCGTTGAATACAACGAACTGACCAAACCGTTCGTGGATGGGTATATTAAAAGATTCGGCGAGGTGCCGACCTATACCGCCGACACTTATTCAAACATCAAATACGGTCTGGCCCCAGCCATTAAAACGGCCGGGACCTTGGATGTGGAAAAAATAGTGCCGGTCATGGAAAAAGACGAACACCTGGTTCCTTCCGGTAAAGTGAAGTACCAACCCGACCACGATCTGACCTGGGGGCCTGGTTACCTCACCAGCCTGGGCGTGCAGTGGCAAAACGGCGAGTTGAAGGGGGTCTGGCCTAGCGGTTGGCGGCCCGCCGAGGGCGCCGAACCCGTGACTTACTCCGGCATGGTGCCTTACCAGATTCCACCCTGGATGATCCAGAAATATAAGAAATAGGTATTCGTTGCGCCGCCCGCCCAGGTCCACCAGGCCGATCCGGGCGGGCTGCCGCCTGCATCTTAGGATTACCGCTATCTGAACGGCCAACCGACATGTTCCTCGATCTGATCATAAGCGGACTTATCAGCGGCAGCACTTACGCCCTGCTGGCCATCGGGTTTTCCCTGGTCTTTGGGGTGGCCCGCATCGTCAATATCGCCCATACCGCCTTTTACATGGTGGCGGCCTATTGCATCTACGTCGGCACGCATAAAATAGGCCTCCACCCGGTCCCGGCCATGCTGGCGGCCATCATCCTGGTCACCGACCTGGGCCTGGTCTGCTACCGGCTGTTCATCGAACCCATCCGGGAACACGAGGCCACGGTCCTGATCGCCACCATCGCCCTGGCCATGGTTTTTCAGGAGGTAATGCTGCTTTCCTTCGGCGGCGAATACCTGAGCGTCCCCAATCTCGTTTCTGGTTTTCTGCTGATTTGGAAGGTCAAAGTCACCTATCAGCAGTTGCTGACCCTGGGGATGGCCGGCCTGATCCTGGCCGGGGTTTGGGTCCTGCTGCTGAAAACCAGGCTGGGCCTGGCCGTCCGGTCAGTGGCCCAGGACAGCGAAGTGGCCAACTTGATGGGCATGAACGAGTCCCGGGTGGCCATGATGACCATGGCCGTGTCCGTGGGCCTGGCCTCACTGGCCGGAGCCGTGGTCGTTCCGCTGACCGTGGTCAACCCCCATATGTGGACGTCGCCCCTGGTGATGATGATGGCCGTGGTGGTGCTGGGCGGGATGGGCAGCCTGAAAGGCAGCTTTGTGGGAGCTTACATCATGGGCTTCGCCGAGGCCATGGTGGTCTTCTGGGTGCCCAATGGCGCTTTCCTCAAACTATCGGCCGCCCTGTCCGTAATGATCCTGGTCCTGATCATCCGGCCGGAAGGGTTGTACGGCGTGGTTTTCGAGGAAGAGAGATAGCCATGTTCAGGCTGAGGTATTATGCGCGAAAGGCATTGGTTCTCCTGAGAAACGAGGTGTTCGTTCTCCCGAGCCGGGTGGCGGTCCTCCTGTTTTTTCTCGTCCTCCTGCTTCTGCCCGTTTTCACCCCCAACCCGTACCTGATGCGGATCATGATCCTCTCCAGCATTTTCGCCATCCTGGCGGCCAGTTGGGATTTGTTGTCCGGTTTTACCGGCCAGATCAATTTCGGTCACGCCCTGTTTTTCGGCGTGGGCGCCTATACCGCCGCCCTGCTCAACCTGCACGCCAAAATACCGCCCTGGGGCAGCATTCCGCTGGGCGCTCTGGCCGCGGTCATGGCCGGGCTCATCATCGGCGTGCCTTGCCTGCGTCTCAAGGGCACTTACCTGGCCCTGACCACCCTGGCCTTTCCTATCATCCTGCTGGGGATAGTCTTCGCCCTTCCGGGCCTGACCGGCGGCGAACTCGGCGTCTCCGGTCTGGATCGTCTGGCGGGTAACCGGGTGGCGGTTTATTACATCACCACCGGCCTGATGCTGATCCTGGTGACGATAATGTGGCTGATCACCGATTCCAACACCGGCTTGATCTTTCACGCCATCAGGGAAGACGAAATAGCCGTGAGGGCCGCCGGGATCAATACCATAAAGTACAAGCTGTTGGCTTTTTCGCTGAGCGGCCTGTTCGCCGGAATAGCCGGCGGCCTATACGCCCACTACATGAGGATAGCCGGCCCTTCCACCCTCGAGGTCTCCATGTCCTTCCAGGTGGTCATATACGCCGTCTTCGGCGGCGTGGTGACCATCTACGGCCCCGTGGGTTCGGTCTACCTGCTTTTCCCCTTGATGGAGTTCCTCCGTTTTTGGCCCCAGTACCGGTTGCTGCTCTTCGCCTTCGTGATCCTTCTGATTCTTCTGTACATGCCGGAAGGTCTTCTGCCCTGGCTGCGAGATAAGTTCGAAACCGAGTGCCCCCGCTGCAAGATACGAAACACGGCCACCCGCAAGTTCTGCCGGATTTGCACGGCTTCCCTGGGCTGACCCCCCGGGATTCATAAACATACCACGGGGACCCGCCATGAGCGCGAAACAGGCCTATCTGACCAAACCATGGTTGAAGTTCTATCCTGAAGGCGTTCCGGAAAAAGTCGAAACGCCGTCCTTTTCCGTGCCCGAGATTTTCGATCAAGTGGCGGAAAAATACGGCGGAAAAACCGCCCTGATCTTTTACGGCAAGAAAATAAGCTACACCGGCCTGCGGGAGGCGGCCGACCGGATGGCCACGGCCCTGGCCGAACTCGGGGTGAGTCAAGGGGACACCGTGGCCCTGTATCTGCTCAACTCCCCCCAGTATGTCATTGCCTATTTCGCCGCCTTGAAACTGGGCGCCAAGGTCACCCCGATCAGTCCGGTCTATACCAGCCAGGAAGTCAGGCACCAGATCACCGACAGCGACGCCGAAACGGTGATCTGCGAGGCGATGCTTCTCGATAACGTGCGGCAGTCCGGGGTGACGCCCAGGCGGATCGTCGTCACCAACGTCGCCGAGTACCTGCCCACGTTGAAAAAGCTCGTCAATAAGCTCGCACCGGGCCGGACCAGGACGGCGTCGGCCGGACCGGGGATTTCGGGCCAGGCCGGACTGTACTCGTTCCAGGATTTGCTGAAGAAGCATCCGCCCCGACCACCGCGGGTGACCATCGATCCCCGGCGGGACATAGCCGCCTTGCCCTATACGGGCGGGACCACGGGGCGGCCCAAGGCGGCCGTCCTGACCCATTTCAACCTGGTTTCGCTCCAGGCTCAGGCCACCTCGTTCTGGCCGTTTTTCGAAGAAGGCCGCGAGGTCATAATCGCCTTTCTGCCGTTTTTCCATATCTACGGCCAGGTGGTCCTGATGCTGGCCGGGTTGACCCAAGGACAGACCCTGGTTCTGTTCACCACGCCGGACCTCGAGGAGATACTCGAAGCCGTGGAAAGATACCAGGCCTCGACTTTTTACGGCGTGCCGACTCTTTTCGAGCATTTAAAGGAGTATGACCGCACCGATCGGGTCAACTGGAAACGCTTGAAGATGATCGCCTGCGGGGCCGACACCCTCCATGAAGCCACGGTCCAAGGCTGGGAACGCCGGACCGGTACGCGGATACTCGAGGGCTACGGCATGACCGAAACCACGGCCGTCAGTCACGCCAGTCCCTTCAATCGGCCCAAGACCGGTTCCTTCGGCGTGCCCCTGCCCGGCGTTCTGGCCGCGGTGGTGGACGTCCACGGCGACGAGTTCAAGCCGGTCGGTGAAGAAGGGGAGCTGATCCTGCACGGCCCCAACATCATGCGGGAATACTGGAAGCGGCCCCAAGAAACCCGCGAAGCCTTGATCGAACTGGAAGGCCGCACCTGGCTTCGGACCGGCGACCTGGTCAGGATGGACGAGGAGGGCTATTTCTATTTCGTCGACCGCAAGCGGGACCTGATCAAGTACAAAGGCTACTCCGTCTTCGCCCGGCACGTGGAAGAGGTGCTCTACCAGCATCCCCAGATCAAGGCCGCGGGCGTGGTCGGCGTTCCGGACCCTAAAGTGGGCCAGACGATCAAGGCCTACGTGGTGCTCCAGTCCGAGGCCCGGGGCAAGGTTTCCGAGGAGGAGATCATCGAGTTCTGCAAGAAGCACCTGGCCCACTACAAAGTGCCGAAGATAGTCGAATTCAGGGGAGAACTCCCCAAGACGGACGTGGGTAAGGTCTCCCGCCGGGAATTGAGGGAAGAGGCGGGGGAAGTCTGACATGACCGACCGTTTCCTCGAGGTTGAAGACCTGTTCAAGGGTTTCGGCGGGCTGCAGGCCATCAACGATGTTTCCTTCCGGTTGGGGCGCGCCGAAATCGTGGGTTTGATCGGACCCAACGGCGCGGGTAAAACCACCCTGCTGAGGTTGATCATGGGCCTGCTGAAACCCGATTCCGGCACGGTCCATTTCAAGGGTGAACCGATCAGCGGCAAGAAAACCTGGGATATAGTGAATCTGGGCGTGGCCGGAACATTTCAGAACATGAGGCCTTTTCGACGCCTGCCCATCATAGCCAACGTGATGGTTTCCTGTCTGGGCCCCCGGGCCATGAAGCGGGGCGAATGGGTCAAGAAGATCGAAGCCAAGGCCATGGACGCCCTCGAGTTCGCCGGCATTTCGGACATGGCCCTGGAAAAGGCCTCGACCCTCTCCCAGGGCGATCTCAAACGACTGGAAGTGGCCCGGGCAGTGGCTACGGACCCGGAACTGCTCCTGCTGGATGAACCCTTCGGCGGCTTGAGCCCGGCCGAGACCGAACTCATGGCCAAATCCCTCCAGCGCCTGCACAAGGGCGGCCGCTTCGGCCGGCTGCACAGCGAAGGCCCGGCCATGATCATCATCGAACACAAGCTCCAACAGTTGATGAAGATCGTGGACCGGATCATCGTCTTGAACTACGGCACCATCATCGCCGATGGGCCGCCGGAAGAAGTAGTCAATAACCCGGTGGTCATCGAGTCCTATCTAGGCCGGGGGAGGAACTGACCTTGCTGCTGGAAGTCGCCGACCTCACGGTGTGCTACGACAAGGCCATGATCGTCAACGGTTTGAGTCTGGGCGTGGAGCAGGGCGAACTAGTCAGCCTGGTCGGTCCCAACGGCGCGGGCAAATCAACCTTGCTTAGGGCCATCACCGGGTTGGTGGCCCGAGAAAAGGTTTTGAAACGCGGCACCGTCGGCGGCAACATCACCCTCGAGGGACGGGTGATGTTCAACGGCGAACGCCTGGACCGCCTCCCGGCCCACGAAATCGCCAAAAGGGGACTCATCCATTGTCCGGAACGAAGGCGTCCTTTTCGAGAAATGACCGTGCTCGAAAATTTTCAGGCCGGAGCGTACCTGATCGAGAATAAGCAGGAGATCGAGCGGAACCTGGAAATAGTCTACCACCTGTTTCCCGTGCTCAAGGGACGATCTAAGCAGATATCAGGAACCCTGTCCGGCGGAGAACAGCAGATGCTGGCCATTGGCCGGGCCTTGATGGGCCGGCCCAAATTATTATGCATTGACGAACCCTCCACCGGATTGGCCCCCAGGCTGCGGGAAGAAGTGTTCGAAAAAATACGGCAGATAAACTCGAGCGGCCTGGCGGTGCTCTTGATAGAGCAGGAAGTCAGCTCCGTCTTTAAAATGGCGGCCCGGAACTACGTCCTGTCCTCCGGGAAGATAATCGCCCAAGGCAAAGGGGAAGACCTGCTGAAAGACGACGGCCTGCGCCAGACCTATCTGGGACTGTAATCCGACCGCCTTCCGGCCGGCCCTGATTCTCGGGCGGGCGCGGGCCGGCACGTCGGTCATCAGGCGATCCAGATAAGCGCCGGTTCCCACCCCGAAGGGGGCATGAGCCGCCTTCATCTCCAGGCGGAAAACAGCCACCTGCTCCAAGTCGCGGGATCATAAGACCGGGCTGACTCTCGCGACTTTCTTACCTATGCTTGAACCCGGACTACCGCCAGTCGATCCGGGGCGCCTTTCTTTCGGGGAGCCGGTGATACCGGAACTTCGGATGGCCCAGCATCATGGGGTAATGATGTTCGTGGCCTTCGGGCAAGGCCACGAATTCTTTCAGCGGCGGCCAGTACGACAAAGCTCCCTGCACCAATCCGGCCCAGCATGTTCCCAGCCCCTGGGCCATGGCCGCCAGTTCCAGATAGGACAGGGAAATGCTCACGTCCACCAGCCCGTTCGCGTCTTCTATGGGCGCGGAGGCCACTAGCAGGACCGGGGCGTTGCGGGTCACCGCGTCGAACCCCATCTCCCAGGCCGTCACGAGGATCGGCAGGTAGGGCGGATAGCCGCCCTGGGGCGCCCGGGCGATCAAGTCGCGGAAGAAATCCACCGTCATTGCGGCTATTTTCTTCAGGTCGTCCCGTTGGGAAAAGACCGTCCAATGAAGAAGCTGAGAGTTGCCGGACGTGGGAGCATACCGGGCCGTCCGGATCAGGGCTTCGATAATCTCCTTTTCCACGGGTTTGTCCTTGTAATTCCGGATGGACCGGCGGGACCGCAGGAATTGAACCGCCTGGTCCGGCGATATCGCCAACTCCCTGATCACGGGCGGGCAGGCGTCCAGTCTCACTCTGGCGTGATCCAGGGCTCCCTGGGGACAGACGGCCACGCAGTGTCCACAGACCAGGCAGAAATCTTCCGCGCCTTCGGCCACGTCCGGAAACCCATCGTCCTCCTGGGCCAGGCGGATGATCGCCGCCGGGCATTCCTGGGAGCAGATGCCGTCCTTGTTACACTTTTCCTTGTCAATCCGTAAAAGGGTCATTTCTTTTTCCTCTGTTCCATCGGGCCGACGCATCGAGGTCCATCCGGGTCTTATCACGTTCAGGCGGCCAGACGGCGGCCGCTTCAAGAGCCCTGGTTCCGGCCTGGAGATGATCAGTCGGTGAATAACCTGTAGCCAAGACAGGTTGATTTTCCAAGTGAGTTTAAGCCCATGAGTCCGATTCCGTCAACGGATAATCGTCGGGAAGAAGCGGTTTTGCCCGGATCGGAGGCGCAAAGCGGTTTTTTCCGCCCTTGGCCTGATTCTTGAACGGAGCATGACTAAAAACATAGGCTTTCGTTCAACCTCAAGAAGCAGGAGGCTGGGGTCCCGACCGAGGACAGGATAAAGATCGCCCGGCTCAGCGAAGCCCTGACCAGCGGGGACGGTCCTAGTGGAGTCCATGCACGGAGTCCCGGGTCTCCTCAGGCCCAGCGGGTGATGATCCTGCGCGAGGGAGACTTGGAAAAGCAAAATGAAGCTGGCCAAGGTGCTGGCCGGCATACCTTCCCGGAAAAAGAAAAAACAAGGTTGACGAACGCGAACAAAAAAGTTTATTCCGGACCATAAACCAGGCACCAGGGGCATACTGACAATGGAGGAAAAGTCGAGATGAATCCACGAGGACGGCTGGAAGGCAAGGTGGCGATCATCACCGGCGCGGCCAGCGGCATTGGCGAAGCAACGGCTAAACTGTTCGCCAGGGCAGGAGCGCGGGTCGTCTTGGCCGCCCGCAACGAAAAGAAGCTCGAGGAAGTCGCCTCGGCCATCAATCGGGACGGAGGTCAGGCCGTGGTCAAGCGGACCGATGTATCCGTCGAGGAAGAGGTGAGGGAACTGATAGATTTTGCCTTGGGAACCTACCAGGACTTGCACGTTCTATGCAACAACGCCGGACAGGCCGGAGAACTGAAGACCATCGAGAACCAAGACGGTGAAGAATGGGTGGGCCTGTACCGCGTCAACGTCCTGGGCGCGGTCTATGCCACCAAGTATGCCGCCCCCCATTTTCAGGCCCAAAAGAGCGGGGCTATCGTGAACGTTTCCTCGGTGGCCGGAATCCGCTCCGGCGCCGGTGGAAACGCCTACAGCGCTTCCAAGGCCGCCTTGATCAACTTCACCCAGACTTCGGCCTGCGATCTAGGAGGTTTCAACGTGCGGGTCAATGCCGTCTGCCCCGGCCTGATCGAAACGGAAATGACCCGGCCCGTGTTCGATTATGCCCGGGCGCAGGGCAAAGAATATAAACTGGGCAGCCGTTGCGAACTGCGACGCTACGGCCGGCCGGAAGAGGTGGCTTATGTCATTTTATTCCTGGCCAGCGACGAAGCCGATTACATCACCGGCCAGGCCCTGCCGGTGGACGGCGGTAACACGGCTTCCCTCAATCTGCCCGGCATGAAGTTTTAGCATCGGGCGATTCGGGAGTTGCAGAGTTCCGGGGGCAATCTTGAAAAGACAGGTTTCCCGGTCTCCCTGGCGCCGCTGACGGACTTGGTCGAGTCATGTTTCAGGTGTATAAGTCAAGATTTAATCCGACAGTGGATGAATATGTACCTGGTGTCCGGTTCATCTCAGTTGTCGGTTAACCTCAAGCCGCCAGCGCGGCGGCCGCCGCCTCCGACGAGCTATTTTGCAAGCCCATTCTCGGCGGCGGCCCCAGAGCAAGCATCTTCTCTTTAGCTAGGGCTTTGCTGTCCCGAAAGGTTTCCATTGGGGTTTTCCCGTAACACCACCGGCCTTGGTGCGGCCTGAGTTCGTTGTATTCCCTTATCCATTCATCCAGATCGGCTTGTAGTTGCTCCAAGCTGGTGTAGAGCTTCTTCCGGAAGGCGACCCGGTAGAACTCGTTGAGAATGGTCTTGTGGAAACGCTCGCAGATACCGTTGGTTTGCGGTCTTCGGGTTTTGGTTTTGGAATGGTCGATGTCCTCGATGGCCAGATAAAGCTGGTATTCGTGCTTCTCCGGGTTCCCGCAATACTCCGTGCCCCGGTCGGTCAAGATTCTGAGTAGCGGGACCTCGTGCTCTTCAAAGAAGGGTATAACCCGATCATTGAGCAAATCGGCGGCGGTCAGGGGCGTCTTCCGGTCGTAGACCTTGGCGAAGCCCAGCTTGGAATAAGTATCAATAAAGGTCTGTTGATAGATGCGGCCGACGCCCTTGAGCGTGCCCACGTAGAAGGTGTCCTGGGCGCCGCAATAGCCGG
>JBFMAW010000013.1:0-185894 GCA_040755515.1 Thermodesulfobacteriota bacterium | reverse complement strand
ACTCGGCGGGAGAGGGCTGTCCCTCTCCCGCCACTTGAAGTAAATTCAAGTGGTTCCACCCTCACCCCAGGCCGGGGCTTATTCGCCCTCGGCCTGATGACGGACTTTTTACAAGTCCGTCAACCTTCGGTCTAGAGGCGCTATTGACCGACAACGACGATGTTTGCTAATATATAACAAAATCCGGGCCATGAATTAATTACCAATAATCTTTACAGGTTATTTGCCAGCCCGGCCGCCAGGCCATCAAATGTGACAGGTCTTTTCATCGTATATGAAGAAATCGCCATATTTGGTAAGATTTCGGCCGGACCAGGAGAATAATGATGAATCTCAACCAGAAGGAAATAGTCCGGCAGTTGACCCTCTCGGTCTTCAGCAGCCCCGGTCCGGAAAGCTCCCTGAGTGAAATCTTCCGCTTCCTCAAAAGATTTTTCCCCCTGGATTTACTGAACCTGCCAATTATGCAATCCGGCCGCGGCGTTATGCGTTATCGGGCCTTGGTTACGGATGAAGATGTCATGCTGATTGACGAAACGGTCAGGCTGAGCGAGGCGGCCAAGATAGAAATCGAAAAGGTCTTCGCGGAAAAAGTCGCCGTCATCAACGAAGTCCATCAAAACCTGGCCACCCGGGAAGTGGCCGCGCACTTTAGCGTCGAGGATTCGATGTCCACCCTGGTGATAGCGGTCGAATTGGAGCCGGCCCTGTATGGCGCTTTCGGCCTGGTGGCTATGGGAAGGAACCGTTACCAGGAAAAACACCGCCGGCTCCTCGAACGCCTGTTTGAACCTCTGGCCGGCGTGATACGTCATTTGAGGTCGCAACTGGAATATGTGCGGGCCAACGAGCTGTTGACTCTCGAAAACCTGGAACTCCGCAAACGGTTGGGCTACCTGGGCGGTCTGCGTGTTATCGGGGCCGAAACCGGACTTCGAGAGGTCATGGCCCAGGTGGAGCAGATAGCCCGGCTCGAAAGCCCGGTCCTGTTGATGGGGGAAACCGGTGTCGGCAAGGAAGTGGTGGCCAACGCCATCCATCACGGCTCGAACCGGTCCGTCGGGCCGTTGATCAGCCTTAATTGCGGGGCCATTCCGGAAACGCTGTTGGACAGCGAATTGTTCGGTTTTGAAAAAGGGGCTTTCACCGGCGCCGTCAACCTCAAACGCGGCTATTTCGAGCAGGCGGACGGCGGAACCGTCTTTCTGGACGAGATTGGCGAACTGTCACCTTCGGCCCAGGTCAAATTGTTGAGGCTGCTGCAAACCATGGAATTTCAGCGCGTGGGCGGAAACCGGGTCATAGCCATAGACGTCCGGGTGATCGCCGCCACCAACCGGGACCTTTTCGGCATGGTCAAGGCCCAACAATTTCGTCAAGACCTCTGGTTCAGGCTGAATGTCTTTCCCATACGCATCCCGCCGCTCCGGGAGCGCAAACAGGATATACCGACCTTGGCCGAATACTTCGCGCGGCGCAAGGCCATCGAGTTGAACCTGCCTGGTCGGCCTAGCTTCGCCCCGGGGGCCGCGACCCAGCTTCAAGCTTATGACTGGCCCGGCAACGTGCGGGAACTCCTGAACGTGATCGAACGGGCCTTGATCATCAACCGCGGCCATTATCTGTCCTTTCCGAATCTGGACCAGATGCCCGAGGGAAGCGATGAAACGGCCTCCCATTTCGACCAAGGCCGTCTCCTGACCCTGGACGCAATGATGGCCCGGCATATCCGGCTGGGCCTGGACTTGTGCCGGGGTCGGATCAACGGCCGAGGAGGAGCGGCCCAGGTGTTGGGCCTCAATCCCTCCACGCTCCGGGGGCGGATGAGGAAACTGGGCATCCGTATCCAGCATTCGACCAATTGAACGCACTTTTTCCAAAGGTCTGATGAGGTCAAATTGATTTGGGCAACCAGGCTGAACCAATCATCGAATAGGGAACTTTCCCAAATGAAACCTGGTTACCCGGCCAATTCCTTGACTTCAGAAGTAAATCCCTTTAGAATAAAACACTAAAATCCTCCAGAGCCAAACAGGAGGCAGACATGCCTTATTTCGTTTGGAAGGGCGTCAACACCAAGGGCGTAAAAAGAAAAGGCAAAATGGAGGCCCAGGACGAGCGTCAGGTCGAGGGCATGCTCAAACGCATGCGCATCGCCCCGACCTTGATCAAGCCCGCCCCCAAGGACCTTTTTGAAAACGTCAAGTTCATGCAGCCCAAGGTGAAGCCCAAGGACATCATGATCTTCACCCGCCAGTTTTCGACCATGATCGACGCCGGTCTGCCTCTGGTGAGCTGTCTGAAGATACTGTCCGACCAACAGGAAAACAAGACCTTCAAGACCGTTCTGCGCGAACTCAACTCGGCTGTTCAGGCCGGTTCGACCTTGTCCGAATCTCTAAGAAAGTACCCTAAACTGTTCGATGACCTTTACTGCAACCTGGTGGCCGCCGGCGAGGCGGGCGGTATTCTGGACACGATCCTGCAGCGCCTGGCCGAATACATGGAGAAAGCGGAAAAACTCAAGGCCCGGGTCAAGGGCGCCATGATGTACCCGATCATAGTCATCTGCGTGGCCGTCCTGGTGATCATGGTCATCATGATCTTTGTCATTCCGGTCTTCCAGGCCATGTTCGCCGACTTTGGCAAGGCCCTGCCGGTTCTAACCCAGATGGTCATCAACCTCAGCAACTTTATCAAGAGCAACGTCATCTACATGATAGTGGCCCTGGTGGTGCTGATCTTCGCTTTCCGGCGGTTCGTGAAGACGGAAAGGGGCCAAGTCATCTTTGACCGGACCGTACTTATGGCCCCGGTCTTCGGCCCCCTGGTGCGGAAGGTGGCCGTGGCCAAGTTCACCCGGACCCTCTCGACCATGATGTCCTCGGGCGTACCCATCATCAACAGCCTGGATATCGTGGCCCGGACCGCGGGCAACAAGATCGTCGAGGCCGCCATTTTGGACACTAAAAGCGCCATTGCCGAAGGCCGGGCCATCGCCGACCCCTTGATGGAAAGCGGCGTCTTCCCTTCCATGGTGGTGCAGATGATATCCGTGGGCGAAGAGGCCGGCGCCCTGGACACGATGCTCGAGAAGATCGCCAATTTCTATGACGAAGAGGTGGACACCGCGGTCGAAGCCCTGACCTCGATGATCGAGCCGCTGCTGATGGTCTTTCTGGGCGGCTCGATCGGCACCCTGGTCATAGCCATGTACCTCCCCATCTTTTCCATGGCCTCGGCGGTGGGCGACTGATCCCGTCCCCGAATCTCCAGTCTGGCCTGATTACGAGGCCCGAGGCCGCGGTTATCGCCTGGATATAAGATCTGGCATGGAGACCTCCCGCCCGGATTTTTCCCTGGCCCGCCGCCTCCGGTGGCTGATGCTCTCCCGGGTGGTGACCATAACCTTTCTCTTGGTCACCACCGTGGTGGTCCAGTTCAGGGACGTCGGCGGCCAGGCCGACACGGCCATCCCCGCGCTTTACGTCCTGATCGGCGCCACCTATTTCCTTACCTTCGTCTATGCCGTCTTCCTGCCCCGCTGGGTCCCGGAAAACATCCAGGCCTACCTTCAGATTCTCGGCGACATCCTGATCTTCACCGTGGTCATCTATCTGACCGGCGGCCTCGAGAGCGTCTTTTCCTTCCTCTATATCCTGGCGGTCATAAACGCCGGCGTCCTGCTCCGCACCCGCGGCGCCCTGATCGCGGCTTCCGTTTCCGCCATCCTGTACGGCGGGCTCCTGGACCTGCACTACTACAACTACATTTCCCCCTATCTGACCCGTTTTTCCTATTTTGATTACTATCGGGCCACGGACATACTCATCACCATTCTGGTGAACATGGGCGCCTTTTATCTGGTGGCCTTCCTGATCGGCTACCTGGCCAGACAAGCCGAAGAGTCCCGCATCAAACTGGCCCAGCGCCAGACCGACCTCGAACGCCTCGAGGACTTGAGCGAGCGCATTATTCAAAGCATGGACTCCGGCCTGATCACCCTCGGTCCACGAGGAGAAATTTTGTCCTTCAACGCGGCCGCGGAACAACTCACCGGCTTTCACTACGGCCAGGTGAGGGGAAGTCCGTTCACCCTGGTCTTTCCCGGCCTCGATCTGCCCGGCGACATCGAAGCCGGACCGTCGCCCGGCCGGGTCTGGAGCTGGACCTATCAGCGCCCTGACGGGCAGCGGTTCTTTCTGGATTTTCACCTGCTCAGCCTGCGCGACCGATCCGGGGCCAGCCTGGGCCGGTTGCTGGTTTTCCAGGACAAAACCCAGATACGCCAGATGGAGGAGGAGATCGAGAGGATCGAAAGACTGGCCGTCCTGGGCGAACTGGCCGCCGGCATCGCTCATGAAATCAGGAACCCACTGGCTTCGATGAGTGGCTCATTTCAGCTTCTGGCCAACGACATCGAGTGTACCGGAGATCAGAAAAGGTTGATGGGCATCATCAGGCGGGAAATGGAACGCCTTAACCACATCGTCACCGATTTTCTGCTTTTCGCCCGGCCCAGACCCGGCGACAAGGTGCCCATAGACCTCTCCCGGACCATCGAGGACATTCTCAACATGTTTCAACACCAGGCCAACCTGAATGAAAAGATACGCCTGATCAGGAATATAATCCCGGGTCTCTGGATCATCTTCGACCGCCAGCAGCTCGAACAGGTCATGTGGAACCTGCTGCAAAACGCCGTCGAGGCCATGAGCCAAGGCGGCCGTTTGACGGTTACGGTCAGCCGGCCGGAAAAGCCGGCCTCCATGGCCGCCGTGGCCGTGGCCGATACCGGACCCGGCATATCCACCCAGGACCTGCCCCGCATCTGGGACCCGTTTTTCACCACCAAGATCGGCGGCAGCGGTCTCGGCCTGGCCATCGTCTTCCGTATTCTGGAAGGCGGCGGCGGCAGGATTGAAGTCTCGTCCTCGCCGGGCCAAGGAACCACTTTCACCTTGCTGTTGCCTTTGGCCCGGAGATCCGACTGAGAGGAAAGGAGGTCTGGAGGCCGAATCGGCCCCGGACAGGAGGCCGGCCCGAGGATTGAAGAAAAAAGCTTTTAAATATTATAGCTTTATTTACAACCACCCCGGCGCGGTCGCCATTGCTTTGATCTTGACTCGACCACGAAAATAGATTACTGATAAAGATTGATCCGATCCGTGGTCCCGGTGCGGCTGGGCGGAATCTGGCTTGAACCGGGGCCAATTTTTTATGGAACGATAACCATGAACGACCAGCAAAGCCTCGTGATCAAGCAGCGTCAGGAAAAAGCCCGGACTCTCGCGGCCCAAGGCCTGAATCTCTATCCCAACAGCTACCGGCCGAAAAACAGCGTCTCGGAACTTCGACGCCTGTTCCACCAGTCTACGGATCAAGAGCTGGATCAGGCCAACGCGTCCTTCAGGCTGGCCGGGCGGATAATGGCTCGCCGTGATTACGGCAAGAGTTGTTTCTTCGATCTTAAGGACCACAGCGGCCGGATACAGGTCTATATACGCCGGAACGATGTGCCCGGGGAACAGTTCGAACTGTTCAAGAAATTGGACATCGGCGATCTGGTCGGCGTTGAAGGCCGGATTTTCCGGACTAAAACCGGCGAGTTGACCATTATGACCCAAGGTCTGGAGCTGGTCACAAAATCGCTGCTGCCGCTTCCGGAAAAGTACCACGAGATGAACGTGGAACTCCGCTATCGCCAGAGATACCTGGACCTGATGATGAACGATCGGGCCAGGGATGTTTTCCTGATTCGGGCCAGAGTCGTATCCTGGCTGCGGAAGTTCATGGAGGATAAGGGTTATATTGAAGTCGAAACGCCGATGATGCAGCCCATTCCCGGCGGCGCCACGGCCAGGCCTTTCGAGACCTATCATCACGCCCTGGATATGAAGCTTTATTTGCGCATCGCGCCCGAACTCTACCTGAAGCGGCTGTTGGTGGGTGGATTTGACCGGGTCTTTGAAATCAACCGCAACTTCAGGAACGAGGGGCTTTCCACGCAGCACAACCCTGAGTTCACCATGATGGAATTCTATCAATGCTACGCCTCGTTCCACGATCTCATGGACCTGACCGAGGGGATGTTCATCCAACTGGCCCAGGAGATCGTCGGCGCCGAGACCTTGGCTTATCAAGGCCGGGAGGTGCGTTTGGCCCGGCCCTGGCGTCGGATGAGGTTTCATCAGGCCCTGCTCGAGGTGGGAGGCGTGCCGGCCGAGGTCTTGACCGAGAGGGCCGCGGCTTCTGACTATTGCCGCCGCCTGGGCGTGGAGATGCCCGAACGGGAGGTTCTGGGTAAAGTCCTGGCCAAGGTGTTCGATCTCACGGTCGAGCCTAGGCTGATCGATCCCACCTTGATCACCCATTATCCGGCCGATATCAGCCCTTTGGCCAGACGTTCCGATGATGATCCGGCCCTGACCGACCGTTTCGAGTTGTTCATCGCCGGCCGGGAAATGGCCAATGGCTTTAACGAATTGAACGATCCGCTGGACCAGATGGAAAGGTTTCTGGCTCAGGTGGCCGAGCGGGAAGCCGGCGACGAAGAGGCCCAGTTCATGGATGATGACTATATCCGGGCCTTGATGTACGGCATGCCGCCCGCGGCCGGTGAAGGTGTGGGCGTGGACCGCTTGGTGATGCTGCTGGCCGACATGCCCTCCATCAAAGACGTGATACTTTTTCCGCACCAGCGGGCGGAACGCTGAAGGTTCAGGCGATAATGGCGGTCGAGGCGTTCATAGGCTGGCGGTACCTGAAGGCCAAAAGGAAACAGACTTTCGTTTCCTTGATAACCTTCATCTCATTGGCCGGAGTAGCCCTGGGGGTCACGGCCCTGATCGTGGTTCTGGCGGTGATGAGCGGCTTCATGGAGGACGTCAAGAATAAAATACTGGGCGTCAACTCCCATATAGTGGTGCTGAAGTACGGCGAACCCATGGACAATTATCGGGAACTCCTGCCGCGCCTGGCCAAACGCAAGGGCGTGGTCTCGGTGGAGCCTTTCATCTACACCCAGGTCATGCTCAGCGCCCTGGGCGGCGTTTCCGGCTCCGTTCTGCGCGGGGTTGATCCCGAACTGGCCTCCAGACACGGTCATTTGACCTCGATTATTAAAAGCGGCAGCCTGGCCGCCCTGGACCATGGGCGGGTCCGCTCCGGCGAGGACCTGCCGGGAATTCTTTTGGGCGCGGAACAGGCCCGTCAGATGGGCGTCCGGCCGGAAGACGTGGTCAAGGTGATTTCGCCGCTGGGTCAGGTGACGCCCCTGGGCGGCCGCACGCCTAGGGTGAGAAGCTACAAGGTGGTCGGCCTGTTTGAATCGGGTATGTACGAATACGATTCGACCCTGGCCTATGTCTCCCTGCGGGAAGCCCAGGATTTCCTGAACCTGGGCGACACCGTAACCGGCCTGGAGATAAAGGTCCAAGACATTTACCAGGCCGACCAGATCAGGCAGGGCGTGCTCCGGGACCTGGGACCCTCCTATTGGGGCCGGGACTGGATGCAGATGAACCGCAACCTCTTTTCCGCCCTCAAGCTGGAAAAAGTGGCCATGTTCATCATTTTGACCCTGACCGTCCTGGTGGCCGCCTTCAACATCATCTCTTCCCTGACCATGATCGTGATGGAAAAAACAAAGGACATAGCCATCTTGATGTCCATGGGCGCCACCCGGCGCACCGTCATGCGGATATTCGTCTTCCAGGGCCTGATCATCGGCGGGCTAGGAACACTGTTTGGTCTGGGTGGCGGCGTTCTGCTTTGCGAGCTTCTGGCCAGGTATAAATTCATCAAGCTGCCCAGCGACGTATATTACATCACCACCCTGCCGGTTCGCATGGATGCCGCGGACGTGGCCGTCATCACCCTCAGCGCGGTCTTTATCAGCTTCCTGGCCACGCTGTATCCGGCCTGGCAGGCGGCCCGGCTCAATCCGGTCGAAGCCCTGCGTTACGAATAGGCGGCTCATGAATTTGAACCAGGACTTTATTCACCTCGAAGACTTGGTTAAAACCTACCAAACCGGCGGTTCGAGAGTCGAAGTCCTCAACGGGGTAAGCCTGAGCATCAAGACGGGCCAGACCGTGGCCGTGGTGGGCGCCTCGGGAGTGGGCAAATCCACGCTCCTGAACATAATGGGCACGCTGGAAAGACCCACCTCGGGCGAAGTATATCTGGAAGGCGCCAGGTTGACCCATTTGGACGAAAAAACGCTGGCCGGGATAAGAAACAGGAAAATCGGTTTCGTCTTTCAGTTCCATCATCTGCTGCCCGAGTTCAACGCCCTGGAGAACGCGGCCATGCCGGCCATGATCGGTGGCTCGAACCGGCGCGAAGCCTTTGCCCAGGCCGAAGCCCTGCTGATTCGAGTCGGATTGGCGGAGAGGCTTACCCATCGCATCGGTGAACTGTCCGGCGGTGAACAGCAACGCGTGGCCGTGGCCAGGGCTCTGGTCATGGGGCCGGAGTTGCTTCTGGCCGACGAGCCGACCGGGAATCTGGACAGCCGGACCGGCCAGCGGATCAACGAATTGCTTCTGGAGCTCAACGCGGAGAAAGGATTGACGTCCGTGGTGGTTACTCATAACCTTGACCTGGCCCGCCTGATGTCGCGGCAGATCAGGCTGGTGGACGGCCGGGCCGTCGAGGAAAGGTAACGGATGGCTGAACGGTGCGTTATCAAAAGAGGTCATCAGAGATGAACGTAGTAAGAAAGCTGACCGGTGTTAGCCTTGTTCTCCTTATTCTTGCGGCGGGTCCGCTGGAGGCCGGGGCGGCCCGGATCGCCGTCCTGCCCTTCGTCATTCACAGCCAGGAAGACTTGGGCTACCTGGTCGAGGGAATCCAGGACATGATGGCCACCCAGTTGCAGCAAAGGGGCGCCGCGGTTTCCGCCCTGGCCGAGGTGGCCAAGGTTATGGCCGGTAAGAGACCGGCGGCCATTGATGAACAAAGGGCCCGGGAACTGGGCCGGACCTTGGGCGTGGACTACGTGATGTTCGGCAGTCTGACCAAAGTCGGCCGGAGTATCTCCCTGGACGCCAGGCTGGTTGACGTCAAAGGACTGGGTAAGACCGCCAGCTTTTCCGTGCAGGAAGAGGGGCTGGATAACCTGGCGGCCGGGGTGGAGAAGATCGCCCGCGAGATTGAATCGGGGCAGACCGGCGCGGAACGAGTGGCCCGGGTGCTGATCGAAGGCAATAAGCGCATCGAAGCCGACGCCATAAAAAGGGTCATTCAAACCCAGCCGGGTGACTCTTTTTCCGAAACCAAGCTTTCCGAAGACCTCAAACGCGTCTTCGGCATGAACTTCTTCGATGACGTCAAGGTGGACGTTGATGACTCGCCCGAAGGCAAGATCGTCAAGTTCATCGTGGACGAAAAACCGGCTATCGCCCAGGTGGATTTTTCCGGCAACCGGATGCTGGAAAGCGAAACCTTGATGGGTGCTTTAGGTTACAGCTTGTACGCCATCATGGACCCTCAACGCATGGCCGACAGCATCGAGAACCTGAAGAAGCTTTACCGGGAAAAAGGTTATTATAAGGCCCAGATCACTTATGAATCGGAGCCGGTCGGTCCCAAGACGGTGGCGGTGAAATACAAGGTCGAAGAAGGCAGCCGGATGTACGTGGATCGGATCGACTTCCTGGGCAATGAAGCCTTTTCCGACCGTAAACTCAGAAAGCAGATGCAAACTTCCACCAAGAACTTTTTATCCTGGCTCACCGACAGCGGCATCCTGAATCAGGAGGTGCTGAAGGAAGACGTCACCCGCTTGATGGCCTGGTACCTTAACAACGGTTATCTCCGGGCCAGAGTGGGCGAACCTCAAGTTAACGTGGAAGGCGACGACCTGGTGATTACCATTTCGGTCATGGAAGGACCTCAATACAAGGTGGGCAAGGTGGGCGTAACCGGCGATCTGATCGCGCCCGAGGAAACCCTGCTGTCTAAAATTAAAATCAACCGCCAGAAAATATACATCGGCGAAGTGGTCCGCAAGGATGTCCTGGCGCTCCGGGATTTTTACGCCGATCACGGATACGCTTACAATGATATTAATCCCAAGCTGACCGAACATGAAGACACTAAAACCGTGGACATTGTTTACGCGATTGAAAAGAAAAAGCAGGTGACTTTCGAACGCATAGTCATCGCCGGCAACGACAAGACCAAAGACAAAGTCATTCGCCGGGAATTGAAGGTCGTCGAGGGTGACCTTTTTTCGGCGACCAACATGCGCCAGAGCAAAACCAATCTGCTGCGGTTGGGATATTTCGACGACGTGCAGATGACTACCAGCGACGGCAGCGTCGATAACACCATGAATTTGAAGATTGACGTCAAGGAACGCCCCACCGGCGCGTTTTCCATCGGCGCCGGTTACAGTTCCTACAACCAGGTATTCGGCACGATCCGGGTCAACCAGAACAACCTCTTCGGCACCGGCCGCCGGCTCAGCCTGGAAGCCAGCTTAGGCGGACGTTATGATGAATACATGTTGAGTTATACCGATCCGTGGCTTTTTGACATCCCCTTGACCGCCGGATTTGACGTTTTTTACACCAAGGACAAATGGGACCTTTTTACCAAGAACACTTCCGGGTTCGCTCTCCGGGCCGGTTATCCCGTCTTCGAGGAGTTCCGGTTGTCGGGCAGATATTTATATCAAAACGTGGAAATAACCGACATAGACGCATACGCCGCCAGCGTGATCAAGGCGCTTATGGGCAAGGCCACCAGCAGCGGTATTGGGGTTCAACTCCGCCGGGATACGCGCAACCGTATGTTCAATACCACCGAAGGATCGGACAACTCCATCAATGTCGGTTACACCGGCGGCCCCTTGGGCGGGGACCTCCATTACAGCGAATATGTACTGGATTCCGGCTGGTTCATTCCCACATTCCTCGAGGACGTGACCCTGTTCGTCCGGGGCAAGATTGGTTACATGGTGGAAAACAAGAAAGACGGCCTGCCTGTATATCAGAAGTTCTATCTGGGCGGCCTGAATTCGGTCCGGGGATACAAGGTCTGGTCCATTTCGCCGACCGACCCGGCCACGGGCGACACCGTCGGCGGCGAGAAGATGGCCCAATTCAACGTGGAACTGATCTTTCCCTTGATCAAGGAATCGGGTCTGATGGGCGTGGTCTTTTTTGATCAGGGCAACGTCTGGCGCGAGTCCGAGGATTATGACTTCGGCGACATGCGTCGCAGCTATGGCGCCGGTATCAGGTATTATAGCCCCCTCGGTCCGTTGCGGCTGGAATATGGGCGGGTCATCAATCCGCGTAAGACCGATCCGGAAGGGCAATGGGAGTTTTCGGTAGGAACGTTTTTCTGATAATATAAATAGGACCCAGTTTGCAGGAGGTAAACATGATCAACCGCAAGAAGACCATCGGCGTGATGGTCGCTTTGATGATGGCCCTCGGCCTGTTACTTCCCGGAGCGGCTCGGGCCGCCGGCGAGATCAAGGTCGGCATCTTCGATCTGCAGAAGGCCATCAACACATCCAAAAAAGGCATGGCCGCCAAGGCCAAGTTGTCCACTAAGTTCGAAAAGCTGCAGAAAGACCTCAAGGCCCGTGAAACCGAGATAGAACGTCTCCAGAAAGACCTGGAGCGCCAGGCCGCGGCCCTGAGCGCCGACGCCCGTTTCGAAAAGGAAAAGAGCCTCAAGAAGAAAATGAGGGACTTTCAGGACCTGTATCGCGATTACACCACGGAGATGCAGAAAGATGAGGTTGAGACCACCCAGCCCATCGTGAACGAGTTGATAAAGATAGCCAAAGACTTGGGCCGGGAAAAAGGCTACACGGTCATCCTCGAGGTGCAGAAATCCGGCGTGGTCTTTGCCCCGGCCGAACTGGACGTAACCGACGAAGTGATTCGCCGTCTGGACGGCGGCAAATGAGCCGGGAACGCCTATCCCCAGGATTGCTGAACGACGATTGAGCGTGGCTGATAGGGTAACGGACCAGTGAGGCTCGATCCGCCCCACAGCCTGGCGGACCTGGCTGAAGCAGCCGGCCGCCACTTGAGAAGCCGCCTGGCCGATCTCGGCGGTCTGGATTTGCCTTTTCCCCTGGAACTTGTCGGCGACGGGTCGGTGGCCGTCTCTTCGATTCGCCCCATCGAGGCCCTAGAACCCGGATGCATCACTTTTGCCGTCAACCGCAAGTTGCTGGCCAAGGTCGAGGCGTCCTCGGCGGCCGCGGTCATAGTTCCGTTGGAATTGACGCCCGCGACCAAGCCAGGCCTCAGGTCGTCCGAGCCCCGGCTGGTTTTTTCCCTGCTGCTGGAACTGGCCCTCGAGCCGCCCAGCCTGGCGCCGGGATTGCCCGAAACCATCCGTTTCAAGGACCGCTCCAGCGTCAGTCTGGGTCCGGGCTGCGTCATCGGCGATTTTTGTTATTTAGGCGCCGGGGTCAGTCTAGGCCGGGACTGTCTGATCTATCCGCACGTCTTCCTGGACGATCAGGTGACCATGGGCGACGGCTGCATCGTCTATCCTCGGGTGACCATATTCCGCCATACCACCCTGGGACGGAAAGTCATCGTGCACTCCGGCGCGGTGATCGGAGACGACGGATTCGGTTACACCCAGATGCCGGATGCCGCCCGGGGCCGCTTGTATCACCTGAAGAACGAACATGCGGGCGGAGTGTGGATCGGCGATTTCGTGGAAATCGGGAACCAGGTCTGCGTGGACCGGGGCCTGGCCGGGCTGACCAGGATAGGGGAAGGGACTAAAATAGACAACCTGGTTCAGATCGGTCATAACTGCGAGGTGGGTCGGGACTGTATCATCGTGGCCCAGGCCGGCCTGGCCGGCCATGCTCGGCTGGGCCATCGGGTCATGGCCCTGGCCCAGACCGGCCTGGCGCCCGGGGCCAAGGTGGGCGACGACGCCATTCTTACCGCCCGCGCGGGCGTGGCCGGCGAGATTCCAGCCGGACGGGCCGCTTGGTCAGGTTCGCCGGCCCAACCCATGGAGATCAATCATAAGTTGAAGGCCATCGGCCGGCGGGAACTTCCCCGATTGTACGAATTCTTCCGCCTGCTGAAGAAGGCCGACTCTTTTGAGTCCTTGAAGGAGGCTTTTTTCCCGCCCCAGGAATCCCCGGGAAAGAAGGAGGAGTAGGCATGGACGAGAGTCTGGACATCGCCGGAATAATGAATATCCTGCCTCACCGCTATCCCTTCCTGTTGGTGGACCGGGTCACCTCCTTCGAACCACTCAAAAGGCTGACCGCCTACAAGAACGTCACTTACAACGAACCTTTTTTTCAGGGACACTTCCCGCGGTATCCCATTATGCCCGGCGTGCTGATCATCGAGGCCCTGGGCCAGGCCGGGGGCCTGCTGGCCTTCATGTCCGCCGAATATGCCCGGCAGGATTTAGCCGGCGCGATCGCCTATTTCATGGCCTTGGATAAAGTCAAGTTCCGCAGACCGGTCATGCCTGGCGACCGGCTTGACTTGAAAATCGAGGTCCTGCGTCAGGGCACGAAATACTGGAAGATGCGAGGTCAGGCTTTCGTTGGTGAAACCCTGGTCGCCGAGGCCGAAGTTACGGCCTTGATAGAAAAACCCGGATCGTCCGGCCCGATAGGCTGAAAAGCCGGGGCACGGAGCGGCCAAAAGGATAAATCGCCGCCATGAAAATACATCCCACGGCCGTGGTTGACGCCGGCGCCGAACTGGCTGAAGGCGTCCAGATCGGCCCTTACGTGGTCATAAAATCGGACGTGGTAATCGGAGAAGACACGGAGATAATGTCCCATGTTTTCGTGGACCGTTATACCACCATCGGTCCCAATTGCCGCTTATTTCCTTTTGCTTCGGTGGGCGCCGAACCCCAGGATTTGAAGTTCAAGGGCGAAAAGACCGAACTCATCATCGGCCGCAACGTCACCATCCGGGAAGGCGCCACCCTTCACCGCGGCACCGGGCACGGCGGCGGACGAACCACGGTGGGCGACGACTGCCTTATCATGAACTACGTCCACGTGGCCCATGATTGCCACGTCGGGCATAACGTCATTCTATCCAACAACGCGACCATGGCCGGCCACGTGACCATCCAGGACCACGTTACCCTCAGCGGGCTGGTAGGCATCCACCAATTCACCCGGATCGGAACGCACGCCTATATCGGCGGCTTCAGCCGCATCACCAAGGACGTCCCGCCCTATATTCTGGGCGAGGGATCGGTGGAGTTCAAACTCCACGGCCCCAACGTAATCGGCTTGAAAAGAAAAGGCTTCACCGAAGAGACCGTCAACGCCCTCAAGGACGTCTTTCATATCGTCTTCCGCAATCATAGGCCCTTGCAAGAGGTCCTGGACGAAGCTTCGGCCGCGTTTCCCGAATCGCCGGAAGTGAAGCTCCTGATTGATTTCATGAGGTCTTCCGAACGAGGGGTCTACCGATAAGAACCGTGACCCGCATAGGCCTGGTGGCCGGCAGCAGCCAGTTCCCGATCCTGTTGGCCCAAGCGGCCCGCAAGAACGGACTGTCCGTATCCGCCGTGGCCCTGGAAGGGGAAACCGATCCGGCCTTGGCCGACTTGGTGGACAGCCTGCTCTGGGTCAAGATCGGCCAGCTCCAGAAGGCCATTGACTTCTTCAAGGAAGGCCGGATTACCGAAGCAGTCATGGCCGGGGGCCTGAACAAGAAGAATATGTTCCGCGGTTTCGACCCGGACGCCAGGGCTCTGGCCGTGGCGGCCCGGCTGCCGCACCTCAACGACGACGCGCTGTTGCGGGCCATGGCCGAGGAATTCGCCCAGGACGGCATCAAGATCAAGCCGACCACGGAATTCACCCCCGAACTGGCGGCGCCGGAAGGTGTCCTGACCCGGAGGTCCCCCACGGCCGAGGAAACCGCGGACATCGAGTTCGGTTGGCGGATCGCCAAGGCCCTGGGCGCAATGGACGTGGGCCAGTGCGTGGTGGTGCGCCGACGCACCGTTCTGGCCCTGGAAGCCATCGAGGGTTCGGATGAAACCATACGGCGGGGCGGCCGTCTGGCCCGGGAGAAGGCCGTGGTGGTGAAAGTATGCAAACCCAACCAGGATTTGCGCTTCGATCTTCCCTGTGTGGGTTTGGGAACGCTGGCCGCCATGTCCGAAGTCAAAGCCTCGGTTCTGGCCCTCGAGGCCGGCCGGACTCTGATGTTCGACCGTGAGGAAATGATCGCCGCCGCCGACCGGGAAGGCATGGCCGTAATAGCCCGTCAAGGTGAAGAGCCGTGCTCAGGCTAGGGGTGATCGGCGTCGGGCACCTCGGCCGTTATCACGCTGAAAAATATAGAACCCTATCCGGCGTGGAACTGGTGGGCGTGGTCGATATCGAGCGTTCACGCGCCGACGAGGTGGCCGGTCGTTTGGGCGTCGCGGCCTGTTACGACCATAGGGACTTGCTGGACCGGGTGGACGCCGTAAGCGTGGTCGTGCCCACCAGCGAACACTACCGAGTGGCCGGTAGCTTTCTCGAAGCCGGCGTGCACGTCCTGGTGGAAAAGCCGATCACCAGGACCCTGGACGAAGCCCGGGATTTGATCGCCCTGGCCCATCGTCGAGGGCTGGTTCTTCAGGTCGGCCACCTCGAGCGGTTCAATCCGGCCCTGCGGACCGCCTTGGCCTATACCGGACCGCCGCTCTTCATTGAAGCCGAGCGGATCAGTCCCTTCCCCGCGCGCGGTCTGGACGTGGACGTGGTGCTGGACCTGATGATACATGACATAGACTTGGCCCTGTCCTTGGTGAAAGGGGAACCCAAGTGGATTCACGCCGTAGGTGTTCCGGTACTCACCTCCCAGGTTGATATCGCCAATGTCAGGATGGAATTCGAAACAGGGTGCGTGGCCAACCTGACCGCCAGCCGCGTTTCCGCCAAGACTCAGCGCAAAATCAGGATTTTCCAGAAAGACGCCTATATAGCCATCGATTTCGGCCGCAAGGAGGTCTCCTTGGCCCGACGCCTGCCTCCGGCCGATTCCCACTGGCCCAGAATCGAGACCCAGACCTTGACCGTGCCGCCGGAGGACGCCCTGCAACTGGAACTGGAATCCTTCGTCCAGGCCGTCTCCACCGGCGGCCGGCCGTTGGTGAGCGGCGAGGACGGCCGCCGGGCGTTGTCCGTGGCCTTGAGAATCTTGGAAGACATGAAGGCTCGCCGGGAAGCCTGCCCGCGCGAGTTGCTTCAGGTCGAGTAGACCGTCATTAACCGGTATCAAGGTATCTGACCGGGCGGCGCCTCATGATCCCCGATAATGAATCCGTGGAAGAAAGCCATGGGCCTGTGTTTCTCCGGTCCGTTATGAGTCGACGGTTCCTTTTGGAGCGGGGTTGCGTTTCGCCGGGGATACGACTTTGCCGCGGGTGATGATAGTGGCCGGCGAAGCTTCCGGGGACCTGCACGGGGCCAATCTCGTGGCCGCGGCCAAGAACCTGGCGCCCGATCTCGAATTTTTCGGCATGGGCGGCGAACGGCTCAAGGCCGCCGGCGTAGAATTGCTTTTCGACCTGGAGCATATGTCGCTCATGGGCCTGGTCGAAGTGATGTCGGGTCTGGGCCGGGCCTGGACCATCCTCAGGGCCTTGAGAGGCGCCCTGAAGGAAAGGCGCCCCGAGGCCGTCATTTTGATAGATTATCCGGATTTTAACTTCATGCTGGCCCGGACGGCCCATAAAGAAGGCGTCCCGGTTTTTTATTACATCTGCCCGCAGATATGGGCCTGGCGCTCCGGCCGGATAAAACTGATGGCCGACCTCGTTGACCGGCGGATCGTGGTCTTTCCCTTTGAAGTGGAATTCTACCGGAACCACGGCCTCGAAGCCGATTTCGTCGGACACCCCCTGCTGGACATAATGCCGTCACCTCGGCCCAAAGCCGAGGTCAAAGCCGAACTGGGCTTCGATCCCGGTCGGGAACTGCTTCTCTTGATGCCCGGCAGCCGCAAGAAACTGGTGAAAGTGCTTTTGCCGACCATGCTGGAAGTGGCCCGCCGGCTGCGGGAACGCCGGCCAAGTCTGGCCCTGGTCCTGGCCCGGGCCGACACGCTGCCCGAAGGCTACCTCGAGTCCTGTTTGGACCACGGACCTGAAGACATAAGGGTCCTGGCCGGCCGAACGCATGCCTTGCAGAACGCCGCCGACGCGGCCCTGGTGGCCTCGGGCACCTCGACCCTGGAAACGGCCCTGATGCTCACGCCCATGGTGGTCATCTACCGCGTCAGCTTCGTGAGTTACTGGCTCGGACGCCTGATGATCCGAACCGACCACGTGGCCGCGGCCAACCTGATCGCCCAGGAAAGGGTCGTGCCCGAATTGTTGCAAGGAGACGCCAGTCCGGAGAGGATCACGGCCGAACTGACAAAAATATTTGACCAGCCGGATTTGAGGGCCGGGATGGTCTCGAACCTGGCGCGGGTCCGGGAAAGACTCGGCCGGCCGGGCGCGAGCCGACGCGCCGCCGAACTCCTGCTGAAGACCGTGAACGGCCGAAGCTAGGCCGAGCGGCGGGGAAACAGAGGCATGCCCATCTATAAACGACTGCTGTCGCTGATCAGACTCCATTGGTGGCGCCTGGCCTTGGCCATGATCTGCATGGGTCTGGTGGCCGCCTGTACTTCGGCCGTGGCCTTCATGATCAAGCCGCTCCTGGACGAAGTCTTCATCGCCCGCGACGCCTTCAAGCTTAAGCTCATACCCGGCGCCGTCCTGGTGATCTATCTGCTCAAGGGTGTATTTTATTTCGGCCAGTCGTACTGGATGAACTACGTGGGGATGAACATCATCAATGACTTACGCGTGCGACTGTTCAGCCACATCCAGAGCCTGTCTCTTTCCTTTTTCTTCCGCCATAACACCGGCACGCTCATTTCCAGGATCACCAACGACGTCAATTTGATCCAGGGTGCGGTCACCACGGTCGTCACCGGAATGATCATGGACCTTTTCACCATCGTCGGCCTGGTCTTCGTCATTTTCTACCGGGATTGGAGATTGGCCATCATCGGTCTGTTCGTCCTGCCTCTGGCCGTCTACCCCATCTACTGGTCCGGCCGGAAGCTGAGGTCCCTGGCCACGGACGGACAGGTAATCATGGCCGACCTGACCAACATCCTGGCTGAAACCTTTCAGGGCACGAGGATAGTCAAAGCCTTCAACATGGAAGATTTTGAAATCGGCCGGTTCCGCCGGGCCTGCCGGCAGGCCGTGAACATAATAATGCGCAGCGTCAACCTGCGGGCCGTCTCCTCCCAATTGATGGAAGCCCTGGGCGGGGTATGCGTGGCCGGCATCATTTGGTACGGCGGATTCAGCGTCATCAGGGGCGATTCCACTCCCGGATCGTTCATTTCCTTCATGACCGCCTTGCTTTTGCTGTATGAACCCATCAAACGCCTGACCAGAATGAACGAGAGCATTCAACAGGGACTGGCGGCGGCCACGCGCATATTCGAAATATTGGACCTCGAGCCGGAGATAGGCGACAAGCCCGGCGCCTTGGACCTGCCGCCGGTGACCGGCGAGATCGAATACAGAAACGTCACCTTCGGCTATGAAAACGAACCCGTGCTCAAGAACTTGAACCTGAAAATCAAGGCCGGCGAGGTCCTGGCCATAGTCGGCGTCTCCGGAGGCGGCAAGACCACCCTGGTCAATCTGCTGCCCCGTTTTCATGACGTCTGGGCAGGCGCGGTCTTCATAGACGGTCAAGACGTCCGGGACATCACCTTGAAGAGCCTGAGGAACCAGATCGCCATAGTCAGCCAGAACGTCATCCTCTTCAATGACACCGTCCGCCACAACATCGCCTACGGCAGCTTGACCAGGAGCCGGGAAGAAATCGAGGCCGCGGCCAACGCCTCGTACGCCCACGATTTCATCACGGCCACGCCCCTGGGCTACGACACGGTGATAGGCGAAAGGGGAGTCCGGTTTTCGGGCGGCGAGAGACAGAGGCTGGCCATGGCCCGGGCCTTGCTCAAGAACGCCCCTATTCTGATTCTGGATGAGGCCACCTCCTCCTTGGACACCGAAGCGGAGATGTTCGTGCAAAAAGCCCTGGAAAACCTCATGCGCGGACGCACCACCCTGATAATCGCCCACCGGTTGTCCACGGTCAGAAACGCGAGTCGGATCATAGTCATCGCCGACGGCCGCATAGTGGAAGAAGGCAACCACGAGCAACTTCTGGCCCTGGATGGGGAATACCGGCGTTTGTACGAACTGCAGTTCAGAGCGGATGAACCTGAAGGCGGACTCAACGGTCAGTCAGTCTATGGTTCGCCGGTAAAAAGGGAAAGGATTTGACTGAAATCTCGAATAATCGGCGTCCCGGCCGGAGGACCCTGATCCTCCTGCTGGCGGTCTTCTTCTTGATTCTCCTGGCGTGCTTCGAAGGCCATCTAATCGGACTATTGATTCTGCCTGGGCCACGCGGCCGGTTCGTCGCCGGACTGGGCTACTGGCTGGGTCACGGCCTGGTAGGCGCGGCCTTCCTGATAATGCTTTACGGCTACGGTCGGTTGGCGCTCCAACCCGGACTCAAACGTGTTGCCGGCCAGGCCCTGGCCGCTTTCCTCGTGGCCGGACTGTCGGTCCAGGTCCTGAAACATCTGATCGGCCGGCCGCGGCCGCGCCTGTGGGAAATGGGGATCAAGCATTTTGGCCCCAGCCTGGCCGAGGGATTTGACTCCTTTCCTTCCGGCCATACAGCCACGGCTTTCGCGGCGGCCCTGGTCTTTTCCCGTAACTACCCGCCGGCCACGCCGCTGTTCATGGCCTTGGCCTCCCTGGTGGCCGCGGCCAGGATCACCAGCGGCTCGCATTTTCCCCTGGATGTCCTGGGCGGAGCGGCCTTGGGTCTGGCCTCGGGCTGGCTGGTGCTTCGCTGGAACCCGCGGCGGAGGTCCGGCATGGAATCGGTTCCGCGCTGAAGGATCGTTTGCCGGTCCGAAACCGACATACCTGGGTCTGGGGCCTGATGTTTCTGATGGCCGGGACGATGTTTCTGTCCGGACTGGACCGCCTGCCCTTCACCGACCGGGACGAAGGCGAATACGCCACAGTGGCCCAGGCCATGATCGAAAGATCGGACTGGGTCATACCCCATGTCAACGGCCGGCCTTACTATGAAAAGCCGGCCTTGTTTTTCTGGCTCATGGCCTTGTCCTTCCAGACCTTCGGCCAGAACGAGGCCGCCGGCCGACTGCCTTCGGCCTTGGCCGGCTTGGCCCTGGTCGGACTCATGGCCTGGTTCGCCCGCCGCCGGGGTGGGGACACACTGGGGTTGCTGTCCGCCCTGATGACCTCGAGTTCATTATTGACGGTTCTGCTGGCCAGGGTGGCCTTGCTGGACATGCTGCTGACCCTCTTCACCACGGCCAGCCTTTTTTTCTTTTACGAAGGCTATGTTGCCGAAACCGACGACGGGCGGCGGCGTTTCTACCTCTGGGCCTGGCTGGCCATGTCGCTGGCTTTTCTGACCAAGGGACCGGTCGGCGCCGTGGTCCCTTTGTCAGCGGCTTTCCTGACTTCGACCCTGAACCGTAATCTGTTTCAGACCGTCAAACAGGCCCGGATTCCCTCGGGCCTGCTGATTTTCCTGGCCGTAGCCGGACCGTGGTACGGCCTGGCCTTGATGCGCGAGGGGGATAACTTCTGGCGCGGCTTCTTCATCAGCCAGAACGTGACCAGGTTCAGCGAAGTTCTGCTGGGTCACGGCGCGCCGATCTGGTTCTATATTCCGGTTTTAATTCTCGGCGTCTGGCCCTGGTCCCTTATGGCCGCGCCGGCCTTATGGCGGGGACTGACCGGCGCCAAGCCGGCCGAGCGAAAGGCCAACCCGGAAGCTTCCTTGAACTTTTTCCTTGGGCTTTGGCTGGCGGCCTGCCTGTTGATCTTTTCCTTATCCGCCACCAAACAGCCCAACTACATTCTGCCCGCGGTCCCGGCCGTGGTCCTATTGGCGGCGGGATGGGGCCGGGGACTGCTGGCTGGCGGAGGCAAGGCCAAAGGCGTTCGGGTTATTTTCGTCTTAATCGTCTTCGTCGGCCTGATCCTGGCTGGCTCATTGATGGTTCTGCCGCCATTTCTGCCATCGCTCCTGGACCAGGCCAGGATTAAAATCAATCCCGATTCCTCCGAATACGCCCTGCCCGAACAGGCCCTCGCCCTCGGTTGGGAGGTCTTCACCGTGGGCGCCCTCCTCTCCGGCTGCCTCCTGGCGGCTTCGATTTCTTTATTCTCCGGTCGCCGCCGGGCGGCTTTGATCGCCTTGGCCGCGGCCGGAGTAAGTCTGACCGCGGGCCTGTTCCACTTGACCGCGCCGCCGGTGTTGGATTACCTTCAGACACCGGCTCGCGACTTGGCCTTCCAGGTCAGACAGACCATCGGACGGGAAGGCCGGGTAGCCTCCTTTGGCTTATACAAACCGAGTATGTGGTACTATACCGGGCGCCGGATAGAAAGAATTCGAACCAATGAAGTCAGGGAACTCGATAAATTTCTGGCTTCCCCGGAACGGGTCATGCTGCTCAGCCGTCTCAGCCTCCTGGCCGTTTTAAAAGAGAGACCGGGCTTCCGTTTGCTGCGGGTGGCCGGCGGTTATATCCTGGCTGACAATCGGGCTGAAGGCCTAAGATCAGCCGGAGGCGGCCGGCCGTGAAAAGGATCATACCGCTCTATATCCTGCGGGAATTGTTGCCGCCCTTTTTCATCAACCTGCTGGTCTTCACCTTTATAATGCTCATGGGCAAGGTCCTGGAGCTGACGGAGTTGGTGGTGGTCAGAGGGGTCAGGACCGCCGCGATCTTCAAGCTCATGGGTTTGAGTCTTCCTTTCTTCTTCTCCATGACCATCCCCATGGCCACCTTGCTGTCAGTGCTGGTGGTTTTTCTTCGATTGAACGGCGATCAGGAGATCACGGTTTTGAAATCCGCTGGCTTGAGCCTGTACCAGTTGCTGCCGCCGGTGATGGTTTTCTGCCTCTGGGCCTACCTGCTGACCAGCTACCTGACTCTGTTTCTGGTGCCGGCGTCCAATTGGGCCTTCCGTAAAGAACTTCTGGAACTGGCCAAGGCCCGGGCCGACGTGTATCTGAAGGAGCGCGTCTTCAACGTCGGCTTCAAGAACATGGTGATCTTCGTCAATCACATGTCCATGAATTCGGACCTGATGGAGGATGTCTTTATTCAGGACGATCGAGAAGGCGGCGTCACCAGCGTCATAGTGGCCGCCCGGGGCCGGATCAGCACAGACCACGAACAAGGCGCCTTGATATTTCAACTTTATGACGGGGTGATGGACCGCATCTACAAGACCAGCCAAAGGACCGATACGATCAACTTCCGCCAGTACGAACTCAAGCTGGACGTGGAAGGCGAACTCAGCCAGGAAGCGCAAAAGCGGAACCAGTCCGAGCTGACCACCGAGGACCTTTGGGCCGCGGTTCAGTCCTTGAAAGAGCAGAACCATGAACACTATCCCATTTATCTCATGGACGCCCATAAAAGATACTCCGTCCCTGTAGCCTGCCTGGTTCTGGGCCTGGTGGCCGTGCCTTTGGGGGTTCAGTTCAGGCGGCGAGGGCGCAATTGGGGCCTGACCATGGGATTGACGATCTTCTTGATCTATTATGTTCTCCTGACCGCGGGCTGGAGCATCGGCAAAGGGAACAAGTTTCCTCCGGGTCTGGGCATGTGGGTCCCCAACTTGGTGGTCGGCCTGGCGGCATTGTACCTGCTTCGCCAGGCCAATAACGAAAAGCCGGTCAAGATCATCAGCCTCATTAACTGGTTGCTGGACCGCCTGCGCCTCGGCCGGAGGCACTAGTCGTCCATGAAAATCGTTATCCGATACCTCCTGGATGAATTTGTTCGGGTCCTGATAATCACCCTTTCCTTCCTGGTTTTGGTCTTTCTCATAGTTGATTTCCTGGAGAAGGTGGATAATTTCCTCAAGGCCGGCCTGCCCTGGTCCCGTATCGCCGGTTTTTATTTCTATATGACCCCGACGATGCTTTTTTATATGGCGCCCGTGGCCATACTGGTCTCCATCCTCATTTCCATGGGGTTGTTGGCCCGCCGCGGAGAAATTGTGGCTCTGAAAGCCGGGGGTTTGAGCCTGTTTCGGCTTTCAGCGCCGATCGCCCTGGCGGCCTTGTTCATAGGGGTTCTTATCTTCGCCCTGAGCGAAAAGGTGATACCCGGCGCTTCGACCGAGGCGAATCAGATTTGGAACGTGGAAGTGGAAAAGAGAGGCGACGTCCAGGCCAGGGTCCGACGGGAAGTCTGGTTTCGCGGTCCCCGGGATGTAATATATTTCCGGGTCTTTGACGAGAGGACCCAGAAGGCGGAAGGGGTCAAGATCTACGCCTTCGACGAGAGGTTTCACTTGAGCCGGAGGATCGAGGCCGCCGCGGCCGTAAAGACCAACGGCCGATGGCTGTTGAAGGATGGACTGGAGAAGTCTTTTTCCAATCCGCAGGGGATCAAGGTCAAGCATTTCCACGACGAACTGATTGACCTGCCGGACTTGCCTGAAGAGTTCGTCCAGGTCGAGAGGGCGACCGAGGAAATGAGTTCCACGGAGTTGGCGGCCTGGATCAACCGGATGGCCAACGAAGGCTACGATCCGTTGCGCTACGAGGTGGACCTGCAGTTCAAATACTCGTTTCCCTTTATCTGTTTCATCATGGCCGTGATCGGTCTGCCCATTGCCTTCTGGAAAGAACGAGGAGGCGGTATTGCCTTGGGCATCGGCGTGGGTATAGTCCTGTCTTTCATATATCTTGTCTTTTTGGGATTGTCGCGGTCCCTGGGCTATTCCGGAGTGCTGCCGCCGGTGGTCGTGGCCTGGCTGCCCAACCTCATCTTCACCCTGTTCGGCTTTTATCTCTTCACCTTTGTCCGCCAGTAGCCGGCGGCGGCCGAGCCGGTTCAACTCCAGGACCCGCACGGCCTTGACTTAAACTCGGCCATCTGGTAGTTATGCGGCCGCTTGTTTATTTTTTGGATATGTTGAAGTATGTTATCAAACTTGATTGATCTGGACCGCGGCCTTTTCCTTCTGATCAATCGCGGCGCCCGTTGGACGTTGCTGGACCAGACCATGCCCCTCCTGGCCGGTTCCGATTATCTGATTATCCCGGCCGCCGCCGTGGCGCTGGTGGTCCTTATCGCCGGTTCGTCTCGCAGCCGATGGGTGTTGCTGGCCTTGATCGTCGTTTTCGCGCTGGGGGATTCTCTCTCCACTTACGTGCTCAGACCTTTTTTCGCCCGGCCCAGGCCCTATACGGTCCTGGATCAGGTCTGGGTTTATAAGGGCTATCACTGGCTGACTTCGGACATGTTTCCTCCCGACGTCACCTTGTCCTTTCCCTCGAATCACGCCGTGAACACCGTCTCGGCGGCCGCGGTGCTTATAGCCTTTTTCCGTCGCTGGTGGCCCTTGCCGGCGGCCTTGGCCGCGCTGGTCTGTTTTTCCAGGATTTATATGGGGCTCCATTATCCGGCTGACATCCTGGCGGGCGCCGTCGTGGGTCTAGGCTGCGCCGGGCTATTTTTCGGAGTACAAAGGGTATTGATAAAGCGTTACCCCCAGCGCTTCACCTGGTTGACGGAGAACGGCAGGAATTGACCTATCTCTCGATCGTGATTCCCGTATACAACGAGGCCGAGAACCTGCGGGAGCTTACCCGTCGTCTCATGACCGCCGCCGCCGGTTTGGAGAAGGCTTATGAAATAATATTTGTCGATGATGGCAGCAGCGACGCCTCGTGGGAGATACTGGAAGAACTTCATCACCAGCACCAGGGCTTGATCAGGCTGGTGGGGCTTAACCGGAACTATGGCCAGCACATGGCTATCATGGCCGGCTTCGAGCGGGTGCGGGGTCAGGTGGTGGCCACCCTGGACGCGGACCTCCAGAATCCGCCCGAAGAGATACCCCGGCTGGTGCGGAAAATCGAGGAAGGTTATGACGTGGTGGCCGGATGGCGGGAAAACCGCCGGGACTCATTTTTACGCCGGTGGCCGTCGCTCCTGGTGAACCAGGCGGCTTCCCGGATCGTGGGCCTGACCCAGCATGATTACGGCTGCATGTTGAGGGTCTATACCCGCCCCATCGTAGACCAGATCAACCAATGCGGGGAAAGCTCCACCTTTATACCGGCCCTGGCCAACACCTTCGCCCGTCGCGCCGCCGAGATCAAGGTCGCCCACGAAGATCGGCAAGGCGGCCGCTCCAAGTACAATCTGCTTAAACTGGTAAAACTGAATTTCGACCTCATGACCGGCTACTCGCTCCTGCCCCTCCACGTGGTGAACCTGCTGGGCATTTTCATCGCCCTGCTCGGATTGGCCTTCGGTCTCTTTCTTTTCATCCGCCGGCTGGTGGTTGGACCGGAGGTTGAAGGCGTGTTCACCCTGTTCGCCATTCTTTTCGTTTTCATCGGCCTGCAGATTCTGGTCACCGGCCTGCTGGGTGAATACGTGGGCCGGATATTCCGCGAAGTCAGACGCCGGCCGAGGTATTTCATTCGGCGGGTCAGGGAGTAGCCCTTGCCGCGCTCTGTAGTCCTGGCCTATCAAGAGATCGGTTGCGTCTGCCTGGAGGCCCTTTTGGCCGCGGGCGCGACGGTGACGGCGGTCCTGACCCACCAAGACGATCCGGAGGAAGAAGTCTGGTTCAGATCGGTGGCCGACCTGGCCAGGCGGGCCGGTCTGCCCTTCTTCACTCCAGACGATCCCAACGATCCGCGGACGGTTGACTTGGTCAAGTCATTCGAGCCGGACTTTATCTTTTCTTTTTACTACCGCCACTTGCTCAACCGGGAATTCCTGGGTCTGGCCAGGCGCGGCGCCTATAACCTGCACGGTTCCCTGCTGCCCAAGTACCGCGGCCGGGCCCCGATCAATTGGGTTCTGGTCAACGGTGAAACCGAGACCGGACTTACCTGGCACCGAATGGTGGTCAAGCCCGACGCCGGTCCCGTGGTGGCCCGGACGGCCGTATCCATTTTGGAGAGCGATACGGTGGCCGATCTTTACGTCAAGATGGTTGCGGCGGCCGGAAGGCTGGTACGCGAGACCTGGCCGGAACTGGCCGCCGGGCGGATAGTGGAACAAGAGCAGGATGAAAGTCAGGCCACTTACTATGGCCGGCGCGGACCGGAGGACGGCCGGATAGATTGGACGAGACCGGCCAAGAGAATATACGATCTCTGCCGGGCCGTGACCCACCCCTATCCCGGAGCTTTCACTTTCCACCAGGGCCGCAAGCTCTTTATCTGGTCGGCCGGATACGATCCGGTTTTTCCAGGGCTGGAAACGCCCGGCCTGGCGCTGAACCACGGTCCGGAACAGGGGTTGGCCGTGGCCTGCGGTCAAGGAAGGCTCTTTATCCTGAAGGCCCAATTCGAAGGTGAACCTGAAATCACCGGCCTCGATCTGGCCGGACGCCTGCCGCGGGAAGCCCGGCTGGAATAAAACCAAAGGAGACCCGTTTTGAAAATACTGATACTTGGTGTCAACGGCTTTATCGGGAACGCCCTGGTGAAAAGAATCCTGGAGAAGACCACCTGGGAAGTCTACGGTATGGACCTGGCCTACAACAAACTGAATCATTCCTTGTCCAATCCCAGGTTCAAATACCTGGCCGGCGATATCGCCATCAACAAGGAATGGATAGAATACCACATCATGCTGTGCGACGTGGTCCTGCCCCTCGTGGCCATAGCCACGCCCATGGCCTACGTCAAGAACCCTCTGGGCGTGTTTACCCTGGATTTCGAGGAGAACCTCAAAATCATCCGCCTGTGCGTCAAATACCGGCGGCGCGTGGTCTTTCCTTCCACTTCCGAAGTCTACGGCATGTGTCCCGACGAAGAGTTCAAGGAAGACGAAAGCACCTGCGTGATGGGCCCCGTCCAGAAGCAAAGGTGGATTTACGCCTGTTCCAAACAGCTCCTGGACAGGGTCATCTGGGCCTACGGCCAGGAGGCCGACCTGCCCTTCACCCTTATCCGGCCGTTCAACTGGATCGGACCGAAACTCGACGACATCAATTCGGCCAAGGAAGGCAGTTCCCGCGTAGTCACCCAGTTCATAATCAATCTCTATCATAAGGAACCGATCAAGCTGGTGGACGGCGGCTTTCAGACCAGGTGTTTCACCTATGTGGACGACGGCATTGACTGCCTGATGAAAATCATCGCCAATAAGAATGGACTGGCGGACGGACAGGTTTTCAACATCGGCAATCCGGCCAACGAATGCTCGATCAGAGACCTGGCTCATAGGCTGAGGGACATCTACATGGAACGCACCGGTCTCACCGATCCGACCTCGGATATCATCGTGGTGGACCATAAGGATTATTACGGGGAGGGCTACCAGGACATGAACTGCCGGCGTCCCTCGATAGAGAAAGCCAGCCGCCTTCTGGACTGGGAGCCGAAGACCGACCTGGATACGGCTTTACGTCTGACGGTGGATTTTTTTCTCCAGGAGATGAAGAACCAAGACGCCGGCGATTTTAACCAAAAGGGTTGACCTGGACGCCTTACCGAACCCGGCATCCGGCATTTATGGGAGAGGCGCGGAGCTTTTGTCCGTAATCAGACTGGCTGTTAAAGTTGACGTGGACACGCTCCTGGGGACGCGCCAGGGCGTACCCCGCCTCTTGGAGATGTTTAACGGCCGCGGACTGAAAGCCTCTTTTTTTCTGTCTCTCGGACCGGACAACTCCGGACGGGCCGTCTGGCGCGTCTTTACCCGGCCGGGCTTTCTGGCCAAACAGATACGGACTCGAGCTCCGTCCTCCTTCGGCTGGCGGACCCTGTTTCTGGGTACGCTTCTACCCGCGCCCATCATCGGGCAGGGGCAGGAGAAGCTCGTGCGCTCCTTGATCGAATCCGGTCATGAAGTCGGGCTCCACGCCTGGGACCACGTGGCCTGGCACGATCGTTTGTGGCGCATGACCGGGGCCGAGATTCGAGCTGAAATCCGGCGGGGTCTGGAAGCCTTCACCGCCCTGACCGGCCGCCGGCCCGAGGGTTTTGCCGCGCCGGCCTGGCGCATAACCGCGCCCGCGGTCGAAGCCTTGGCCGAAGCCGGCCTGAATTATCTGTCCGCCACCAGGGGAACCGGACCTTATCGGCCTCTCTTCGACGGCCGCGACTACGGTCTGCTGGAATTGCCCACCACCTTGCCCACGGCGGACGAAGTTCTGGGCCGCGACGGCGTGACCCCTGATAACCTCGACACCTTCTTCCTTTCCCGGATGCTGAAGCCGGGTCTGCACGTAATGACCGTCCACGCCGAAATGGAAGGCCGGGGCCTGGCCAAGGCGATGGCCAGAATACTGGACGTCTGTCTCGAGAGAGGCGTGGTCTTCCCGCGTTTGGTGGACCTGGCCCGGGAGTGCCTGTCCCGGCCGGAGGACCTCCCTCGCGCCGAAGTGATCCGGACCGTGCTGCCGGGACGTCCGGGCCGGGTTTCGTCTCAGGGTGCATGACCTTTCCCTTGTACACCTTGGCTTATACCGCCGCCGCCGGCCTGGCCGCGCCGTTCTATCTGGCCCGCGGACTGGTCCAGGGCAAATATTTATGGAGCTTGACCGCCAGATTGGGTTGGTCCAGACCTTTGCTGCCGGCCAAGGGCGCCACCAGAATCTGGATACACGCCTTGAGCCTGGGGGAAGTGCTGTCTTCCGTGGAAATGGTGAAACGGCTGGCGGCGGAAGGTCATGACCTATGCTTATCCACCACCACCAGAAGCGGATTCGAAGCAGTCCGCCGTAGATTGAACCTCTTCCCGCTGACGCCCTTGCCCCTGGATTTCCCCCGCAGTGTCCGCCGGACCATCGAGGCTTTGAGCCCCGACCTTTTCGTCCTGGTCGAAACCGACATCTGGCCCAACCTTCTGGCCGGGCTGAAAAGAGCTGGAGTGCCCTCCGTGCTGGCCGGAGCTCGGGTCAGCCCCCGATCCCTGGCCGGCTATCGCCGCCTGGGTCGATTCTGGGGCCGGGTCCTTAACCACTTCAGCCTGATCGGATGTCAATCCGACCTGGACCGGGACCGGATGCTGGCCTTAGGGGCCGGGTTTGAAAAACTGGTTGTGACCGGCAGCCTCAAGTTCGATCAGCCTCGACCCGAAACCGGGCCGGAGGTCAGGGCCCGCCTTCTGGCCCAAACAGGGCTCCCGGAAGGCCGTTGGCTTGTGGCCGGCAGCACCCACGACGGCGAGGAAGACGTCCTGCTGGATGTCTTCGAAAGTCTCCTGCCCGGGTTTCCGGACCTGCGTCTCCTCCTCGCGCCCCGCGACCAGGACCGGTTTGGAGCCGTCTGGCGTTTGATCGATAAACGAGGCTTGCCGGCCGGCCGCCGCGGCGCCTTCCCATCCGGACGGGAGGTCCGGGTGTTCCTGCTGGACAGCCTGGGCGAGCTGGACCTTTTTTATGAACTGGCCCGCGTGGTCTTCGTGGGCAAGAGTCTGCCCGGGAAAGGCGAGGGGGGAGGGCACAACCTGATAGAGCCAGCGGCCCGGGGCAAACCGGTGCTGTTCGGTCCCCGGATGCACAACTTCCCGGAGATAGCCCGTTTGCTGGCTGAAAGCGGCGGCGGCCGGCGGGTTACCGGCGCCGGTGATCTCCTGGTAGTCTTGACCCGTCTTTTAAGCGACGATGAGTCCTGCCGGGAAATGGGCCTACGGGCTCAAGAGGCCCTGGCGGGGCACCGCGGGGCCGTAAAAAAAACGATCAACCTGATTGAACGCGTTTTGGCCGTCCGGTCCGAATCATGAATCCGGCCGTGGATATTTACGCGGATAATCCGCGACTCTTTCTTAAGGCCTTGACCCGCCTATATCGCCGGGCGGTTGGATTCCGCCTGGACCTCTACCGGCGCGGCCTGCTCAAAACCAGGACCCTGCCGGTCCGGGTCATCAGCGTCGGCAATCTAACGGTGGGAGGTACGGGGAAGACCCCGGCCGTCATGATGACAGCCCGGGCCTGTTTGAACCGCGGCCTGAGACCGGTGATTCTCAGTCGCGGATATCGCGGTCGGAGCGGCCGGATAACGAATATTGTTTCGGACGGCCGGGAAGTGAGATTGGGACCGGAAATGGCCGGGGACGAAGCCTTTCTGCTGGCTCGCCAACTGACCGGCGTTCCGGTCCTGACCGGCCGGGATCGTTATTCCTTGGGGCTCAGGGCCCTGAGTTTGTTTCACCCTGATCTGTTCATCCTGGATGACGGTTTTCAACACCTGGCCCTGGCCCGCCGGGACAACCTGCTTCTCCTCGACGCCGCCCGGCCGTGGGGCAACGGATTCCTGCTGCCGGCGGGAGCGCTTCGTGAACCCAGGAGCGAAGCCCGCCGGGCCACGGCTTTTCTGTTGACCAGGTGTACGGGCGGCGAGGCCGGCCTTCTGCGCGAGTTGCGGCGGGACTTTCCCCACCGCCCGATTTTTCTTTCCCGTCACCGGCCGGTTCGTCTGTGTTCCTTGGCCGGAACCGAGGTCCAAGACCCGGGCGTTCTGTCCCGGCGCCGCCTTCTGGCCTTCTGCGGACTGGCCAGGCCGGACTTTTTTCGGAAGACGCTCCTGGATTTGGGAGCCGAGGTGGCCGGGTTCATATCCTGGCCGGATCACCATTGGCCTGGACCGGAGGATTTGCGCCTTATCGAGGACCGGGCCGTGGAACTGGACGTTCGGACCGTGGTCACCACGGCCAAGGACGCGGTCAAGCTGCCCGGTCTCTGGCCCGAGGCGCGATCGAAGATCGAGGTCTGGGTTCTGGAGATCGAGATGGAAATCCTGGATGGTCCGGACGAGTATGCGGCCTGGCTTGTGTCCGAATGGGCGGATTCGGTGGAATCGTGAACCTGCTTGGCCGGAAAGTCGACCATATCCTGGTCAGAGCCACCAATTGGGTGGGCGACGCCCTGATGACCACGCCGGCCTTGGCCGCGCTGAAGGATAATTTCCCGGAGGCCCGGTTGACGGTCCTGGCCAAGGAATGGGTGGCGCCGATATACGCCGGCCATCCGGCCGTGGAGGCGGTCATGGTCCTGGATCGGCGGGGCCGGCACCAGGGTCTGACCGGCCTGGTCCGTCTGGCCGGCGAGGTCAGACGCCGCGGTTTTGATCTGGCCGTGTTGTTTCAGAATGCCTTCGAGGCGGCCTTGATCGCCTGGCTGGCCCGCGTGCCTCTGAGATTGGGTTATGGCACGGACGGCCGAGGCTGGCTTCTGAATCCGGCGGTCAGGCTCGGACCCGAGGACAGGCTGGTCCATCAGACCGAATACTACCTTCGCTTGTTGTCCCGGGCCGGACTGGCGGCCCGGCCGTCGCGGCCGGTCTTTCACCTTTCCGTCGAGGCGCGACGGCAGGCCCGGAAGCGGCTGGAAGAATTGAACCTGACCGGATCGTTTCTTCTGGGAATAGCCCCGGGCGCCGCCTACGGGCCGGCCAAGCAATGGCCGGCGTCAAAGTTCGCCTCGACGGCCGGGATGATTCTGGATCAAACCGGCGGCGCGGCCCTGGTTTTCGGCAGTCGCGGCGACGTTGAAGCGGCCGGCCTGGTTTTGAACCTGCTTCCCGGCCGGTCTTTCAACCTGGCCGGTCGGACCGGATTGGCCGAGGCGGCTGCCTTGATCCAGTGCTGCGGGCTGTTTCTGTCCAACGATTCCGGGCTCATGCACGTGGCCGCGGCGGTTGGTTCCCCGTTGCTGGCCGTATTCGGTTCCACCGATCCGACCGCCACCGGCCCTCTGGGCGATCTGGTCCGAGTGATCCGGCATCCCGTGGACTGTTCACCCTGCTTTAGGCCCGTCTGCCCCAGAGACGGACATCCATGCCTGGACCTGGTCACCGCCGAAGAGGTGGCTGGAGCGGGATTGAAATTGATTGAACGACGGAGATAGATGAACATGATCAAGGCTCGACCGGCGGTTTTTCTCGATCGCGACGGCACCATCAACGAACAGATGGGGTACATCAACCACCTGGACCGGTTCATCATGTTGCCCGGCGTGGACCGGGCCGTCAGCCGCCTCAATGAAGCCGGCTTGCCCGTGGTAGTCGTCTCCAATCAATCCGGCGTGGCCCGAGGTTATTTTCCCGAGGAACTGGTCAACCGGGTCAATGAAATGATGGTGGAACTGCTGGCCCGGGCCGGAGCCAGGCTGGACGCCGTATACTACTGCCCCCATCACCCGCGGGCCGAGGTGGCCGCCTATCGTCGGGAGTGCGATTGCCGCAAGCCCAAACCAGGCTTGCTCCTGCGGGCCGCGGCCGATTTGGGCCTGGACTTGACGCGGTCCTTTGCCGTCGGCGACCGGACTTCCGACCTTAAGGCCGCGCGGGCCGTCGGAGCCAAGGCCATCCTGGTGCTGACCGGCTATGGTCGGGGGGAAAGGGAATATGTCCTGCCTCATCAGGACGTCAGACCGGATTGGGTGGCCGAAGACCTGATGTCGGCGGTGGAGTGGATACTGTCCGGCCCGGATCGGGCATGAACATACTGATCGTCAAACTGAGCGCCATCGGCGACGTGGTCATGGCCTTGCCTTTTCTGGCCGCCCTGCGGCGGGCTTTTCCACGAGCCCGTCTGACTTGGCTGGTGGAAGAGGCCGCCGCCGACCTGCTGAAGAACCATCCTCTTCTGGACCGGACGATCGTTTCCCGGCGCCGGACCTGGTGGGGCGAACTGAAACAGGGCCGATTCCGGGAAGCGTTCGGGGACGCGAGCCGGTTCTGGCGCGAGTTGCGGAGGGAGCGGTATGATCTGGTCGTTGACTTGCAAGGACTTCTCAAGAGTGGTATTTTAACAATCTTGAGTGGAGGGCGGCGACGCCTCGGCTTTGATCGGACTCGAGAGTTCAGCTATTTATTCGTCAACGAAAAACTGCCGGCCTATGATCCTGACCGGCACGCCCTGGAGCGGTACTTGGACGTGGCCGTTCATCTGGGGGCCGGCGAAGTAGACAGGTCTGATTTTTTCCTGCCAGGTTCGCCCAGGGCCGCCGAAAAGGCCGCGGCTTGGCTGGCCGGCGCCGGCCCCGTGATCGTGGCCTTGAATCCGGGCGCCCAAGGGACGAGCAAGCTCTGGCCCCGGAAAAACTGGCGGGACCTCTGCCACGGATTGACGGCCGAACCGGGAATCAGCCTTGTCCTGACCGGCGGTCCGGACGAGGCGGCCTTCAACGCCGACCTGGCCGGAGGGGCCAGACAGGTGCTGGACTTGACCGGTCGGACCGATCTGCTGGTGCTGGCCGAGATTTTTCGATCCGCCGCGGCTCTGGTCTGCCCTGACACGGGCCCCATGCACCTGGCCGCGGCCGTGGGCACGCCGGTGGTGGCCCTTTTCGGACCCACCGCCCCTTGGCGGACCGGTCCTTATGGTTCCGGTCATGTCGTATTAAGAACCAACCTGGCCTGCAGCCCCTGCTTTTTAAGGAGCTGTCGGAACCCGCCTTGCATGAATTCGTTGACCCCGGCCGTGGTTCAGGAAGCGGTCCGGCACATTTTGGCGCGCCGTGAAGTTCAACGTTCTGCACACTGAATGGTCAGGCGGTTGGGGCGGCCAAGAGATACGTGTTCTCCTGGACATCCAGGTCCTGACTTCATTGGGGCATGCCGCGGCCGTTCTTTCAGGCCCGGACAGTCAGATCACGGCCAGGGCCAGGGAAGCCGGCGTGCGGGTCATCGAGCAGCCTTTGCGGCACGCCTTTGACCTGATCGCCCTGGGACGGTTGGTCAGTCTCTTGCGGCGGGAGAAATTTGACGTGGTCAACACCCACAGTTCGGTGGACAGTTGGCTGGCCTCGGCCGCGGCCAAAATCGTCGGCGGGCCGGTCCTGATCAGGACCAGGCATTTATCCGTACCTTTGAGAACCCATCCGCTCAATTTCGTTTACCGTTGGCCCGACGGTTTGGTCACCACGGCCGAGACCATCCGCCGCCGCCTGATCGAAGTCAACGGCCTGGACGGCCGCCGCGTCAAGACCATACCTACCGGCGTGGACCTGGCCCGTTTCGATCCCGGTCTGGACCCCGGCTCCATCCGGACCGAACTCGGGTTGAATCCAGACCACCGCATAGTGACCATGGTGGCGGTGCTGAGAAGTTGGAAAAGACACGAGGTTTTCTTGGAGGCGGCGGCCGAACTGGCCTCGGCCAGGCCCGAACTCAGATTCCTGGTAGTCGGAGAAGGGCCCAGAAGGCCGAACATCGAGGATAAGATCAAATCACTTAGTCTCGAAGACAAGGTCCTGCTGACCGGCCACCGGAGCGATGTGCCTCGCTTGTTGGCCCTTTCCGACGTCTGCGTTCTCACTTCCGAATCCTCGGAAGGGGTGCCCCAGGCCATACTTCAGTATCAGGCCATGAACAAACCGGTGGTGGCTTGCCGGGCCGGAGGCATACCCGAGGTGGTCGAGCATGAACGAACCGGGCTGCTTGGCCCGGTGAACGACCCCAAGGCCGTGGCCGGCGCGGTGGCCCGGTTGCTCGACGATCCGGCGCTGGCCCGCCGGTTGGCGCATAGCGGCCGCCGTCAGGTGGAAGAACGTTTCAGCCTGAAGGCCATGGCCGAATCCACTTTGGATTTTTACGAGATGTTATATTGGAAGAAAAAAGGCCGGAACCGGAACGATTGAAACCGGCGGAGGGCCTGGGGAGGTACTATGGCCATAAGTAAGGAGCTTCTGGAAATACTGGTCTGTCCCAAGTGCAAGGGTGAACTGTCCCTGACCGCCGGGCAGGACGGTCTCGTCTGCCAAAGCTGCCGTCTGCTCTATGAGATAAGGGACGACATTCCCATCATGCTGGTGGATGAAGCCAAACCCGTTTGAATACCGGCGATGGCGTTTATTGGAATTCAAGACGTGGCTATAGGTCGTCGAGGCCGGTGATCGAGCGAGGCCGGGGATGGAGTGGAGCCTGATACAGGCCAGTCGCGAACTGGCCCGGGGCCGATTCCCCCGGGTGCTCAAATTACCCCTCGTACCGGATCAGTTCACCCTGATTCTGGAGGCCCTGGGGCCCCAATCCAGGGTCCTGGACGTGGGGGCCAATAACCGCCGCCTGGAAGGGATCTTACGGCGGCGGCGTACGGACGTTTATTACCGGAGCCTGGACGTGGATCGGCGGCTGCCGCACGACTTCCACGACCTGTCGGAAGTCCGGGAAAAGTTCGATTTGATCGCCTGCCTGGACGTGGTCGAACACCTGACCGTGGAAGAGGCCGGCCGGCTTCTGGAGGGAATCCAGCCGGTGTTGGACCGGGACGGGCTGCTCTTCGTCTCCACGCCCAACGTCCACCACCCCACCTGGTTCCGGCGGGACTGCACCCATCGGACGGCCTTTCATTACAACGAACTGGCCGGCCTGGTCCTACGCGCCGGTCTTCGGGAAGCCGAGGTCTTCCGCGTCGGTGAACTGGATTTTCAAGGTCGGCTGGCGTTCGCCGTCTTCAAGCCGCTGATCAAGCTGCTGGACTTGGATTACGCCACCAGCATCGTTATCCGAGCCCGAAAATGAAGGTCCCAAACCCCAGGGCGGCGATTTTTTCCCCAAGGGCGGAATGATGTCCTCCTTATCCGCGGTGATCATAACCCTGAATGAAGAGCAGAACATCGAGCCTTGCCTGAAAAGTCTGGCCTGGACCGACGAAATCGTGGTCCTGGATTCGGGCAGCACCGATCGGACCGTGGATATCTGCCGGCGGTTCGGGGCCGAAGTCCATAGCCAGACCTGGCTGGGGTATGCGGCCCAGAAAAACGCGGCCGTGGCGCTGGCCCGGGGCGACTGGATACTGAGTCTGGACGCCGACGAACGGGTCACGCCCGGCTTGGCCGAAGAAATCCGGAAAGTGACGGCGGTTCCGGAAGACCGGATAGCGGGGTATCAAGTTCGGCGCCGGGTCTTTTTCGGAAGCAAGTGGATTCGCCACGGCGGCTTCTATCCGGAATGGCAGGTGAGACTGTTTCGTCGCGGCCGGGGACGTTTCGGCGACCGGGCCGTACACGAATCGCTGGAAGTGGATGGCCCGGTCGGCCGTCTGGATCAAGACTTGGAGCATTACACTTATCGCGGCGTGAGCGACTTTCTGTCCAGGATGCAGCGTTATTCGACCTTGTCCGCCGAGGAATACGCGCGGCAAAGCCGGACCACCGGGCCGGTCCGCATGACCGGCCGGGCTCTTTTCACTTTTTTACAGATGTACTTTCTGAGGCGAGGCTTCCTGGACGGATACGAGGGATTTCTTCTGGCGGTCCTATACAGCTTCTACACCTTTGCCAAATACGCCAAGCTGAGGGAGCTTATCAGGGAGGGCCGGGATTGACCGGCGGATTCAAGAACGTCCTGATAATAAAACTCAAGAACCTGGGCGATGTCTTGACCACGACGCCGATGCTGGCCGCGGTCACGAAGGCCTGGCCGGCGGCTGAGGTGAGCTACCTGGTCAACCGTGGCGCCGAAGACTTGGTCCAATATCATCCCCGGGTGAAGGAAGTCTTCGTTTTCCCGCGTCAAGCCGGTTTGATCGGCCGGATAGGCCTGATACGAGAAATCTGGCGCCGGCGCTTCGATCTGGTTCTCGAGCTTTCCGGCGGCGACCGCGGCGCTTTCCTGGCTTGGATCAGCGGCGCCGCGGTCAGGGTCGGGTACCGCCCGTCGCGGAGGAAGCGCCTGGATCGGCGGTTTTTTTTCACCCATCGGGTGGACGCGGCCGTGGACGCCAAGCATACGGTGGAATATCACCTGGACGCCCTGCGGGTGCTGGGCCTCGAGCCCGGTTTCACGCCGCTGGAACTCTTCTGGCCGCCCGAAGCCGGAGTGAAGGTGCGCCGCCTGTTGTCCAGCCTCGGCCTCGGGCCTGATGAGCCTTACGCCGTGGTCCATCCGGGCTCCCGCTGGTTGTTCAAGACCTGGACTCCGGCCGGCAACGCCGAAGTCGTGGATTACCTGGCCCGGCGGCATGGCCTGGCCGTGGTTCTCACTTCGGCCGCCGAGGCGGCGGAAAGAGATTTGGTCCGAAAAATCATGTCCCTGGTCCAGACCAGTCCTATTGATCTGAGCGGGCGGCTGACCCTGCCCGAAATGGCGGCTCTGATCGCCGGCGCCCGCGTCTTCTTCGGCGTGGACAGCCTGCCGATGCACATGGCCGCGGCGGTGGGCACGCCGGCCGTGGCCTTGTTCGGACCTTCGGGCGAGCACATGTGGCGGCCCTGGGGTCCGGGCCATCGTGTGGTGGCCAAGGATTGGGACTGCCGGCCTTGCGGACGGGACGGCTGCGGCGGGTCGAAAATATGCCGCTGCTTGATGGAGGTATCAGCGGCCGAGGTCAAGCCGGCCCTGGATCGGACCTTGGAGAAGAGACGATGAAGCTGGCCTTTATCCGCCAGCAGTACACTGATTTCGGCGGGGCGGAGAGGTACATCAGCCAGTTGGTGTCCCGCCTCCTGGACCTGGGCCATGAAGTCCACGTTCTGGCCCGGAGATGGCGGGCTCGACCGAGGCCTGGGCTGACCATCCACCGGGTCAGGTGCCTGGGCGGTCCGGCCTTCGTCCGGCTGCCGTCCTTTGCCCGCCAGGCGGCTGATATGGTCAAGGCCGGCGCCTACGATCTGGTCCACGGCTTTGACCGTACTTACCTCCAAGATATATATCGGGCCGGTGACGGCTGCCATCGCGAATTTCTCATTCGCCGGACCAGGGCCGCTGGACGCGGCCAGGCCCTTCTGGACGCCCTCAATCCCAAGCATCGCGTCTTGCTGCGACTGGAGGCGAAACTGTTCGCCGACCCCCGCCTTAAGCTGGTCCTGGCCAACTCCGAACAGGGCCGCCGGGAAATAATGAGGCATTACGGTCTGCCCGAGTCCATGATCCGAGTGGTTTATAACGGGCTGGACCAGGTGGCTTTTCGACCGTCTCCAGGCCAGGAACATCGCCGGGCGGTCAGGAGTGAGTTAAGGCTGCCTTTGGATGAACCGGCGGCCTTGTTCGTTGGGTCGGGCTTCGCCCGCAAGGGCTTGGCCGAGACCATTCAGGCCTTGCCGGCGACCAATATCCGGCTATTGGTGGCCGGCCGGGATCGAAGCCGGCCGTACCGTCGGCTGGCCCGGCGGTTAGGGGTCGAAGGGCGCGTGGTCTTCCTGGGGCCGAGGCTGGACGTGGCCCGGCTGTACGGCGCGGCCGACGTCTTCGTCCTGCCTAGCTGGTACGAACCGTTTTCCAACGCCTGCCTGGAAGCGATGGCCTCGGGCTTGCCGGTAGTGACCACCAGGGAAACCGGCGTGGCGGAAATCATTCAGGAGGGTGTGAACGGTTTTCTGGTCACCTTCCCGGTTGATCCGGCGGAAGTGGCCGAAAAGTTGAAGCTGGCCCTGAACCTGAACCACGGCCGCCTGCTGGAAGCCAACGCTCGCGCGCTGAAGCCTTTCGACTGGGAAGAAAACCTGGCCCGCACCCTGGCGGCGTACGAAGAAATCACGGGCCGTCCATGATCAGCGTGATCATACCCAACTTCAACGGCGAAAGGGTTTTGGGAGAATGCCTGGAAGCCCTGTCCCGGCAGACCGAACCGGACTTGGAAGTAATACTGGTGGACAATGGTTCGAGCGACGACTCGGTGCGGCGGGCCAGGAAGATAAGGCCTGGCCTGAGGGTGATCGCCTTCGACCGGAACAGGGGCTTTGCCGCGGCCGTCAATGCCGGGCTCAAGGCGGCCCGGCGGGAACTGGCCGCCCTGTTGAACAACGACGTGGTGGTTGAACCATCCTGGTTGGCCGAGATGAAGAAAGAACTCCAGGCCGACCCTCTGACTTTCGGCGTCGGCTCCAAGATGCTGCTGGACCCCGAGCGCGGCCGGATCAACGTGGTGGGCATCAAACTCAAGGCCTATCCCGAATCAGCCAGCATCGGCGCGGGGCGACCGGACCAGGGCCAGTACGACCGGCCGGGCCAGGTCTTCGGGGTCTCGGCCGGAGCGACCCTGTACCGTAGAAAAATCTTCGAAGACGTGGGCTGGTTCGACGAGGATTATTTTGCCTACCTGGAAGACGTGGACCTTTCTTTCCGGGCCAGACTGTTGGGCTATCGTTTTCGTTACGCCCCCCGCGCCCGGGCCTATCACAAGAAGGGCTGGACCACCCGGACCAGGATGAATTCGTCCTTCGAGATACGCCTCAACGCGCGTAACGTCCTGTTCTACCAATACACCAATCTTCCCGAGACCCTCTGGCGGCGATACCGCGCCAGACTTTTACTGCGGCATTTCGAACTGACGGTCCGTCACTGCCTGCAACACCTGCACAAGGGTGAAGCCGGGCCGTACCTGGCCGGACTCCTTGATTTCTACCGTCTGCGCGGCCGCGTGCTGGAAAAGAGGCTGTCCCTGCAGGCCAGAAAAAGGGTGCCGGACGAAGCCATAGCCTTCTGGCTGGGCCGGGAAGTCATACCTGACGGGGTACCAGCCCCATGAACCGGTCAAGAGCCCTTTTCCTGCTCGAAGGCGAGTCCACGCCCAGCAGCCGGCTGCGGGTCCTTAATTTCCTGCCGTATCTTGACCCCGATCGTTTTGACGTGGAAGTCGCGCCCATTCCCAACAGTGTCCTGAGCCGGCCGAGGTTGTTCAGGGCTTCGGCTCGAGCGGACCTGGTTTTTATTCAGAAGAAGCTGTTTCGTTTATGGGAATTGCCCTTTCTGCGAGGCCGGAAGGCGCTGGTTTACGATTTTGACGACATGGTGATGCTGCCCGGCCGGGATAAAAACGATCCGCGGCAGCCGGCCGGAGGAGGCCGTCAGCGCCGCTTTGAACGGACCCTGGCCGCGGCTGACCTGGTGATCGCCGGAAGCGAATTTCTCAAGTCCCAAACCGGCGCGGCTTCCGGAAAAACCTTGGTCATCCCCACCACCGTGGACACTTCCGCGCAACCGGTCAAGAAGCACGAGGCCGGCCAGGAGGATATCATTCTGGGTTGGATCGGCACCAAGGGCAATCTGCGGTATTTGAATCTCATAACCGGGTCTTTTCGCCGCCTGATCGAACGCGGGTACAAGGTAATCCTGAAGATTGTGGCCGACGGGTTCATGTCCTGGCCTGGAATAAGGACCATCGAGAAACCCTGGAGGCTGGCTGATGAGGCGTCTGACCTGACGGGCTTCGATATCGGTCTGATGCCCCTGAGCGATGACCCCTGGTCCAGGGGTAAGTGCGGGTACAAACTCATCCAGTACATGGCCGCCGGCCTGCCGGTGGTGGCTTCGCCCGTGGGCGCCAACAAGGAGATCGTTCAGGACGGCCGCAACGGCTTCCTGGCCGCGGCCGAGGACGACTGGGTGGACCGGTTGGCCAAGCTCATGGATTCGGTGGAACTAAGGCGCGAACTGGGCCTGGCCGGCCGACGGACGGTCGAGCGGAGTTATGACTCGAAGACTCGGGCCAAGGATTTTACTCGGTCCTTGGAAAAGGCTTTACTGGCGGAAAGGCGGGCGCGGTAGCCTTGTTCAACCGTCTGATCCAAGCCCTGCTGGTCTATCTTTTCCGAGCCTGTTCGAGGAAGCGCGGTCCGCGTTCCCGGCCGCCCGAATTCAGGCGGGTGCTGCTGGTGAGCACCACCGGTTTGGGTGACACCATCGTGTCCCTGGCGGCCATGAGGCTGGCCAGGCAGGCCTGGCCCCAATCCAAGCTGTATGCCTTGCTGCACCGGCGTTGGGCCGGCCTGGCCGCGGCCTGCCCCTTCCTGGACGGAGTCCTGGTTTATCCCGGCAAGTTCAGGCGGGTCGCGGGGCTGATCAACGGGCTGCGACGATTCCGACCGGACTTGACGATCATTCTGCACGCCAACGATCCGGACGTGGTCCCCCTGGCCTGGCTGTCCGGGGCCGGCTGGTTGGCGGCTCACGACCGGTCCCGCTTTGCCTTTCTGCTCGATCAGGTCGTGTCCAACGCGGACCCGGACAGGCATATCGCCGAAAGACGGATGGACCTGATCCGAGCCCTGGCCGGACCAATGGATTCCTTGGCTCCCCGGCTCCAGATTCCGGAAACGGTCAGGCAGGCGGCCGCCGAGGAATGGCGGCGTCTGGGGTTGTCGGACCAGGAAACCCTGATAGCCTTGAACCCCGGCGGCAGCCGGCAGCCTAAACGTTGGCCCGATGAATACTGGCGCCAGTTGATAGTCCGGCTCAATCGGACCGGCGGCCCGCGTCTGGCCTTGTTTGGCGCGCCCCAGGAGAAGGCTTATCTCCGGCGCTTGTCCGAGGCCCCGGACCGATCCCCGATAATCGTGGCGGAGTCTGATTTGATACGGACCGCCGGACTCGTCAGCCGGGCCGCGGCGCTGATCGGTCCGGACAGCGGTCTGGTCCATCTGGCCGCGGCCCTGGGGGTGGCGGTGGTGGTATTTTTCGGGCCGGACAAGCCCGCCCTAAGCCGGCCGTATCTGCCCTCGGCGCCGGCGGTGATCCTGCAGAGCAGCGCTTCCGTCTGCCCGAACGTGGCCGCCTGCCATAAAAAGACCTGTCGGCCCAACGTTTGTCTGCTGCATATAACCCCGGAGATGGTGTTGACCGCGCTGGAACGGGAACTCAAGTTTTCCCTGGATTTTGGGTATTAAGATGAGTTATTAGGGGCCATGGATATTAGATACGACCTGCCGCGGTTTTTATCCGCTATTGATGGATTTCCAAAGGTAAACATCCTGGTCATCGGCGACGTGATGCTCGATGAATTCATCTGGGGCAGAGTGGAGCGCATCTCGCCCGAGGCGCCGGTGCCCGTGGTTAAGGTGACCAAAGAGACCAGGATGCTGGGCGGCGCGGCCAACGTGGTCAACAACATAATTTCCGTCGGCGGCCGGGCCATGATGGCCGGCGTAGTCGGCCATGACCGGCGAGGCCGCGAAGTGATGAAGATGCTGGAGGACCTGGGCGTCGACGCCGGCGGGCTGGTGCTGGATAAAGATCGGCCGACTACCATCAAGACCAGGGTGGTGGCCCACGCCCAGCAAGTAGTTCGTTTCGACCGGGAGAAGAACAGTCCCATCAGTCAGAAGGTGACGGATATAATCATGACTCACGCGGCCTCCGCGGCCAGGGACTTGGACGCCGTCATCGTTTCGGATTACGCCAAAGGAGTGGTCACGCCTTACCTGATGGATGAGGTGCGCCGCCTTTTCCCCGGCCCCCGGCCGTTTATCGCCGTGGACCCTAAGGTCCAGAATTTCAAGCTCTTCAAGAAGGTTTCCATAATAACCCCCAATCACCATGAAGCCGTCAGAGGCACGGGCCTGAACGCCGAACAGAAAGGCGCGCTGGTCCGGGCCGGACGCAAGATCATCAGCGACCTGGAATGTGCTTCCGTGCTTATTACTCGTGGTGAAAAAGGCATGACTCTGCTGGAGAACAACGGCCCTCCCATCCATATTCCGACCGTGACCCGGCAGGTCTTTGACGTAACCGGAGCCGGCGACACGGTCATTGCCATTCTGACCCTGGCCCGGGCCGCCGGGCTGGAACTCCCGGAGGCCGCGGTTCTGGCCAACTTCGCCGCCGGCGTGGTGGTGGGGAAAGTGGGGACTTCGGCGGTCACCGCCGCGGACTTGAAGACCATCGTCAGTCAAGGACTCGAGTTCGATCGGGGGTAACCAGCCTTGAGCCGGCTGAGAACGCCGCGTCCGGTCAAGGCCATTATAGCCTTTTTCAGCGCCGACCGCCGGCGTTTGGATGAAGCCGCGGTCCGTCTGGAAGATATTCTGAGCCCGATAGATTACCTGAGCGAACCGATTCCGTTCGATCAGACCGACTATTACACTCCGGAGATGGGAGCGCCGCTGGTCAAACGTTTTCTGGCGGCGGAAAACCTGATTGATCCGATGGAACTGGTGCGGATCAAAATCCAGGCGGCTCGTCTCGAGGAGATGATGGCCGTCGACGGCCGTCGCACGGTGAACCTGGACCCAGGGTATGTTTCCGCGGGTCAATTGGTCCTGGCCACAGGCAAAACAGCGGCTCATCGTCTTTATCTGGGATCGGGAGTCTGGGCTGAATTGACCCTGATCTATCGCTCCGGGAGTTTTAACCCCCTGCCCTGGACCTACCCGGATTACGCTTCGGAGGGGGTCCGGGCTATAATGAAGGATATCCGTTCCCGGTACCTTTACCAGCTCAAATCCGGGCCGCGGGAGGAAAGATGACGAACCGTTACTAGTCCGCCGTCAGGGCCCGCTGGAAGCGGGCCGGGCGTGGCCCATGATCGTCAGCGCTTACCCGAGTCTTTAATGAGGTCTTCAAGGATGATTCAAAGCATGACCGGCTTCGGCCGGGTCGAAAGCCTGACCGCCGGCAAGAGCACCGTCGTGGAAGTGCGATCCGTCAATAACCGCTTTCGTGACGTGGCCGTCCGTCTTCCCCGGGCCTATGCGGCCTTGGAGGAGGAGGTCAAGAAAGTGGTGGCCGGCCGGATTTCCCGGGGCCGCATCGACATCTGGATTCAGGTGGATGAATCCCTCAACCGCCGGCAGTCGTTGAAGTTGGACCTGGACCTGGCCGGCGCTTATCAGGGTCTGCTGATCGAGTTGAAGAAAGCCTTGGGCTTGAACGGAGAACCCGGCCTGGAACACTTTCTGAATTTGAAGGACATCTTCCGGCACGAGGACGAGGGCCCCGATTTGGAAGCTTTTTGGACCGGGCTGAAACCTCTCATCGAGGAGGCTCTGGAAAAGCTGATCCGGATGAGGAGCAACGAAGGGGCATCCCTGGCCGCCGACTTCCGGGACAGGCTGGCCATCATGGCCGATTGGACCGAGGAAGTCTGGTCCCGGCGGGAAACGGCCGCGATCGAATTCAAGAACAGGCTGGAAACCAGGATAAAGGCCTTGACCGGCGGAATGGACCTTGACCAGGGCCGGCTGCTGCAGGAAGTGGCTTACCTGGTGGATCGCAGCGACATCACCGAAGAGATAGTGAGGCTCCGGAGCCATTTTGATCAATTCAACGGCCTGATCGGGGCTGAAGGGCCGGTGGGGCGTCGCCTTGAATTTCTGTTGCAGGAGATGGGCCGGGAGGTTAACACCATAGGCTCGAAAAGTTCGGACGTGGCCGTTACCAACCGGGTGTTGGACTTGAAGACCGAACTGGAGAAGCTGCGCGAGCAGGTCCAGAACGTTGAATGAGACTAAGGGGACGTCCATGAATACGAAACTGTTGAACGTGGGTTTCGGTAATACGGTGGTCACGGACCGGATCATCGCCATCGTCTCCCCCTCTTCCGCGCCGATGAAGCGCCTGAAGGATGAAGCCCGGGAAGCCGGGCGGCTGGTGGACGCCACCCAAGGCCGACGAACCCGGTCCATTATCATCACCGACAGCAATCACGTAATCTTGTCAGCCATCCAGGCCGAGACCATCGCCGCGCGTTTCAGCGGCGACGGCCAACCCTGAGCGGATTGGTCACGTGGGACTGCTGTTCGTCGTCAGCGCTCCTTCCGGCGCCGGCAAGACCACGCTCTGCCGGGGCCTGTTGGCCCGCCAACCGGAAATAACCTACTCGGTTTCATATACCACCCGACCGCCTCGTCCGGGCGAGATCAACGGCCGGGACTATCATTTTATCAGCCGGGATGAGTTCACCCGGATGATCCAGGCCCGGGAGTTTTTGGAATGGGCCGAGGTCTTCGGCCGCTATTACGGCACCGGCCGGGCCTGGGTTCAGGAACGACTGGATCTGGGTCTGGAAGTCCTGGCCGACGTGGACGTGGTCGGCGCCAGACAGATCAAGGGAAACCGTCCCGAAGCCATACTCATCTTCATACTCACTCCCAGCCTGGCGGAACTCGAACGCCGACTCCGGCTGCGCCGGACCGAAACCCAGGCTGAACTCGACCGCCGCCTGGCTCAAGCCAAAACCGAAATCGAAGCCGCGCCTGAATACGATTACCTGATCATAAACGATGAAGTGGACCGGGCCGTGTCGGACCTGGTCTGCGTGGTCCAGGCCGAACGCCTGAAAATGTCTCGAGCCAAAGACCTATGGACGAGATTCCTGGCGGCGGTGTGAACCGAAAACCATGAGCGAATTCATCGGCGGGGTAAACCCGGTTTTGGAGGCCTTACGGGCCGGGGGGCGGACCTGCCAGCGCATCTATCTGGCCGAAGGCCGCGGCGGGCCGGTGGTAACCCTGATCCTGAACCTGGCCCGGGAACGGGGCGCCGGCGTGCGGAGGGTCGAAAGGTCTCGCCTGGACCGGATGTACGGCCGGCCGGGACATCAGGGCGTGGTGGCCGAAGTCGGGTCGTACCAGTACCGCGGATGGGAAGAGATTATCGGCCGGGTCAAGGGTGATCGGGGCTTGATTCTGGTCCTGGACGGCCTCGAAGACCCCATGAACCTGGGTTCCCTGTTGCGTTCAGCCGAAGCGGCCGGCGCCGCGGGCGTGATTCTACCGCGGGAGAGGTCCGCGGTCGTGACCGCCGCGGTAATGAAGGCTTCGGCCGGGGCGGTTGAATACCTGCCCGTGGCCCGGGTGGTAAACCTGGTCAGGACTCTCGAGGAATTGAAGACCCAAGGTTTCTGGGTCGCGGGTCTTACGGCCCAAGCCGAGACTTGTCTCTATGAGCATGATCCGGGCCCCAAACTGGCCCTGGTGGTGGGCGGCGAGGGCCGAGGGTTAAGGCGCCTGGTCAGGGAGACCTGCGACGTTCTGTTGTCCATCCCTCTGGCGGGCCGCGTTTCCTCGCTCAACGCGGCCGTGGCCGGGGCCCTGGCCATGTTCGAGTGGCTTCGTCGCCGCGGGCTGGAGGCGACGTAAGCCGACTGTTTCTAGGCCGGGCGCCGGCGTCTTAGTCACGCGGTCCGAAGATGGCCGTGCCTATTCGCACCAGGGTCGCCCCTTCTTCGATGGCCACTTCAAAATCCCCGGACATGCCCATGGATAATTCGGTCAGAGGAGGTCCGACCTTTTCCTTGAACTCTCGGAGGCCGGCAAAATAGGGCCGGGCTCTTTCCGGCTGATCGAAGAAAGGCGGCATGGTCATCAGACCCCGGACTTCCAGGTGGGGCAGACCGACTATCCGCTCGATCAGCCTGGGAGCCTCGACCGGCGATACACCCGCCTTGGTATCTTCTCCGGAAACATTCACCTGCACCAGGATCGGTTGGCGGCGGCCCAGGGCGCCGGCCTTCTTGTTGATTTCCTCGGCCAGCTTGAGGTTGTCCACGGAATGGATCAGGTCGAAGAGCTTGACCGCGTATTTGGCCTTGTTGGTCTGAAGGCGTCCGACCAGATGCCAGGCCGTCCGCCGGCCCAGCGTCTCGATCTTCTCCTGGGCTTCCTGAACGTAATTCTCGCCCAGGATGGTCAGCCCGGCCTCGATGCCGGAGCGGACGACCTCGAGGGGAACGGTCTTGCTCACGGCTACCAGCCGGACTTCCCCTGGTTTACGGCCGGCGCGTCGGCAGGCCTGGTTTATTCTTTCACCCACCGCCGCCAGCCGGTCTTTTATGGTCTCGTGGTCGGACATTGACGGTCGAGTCCTGGCTATAGGCCGGCCCTGACCCGGAAAGCCTCCAAGGTGTGCAGGAAAGCCCTGATTTTTTCGTAACCGGGGTCCAGCAGGTCAGCGAAGGCTATACCTAGAATGAATTTGTCCCCTTTTTTATCCACCCGTTTCACTTCGGCCTCGAGATCGTTGATCTTGCCTTGTTCCGGCAAGAACACCGTCAGAAATATCGTCTGGTCTCTTAAGAAGTGTTCGAAAGCCTCGATTTGGCATCCGCCGGCGGATAAGTTGAGGATATTGTCCCGGGGGTAGCTGTCCACCAGACCGTTCAACTTGCGCGGGGCGCAGACCACTTCGATTTTGACCGGGTACCGATCGAACTTCCTGAGCCGCGACATTTCAACCGATTGGGGATATCGCAGAAAGATGAGCGGGTAGGGCGTCCTGATCACCCCCAGGACGCGGCTGCGGAAACCGATGATATTCCCTTCGTGAATGAAGCGGATGATACAGGGGGTGTCGTCGGCGATCGGAGCCAGCTTGCCTTCCTTGACCGGGTGGTCCAGGATCAGATAGTCCTTGTTCTTATAGCCGCGGAAAAAAGTGGTGTATTTGCCTTCCGGGGAGTCGCGGACTTGCAGCATGACCGACACGCCGGAATGAAAGAATTCGGGATCAACAGTCTGCTCAGCCAATGATATTCACCCGTCGGTCGGATTAAGAACCCGTACCCCCAGCCCCCGTGGGTCGGACCTTCCGTTTCACCCGGAGCCGGTCCTCGGACTGACTCTCGCTTCGATTGACTATGATAGATAACGCGGAAGCCGAGTCCATGTCAATATCAGGCCAGACTTTTGATCCAGCCCAACACTTCGGCCAGCGGCAGCCCGATCACGTTGGTGTATGAGCCTTGGATGGTCTTGATCAAAGCCGCTCCCCGGCCTTGGATGGCGTAGGCTCCGGCCTTGTCCCAGGCTTCGCCCGAGTCCAGGTAAAGGCGGATATCCAGTTCGGACAAGGTTCTGAATTCCACCGCGGTGGCCACGTGGTCCAGAAAGAGCCGATTTGCATCCCGGTGCAAAAGACAGATGCCGGTCAAGACCTGATGGGTTCGGCCGGAGAGCCGGCCGAGCATTAGGGCCGCTTCCGTCCGGTCAACGGGTTTGCCCATGATCAGACCGTCCAGGACAACCACGGTATCGGCGCCCAGTATCCAGGCCCCGGGCCGCGGGCGAGCCGCGGCTTCGGCTTTGGCCAGGGCCAGGCGCCGGACGAGTTCGACCGGGGATTCACCGGCCAGGGCTTCTTCGGACACCTGAACCAGGGCCGTGTCAAATTCCAGGCCGGCCCAGGTGAGGAGTTCCCGGCGGCGGGGCGAGGCCGAAGCCAGTATCAACGAGGACGGGGGCATGACCGACTCTCGTTCTCGGCCGGGTTGGCCTTAGGCAGCTTGAACAAACAACGGGCGTTTCCGGTAGTGGCCCGGGCCAGATCAGCCAACGGAATATTACGCAGGCGGGCCGCTTCGGCCGCGGTGTAGGCCATCAAGGCCGGTTCATTACGTCGGCCCCTTCTGGGCACCGGCGCCAGGAAGGGGGCGTCTGTTTCCAGCAGCAAGCGCTCCAGGGGCATTCTGGCGGTCACTTCGCGGATGACTTCGGCCTTGGGAAAGGTGATAGTGCCAGGAATGGAAAGGTGAAAACCCATGTCCAGAAAGCGCCGGGCCAGATCGTAATCGCCGGAAAAGCAGTGGATGACTCCTCCCTGCAAGTCGGCCTTGATCGAATTCAGATGTTCCAGGGTCTCCTGGTGGGCGTCCCGGTCGTGAATGATCAAGGGCAGTCCCAGTTCGACTCCTATCCGGATCAGGTCGTCGAAGCGGCGGCGTTGCACCGGCCGGGGCGAGCGGTTCCTATAGAAGTCCAGGCCGATTTCGCCGAAGCCGACGACGCGGGGATGCCGGCCCAAGCGGCGCAGACGGTCCAGATCGGAGTCGGTCAGGCCGGCGGCTTCATGGGGATGATACCCCACCGTGGCGGAGATGAAGTCATGGCTTTCGGCCAGGGCTATGGCCCGGGCGCTGCTTTCCGGATTCAGGCCGATGGTGATCAGGTGGCTTATCCCGGCGGACCTGGCCCGCTCCATGACTTCAGGCCGGTCCCGATCGTAATCGTCGAGATCCAAATGGCAATGAGTGTCTATGAGTTCCAAGGTTAAGCGCTCCTGGTGGCTTTGACCGGTCGGTCGGCGTTGAAGAATACATCTCCGGAGTTGAAAGTCAAGGCCCGGCCCATGCTATAATCCCGCCATGGCCGATGATCTTTTCAGGCTCAGGGATGAATTGGACGAGGAAGAGGCCCGCCGCCTGTCGCCGCGGGCCGCCTTGAGCCGTGAAGCCGTGCGGCGGCGTGAAGACCCGACGGCCCGCCTTGACCATCGCCAGAACTTCGCCATTGACGCGGACCGCATCCTCCATTCCCTGGCCTACACCCGTTATATAGACAAAACCCAGGTCTTCTACCTGGTCGAGAACGATCATATCACCCATCGCGTGCTGCATGTCCAACTCGTTTCCCGGATCGCCCGCACCATCGCCCGCCATTTAAAATTGAACGAAGATTTGATCGAGGCCATCGCCCTGGGCCACGACCTGGGTCACGCTCCCTTCGGCCACGACGGCGAGACTTATCTGTCACGGTTGTGCCGGGAACACGGGGCGGGTCATTTTGTCCACGCCGTCCAGAGCGTGGAATTCCTGGAACGGATAGAAAGAAAAGGTCGAGGACTCAACCTGAGTCTGCCGGTCCTGGACGGCATACTCAGCCACGACGGCGAAGTGGACCTTCCGACTCTCTCGCCCCAGCCCGGCCTCGACTTCGACGACCTCGACCGCCGGCTCGAGGATAAAAAACAGGACCCCGGCCTTCCCATAACGCCCATGACCATGGAAGGCTGCGTAGTCAGGCTGGCCGACAGCATCAGTTACGTTGGCCGGGACGTGGAGGACGCCATAAGACTGGGCTTGATCCACCGCTCGGACTTGCCGGTCGAATGCGTCCAAGTGTTAGGCGCCACCAACGGCAAGATAGTTTACACCTTGGTTTCCGATCTCATTTCCACCAGCCTGTCCGGTGAGGTCGTGGCTTTCAGCCCGGAAAAAGCCCAGGCCCTCATGGCTTTAAAAGAGTTCAACCGGCAAAGGATATATTACAACCAGAAGATCAAATCCGACGGCTCCAAGATAGAAGCCTTATACAGGACGATTTTCGAACGCCTGCTCACGGACCTGGAAACAGGCCGCGAGGAAATACCGGCCCTGGCCGAGTTCTTGAAAGACATGTCACCCGGATACTGGACGGGTCGGACCAGACCCGAGGTGGTGCGGGACTTCGTCGCCGGCATGACCGACGAGTATTTTCTTCGTCTGAGCCGCGACTTGATCCTGCCCCGCTATCGCCAGGAGAAATTCGGGTGAAGAAGGTTTATTTCTTGCGGCGCAAATTCACATGGTCTTTGACTCTTAGGTAAATATTTTCCATCAGTTAAGTATGGCCGGGCCTTAAACCCGGAAGACTGGGGGCGCCCTTTGAGGCCAAATTCACATAATAATTTGGTTTTCTCCCCAAATTAGGCCTTGACAATCAGACAGGGCCTAAGCTACAAAATGACTATCGGAAAATTGATAGCTAAAGTAAAGGTGAGGGCCGGGAGAAGTCGCAGCTCCCTTTATACAACGGCTGAAACTTGAATCGTCTGGGCGGGTGAACTTCTGCCCCGAACCTTGGCGAGGAAACGGCCCATGACCTCACCAAGCCTTTTTTACGCTTGGTCCAGGCCGTTTTTCTTGCGGTCGGCCGGAGAAATCCCTGTCTTTTCCGATCAGGCCCCAGGAGGGTCATCCGGGAGGCTTTTTTATTGATATGGCTGAAATCAGTAATGAATATCAGCTAGGCGTCCAACGAATCACCCTCAACTTCGGTGGACTGATGGCCTTGTCCGGGGTAAGCTTCGGGGTGAAAAAAGGGGAAATTTTCGCCATTATCGGGCCCAATGGCGCGGGCAAGACCTGCATGCTCAATTGCATCTGCCGTTTTTATAAACCTCAAAGCGGCAAAGTCGTCTTCGAAGGCGAAGATATATCCCACCTGGCCACCCATAAGGTGGCGGGTAAGGGCATAGCCCGTACGTTTCAAAACATAGAGTTGTTTAAGGGCATGACTGTCCTGGACAACATCAAACTGGGCAGCCATGTTCATTTGAAGACCGGTCTTCTGGCCGGCGGGGTCTACTGGGGGCGGGCCTATAGGGAAGAAATGGCTCTCCGCCAGGAGATCGAAGAGAAGATCATTGACCTGCTCGAAATAGAATCCATCCGCAAGAAAGTGGTCGGAACCCTGCCCTATGGCTTGCAAAAACGGGTGGAGTTGGCCCGAGCCCTGGCCATGCAGCCCAAGATTTTGCTGTTGGACGAACCGATGGCCGGCATGAACCTGGAAGAGACCGAAGACATGGCTCGTTTCATTCTGGACGTGAACCAGGAGTGGGGGGTGACGGTCATCCTCATCGAGCATGACATGGGCGTGGTCATGGACATTTCGGATCGGGTCTGCGTCCTGGATTTCGGCAACAAGCTGGCGGAAGGAACACCCAAGGAGGTCCAGACCAACGAAGATGTGATCAGGGCCTACCTGGGCGAGACCGAATCGGCCTATTCCAAGCTCGGAACCTGAATACAACGCATTGGCAAGGTGGCGTAGATGGACGAGAAGACTCTGCCGGCCCTGCTGCTTCGCAATTACCGAAAATATGGCCAGGACAAAGTGGCCATGCGGGAGAAGGAATTCGGCATCTGGCAAAGCTTCACCTGGGCTGACTATTACAATCATGTCAAATACTTCGCTCTGGGACTTCACAGTCTGGGGTTCCGGGAAGGGGACAGCCTCTGCATCATCGGCGACAACCGTCCGGAATGGGTCTGGGCTGAAGTGGCGGTCCAGTGTTTGCGCGGCAAGCCCGCCGGGATATATCAGGATTCCATTCTGACCGAGGTGGCTTACGTCATAGACCATGCCGACGCCAAGTTCGTGGTGGCCGAAGACCAGGAGCAGAGCGACAAGATACTGGACATGAAGGATCAATTGCCCAAGATCAGAAAAGTGATCTACACCGACGCCAAGGGCATGAGAAGCTATGACGACCCCCTGTTGATTTTTTTCCCCGAGGTGGAAGAACTGGGCCGCCGGTTCGAAGCCGAAAATCAGGGATTTTTTGAAAAATGCGTGGCCCGGATCACGGAGGAGGACTACGCCCTGATCGCCTATACCTCAGGCACGACAGGCCATCCCAAAGGCTCTCTGCTGACCCATAAGAACATGCTGTCCATGGCCCTGAATCTGAACCAGGTGGACCCCAAGCAGGAAGGGGACGAGTTCGTCTCCTTTCTGCCCCTGCCCTGGATCGGCGAGCAGATGATGTGCATCGCCAGTTCATTGGCCATCGGGTTCACCGTGAACTTTCCCGAAGCCCCAGAAACGGTCAATCACGACACCTACGAAATAGGTCCCAACGTCATGTTTTCCCCGCCCCGGGTCTGGGAAAGCCTGTCCAGGTCGGTCATGGTCAAGCACATGGACGCCACCTGGTTCAAGAGGTTCCTCTATCGTTTGATGATGCCCATAGGTTATCGCGTGGCCGATTTCAAGTTCGAAAGAAAGCCTATCCCCTGGAACTGGAAGCTTCTGTACGCCATCGCCTGGGTCTGTCTTTTCCGGACCTTGAAGGATCGCCTGGGTTTCAGCCGCATCCGTTCGGCCACCACGGGCGGCGCGGCCCTGGGCCCGGACGTGTTTCGCTTTTTCCACGCCCTGGGCGTCAACCTGAAACAGATATACGGCCAGACCGAAATATCCGGCATATCCTGCATCCACCGGGACGGCGATATTGACGCCAACACCGTCGGTCTGCCCATCCCGGAGACCGATCTGAAGATTGACCAGCCCGACTCGGACGGCGTGGGCGAGATCGTCTCGCGTAGTCCGGCCCTGTTTCAGGGGTACTATAAAAACGACCAGGCCACCCGTGAGACCATCGGCGACGGGTGGCTGCATTCCGGGGACGCCGGTTTCATTGACTCGAAAAAACATCTGGTCTGCATTGATCGGGTGAAAGACCTGATGCACATGTCGGGCGGCCGCAAGTTCTCGCCTATGTTCATCGAGAACCGGCTCAAATTCTGCCCTTACGTCATCGAAGGCTGCGTGCTGGGGCACGAACGGTCCTACATCACGGCCATGATCTGTATTGATTTCAAGAATACGGGCAAGTGGGCCGAAGACAACCGCCTCTCCTACACCACCTACACCGATCTGGCTTCCAAGCCCGAGGTGTACGACCTGATCGAACGCGAAGTGGTCCGGGTGAATAAAACCCTGCCCGAAGGGGCCAGGATTCAGAAATTCCTGCTTCTTTACAAGGAGTTCGATCCGGACGACGGAGAACTCACCCGGACCCGGAAGCTGAGACGCAGGTTCATAGCGGAAAAATACGATCGAGAAATCGAGGCCCTGTATCAGGACCTGGACAAAGTCCATATCGAGAGCGAGATCAGGTATCAGGACGGTAAGACCACTACCATAGTGGCTGATCTGAAGATCAGGCAGATGAAGCCTTTGGATCAGTACGTCGAGGTCAAGCGCAAATGGTGGCAGTTAATGCGCTAGGAGAGATTCGGCATGGGGCATGAATTACTGAAGTTCTCTCAATTGCTCGTCACCGGATTGGTGACCGGCAGCGTTTACGCCCTGGTGGCGCTGGGCTTTGTCCTCATCTACAAGTCCACCAGCATCATTAATTTCGCTCAAGGCGAGTTCGTCCTGATCGGGGCTTACGTCTGCCTGTGGGTCGTGGTCGGCCTGGGCGTGCCTTTCATTCCGGCCTTTATCCTGACCGTCGGCTTTTCGGTGATTTTGGGCATTCTGGTGGAAAGATTGATCCTGAGACCCATGATCGGGGAGCCGATAATCTCGGTCATCATGGTCACCATCGGCCTGGCCGCCCTGCTCAAGGCCGGCGTCGCCATCATTTGGGGCACCCAGATCAGAGTCTTCCCGCCCATCTTTTCCCAGGCGCCGATCCATTTGGGGCAGGTTATCATATCCGAAGTGTATATCTGGACGTTTTTTTTCGCCCTGATCTTTCTGGGCGTATTCGCCGCCTTCTTCAAGTTCTCCCGGGTGGGCATCGCCATGCGGGCGGTGGCCAGCGACCAGATAGTGGCCCAATCCATGGGCATCCCGGTCAAGTGGGTCTTTGCCATCGCCTGGTCCATAGCCGCCGTGGTCTCGGCCACCGGTGGAATTCTCCTCGGCAACATCAACGGCATTAACGTCACCCTGGCCGAATTCGGACTGAAGGTCTTTCCCGCGGTCATTTTCGGTGGTCTGGATTCGATCCTGGGGGCCATAATCGGCGGGCTCACCGTGGGCGTCCTGGAAAACCTCATGGGTGGTTATCTGGACCAGGTGTTCGGCGGCGGGGTTAAAGAGGTGGCGCCCTTCATTGTCCTCTTGATCATTCTCATGATCAAGCCGTACGGTTTGTTCGGCATCGAGGAAATCGAGCGGGTCTGATCGGGACAAAGGCGGCCGGCCCAAGGAGAGCGGGCGAGGAGGTCATTTTTAGATGCCTTGCGGACTGTTCCATGAAAGTTATCGCAAAGACGAAGAAGTGTTTCAGACCTGGTGGGTCAAGGGCTGGTTGGTCGCCCTATTGATCATGCTGATCGTCTTTCCGATGTTCGGGTCAAGACTGAGCCAGACCCTCAACACCAACGTGATAAACCTGATGGTGGTCATTTTCATCTATATAATCGGAGCCCACGGCCTTAACCTTCTCACCGGCTTCACCGGCCAGATATCACTGGGGCACGGCGCCTTCATGGGTGTGGGCGCGTACACCGCCGGCATACTGGCCGTCCGCCTCCACTGGCCGTTCTATATGACCCTACCCGCCGCCGGGCTGATGGCCGCGGCCGTGGGCATGATCTTCGGCCTGCCTTCGTTGCGACTCAAAGGCCTGTACCTGGCCATTGCCACCATGGCGGCCCAATTCATAATCAATTACGCCATGCGCAACTGGACCGCCTTGACCGGTGGGTCTTCCGGTCTTAACGTGCCGTACGCCAAGCTGTTTGGATTCGAGTTCGACAGCGACATCAAGTTTTATTACCTGGCCCTGGTGCTGGTCATCCTGGCCACCATCTTTTTGAAGAACCTCACCCGCACCAGGCCGGGCCGGGCCTTTGTGGCCATCCGCGACCGGTACCTGGCCGCGGAAGTAATCGGCGTGAACCTCTTCAAATACCGGATCATATCTTTCGGCGTCAGTTCGTTCTTCGTGGGCATCGCCGGCGCGCTCTGGGCCTACTACATCACCATCATCAGCGACGAACATTTCACCATCCTTCTGTCGGTCCAGTTCCTGGCCATGTGCATCATCGGCGGCCTGGGTCACGTCCTGGGCGGAATCTTCGGCGCCATCTTCATGGTCCTGCTGCCGGAACTGCTGCGCATCCCCGCCGAGGCGCTCACCAGGGTCTTTCCGAATATGTTTGAAATATTCGGCACCTTGCAGAGCGGCGTTTTCGGCCTGATAATTATTTTGTTTCTGATCTTCGAGCCGGATGGCTTGGCCGCCCGCTGGCACACCATCAGGTCCTATTGGAAACTGTGGCCGTTCTCATATTGACGGACTTGTAAAAAGTCCGTCATCAGGTCCCGCTTCCAGTCCCGCTGGAAGCGGGACTGGAAGCGGGACTGGGGTGATGGTGGAACCACTTGAATTTACTTCAAGTGGCGGGAGAGGGGCAGCCCTCTCCCGCCGAGTAGAAAGTCGGTTTTCGACTTTTTACGAGGTTATCCATATTGACGGTCGGGCTTTTCCAGTTTGTGGTATTATCAGGGCCTGCAAGGCGCGTGAGGCTATAAAACGTGAAGAAAGGGGGTGACCCGGGGAAAAGCGGAACCGTCGGGACTGTGGTCCGAGAATAATCATTTTAAATCCGGAAAGGGGGAGTAGAGATGAAATTGAAAGGCTTGTTTTTCATGGCGGCTCTGGGCGTATTGTGCCTGCTGGTCGCTGGCGCCCTGGCGGCTGACCCCAAGGAAATAGTGGTCGGCGGCGTGTTTGACATCACGGGGCCGACTTCGGACGTGGGCAAGGATTACGCCCAGGGCGCGGTGGACGCCGCCGCCTATATCAACAAGAACGGCGGCGTGGATGGAATTCAAATCAAACTGATCCCCAACGATTACGCCTATGAAATTCCCAAGGCCGTCAACCTGTACAAGAAGTATAAGGACGTGGACAAGGTCTTTGTCATCCAGGGTTGGGGCACCGGCGACACCAACGCCTTGACGCCCATGATCACCAAGGACCAGATCGTCTATATGTCCGCCTCCTATGACGGCAACCTGACCGACCCCAAGAAGAATCCCTTTAACTTCTTCATCGGCTCGAGCTATTCGGATCACATCAGGATGGCGGTCCGTTACGCCAAGGATGAGGGGGCCAAGAAGTTCTGTTTCATCTACCCCGACCATCCTTACGGCAAGAACCCCATACCGGCGGGTAAGGAAATGGCCAAGAAGGTCGGCTTGGATGTCGGGCCGGACATCTCCGTGGCCCTGAACGCCACCGACGCCACTTCGCAGCTCTTGCAGATGAAGGAGTTCGATCCGGAATGGGCCTGGATCGGCGGCACCACGTCTTCCACCGCCGTGATCATCAAGGACGCGGCCAAGCTCAATCTCAAGACCAAGTTCCTCATCAACACCTGGGGCATCGACGAAAACCTGATCAAACTGGCCGGCGCGGCGACCGAGGGCCGGACCTTCGGCTTCATCGCCGTCCGGCCGTTCGGTTACGATGTGCCCATGACGGCCAAGATGAAGACCCTGACCGCGGACAAATCTTACTCCCTGCACTATAACAAGGCCTGGACCTCGATGATGGTGATGTGGGAAGCTCTAAAGCGGGCGAAAAAGGCCGGCAAACTGGATGGACCAGGACTGAAGGCGGGCCTCGAGACCTTGAAGGATTTTGACACGGGCGGCATTACTCCGCCGCTGACCTATACCCCGGAAGATCACCGGGCTACGACCTCTTGCGGCTTCTACACCATCAAGGGCGGCAAGCTGAACCTGGTCAAGGACCTGAGCATCGAACGTCTAAAGGAATACCTCGGTAACTGAGTATCCGGCCGGGGCCGGCCCTGGCCCGGTCCCGGCGCTTGAAGCCGCCTCAAAGGATGAGAGACGGACAGAAGTTTATTTTGCGTCTTAAGGTCCTATTTGCCGCCATCGTTTTTATCGTCTCGGGATGCCCGTCGGATGGCGCTTGGGCCGAACAGCCGGCTTTGAAGGAAATCCCCCTAGGCGGCGTCTTCGACCTGACGGGTCCGACCTCGGTCTTGGGCCGGGTTTATGCCCAAGGCGCGATGGACGCGACCGCTTTCCTAAATCAGAACGGAGGAATCAACGGGCAGCCGTTGCGCCTGGCCGCCGAGGATTACGCCAGCGATCCCGCCAGGGCCGTGGCCTTGTACAGGAAGTTCAAATCCGTGGACAAGGTCTTCGTCCTGCAGGGCTGGGGCGCGGCCGACACCGCGGCCTTGACCCCACTGGTGACCAAGGACAGAGTGGTCTTCCTATCGGCTTCCTACGACGCCGGTCTGGCCGACCCCAGGAAAGCTCCTTATAATTTCACCATCGGCGCGACCTACTCGGACCAGGCCAGGCTGGCCATGCGTTGGATAAAGGACAACGGCGGCGCCAAGGTCTGTTTTGTTTTCCCCGATCATCCTTTCGGCCGTGAACCCCTGGCCGCGGGCAAGGAGATGGCCAAGAAGCTGGGCTTGGAGATCGGGCCGGATTTCACCGTTGGACTCAGAGCGACCGACGCCGTCCCTCAACTGCTGCGCCTCAAGGAATATGATCCGGATTTCGCCTGGCTGGGCGGCACCACCCCCAGCGCGGCGGTGATCGTCCGTGACGCGGCCAGGCTCAAGCTCAAGACCAGATTCGTTCTCAACGTCTGGGCCATGGATGAAACCCTGGCCCAAATAGCGGGTGAAGCCGTGGACGGTCGGGTCTTCGGTTTCATGGTCGCGCGTCCGTTCGGCGCCGATATCCAAGCCGCCGCCGACATCAGGACCGTGGCCGGGGACCGGTCGTACCCCCACCTGTATAACCAGGCCTGGGCTTCCCTGATGGTCCTGGCCGAAGGGCTCAAAAGGGCCCATTCGGCCGGAAAACTTAACGGACCCGGCCTCAAGGCCGCCCTGGAATCCCTGACCGATTTTACCACCGGCGGGCTCACCCCCCCTCTCACCTACACCTCCGAAGATCACCGGGGAACCACCGCCTGCGGCCTTTATACTTTCAAGGAAGGCAGATTGCATCTGGCGGCCGATCTGGCCCTGGAGCGCAACAAGGAACACCTGGGCTGGTAAAGCCCGGGCCCCGAAGAGGTCATCCTTATGGGCGTCCTGCTCAACGTCAACAATATAGAAGTGATTTATAACGACGTCATCCTCGTGCTGAAAGGCCTTTCCCTGCAGGTCGAAGAAGGCCGGGTCGTGTGCCTGCTGGGCGCCAACGGCGCGGGCAAGACCACCACCTTGAAGGCCATCTCGGGCCTACTCAAAGCCGAGGAAGGCGAAGTGACCGACGGCTCCATAGAATTCATGGGCCGCCGTATAGACGGGATCGATCCGGAAAAAATAGTCCAGATGGGCATTTTTCAGGTCATGGAAGGGCGGCGCGTCTTCGTGGACCTGTCCGTCGAGGAAAACCTGATCGCCGCCTCGCACACCCAGAAGAGCAAGGCCAGGATGAGGGAAAACCTGGATATGGTGGTCGGTTATTTCCCTCGACTCAAGGAGAGATGGCGGGGGCTGGCCGGATATTTGAGCGGCGGTGAACAGCAGATGCTGGTCATCGGCCGGGCCCTCATGGCCAAACCCAAGCTGGTGATGCTGGACGAACCCTCCCTGGGACTCTCCCCCCTTCTGGTTTCCGAGATTTTCGAAATCATACAGAAGATAAACCAGCAGGAAGGAACCACTATCCTTCTGGTGGAACAGAACGCCCGCATGGCCCTGAACATTTCCACCCACGGCTACATTATGGAGAACGGCCGGATAGTCCTGGACGACACCACCGAGAAGCTCAAGAGCAACGAGGACGTCAAGCAGTTCTATTTGGGCATGACCGACATGGGTACCAAGAGGAGCTACCGCGACGTGAAGCATTACAAGCGCCGCAAGAGGTGGCTCACCTGATCCCCGGCCGGACCGGAAAAGAAGAGGAGCCTTAGAAATGAGGGGGCAACGCAACCGCACCGAAGGGCATTTTCATCCCGCGCTGGAAACGATGGATGCCGACACCAGGGCCCAGTACTTGAACCGGCGCTTGAGCGAAATGGCGGCCCACGCCTACGACAGGGCCCCGGCCATGAAAGCCAAGTTCGACTCGGCCGGAGTCAAACCGGAAGACCTGAAGACGGTCCGGGACCTGGAAAGGCTGCCTCTCACGGAAAAGGCCGAACTGGTGGAACTCCAGCGCCGAGATCCGCCCTTCGGCGGACTGGTGGCCGTGCCTTTGAAGGAACTCGGCCGGATTTTCGCTTCCCCCGGACCTATTTATGAACCGTACGAACTAGTTTATGAAGACGACCGCTGGAGCCAGTCCTTTTACGGCGCCGGGTTCAGGGCCGGGGACCTGGGCCAGATCACCTTCAGCTACCACATGGTGCCCTTTGCCATGATGCTGGACGATTCCCTGAGAAAGATGGGCTGCCTGTCCGTGCCTACCGGCGTGGGCAACACCGAGCTTCAGGTCGGCATCATGCGCGATCTCAAGGTCAACGCCTATCTGGGCACGCCCAGCTTCCTCAAGACCGTGGCCGACAAGGCCGAGGAGATGGGACTGGACCTGAAAAAAGACCTGAACCTGGAAGTGGCCTTCGTGGCCGCGGAGATGCTGCCCGAATCCCTCCGGGCCTCCCTGGAGGAAAGACTGGGCATGCTCATCCGGCAAAGCTACGGCACGGCCGACGTGGGTTGTCTGGGTTACGAATGTTTCCACAAGAACGGCATGCATTACCCGGACAACGTGATCGTCGAGGTGGTCGATCCGGAGACCGGCCGGCGGTTAGGCCCGGGCGAAATCGGGGAAGTGGCGGCCACGGTTTTCAACAAAACCTACCCGCTTATCCGCTTCGGCACCGGCGATCTGTCCTATTACACCGATGAACCTTGCCCCTGCGGCCGCACCACCGGCCGCCTGGTCAAGATCGTGGGTCGGGTGGATCAGGTGACCAAGGTGAGGGGCATGTTTATCCATCCCGGCCAGGTGGACGAAGTGACCCGGAAATTCGAAGCGATCAGCCGGTACCAGATGGTGGTCTCCAGGAAGGACTACAAAGACGTGATGACTTTGCACGTCGAACTCAATAACGAAGCCTGCGATCGGGCCGCCCTCCAGGCCGGCCTGGAAAAAGCCATGCAGGATATCCTGCGGCTCAAGGGCGAGGTGGCCTTCCTGGCGCCCGGCACTTTGCCCGCGCAATATAAGAAGGTTGACGACCGCCGCACCTGGGAGTGACGGTCCAGACGCCAACCAGCATCGCCCCCTGCTGTCTGAAAGCTCCTTGACATAGCGTACGCTAGGGCGTACCATTAAGGTACGATTCCCTCAAGGAGTTTACCGTCATGGCCTCGGTTACAGCCACGGAGGCGCGCTCAAAGCTTTATCGCCTGATTGACCAGGCCGCTTCCTCCCATCAGCCCATCCTCATCACCGGCAAACGCGCCAACGCCGTCCTCCTCTCGGAGGAGGATTGGCGAGCCGTCCAGGAAACCCTCTATCTCCTCTCGATTCCCGGAATGCGGGAATCCATCCGGGCAAGCCTCGCTACTTCCCTCGATGAGTGTTCCGAGGACCCCGGCTTTTGATCTGGCGGGTTGTCTTCACCAGGCAGGCCCGGAAAGACGGCCGCAAACTTGCGGCCTCCGGCCTCAAAGCCAAGGCGCTCCAGCTAATTGAAATCCTGAGGGAGAACCCTTATCAAACCCCTCCTGAGTTCGAAAAACTGGTGGGGGATCTGGACGGGGCCTATTCCCGGCGGATCAATATCCATCATCGCCTGGTCTATCAAGTCCTGGATCAGGAGCGGGTGGTGAAGGTCATTCGGATGTGGACCCAGTATGAGTGAATTGAAAAAGCAAAGATTAGACCCGGTAATGTTTGGGCTCCCGATGTCCGACTGATACAGGCTGAGTGAGGCCGGCAGCCGCAACGAACTTGTTGAAATTTGGCTTTATAAAGGAGTGATCAATGCCTTCTATCCGCCTGGCCGCCGCGGCCTTTAAGATGGGGGCCGTCAATTCCTTTGACGATTTCGGCGATCACGTCAGCCGCTTGGTGGACCAGGCCGCGGCCCATAATCCCGACTTCCTGGTCTTTCCGGAAATGTTCACCATGGAAATCATGAACTCGTTCAGCGAGGAAGATTTCCTGCTGAAGCTTTCCTGCTTGGCTCGGCAGACTGGCGATTACGTCGCCCTCTTCAGACAATTGGCCCGGGAAAAGGGCTTTCATATCGTGGCCGGTTCCCATTTGGTGGAGGATGAAGGCAAATTCTACAATGTCAGCCATCTTTTCGCTCCGGACGGACAGGTCCTGGTTCAACGGAAATGCCACCTTTTCCCGATGGAGACGTTGTATACCGCTCCCGGCGACCGGTTGCATGTTTTCCCCACGGAAAAGGCCAAAATCGCTATTTTGACCTGCTATGATCTCGAATTTCCGGAAGCGGCCCGCCTGGTCACCCTGAACGGCGCGGAGGTGATCTTTTCACCTTCGGCCACCCTGGACGAACAAGGCTACTGGCGGGTCAGACATTCGGGCCAGGCCCGCTGCATCGAGGACCAAGTCTACGTGGTCCATTGCGGCCTGATCGGCGAAGCGGCCGGGCTCAATTTCTGGGGAATGGCCTCGATCCTGACGCCGTGCGAGCCGGGCTTTCCGATCAAAGGCGTCGCCGCCGAAAGCCCGGTCAACGAAGAAGCGGTGATCGTCGCCGACGTGGATACAGACCGGCTCCATGAAATTAGGGCCAAGGGCGCGGCCACCACCTTGAAGGACCGGCGCTGGGATGTTATTAATGCATTATATCAACTTGAGTGTTCGTCGGCCGCGGGCGCCAAAGCCCGGACCGGCCAATAGCCGCGGGCGCGGTTGGAATCAGCAGCCGCTGACCCCGGTCCAGTCAGCCTTAACCAACTTCATAAGCTCTCTGCCCCGGTCATACTCCAGTTGAATCCCTTCCCAGCAGGGCCGGCCGATGATCTTCTGCATCAGCAGGCCGTCGTCGTCGAACCAGCGGGGCAGGGCGCCGCCCAGGAAAAACCCCCTCGAGCGCAGGATTTCCACTACCCGGCCGATCCAAGGCCAGGTGAGCTTGACCCACACCTGGATAACCACCATGCCCCTGGACAGCACGGCCTGTATTTCCCGGTCAAGCTCGGTTTCGAAGTCCGAACCGGCTTCCCAGACGGTCAGCCGGGCCACCTGGGCGAAGTCGAAGACCTGGGCCTTGATGACCGTCCCGGCTCGATCGGGCGAGGTCTTTTCGGCGGTCAGAAGACGGCGTTCGTCATCCAGGGCCTGATAGATGAAACGCAGGGACGTCTCGTAAACCGGCGGCAGGTAAACGGTGTGCGGCCTGGGCTCGATGGTGAAGAAGTCCAGCAGGGTGGAGACCCGTCCGGCGGCGCTTTTTTCCTGGGCGTAAGCCGCCGCGGGCATGAGGTCCACTTCCAGGGCAAAGGAGGTCCAACCCTGGCCGTGGCACATTTTCTGAGTGAAAACGTGGTTGCAGACCGGCTCGCCGAAGATGGCCGCAACGGGAAAAATTTTGGGCGCCTCCTCGACGCCGTGACGGACCATCCTGGTGAAGATATGCTTGCCGCCGCGGTACTCCGGATGGACCGCGCCGGCCCCGGACTCGTATATGCCCGTCCAAGGCGCGCTGTTGAACAGGGCGTTATGGCCGACGACGTCCCCTTTAGGCGTCCGGGCCACGCTGGAGATGGTCCGGCCGGCCGCGTTTTCTTCGATCAGCTTGTCCGGTTCGATAAAAGTCTTTATGGGATAGCCTACGCCATAGACCGTTTTGAAGAGCCTGGTCACGCCCGGGGCGTCTTCGGGCCGGAACAGATCAACTATCCATTCTTGTCCCGGTTCAATGATTTGTTCTTCATTCATCGTCGCGTCTCCTATAAAAAGGCCGGAGGCCGTCAGTCAGGGGCCTTGGTCTTCAAGGTAAAAGTCAAACCGGCCGCCAGCAGGCTGATAAGGCCGCACAGACCGAATAGGGCCAGCAGGCCAAGATGCGCCGCCATCAGGCCGCCGAGTATCGGTCCGAGAAAAAACCCGCCCTGAAACATCTGCAACCCGAGGTTGATGTTGAAGGCTTTATATCTGGTCGCGGACAGGTCGTACATGAGCCCGTTGAAGACCGGCATGGCCACGCCCCAGCCCAGGCCTAGTACAAGTCCCAAACCGAAGAAGCTCCATCGGCCGCCCGCCTGGCTTAAAGCCAGGTACCCTAGAGCCAGGCCGGCCAGGGCCCAGGCGGCCAGCTTGGACTTGTTCATTTTATCGAAGAAGGAGCCGGCCGCCAGCCGCACGCCGATCTCGCCCGCGGTGGACAGGGTGAGAAAAAATCCGGCCTCGGCGATATTGATGGTCCGGCCGAATTCGTCCAGAAAGAAAAACACGGCGGCGTGGCCGAAATAGAGGCAGAGCATGGCCGCCAACACGGCGACGATGCGAGTGTCTCTAAGATCGTCCCATATTTCCCGGGCCGTAAGCCTTCTGGACTCGCCGGCCTCTTTCCGGAGGTCATCGGGATTAGACCGGCCCATTAGCAAGGGGTAGATCAGGACGGTCAGGGCCGAAAACCCGAGCAGGACGTGGTTGAAGCCGCCCAGGCTCTTTTCCAGGAACGGCAGGGCCGGCGGGATGACCGTGTTGGGAATGAGTATGATTATGGAAAGCAGCCCGAAGGCCTGGCCGCTTTTCTCCGGCGGAATCCGGGTCACGGTCAAGGCCATCAGGGCCGCGCCCTGGATGACGAAGGCCAGGCCGTGGAAAATCCTGACCGCCAGCATTGTTCCCAGGCCGTCGGCCAGAGAGTAGGCGGCCAGGGAAGCCATGACCGCGGCCGTACCGGCATAGAGAAGCCGGCGCTGATTGCCGGGATGAATGAGGGGACTCACCAAGGGCCGCACGATCAAGGACGTGGCCGAGTACAGGCCGATGATCAAACCGTACCAGCGAGGGCTTATGGGCAGGGACTGGAGATGCTCATAGAATCTGAAGAAGACGCTGAAGTTGGCGTAGGACAGGAAGGTGGCCAGGTAAATGAAGAGCAGGCTTCCGTTCCAGAGAGAACCCGGGTTGGGTGGACCATCTTGATTGATGTCGGTGGAGGGGGAGGGCATACAGTCCGGCTAGCCTTAAAGGGCCGGAGCCGGGCCGGGGCGCCGGGTGTAATTGATCAGCCGCAGGACCAGGTTGCCGGCCACGGCGCGGCGATATTCCGCGTCGGCCCTGAGGTCGTCAATGGGCGAGACGGCCGCCCGGGCCAGGGCCGCTGCTTCTTCCAGGGTATCCCTGGTCAAAGGCCGGCCGACCAGGGCCGCTTCTACCTTGGCGCTGGTGACGACTGTCGGTCCAACGCTGCCCCAGGCCAGTTTAGCCTTCTCGATCAGCCCTGAATCGTTTATTGACAGCAGGGCGGCCAGGCTGACCAGGGCGATGGCCAGGGCGTTTCTTGGTCCGACTTTTTCAAAATGGTGAAGGTGGAAGGCAGGATCAACCGGAACAAGAACTCCCAGGAGCAGTTCGCCGGGCTTCAGGTCGGTCCGCCCCGGTCCCAGGATGAACTCGTTGATCTTCCGGCGCCGGGAGCCCATCGAGGACAATATTTCCACTTCCGCGTCCAGGGTGTAAAGAGGCGGCAGGGTGTCGCCGGCGGGCGAGGCGGTGACGATGTTGCCGCCTATCGTGCCCATATGCCGGATGGGCGGCGATCCCAAGACTTCGAGCGCCCGCGCCAGGACCGGCAAGCGGCGTCGAACGGCCGGATGCTCGAGCAATTCGGCGTGGGTCGCGCCCGCGCCCAGGAACAGCAGGCCCTCCCGGTCTTCCACTTTTTTCAGGACTTCGATCCTTTCCAGGCAGATCAAGGCCGGTGGATCGAGAAGTCCCTGGCGCATCCGCACCAGGAGGTCCGTGCCGCCGGCGTATAAGGCCGCGTACGGCCTCCTGTCTCGCAGTTCCCGGAACTCATCCAGGTTCCGGGGCAGATAGACCTCCCGGCTCATTTTTTTGTTGCCCTCATCGGCGACACGGCCGCTTCGACCGCGTCCACGATCTTTTGATAGCCGGTGCAGCGGCAGAGGTTGCCGGCCAGGCCCGCCCTGATCTCGAGCCGGTCCGGATTCGCCACACGCTTCAGCAGATCGGCCGCGGCCAGGATCATGCCCGGGCTGCAATAACCGCATTGGACCGCCCCGTATTCGATGAAGGCTTTTTGCAGAGGATGAAGCCCGCCCTCCGAGGCCAGGCCTTCGATGGTGGTTATCTCCCGGCCCTCGATCTGCGCGGCCAGCATGAGGCAGGCCAGGCGGCTTTCTCCGTCCACCAGGATGGTGCAGGCCCCGCATTCGCCCGATCCGCAGCCTTCCTTGGTTCCGGTCAAGCCCAGGTCCTCCCGCAACAGGTCTATGACCCGGCGGTCGGGGACGGTCTCCAAGGTGACCTCGTTCCGGTTGAGGATAAAGCTCAATCTCATTCGGCTTTCCTTTTATCGGCGGTCTCGAGTGCCCGCCTCACCCGCACCGGCGTCAGCGGGGACCGGTAAATCCTGGCCCCTATGGCGTCGGTCACGGCGTTGGCCACGGCCGGAAGAGGCCCGTTGATCGGTATTTCACCGATACCTTTCTGGCCGAAGGGGCCGGTCGGCTCATGGGTCTCGACAGGCATCGTCTCGAGGTCCGGCACGTCCAGGGCCGTGGGCACGATATAGGTGGCCAGGTCAGGAGTCAAGCCGCGGCCTTCCTGCACCTGGTAGTCTTCGGTCAGGGCATAACCCAGACCCTGGGCCACTCCGCCCTGGACCTGTTGTTCATAAACCTGGGGGTTGAGCACTCTCCCGGCGTCGGTCACGGCCAGGTAGTTCTTGACCGCGACCCGGCCGGTCAGCTCGTCCACTTCCACCGCGGCCGCGTGGGCGGCAAAGGAAAAGACCAAATGAGGCAGGCCATAGGCGGTCATGATTCCGGTCTTGATTGCCTCTCTAACCACCGGGGCCCGCCAGTACCCGGTTTGAACCCGTTCCGCCGGGGCCATGGTTCCGGCCAGCCTGGCCAGCGGTATTTCCCGGGCCGAGGGCAAGTGGCGGACCAGACCCGGCGCCAGGGCGAACTCCTCGGCCGCGGCGGAGAGCATCAGGTCGGCGGCTTTGGCCAGCAGCCGGTCCTTCATTTTTTCCGCGGCCCTGATCATGGCTTGACCGTAAGTATAAGTGGTCCGGCTGGCGGTCGAGGAACAGGAAGGTAGGGTCTGTTCCGTGTCCGGAAGGGCCAGGTCCAAGTCCTCCAAGCGCTGATTTAGGATATGACCGGCTATCTGCAGGTACGTGGCCGCGTTGCCCTGGCCCATGTCCGCTACGGCGGCGTCAACCTTGAACCTGCCCGACGCGGTCAACTCGATTTTGGCGTTGGCGTAATCGGGCACGGCCGGACCATAGCCCGCGCCGTGCATCAGACAGGCCAGGCCGACCCCGCGCCGTTGGAAAGGCGGGGCCTCTTCTTGCCAGGATTTTCTATTCCGCCATATGGAATGGCCGGCAATCTTTTGCAAGCATTCCCAGGCGCCGGCGGAACCGCTCAGGGTCACTCCGATCGCGTTTTTTTCGCCGCGGCGGATCACGTTTTTCAACCGGAGATCGAGGGGATCGAGGTCGAGCCGGGCCGCGAGCAGGTCCATCATCTGCTCGAGGGCCGCGGTCACCTGGGGCGCCCCGAATCCGCGAAACGGCCCGCCCGGCGGATTGTTGGTATAGGCGCATCGGCCGTGCAGGCGGACGTCGGGCCAGCGGTAGGCGCCGCCGGCGTGTTCCACGGCCAGGGCCAGTATTTCCCCGGCCAGGTGGTCGTAGGCGCCGGCGTCCATGATTATCCGGCAGTCCAAGGCCAGCAGGGTTCCGTCGGCCGCCGCGCCGATTCGATAATGAAGGCGGGCGGGCAGGCGTTTGACTCCGGCCAGGAAGCTCTCTTCCCGGCTCCAATGCATCTTGACCGGCCGGCCTCCGGCCTCGAGGGCGGCCAGGGCCAGGAGGCACTGCACGTTGCATCCGTCCTTGCCGCCGAAACCGCCGCCCAGGTAGGGTGCCCGGACTCGAACCCGATCCGGCTCGAGGCCCAGGGCCGAGGCCACTTCCATACGGTCGCGGTACGGCGACTGGGTGGAGGCGGTTATGACCACCCGGCCGTCCAGGTCCAGGCAGGCCCACCCGGCCTGGGTTTCCAGAAAGGCGTGCTCCTGCCGCGGCGTTTCGAATCGGCCCTCGACGACCAGGGCGCTTTTCTCGATCCCGGCCGCTCCGTCGCCTTTCTCGACCAATACTTCGGCCAGCAGGTTTCCGGGCTTGTCTTCATGGACTAAAGGCGCTCCTTCGCTTAAGGCCGATTCCGGATCGAAAACGGCCGGCCAGGGCTCCAACTCCGTCTTGATCAAGGACAGGGCCTTCTCGAGAGCCGGCCTGTTTTCCGCCAGCACCAGGGCCAGGGCGTCACCATAACGCCGCACCTTGTCCGCGACCAGGACCGGCTGATCCGGCAGAACAATGCCGTGGCGGTTCGGGCCGGGCACGTCCAGGTGGGTCAGGACGGCCATAACGCCCGGCACCAGGCGGGCGTCTTCAGTATCCAGCTTGATCAGGCGGGCGTGCGGGCATTCGGAACGTTTGACTCCGGCCCAAAGAAAACCCGACCCATAGTAATCGGCCGCGTAATTCTCCCGGCCGATGACCTTGGTCCAGGCGTCGTGGCGAGGCAGGGTGATTCCTATCTGGGGTATGACGTCCTTCAAAGGTTCCGTTCCTTTCCGGTTTGTCTCCGGTCCCCCGCCGCCGGCGTCTCGGTGACCGGACTGACTGACCGGTTCACTGTTCGATCTCTTGCAGCATCCCGGCCAGAGCTTCCACCAGGGCCTCGAGGGCTTCCCGAGGCGCCATGGTCACCCGGATCCAGTTGGGGAACCGGAATCCGGTCATGGTCCGGATCATGACTCCCCGGGTCATGAGCCGCCGGTAGGCCAGGCTGTCGCTCAGAGGGAGTTTGATCATCAAGAAATTCCCTTCGCCGGTGATATACTCCAGTCCCAGGGCGCTCAATTCCCGCGTCAGGAACGACTTGCCCTCCCGGACCAGTTCTCGAGTCCGCGGGATGTGTTCTTCATCTTCCAAGGCGGCCAGGGCCGCTTCCTGGGCCAGGACATTGACCGAATAGACCACGCAGGTCCGGCGCACCATGTCCACCACTTCCGGGGAACCGGCCAGATACCCGATGCGCAGTCCGGCCAGGCCGTACATCTTGGAAAAGGTCCGGAAGACCACCAGATTGGGGTATTCATTGATCAGGGCCAGTCCGTTGGGATAGTCCGGCGTCTCGACGAACTCGCAGTAGGCCTCGTCAATCACCACGATCCTGCGGCCGGCGATCCGGTCCAGAAAGCGCCGCAGCCTGGTTTGGGACCAATACGTGCCGGTCGGGTTGTTGGGATTGCAGACAAAGAGGATTTTAGTCCGGTCGTCAATCCGGGCCAGCATGTTTTCGTCGTCGAAAGCATGGTCGCGGAGCGGCGTCAGGCGGGCCTCGAACCCGGAGAATTCGGCCACCCACTCGTACACGGCAAAGGTCTTGTCCGCGGTGATGATGTTGTCCCCTTCCCGGCAAAAGGCCTTGATGACAAAAGCTATGACTTCGTTGGCGCCGTTGCCGACGATGAACTGGTCTGGATGCAGGCCGAACAGTTCGGACAGTTTGTAACGCAAATGATAGACGTCGCCGCTGGGATAGATCGAGGCCTGGGCCGGCGGAAAACGTTTGATCACCGCCTGGGCCGCCGGCGGCGGGCCGAGGGGATTCTCGTTGTTGTTGAGCCGGAAAATGCGGCGGCAGCCGAACAGGCGCTTCAACACGTCGTCGGGCTTGCTGGGGATATAGGCCTGGAAGGACTTGACGTGGTCCGGAACCAGCCTCTCCAGATTCAGACCGTTCATGCCGGCCGGGCCTCGGGCAGATGCTGAAAGACGACCAGGTCGGATTCTCCGCCGTAGGGGATCACTATCCGCGGGCTGAAACCGGCGGCGATCAAGCCGGCCGTGAAGCCGACCGGCCAGGCCTGACTCAGGTCCATCTCGAAGAAGATGTTGTTCAAGCCCTCCTGGCGGAGAAGGTGCACGTGGCCGGTCAGGTTCCGGTAAGAATCCCGACCCGGTTGCAGGGGCCGGAGGATCGCTTCTCCGGATTCGCGGTGAAACTCGGTGCTCAGGGCCGATTCGTCCGGAACCTGTTCCCCCAGGTCAGCCAGGAGGCGAATATCGCGCGGCAGAACCAGACGGCTGTATTCTCTTTTCAGGAATGATTCCAGTTCCGGCGCGGCCCAGACGGCGCAGCCCAGGTCTTCCCGCAACAACCGGTAAAAGGCCGGCCGGGAGTAAGGGGATTGCCCTTCAAACCGGCTGATTTGGCCTAAAGACTCGAAGTAGCCGGCGGGCAGGGCCGGCGTGGCATACCGGTTGATCAGCCCCACGGCCTCGGAACGGGCGACTTGGCCAAGAAGTCCTTGCACCAGTTCTTCAGCCAGGCCAGGGCGCGATTCGGGGTAAAAGACATACGGCCCGAAGAATTCGATGGTCCGAAAGCCCAGGCCGCGCCAGACGATCCCGCCGCCGAGGTTCTTTCTTTGATCCAGGGCCAATAGAGCTTTCAATTCGCCCTGGGCGGCCATGTCCGCCGCTCTGCCCGGGAAGCGGAAGAAAGGCGGGTAACCGGCCGGGGAGGGCTGGCTGGATAACAAGGACAAGAAGTACTTGATCGTTTCCGGCCCGGCCGCCTGAAGCTTATGGCCCTGGTCCGGGTCCCAAGGCGGAAGTTCGGTTGGGCTCGCTTCCGGGTAGGTCTTTTCCTTGATCAGGCTCAACTTGAATCCCTTGTTTTCATCTTCGATCAATTTGAGCCCGTCGGTCAGGCGCGAGGCCAACAATAGTCCGATTTCCTCCCATTCGGCCTCGCTCTCGAGCGAAACCCGCGCGGTCAGATTAAAGGATTTCATGTTGAAACGGCGGCGGCCCAACAGGAAATCGAGTTCGACCTGGTATCCGCGTCCCAGGCAGCCGATCTCCAAGGTCTCGTCCGGCCGGGCCAGGCCGCACAGGAAAGAAAAAATTTCTTCACCGGCCAAGGTCAGTTTCATTGTTTCCGCCGGTTCCAGACCGAAAGCGGCGGCGGCTTTCTCGATAAAGGCGCTGACCACGCCGGTCAGGGGCTGGTCCAGGTAAACGGTCAGGTGCAGCCGGCGGGTTTTTACAAGATTCATTGGCCTCACTCCGATAGTCCGTCTTGGCCCAAAGGATTCCGGTGAAAAACCAAGGTCAGGACGTTGCGGTCGGATTTCCGTTCGTACCTCACCTGGTCCGCGATCCGGCGGATGAAATGGACGCCCAGGCCGCCGATGGGCCGCCGGGCCAGATCGCTGGTAAGGTCTGGTTCGGGCAGAGCCAGCAGGTTGAAAGGTTGGCCCTGGTCGGATATCTCGATCACCAGGCTCTGATCCATTTCCGCCCGGCCGGTGAGGTTGACCGGGCCCTTGGCGCCGGCATAGGCGTGCCGGATAATATTGACGATGGCTTCTTCCAGCGCCAGCTCGATCTTCAGCACCTTGGCCTCGTCGAAACCGAAGCGGCGGGCCAGCGCGGCCGCGGCCTCGATAAACCGGTCGAGGTTGTCCAACTCGGCCGGAAGGGTCATGTTCAGAATAAGCGGTTCGGGCATCAGGATTTCGACAGGGCTTCAGCTTCCGTGGCCGCTACGGGCAAGAGTTCGAGGAAACCGGCCATGCGGAAGACTTCCTCGACCATGCCCCTCAAGCCCACCAGGATCAAGCGTCCCTGCTTGGCCTGAAGTTTCTTGGAACAGGCCAGGATGGCCCTTAGCCCGGCGCTGCTGATATACTCGAGGTCGGTCAGATTGACGATCAATCTGGACGGTCCTCCACTCAGCAGGCCCGTCAGTTCGCTTTCGAATACGGTCACCGTCACCGCGTCCAGCCTGCCTTTGGCGGCGATGATGGCCGCTCCCGGAACGCTGCGCACTTCAATTTCCATGCTGGCCTCCCTATTGGCTAAAGGTTATCCGGTCCGTCGTAAAATCATGAGGGTCATATCGTCGAATTGCCGGCCGGCCTGGTATTTTTCCAGTTCGTCATGGACGCGCCGGCACAGGTCGGCGGGTTCGAGGAGTTGGTTGCGGAGGAGTATCTTCTTGAACCTGGTCAGTCCGAACATATCGCTTTCTCCGGAAACCGCCTCGGTTACGCCGTCGGTGTAAAAAACCAGCAGGTCGTCGGTGTTCAATGAATCTTCACCCATCCGATAGGGCAGCCCCTCCTGGAAGCCCAGGGCCGGCCCGCCCTTGACTTTGAGTTCGCGCAGAACTTCGTTGGCCTGCAGCACCATAACCGGGTTGTGTCCGCCGTTGGCGTATCTGAGGCGGCCGTTGGCCACGTCGTAATAGGCCAGAAAGACCGTGACGAACATGGCGGCCTCGTTGCCCTGGCAGAGCAGATCGTTGGTTTCGGCCAGCACCTCGGCCGGCGTTTTACCCTGCCGGGCGAAGGACTTTATCAAGGTGCGCGAGACCATCATGAACAGGGCCGAAGGCACGCCCTTGCCGGAAACGTCGGCGATGACCAGGGCCAGGGTTTGGTCGTCCAGGAAAAAGAAGTCGTAAAAGTCGCCGCCGATCTCCCGGGCCGGCTTCATGAAGGCGAACAGCTCGAACTCGCTCCGCTCGGGGAAAGGAGGAAAGGTTGAGGGCAGGATGCTTTTTTGTATCTGGGCGGCGATATTCAGCTCGCTTTCGATCCTCTCCCTGGCCGCCGTGGCCTCGGTCAGGTCTTGAATATGCTTTTTCAGATCGGCGGCCATGCCGTTGAAGGCCTGGGCCAGCCGGCCCACTTCGTCCGCGCGGAAAAGATCGGACAGGTCCAGGTCCAGGTCGCCTCCGGCCACTCTGGCCGCGGACTGGGCCATTCTCCTCAAGGGGCCGGTTATCGAGCGGGAGATGAACAGAATAACCAGGAAGAGCAGGATAACGCCCAGGCCGGCCATCATGGCCGTGCGCTGGTTGAGTTCAGAGAGTTCGGCCAGCAGGTCCTGCTCGGGGAAGACCAGACCCAGGGACCAGCCGGTGGTGGGCAAGGCGATGAAAGCCAGAAAAGATTGGGCTTCGGTCAGGATGGATTTATGCCTGATCACGCCCGTCCGTCCTTCGGTCATTTGCCGTCCCAGTTCGGCCAGGCTGTTATCGCCGGCCTTTTGGGCCAGGTTGAATATGGATTCGCGCAGAATCAGGCTCTTTTCAGGATGAGAAATAAAGATGCCTTTACGGGAAAGGAGGAAGCCGAAGCCGGTTCGACTGGGCCGCACCGTGGCGATGAGCCTGGTCAGCCAGTCCAGGGAAATATCGGCGGTGACGATTCCCGTCAGGCGGCCGGGCTGGCCGCTGTCGGCGTGATGGAAGAAGGGGACGGAATAGGTGCACATTATGATCCCGCCGCCGCCCTCGTCGAAGTACGGCTCGGACCAGACCGCGGTTTTACTTTCCTTGGGGATTTTGTACCAGTCCCACTTGAAATAGTTGTACTGTTCGGTGCCTAGCTGAACGAACTTGAGGCCGTCTTTGTCCATATAGTAATAAGGCGCGTAGGCCGGGCGGTTCGGGTCAAAGGCGTACGGCTCGAAGGCCGCCGTCGAGCCGTATATTTCCCTGTTGCCGGTCACCAGGCGCCGGAGCAGTTCCAGGAGGGCGTCCTCCTTGGGGGGCGATATCTCGAGGAACACGGCCAGATTTTCCGGAATCTTGGCCGTGGCCCTGAACTCCTGTTCGATGCGGTGGCTCACGGCCGCGGCCATGTTCCGGGCGTTCTCCTCGGCTTGAGCCAGTATGGCCCGGCGGGTGGAGAGATAGTCGTCGCCCATGATCAGGGTGAAAACGAGGATGGTTCCGCCTAACACCAGCAAGGTCATGCGCAAGGCCAGACTTGGACCGTTCTTCCACATCGTTCAGGCCGGCCTGGACTTCATCTTTCCCTCCGGCGGCGTTCCCGCCGGACGTTCCGTTTCCAGTCCGGTTCGCCGGTCTTTTTTTTCTTGAAGGCCTGGTCCGGTCTAAGCCCCGGCTCTTGGAAACGGGATGGGTCCAGGGGAAACGATCCGGGCGTGGGCGGGGAGGGCGGGGCTTCCTGCTTTTTCTTTTCGGCCGGTAGTTTCTCCTTGGGCAGGGGCGGGCCGGAAAGGAATTCGGGGGGTAAGGCGTCAACCAGGTAAAGCAGTTCCTGAGGGCAATAGAAAACCACTCCGGCTTCAGCCGCCTTCTGGGCCAGGATGATTAACGGCACGGGGTCCTGATCCCGCCTCCGGCCGATACGAAAAGCCAACTTCGGGGTAACCGCCAGGGGGATAAGAGGGCGGGCGCCGGGTTTGAGTCCCTGTTCCAGGATGACCGCATAGGCCTGGCGCCGGGCCGCGTGGTGGAGCAGTTTAGGCGGGTCCGAGGTCGGGAAGGGCCCTAAAGCGAGCGAAGAGACCTCGGGTCGAAGCCGGATAAGTTTTTCCTTGATTTCCAGCCCGTTTTGACCCGGCTCGCGGAGCAGTTCCAGGACGTGGTTTTCCCGGACGTACCGCCAATCTTCTTCCTCGCTCAAGGCCATCAGCAGGTCTTTGAGAGGCAGATAGCCTTGTTCGTCCGTAAAAAGACCGAACTCATCGGGCCGGATTCCGAGGATGTAAGCCAGAAAACGGGCCAGGCCCTGTTTCTGCTGTTTGAGGCGCTGCCCGGCGGCCACGTCAGGCTTTCTCCCACAGGGCTTTGACCTTGGACAGGCTCATGGCCAGATAATCCCGGTCCGGGGCGAAGACTTCGAGGGTGATGGTGTCGTCGTAACCGAGTTTTTTCAGAGCGCTGAACCCGCCGGCCAGGTCCACCCTGCCCGTGCCCAGTGGCAGGTGTTCGTCGTCCTGGCCTCGATTGTCGCTGACGTGAACGTGCCTGATGCGCCGGCCGCCGGCGGCGATCAGACCGGCCATTCGTTCAGGTGGGGCCTGGATTTGCCCGTGACTCAGGTCCAGGGTCATCATGAGTTGAGGGTATCTGGCCAGGACCTCGGTGAATTCCTCGGGGCGGAAAAAGCAACCGGCCCGGGGAAACATGTTTTCCAGGCAGAGGGTGACGCGCAGACGTTCGGCCGAGGCCAGCAACTCTTCCAGGCTTCTATAAACCAGGTTCTGTCCCAGTTGGGGGATGAAGGTCAAAAGTCCGGTGATATAGCCTGGATGGACCACGGCCTTTTTCAGGCCGAGCCGCGCGCAGGTTTCCAGGGCCGAGTCAACTTCCTTCAAGGAAGCCCGGCGGATGCTGTCGTAGATGTCGGCCAGCCAGACAAAGGTGGGCAGATGCCCGACCCGTGGTTTCAGTCCGGTTTCCGCGATGGCGGCTTCAATGGCCGGTAGGTTGGCGTCGATCCTGGCCGGCGAGGCTTCGGGCGGGTCCAGGCACACCTCGAGGAAGTCGAAGCCCAGGCCGGCCAGGGTCCTGATTTCGTCGGCCAGAGGCCGGAGGGGGAAGTTGGTGGCGCCGTACAGCATAAGCCTCGAGACCTCAAATGCTTTTGGATGGAAATACTAACACGGCCTGGCCGATCATGGGAAATCTTTTAACCGGGTGATCCGATGATTAAAATATCCGGACTAAAAAAGAGTTCCCCCCGCCGCCGCTCTGGTATACATTCCCTGGTCTAAGATGAAGATGTCGCCTTACTCAGTCAGCGTGGAAGGTCGGACCCTCGAACAGAAGGCCGCGACCTATAACCGGATCAAGCGACGTTTGGGTTACGCCGAACTTGTCTTGGGGGTGGGGTATTTGATTGCCCTGCTCCTAGGTTGGCCGTTGGACTTGGGTCATTTGGCCCGGGCCCGATCCGAGGTGCTGGCGGTGCAAGTCCTGGTTTATTTCCTGGCCGGCGCGGTCATCTTCGAACTGATCACCCTGCCCTTGGCCGTCCTGTCAGGCTATTTCGTGGAGAAATGGTTCGGACTTCTGAATCAGGAACCCGGCTCATGGACGGCTGACCTGATCAAGGCCCAATTGATCGGACTGGTCTTGGGCTCGATCGCGGTCGAAATTCTGTACCTGTTCATCCGCCTGACCGACCGCTGGTGGTGGTTGCCCGCCGGCGCCGCCTTCGCCCTTTTTTTCATCCTGCTGGCCCAACTGGCCCCCGTGGTCCTGCTGCCCCTATTTTTCAAATTCAAGAAGCTGCCCGACAACGAACTCAACCGGCGACTGGGCAACCTGTGTCAAAAAGCCGGGACCAAGGTTCTCGGCATCTACGAGTGGGGCCTGGCGGCAAAAACCAATCGGGCCAACGCCGCGTTGGTAGGCTGGGGCCCCACGCGGCGGGCGGTCCTGTCGGACAGCCTGATTTCCGGTTTCACCGTTTCCGAGGTCGAGGTCGTGCTGGCCCATGAACTCGGGCATCATAAAATGGGCCATTTGTGGATTCTTCTATTCTTTCAATGTGGAGTAACTTTTCTGGCGTTCCTCCTGGCCGATTTCCTTTATCACTCGATCGGTCCCTTCCTGGGGCTGTCCCGACTGGACGAGGTGGCCGGCCTGCCCCTGTTGGCCCTGGCCTTCCTGATCGTGGGCCTGGCGGCCATGCCCGCGGCCAACGCCGTTTCCCGCGGGTTGGAAAGAAAGGCCGACTTATACGCCTTGCGGCTTACCGGGTTGGTCGGATCGTTCATCTCGACCATGGAACGGCTGGCGGCCATGAACTTGAGCGAACTCACGCCCCATCCCGTGATCGAGTTCCTATTTCACTCCCATCCGTCGCCGGCCAGCCGTATAAAGGCGGCCATGGATTTCAGGCGAGACACCCGCAGGCCGGATGAAGTTCATTGAGCGACTGAAAGCATCGCCCGACCTGGGCCCCCTGGTGGCCTGGCACGAGGTGATATCCGCCCGGCCGGCCCAGTGGGGCGACCTGTCCCGGCCGCTGCCAGCCGCCCTTCAGGCCGTCCTGACCAAAATGGGCATAACCAGGCTCTACCGCCACCAGACCCAGGCCCTGAACCTGGCCCGGGACGGCCGGCACGTCCTTACCGCCACGCCCACGGCCAGCGGCAAGAGCCTGATTTACCATCTCCCGGTCTTCGAAACCGCGTTGAACGACCCTGAAACCAGGGCCTTGTACCTTTTCCCGCTCAAGGCCCTGGAACAGGACCAGCTCAAATCCATCCGGGAGATGGACTCGCTGCTGGGACTGGGTCGGATCAGGTCCTGCGTTTACGACGGCGACACCAGCCCCCACCTGCGCAAGAAGATTCGCGAGAATCCGCCTAACATCGTCATCACCAATCCGGACATGCTCCATCTCTCTTTCCTGGCCTACCACGACTCCTGGGAACAGTTCTGGCGGAACCTCGGGTACGTGGTCATTGACGAGGTTCACACCTATCGCGGCGTCTTCGGCGGTCACGTGGCCCAGGTGATCCGTCGACTCCGCCGCATCGTGGAACATTACGGCCGCCGGCCCACTTTCATTCTGTCCTCGGCCACCATCGGCAACCCGGCCCAACTGGCCCGGGCCCTGACCGGACTGGAATGCGAAACCATCACCGAGTCTGGAGCCCCGGCCGCGGGGAAGCATTTTGTCTTCGTCAATCCCGAGGCCAACACCGCCGTGACCGCGGCCCGCATTTTTGTCCGGGCCATCAAAGACGGACTGCGCACCATAGCTTTCACCCAAAGCCGCCGTCTGACCGAACTGATGCATCGCTGGGCCTGGCAGATGGCGCCCCACCACCACGCCAAGATCAGTTCGTACCGGGCCGGATTTCTGCCCGAGGAACGGCGGGACATCGAGAAAAAACTTAACACCGGCGAGATGCTGGGGGTGATTTCCACCAGCGCCCTCGAGCTGGGCCTGGATATCGGCCACCTCGAGTTATGCCTGCTGGTGGGTTATCCCGGCAGCATAATCAACACCTGGCAGAGGGGCGGCCGGGTGGGCCGGGCCGACCGGGAATCGGGAGTGATCCTGTTGGCTCAACCGGATGCCTTGGACCAGTATTTCATGCGCCATCCGGAAGATTTCTTCGGCCGGGGCTTCGAACCGGCCGTGCTGGACCCGGATAACGAGCCCATATTGGCCGATCATCTGACCTGCGCGGCGGCCGAACTGCCGCTGGCGGCTGAAGACGGGTTGTTCCGGCCCCAGGACAGGCCGGACCTTATGCGGGACCTCTGCCGCCGCGGCCTGTTGCTGCTGGACGATCTGGGCCGGACCTATCATTCGGCCCGGCGGCGCCCGCACCGGGACGTGGACCTGAGGGGCACGGGCGAAAGCTACGCCATCATCGAGGAAAGTTCGGGGACGGTCATCGGCGCGGTTGATGGCGTGCGGGCCCTGAAGGAATGCCATCCCGGGGCGGTCTATCTCCATAGGGCCGACACCTGGGTGGTCACCCGGCTGGACCTGGAGCGCACCAACGCCTATGTCCGCCGCGAGGACGTCAATTACTACACCCGCCCCAAGACGGAAAAAGAGACGGAGATACTGGAAACCCTGGCGGTCAAGCCCGTGGCCAACTTCCTGGCCAAACTGGGACGCCTGCGGGTCCGGGAAAAAGTGGTGGGGTACGAAAAGCGCTTGATGCGCGGCCAGGAACTGATGGGCGTCTATAACCTGGACCTGCCGGAAACCGTCTTCGAAACCGTGGGACTCTGGTTCGAATTCGAGGACTTCGTGCCGGCCGCGCTCGACCCGACCCAGCATTACATGGGCGGCATCCACGCCGTGGAACACGCGGCCATCGGACTCTTCCCCCTGGTCGCCCTGTGCGATCGCAATGACGTGGGCGGCATATCCTACCCCCGCCATCCGGAACTGGGCAAGGGCGCGGTCTTCATTTATGACGGCTATCCCGGCGGCGTGGGCCTGGCCAAGGCCGGCTTCGACGCCTTGGAAGACCTGCTGACCCGGACCCTGGCCACTATCGATACCTGCGAGTGCGAGGTCGGCTGTCCGTCGTGCATCTACTCCCCCAAGTGCGGCTCGGGCAACAAGCCTTTGGACAAGGCCGCCGCGGTGCGGGTCTTGGAGGTCCTGCTGGGAAAGCGAGCCCTGGCCGAAAAGGTCGGGTCAATTGAACCAGAGGAAGAACCAGAGCCACCGGCCGGGAATAAGTCCAAACCGGTCCGGAAACGGATACTGGCCTTTGACGTGGAAACAAAAAGGTCCGCGGCCGAGGTCGGCGGGTGGGACAAGGCCCACCTTATGGGCCTGGCCGCCGGCGTCGTCTATGACTCTCTGGAGGACAAGTATTACGTCTACGGCGATGAGGAGACGGCGGCCCTGGTGGATCGCCTTCTGGGGGCCGACCTGATCATCGGTTTCAACCAGATGCGGTTCGATTTCCAGGTCCTGACCGCCTATACGGTCAAGGACCTCCGCGGCCGGCCCAACCTGGATTTGTGTCTCGAGGTGCACAAGGCCCTGGGCCGGCGTCTCAGTCTGGATCATCTCGGACTTTATACCTTGAACCGGAAAAAAACCGCCGACGGCCTGCAATCTCTCCGGTGGGTCAAAGAAGGGCGTCTGGATTTGGTCAAGGACTACTGCCGGGAGGACGTTCGCTTGACCTGGGACCTGTACGCCTTTGCCCGGGATAACGGCTATCTGGTCTACCAGGACAAGTCGGGCCGCCGGCTGCGCCTCCCCTTGAACCTGGACCTCAAGAACTTTATCCAAGACCGGATTTGACGGGCCGGTAAAAAACCCGTGACCGGGCCGCGGGCGAATGAATCCGCCGGAGGCGGGTAAATCCCAGTCCTTGGCGGTGGGGCCGCGCCCCGTCCCGCGTGACGCGGGATATCCTTTCCCGGCCTGTTCGATTACATCAGAGAGGCCGGACAGGGAGAAAAAGGATGAAGCAGGAAGTCAAAGTGGCTATTTTTCAGGCCGTAAACCGGGAGCCTTTCGCCCGCGGTCTGGGATTGGAACTGATCGAACTGGATGACGGCTACTCCCTGGTGGAGATGACCTATGATCCGGAGACAATGGACAACATCTATCAGCGGGCCCACGGGGGAGCCGTCTTCGGACTGATTGACGAAGCCTTTGAAACGGCCGGTCAGACCGACGGCACCATCGCCGTGGCCTTGAACGTCAACATAACTTACGTGGCCAGCCCCGAACCGGGAGATCGCTTGCGGGCCGAGGCCCGGGAGGTGAGCCGAACCAGGAAGACCATCGTTTTTGATCTCAAGGTGACGGATCAAAACGGCGGAATGATAGCCACCTGCCAGGCTTTGGCCTATCGCACCGGCAAACCCATCCCCTTCCTGCCGGGCAAGCCGGTCGAACACCGGGACCTGAGTTGAGCTACGGGGCGGCGGTCTTTACTGTATCTCGACCTTCCTGGCCTGGCCTTCGGCCTGGGCCTTGTCTTGCTCGTCCAAGCGCTCCAGGCGGCCCTCGATCAAGGATTTGAAGGCCAGCAGTATCTCGCGCCGGGCGTTCCTTAAATGCCGCGTCGCTCCCGATTTTCTGGCTCTTTCCTTGAACGTGCAGAGCGGGCAGGCACAGACTTCACGTTTGTCCCTTATCATTTCTTCGGTCATTTCTCTCCTCCGAAAATCAAGTTGAGGGATTGACCCTTGAACTCGGCCCCGAGCAGTTTCAGGTTGCTCAAGGCCCGGGGCAGGACTATGTTGCGCCTGAAATTCTTGTACTTGATCACCAACTCGTCGCCGTGGACCCAGGTCTCGAGTTCGTCCCGCCCGGCAAAGGGCACGGGCAGGCCCAGGATGTAGCGGCCGTCCTGGGGCGTTATCCTGATCGCTCTTTCCCGATGCAACACTTCGGCCGGATCGCGGTCCCGGTAAATCTCCCGGCCCAGATCGGCCAGGAGTTCCAGACCCACTATCTCCCGGTCCCACAGCCTGGCGGTGAGCAGCGGCAGGGGCTCGAAAGAGTCATGGATGAACTTGAGGTGTTCGGCCTGGATTTCATGCCATTTGCCGTAATAGGGGTCCTTGATCTCGGCCGGCAGCAGGCGGTTGATTATGACCGCGTCAATGCCGAAATCGAAAATGCTGAGAAAGGTGTAAGCCCGCAAGGCCTCTTTGATGACCATTTTCTCGGCGTTGACCACCATCCGGATCGAAGCTTTGTCCCGGTCGGTCAACAGCTTCTTGACCGCCATGATATGGTGATACAGCTTTTCCACGGCGGCGAAGACGTCATCGGTCGGCAGCGGCACGTCCAGGAAACGTTCCGCCACCGGCCGGACCGTCCTGACTACCGCCCGTTCGAGGTGGAAAATCTTTTCCATGTACCAGCGGGCTATGTCGGGCAGAGCCAGCAGGCGGGCCGTATCCGCGGTCGGCGCGCAGTCTATGATGATCAATCCGAAACGAGGGTCGGCCGCGTGGTCCTTGACCTCGAGGAGAGAAAAGATTTCTTCCAGGCCCGGCAGGATGGCCAGTTCGTCGGCGATGATCGAATCGAAGCCCCGGCTGCGCAGAAATTTGTGCAGGAAGCCGTGTATGGGGCCCCAATTCTTGCTGAGCTGTCGGTTGACGTCTATCTCGAGGGCCCAGAGACGGTCGCTGACCAAGGTGGGTGTCGGACCCACGGGAAGGTCAAAGGAATCGGACAGCGAATGGGCCGCGTCGGTGCTCAAGATAAGCGTGCCCACACCCCTTTGGGCCGCCAGCACGGCCGTGGCCGCGGCGGTCGAGGTTTTGCCCACGCCGCCCTTACCCGTAAAAAGGATGATGCGCGGTCCGGTCTTGGGCGAAGGGGAGACTTCCTGGTTCAACTTACTCATACCCATACTAGATTGTATCCGGGCGGCCGGCCAAAAACAATGACCGGTCGTGACCGGTCTGAACCTACTCGAGGACCGAAGTCAGGACCAGGTCCGACAGCTTCTGGAGGCGCAGGAAGTTGCGTCCTTCTTCCAGCAGTCCGGTGGAGAGGAAGACGAAGCTCAGGTCCCGATCCGGGTCCACCCAGAACATGGTCGAACCGGCGCCCAGTCCGGCGAAGGTGAAGGGCGAAGCCAGCGAACCCATGGGCGCCGGATGTTGGTCTTCGCCTCTCAGGAAGAAGCTGAAGCCCAGGTTGGCCGGGAACTGGTCCCAGCCGTGCATCTCGCAGGCGTAATCGAAGAGATGATTGGGTTTGGAACCGGTGTGGACCTGGGTGGCCATTTCGATCATACCCGGAGAAAGCACCCTGGCGCCTTCCAGCTCGCCGCCGCGGCGCAGCATTTCGGCCCAGCGGTATATGTCTCCGGCGGTCGAAATCGCGCCGCCGGCCGGCAGTTCGGTTTCCTCGGTGAAAAGGACGTTCATGGACTCGACCAGCATTGGTTCGAACAGGCCTATAACCGAGTCGCGATAGACCAGGGGCGCCAACCGGGAAACCAGGTCGGGGCGCAGGCCCAGGGCCGTGTCTTTCATTTTGAGGGGCTCGAAGAGGTCTTCGGCCAGCATCCGCCGGAACGGCCTCTGGCCGCCGTCCAACCGGCGGACCATTTCCGCCAGCAGGGCGTGTCCGGTGAAGATGCTGTACCAGACCAGTTGACCTGGTTTGGCCCGGAGCGGTTCATTGGCCGCGGCGGCGACGTAGGCCTGGAGGTTGCCCACCTGGTCCAAGGGTAACAGCAGCGGCAGGTCCGAGGAAATGCCGCCCTGGTGGGTCAGGAGATGATACACGGTGACGCGCTGTTTGCCTTTGACGCCGAACTCGGGAATGACTTCGGCCACCGGCGTGGTCAGGGCCAGTTCGCCTCGCTCGATCCGGGACAAAACCATGGCCGCGGTGAAAGTTTTGGTGATGGACATGATGAAAAAGATATCATCCCTTCGGACCTGACGATTCTTGGCCCGATCGGCGAAGCCGATGGCCTCGTGCAGGATCATCCGGCCGCTCCGCCCGAGAGCGATGACCGCGCCGTCGTAAACGCCTTTGGTCGTGTCCTGCTCGATTACGGCCAGCAGTTGTTGCAGAGCCTGGGGATTCAGTCCCATTTCCCTGGCCTGATCCCAATCCACCTTCGCGCCCTGACCCATGACCGCACCTCCTGATTGATTTACCGGCCTTAGCGGAGGTCAGAATACCAGACCCGCGGCCGATGTTCAAACCCGGCCGCGGATTTTCTCATATGATGCCGCCTGACTTGATTTTGAAGGAGATATTTTTCATTCTTGACTGGATTGGTTAGGTTAAATATACTCTTACTTGTTTTAGTTGGTATTAGTAGGCATTTCTCCACCTTTCCATCGAAGCGTTGTTGTAAGAAAAAATTTTCGAAGAGGATGGCAATGACTGTCGAAGAACGCTGGGTCGGCGCGGACGACGTGGCGGCCCACCTGGGAGTGGCCAAGGATTCGGTTTATAGATGGATCGACGAACGGCGGCTTCCCGCCCATCGGGTGGGACGACTCTACCGTTTCAAATTATCCGAAATAGACGACTGGGTGCGCCAAGACAAGGAGCGGGAGAAGACTTCGAGTTCGATTCAAAGTCGGCCCTCTTCGAAATCGCCGGTGAATCAAGCAACACCGAAAACATATTCGCGGAAGAGGAGCGGAAATGCGTAGCGGTCCGCTTGCATCTCGGATTGGACAGCGGATAGCCCTCCCCGGGCATTTCGATGTTTCCGTGGTCCTGGAAGATGCGCGACCGCTCGGCCCTGATGACCCGGCCGGTTATGAGTGCCATGTCGCGGAAGGCTTGCCTCAAGACCGCCTCGATCGGGTGGGTCATCCGAAGCTGGGCTTCGACATCCGCGCCCACAAGATCACCGATGAAGCCACCGGCGAGGTCTTCGTCAAGAGAATCGAGGTCAAGGGTCGTCTGCGGGGACAGCCGGTCCGTCTTACCACCAATGAATGGTACAAGGCCCAGCAATTGGCCGAGACGTACTGGCTTTACGTGGTCTGGGACCCGCTGAGCAATTCAACTGAGCTCGTAAGCATCCATAATCCCGTGGCCAGGCTCGACCACGCCAAGCGGGAAATAGTGGCGACGAGGTTCTATGAGATTCCGGCCGAGGCGGTCGAGCAAGCGGCGATGAGGAATCAATGACGAGAAAGCCAAAAAGACCGGACAGCAGTCTGGACGTCCACTACGACTCCATTCTCGGGGGCATCTCCAATGTCATCGATGCGGCCAGGAAATCGGCGGCTCGTTCGGTGAATTGCATCATGACCGCCGCTTACTGGCTCATCGGCCGCCGCATTTTTGAGTTTGAACAAAAGGGTTTGGAACGGGCCGATTACGGTGAGGAGTTGCTCAAGAGGCTTTCTCTTGATCTTACATCGAGATACGGGCGAGGTTTCGCTAAGAGCAACCTTTACCAGATGCGATCTTTCTATGTGGTCTATCAGGACATTTTCCAGACACCGTCTGGAATATCTGATGGCCTTGATAGTAGACATGCTCGTGACAAGCGCCTGCGCGATCACGGTAGTCTTGACGGGGGCGTTGCGCCGTAACGAACTTAGAGTGAAGAGTCAATCCGGAGCTGATCGCCAATGAATAACGACCGTAGATTGATAGAAGACTTCCTGCCCGTTAACTCGGTGGAGAAAGCGGCTTCGAGTGAGCCCCGCACAAAAGGGCACATCTCGACCTTGCATGTGTGGCGTGCGCGGCGGCCTCTAGTGGTGTCAAGCCCCCAATTTTTGGTCCAACAGTTATGAGAGTTTTTGTGTTCATGATGCCTGGTTCCGTGTATCTTACCGTGGGGGTGTCGGCGAAGCCGAGCGTAGCGACAATCAGTCCCAGTCCCGAAACAGCCTATCAATTGGACGCCGCCGACATTACCGGGCCGCTCGATGGACAGGTCCTGGATGCCTGTCACTTTGTGAGGAAAAATATGAAGGTGGCCGCTTTTAAAAACCAGGGACGGCGCGATCTACCCCAATTTGACTTGAAAGCGGTATTCGAAGCCATGGTCAATGCCGTGGCCCACCGTGACTACTCGGTTCACGGATCGAAAATCCGCCTGAAAATGTTCGCCGACCGGCTGGAAATCTATTCTCCCGGAGCGATCATCAACACCATGACGATTGAAAGCCTGCCCTACAGACAGGCGGTGCGCAACGAGGCCGTTACCAGCCTGCTGGCCCGTTGCCCGGTTAATAGAGGACAGGAGGTATTTGCTCCTCATCGCGATTATTTGATGGACAAGCGCGGCGAAGGAGTACCGATCATCATGGAGGAAAGCCTGAAGCTCAGCGGGCTTATGCCTGTCTATCGGCTTATTGATGACGCCGAACTGCTTTTAACGATTTTTGCGGCAAATCCTCCCAAGTTGGCATCGTTGAATGAGGAGAAGAAACCATGACCACTCACGCTCTTCGCCCCTGGACCGGTCTGGTCAAGCGCCATCCCGACAAGGCACCGCGGCCGCTGGCTTTGATCCTGCCTGGCTGCGCAATGCCGTGGACGAACCGCTCCATGAGGCGGATATCGAACGGATCACGGAGGAGTAGCTAGCATCCAGTTCACTCAAGATCGAATCGAGTTCTTTCAGCTATACACCTTCGGAAGCTTTCCCGAGTCAGTGCTCGAAGGCAGTCACCTTGACCGCTTGCTTGGCCAGCCTCATGAACCCCGTGGTCGCGGACGATTATGACCACTCGATAACGGGTTTCGGTCAATTCATCCACCCGGGTTGATCTCGATCCTGACTCCTTTTTCCGCGGAGACGTAGGCCGAATAAATTGTTTCCACTACGTCCCTGGCCAAATCAATTCCGGAAACAGGCTCCCGATCATATAGCACCGCGTCAATGAAGTCATCCAACTCCTGAGGGAAACCCCTCATCCAGTCTTCGTCCGGACTGGGAAAATTCCAACCGGCTTTGGTTTCCAGTTTCTCGGCGATATATTCTTCTCCAAAGATATGGTGTTCCGGCGCATAGACCACCAGGACATCGTGGGGATTGATGTTGACCTGAACTACCGCGTTCGAAAGATAGACGCTTAGAACGTTCTTGACTCCACCCAGGACCGCGTCCGAAGCCAGGATCGTGGCCTTGGAGCCGTCCTCGAAAGTGACGATCATCGCGCCCCAATCTTCGACGTCCTCCCAATCGGAGACGACGTACTTTTTCTTCTCTTGGGCAAACGATTCTATTTTGGTGTGCCGTCCCACTTCCGCCGTCACCGCTTTAGGGCGGATCGGCTTTCCGGTTTTCAGAATCCCCTCGTAGCTCTTGAGATGGAGAACGCCGCCCACGGGGTGGGAACCCAGGCGCATCAGAGAGCCGCCGCCGGAAGTTTTCCACCTGCGCGAATATTTGGCCGCGGAACCCGAATGGCTTTGCTCGGCCCTGATATCCAGAATCGTGCCTCCGCCGGCTTTCATCAAACTCTTCAGTTTGACGAAAGGAGGGGCATAGATCCAGTTCTCGGCGTACATGAATTTGACCCTGTTCTTTCGCACCGCCTGGATGACCCGATCGCACCCTTGGAGCGCCTCCCGCAGCATGACATCTTTCGGCACGATCAGGCCGATGAGTTCTTCCGGCCGCTCCTTCCCGAAGTAGCCCGTCAAAGGCTTTTCGCAAATGACGTGCTTGCCGGCCTCGGCGGCCAGGATGGAGAATTCCGCGTGGAGGTCGGTCGGGACGCACAGGTCCACGACGTCAATATCGGGCCGTTCGAGAATACGGCGATAATCGTCATAATAATCGTGAATATTGAATTCCCGGGCCAGGTCGCCGGCGCTCTCCAGGCTTTGCGCGGCGACCGCCGCGACTTCGACTTTGACTCCCCTCAACCTGGCCAGATTGTTCAAATGAAAACGGGCCGCCATGCGAGCCCCGATCATCCCGAGTCGCACTCTCTCCATTTTCCTCTTCGCTCCTTTGTTGGTTCACCAGGAATAACCCTCGTTCCCATCCCGACCCTCCGGCTCATTCCTTCTCCAGTATAGCCGGTCTCCGGAAAGCCACGTTTTCCACTTCGATGACCAGGGCTGGGTAGACGATCGGGCGGGTGATCATTTCGGGACCATTCGAGGCGGCCAGGATGGTATCCTCCAATTTCGTCCCGGTGAGGGAGGGATTCCAGGTGAAGGCCTGATTCACCTGAACCAGATCGGGCGTTCGGAAGTTGACCCGGTAATCCCGGCCCGTGTAACCGATCGAACCGCCCTGGTGGTGAAGCTGCCATTCCTGGGGGTAGCCTTTCTCCTCATAGGCCGCGATCCCTTTTTGAAGAACGTCCCTGGCCGGAATTCCGGGGTGAGTATGAGCCATGAAAACGCAGTCTATATAGACGTTGGCTTCATACTTCTCCCTAAGCTCAGCGGATATTTTCCCGAAATGGACAAAACGGGTCAAAGATACGATCAGTCCCCACTTGCGGGCATTGACCGAAACCATCAGGAATTTTTCGACGGTTTTTTCCGTGGGAATGGGATGGCGGAACCTGGTAATGCGGTCATCCGCCGCGGACATCAAGGTGATGGGATCGATCCGGTCCTTCCAGAGTTCATGGCAGAGCCGGCCCACCACCTCTGATTCCTTTTCGCCTTTCTTGGTCGCGACCAGCGTTTTCTCCAGGGCCAGCGAAACCTTTTCCCCCAGCCAGCGATAACGTTTCACTTCCTCGGGGGTCAAGGAATAACGGAGCCTGGCCAGGTCGTCACTCAAGATGGCCGTATCTGGGAAAGGAACATCGGCGCCCACCAGGCCTTTCCCGGCCAAGTCCTTAACCAGGGCGGCTTCCCGGTCTTCGAACCAGGGGAAGGATTTCATGATGAAACCCTGCTCCTCCAGGCCTTCTTCCTCGATCATCCTGGGGGCTTCGATGTTATTGGAGATGACATACTTGGAATTTTCGGTGACGAGGAGGGAGGTGGCCCCCACCTCCGTGGTGAGGCCGACCAGGTTGAGGCCACCCCCCGTCAGCCAGCAGAAGTTGGCCTGCCGCTTCAGCAGCAGGCCGGCCAACCCCTTGGCTTGCAGAAGTCCTCTTATCCGCCTTTCCTTTTCCTTGATTTCATCGGTTATGGACATCGCCACTCCATCCGTTACTGGGCCAGAACCTCCGCCCAGGTCGTCACCGGCCATTCCGTCTTGAAAAGCTGTTCCACGGCGGGCTTGCCTTTTTCCCGGAATAGGTCCGCTTCCGGAATGATGACCTGCATTCCTTTTCTTTGGAGTTCGACCAGAATCTTGGTTTCACCTTTTTTTATCTTGTCGTTGGCCCACTGGCAGGCTTCTTGGGCCGCTTGGCGGATCAGTTTCTGCTCTTCCGGCGACAATCCGCCCAGGAAGGATTTATTGATCGTCATCCATCCGGCCTGAACGAGGTGATTGGTCTGGGTGAGATAAGTCTGGACTTGATCCAATTTAAAGGAAGCGATCTGGGGAAGGTCGCCCTCGGAAGCCTCGGCCTTGCCCTCTTTCAAGGATTTATAAAGATCGGGCAAGGGAATCGGAACCGGCTCGGCGCCTATTTCTTTCCAGACCGCGATCCAGGTTTTCACCGTCGGCAGCCTGAGCTTGAGTCCATAGACGTCCGCCGGCGTGTAGATAGGCTTCTTGGAGGTCGTCTGGCGGAGACCCCGGTAGACCAAGCCTAGGGAGGTCTGGTTCCCGTTCTTTTCGACCTGTTCCTTGGCCTTCTGGCCCAGGCCGCTTCCCCAGACCCTCAGCATATGATCGAAGTCTTTCATCACGTAGGGTGCATTGAAGAAGAAATATTGGGGAGCGGATACCTCGAGGGGCCTTCCCCCGGTGGACTGCATTTCCACCTTGCCGGCGCCGCACCATTCATTTATTTCTTCCTCCGAACCCACGCCGGGCTGGACCTGGACTTCGATCTTGCCGGAGGAGGCCTTCTCCAGCAACTCCTTGAATTTTTCGCTGGCCTCGACCAGGATGTGCCCGGGTTTAAAAGGGCTGGCCACCCGGATGGCCGTCTTATTTTGCGCCATTGCTTCCGAAGTAAACGCGGGCGTCATTTCCCCCAGGACCAAAATAAGGAATGAAAGGGCCAGGATCGAGAAAACATGTCCAAATCTGATTGATTTCATCATTTCTTTCCCCCCTTTCTCGAGAAGGATCATTTCTTGATCTCCTTGATCAGTTTTCCATTTAATTCATGTTCGCTGGCCATCAGTTTGCCAAAGGCTTCCGGTCCAAGGTATTGGAGGTTGACCGCCATATCCTTGGCGTTCTTCCTGAAAGCCGGATCATCCATCCCCGCTTTGAAGGCGTCATGAAGCTTCTTGATCACCTCCGGAGGAGTGCCTTTGGGCGCGACCAGGCCCCGCCACATACCCATGACGAAGTTTAGGCCCTGCTCCTTTACGGTCGGGACATCGGGAAAAAGCTCGAATCTTTTTTCGGCGAAAAGGGCTATGATTTTGAGCTTCCCGGCCTTGACGTGTTCGACGCCCTCAGGGGGAGAGACCGAGACGGCGTTGATGTGTCCACCGAGAATAGCGGTTACGGAAGGCCCGCCCCCGGAAAAGGGAATATGATTGAATTTGACCCCCGCGGCCTTCTCGAAGGCCAGGGCCACCAGATGGACCCCTCCGCCCGCGCCCGAGTTGCCGACGGTTATCAGTCCGGGATTCTTCTTGGCGTAATCCAGGAACTCCTGGAGACTCTTCCAGGGCGCGTCCGCCCGGATCAAGAACATGGACGGGTCGCTCACCACGTTGATCACCGGATCGAAGTTTTTATAGGTATAGGCGGTTTCCACCTGATGGGGCAGAATGGTCAGGGGATTGACCGCCGAAGTCAGGGTGTAGCCGTCCGGCGCGGCTTTCATTCCTTCCGTATAGCCCACGGCGCTGCCGCCGCCGGGTCGGTTGACGACCACCACGGTTTTGCCCAGGTGCTGGGCGGTGGTCGTGGCCAAAGCCCGGAAGATCAGGTCCGTCGCCCCGCCGGCGGCCCAGGGAATGATGATTTGAACTTCCTTGGCGGGAAAATCGGCCGCCTGGGCGGGAACAACGGCCAGGCCAAAAAGGACGAACAGGATGACCACGGATTTCTTCAGCATTTTGACTCTCCTTTCCAGATGTTGATGAGTGAATGTATAATCGTGAGCCTCCAACCTTGGTTTCACCTTATCTCTTTTTCAGGTTACGAATAATCTCGACCATCGGTTTCAGTAAGAACAGGATGGTGGCCACCAGAAAGCCCATGGAAACAGGCCGCTGGGTGAAGATGCTGAAATCTCCGTGAGAGATCAACAGTGACTGCCGGAAAGCCACTTCCATTTTCGGGCCCAGGACTAAAGCCAGGAGCAGGGGAGCGCCGTCATAAACCCATTTTCTCATCAAGAATCCCAGGCCGCCGAAGAGAAGCATTATCCAGAGGTCGAAGATGGAGTTATTCACGGTGTACATTCCGGTCAGGCAAAAGAGCATGACCAGGGGCAGCAGGACTCTTTTGGGGATTTTCAGCACGTTGGCAAAAAGAGGAACAAAGGGCAGATTGAGCAGGAGAAGAATGAAGTTGCCGATATACATGCTGGCGACCACGCCCCAAAAGAGTTCAGGATGTTGCCCGATCAGCATCGGTCCCGGCGACACTCCGTGGATGAGAAAGGCGCCTAGCAGGATGGCCGTGGGAGGAGCAAAGGGAACCCCGAGAACAAAGAGGGGGATGAAGGCCGACTGGCAGGCGGCGTTGTTGGCGGATTCAGGCCCGGCCACGCCCTCGATGGCCCCGTGGCCGAATTCCTCGGGTGTCTTGGAGATTTTTCTTTCGACCATATACGAGGAGTAGGTGGCGATGACCGGCGCCGGTCCCGGGACCAGTCCGATCAAGAATCCGAGGCCTGTACCTCTGAGGATGGGCGCGAGGGATTTTTTCAAATCCTGGAAGCTCGGATAAAGCTCTCTGAAACGGGGCACGATCACGCCTTGGTCCAGCGTCTCCGCCGGTTGTTCCACGTTGATCAGAATCTCCCCGATGCCGAAAATTCCGATGGCCACGGCCACGAATTCGATTCCGCCCAGTAGGGAGGCCGAGCCGAAAGTGAAGCGGGCGTCCCCGGTCACGGGATCGAGGCCGATGGTGCCTATGATCAGTCCGATCAGCGCCATCATCAGGGATTTGAGCAGCGACGTACCGGTTACGTTACTCAAGACAATGAAACCGAAAACCATCAGGGAAAAATATTCCGGAGGACCAAAGGCCAGGGCCAATTCGGCCAGGGGAGGGGCCAGGCAGACCAACCCGAAAATCCCGATGGTTCCGGCGATAAAGGAGCCGATGGCGCATATGGCCAGAGCGGGGCCGGCCCGGCCTTTCCGGGCCATCTGATAACCGTCGATACAGGTTATGACCGAAGCCGTTTCGCCCGGAACGTTGAGGAGGATGGAGGTGGTGGAACCGCCGTACATGGCGCCGTAATATATTCCGGCGAGCATGATGATGGCCGAAGTTGGATTCAAGCTGAAGGAGGCGGGAATGAGGAGCGCGATTCCGGCAATGGGTCCGATGCCGGGCAGGACCCCGACCAATGTCCCGATAATGGCCCCGCTCAGGCAATAAAGCAGATTGGGAATGGTGGTGGCGACGCCGAATCCATTGACCAGATGATGCAGCGATTCAAACATTATGTTTCTTGACCTTGATCTCGACCCAGAACTTTTCTTTTCATAGACCGGGCCAGCCCCGGGGCAGAGGGATTTTTAGCCATTGGACAAAAACGAGATAACTGAACACCGCGGTGATAAAAGATATAGTAAGATTGAACGGCCACCTTCTGACGCCGAGAACCCTCAAGAGGCCGGCCATAAGGATGAACGAAAAGAGCGGAAATCCCAAGCGGTTGAAGAACAGGGTGGCCAAGACCACCACGCCCGAGAAATAGAGCAACTGTCCGGTCGCCTCGTTCGGAACGACCGCGGCCGTTTCCTTTTCCCTGGCCGATTGTTTCTTCAAGACCTGTTGAAGAAGGAAGAGCCCGGACAAAGCCATGAGGGCGATACCCAGACCTAGGGGAAAGAGTCCCGTGCCCGCGGCTCGAAAGGTGCCGATAGGCATCCTCAGAGACAGTATGACGGTCGCCAACCCGAACAAGAAGATGGCCATCCCCCCGACGATTTCGTTCCTCCTCAAACCCGTTCCCCCCATGGTTTAAAGCCGGATGATCGTAATCGGTTATTATGGTTCCTTGGCCAGGCTCAAGCCCGGCCTTCGGATCATTATTAATCCATCAACGCACCGCCGTTGACGTCGAGAATCTCACCGGTGATGAAAGAGGCCTCGTCAGAGACCAGAAAGAGGACGGCCTGGGCCACGTCCTCCGGTCGGCCCAGGCGGCCCAAGGGAATAGAGGCGATAATCTCTTGGCGACGCTCCTCGGACCACTGGGCGCTCATTTCCGTCTCGATGGCATGAGGCGCCACGGCGTTGACATTGAGTCCATAGCGGGCCAGTTGCCGGGCCAATGTCTTGGTCAGAGCCTCTACCCCGGCCTTGGAAGGCCCGTAGCCCGGCGCCGAGGTGATATCCCCCATCTTGGCGGCGACGGAAGAGATGTTCACTATCTTGCCGCGGCCTTGACTTTTCATTATCTCGACCACGGCCCGACAGCAATTGAAGGTCCCCTTTAAATTGACTTCGATGACCCGATCCCAATCCTCTTCGGTCACGGTCTCGATGGTCCCTCTTCTTATTATTCCGGCGTTATTGACCAGAATATCTATTCGGCCGAAACGGCTCTGAACCTGACGCACCATATCCGTAACTTCACGGGCGCGGGAAACATCGCCGGGAAGGGGAATGGCCTGGCCTTTTTTCTTTTCGATCTCCTTGAGGACTTTTTCCAAACTCGCCTTTTCGATATCCACCAAAGCGACCTTGGCGCCTTCACTGATGAAGGCCAAGGCTATGGCCTTTCCGATCCCTCGGGCCGAACCCGTGACCATCGCCACCCGATCCTTCAATTTCATTGGTTTTTCCTTTCCCATCGCTTGGCACCCAGGCCGGATTCACTCCTTGACCGCCCCGGCGGTGAGGCCTTGCACCAACAATCTCTGCAAGAGCAGGTAGAGGATGATGGCGGGCATTCCTCCCATCAAGGCCCCGGACATGAGCATGGGCCAGGCGATGCGGAATTCGCCCACGGTTCGGGCAATACCCAGGGTCACGGTGATCATGGCTTCGGTGCTGGTGAGGCAGATGACCCAGAGGAGGTCACCCCAGGCCAATAAAAAGGCGAAGATGATGGTGGCGACCATTCCCGGCGCCGAAATCGGCAGGATCACTCTGAAGAAGACGCCCAGCCTGGAACAACCGTCAATCAGGGCCGCCTGATCCAAGGCTTCGGGGACCCGATCGATAAAACCTTTCATCATCCAGGTGGAAAAGGGCAGACAGATGGTCAGAAAAGCGACGACCAGACCGATTCTGGTATCGTAGAGGCCCAACTGGCTCAAAATCTTGAAATAAGGCCCTACCAGCAACACGCCCGGCAGCATCTGGGTGGCCAGAAAAAAGCCGATGAGAGTTTTTCTGCCTTTGAACACGAACCTGGAAAAACCATATCCGGCCAAGGCGCCGAAAAAGGTGGATAGGATGGCGGTGGCCAGGGAGACGATGGTGCTGTTCAAAAAGTAAAGACCGAAGTTCTTCTTTACCAACATGTTGACATAGGCATCGAGGGTGAAGTTGATGGGAATCCAGGTCGGCGGGAGGCGAAAAGCTTCGGCTTCGGTCTTGAGCGAGGTGGAGAGCATCCATGCAAAGGGCAAAAGGGCAAAAACGGAGACCAAAACAAGAAAGCCATAGGTCTCGATCCGGGAAAAAAGTCTTCTGGAACCCGGCCTCACTTCCTATTCCTCCTGGCAGATCATCCAGATATAAGGCAGGCTGACGATCAACAAGACGACGGTCATGAAGACGGCCACGGCCGAAGCATATTCGAACCGGAAGAATTGGAAATACTGCTTGTAAATATAAGTGGAGAGGACTTCGGTCAGGTTGCCCGGACCGCCTTGGGTCATGGCCTGGATGAGACCGAACCGCCTTACTTCCCAGACGATATCCAGGGCCAGGGCGACCACGATCATCTTTTTGAGGCTGGGTAAGGTGATATGGAGGAAGACCTGCCAGCGGGAGGCGCCGTCAATCGCCGCGGCTTCATATAGCACTTTGGGAATAGACTGGAGTCCAGCCAGGAGAATGAGCATCACAAAAGGGAACCCCCGCCAGAGGTTTACAAATATGACGCTTAAAAGGGCCAGCCTGGGACTGGAAAGCCATTGAATATGACCGGAAATCAAGCCCAGCTTCATCAACAGGTCATTGAGGGCGCCGTAAACGGGATCATACATCCATCGCCAGATGATCCCGGCCACGACATCGGGGACCACCCAAGGCAGAAGGCCTATCAAGCGAAAAATCGGCTGGGCGAAGATATCCATATTGAGGGCCAAAGCGACCGCCAGTCCCAACAAGAAGTGGCTGGCCACGCTTAAAACGACAAAGAGAACGGTGTTGCCGAAGATTTGACGGAATATGGAATCCTTCAGGAGCAACGAATAGTTATCCAGGGTATAAGACGATCCTCCGCCTTCGGCATAGAGACTGTAAACGATGCTGTGGGTGGCCGGGAAACCCAATACCAGAACGAGGAGAAGCGTCCCCGGCAGGACAAAGAAAATCCAGGCATGTTTATCCTTTAATCGTAAATATTTCATGGGCTCGACTAGATCCGGCGATAAAGATATGGACGTATGTCCGGGCGAGACGCACCACGACGTCACCAAGATACGGTTCCGCCCCGGCGTGAAGGTAAAACACGGTGGTACTCCCTGGCCTCGCGATTATTTGGCCCCGCCGTGGGTGGGCTGATCTCCATCGTCTGCCGGCCAGGCGGCCTGAAGAGTCAGGTCAGGTATTAAAGGGCCTTGGCCGAATCCCCGGCCAGGCCCTGGTTACGGTTACTTCTTCCGCGAAAGGATGTCATTAATCTGGTTATGGGCGTCGGCCAAGGCCTTCTCCGGCGTCTTCATTTCCGAGAAGGCTTCCTGGGTCGCGGTGGTGAAAGCGTTGATGATCTCCGGCCATTGGGGTATTTGGGGAACAACTTTTCCGTATTGAAGCTGGGAAGCAATGACCTTGGCGAATTTGTCATTGAGGATTTCCGGGGCCTGTTCGCTGACGTCCTTTCTCGATGAGGTCACGCGGTTGTCCACGAACCATTTGAGTTCCATTTCCTTCGAGGTAATGAATTTCATCAGTTCCCAGGCTTCTTGGGGATGTTTGGTGTTGGGACTCATCACCCAGGAAGAAATCCAGATCGTGGTGGCTTTGTTTTTCTTGGCCGGAATTGGTGCGGCGTCCAGAACCTCAAAGGCCTTCAAATCGGGATTGATGGCGTTGACGATCGGCGCCGTCCAGCCCGAACCTATCTCCCAGGCGATCTTCCTATGGGCCAACTGGGTTCTCACGTCCTGGGCGTTCATGGAGGCTACCCCGGGCGGCATGATCTTATGTTTGGTATAAAGTTCGATGAAGTACTTGAAGGCCGCCTGGGCTTCCGGCGAATCCAGGGCGGATTTCTTGTTGTCGGCCGTCAGGTAATCCCCGCCGAAAGACCAGAGAAACGGACTGAAGCGGAGTTCAAAGCCCGGGTCTTTGGCCCCGACGACGGCGAATCCCCATTTCTCCGGGGCCTTGGTCAGCTTCAGGTTGTAATCCAGGAATTCCTCCCAGGAGGTGGGCGGTTTCTTGGGATCGAGGCCGGCGGCTTTTAACAACTCCGTGTTGTAAACCAAGACCATGGACATGTAGTCGCCGGGCATGGCCTTTATCTTGCCCTGGTGTTTCATGAAGCTCAAGGCCAAGGGATACCAGGGCTCCAGGAACTTCGCGCCGCCTTCCTTTTCGATAAAGGGAGTAAGGTCCATGGCAAAGCCCTTGTCGAAGAACATCGGCAGCGAAAAGGCATGGACGTGGAAGATATCGGGCGCCTTGCCGGCGGTCGATTCCACGGTATATTTGGTTTCTTTATCCTTGTAAGAAACGGGTTCTAGGGCCACCTTGATGTTGGGATGGCGCTTCTCGAAGGTAGCCATGGCTTCGGTCAGGGACTTGTTCCAGACGTCTTCCGTCAAGTGCCAGTCCGAAAAACGCAGGGTGACCTTCTCCTGGGCGGAGACAAGAGTGGAGAAAGCGATCAGGAAAGCGAGACATAATAGGGTGGACAAACTAATTCTTAACCATCTCATCTTTCTGCCCTCCTATTTATAATTCAAGGGTGAAAGTTCGAGCCAAGAGTAATTATGACTCCAAGCCGTCAGTTAAGAATTGATGATCTACGCGTAACAGTCTGATATCAGGAATTCAAGAAATCATTCGCTTTTTCTATAACCCAGTTTTCGGGAGATATTCAAAGCTGTTTCCATAACCTCCTTCTTGAGTTTCTCGTTGATCGCCTTTTTAGTAACCCTAAAAGCCGGTCCCGAGATGCTTATGGCCGCGATTACCTTCCCCTCTTCATTAAAGACAGGCGCGGCCACGCAGCGGATGCCCGCTTCGTTCTCCTCATCATCCACCGCGTATCCTTGTTTCCTTATCAGCAGCAAATGTTCTTTCAACACGGTCGAGTCGGTTATGGTGTTTTTCGTTCTTTTGGTCAGTCCCTTCTCTTGGAATATCTGGGTTACTTCTTCATCCGAAAGGCTGGAAAGTATGACCTTGCCGACGGCACAACTATGGGCCGGGTTTCTCAGTCCCACCCTCGAGGCCATTTTAAGGCCGCCGAGGTTTTTATCCGTTTCCACTTTTTCCAGGTAAACGACTTCATTACGGTCCAGAAAAACAAGGTGCGCCGTTTCCTTGGTCCGTTCCGCCAACTCTCTCAAGAAGGGGCCGGCTTCTTCCCGCAGGTCAAGCTGGCTGAGCAGAAGATATCCCAGCTCCACCAACTTCAAGCCTAAGAAATAGTTCCTTGTTTTCGGGTCCTGTCTGACGAAGCCAAAATAGGCCAAAGACGAGAGGAGCCGGTGGGTGGTCCCTTTGGGGAGATTGACTTTGGCGGACAAATCCAAGATACTTATTCCCCGGGGGTTTTGGCCTAGAATATCAAGCAAAAAATAAGCCCGCTCGATCGTTTGCACCAGATTTTTAGGTTTGGGAACGCGGACGCTGGTCATAAAAGATTCCGCAATACGAAACGATGTTTCTGATTATAATACTATTCTGACCCCTGTCAAGATTTTTCCACGATCCGGAACCAGGCCCGGGCGCCGGCGGCGGACCCCGGAGCCAACCCGAGGGCTTCGTAAACGGAGCCCGAATCCGGCCGGTCTCCGGTCCCGATGGCCCCGTCTTATCCCGGTCAGGCAAGAACCGGGAAGAATAACGCCGTCGTGATTCCGCGGCTCAAGGTTCTGTTTTTATCCGCCAGTGGGGAGGGTCTTTCCGGAAGAGGTGCATCTTGTCCAGATCAAAGGCGAGTTCAATCTCCTCGTGAATCCGGGCCGGGGTCTGGACATTCACGCAGGCGATGAGGTTGTCTGTCCCGGCCGTTACGTTGAGATGCATCTCCGAGCCCAATGGCTCGATGACTTCCACGAGACCGCACACGAGGTTCTCTTTCACGTGCTCGGGAGCCCAAAACCGGGTATGAATATCATTCGGCCGGAGGCCGAATATGGCTTCCCGGCCGGCGAGCGACCGATAATAAGAGGCTTTCCGTTCCGGGACGGCGAGCCTGAAGGCCGCGGTTTCGATAAAGAGCCGATCCTCCTGGCCGGTGATCCGGCAGGGCAGGAAATTCATGGCCGGACTGCCTATAAACCCGGCCACGAAGAGGTTGACCGGATAATTATAGACTTGCAGTGGATCTCCGACCTGTTGGATCACTCCGTCCTTTATGACCACGATCTTCGTGCCCATGGTCATGGCCTCGACCTGATCGTGAGTGACGTAGATGATCGTCGTCTGAAGCCGATGGTGCAGTTTGGAAATTTCCGTCCGCATCTGAACCCGGAGCTTAGCGTCCAGGTTCGACAGGGGTTCGTCGAAGAGGAAGACCGACGGCTTCCGGACGATGGCTCTTCCCACCGCCACCCGTTGCCTTTGCCCGCCCGAGAGTTGTTTCGGCTTTCGATCGAGAAGGTCTTGGAGGCCGAGAATCCCGGCCGCCTCCTTTACTCGCGAATCGATCTCCTCTCGGGCGAATTTTCTGAGCTTGAGGCCGAAGGCCAGGTTTTTATAAACCGACATGTGGGGATAGAGGGCATATTCCTGAAAGACCATGGCGATGTCGCGATCCTTGGGGGGAAGGTCATTGACCCTTCGGTCGCCGATATGGATCAGGCCGGCGGTGGGTTCTTCCAGGCCGGCTATCATCCGCAGGGCCGTGGATTTGCCACAGCCTGACGGACCGACCAGGATGGCGAATTCCTTGTCCTCGACGGTGAGATTGAAATTTCTTACCGCCTGCACCGCTCCGAAACGCTTCGACACGTTGTCCAGGACCACTCGGGCCATGCCGGTCCGTCCTCCCTTCCTTTTTTTCAGACGATGATGAACGGATAACATATCTCAAATGGGGAAAAAGCTTCAAGTGCGTCCGGGATATCGCCTCCGCCCCGGCGTCGAACCCGGCGTCCGGCGGGAGGGCTTTTTCCGCCGGATCAGGTTTGGCCCGGTTTTTCCTCTTGACAAAAGACCCGAATCGGTGAATAGTTGAACATATGATCATATATTTAAGGAGAAGGCCCTTGCCCGGAACCAGAACCCGACCCGAGGAATTGTGCGCCGCCAAGGTGATCAACCGCCGACGGGTGGCCCAGGCCCGAAGAGACGCCGTCCCCGACCCGGAACTCCAACGGCTGGCCCTCACCTACAAGGTCCTGGGCGATCCCACCCGCCTCAGGATCGTCATGGCCCTGTCCGGCGGTGAGATGTGCGTCTGCGACCTGGCCGCCTTTCTAAAGGTCAGCGACTCGGCCGTGTCCCATCAACTGAGAAGACTGAAAGACCTGGCCCTGGTGCGCGGCCGCCGGCAAGGTCAGATATTGTACTACGCCTTGGACGATGACCACGTGGCTGAACTCCTGAAGACCGGCCTGGACCACGTGCGCGAATAAAGGCGGGAATCACTGACTTCTGGCGAGGTCATCAAGCATGAGCTTTATCCTTCAAGTCCTGGAAGAAGCCTGGCGGCTTCTTCTGGAATCTTCGGTGTACGTCATCTTCGGCCTCTTGACGGCCGGGTTGCTCCGGATGTTTCTCAGTCCGGCCGCCGTGGCCCGTAACTTCGGCCAAGGCCGCTACTCCTCGGTCTTCAAGGCCGCGGCCCTGGGCGTACCCATCCCCTTGTGCTCCTGCGGCGTCCTGCCCGCGGCCGTGTCCATGAAGAAACAAGGCGCCAACAACGGCGCCGTTACGGCTTTTCTGATTTCCACGCCCGAGTCGGGCGTGGATTCGATCGCCCTCAGTTATGCCCTGCTCGATCCGATCATGACCGTGGCCCGGCCCCTGTCCGCCTTTATCACCGCGGCCGCGGCCGGCTTGGCCGAAAACGTCCTATCGGAAAGGGGGCCGCACCGGGAGAAGAAACCGGACCTGAACTGCCCGGTGGATGGCTGCTGCGATGGCGAGGACTGTCCGCCCGAGGAACACGCCCGTCATCACACCCTGGTCCAGAAAATGATGGCCGGCCTGCGCTTCGCCTGGCAAGACGTCTGGGAAGACATGGCCGCCTGGTATCTGATCGGGCTGATCCTGGCCGGTTTGATCACGGTTCTGGTCCCGGCTGAAGTCATGGGCCAGTATCTGGGCGGCGGCCTCGCTTCCATGCTGCTCATGCTGGCCATTGGGATTCCGTTGTATATCTGCGCCACGGCCTCCACGCCCATCGCCGCGGCCCTGATCCTCAAAGGGGTAAGTCCGGGCGCGGCCCTGGTCTTTCTCCTGGCCGGACCGGCCACCAACGTCGCTTCACTGACCGTGCTGCTGGGAGTCCTGGGCCGGCGGGCCACGGTTGTTTATCTGTCCGCCATCGCCCTTTTCTCCGTGGCCCTGGGCTTGCTTCTGGATCGAGTATATGCCAGCCTGGCGCTGGCGCCGCGGGCCCTGATCGGCCAGGCGGCGGAAATCATGCCGGCCTGGGCGGAAGGAACCGGAGCCTTATTCTTGTTGATCTTGTCCGTGGGGCCGGTAGGGAGGGCGGTCAAATCCAGATGGAACCGCTGGACCGGCGGCGGAGGGGTCCGGACGGAAGCGCCGGAGGCGGTCGCCCCTGAGCCGTGCCAGGCCGGTTCCTCCCGCGCCGAACCCACCTGAGGCTGTGGCTCGGGACCGGTCGGTTCCTGATCGCGGGTTTAAAGTCCTCACCTCCTGACTTGAGTCAAGGTAATCGATCATCCGGTCAGGCAGGCTTTCATCCGGTAATCCTGGTTTGACCCGGGTCGAGCGGTATAATATACATTGGGAGCGATGAACCGCGATATGGAATAAAGATAAGCCATGAGCACGGTCGAACACATCAGGAATATCGCTTCCGCCGCGGCGGCGGCCCTGGCCGCCAAGGACGTGCGCCTGGGGCTGGGCTACACCGCGGTGCGGACGGAGGACGACAACATCGGCTTGGCCTTCACTTTCCGGAACGTCTGGGACGGAGGGTGCCGCGTCCTGCAAAGACTCAGGCCCCTGGCCGGCCGGCCGGTTAAAGACCTCATTGCTTTGTCGGGTGCGGCTAATACACAGGAATCGGCTCTGGGGCTGGCGGCGGCCAATGCCGTCCTCAACCGCTCCCGGCCGGAACTATTGAGCGGCGACTTGCTGGATCACCTGCGCCTCCAGCCTTCCGACCGGGTCGGCATGGTGGGCTATTTCGCGCCGCTATTGCCCAAGCTCAGAACTTTGGTCGCGCAAGTGGCCATATTCGAACTGGCTGACCGGGAACCTCCACCCGAGGGCCTCCGGCCGGCCGGGGAGGCCCTCCAGGAGCTTCCCCGTTGTCAGGCGGCCCTGCTCACGGCCACGGCCTTGGTCAACGGGACCCTGGACGAACTGCTCGTGGCCTGCCAGGGGCTCAGGGAAGTGGCGATCCTGGGGGCTTCCACGCCTCTTTGCCCCGAGGCCTTTGCCGGTACTCCGGTGACGCTCCTGTCCGGCGTGATAGTCACCGAGCCGGAAAAACTGTTGGGCGTGGTGAGCGAAGGCGGAGGAACCAGGGCCTTCAAGGGGCTGGTGCGGAAGGTCAACCGACGGGTGTGAACCGCTTTCGGTGAACGGTTTTATACGGGGGGTAGAGCATGTTGGAGGTATTCAAACGCTTGGGTCAGGAATTGGCCGCCGGAAGACCGGCGGTCATGGCTTCGATCATTCATCAGGTCGGTTCGTCTCCGCGTTCGCTGGGCAGCAGATTCCTGGTCTTGAGCGACGGAAGCCTGGTCGGGTCCATTGGCGGCGGCGGGCTCGAGGCCCGGGTCATTGGAGCGGCCCAAGAGATGATGGGTAGTGATTCGGCCTCGGTCATGGAGATAAGAATGACCGGCAAGGAGGTGGCCGGGACGGACATGCTCTGCGGCGGCAACGTGGACGTCCTGGTCCAGGGTTTCAGCCCGGCGTCTTGGAATGGACCGGGCCGGGAAGTCCTGGAAGGGGTTCTGCGCCTCCTGGAGAAGGGCGGTCGGGGCATCCTGATGGCCGGACCTCTGCCGGACAAGGGCCGGACAGAGGCCATAAACATGTATTTCCACCGGCCGGGCCAGGAACTGACCGGCGCCGCGTCCGGAGATCGATCCCGGCCGTCCATTTTGACTCTCCTGGAAACCGGCGCCGAACGCGTCCTGGGCACGAACACCACCAGGATCATGGATTCGCCGGGGGGCCGGTACGTCCTGGAACCGCTCTATTCCAACCCCACGGCCATTATTTTCGGCGGTGGGCACATTTCGGTCAACCTGGCGCCCCTGCTGGCCCTGGTGGAGTTCCGCGTGGTGGTGGTGGACGACCGGATGGAGTTCGCCCATCGCGATCGTTTCCCGCACGCCGCGGAGATAGTGGTGGCCAACTTCAAGGATTGTCTGGACCGGCTGAACTTCACCCCCGAGACCTATAGCGTCATAGTCACCCGCGGCCACTTACACGACAAGACCGTCCTGGCCGGGGTCCTGGCCAGACCCTTCCGTTACGTGGGCATGATCGGCAGCCGCCGCAAGCGCAACATGGTCTTCGACGCCTTGATGAAAGAGGGGGTGAATCCGGAACTGATAAAGAAAATTCATTCTCCCATCGGCCTGGATATCGGCGCGGAGACGGCCGAGGAGATTGCCGTATCCATAGCCGCGGAAATGATCAAGGTCCGGGCCGAAAACCTGCGCTTGGTCAAGGATTGGAAGGTTTGATCGGCTTATTTCCGGCGACGCTTCAACGCCAGGAACAGCAAACCGGCGAGGAAAAGGAGTGAGCCCACGCCCGCGGGCGAGCCGCCGGATATTCAGAGCAGGGGAACGAATTCACGGGCTTCGAGGACGGGACAGGAGGCCTGGACCGGCCCGACGAGTCGGTATACCCAGAGACCCACACCCAGCCCGATGAGGCCGAGCCCCCAGCCCATTGACGCTCTCTTCATGGTTTATCCCGCGATCGATCCACCCCGGGGAATAGGCCTCAATCGTCGGCCCGGTCGGCCTGGGTGATCATCTCCATGACCAGATCGGCCTTGACCGCTTCCAGATAGCCTATCAATTCCGGCAGATTTTCGGTGACGGTCATGAAAGAGAAGCGACCGCCGCTTTTTTTCTTGCCGATAACGATGGCTTCCAGCACTTCATCTTTGTCATCCTGGAGGCTCTGAATTATTTCACTGACCACGTTGTGGCGTTTGAACTGTAGCACGGTCATGACTTCGGTAACCTGATGGTTGGTAGATAATGAGGATGGCCCCGCCATCCTTGGCTCTAGGCTGCTCAGGAAAAACCTTTGGCGCCGCACCCGCTGTTGGCGGAGGGAAGGCGGAGCGGATTTTTACTCGACTCCAGGGCGCGCGGCGCCGAGATAAGTTTCTTGGCTTTCCCGGAGCCACATTTCGGGCAGTTAATCCGGCTCTCGGAGTTACGCACCAACTCTTCGAAAACCTGCCCGCATTTGGTGCATTCATATTCATAAATAGGCATTCGTCACCTCCCGCCTGGCTTCAAGTTAAAAATACTCCGGTCCGGGTAATTGTCAAGGCGCCGGGAGGATTAGCTCAAGGCCTTCAAGGTCATGTTTATTTGCAGTCGCGTATACTCGTCGAGGGTCCATCTCTTGGCCCAATGCCATTTTTTCAAGGCCCAGGCGTGTCCGGCCATGATGATGTTGTAGGCGGCGAGGTTCGCATCCTCGGTCTTGAATTCGCCCCGTTCCAGGCCGTCTTTGATTATTTTCTCGAAGATGTGGAGGTGCTCGAGTTCGGCCGCCTTGATCCTGGCCCGGCCTTCCGGCTCCAATGAACGGGACATCCGATAGATGAGCACGGCTTTGATCAGATGTTCGTCCACTAAGTTGAAGAAGACCTCCATGGCCCGGGCCAGTCTGATCTTGGGATCGGTTAACGCTTGAATTTCGGGCTGGACCCGGTCTTTAAACTTGGTGGTGAAGTCTTCCATGATCAAGAGCAGTATTTCCGCTTTGCGTTTGACGTAGTGGTAGGTTTCCGGGACGCTCAATCCGGCCACTTCCGCTATCTCGGCCACCGAAGTCTCGTACAGCCCCTGCTTCTCGAAAAGGATACTGGCCGCTTCGATGATCCGGGCGATGATTGATTCAGGCTTTTTATCGGTTTCCGGCGGGTCTTGCTTGTTCCGGCTCATGACGTCAACCTCTTCGGGTCCGACGCGCCGCGGACCTTTGATCTTTTCCAGATTGATACTTGCCCAAGTCCGGCGGTCTGTCAATGGCTTGTTCCGACCCGGTAACCGGCTTGACTGGCGCGGCATAAGTTACTTGGATAGATGATACTCCGTCCCGGCCGGTGAACCAATGGGAGAAAGACCCGGCCCCCAGGTTTGATGACCTTGGGAAGGAAAAGCAGTATTCTCCTGGTCTGACCAAGTCATTGAGGCGATGGACGGAAGCCGGTCTTCGGACCGATATCTAGCTTGCGCCGGACCTTGGCCCTTGGTAAGGTAAAATAAAAGCGGGGCCGGATCAGGCCGTCGACTCTAGGAGGAACAGGTATGGACGTCTTGCGGAAAATAATGGTGGCCATTGATTTCTCGGATTATTCCCTGCCGACGTTGCGTTACGGGCTGGCCTTGGCCCAGGACACCCACGCCGCCGTGACCGTGGTCAGCGTGATCAATGAACGGGACGTGGCCGCCATCAGATCGGTCCAGGCCTACACCGACCGCCTGTCCGTGGAAGGCTACATCCAAAACCAGAAGGACGAGCGTTCGCGTAAGGTGGACGAACTGGTGCGGCAGACGGGCTGCGCCGGCGTGACCGTAGAGAAGGTCTTCCGGGTGGGCGTCCCGGCGGCCGAGATACTCGAAGCCGTCAAGGAAGCCGGCGCCGATCTGGTAGTGGTGGGCACCAAGGGTCGAACCAACCTGGCCGGCCACCTCTTTGGCTCCGTGGCCGAAAAGGTCTTTCGGCGTTCACCGGTGCCGGTGCTGTCGGTCCGGGGCGAAGAGCACGCGGAGATGGTGTGCAAGCTGGAGGATTGATGTTCTCCGGCCTCGTCGTCGACTCCAGACCCCACATCCCGGTATGACCTCCTTTCTTATCCGCCAAACCTTGGCGGCCGCGGCCATCGTCTTGGTGGCTGCGCTGATCGGGCTGGCCGCCAACGCGATACGGCCGGAGCCGCTGCCCCTGATTCAGGACTGGGAAGAAACCCTGGCCCGCCGGAGCGAGCGGCAACTGCCCGACGGCCTGATCGCCGTGGACCTCGAACGGATGAAAAGCCTTTACCTGAGGCCGGACATCCTGGTCCTGGACGCCCGCCCTAAAGATTTCTATCGCCTGGAACATATCCCCGGCGCGGAAAGCCTGCCCTTGGACCAGGCCGGGACACTCTTGTCCAACCTGAGCCAGCGCCTCATGTCGTCACGGCGCGTGATCGTTTACTGTGAAGGCGTGACCTGTCCCGCCGGCCGGGAACTCGGCCGCCGACTGAAAGCGGCCGGGGTGGCGGACGTGGCCGTTTACCTGGGCGGCCTGGAAGAGTGGACCGTCCATGGCCTGCCGGTCGCCGCCGGAGACAAGAAATGAGGCCGAACCAGCCGTCAGCTTCATCCCCGCCGCGGCTTTACTTAGCCTCAAGGTTGATCCTGGGCGGCGCCTTCATCTACGCCAGCTTGGACAAGATAATCCACCCTGAACAACTGGCCCTGATCATATTCAACTATAAGATTCTGCCCGGCGCGGCCGTTAACCTGGCCGCCCTGATCCTGCCCTGGGTGGAACTGGGCGCGGGTATTCTGTTGATACGGGGTGGCCGATGGGCCCTGCCGGCGGCGATTATCCTGTCCGGTCTGATGTTGATCTTCACCGGCGCCGTGGGCTTCAATCTGGCCCGAGGACTCGATTTTCAGTGCGGCTGCTTTTCCGTTTCCGCCGAGGCCAGGTCGGCCAACGTGATGACTTTTATCCGAGACGTGATCCTGCTGCTGCCGGCGGCCATATGTCTTCGGGCTGGTTGGCGCCAAGCCGGACCAGAAACGAAATAGTCCCGAGACGGGCCTACCCCCGGGCGATTCACTCCTCCGGATAAGCCTGAATAATCTTGAAAATCTTGTCGGCGTTGGCCCCGGCGTTGGCCATGATTTCCTCACCGGTGAGAGGGATGGGGGAGAGGCCGTGGGCGTGGTTGTCCACCGAGCAGAGCGAGGCGTATTCCAGGCCCATTTCCTGGGCGATGGTGGCCTCGCTGGCCATGGTCATGCCCACCATGTCGGCGTAATGGGCCAGGAGCCTTATCTCGGCCTTGGTTTCCAGCCTAGGGCCGGGGGTCTGCCAGTAGATGCCGCCCTTCACCAGGTACACACCCGCGGCCTTGGCCGCGGTGCTCAGCTTTTTCTGCACGCGTTCGCTCAACATCGGCACGATATGTTCCCGGTGATCGTTGAAAATGGTTTCCACCCGGGCCAGGGCTATATAGTCGTTGGGCAGGACCACGGAACCGGGCCCCAGCGAGGGCCGCAGGCTGCCGCAGGAATTGACGCCTATGATTTCCTTGACGCCCACTTTTTTCAAGGCGGCCAGGTTGGCGGCGTGATTGATCCGGTGCGGGGGTAGATAGGCTTCCCCCTCGAGGCCGTGTCTGGCCACGTAAGCCCATCGGCCGGTTAGGAGCACGGCGGTCTGGCCGAAATCGGTTTCAATGGTCTTGCGCTCGGCCTGGGCAAAGTACTTCTGATGGTAGAAAACGGTTCCAGCCAGAAGGCCAATGGTTTGCGACATGGGAATTCATCCTCCGAGTGAGAATAGATCAGCCGTGACCTCCGGCCGGATGGACCCTCGACCAAGGTTTCGGCGTCAGCCGGTCCGGCCGGCCCGAGCCAGTTGGTCGGCCAGGATCAGGCCCAGGACGGCCAGGCATTCCATATCCAGGAAGTTGGGCGCGGACTGATCGAACAGCACCCGGGCCGAAGCCGGGAACTCATCGTCGGCGTCATAGAAGATCAGGATCAGCGGCATCCTGGGCAGGGCCGGGAAACGGAAGCAGAAGTCCCCACCCAGCCCCGCCGCGAACGGCTTTCCGGCCAAGGATGCGGCGGCCCGGGCCAATTCCACCGGCCGGCCGGCAAAGTCGGCGGCTATTTTGCCTTCGACGATTTGGGCGAAGGCGGCATGAAAGAAGGCGCCGTCCTTGAAATCGCGATAGGCCGCCCAAGCGCCGGAAGGCTCGCCTCGCCCGCCCTGTAAAATATAATAGGCCAGGCAGATGCGGATGGTGAAATCGAGCCGTCCGCCGTCAGCGGCCTCCACGCCGTCCGGACCGACCAGGCAGGTCCGGTTGAAAACATCCACGGCCACCCGGGCTCCGGCGTCCCTGGCGCCCAAATGAAGGAGGGCGTGGCGGTAATCGGCCCTGGCCAGCTTCCCGATCAGGCCCTGATAGACTTCTTCGTAATTGGTCGGCTTATCTGACCGAAACATGAAGGTTTCCTTATCATAATTTCTAATTTTGCGGAACCCTTTTTAAAAAGGGGGCCAGATAGGCTCATGAAGCAGGTAATGATGAATCCGATTGTTCAAGACGAAGAGCAGGCCTAACGGGTAATCGTTCTTAACATGGCGAAATTATTTATATATATGGCCGCCCGAGGCTGATACTATTTCAAGAAAAGTTAGACTACTCCTTCGCTTGGCCGGGCCCGACCACCCCGAACGTGACCGCCGCATAGATTGGGAAGCGGCCAAGACAAGAATTTTGAGTGTGCTTATGGAAAGAGCCAGGCGAGGTTAACCGGGTATCTCGAATGCGGAAATCCGGCAGATAACCCATTATGACCGGAATCAGGCCCGCCGTTTAATGCAGGAACTGATACAAGAGAATCGGCAGATCAGGCAGACAGGAGAGAAACGGTGGGCACGCTATGCATATTTCCTATGATTGCGAAAGGGATTTTCATAGATTTACGTTCTATGCGCAACGCTATGCGCTGAACCATTGGAAAAGCATAGGAGGAGTCGGATTCGGAATTGTTTGGGTACGCGTTGTTTCCTTCCCCAGGTGCTGAATGAGATTGGATAAGCCGGCAAAAGCGAGGTGCCAAACCAGATACATAGCTACCTTTGGATAAACTTTAAGGACCTGTGTAACCTGTCCAAAGACGATGAAAGCCTCAGCGCCAAGGGTAAAGACGTACGGGCCGGACCCCAACAAGGCCGGTGACCTGGAGAATTTGGGCGAAAGGTCATTACTCAAGGAATTCGAAGATTACCGGTGGTCAAGCCGGAAGTACCTGAAAGGATTCCGCATCGAGGCGATGCGCGCAGGCTTTATAAAGGCATTGCATGAAGGCGACTATGCCACTATCATCACCGTGGCCTGCAAGATTCCTGAGAATGTCCAACAGGAAGCCCCGAACCTCCTAATGAGGTGCGACCAGGCGATCACTCGATCGAGGGAGTGAACTACCAATGAGCACAGATATACACAGATTAGAACCTGCCTTTGATTTTACTACTAATGAACCAAGCGTGTTGATTCACAAAAGTCATGCGGAAATGAATATTGAGGGAAATAAGTATACTGGTAATGGCGAGGTTCGTCTTGATCTTTTGCCGCGGGCGAATATCTATATTTATGGTTATTTTCAGGGTGTTTCTGTTCAAGATGCAATGGAGGCAAGTATAGGACAAAAACCAATCACGTCTTTTTCCATTAACGGTCGCAAGATTGAAGGTTTCATGCTAAGTTGCGGTGGAGATGTAAGGATCCAAGAGTATAATATCAAATGGTGCCCAAAGTCTGAGCCGATTAACGGGGTTGGAGACGAATCGACACAGATGATCCAAATCGTTTTTCATCTATTTAATTTCGTTGATTTCTTAGGGACCCAACGATCCAAAGAACAAAGCGGGACCATGATGAATGGCATCAAGCATGTCGATTTGACTTGTGAGGAATGGAAGGTTGAATTGAAATCGCTAGTTTCGACACAGGAGAATATCAAATTTCTCAAAGAAGAAGGAGGATACCGGTTAACGCATATCGGAGGCATACAGAAGGCTGATGGCACTCCATTTATTGGCAAGGAAGCTCAAGAGTGCCTGAACGCGCTTCGTTTTTTTCTGTCCTTTGCCAAGGGTGGTTGGTGCAAACCGATTTGCGCTGTGGGATTTGATGCCTCCGGAAACCGCGTTTGGGAATCATGGTCATCACCCAGTGAACCTTGGCATAATCCTCTCTCTTGGTTCGATCCTGATAATGGTTCTCAATTGGCCACGTTGTTTCCTGGCTTCATGAAGAGTTGGGCAAATGACGACTGGCGTGAAGCCCTGCATGAGGTCATTTATTGGTATTTGAATGCGAACCATTCATCTCGAGGGATTGATGCGGGTATCATTTTGACTCAAGCGGCTCTAGAGAGGCTGTCCTACGAGTATTCGGTAAAGGACAAACGACTTCTTACGGTAAAAGGATTTAAGGACCTCTGGGCCTCGGACAAGTTTCGTTTGTTGTTCTCTTCTCTGCAAATTCCCCTTGATATACCCATTGCGACCCCATCGTTGCAGAGTTTATCCTCTTCTGGCCTGATGAACTGGATAGACGCGCCTCATGCCCTCACAGAAATAAGAAACTCTCTTGTTCACCCGGAGCATAAGCACCGAGGACAATTCGGAATGGCCTATTATGAGGCGTGGAATCTGGGGCTATGGTATTTGGAGATGTGTATTTTGGCCGTGTGTGGCTACTTGGGAACTTATGGCCATAGACTCAAACAGCGGTGAGTTGGACAGGTTGAGAACGTTCCATGGAAAAGATGAAATCCGGCTGGTACACCTTAAGTTAATTCGGAACCGGCCGGGCAAGAGCAAATGGGGGGCCTGGCGGCCCCCCGAGGATGAGCAGGTGGGATGACACGGCCCCAAGGGCCGGAAGGTTTTTGTCAGGAGGTTATGTAGGACTAAAGCGGATAACGCCCGAGTTCTATCACCCGGTCGGCGATGATCCGCTTCAGGGAGATGGCGTCAATGGGTTCGGACCTGGTCAGCCGTCGTAAAGCCGCCAATTGGCCGGCCAGGGCTTCGCCCTTTTCCACGTGGCCCAGAGCCGATTTGCCCCAGGCCTCGATCTTGGGCACTGTTTCGTCCACGTAGGCTTGGATCATGGCCACATGATACTTGGCCGCTTCTTCGCCTTGGGCGGCCAGGACCTTTTGAGCCCGCAGCAGTCCGCTTTCCATGACAAAGGTCTCGATGATCATGTCGCTGACGCGGGTGATGACTTCCTGTTCCTTGGTCAGTTCGAGGCCGAATTTCTGGGCGGCCGCGGCGGCCACGAAGACGGCCGCTTTCTTGCTCTGTTCGATGGCCTGTTCCTGCGGCGCCAGAAGTCCGTCGGACCGGACCGCCGGCGCGGCCTTGTCCATCAACTCCTTGGCCAGTTTGGCCGCGGCCTCGAATATGGGCAGTCCGCCTTTCATGGCCCGGCGCATCAACTCGCCCAGAACGATCAGGCGGTTGACCTCATTGGTGCCTTCATAAATCCGGAGAATCCGGGCGTCCCGGTACGCCCTTTCCGCCGGGTACTCGTCGATGAACCCGTAGCCGCCGTGAATCTGGACGCCCTCGTCCACGAGATAAGCGGCGGCCTCCGATCCGTAAACCTTGCTGATCGAACACTCGATGGCGTACTCGTGAATGGCGTCCGCGGTCTTGCGGCCATACATAGGGTCGCCGGCCGGGATAGCCTCGAGGGCGCTCTCCAGCAGGCCGGCGATCCTATGGCAGATGGATTCGTTCAGGTAGGTCTTCATGGCGCCGTTGGCCAGTTTCTCCTTGATGGCGCCGAACTGGCAGATGGGCTGGCCGAACTGCTCCCGGACCTTGGCGTAATCGACCGAATTCTTGAGCGAAGCCTTGCAGCCGCCCACCGTGCCGGCGCCCAGCTTGTATCGTCCCACGTTCAGAATATTGAAAGCCACCTGATGGCCCTTGCCGATCTCGTGCAGCACGTTTTCGACCGGGATTTTGGCGTCTTCCAGTATCAGGGTGCAGGTGGAAGAGCCTTTGATGCCCATCTTGCCTTCTTCCGGGCCGTGGGAGACGCCGGGGAAGCCCTTTTCCACGATGAAGGCGGTGAACTTTTCGCCGTCAACCTTGGCGTAGGCGATGAAGGTCTCGGCCCAGGCGGCGTTGGTGATGAATATCTTCTGGCCGTTGAGGATATAGTGTTTGCCGTCGGGCGACAGCACGGCCTTGGTCTTGCACCCGCCCATGGCGTCGCTGCCGGCGCTGGGTTCGGTCAAGGCGTACGCGCCCATGGCCTCACCCGTGGCCAGACCGGGCAGATACTTGTTCTTCTGTTCCTCGGTTCCGAAAAAGACGATGGGCAGCGTGCCGATGCCGGTGTGGGCGCCGTGGGTGGTGGCGAAGGAACCGGTCGAACCGATGGCTTCGCAGACCAGGGACGTGGAAACCTTGTCCAGGCCGAGCCCGCCGTAGGCCTCGGGCACGTCGGTGCCGTTAAGGCCCAATTCACCGGCCTTGAGCAGCAGCTTCTTGATCAGGGCCGCGTCCTGCTTTTCGATCTTGTCGGCGTTGGGCCTGATCTCCTTTTCCACGAAATCCCAAGACGTTTGCGCGATCAGGCGATGCTCGTCGCTCATGTCCTCGGGTACGGTGACCGCCTCGGGCGCGATCTTTTCCAGCAGGAAGCTCCCGCCCTTGATCTTGGTATGCTCGCTCATGGTTTATCCTCCCAATGTGTCAATAGTTTTCCCTCTCGAAGAGACCGGCCGCGCCCATGCCGAAGCCGATGCACATGGAGACCAAGCCCCAGCGCAGGTTGCGCGCGGCCATTTCGTAAAGGAGCTGAGTGGTCAGCTTGGCGCCGGTGCAGCCCAGGGGATGGCCCAAGGCGATGGCCCCGCCATTGACGTTCGTCTTTTCCTGGTCTAGGTCCAACTCGCGGATGACGGCCAGGGCCTGGGCGGCGAAGGCTTCGTTGAGTTCTATCAGTTCGATTTTTTCCAGCTTCATCCCCGTGCGGGCCATGAGTTTGGGGATGGCCTTGACCGGGCCGATGCCCATGTACTCCGGTTCGCAACCGGCGGCTTGGAAGCCGCGGAAGGTGCCCATGGGCTTGAGACCCAAGGCTTTGGCCTTTTCCTTGGACATGACCATGACCGCGGCCGCGCCGTCCGAAGTCTGGGAGGAATTCCCGGCCGTGGCGGTTCCGTTGGGCTTGAAGGCGGGCCGGAGTTGGGCCAACCCTTCCAAGGTGGTATCCGCGCGGACGCCCTCGTCCGTGTCGAAGACAAAGGTGCTCTTCTCGTACTCGCTGGTTTGGGGGTTGAAGGACTGGGTTTCGACGGTCAAAGGCACGATCTGGTCCTTGAACCGGCCCGCCTTGATCGCGGCGGCGGCCTTCATCTGGCTTTGATACCCGAAGGCGTCCTGATCCTGGCGGGAGACGTGGTAACGCTCGGCCACGTTCTCGGCGGTCAGTCCCATGGGCTCATAGGCGCCCGGGTGGATCGCCACCAGTTCCGGATAGGGATACATCAGGTTGCCGCCCATGGGGATGAGGCTCATGCTCTCCACGCCGCCGGCGATCACGCAGTCGGCCTGATCGGTCATTATCCGTTCGCAGGCCTGGGCAATGGCCTGGAGGCCGGAGGAACAGAAGCGGTTGACGGTCAAGCCGGGCACGTCGTCCGGCAGTCCGGCGGCGGAAACCAGGGCCCGGCCCAGGTTCAGGCCTTGTTCGGCTTCGGGGAAACTGGTGCCGATGATTAAATCGTCTATTTCCAACGGATTCAGTCCGGGGGTCCGGCGGACAAGTTCTTTGATCACGGGCACGGCCATGGCCTCGGGTCTGGTCTGGCGGAGCGCTCCGCGCGGAGCGCGGCCCACCGCGGTCCTGACGGCGGCAACGATAACGGCTTCCTTCATGGTCCTTCCTCCTTATTCCTTTAGTTCCGCAGGGGCTTGCCCGTGGTCAGCATGTGCTCGATCCGGGCCTGGGTCTTTTCGTTACCGCACAGCGAGACAAAGGCCTCGCGCTCGAGGTCCAGGATGTATTGTTCGGAGACGATGGTGTCCGCCAGGACGTCGCCGCCGCATAGGACGTGGGCCACCTTGCCGGCCACCACGCGGTCGTATTCGCTGATGTAGCCCGACTTGTTCATGACGTACAGGGCGTGATTAAATACGGCCAGGCCTTCCCGGCCCATGACCCGGATATCGTCTTTGGGCCGCGGCGGGCTGTAGCCCTCGGCCGACATGGCCAGCACGGTTTTCTTGGCGTCGGCCAGCAAATGGTCGCGGTTGATGGTTATCTTGTCCGTGGGCCGCAGAATGCCCATCTTCTGGGCTTCCCGGGCGCTGGTGCTCACCTTGGCCAGGGCGATGTTCTCGAAGGCTCGGGCCACGAAGGGCTTCAGTTCGATCTGGCGCGGGTAGAGGCCTCCCCGGCCCACTTCGAAGAGCGATTCGGTGTTGCGGACGAGCAGTTCCTTGCAGCCGCCGCCGGCCGGCAGCACGCCCACTCCGACTTCGACCAGACCCATATAGGTCTCGGCCGCGGCCCTGACCCGGGCCGAGTGGAGGCAGATTTCGCAGCCGCCGCCCAGGGCCATGCCGGCCGGAGCGGCCACCACCGGCTTATCGAAATACTTCACCGCCATCAGGGCGTCCTGCAGGGCCTTGACCATGCCGCCCAGTTCGTCCCATTTCTTCTCCTTGGCGTAGACCAGGACCAGGAAGATGTTGGCGCCCACGGAGAAGTTGGGGGCGTGATTGCCGATGACCAGACCCTCGAAGTTTTCGGCGACCAGGGGCAGGGAGTCGGTGATCATGTTCACCAGGTCCGCGTCAATCGAGTTCATCTTGGTGTGGAACTCGAGGCAGGCCACGCCGTCGCCCATATCGTACAAAGTGGCGCCGGGATTCTCCTTGACGACCTTTTGCCGATCCTTGAGAGAAGGCAGAAGGATGATTTTGGGCTGGTCGGGTTCGGCCCGATAATTCTTCGAAATCGGGTCATAGAAGTACTTGACGCCTTTTTCGGTCCGGTAAAAGGTTTTCTTGCCGGAAGCCAGCATTTCCTTGACCCAGGCCGGCGTCTTGTACCCGGCGGCCTCCATTTTGGCCACTGATTTTTCCAGGCCCAGGGCGTCCCAGATTTCAAAGGGGCCCAGCTCCCAGGCAAACCCCCACTTCATGGCGTTGTCCACGTTGAGTATGTCGTCGGCGATCTCGGGGATGCGGTTGGCCGAGTAAATCAGGCTGGCCGAAATGGTCCGGAAAATGAATTCGGCCGCTTTATCCTGTCCGTAGTACAGGGCGGCGAAGCGCTGGCCCAGGTCCTCGATACCTTTGGTGGCTTTGAGCGATTCAAACTGGACTTTTTTCTGTTCCCCGTACTCCATGGTTTTCAGGTTCAAGGAGAGGATGTTCTTGCCCACCTTCTTGTAGAAGCCGCTGCCGGTCTTGTCGCCCAGTAGCTTCTGGTTCAGCATGGCCTTGAGGACGTCGGGGACGAGGAAGGCGTCTCTTTTTTCATCCTCGGGCACGCCGTCGTAGACGTTCTTGGCCACGTGTCCCAGGGTGTCCAGGCCCACCAGGTCCGCGGTGCGGAAGGTGGCGCTCTTGGGGTGACCGATGGCCGGGCCGGTGAGCCTATCCACTTCTTCCGGCGTCAAATCCATGTCCACCATGGTCTGGACGGCGTCCATCATCCCGAACACGCCGATGCGGTTGGCGATGAAGTTGGGCGTGTCTTTGGCGTAAACCACGCCTTTGCCCAGGACCTCTTCGCAGAAGGCGGCCATGAACCGGATTATCTCGGGTCTGGTCCTGGGGCCGGGGATGATCTCCAGGAGTTTCATGTACCGGGGCGGGTTGAAGAAGTGCGTGCCCAGGAATCTTTCCGCCAGTTCGGGCGGCAGGACCTCGGACATGGCCTGGATGGGTATGCCGGAAGTGTTGCTGGTGAGGATGGCCTCCGGCCCCAGATAGGGAGCGATCTTCTGGAAAAGGTTCTTTTTCAGCTCGAGGTTTTCCACGATCACTTCCACGATCCAGTCGGATTCCTTTATCCAGTCCAGGTTGTCTTCGATGTTGCCGGTGCGGATGAGCTTGGCGTCCTCAGGCACGTAGAACGACGCCGGCCTGGCTTTGAGGGCCTTGTCCACTCCTCCCTGGGCCAGCTTGTCGCGGAAGGCTTTGGATTCACGGGTCAAGCCGGCTTTTTGGTCCACGGGCGAAAGTTCAGGCAGGACTATGTCCAGGAGGTTGCTTTTGATACCCACGTTGGCCAGATGGGCGGCGATGGTGGCGCCCATGACTCCGGCCCCGATCACCGTGACCTGTTTGATCTTTCTCATGAGTGGCCTCCTTCGTGATCCGGGTTGGTCTGGTCTGCCGGGTGGTGGGCCTGGGGGCGATCATGAATGAAGGATCATTCAGCTCTGGCCCTGGGGACGCCGCCCTCCGGCGTTAATTATGAATGAATTGTCATTCAGTTAAAGCCTGCCTACCATACCCTTGGCGCGGCGTCAATGGTTTTTTTTGGCAGATACCACGGCCCTCGAAACCTTTGGGCTCAGGCAGTACAGGACCACCGGTTTTCCGGTATCACTGCCTTAGCCGGCCTCCGGCTCGAGGTCGCCCGTATTGGATTAGATTTCAGGCCCCCTGTTGGGCCTGACCCTGAAGATAAGCCACGATGTCAGCCTGTTGAGGCATCAGGCGCGGTTCTTCGTGGACAATGGTCGCTTCGATGCGTTTGGCGTGCTGGACCCCCCATTTACACATGGCCCATAAAATCGGCCTTAAGGTCTCGCCGTGCTCGGAAAGCGAGTATTCCACCCGGGGCGGCACTTCGGCGTAGACTTTGCGGATGATCAATCCGTCTCTTTCCATTTCCCGCAACTGCTGGGTCAACATTTTTTGAGTAATGCCGGGGATGAGACGCCTCAATTCGGCAAACCGGCGAATGCTGTCCTGCAAGTGCCAGAGAACCAAACACTTCCATTTCCCGCCCATGGCCCCTAAGGTTACTTCAATCGGGCAGTTGTAATCCTTTTGACCGCAACTAATCATTATTCGATTACTCCCTTCGTCCATTAGTTTATTCTTGGATACTATATAACAAGATTGTACCTACTTGACAATAAAAATATTACTTGCCACATTGAGCCTTAATTTCAATAGAGACTGTAATGAAGTGAGGATAACTTCATGGCCAAGCCTGCCCTAGGTGCCAAAGCCTTTATCTACCCGATGCCGGTCACGTTGGTGGGCGCCTTAGTCCACGGTCAGCCTAATTATTTAACCATCGCCTTTTGCGCCCCGGTCAATCACAGCCCGGTCGTCCTGGCCGTCGGTCTGAATGAAAAACATTATACCAATATGGGTATTAGAGAAAACCGAACGTTCAGCGTCAATATCCCGTCCGAGGCAATGGTCAAGCTGGTGGACCTTTGCGGCCTGGTCTCCGGACATCGCGCCGACAAATCAAAGCTCTTCACTTCCTTCTACGGCCGCTTGAACACGGCGCCGATGATCGAGGAATGCCCGCTCAATTTTGAATGCCGGCTCATCCATGAGGTCGAGCTGCCCGGTCGGAACGTCTATTTCGGTGAGGTGGTTCAGGCTTACGCGGAAGAGCGCTTTCTGACCGAGGGACGACCTGATCTCAAGAAAATGAATCCCTTTGTTTTTACCATGCCGGACAACACTTACTGGTCCGTGGGCGATCCGCTTGGTCCGGCCTGGCGCATCGGCCAGGAGCTGAAGAGTCGGCTGAGGGAGAAACCATGACCAAGTTCTTTCCAAGACTTTTTGAACCATACAATCTCGGGGGCATGGACCTGCGCAATCGCCTGGTCATGCCGGCCATGTGCACCAATCTGGCCCTCGAAGACGGGACCGTGAGCGATAGGCAATTGGACTACTATGAAACCAGGGCGCGGGGCGGGGTGGGACTGATAATCGTCGAAGCGGCCACGATCCAGAGCCCGGTGGCCGATGGCGTCAGACGGCACGTTCGCCTGGATGAAGACCGTTTTATTGCCGGCTTGGCCGGACTGACCCAGGCCATCAAACGTAATGGGGCCAAGGTCGCGGCCCAGATCGTCCACGCCGGCGCGGCGGCCATCAGCGGTTTGACCGGCGTTGAGCCCGTGGCGCCTTCAGCGGTCCCCAGACCGAAAGGCGCGAGGCCCAGGCCCCTTAGCCGGAAAGAAATAAAAGACGTAGTTGAAAGGTTCGCTCTGGCGGCCGGCCGGGCCAAGGCGGCCGGCTTCGATGGCGTCGAAGTGCACGCGGCCCACGGCTATCTGATTTCCCAGTTTTTATCTTCGTATTTCAACCGCAGGACCGACGAGTACGGGGGCGGCCTAGAAAATCGGACCAGGCTGTTGCTCGAGGTCCTGACCGCGATACGCGAGAAGGCGGGTCATGATTTTCCGGTGTGGTTTCGCCTTAACGGCGCGGAATACGGCTCGGCCGCCGGTTTGACCCAGGACGAAGCCGCAAGCGTGGCGCGCCTGGCCGAGGATTCGGGTGCCGCCGCCATAAACGTATCGCTTTCCTCTTACGAGATGAACCTGCGTTCGGGAGGGCCCATGGCCCAAAAGCCGGGCGCCCTGTCTTTTCTGGCCGAAAATATAAAGGCGCGGGTAAGCATTCCGGTCATGTCCATGGGACGCCACGATCCGGCCTCGGCCGAACAAACCCTGGCCAAAGGCCAGGCTGATTTAATCGTCATGGGCCGCCGTCTTATTGCCGATCCCAACCTGCCTGATCTGGCCGCTGCCGGGAGACTGGAAGAAATCCGGCCTTGCCTGGGGTGCATGACCTGTCTGGATTGCATCACGGTCTGGCACACGGAAGTGCGTTGCGCGGTCAACCCGGCGGTCGGCCGGGAAAGGGAGATCGAATTACGTCCGGCGGCGCCCAAGAAAAAGGTTCTGGTGATCGGAGGCGGACCGGCCGGTATGGAGGCGGCCCGGGCCGCCGCGACCAGAGGTCATCAGGTGACCTTGGTCGAGAAAGGGCCGGCCCTGGGTGGGCAGTTGCTGGTGGCCTCGGTGCCCCCTTACAAGCAGAGCCTCGGAGATTTCGCCGCGTACCAGCGACGCGAACTCGATCGTCTTGGGGTGACGGTATGGCTGAATCGTGAACTCCGGCCCGGGGAAATCGAGAGCTTTCCAGCGGAAGCCGTAATTGTCGCCACCGGCTCGACGCCCGTCGTTCCGCGAATTCCCGGCCTGGAAAAGCGTGGATGGGCGCAGGCGGTGGACGTGCTGGCCGGTCGGGCCGAGGTTGGCGACGCGGTCGTCGTCATCGGCGGCGCCCTGGTAGGCTGCGAAACCGCCGAATACCTGGCCCACCTAGGCAAGCAGGTGACGCTGGTCGAAATACTGGACGACCTGGCCCTGAAGCTCAATCCCAAACAGCGGGACCACCTGCTGGCCCGCCTGGATTCCCATGACCGGATCGAGACCTTTGTCGGGGTGAAGGAGGAAAAAATCACCGCGGAGGGGATTGAATTCAGCACGCGTGAGGGTGAGAGAATACGTCGGCCGGCCGAGACGATCGTCCTGGCCGCCGGGGCCAGACCGGAGACGGTTCTGGCCGAGACCCCGCGCGCCGGCGGATTGCCCTTCCGGGTCATAGGCGATGCCGTCGAGGTGCGCGACTTGGCCGCCGCCGTGACCGAAGGCTGGCGGGAAGGGCTCAAGGCCTGAGCCTCGGCCTGAAAAATTGTCACGGATGGCCGTAGTCCGCGCAGTCAACAGCGAATGGACCCATCCAGGAGTGCTTCGCCGGACCCGGACAGCCGGTGGAAATGAACGCCAGTCGAAATCAGGAGGAAAACAAGTGTCCAATGCCGTTGTCGCCTTTGATGATAACTTTTTGGTGAATCCAGCCGATCCGGAGAAAGCCAGGCTCCTGGGCACCAGGTGTCGGGCCTGCCGGACGGTGACCTTTGGCCGGAAAAAGAACTGCGAGCATTGCACCAGCGAAGACGTGGAGACCGTCGCCCTCAGCCCCCAAGGTCGGGTCTGGAGCTACACCATCCTCCATTATCCTTCGCCGCCGCCCTATCAGCCCCCTGATCCGTACCAGCCTCTGCCAGCGGCCTGGGTCGAACTGCCGGAAGGCGTCCGGATCATTTCGACCCTCAAGGACTGCCCGCGGGATGATTTGCGAATAGGTTTGGAAGTGGAACTCGAGGTTTACCAGGGCTGGCTGGATGCCCAGGGCCGGGCAGTGATGGCCTATACCTTCAAACCGGTGAAACAAAACTAACCCAAGCGAGTATACTATGAGCCAAGTCATGATAATCGGAGCAGGGTGTCACCCCTGTGGTCGTTTTCCCGGCAAGCATTATCTTCAAATCGGGCGCGAGGCCGTCGAAATGGCCTTGAAAGACGCCGGGCTGGCTTTCAAGGATATCGAGGCCGCTTACTGCAGCCGGGTCTTTCTGCCTCAGTGCACCGGCTTGAAGGTTCTTACCCAGTTCGGTCGAACCGGAATTCCCATCGTGGACGTCGAGGCGGCCTGCGCTTCGAGTGGCGCGGCTTTGAGGCAGGCCCATCAGGCCATCGTCTCCGGCCGGCACGACCTGGTCCTGGTCTTCGGCCTGGAAAAAATGCCGACCGGTTTTCTGCCGCCGCCCAATTATACCGAATGGCAGATCAGGCTGGGGCTGGGCCAGAACCCCATGTACTGGGCCCTGGCCGCCCGCAGGCACATGCACGATTACGGCACCACCATCGAGCAGATCGGCGCTATTTCGGTCAAGAATCATAAATACGGCGCGCTCAATCCCCTGGCCATGTACCGCCAGGAAATGACCCTGGCGCAAGTCCTCAATTCCAAACCGGTCTGCGATCCCATAACCTTGTACATGATCTGCGCGCCCAATGAAGGGGCCGCGGCCGTGGTCCTGTGTAACGAAAAGACCGCGAAAAGGTTTACCACCAGGCCGGTGACCCTGGCGGCAATCGCCCACAAGATCGGCCGTTATCCCATGCTCAACGTGGCCGCTTATCATCACGGCCCGGTGGACGACTATGCCTGCGCCACCACGGACGCGGCCAACGAAGCCTTCAACCAGGCCGGCCTTGGTCCCCGGGATGTGGACGTGGCCGAAGTACAGGACACGGACGCCTTTTGCGAGCTGGAAGCTTATGAGCATTTGGGCTTCTGCCCCACGGGCGAAGGCGGCCGGTTGGTCGAGGAAAGGGCCACCGAGATCGGCGGTCGCATCCCGGTCAACGTCAGCGGCGGGCTTATCAGCAACGGCGAGCCGGTGGGCGCCTCCGGGCTGCGCCAGGTTTACGAGATGATCTTGCAGCTCAGGGGACAAGCCGGGGCCAGACAGGTCGGCGAGGCCAAGGTCGCCCTGACCCACGTGTACGGCGCCGACGGCCACAGTTCCGTGGCTATTCTCAAGGGATAGGAGGACCCAAATCCGGCCGGCCGGATAGTTTTGAATATAAACGCGATATTGACAGCGGACGGTGGGAGTAAGTGATTAGGGTTCAGGAGAATCAATTTAACCATCAAGGAGGGTAGAGGCTATGAGCAAAAAATGGACGGTCGTCATTCTGGTCATGGCGCTGACTGTTTTCCTGGCTATTCCGGCTTCCGGCGCGGACAAGGACCAGAAGTTCCGTTACCGGATGCAGTTCTTCTTTGCCAAGGGTCATCCGGCCACGGTGAACAGCCAGGACTACTTCTGCTCGGCAGTGGACAAACTATCCGGCGGCAGGCTTAAAATCACTTCCCACGGCGAGGGCGAGTTGGTGCCCACCTTCGAGATGAGCAACGCCGTTTCGAAGGGAACCATCGAGATGGCCACCTGGACGCCTTATTGGGACATCGGCAAAGACCCGGTGGGCGGGATTCTGGGGCTTCTTCCCTTCGGGTTCACCGAACACGACTACATGGTGTGGTACCACGAGGCCGGCGGCAAGCAGTACATCCAAAAAATGTACGACAAGTACAACATTCACGTCATCGGCGCCTGGCTCTCCTTCGGACAGATCGCCGCTATCTCCAAGAATCCCATAAATGGCCTGGAGGACATGAAAGGCAAGGTGATGCGGATCACCGGCCTGCCGGCCCAGATTGTAACCGAATTAGGGGTCAAGACCATAAGCCTGCCGCCGGGCGAGCTATATACCGCCCTCGAGCGTGGAACCATTGATCTGCTCGAATTCTCGACGCCTTCGGTCAACTGGTCTTTCGGTCTGCACGAAGTGGGCAAGTATGTCCTGATGCCTGGCTGGCAGGAGCCGTGTTCCCTGATAATCAACATCATCAACAAGGACGCCTGGAACAAGCTGCCGGATGATCTGAAGTACATTCTGGAGATCGCCACGGACGCCGAGTACAGGAAATACGCCACTTTCGGCACCAACGACGACGCCCAGGCCTGGAAACGCATGATGGACTATGGTTGTAAAACCCATAGGTTCTCCGACGAGGATTTAAAAAAGATTTATGAAGCCAGGAACAAGGTGTTGCAAAAGTTCGCGGATAAAGACCCGCTCTTCAAAGAGGTCTGGGCGTCCCAGGAAAAATTCCTGACCATGATGCGGGATTACCGGAAGCTGGTGGATTTCTCCTTCAAGAAGTGAGAGCCGGCGGTCGCTTTTCGACTCTGAACCAGGACCATAAACGAGAACCGCTGGGACGGGGACGCGGGGGTGGAGTTCCATCCAGGCGTCCCCGGCCTGGGAATAGGGAGGCCACATGGGCCCGTTTGATCGAATTCTTGATAAAGTTGACTCCCTGAGCGTCTGGGCGGGTAAGACGGCCAGTTGGGCCCTGGTGCTCATCATGATCGTGGTGCCTTATGACGTTCTCCGGCGCCGGATACTGCACGATCCGACTATTTGGGGTTTTGAAATAACGTTTATGCTCTGGGGCGCTTATTTTGTTCTGGTGGCCGCCTGGGCCCAGCAGAGCGGGACCCAGATCGCCGTGGACGTCCTGTCCGGTCGTCTTTCGAACCGGATCAAGCTGATCCTCGAACTGGTGTTCTATCCGACCTTGTGCCTGTTCTGGCTGACGGCGTTGATCATCGGCGGCTGGGATTTTGTCCTGAGTTCATGGCAGACCTGGGAGCATACCCAGACCCCGTTCGCCCCTCCGCTCTACCCCTTGAAGACCACGCTGATCATAGGTTTTGTGCTGCTCTGGCTGCAGTGTCTGGCCAAATGGATTCGGGTCGTCGGCGCGTTGTTTCGCCGCGAGGTATAACCGATGCTGGATATCAACCCGTTGTGGATGTTCGTTCCCGTCCTGGTCCTGGTCTTCTGGGGTCATCCCCTGGGCTATATTCTAGGCGGAGTGGCCACGGTTTTCGGACTGTTGGGCTGGGGCCCCCAGGTCTTCCACATGTTCGCCAACCAGTTTTTCGCCATGCAGATAAATTATTTGTTGATCGCCCTGCCGCTCTTCATCTTCATGGGCAACATGCTGGGCAGTTCGGGCGTGGCCGAAAAATTGTACGAGGCCCTGCACGTCTGGATGGGTCCCATCCGCGGCGGCCTGGCCCTGGCCACTATCATCATATGCACCATCTTTGCCGCCGCCACGGGCATAGTAGGGGCGTCGGTCACGGCCATGGGCCTGCTGGCCCTGCCGGAGATGCTCAAACGGGGCTACGACCCCAAGCTGGCCTGCGGCACGGTCATGGCCGGCGGCACCCTGGGTATTCTGATTCCTCCCAGCATCATGCTGGTGATCTACGGCGCCATGGCCCAACTTTCGGTGGGCAAACTCTTTATGTCCTGCGTCTTCCCCGGCCTGATTCTTTCGGGCTCGTATTCGGCCTACGTCCTGTTCAGGTGCGGCCTGAATCCGAACCTGGGGCCGCCTCTACCGATCGAGGAGCGCCAGAAAGTTTCGTTCGGCCGTAAATTGACGATGCTGTTGATTTATGTTTCCCCACCGATCTTTCTGATCCTGGCCGTGTTGGGAACGCTCTTCGCCGGCGTGGCCACCCCGACCGAAGCCTCCGGCCTGGGGGCCATCGGCGCCGTCATTATCGCCGCGGCCAACCGGCGCCTGACCTGGAAGGTATTTAAAGAAACCGTTTTCTCGACGGCCCGGACCATCGGCATGATCTGCGTCATCGCCGCCGGCGCCAGTTGCTTCACCTCGGTATTTCTGGGCCTGGGCGGCGGCGAGGTGGTCAAGGAATACATGTTGAGCCTGCCGGGCGGTAAATGGGGTGTCTTGATCGCCATCAATATCATCGTGCTGGCCCTGGGCACGCTGCTGGACTGGTTCGGGATACTGCTGCTGTGTCTGCCGATTTTCGGCCCGCTCATCCAGGAGCTTGGCTTCGATCCGATCTGGTTCGCGGCCATGATCGCGGTGAATCTCCAAATGTCCTTCCTGACCCCGCCTTACGGCATGTCGCTCTTTTACTTGAAGGCCGTGGCGCCGGAGGGCATAGACATGGCCTTGATCATCCGGTCTATTTTGCCGTTCCTTTTCCTGATGACGTTGGGTTTGTTGATCACGATTCTCTACCCGCCCTTGTCCATCTGGCTGCCCAGGGCCATGATAAAGTGAGTCTTCGAGGATAAAAAATGTTCAAAGTGGTCTCCTTGAAATTCGCGCCCGAATTCGACCAGGGCGAAGAGGTGATCAAGGCCGCCGGCGGCGAACTGGTCAGAATTCCGTGTCAGGCCGGCCCCCAGTCCAGCGAGGAAGAAATCATAGCGGCCTTGAGCGAGGCCGACGTGGCCATAACCATGCTCCAGCCCTTCACCCGGCGGGTCATCGAAAGTTTGCCTAGGCTCAGGGCCATCTGCGTCACCGGTATAGGCTACGACTGGATAGACGTGGACGCGGCCACCGAAAACGGGGTCCTGGTGACCAACGTTCCGGACTTCTGCCTGGATGAAGTGGCGGACCACGCCCTGATGCTGATCCTGGCCCTGGCCAGGAAAGTCATCCCCGGCCGCCAGGCCGTCAAGGACGGGTGGTGGGATACGCCTTATCCCGCCAAAATTCACCAACAGGTCTTGCGGCCCATCAACCGGCTGCGCGGGCAATCTCTCGGCCTGATCGGGTTCGGTAATATCGCCCGCAACCTGGCCGGCAAGGCCCAGGCCCTGGGTTTGAAGGTCATGGCCCACGACACTTTTCAGCCGCCGGACCTCTTCCGCCAACTGGGTGTGGTCCAGGTCGAACTGGACCATCTGTTGAAAGCCTCGGACTTCGTTTCTCTGCATGTCCCGTTGAACCAAAAGACCAGGCATCTCCTCGGGGCCGCGGGACTGGCCCTCATGAAACCCACGGCTTTCCTGATCAACACGGCCAGGGGACCGGTGGTCGAGGAAGAAGCCCTGTGTCTGGCCCTGAAGGAAAAAAGGATCGCCGGGGCCGGTCTGGACGTCCTGGAATTGGAGCCGCCCCGGCCCGACCATCCCCTTTTCGGGCTGGATAACGTAATTGTCACGCCTCATATGGGTTACTTGTCCCTGGAAGCGGAAAAAGAAGGCTGGCTCAAACCCGGCCTGGAAGCGGCCTGGATCATCGGCGGCTGCTGGCCCCGGTCCATCGCCCTGGTCAACCCCAGGGCCAAAGATTTATATCTCCAACGCTGGGGGCCCATGCGGGAAGCCGAAACTTGAAACCAGGCGGACTTTATCCCGATTAGTCTTAAACGCGCGCTGGACGCTCCTCGGACAAGAGGATATACTCCCCCGCCAGTGGATTAAGGAAAGCTGATAATTCTGGAAAGACAGCGATGGTCAAGGATGAACATTCATTGAGCAAGAGCGCCGGACTGGCCGAAGTCGAACGGATATTTCAGAACCGCCCCGCCGCCGCCAGTGAGTTAAAGGCCCTGGATCGGCGCTTCGCCGGCTACTTATGCTGTTACGTCCCGGTGGAGATAATCACCGCCGCCGGCCTGGCGCCCTATCGCCTCCACGGCGACATGAGGAAAACGCCGGCCCTGGCTGACGGTCACCTGGAAACGATCATGTGCTCCTTTGCCCGTAGCGCCTTCGACCAAGCCAGGCAAGGTCGGTTCGATTTTCTCGACGGAATTGTCTTCGCCCATTCCTGCGATAATATGGTTTCCCTGGCCACGGTCTGGCAGGGCGTACTCCCGCAAAAATACGCCTGGTTCGTCAATGTCCCCCACATTGTCCGGCCCGCGGCCCTCGAGTTCTTTGAAGCGGAGTTGGCGGCCTTCAAGCTCAGCCTGGAAAGGTACTTGAACCGGAGAATTCACGATGACGACCTGCGCCGGGCCATCGCCGGACATAATGAACTCCGGCGCTTGATCAGAGAACTGTATCAATTGCGCCAGCCGGACCCGCCCCTCTTGTCAGGGGTGGAAGCCACCAAAGTCGTGCAGGCCGTTCTGGCGCTGCCGCTGACGGAGTCTTTGGCCCTGGTCAGTCGGGTCATTCAGGAAGTCAAGGCTCGATCGATTGACCGGCCGGCCGGAATCAGGCTGATGATTCACGGGGCCAGACAGGACGATACGCCTTTGTTGGAATTGATCGAAGGATTGGGCGCCGTGGTGGTGATAGACGACCTCTGCACCGGAACCAGACCGTTCTGGAGAGACGTGCCTGAACGAGAACGGCCCCTGCGCGCCCTGGCCGAGTATTACCTGACGGAGATCAAGTGCCCCCGCACTATTCGACCGCCGGCCGGCTCCGGCGCGGATGAAAATGAGGCGCGCTTCGGTCATATCAAACAATTGGCCCGGGAGTGGGGCGTGAAGGGCGTCATCCTGGATATTATCAGGTTCTGCGACACTTATGGGTTCGACGTCCCGGACTTGAAAGCCTACCTGGGGGCCGAAGGTCTGGCCGTCCTCCATTTGGAAGAAGAATACCTCTTCAGCGCCGAAGCCAGGCTGAAAACCAGGATTGAAGCCTTTCTGGAAATAATCGGTGGATAAAGGAAAGCGACGACGTCATGGCCAGTGAGGGACAGACAACCACCGCCCGCAAGACCACCAAAGTGGCGCAGAAAGTGCGCGGCCTGGTAAAGAAGATGAGCCTGGAAGCCCAGGCGGCCGGACGGGACGGCCAGCCGGTGGCTTACACCTTCATTATGAGCTTTTACGACGAGATACTTCGGGCCATGGATATTACCCCGGTCTGGACCGAGAACTTCGCCGGCTTGTGCGCCGCTAAACGGGACGCGGAACGGTTCTTGAAACGGGCGGTGAACGAAGGATTCAGCCAGGACCTGTGCACCTACGCCCTGTGCGGCCTGGGCTTTGACGCCTGGCGTAGGCAATTGGGCGAGGCCCCTCCTTCATCGCCGGATGGAGGCATGGCCCGACCGACCGTGCTGCTGGGCTCGGGCATGATGATCTGCGACCCCAGGTACAAATGGTTCCAGGCCTTGAGCCGATACCTTGACGCGCCTTTTTACGCCCATAATCTTCTTTGGCCCCCTTACCCCTGCGACCTCGAGGAGGCGGAAGAACGCTACGTCAAGCTTACCACCAAGGAGTTAAGAGGACTGGTCGAGTTCCTGGAACAAAGCCTGGGCCGCAAAATGGATTGGGACCGGTTGAGCGAGACGGTGAACCTGGCCGAAAAGACCCTGGCCATCTGGTGGCAGGCTTATAACCTGAGGCGGGCCGTTCCCGCGCCCATGCCTTCCGAGGATGCCTTCAATTGCATGGTTCCGGGCTGGTTCATGCTGGGCCGGCCCGAGGCCTTGGATTTCTACACCGAACTTCACGCCGAGATCAAGGAAAGAGTGGCAAGCAAAACAGGGGTGATCCCGGAAGAAAAATTCAGAATCCTGTGGGCTGGCGGCCTGCCCCCCTGGCATTCCTTGATGTTGCTCAATTACTTCGAAAGCCTGGGGGCGGTCTTTCCCATCGAGGTCACCTATAAGCCCTGGGACCCGGTGGAAATACCGGACCAGGTTCAAGACCCCCTCGAGCGGCTGGCTTACCGCTTCATCCGGACCTGGACCTTCCGTTACCGTAAGGCTGACGGCAATTCCCGGAATCCCGACGTCGAACTCCTCTTGGAGTGGATCGAGAAATATAAAATAGACGGCGTTTTCATGCACCGGGCCTTTTCCTGTCGAACGGTCCACGTCGGTCAATGGCACCAGCTCAATCTGTTGAAGAAGTATAGCGATCTGCCCCAACTCGTGCTGGAAAGCGACATGGTGGACGTGACCACTTTTTCCGAGGAAAGGGCCAAGAAACAGATACTGGCTTTTGTCGAAGTCATGGACCAACGGAAGTCGGCCCATTGAATAAAAAGGAGACCCTTGATGTTTTTCCCGTATCCTCATGGGTATAAAGAATTGCGGTTGGCGCCGGGGGCCGAAGTCAAACTGGCTTGGGGCGACGGTTTAATGATCCAATACGCCACCCTGGCGCCGAATGTCACCATGCCGGCCCACAGCCACCCGCACGAGCAGATGGGTTTAATCATCGAGGGCGAGGTCACGTTGACCATTGGCGAAGAAACGCAAGTCTGCCGTAAAGGCGATGCCTACCTTATACCGCCCAACGTCCTCCACGGGGGAACCTCCGGTCCCTGCACCACGGTGGCGGTGGAGGTCTTCCATCCTCCCCGGGAGGATTACATCCGCCGAATCAAAGCTGAATAACATAATCGAGCCTGTCCCCCGCCGGCCGGCGACTGAATTACGCTATTTTAGTTTTCTTGATCCTGAATCATCCTTCTCGGAATAGCGGCGGCGGAGTTCCCGATGAAGTATCTTGCCGCTGGGCGTGCGGGGCATGTCTGCTTCGTTGATGAAGTCCACGCTCTTAGGTCTCTTAAAACCCGCGATTTTACCTTGGCAGAAGTCGAGCAATTCCTTTTCCAGTTCCGGCGAGCATTCCACTCCCTCATGCACCGTCACCACCGCCTTGACGGCCTCGCCCCACTTGGGGTCCGGAACGCCGATAATGGCCACCTCCTTGATTTTTTCATGCCCGCCGATCACGTTCTCGACTTCCGAGGGGTAAACGTTCTCGCCGCCGGATATGATCATGTTCTTTTTCCTGTCTATCAGATAATAGAAACCATCCTGATCCCGGCGGGCCAAGTCGCCGGCGGAGAAGAATTCACCCCGATAGGACTCGGCCGTGGCTTCAGGCCGGTTGAGGTATCCGGAAAAATTATAAGGCCCACGGGAATATATCTCGCCGACCTCGCCGTCCGGAACTTCCCGCCCCTGATCATCGAGGAGTCGTATTCGGTCCGTGCCGATGACTTCCCGGCCGATCGAGCCGAGCTTACGGATTTGGTCTTCAGGCCGAAGCAGAGTCACCAGACCGGTCTCCGTGGCGCCATAGCCCTCGAACAGCTCTGAGTTTTTAAAAAATTTCAGGATGTCCAGCTTGGTATCCAGCCGGGCCGGCGCGGAGGAGCACATCAGCTTGCGCACGCCGGAAACGTCGTAGCGTTCTTTCACCTGGTCGGGCAGGGCCAGGAGCATGATGTAATGGGTCGGGACCAGAGAGGTGAAAGTGATCTTTTCCTCGGCCAGGGTCTTCAGCAGATGTTCGGGCTCGAAACTGGGGACATGGTAGATAAACATGCCGGCCTGGGCATAGGTCAGGGCGAAACCGAAATTGATGGAGTTGGAATGGCACATGGGCAGGACCACCAGGGCCAGATCGTCCCGTCGAAAGCCTATCTCGGCGATATCTATCAACCATAAGGCGATAAAACTTTCATGGGTCCGGATCGCGCCTTTGGGCCGGCCGGTGGTGCCCGAAGTGTAGCAAATGGTCCAGACGTCTTCGTACCGAACGTCAACCGGCGGCTCATTCGGCGTCCCGGTTCTCATCAAATCCTCGTAATGAAGGTAGCCGGCCGGCGAATCCCCGGTCCCCAAGTAGATATAATGCTTGATCCGGGGAAGTCCGGGGCGGATGGATTCGACCGCCGGAACAAAAGGTTCCTGGACGATGAAAGCCTTGGCCTGGCAGTCATTGAGGATATATTCAATTTCTGGAGGCGCCAGCCGAAAGACTATGGGTACGGCTATTAGTCCGGCCTTGGCCAGAGTCACGTAGATTTCAGCCCACTCGACGCAATTGTAGGCCAGGACTCCCACGCAGTCGCCTTTCTTGAGACCAAGGCCCAGCAACGCGTTGGCCAGGCGGCAACTACGCTCGTTCCAAGCCCTGAAGGAAAGCGACCTGATCAAGTCTTTGGCCCCTAGTTTTTCAGGCGCCAACATGGCATTGATCCGAGTAATTTCGCCCAGATGCAACCAGCGGTTCATTTCGTTCTCCCTGGAATTTATCGTAGGAATTAGGTCAAGTCTTAACACAAGATATTTTAGGGATGATATTGGCTGGTATAAGCTATCAAGTCAAGTAGGCACTTATTTCATATATAGTATTGAAAAAGAAACCTTTTTAATAACCCGGATCGCCCAGCATGATGAAAGCGGCCCAGAAGAGAGGGTTGACGTGACCATAGCGGTTCTGGACGATATGTTTTTGTTTCAAGGCCGCCTGCCTCAGGGCCTGGGCCCGGCTCAACTTGCCCTCGGCCAGATGGCGATAGAACTCGGTCATCAGTTCCTTGGTTTCCAGGTCCGGGACCGGCCAAAGGCTCATGACCAGGCTCTTGGCCCCGGCCAGGGTGAAGGCCCGCCGCAAACCATAAACGCCTTCTCCGCTCTTGACCTCGCCCACCCCTGTTTCACAGGCGGACAGGACCACCAGTTCCGTGCCGTTAAGCTTGAGCCCCAGGACCTTTTCCGCGGTCAGCAGTCCGTCGCTTCTCTCGATCTCGGACGAGCCGACGGCCTGGTTGGCACCGGCCAGGGCCAGGCCGGAACGAATGAGCGGACTTTCCACCCGGTTCAGTTTGACCTGACTTCCAACCGGTCTGGAGTCCGGGCCGCTCCAGACCTCGGCCGAAGATTCTTCGACCAGGCGGTTCATGAAGTCGTCATCCAGGAAAAAGCCGTGGGTGGCCAAGTGGAGGATGCGGGGTGGAGGCCCTTGGCGAAGCACTTCTTCCAGGGCCTCCCGGCCGGTAAAGACCCGGGTCTGGCCCGGCCCGAGCAGAGCCTGTATGGCTTTGACTTCTTCCCTTGTTCCGGGCAGGGGGCCGAACCTGAGCCCGACCATATCCAGGGATCGCTTTCCTGTTTTTTCCGGGGTCTGACCCGGGGACAGCCCCAGTTGACGCATGGTGGCGGCCTTGTCCCGGCCGGTAAGGTCAAAGTCGGGGTCTCCTAGCAACAACGTCCGGCCCGACTTGTCGCCGGTCCGGCCGAAATCGAGGACGTCCCGGCCGGCGGCCAGGTAATTGAAGGAATAATCCTCGATGAGGAAACGGCCGTCCGGACCGGTCAGGACTTCAAAGGGTATGAGGTTCAGTTTGCCGTCCGGCGAAATGAAGATTTCGCGGGCCGGGCCGATATGCTCCTTGAGCGGAGCGAAGACCAGGCGATACAGTTCGGCCGCGGCGTGTAAAGTCTTGAGGCCCTGGATATCTTCGGCGTCGCTGACGGCTTTCTTGAAGGACGACACGGCGGCGTTAATGGCCGCGGCTTGGCCCAGGTCCACTAGCCGGACGTCTTTCTTGTTTCCGGCGGGAAGGATAAAGGCCAGGTAGCGGTAAGTCTTCTTTTCCTGGAAACGAGGACGCTTGATGTCGAAAGAGAGTATCGAGGCAAATTCGAGCAGAACCGAACCGGCGGGCAGGGCCTTGGACACCGAGGCCACGTCGGCCCGTTCGGCTTTCTTCTGCCGGGCATAGACCTGACTCAAACGCGCCAATGCCGCTTCCAGTCGTTCCTTTTCAGCCTTGAGCCCGGCCATGGTCTCTTCTCTAACCTTGAGGTCTTCCGGCCCGGGTTGGCTGAAAGCCAGTTGAGAAAGCTGGGACCGGACCCGGGCCAGTTCCATGAACACCTTGGCCGCCTCGGGATTATCCTGATAAACCAAGGCTTCCTGAAAACGTTTTTGGGCCTCCAGGGTCACGCCTTTGCGTCTGAGCCAGAGGTCGCAGGCATAGGTCACTGCTTCCCGGTCCTGGCGCAGGTGGTCGGCCACCAGGCCCAAGGTGTAATTGACCTCAGCCTTGTTCTTGGCCAGGAATTTAAGCTGTCTGTCCTCGGCGGTGAAGCCCAGGACCTGATCAATCAGGTTTTCGCTTAACTTGTTCAGGTGTTTTATCAAGGTAAACGCTTCCTGATATCGTCCGTCCATGCCCGCGGCGGCGCTGGCCAGGGCATAGAAAAGGGCCAGTCCGGGATGATCGGGGACGGATTTTATTAAGATTGTTTCCGCTCTTTCCAGTAGGGTGGAGGCCTCCTTGGGGCGGCCTCCGGCCATCTTGAACGTGGCCATCCCGGCCAGAGTCGCGACCACGTCAAGGTGTTCCGGCCCCAGGGCCTTTTCCTGGATGAGCAAGACCTGTTTCATGAGTACTTCGGCCTGGTCCAGGTGGCCCTGGTCGCTCTCGAGCCTGGCCAAGTCGGAAATAAGCTGCGCCAGGCCAGGATGATCGGGTCCGAGAGCCTTTTCCCTGACGGCTAAAGCCTGCCTGTAATACTGTTCACTCCGGGCGAAGTCCCGCTTATGGTGGTAAACTTCGGCCAGGGTACGCAGGCTGGCGGCCGTACTCGAATGATCCGGTCCCTGGACCTTCCGTCGTATGGCCAAGGCCCTCGAGGCCATGGGTTCGGCCTGATCGTAATCGCCCAAGGCGATATAGAAACCGGCCAGATGTTCGAGGCCGTTGGCCGTGGCGATGCTTTCCGGCCCTCCCGATTTTTCCCTGATGGCCAGGGACCGGCGATGGAGCTGTTCGGAGCGGGCCCAATCAAATTGATCATAGTAGAATTTGGCCAGATAGGTGAGGATGTCCGCCGTTTCCAGGTGATCCGGTCCCAAAACCTTTTCTTTAATGGCCAGGGCCCGTTGATAGAGCGCTTCGGCCTGGGTTAATTCCATCAAGCGCTCGTGAACAAGGGCCAGCCGAATCAGGCTGTCCGCCACTTTGGGATGTTCCGGCCCCAAGGTTTTTTCGTTGATGGCCAGGGCCCGGACGGCCATTGGTTTGGCCCGGTCAAAAAGGCGGCGGTCGGTATAGAGTTGGGCCAGTGCGCTCAGCGTCGAGGCCAGGGGCGGTTTTTCCGGTCCCAGGTTCTTCTCCTGGACGGTTAAGAGCCTAAGCAAATAGTGTTCGGCCTGGGGGAAATCACTCATGTCCCGATGGGCGCCGGCGAGAAGCGACAGGAAGTCCGCGTTTCTCGAATGATCCGGACCATGGGCCTTTTCGGATATGGCCAGGGCCCGGCCGGCCACCTTCGCCGCTTCGGGGTAGTCGCCGGTCCGCGCGTGGTAAGTGGCTAGCGCCTTCAGGTAGGTCAGGATATTTTCGTTTTCGAGTCCGAAGGCCTTTTCGCTTACGGCCACGGCTCGTCTGGCCGGCGCCTCGGCCTGGGCATATTCCTTCAGCCCGATGAAGGACCAGGCCAGGTTGCCCAGGCTTTGGGCCACGTCCGCGTGGTCCGGTCCCAGGTTCTTTTCCCGGATGACCAGTGATTCTTGAAACAAGGCCGCGGCGGCTCGATAATCTCCCTGATCGAAATGGACCAGGCCCAGCATGTTCAGGCTGCCCGCCACCAGCAGGTGATCGCGTCCCAGGTTCTTGACCCTTATGGCCAGAGACCGCTCGAAAAGCGGCCTGGCTTTAGCCTGATCCCCCTGGGAACGATAAAACTCCGCCAGTTTGTCCAGGCTGACCGCCACCTCCAGATGCTCAGGCCCATAGGCCTTCTCGGATATGGCCAAGGCCCTCTGGAAAAAGGACTCGGCCCGATCCGGATCGCCCTTGGCCTGGTAAAGCCTGGCCAGGTTGACCAGGTGCATATGGAGTTCCGGACTTTGGGGTCCGACGGCCTTTTCTTTTATGGCCAGGGCTCTTTGGAAAAGCGGTTCGGTCCGCCCGTAATCGCGCTGCTGGAAATAAAAGTTGGCCAGACCGCCCAGGTAGTTGAGGATGTTGGGGTGATCCTGGCCAAAAGCTTTCTCGGCTACGTTCAGAGCCTTCTGGAAATGATCGGCCGCCCGGTGCGGCTGTTTCATATCCTGGTAAACATAAGCCAGCACGTTGAACGTGACCGCCAGGTTGGCGTGATGCGGGCCGAGGGTCTTTTCCAGGATGGCCAGGGCCCGGAGGAGCGATTTTTCGGCCTGAATCAGGTCTCCGGTCTTGTATAACAGGAACCCCAGGTTGTTCAGGGCTTCTCCCGTCTTCAAGTGGGCGGGTCCGAGGGCTTTTTCCCGCAGGGCCAGGACTTTCCGGGCCAGGGGCAGCGCCTCCTGGTACCGGCCGGCCTGGCTGAGCTGCATCATTTCCCGATGCCGGGTTTCGGCTTTGTCGCTGTCTCCTGTTTGGGCGGAAATAAAAGGCGGAAAAAAGGCCAGTATAGTAATGGCGAGGGCCAAGGACTTGAGGGTGCGCTGAAGGGTCATGTTGAAGCCCCCTTTACCGGCGGGGCCGGTCCTGACCGTGAAGCGGTGTTCCTCAGCTCAAGGTCAACACCTCGGCCCCGTTGCCGGTCACGGCCACGGTGTGTTCGAATTGGGCGGAGAGTTTGCCGTCCCTGGTGACCGCGGTCCAGCCGTCCCGCAATATCCTTATTTCCCAAGTGCCTTCGTTGATCATGGGTTCGATGGTAAAGACCAGGCCTTCCTTGAGCCTCAAGCCGGTTCCTTTTTTTCCGTAGTGAGGCACCTGCGGGTCTTCGTGAAACTGCCGGCCGATGCCGTGGCCCACGAAGTTGCGCACCACGCTGAAACCCCTGGCTTCGATGTGTTCCTGGATGGCGGCGCCGATGTCCCCCAGATGAGCGCCGGCCTGGACCTGCGATACTCCTATTTCCAAAGCCTGGCGCGTGGCTTCGACCAGTTGGCGGGCCCTTTCCGAAACCTGGCCCACTAAAAAGGTCCGGGCCGTGTCGCCGTGAAAGCCGTCCTTGAATACGGTCACGTCCACTTTGACCAAGTCGCCTTCCTTGATGCGCCGGGGGCCGGGTATACCGTGGACTATCTCTTCGTTGATCGAAACGCAGATGCTCTTGGGAAAGCCGCGGTAACCCAGGGACGAGGGGATGGCGCCGTGATCGCCTATGAACTGTTGGGCCAGACCGTCGAGCCTGGCCGTGGTCACGCCCGGTTTGATCTCGGCGGCCAGAAAGTCCAGGGTCCGGGCGGCCAGGCGGCCGCTGATCCTGATATACTCTATTTCTTCAGGTGTTTTTATATTGATCACGATGAATTCCGGCCCGGTTTTTTTCTAGCGGCCGACGCCGGCGTAAATAAAACCCATCTGTCTCATCTTGGCCGGTTCGCAGACATTACGCAGGTCGATTACCACCGGCGACTTGACCAGGGCCTTGACCCGATCCCACTGGATGTTCCGGAACTGGTTCCACTCGGTGACGATAACCACCGCGTCGGTGTCGCGCACGGTTTCGTGGGTGTTTTGACAGTAGGTGACTTCCGGCAGCATTTTACTGGCCGCGGGCATGGCCGCCGGATCATAGGCCTGGACCTTGGCGCCTCGGGCCAGCAGTTCCTTGATGATGTGGATGGCCGGCGATTCGCGCACGTCGTCGGTGTTGGGCTTGAAGGAAAGGCCCAGGATGCCGATGACCTTGTCCTTGACCTGGCCCATGGTCTTTTCTATTTTTTCCACCATGAGCCGGCGCTGCTTCTCGTTGACCTGGATCACGGTCCTGACTATCTGGAAGTCGTAGCCCTTGTCCGCGGCCAACCGGGACAGGGCCGCGGTGTCCTTGGGAAAGCACGAACCGCCGAAACCGGGTCCCGGGTGCAGGAACTTGGAGCCGATGCGGCCGTCCAGCCCCATGCCTTTGGCCACGTGGTGGATGTCCACGTTCAACCGTTCGCAGAGATTGGCCATTTCGTTGATGAAGGATATCTTGGTCGCCAGGAAGGCGTTCGAGGCGTATTTGATCATCTCCGCCGTCTGGACATTGGTCATGACAAAGGGCGTCTCGATGAGGTAAAGCGGCCGGTACAGGTCCTTTAATATAGCCAGGGCTTGATCGCTTCCCGCGCCGATGACCACCCGGTTGGGCCGCATGAAGTCTTCGACCGCCGATCCTTCCCGGAGGAACTCGGGGTTGGAGGCCACGTCGAACTGGCATTGATAGTTCTGGTTGGATTTGATGATCTCCTTGATCATCTCGCCCGTGCCCACGGGCACCGTGCTTTTGGTCACAATGACCTTGTAACCGTTCAGACATTGCCCGATCGAGGCGGCCACTTCGCGCACCGCCTGCAAGTCGGCTTCGCCTTGATTGCCCAGAGGCGTGCCCACGGCGATGAAGACCAGCAGGGCATCGGCGATGGCCTTCCCCAGGTCAGTGGTGAACTTCAGCCGGCCTTCCCGCAGGTTCTTTTTTACCAGTTCTTCCAGTCCGGGTTCAAAGAAAGGCACTGTTCCTTCCAGGAGACTGTTGATCCGGGCTTCATCCTTGTCCACGCAAACCACGTCCACGCCGAACTCGGCGAAACAGGTGCCCGTGACCAGCCCCACGTAGCCCACGCCCACCACGCATATATTCATCAGGTCCGTTACCTCAATGATTCAGCTATAGTATCGGCGCGGCCACCAATGGCGCCGATCATAGATCAAGCTAACTGGAACTTGGAGCTAGTGTCAAGAAGTTACTTGGACCGAAATCGCCTTCAATCGATCGGCCCTTATTGGAACGATCAGGCTTCAGCCTTTGTCCGCTCGGTTTCGGTCAGCCGGCGTTAGGACGGCGAAAGGCCAGGTACAGGGCTAGGCCCAAACCCAGGCACCAGAGGTTGATAAAGGCGTTGAGTATCAGATCGAGGGTGGAAAGCAGGTACACGCCGTTCTGCAGGTTGAAGCTGATATCCACCAACCCGAGAAAGAAGAGGGCGCCCGAAGCCAACAGGGCCAACGGCCGGCCGCCGGGCCGGCCTTTCAGCAGCAGCAGGCTCGAGACGGCCAGAACCACGGCCAGGGCCAGGTCAGGCAGGGGAAAGGAGTGTTCGTAGACAAAGTATCCCGGCGGCGGATTCTCCGGCGCCAGGCCGATGGTGAAAAAGCCCAGCCAGAACAGGACCAGCCCAACGGCGGTCAGAAGCTCGAGGACCGCCAGAACCGGGAAACGATTTTCCGGGGCGCGACGGTTGTTCATGACGACTTCTGAACCCGGCGAACCTGAAGGTCCATGTACCAGTTCAGCACGCCAGGCAGGAGCCGCTTGACCAAGTTGCTCAGACGGGCGTCGAGACTGGGAAGGATTAGAAACTTGTCCTTCTTGACTCCGGACAGCATGGCCCGGGCCACGTCCTGGGCCGACATGAGTTTGACCGCGCCGGAAATGGCCTTGGTCTCTTCAGGCTTGGTCTTGTTTTCCTCGATCAGGCCGGGCGTGTCCGTGTCCGGCGGGCAAAGAACCGAAACGCCCAAGCCGTAGGGCTTCACTTCCGCGCGCAGGGCTTCGGAAAAGCCGATGATGGCGAATTTCGAGGCGCAATAGTCGGTGTACCCGAACACGCCGATCAGTCCGGCCACCGAAGAGACGTTGACTATATGGCCGCGGCCTTTGGTCTTCATGACCGGCAGCAAAGCCGAAACCAGGTGCCATATTCCGTACAGGTTGATCTTCATGGTCCGGTCGAACTGATCGAGCCCGATATCCTCGAACCTCCGGGGAATGGCCCGGCCCGCGCAATTGATCAGCAGATCGGGCGGACCGAACTCGGCCGCGGCTTCGGCCGCCGCCCGCTCGACCTGTTCCCGGACCGACACGTCCAGGCTTTTAAAGCCGAAGCGCTGGTCGGAAGAACGAGCCGAGCCTTTCACCTGGGCCAGGCTTTGCCGCAAACGGTCTTCGTTCCGGGCCATGATCAAGACGTGGGCGCCTTCATTAGCCAGGAGTTCGGCCGCGGCCAGGCCGATGCCGCTGGAACCGCCGGTTATATAGGCCGTCCGTCCTTGGAATTCCTTCAGGGCCATGGTTTCCTCTTATTTCTGCTTAAGGGTGCTCCGATCGAGCGTTTTGAGCCAGGCCAGGGTCCGGGCCAGGCCTTCCTGAAAGGTATAGGGCGGACGCCAGCCCAGTTCCCGTTCCACTTTGGCCGTGGAAAACCTCAACCGCGACCCCAGGTTCTTGACCGTATAAGTGGTCAGCAAGGGCCGCGTCTTGGCCCGGAACAACCGCCATGAGGTCTCGAGGACCAGGGCCGCTCCGTAGGCGGCGAAGTAGGGAATATGAGTCTTAATGGGTTTAACCTCCAGAGCCCCGGCCACGGCGGCGCTGAATTCCTGGAAGGTTATTGATTCGCCGTCGTGCACCAGATAGCCCTGTCCCAGGGCCCGGTCGTCCTCGGCGATCAGCAGCAACAGATCGACCAGGTTCAGGACATAGGTCGGCCAGACCAACACGTCCTTGCGCCAGAAGATCAGTTCTCTTTTCAAGATGGCGTCGGCCAGGAGGGGGACGAAGGTCCGGTCACTCTCGCCGAAAACCCAGCAGGGATAGACCATGGTCACCGGCAGTCCCCGTTGGTGATAGCGCCAGACGATCGTTTCCGCGTCTATTTTCGAGTCCGAGTAAGGTTCGCCCCAGGGCGACATGGGGCTGGTTTCAGCCAGAACCGACGACTCGCTCAAGCCGAAGACGTCATTGGTGCTAATGTCCACCAAACGGCCCACGCCCGCTTCGAGGGCCGCCCGGCAGACGTTTTCCGTACCGCCGGCGGTGACTTCCCAGAACAACCGGCGTGGGGCCCAGTCCGTGACTATGGCCGCGCAGTGGAAGACCAGGTCAACGCCGGTCACGGCTCTTTTCACCGAGGCCAGGTCCCTCACGTCGCCGGTGATCACTTCGACGCCGCCGGCCGCGAGTTCTTGGCCGCCGGCGTCGCCGGGCAGGACCAGGGCTTTGACCCGCCGGCCTCGGGCCAGGTTGGCCCGCACCACGTGGCCGCCGATGAAGCCCGTGGCGCCGGTTATCAGGACCGTTTTTCCGTCCGCTGATTTTTGGTTCATGATCCGCCTTCGGTTGCCAGCCAAGCCGGCCGAAGCCGACTCAGGCCCCTTTGAACTTCCCGGGTCTTTTTTCCAGATACGCGGCCACGGCTTCCATCAGGTCTTCCGACGGGACGATCATGGCGCTCCGAGCCGCGTTGTACTCGAGGGACTCTTCCTGGGTGGCCTCCTCGTTGTACATCAGGACTTCCTTGATGCCCTGTACGGCCAGAGGCGGGTTGCCGGCTATCTCTTCGGCTATCTCCCTGGCCTTTATCCTGAGTGTTTCTTCATCGGGATAAGTCTCGTTGACCAGGCCGATGGCCTTGGCTTTGCCGGCGTCGAAGCGGTGGCCTCGGAAACATATTTCCCGGGCCTGACCTCGGGAAACGAATTTCATCAGGCGCTGCAGGCCGCCCACGTCGGTGATGAAGCCCAGCTTGGCCTCGGGCAGGGCAAAGACCGTGTCCTCGGTGCAGAGGAGCAGGTCGCAGCAGAGGGCCAGTTCCAGTCCGGCGCCCAGGCAGTGTTTCTGAATCACGGCCAGGGTGGGTCTGTTCAGCCGTTCCAGGCGCGTATGGATGGCCTGGGTGCGCCGGACCGCCCGGTAGAATTCCATCTTCTGGGCCGCGTTCGCCGGCCGGTTGGCCAGGCTGAAGAGTTCGTTGTCCGGGCTCAGGTCCAGGCCGGCGCAGAAGGATTTACCCGCGCCCTGGAGGATTATCACCCGAACCTCTTCGTCCTTTTCGGCCGCGCCTACGGCCGCGCCGACGGCCTCCCAGACCGCCAGGTTCAAGGCGTTGCGTTTGTCCGGCCGGTTGAGGGTGATGAAACCCAGGTAGCCTTCGCGATGGTACGTGACCAGATCAGCACTGCTCATGGCCAGTTTCTCCCGTGCGGTCATGGCGGGCCGCCAGGGTCCGCCGGATTTCGTCTTGGAGCGCGTGGATCATCGGTTCGGTTTCGGATGTGGCCGGCTTTTCCATGTCACCAGCATAATCCATTATAGCTCATTATTTGGGAAATGAGATCAGCAAGGCCATCGCCTTTTCCTTGCCAGGAGCGCGGCCCCCATGAGGAATGGTCGCATCTAAAAATATGCAATCGCCCGGCTCAAGCTGATAACGTTCCTTATCGTAGATCATTTCCAAGTTTCCCTCTAAAACGAAGATAAACTCCTCACCGTCGAACTTAAAATTGGGTAAAGGGGCGCTCTTAGGCTGAGGCAGATAGGTGAGTAGGAAAGGATTGAATTGTTTATTGGGCCACTGGTCCCCTAAGGATTCGAACCGGTAGCCGTGTTGGGTTCGTTTCCTCGAGACCAGTTTTCGCTGGTTCCTACGTATAACCAGGCAACCTCCCCTAGGACTGCTCTGGACGAGATCGCTGAAATGGACTCCTAGGGCCGAGGCGATATTGCTGTAGGTGGAAATGGGAGAACTCACCTTGGCGTTTTCGATTTTGGAGAGCAGCCCCTTGGAAATTCGGGATTTGTTGGCCAATTCAACCAATTTGAGTCCTTTCACTTTTCTTAACGCTTTTATCTGTTGACCGATGGCCCGTTCAATATGCATTTGAATCCTCCAGCAATAGAGCTGTTAAGCGCCGGATAACTGCAGACCTGTCAGGCTGCACCTCTGGTCGTTTGGCCTGGAAAGAATGAACGCGTACGATAAGTTGATTTTTGAACCAACCGCGATTGATTCATCCCGGCGCCCTGAAGTCGCCGCCTGGAAATGAGGGGTCGTTCTACAATGGCGTTGTTCTTCAGGTCGTTCCAACCCAGTTCACCGGGGTTCAATTCCGGAGAATAGGGAGGAAGAAAGAAAAGACGAAAACGACCTTTCACTGATTCGGCGAAAAGTTTTACACTTTTTGCCTTGTGCGCCGGATGTTCATCAACGATCAGGAATACGATACGCGTTGCGTTATGAAGCAGTCGCTTGATAAAGTCAACGAATTGTGTTGCTCCCACCCGACCCTTGACCGTCATGAAACGGAATTCCCCTTGCGAGCTTACGGCCGAAACGATGTTCAAGCCAGCCCTCGCTCCGGGCTTGCTCCTAACCGGTGTTATGCCTTTCACCGCCCCGGTCGTTCCGGCATGAGGGTCCAAGCGAAGGCCCGCCTCATACCCAAAGAATATCATCGCCTTCTTCTGCCGGGCCAGATGGCGGATGCGCGGATAGTCGTCCCGCAGCCATTTCTGGATTTCTTCGGGACGCTGTTGGTCGGCTTTCCCGAGGGGGCGCCTGGGCGTCATTCCCAATTGAGCCAGCAACCGGAAAATCGACGACTTGCTCATCTTGATCTTAAAGTGCTGGTCAATGAGTTGTCCGATCATCTTGGCCGTCCACAGGGCCGAGATGAACTTCAGTTGCAAGGGGTTCTTCTCGGTGACGGTCTGGCAAATCCAGCGAAGCGCCATGGTATCGAGCTTCGGCTCACGCCCGCCTCTTTTCCGGGCGTCCAGTGCGTCCCAGCCCCCATCGCGATAACGGGCCAGCCATCCGTAAATCGTGGCCCGGCTGATGCCCAAGGCGGCGGCCACCAGTTCGGGGCTTTGGCCGGCCTGGACGCTGGCGACCCCACGTTTCCGCAATTCGGTCAGCGTCGTATGACTGAGTCTTCGGGCGTCCGGAGTCTTCTTTTTCATGGAGGCCAAGCTTACATATAACTCCGTTCATGTCAATACAATTATGAGACGGTTAATGGTCCAAAGAAGGAGCCGGCCGATCCCGGGCGCCGGCCGCGGGCGGGCCGGCCTTTCCCCGACGCCGGCAGGGAACGAGAACCTTTAGCGCGCAAGAATGAAAAAACGATAAGGGCCGGTGAAAAAATACTACTTGACAACGACCTCTATATGGTCTACCCACTAGGAAACCAGTTTCTTTATAAGAAACTCCTGGCGGCAAGGGAGGACCGAGATGGATGAGCTTTTACTGCGCCAAGTCCGTGTCCGCGACTTGACCTTCGGCGAGAGGACGGAAATCGTCGACCACGTGCTCAAGATCAACGCCGGGGAGCTCATCCGGCACCTGCTGGAGGATTCTCATTTGAAATCGGTGGAGATAAGGCTCGCCAGACCCGGAGAAAAGAAACGGATCATTCCCGTTAAGGATGTTTTGGAGCCTCGGACCAAATTGGCGGGGACCGCCACGACTTTTTCCGGGTTCCTGGGCACGGCCGAACCCGTGGGGACGGGTATCACCTATGCCCTGGAGGGGGTGGCCGTGGTGACCTGCGGAAAGCTGGTCAACTTCCAGGAAGGCCTGATCGACATGGCCGGACCCGGAGCGGCCTTCAGCCTATTTTCCAAGAAACTGAACGTCGTTCTCGTCATGGACCCAGTGGACGGTTTGGGAAAGCACGAGCACGAAAAAGCCGTGCGGGTCGCTGGAATTAAAGCCGCTCATTACTTGGCCCAAGCCGGAATTTCAGCGACCATTGACGAAGAGTCACGCTACCCGAACGCCGCCTTCGCGGAAGTTGAACGCGCCCATTCTGATCTTCCCCTAGTGCTCTACGTCGACATGGTTATTGCCCAGGGGTTGCTGCACGATAATTATATTTACGGGATGAACGCCCAGGGCAGCCTGCCCGTATTTCTTTCGCCCACGGAACTGATGGATGGGGCCATCGTCAGCGGCAATTGCGCCGCTCCCTGCCATAAAAACACAACGTACCATCAACAGAATAACCCCATCGTGGAAGACCTCCTCATCGAGCACGGCAGGACCCTGCGCTTTCTCGGCGTCATCGCCATGCCTGTCCGGACGGCCTTGCTGGACAAAGAGCGGATGTGCACCCAGGTCCTCAAGATGGCGAAATTTCTGGGGGCCCAAGGGGTCATCGTGTCCGAGGATGGGGGAGGAAATCCGGAGGCGGACCTGATGATGCTGGCGCGTCTCTTCACTAAGGAAGGGATTAAGACCGTGTTGGTTACCGATGAGTACGCCGGTCGCGACGGCGCCTCTCAGGGCTTGGCCGACGTGACGCCCGAGGCCGACGCCATTGTCACCAACGGCAACGGCAACCAATATGTGGTCCTGCCTCCGATGGACGAGACAATCGGCCATCTGGAAGCAATTGATGCAATAACCGGCGGTCACGCGGGCAGCCTCCGCCAAGACGGTTGGATCGAGATGGAGATTGCCGGCATCATGGGCTCCACCGTCGAGGTGGGGAGCGAAAACCTGATGACGGTCGCCATCTGATCGGAGGAGGGGCAAATGGAAAGAGTTCGGGTTGTCCATTATCTTAACCAGTATTTTGGACAGATTGGCGGAGAGGACAAAGCAGGAATACCCCCTCGGATGAAAGAGGGGCTTGTCGGGGTGGGTCAACTTATTCAGAGTGAATCTAAAGACCGGTTTGAGATTGTGCGGACCATCTTTTGTGGAGATAACTATGCCGCCGAACACCTCGAAGAGATCGAACCCATGATTTTGAAATGGGTCGAGGAAGTCCGCCCGGACCTTTTTTGGGCGGGTCCTGCCTTCGCCGCGGGTCGTTACGGAATCGCCTGCGGAACGATGGGCCAGGCCGTGCAACAAAAGCTTGGCATCCCCGCCATCACGGCCATGCACCCGGCGAATCCTGGTGTCGAGGCGGCGCGCCGAAATATGTACATCATAGAAACTGGTGATTCCATCCGGGACATGAGAAGGGTCATCCCGAAGATGATAGCCCTGGCCCAAAAGATTATTGACCAGAGTCCCATCGGGATGCCTCAGGAGGAAGGCTATATCCCCCGGGGAATCCGAATCAATGTGCGCGCCGATAAAAGAGGTTCCAGGCGGGCGGTTGAAATGCTGCTCAAAAAGCTGCGGGGCGAACCCTTTATCACCGAATTGCCTATCCCTCGATTCGACCGGGTGGTCCCCGCTCCTCCCATCGCCGACCTGTCCCAGGCGGTGATTGCCCTGGTGACGGAAGGCGGGATCGTCCCTTCCGGCAACCCGGACCGGATCGAAGCCCATAATGCCTCCAAGTATTGTAAATATTTCATCGGGGACCTGAACGACCTCGCTGGCGAAGCATTTCAAACCGTCCACGGCGGATTTGATCCCGTTTATGCCAACGAGGATCCGGATAGGGTCTTGCCTTTGGACGCGGCTCGCCTCCTGGAAGCAGAGGGGGTCTTTGCCAAGCTTTTCGACTATTACTATGCGACCGTGGGGAACGTGACCGCGGTCACTTCGTCCGAACGGTACGGGCGGGAAATCGGCGAGATTCTCCTCAAGGAAGGAGTCAACGGCGTCATTCTCACTTCCACCTGAGGGACAGGCACTCGTTGCGGGGCAACGATAGTTAAAGAGATAGAACGAGTCGGGTTACCTGCCGTCCAGATCTGTGCGATTGTGCCTATCGCGTTGACCGTTGGAGCCAACCGGATTATCCGCGCCATAGCCATTCCCCATCCCACTGGCGATCCGAAGGTTGAGAGGAAAGAAGAGATAGAACTCCGGAAAAATCTCCTTAGAAAAGCCCTGAATTCTCTCGTTTCCAGGATTCATGAGCAAACGGTCTTCAATTAGGAGGTGATCCAATATCTCCGAAGGAAAAAGGCATGGTATTTGTTATCGCCAATATCCTCCAGTTCTTAACCCTTGACTCGATCGATTTCGGGCAATGGTTGCTCAAACTGGATTTCCAAAATAATAAGGAGTCAGACCATGATAGAAGTTAGCAGCGATAATTTTGAACAGAATGTCATCAATTCTTCGCAACCTGTTATGATTGATTTCTGGGGGCCTCAGTGCAGTTCCTGCCTGGCTTTGATGCCGAAGGTCGAGGCCTTGGCCGAAAGATACGGAGACAAGATAAAGTTAACCAAGGTTGAAGCTCCCAAGAACCGGCGCCTTTGCCTGAATTTGAAGGTCATGTCCTTGCCCACCTTCCTTTTTTACAATAACGGCCAAGAGGTTGAACGACTCACGGGCAATATTACGTTTGAATTGATAGAAAATGCCTTAGCTAAACTGCTTTAGTTTGAAGCGGAGCCGGATCATGTCTGTTGTAGTGAAGGATTGTTCGTATGTCTTGGTTCACCTACCCAGTTTTATCCGCTATGGTTCAAAGCCCTATCGGGATATTTCCATAAACGGTGGACCAGGAGGAGAATTAGAAAACAAGATTTGCAAGCGTGTTCGAAGCTACGAAGAAGCCCTGACTTACCCACCCAACCAGGTTTATATTGGAAACTTGCATCCGGACGACCTGAATCATATCCCCCAGCCCTGGTATCGTCATCCCTGTCTCCAAGCCAAAAGACAGGGGAAATTCGGTGAAATTATCCCGGAAGAAGAATTTTATGCTTGGATGAAAATCGCGGATGATTTCGATCTCGTCTGGCTGACAAAAGGATTTATTGAAAAGATCAAGGAAAAGGTATCATCGAACCACTTTGTCAGGGAGGAGGACCTTAGGAAATTAGGTCCGGGCGTTCCTCTGGAGAAGATTGCCGAAAAGATCGAGCGGGATGCCGCGTTGCCTCTCTATGATGCCGGTACCCTAGTGGGGTCCATCCGGAGAGACCACGAGATGGACGATTCCTTGAAGGCCCATGTGCTCTTGGAAAACTTATTGGCCAAGGCCTCCGGGGCTCTGGTCATGCATCATCTCTTTAAAAGGGCCAACCTAACACCCCAAGCGGTGGACTTTATTTTGAGTTGTTCCGAAGAGGCGGTGGGAGATCGTTACAATCGAGGTGGGGGAAGTCTGTCCAAGGCGATCGGTGAAATGTGCCGTTGCGTGAACGCGACGGGACATGATGTCAAGGCCTTTTGCGCCGCTCCTCTTCACGCCATTCTCGATGCGGCCTGCCTCGTGGAAGCGGGCGTCTTTAACCACGTGGTGGTCGTCGGAGGGGGATGTCTGGCCAAGATCGGCATGAAGTATTTCTCTCATCTAAAACATGAAATGCCGATCCTGGAAGATGTGCTGGCCGGGATTGCCTTTCTGATTGCCAAGGATGATGGAATCAATCCGATCATCCGGTTGGATTGCATCGGAAAGCACCCGATCGGCGCGGCCTCGAGTCAGCAGGAGATCATGACGTCCCTGGTGGTCAAGCCTTTGAATAAGATCGGCAAGAAGATGATGGAGATAGATCGCTATGCGACCGAGATGCATAACCCCGAGGTCACCCTGCCGGCGGGGAGTGGTAATACTCCTTATACCAACTATAAGATCATGGGCGCCTTGGCCGCGATGGCCGGAGAAATCTCTCCCTCCTCCATCGAGGAGTTTGTCAAGGCCAAAGGAATGCCCGGATTTTCGCCCACTCAGGGCCACGTGCCCGCGGCCGTTCCTTTCCTGGGCCATGCCCTTGAAGCCATGCGCGCAGGGAGAATGAATAACGCCCTCTTTGTCGCCAAAGGCAGTCTTTTCCTGGGCCGGATGTCACAGCTTTCGGATGGGATGTCCTTTTTGCTGGAGAGGAATCCCGAGAATAATAGCGAGCAGAAGATTCGTTGAAGGAGGTGATGAGAATGTTTAAAGGAAAAAAGGCAATTGTGATCGGCGAGAGGGATGGAGTTCAAGGACCCGCCATTGCCCAATGTTTATTGGCGGCCGGGGCTGAAATCGCTTATGTAACCACGGAGTGTTTTGTTTGAACGGCCGCGGGTGCGATGGACTCTGAGGCTCAGGCGAACATCAAGAATATCGCCGAAAACCAAGGTGGCAAGGATAACGTGATCGTTGTGTTGGGAGCAAGCGACATTGATGGGGCTGAAATTTCAGCCGAGACGGTCACGATCGGCGATCCAAGCTATTCAGGTCCATTGGCAGGGGTCTCGTTGGGACTCCCGGTCTATCATATCTTGGAAGACGAAGTCAGAAACCACATTCCTGAAGAGGTCTATAAGACGCATGCCGGGATTATGGCCATGGTGATTAGCCCTGGAGAGGTTGGAAAACGTTTTAAAATCATTCGCGAGAAGACTGGAAAAGGGTAATCCGACTAATTCTCGAAAAAGGAAAATGGCTTTCAAGGGGATTGAGAATATATTGAATTCACGGGACGTGATTGGAGAAGGTCAATGCAGTTCCAATCAGGGAAGGAGATGATCATGAAACGAAAACGTTTCGTTATGTCAATGGTTATTGTCGCGGTTCTGTTTTCTTCCACCGTATGCCTCGCCGCGGAGGCAAATTATCTTTTTGCCACCGGCGGCGTGTCCGGCACGTATTATCCCCTCGGGGGCATCATCGCGCAAATCTGGAACAAGAAGATCCCGAATCTCAATGTCACCATCCAAGCTACGGGTGCTTCCGTGGAAAACATCCGACTTCTGGGAAGCAAGAGCGCTGAAGTCGCCCTCTCGTTAAACGACGTCAACTACTATGGCTACAACGGTCTAGAGGTTTTCAAGGCCAAGAGTGAAAAATACACTAACTTTTCCGCCATCGGCAACGTCTATCCCGACGTCATCCAGATCATCTCCCGCAAGGATGGCCCGATCAGGACGATCGCCGATTTGAAGGGCAGGAAAGTCGCGGTGGGAGCCCCGGGGAGCGGAGCCCAGGTCAGCGCGCGTCAGATTCTCGGCCTCTACGGAATGGATTACCTAACACGCAAGGATTTAAATCCCGTGTATGTATCGCCCTCGGAGTCGGCGGATCAATTTAAGGACAATCACTTGGATGCCTGCTACTTCTCGCAGTCTATCCCTAATGCCGCCATACAGGATGTCAATGTAACGAATCCCATTCAGCTCCTCGAGATTGACGAGGCGATGTGCGCCAAAATTATCAAGGCCCACCCGTTTTTCATCTGCTTTGTGATTCCGGAGAACACTTATCGGGGGCAAGAGAAACCCGTCAAAACCGTCGCCGTTTGGAGCAGTCTGCTCGTCCGGAACGACTTGCCGGAGAATATCGTCTACCAAATGACCAAGGTTATGTATGAAGAAAGCGCGGCCATCGCCCAGGCGCATTCCGCCGGAAAGTACCTCAAGCTCGAGGCAGCCACGGCCGGAATCCCCGTACCTTTCCATCCCGGGGCGATAAAATACTTCAAGGAGAAGGGGATTATCAAATAAAGCGTTATCGGTATTATTCGACCAACTTGACTCTCACCGATTTCTGGCCGGGTAGCCTCGGCCGGTATCGGTAAGAGTCAGGATCAATCGAGAGTGGGGGGTTCGATGCAGGAAGCCCAAAGGAAACCCTCAGAAACGGCCGCCGCCGCGGACATGGGCGACGTCCTGGAAAAATATGACCTTGAAGCCCGCTTCCTGAAGCTCACCGGATATTGGGCCGCCCTGGTGAAAATCATCGCCATCCTTTTTTCCCTGTTTCAACTTTATACCGCCATGTTCGGACTGTTTGAGGCTCAGTTACAGCGGCCCACCCATCTCATGTTTGCCCTGACTCTGATATATCTCCTCTATCCGACGCGCAAGCCCAAGGTCAATGGACACAGCCGCCGGCGGATTCACGCCTTTGATATTGCCCTGGCCCTCCTGAGCATAGCCGTGGCTTCCTATTCGTTAATCACTTACGAAAACCTGATGGAAAGCGCCGGTTTTTACTCTACTACCGACTATATCATGGGCATTATTGGCATTATCCTCACCCTGGAAGCGACGCGCCGTATCGTCGGTTTCCCCATTGTGATCATTGCTTGCTGCTTCCTCGCATATGCCTATTTTGGCCCTTATTTCCCAGGTTTTCTCAACCACCGAGGCTTTGAGTTCAAGCGCATCGTCACGCAGATGTGGTTCACCACGGAAGGCATCATGGGGCTTCCCCTAGGTGTTTCCGCCAGTTTCATTTTTTTATTCATCCTGTTCGGCGCTTTTTTGACCAGCACGGGGATCATGACTTTCTTCATCGATATTTCCAACGCCGTGGCGGGTTGGGCCTCGGGTGGACCCGCCAAGGTGGCCGTGCTGACCAGTGCCCTGGAAGGAACGGTGTCGGGCAGCTCGGTCGCTAATACGGTCGGTTCAGGCAGCTTCACCATTCCGCTCATGAAAAGCCTCGGCTATAAACCGGAATTCGCGGGGGCGGTGGAAGCGTCCGCCTCGACCGGGGGACAGATCATGCCGCCCGTCATGGGGGCGGCGGCCTTTTTGATGTCGGAGTTCATCGGGATTCCCTACGTGGAAATCGTAAAGGCGGCGGTCATACCCGCTTTGCTTTACTTCACCGGAGTCTGGGTCGTGGTTCATTTTGAAGCAAAAAAATGTGGCCTGAAGGGGCTCCCCCGGGATCAGCTTCCCAAGCTCTGGCAAGTCCTGAAGAAAGACAGCCATCTCATCCTGCCGCTCATCGCCATCATCTATCTCCTGGTGGAAGGATTTACACCGATGCGGGCGGCTCTCGGGGGGCTCGGGCTCTGCGTCTTGGTTGGTCTGTTCCGAAAGGCCACCCGGCTAAACCTCGGGAAACTTCTCGACACCCTTGAAACCGGCGCCCGCAGCGCCCTCGGGGTAGCCCTGGCCTGCGCCACCGCCGGCATCATCGTCGGCGTCGTGACCCTGACTGGTCTGGGTATCAAGATGGGGGACGGTCTGTTGGCGCTGTCCGGGGGATTTCTAATCCCGACGCTCCTTTTCACCATGATCACCTCCCTGATCCTGGGCATGGGCGCTCCGACCACGGCGAATTACATCATCACCTCCACCTGCGCGGCCCCCGCGATTCTTGCGCTTGGCGTCCCCCTTCTGGCCGCGCACATGTTCGTCTTCTACTTTGGAATCATCGCCGACATCACGCCGCCCGTCTGCTTGGCCGCGTTTGCCGGAGCGGCCATTGCCAAGGCCTCCCCCATGAAAACAGGGATCAACGCCACGAAACTGGCCATCGCCGCTTTCCTTGTCCCTTATATTTTCGTTTACAGTCCTCAGTTGCTCCTCATCAAGGCGACGCCCTTGGAGGTCATCCAAATCATCATCACTTCCATCATCGGCATGGTCTGTATCGGCGCCGCGGTCGAGGCTTGGTACTTGACCCGGATGTGTTGGTGGGAAGTCATCCTTATGCTGTCAGGCGGATTGCTGTTGGTGATTCCCGGTTTACTGACCGATCTTATCGGCCTAGGCCTCGCGGCCCTGATTACGTTTAGCCAGTATCTGCGGGTGCGGACCACCAAGGAAAGAAAAGTCCAAGAAGAAGGCCATCCGGAAAAAACTCCTTACCCGCGCTCCAAAGAGGTTCAAGTCTAGGAACAAGCAGCGGATGGTTCAACAAAAGGAACCATGATTCATATTGTAACCAACAATCCAAGGGTTTTGGCTTCATACCCCGGAGCAAAATGGGTCTTGGGAGAGCCGATGGATGTTCTGTCTGAGTGCCGGAGAAGGGTTCATGAAGGCTACCCTCTTTTAAGCCACCCCCTTATGGGAGACATTCACCTCCTGGCCAATCCCTTTCGCACCGGGATTCTGGGTGACAAGAAAAAACATGTTGATATCCTCTCCCTCCAGTGGATCGAGGAAAGCATCGAAAAAATCCATTCAGTGGCCCTGAAGCCAAAAGGCAAGGATGCATTCGATGATTACCAGGTTATTGATTTTGAATTAGTTCGCGCGGTCATCGCCAAGCCCGTGGCGTGACTCGCTATGACGACTCGGTTTGAGCGTCCCATGAAATTGATTGGTTACGTATAGTCAAGTATTATTGTCGCTGTCGCCGCCTTTTCCCGAACTTCTAGTGCACGGACATGACTCTGCTCAAACGGATCAAACTGGGGAAGTGGGACAAAAGGCCCTTGACCTTGAGTCGTCCGCTTTTCATGGCCGACAATATCTCCCGGCCGGTGTCATCGAAGTAATAAGGCAGGCCCCATTTGATTCTCTGGTTGGACAAGGCCATGACCTGGTTCGACTCGGCGAAGATGACCAGACCGGGCCGGTTCCTCAGTCCGGGATAAATGGTCAGAAGGCCGCCGGCGAACCCCAAGGTCATCGCGATTTCGGCGTCGGTAATGACCAGTCCGATGCCGATCTTCAGTTTCTTGAAGTCGCTTATTTTTCGCGGGTGCTGATCGAGGTTCTGGGTGAGCAGGTCCCGCAGCATGTTGGCCAGACCCAGTTCTTCCGCTCCCGGCGCCAGGCGTATCTCGAAATCGGCCGGCATGATCAAAAGGCTTTCCGGTATATGGCCAGGACTTCGCTCGAATCCATGATCAACCTGGGGTTGTAGATAATGGAGCCGTCGCTCATGGCCAGTTCGGCGCAGGGGCCGAGGACGTCTTCTTCCACGCCCGCCTCCTGGAGGCGGCGGGGCAGGCCGATCTCATCCAGCAGGGCCTCGACCCCGGCCACGGCCGCCGCGCCGGCCTCGAGGCTGTCCTGGCCGGGCCTGGCCGCGCCCAGGGCCGCGGCGATATCGGCCATGAGTTCCGGAACTTCTTCGAGGTTGTAGCGCATGACGTGGGGCAGAAGAAGGCCGTTGGCCAGGCCGTGGGGCAGTCGGCAGACGGCGCCCAGGGAATGGGCCATGGCGTGCACCAGGCCCAGGAGGCCGTTGGAAAAGGCCCAGCCGGCCAGCAGGGCGGCGATCTGCATCTGCCCCCGGGCCGCCAGATCGGCGCCGTCGTTCACGGCCCGGGGCAGGTATTGAACGATGAGTCTGACGGCGTGCAGGGCCGCGGCGTCAGAGATCGGGTTTCTTTGCTGGGAGCAGTAACATTCCACCGCGTGGGTCAGGGCGTCCAGGCCGGTGGAAGCCGTGAGGCCGGCCGGCAGATTCAACGTCAGTTCGGGGTCCAGGACGGCCACCCGGGGGATGATCTGGTACTCCCAGATCAGGATTTTCTGGCCTTGCTCCTGGTCCAGGATCACCGCGCCCGCCGTAACTTCCGAGCCCGTGCCGGCCGTGGTCGGGACGGCCACGTGGGGCGTCTGGGGCCGGGTCAGAAGCTGCATGCCGCGGAAATCGCGCAGGCTCCCGCCTTCGGTCAGCAGGATGCACATGCCTTTGGCCGTATCCATGACGCTGCCGCCGCCCAGGCTGACCACCACGTCCGCGCCGAGAGACCTGGCCAACCTGGCCCCTTCATCCACGACTTCCATGCCGGAATCCTGGGGCACGTCCGAAAAAACGCCGGCCAGGAGGTCCCCCAGGCAACTCTTGACCCGGTCGGCCAGGCCGGCGGCGATCAGGCCTGGGTCGGTCACCAGCACCGCTTTTCGCCCCAGGGCCGCCACTTCCGGTGCCAGGTCGCGCAACGAGCCAGCGCCGAAAATGACCTTGGTCGGGGCGAAATAATTAAAGCTGAGGTCCGGGTCGTAAGACATGGCCGTCCTCCTTCAATCGTCCGGGAACTCGGCGTCCAGTTCAGTCAGGCAGCGTATGGATTCCTGCACGCCTTTGACGTACTTGACCACGTACGGCAGATTGCCTTTGAGCTTGAGTTTCCCCTGCATCATGGCCTTGACCGCGTCCAGTTCGGCCTTGGCCACCTGTTTCCAGCGGATATAGTCGCCGTAGATGACGAACTTGGACCCTTCGGCCGTGGCCTGGTCGGTCATGCGGATGCCCAGCACCTGGCCGTCCTCGAAGTGCAGATACATGTATTTGTTCTCCGGGACGTTAGCCTTGGGGTCGGCGTACATGACGCAGCCGATATCGCCCTGCCAGCCCTTGTTGAATTGGGCGAAATCCTGGCTGGACCTGATCTTGTCCTCCCAGGCCCGGCACCATTCGTCGCTGAACACCTTTAATTTGGCCATGACCGTCATCCTCCTTGTTCATGAATAACCTGGCGGTGAGCCGTTATTGGTAAAGTTGTCGGGCCAGGAAATCCAGGCCCAGGGCCTCGAGCCGTTCGGGCCGGGGCAAGCCCCGACCGTCCAGGCCGCGCAAGGCGTAATACTCGCTTTTCAAAAGAGCCTCGTCCGGTACGGTGCCGTCCGTACCGCCTTCGGCCAGGGGGGTCAGGATTCTCGGGGGCAAACGGTCGTCGGCGCCGGTGACGCCCATGAAGTTGTTCAGGGCGCGTTTGAATGTCCAGGCCCGCCCGCCCGTCCGTAGTAACTCGTCCAGGCTGAAACCATAGCCGGTTACGGCGTTGAAAGCGTTGAGCAGGTTCAGGTTGCCCATGGCCCAGTGGACAAAATGGCAGACGCAGACCGCGTTGGCCATCTGGCCTATGTTCTCGCTGATCAAGACCAATTCGGCCTTGCCGTCGCTGGTGTGGGCCGGGTAGTCGTCCTTCAGACCCAGTTCGGGCCAGGAGACCATGCCCTGTTCCGCCGCCTGATCCGAGTGCTGTAGGTGGCAGGCGCCGCGATTGGACATCATGTAGGCCAGGCCCTGGCCGTGAAAGGCCCGCGGGTCGTGCATGGGCAGTTCGAGGCCCTTGATCGTGACCAGGAATTCCGCCGCCTCCGGACCCAAGCTCCGGGCCAGGGCCGCGCTGCCTTCGGCGGCCCGGTCGCCGAAGCCTTGACGGCCGGCGATCAGATTGATCATCTCCAGAACAGCGGCGACGTTGCCCCAGGTCAGCTCGAGACCGCCCAGGTCCGCTCTAGTCAACAGACCGCGCTCGACCGCTTCCATGACATAGGCGATGGTCGAGCCGCAGGTTATGGTGTCCAGACCCAGGCGGTTGCATGAATCGTTGATCTTGGCCACGGCGAACAGGTCGGAGTTCAGGATCATCGTGCCGAAAGCGGCGTTGGTTTCATACTCGGGGCCGGGTCCGGGAGGAAGTTCGTACCCGGGCCGGCGCGATTCAACCACCGGCTTGCACCCCAGGGGGCAGGCGAAACAGGCTTTGCGGTCGATGACCAGTTTTTCCTGGAGCGACGGTCCCCCCAGGGCTTCGCCCAGATCGTAGTCCAGACCCAGGGCCCAGTTCTTGATCGGCACGTCGCCGGTGAACATGCCCAGGTCCATGGCCGAGGCCGTGCCCAGTTCGCGGAAAGACGCGGTGATCATGGACTCCTTGATGGCGGCCATGGTTTCCTGGAAAACCTTCTTGTACGCCGCGCCGTCGGCCAAGGCCGGCCGATGCGAGCCTTTCACCGCTAGGGCTTTGAGGTTCTTCGAGCCTAACACCGCGCCCAGGCCGGTCCGGCCGAAATAATGGGCCTTGTCGTTGGCCACCGCGGCGAACTTGACCAGGTTTTCTCCGGCCGGGCCGATGGCCAGAACCCGGACCGCGGGCTTGGTCCCGTGCCTGGCCAGCAGGGCGTCCACCGTGGCGTAGGTGTCCAGGCCCCAGAGGTCCTGGGCCTCCCGCAAGGCGGCCCGGTCATCCTCGATGAGCAGGTACATCGGCCGCGGCGCCCGGCCGACGATTCGGAGGCCGTCGTAACCGGCTTTCTTCAGTTCGGCGCCGAAAGCCCCGCCCGAGGCCGATTCTCCCCAGATGCCGGTGAGGGGCGAACGACCGCATATGATGAATCTCGATGATCCGGGAAAGGTGGTGCCGGTCAGCGGTCCGGTCAGGATGAAAAGGGGACTCCGGGGAGATAGAGCCTCCACGCTTGCGCCGCCGGCGTCCCAGAACAACTTGGCGCCAAGGGCGCTGCCGCCCACGTATTTCCTGAGATCATCCTGGTCCAGGTCCAGGGTTTCAGTTCGTCCCGAACTCAAGTCAACGGTCAACAACCTGCCCGTGCTTCCGAACATCGCTAGCCCTCTTCCCGAAAACGGCTTAATGGCCTGTAATATAATTTACGTTTTTCACTCAGCCGGCCGCCGGCGTTACTCCGGCTTTTTGGCCTTGTCCTTCTCCATCTCCCGCAGGGTCTTCCTCAGCACCTTGCCGATGGCGCTTTTAGGCAGTTCGTTTATGAACTCGACGCTCTTGGGCGCCTTATAGGCCGCCAGTCTCTCCCGGCAGAAGGCGATCACCTCCTCCGGAGTGAGGGTTTCGCCGGGCTTGGGCACCACGTAAGCCTTGACCGTCTCGCCCCGGTACGGATCGGGCACGCCCAGGGAGCAGGCTTCCTGGACCTTGGGATGCTCGTAAAGAATCTCGTCTATCTCCCGGGGGTAGATGTTGTATCCGCCGGCGATGATCATGTCCTTTTTGCGGTCCACGATATACAGGTACCCGTCTTCGTCCATGTACCCGATATCGCCGGTATAGAACCAGCCGTCGCGGAAGGCCTCGGCGGTCTCCTCGGGTTTCTGATAGTAACCTTGAGCGACCTGCGGCCCCTTGATGATCACCTCGCCCGACTCGCGCAGGGGCAGTTCCCGGGTCCCGGTTTCCACGTCCACTATCTTGCAGTCCGTGTCCGGGATGGGCACGCCCACGCTGCCCACTTTAGTGTGGCCCCGCCAGGGGTTGGCGTGGCAGAGGGTGGTGGATTCGGTCATGCCGTAAACCTCGATGATGACCGCGCCGACCTTGGCTTCCCAGTCGCGGATGGTTTCGAGGGCCAGCGGCGCGGCCCCGGACAGGCAGCCCTTGATGAAGGAAAAATCGGTCTTGGCGAAGTCAGGATGGTTGAGCAGACCCACGTATATGGTCGGGACGCAGCCGAAAAAGGTGGGGCGGTACTTTCTGGTCATGTCCAAAACGGTCTGCGGCTCGGGACGGGGGACCAGGATCAGGCTAAATCCCCGGTACATGGACTGGTTCATCATGGCGGTGAAGCCGGCCACGTGGAAGAAGGGAAAGACGGCGATAAGGCTGTCCCGGCCCTCCTCGGCGTCGAAGAACCAGGCTTTCATCTGCTGGACCACGCAGGAACAGTTGCGATGGGTCAGCATCACCCCCTTGGACACGCCGGTGGTTCCACCGGTGTAGAGCAGCGCGGCCAGGTCGTCGAAGGTCACTTGAATCTGGACGGGCTGGGGCGGATATTTTTTAATCAGGGCCAGGAAATCCAGGACCCCTTCACCCGGCGCCACCGGCCGGTGCAGGCCTTTTTTGACGTAAGGGAAAAGCTGTTTGAGGGGGAAGGGCATGTAGTCGCGCAGATGGGCGGCTATGACCACCTCGAGCTTGGTATTGGGCTTGATCTTGAGAATTCGAGGGACCAGCAGGTCCATGCAGATGCAAAATTTGCAGCCCGAATCGCTGATCTGATAGGTGAGTTCTCTTTCGGTGTAGAGAGGGTTGTTCATGACCACCACGCCGCCCAGTTTGAAGACGGCGTACGTGGCGATAACCATCTGCGGCATGTTGGGCATGATGAGCGCCACTCGGTCGCCCTTTTTCAAGCCCAGGTCGGCCAGGGCGTTGGCCAGCCGGTTCACCAGATCGTTCAGCTCGCGGTAAGTCAGCTTGCCGCCCATCATGTTCAGGGCCAGGCTGCCGGAGTGCTTGACCGCGGTCCGTTCCATGGCCGCCGGGAGGGTGATCTCTTCGTAGTCCAGGCCCTTGGGGACGGCCGGGGCGTATGCCTTGTGCCAAATTCGGTCTTCCATGCTTCCCTCCTTGATTAAACGGTCATTTTTCACCTGGATAGTAAAAGACGCTCCGCCTTGTCCCTGGACACGGGGCGGTCCTCCGGCGGCCCAGGGTCTCCAAGAACAAGCAGGACAAATGACTATATCGGGAAACGGCCCCTAATTTAAGGAACAGGACCGCCTTCAGTCAACGGGGAAAAAGGTAATCTATCAGTTGGTTGGGGCTAAAGATAGAGAATGGTCATGGCGAGCGAAGCGAAGCAATCGCTATAAGATGATGTTTTCCTTTATTTTAAAGCGATTGCTTCGTCGTCCCGCTATAAGCGGGACTCCTCGCAATGACGGTTCCTGAATATTCGTGCCACTAATCACTGATAGGTTACCGGCGTCATAAAAAACGATTTCCGACCCGCGCCGATCATCGGGACATATAGCCGGCCGCCTGTACAAGCATCCGCCGCTGGAATTCGCTCGAGCAGTCGGCCCTTTCCTAATTCGAATCATCGGCCCGGGATCAGGGCGCGGCTGTCTTGTTCAACCTGGCCAGAAGGGTCCGGGCTTCGCCGATGATGTCGTCAATGATTCTCTTGACCGGTTTGATTTCGTTGATCAGCCCGACTATCTGGCCGCAGGCGAGGGGGCTTATTTCCGGATCGCCCACGTCATAGGCCAGTCTGCCTTTTCCGCCGGCCACCAGTTGCAGTATTTCCTCGAAGGTGGCGCCTTTGGCCTCGAGGGCCTGACACTCGATGGCCAGTTTGTTCACCAGCACGCGGATGGGGTTGCGGATCGAGCCCAGGATCAGCATGGTATCCGTCTCTCTGGCCTGGATGAGCTTCTGCTTGATGGCGGGGTGAACCGGCGATTCTTCGCTGACGAAGAAGGCGGTGCCCATGAGCACGGCCTCGGCGCCCATGGCCAGGGCGCCCAGAAAGCCGGCGCCGGTGGCCACGGCCCCGCCGGCGATGACCGGTATCTTCAAGCGTTGAACGGCCAGGGGCAGCAGGATGAAGGAGGCCACGTTATCCAGGCCGACGTGGCCGCCCGATCCGTACCCGATGAGCGTAACCGCGTCCACGCCCAGTTTTTGGGCCGATTCGGCGTGCCGGACCGAAGTCAATTTGTGGATGACCTTGATTCCGGCCGGCTTGAAGATGGGCATGAGCGGCTCCGGGCTGCGGCCGGCGGTCTCCACGACTTTAACGCCTTCCTCGACGATGACCTGGCAGAATCTGATCGTCCGTTCCGGCATCCCGAACTCCGGCACCATCGAGACGTTGACCCCGAAGGGCTTGTCGGTGAGGTCCCGCATCTTGCGGATTTCGGCCCGAAGGTCCTCGGGCGTGGGAAAAGTCTCGGCGGTGATGAAGCCCATTCCGCCCGCGTCGCAGACGTGGCGGACGAACTCGGGCCGGCTGACCCACTGCATTCCGCCGCAGAGAATGGGGTGATCGATGCCCAGCATCTCGGTGATCTTGGTGGTGAATACTTGGCCCATTTCCCGCTCCTTGATTATTGATAACCTCGTAAAAAGTCGAAAACCGACTTTTTACTCGGCGGGAGAGGGCTGTCCCTCTCCCGCCACTTGAAGTAAATTCAAGTGGTTCCACCCTCACCCCAGGCCGGGGCTTATTCGCTCTCGGCCTGATGACGGACTTTTTACAAGTCCGTCATTATTGACCGGCCGGCAGGTTCTTCAAGAGTTCGGTCATGATGATTATCTTCTGGATGTTGTTCGTCCCGGCGCCGAATTCTATGCCCTTGACGTCCCGGTACATCCTTTCGATCGGGAACTCTTTAATGAAGCCGTAGCCGCCGAATATCTGGATCAGTTCGCCTACGGCCTTGACGCCGACCATGGCCCCGAAAAGCTTGGCGTAAGAGGCTTCCAGCCTGACCTTCCTGCCCGAGTCGGCCAGGACCGCGGCCCAGTAGGCCAGGACCCGGCCGGCCTGGATCAGGGTGGCCATTTCGGCCAACGTGGCCTGGACCATTTGGAAGTTGATTATGGGGCCGCCGAATTGAACCCGTTCCCGGGCATACTTGAAGGCCACGTCAAAGGCGGCCTGGGCCACGCCGATCGGCGCGATCGAATAGACGATTCTTTCCCGGTCCAGACCGCTCATCAAGACCCGCAGGCCCTGGTTTTCCGCGCCCAGCAGGTTCTCGGCCGGCACTTCCATGTTCTCGAAGACGAGTTCGCCCGTGGGAGAACCTTTGACGCCCATCTTCTTCAAAGTCTTGCCCCGGCCGAAACCCGGGCAATCCTTTTCCACGATGAAGGCGGAAATACCCTTGGGTCCGGCCGCCGGATCGGTCTTGGCGTATACCACCACCACGTCGCAGTTGGGACCGTTGGTGATAAACATCTTGGTGCCGTTGAGGATGTATTTATCGCCTTTTCTTTCGGCCCGGGTGCGCAGGGACAGGGCGTCCGAACCGGCCTCGGGCTCGGTTATGGCCAGGGCCCCGATCAGGGACCCGTCCAACAGGCCGGGCAGGTACTTCCGGCGCTGGGCCTCGCTGCCGTTGCGGTATATGTTCTCGGCGCAGAGCACGGCGTGGGCGCCGTAAGTGTTGGCCGTGGCCACGCAGCCCCGGGCGATCTCCTCCATCACCAGGACGCAGGACAGGAAGTCGGCGCCGCTGCCGCCGTATTCTTCGGGTATGGTAACGCCGAACAGGCCCATTTCGGCCATGGCCTTGAAGTTCTCCTGGGGAAACCGCTCCTGTTCGTCAATTTCCGGAGCCAGGGGAATGAGCTGCCGGTCGGTGAACCTGGCCACGGTCTCCTTGAGCAGCTTCTGTTCCGGGGTGAGTTCAAAGTCCATGACCCTGCTCCTTTAGTTTTCGGGGATGGTTTCGAAGTGTTTGATATCCAGCAGGTGGCCGTGGCGATCTTCCTCGAACACGGCCCTGACCCGCAGGCCGATCTTGAGCTTGTTCAGATCGGTCTCCTCGACGTAGTGAATGAAGGTGTTGTCGGAGCCGTCGAGCTTGATGAAGGCCCAGGTGTAGGGCACGGGTTTCTGACGGCCGGTGTCCGGGTCCACGAAGCCGAAGGAGAGCACGGTGAAGGTCTGAATCGTCCCTTCACCGGACAGGGGCACGATCTCGTCCATGGCCACGAAGCATTCGCCGCAGACCCGGCGGGGGGGGACGAACACCTTTTGGCACCGCGGGCAGCGGATGCCCACGATCCTTTTATTATCCCTCAGCTCGGCCAGAAACTTGGAACCGTATCGGCCGATTGACCACTGGAAGGGTTGTTCGGCTTGGCCGGAGCCGATGACCAAGAGTTCTTTTTTCTGTTCCACGGCAGGACTCCTTGCTGTTAGTGCCTAGGCGTTTAGTGGGGCTTCCGGGCGCCGAGCATCATGACGTCGGACCAGAAGCAGCCGCCGAAGCCGGTGACCAGGGCCGTCTTCACGTCCGGCACCTGGCGTTGGTCGGCCCGGCCCATGATCTGCAAGGTGGCCTCGGCCACCCGCTGCAGACCCGTGGCGCCGATGGGATTGGTGGACAGGACCCCGCCCGAGGGGTTGATCGGCAGTTCGCCGTTCATGTCGAAGAAGCCGTCGGCGCTGTAGCGCGGGCCTTCGCCGCGCCGGCACAGGCCCAGGTCTTCGACCCAGGCCAGGCCCGCGAACGAGGAGGGGGTGTAGAGTTCGGCCACGTCTATTTCCTTGAGCGGTTCCTTTATTCCAAGTTTGGCGTAGAGCTTGGTAGTGGCTTCGCTCAGGCTCTCGAGATGGTCCCAACTCGGATCATAACTGAAGGCGTAGTTGTGGCGGTTGATGGTGCCGAGCACCCAGGCCGGCTTTGAGGTTATCTTCTCGGCGTAGTCCTCCGAGGCGAAGACGACGGCGCAGGCCCCGTCGGTGCGGGGGCACATGTCCAGGTACTTGATGGGGTGGGAGATCATGGGCGACTTCATCACGTCGTCGATGGTGATATCCAGGTGCAGGTGGGCGTACGGGTTGCTGAGGGCGTGCTTGCGGTCCCGGACGGCCACCCTGGCCGCGTCCTGCTGGGTGGCGCCGGTCAGGTGCATGTACCGGGTGGCCACGGCCGCCAGACCGCCCACCGCTCCGCCGAAGGTGGGCCGGTCGAAGACCGGGTCAAAGGCGGTGATGATGGCGCCGGTGGTGTCGGACTCGGAGTTCTTTTCCCAGCCGATGGCCAGCACCCGGTCGAAGAGGCCCGAGGCCACGTGATAATAGGCGGCCATGGCCACGGTGGTGCCCGTGGTGCCGCCCGTGGTCACTTTCAGGATGGGTTTCATCACGCCGCCGGAGCCGTCCACGCTCCAGGTGTCCACGTAGTTTATGCCTTCAAAATGGTCCATGTTGCCGATGACGATGGCGTCTATATCGTCCCTGGTCAGGTCCGCGTCGGCCAGGGCCGCCAGCACGGCTTCGTTTATCAGTTCCTGCCCGCTGACGTCCTTCCGGCTGCTGCGGCACCTGGTCTGGCCGGCGCCAACTATTGCCACACGCTTGGCCATGATATCTCCTCCGTTCCTGACTGACTGTTCTAGCGGCCCACTACCATGACGCAGTGGCTCTGGCCGCAGGGGCCGTTGATCCCGTGGGCCAGGGCCGTCCGGCAGTCGGGAACCTGCCGCGGTCCGGCCTGACCCCGCACCTGAAGAACGCCTTCGATCAGCCTGGCCAGTCCGGCCACCATGACCGCGTGGGCCGAGAGGCAGCCGCCGGAAGGGTTGACCGGCAGCTCGCCGCCGTGCTGGGTGGCCCCTGATTCGGTCAGACGGCCGGCTTCGCCTTCCGGGCAAAGCCCCAGGCCTTCCAGCCACATCAACTCCATGTAGCTGAAGGCGTCGTAGAGCTCGACTACGTCGATCTCCCGGCGGGGGTCCTTCACCCCGGCCATGCCGTAGGCCTTGGCCGCGGCCTGTTTCAAGGCCGGGGAGCGGGCCAGGTCCCGGTCGCCCAGGTGATAGGCGTCCGAACAATGGCCCACGCCCTTGAGCCAGACCGGCTTGGTCTTGGCCTTGGCCGCCGCCGCTTCGTTGGCCAGGATGATCGCCGCCGCGCCGTCGGTGATGGGCGAAACATCCAGAAGCTTGATGGGATCGGCCAGTTTCTTGGACTTCATGACCCTGGCCACGGTCAAATCCAGCGGCAGTTGGGCCAAGGGGTTCTTGAAGGCGTTCCGGTGGTTCTTGACGCTGACCAGGGCGCACTGTTCCTCGGTAACGCCGAATTCATCCATATAGGCCCTGGCCTGAAGGGCGGACGAGGTTAGGGCGTCCAGGCCCAGGGACCGGGCGTAGATCGGATCGAACATGGCGTTGGTGATGAGGTTCATCCGGCTTTCCGAGCCCTTCATGTGGGCCACCACCAGGGTGGTGTTGAAGGACCCGGACAGGACGCGCATGGCGCCGTAAAAGGCGGCGTACAGCCCGTCGCCCTCGACCGTGGAAATGTCCTTGTGGCGGGAGCCGCAGGCGTCCTGGACGGCCATGCTGGAAATGGTGCGGCCGTCCCAGAAGTCGTTGGAGGCCGTCACCACGTTGTCAATATCCGCGATGGTCAGGCCCGCGTCCTCGAGGGCCTTGACCGCTACCTCGTAAACCAGGTCGGCGAAGGTATCGCCTTTCTTCCGGCGTTCGTACCTGGTCTGACCGACACCGACTATGCCTATTTTTTCCATCTCTTCCCTCGCGACTCGATTTCAAGGCCCGGCCGTTTTTCACTCGACCGGCTTGAAATAAAGGATGTCCATGATGTTCCCGGCCCGTTCTTCCTTGAAGACCGCCGTGACCCGCAGGCCGCGCTTCAATTGGCCGTCCGCGTATTCGCCCAGCAGATGGGTCAAGCCGGTGTCGGCTCCGTCGAGTTTTATTATTCCGTAAGCGAAACCAGGCGGCCGGGGATGAATGGCTTCACGGAAGCGCGGGACCGTGTAGGTCAGGAGCGTGCCGGCCGGGCCGACTTCCCGCCATTCGAGCTGTTGGTGAAAGCAGCGGCCGCAGACCTTACGCGGCGGGATAAAGACCTTGGCGCAGGCCGGGCAGAAAGACCCAAGTATCTTCTTATGGTCGCGCAGGCTGATGAAGAAATGGCTCCCGGTTTCGCCGACCCACCAGGTATAGGGCACCTTGATGCGGCCCGAGTGGACCATCTCCTCGGTTTGAGACAGCCAGTCAGACATCTTGCTTCCTCCTTGTTCGATCAATTGAAAACAACCGGTGAAGGGGGCCGGGGCTAATCCGGCCGGCAGCCGTACTCTTCCTGGAACTTGGACTTGAGCGCCTGGCTGCTAGGGTTGCGCGGCAGCCGATTCCATTAAGGTTAGCAAAAGTTACTAACTACATCTAAAGCCTTTTAACTTGCTGAAGGTTATACATATTAATATTAAAGCCCAATATTTTCGAACGATGTAAGTAATATTCACTAATCGCAAAGTCTTGTCAAGTTTTTTTCCGCCGTTCCGCCGGCGTTCCCCGGCCCGTCTCAAGGGCCGGCGCGGCCGCCCATCAGCCCGTGGAAAAGGAACTGGCAGAGCTTTTCCGTCAGTTCGTCCGGGGAAATCTCCCGGTTGAAGGCCACCCCGGTCAGACAGACGTGCTCGATGCTGCCGAGTATGGCCTGGCGCAGGAATTCCGGGGACAGGTCCGTCCTGATTTCACCCCGTTCGATCCCTTCCTGAAGGATTTGGTAAAGAATATTACTGTATTTCTTGACCAGTTTATAGGGTTCGCTGGTGTAATAATCGGAATAACTCCTGACTTCCAGCAGCAGCACCTTGGCAAAAACCCGGTCGGTGGCGTACGTGTTGATGTGCGTCCAGATGCTTTTACGCAGTTTGTTGAGGGAGCCTTTTATGCCCTTGAGGTCTATTTCGGCCTGGACTAGATAGTGTTGGAGGTATTCGGCCAGAATCTGATAAAGCAGGTCGCGCTTATCTTTAAAATACTTGTAAATCAGGGCTTCGGTCACGCCCGCCGTTTTGGCTATTTCGACCGTGGTGATGTCGCTGAAGTCCTTGGTCCGGAGGAGTTTCCGCAAGGCCTCGACGATCTTGACCCTCCCCGGAGGAAAAGACCGCCCGTTGTTCAAGGCTGGAAGCTTGTGGTTATTTCGGGTCCTGACCATAAATACCTCTACGGTTATTTCAGGTTAAGATCGGGTTTGACCTGCCTGGTTCAAAACGTTATTTCTTGCCCTGGCGCGATTGAATGAACCGTTGGGCCGTTTCCTTCAAATAGGGTGATTGAAGCATCAAGGCCTGGTACGCGGATTCCCTTTCCAGGACTTCCTTCAAAGTCATGTCCAGGCTGCCCTCCAAGCCCTCCTTGATCATGGCCAGGGCCTGAAGGGGCTTGACCGACAGCTTGGCCGCCAATTCGTTCACCTCGCGCTCGAGTTCCGCCTCCGGAACGGACTTGTAAATCAGGCCCAGCGAGGCCGCCGTCCGGCCGGAAATCTCTTCGCCCAGCAAAGCCAGTTCCCTGGCCTTGGCCAATCCCACCAGCCGGGGCAGGAAATAGGTGCCGGCCAGGTCCAGGACCAGGCCCAAATGAACGAAATTCTGGCGGAGCCTGGCCTGGTCTTCGGCCACCACGAAGTCGCAGGCCAAGGCCAGATTGAAGCCTCCGCCGATGGCCGCGCCTTTCAGCCCGGCCACCAGCACCTGCGGCATTTCCCTCATCAGGCGTATCAGCCGGCCGCCGTTCCTCATCCCGTCCAGCCAGCGGGCGGCGGGAAATTCGGCGCTCAACAGGTTCATATCCGCCCCGGAACAGAAAGACGGACCCGCGCCGGTCAAAATCACCACCCGGATCGAGTCGTCTTCGGCGGCTTGGCCGAAGGCCGACAGAAGAGCGCTGACCATTTCCAGGTTGAGGGCGTTGAAGACCTGGGGCCGGTTCATGGTCAAGGTCAGTATGGCTCCCTTTTTCTCCACTAACACCATTTCTTCGGACATGAGTCACTCCATTCTTTCCGCCGGCGGGTCCGTCTTTCCCGGCCCGTTCTCTCCGGACGGGTCATCATGATCGAACGGCGCCTGAATCACGGGGCGACCGCGTTCTCGATGAGGAACCCCCGGTCTGTTTCCGGCGGACAGGGGCCGGTTCAGCCGCTTATTTGCCGGCGGTCATCTGCCGCAAGGCTTTCTTATCCAGCTTGCCCACGCTGGTCAGCGGCAACTCTTTCAGTATCTCGATCATCTTGGGCACTTCGTACGGCGCCAGTTTGGCCTTGGCCAATTCAACGATTTCCTTCTTGACCGCCTCGACGTCGCCGCTGAAGCCGGGTTTGAGCTTCACGTAGGCCTTGACCATTTCCGAACCGGGTCGGTCCGGGTTGGGGACGCCGATCAGGGCCATGATCTCCACGGCCGGGTGGTCGGCCAGAAGGTCTTCGACTTTTTTGGAGAAGACCTTGTAGCCGCTGACGATGATCATGTCCTTGGTGCGGTCCACCAGGGTGAGATAGCCGTCCTCGTCTTGGACGGCCACGTCGCCGGTGCGCAGGAAGCCTTCGGCGTCGAAAGCGGCCGCGGTTTCGGCCGGCTTCTTGTAGTACTCCTTCATGACCATCGGGTTTTTGATCCAGATTTCGCCCGCCTGACCGACGCCCACCTTTTCGCCATTAGTGGGATCAACCAGCTTGAGGTCCGTGTTCATCAGGGGCAGGCCCACCGTGCCCAGCTTCTTCTGACCCTTGATCGGGTTCATGACCGAAATGGCGGTGCTTTCGGTCATGCCGTACAGTTCGATCAGTTTGCCCCGGCCGACGATGCCCTCGAACTCCTTCTGCGAATCCACAGGGAAGGGGGCGGCCGCGGAGACGCACTGCTGGACCTGGGAATGGTCCAGGGCTCTGAACTTGGGATTGGCCATGAGCATATAGTACATGGAAGGCACGTTGCAGATGAGGAAAGGCCGGTGCTTTTCCAGCAGTTGGCAGATGAAGTCCGTGTTGCGCGGGTCGGGCAGCATCAACTGGGTCCAGCCGTTATAGAAGGACATGGTGTTGAAGGTCAGGCCGGCAATATGGAACATGGGAAAGGCGGAGATGACCTTGCCGCGCACCTGGTCCCAGCCCATGTACTTGGTGGCGATCTGGATTTCCGCGGCGTTGTTCCGGTGGGTCAGGACCGCGCCCTTGGGTAGGCCGGTGGTGCCGCCGGTATACATGATATAACAGACGTCGTCGGGCGTGAGCTGCCCTGGAGGTTCAATCGCGGGGTAGGCTCCGGGTTTGAGCAGGTCCCCGAACTTCATGACCGTCTTGCCGGGCAAGGGGCCGACTTCGGCCGAAGGGAGTTTCTTGAGCAGTTTGCCCAACACCTGTTTGATCTTGGGCAGGAAGCCGCCCACGTTGGCCGCCACGATCAGCTTCAAAGCCGGCAGCCTGGGGGCGATTTCCCTGGCTCTCTGGGCGTAGAGTACGTCCAGGGTCACCAGGCCCTTGGCGTCCGAATCTTTGAGTTGATGTTCCATTTCGGCCGGCGAAAGCAAGGGCGAGACGCCGGAGGTGACGCAACCCACCTTCATGGCGCCCAGCCAGGCGATGCAGTATTCCGGTATGTTGGGGAGGTTGATGCCCAGCAGATCGCCTTTTTTGAAACCGTTGGCCAGGAGCATGTGGGCGAACATGTTGGCGCAGGCGTCAATCCGGCCGAAGGTGATCTCCACGCCCATGAAGATCAAGGCGGTTTCGTTCTTGTATTTTTCCAGGGATTTCTTGAACAACCTGTAGGCGTCAATTTCGAAGGCCTCCGCCGGCAGGTCGGGCAGATTCTGCCCGTAAGACTTGATCCAGAATCTGTCGGTCATGCTCACCTCCTCCGGTTCAGGAAAGACTTATAAAGCTCTGCTCCAGATTTCCGTCCGGGGTCGTCAGACCCCGGCGCCTGGTCTTATGGCCTGGGTCAAGGCTCGTTCACCCGCGGGTATCGCCGGCTGTTAGGGCTGATCCGGTTTGTCCCCGGGTTTTATCGGCCTTTCCAGTTGGGCTTTCTCTTTTCCACGAAGGCGATGGCTCCTTCCATCAGGTCTTCGGACTTGAAAGCGGCTTCAAGACCGGGGTACATCCGGCCTACGACTTCCCGTAGCGGTTTCTCCTGGGCCAGCAGGACGCCTTCCTTACCCGCCCGGACGGCCAGGGGGGCGCACTCGATCATCCGCTCCGCCCATTTCCGGGCGGCGTTCAGGACTTCGGCGGCCGGCGCCAGTTCGTTGACCAGGCCCAGCCGATGGGCTTCCTGGGCCGATATCCGGCCGCCCGTCAGGATGAGGCCCATGGCCAGGTGATAAGGGATTCTTTGGGGCAGGCGCATGACGCCGCCCGCTCCGGCCACCAGCCCCACCCTTGGCTCCGGCAGGCCGAAGACCGTGTTTTCGGCGGCCACGATCACGTCGCAGGCCAACGCGATTTCGAAGCCTCCGCCCAGGGCCGAACCGTTGACCGCGGCGATCAGGGGTTTGTAGCAATCGAAGCGACGGGTTATTCCCCCGAATCCGCCTTTGAGCGCGGCCAATCCTCGCAACAGGGCCTCGGGACCGTGCTGGGCCTGCCATTTGAGGTCGTTGCCGGCGCAGAAGGACTGATCGCCGGCGCCGGTGATAATGGCCACCCAGGCCTGGGGGTCCCGGGCGTATTCGTCAAAGGCCGCGTCCAGCTCCTGGCAGGCCGGGACGTGCAAGGCGTTTCTGACTTCGGGACGGTTGATGGTCACTGTGGTCAGATGGTCTTCTTTCTCCACGGTAATGAATTGATAAGACATGGGCTCGTCCTCCGACTAAGCTGAAGCTCCCGGCGGGCGGCGGGAGGGCTTCCAAAAGAAAAGAGCGAGAGCGTTATCGAGCGATCATCGTCGCCGAGGCCGCGGCAAGTTCAATCTTGGGCGGCGCCGGCCTTACCAGACTAAGACTGACGATGATCGAGCCAGTAAGGGTGGGCGGGGTTAATCCCCGCCCGCAAGACTACCGCCCCGTCCCGTTTACGGGTTCGATGGTTCGTTTTTTTATGGCCGATATCAGACCAACCAGGTCGGTAACCGGCGTCAGGAACTTCGTGGCGTAACGGCCTAATTGAAAAAGTTCATGGGCGTCGCTGCCGCCGGTCAGGGGCCGGCCGGTATTCCGCGCCACGGCCATGATCCTGTTCCTGGCCGCCTGGTCCTGGTCAGGATGAAAAAGCTCGATGGCGTCCACTTCCAGGTTCATGATTTCGTCGCCCGGGCCGCTGTACCCTCCGCCCAGTCGGGACGGCTTGTAAGGGTGGGCCGCCACTATGACCCCCCCTTCTCCGTGGACCCGGCGGATGAGGTCCTGGGGTGACGGGCCTGAAGCCAGGCCGCGCTCCAGGCCAAAGACCAGAAAATCCCAGCGGCGGCCCCGGCTCAGACAGGTCACTTCCTGTCCGGCCAGGACCAGCAGGCCGGAACGGGCGGCCCGTTCCCGCCAGGGGGCCAATTTATCGGCCGGCCAGAGCCCCGCGTGTTCGGTCAAAACCACTCCGGCCAGGCCGACCGCGGGGGCCCGCTCGATCAGGTCCTTGATCTCGATGTCGCTGCATCCGGAATAGTTCCGGGTATGGACGTGCAGGTCAATGAGCATGGCTTCAGGCGCCGCGTCCAGCGGCGGAGCCGATCGATACCGGCTCCGCCTTAACCGGTCAGACCACGACCACTTGGAAGCGGACCGTGTACTTGGCCAGGACTTCCGGGACCTTCTTCTGGATGGTCTCGGCGTCAACCCCGGCCGCTGGTTTGACCGTGATGGTGGCCAGGGTGCCATGAATCTTGTCTTCGGCCACCTTGACTTCCACCGAGGCCGCCAGGCCGCCCAGTTGCTTGAGTTCCTCTTCGTAGGCCTTTTTAATGGCGTCCCAGCGCAGCGCCGGTTTGAAAATCTTGCCCACGGCCGTGAGCGGGACTTGGTTGATAACCACCACTTCCTTGGGCACCGCGGCCCTTTCGCCGATGTTCTGCTTGGCCCACTCGAGCAGTTTTTCCGAACTCAGGCTCTGGTCGGAAACCTCGACGTAGGCCACCGGAACTTCGCCGGCGTGAGCGTCCGGGCGTCCCACCGCGGCCGCCACTTTCACGCCCGGCATTTTGTACATGGCCTCTTCGATGATGGCCGGATCGATGTTATGGCCGCCGCGGATGATCAGTTCCTTACGGCGGCCGGTCAGCCACAGGTAACCGTCCTCGTCCTGCCGTCCCAGGTCGCCGGTGTTGAACCAGTCGTCTTCGATCCAGATGCCCTTGTTGTGGATTTCTTCCACGTAGCCCTTGAAGACGCAGGGGCCTTTGATGCAGACCACGCCTATCTCGTTGGTCTTGGCGTCCCGGACGTAGCGGCCTTCCTCATCCAGGATCACCACCCTGGCCCAGTGATAGGGCAGGCGGAGGCCGATGCTGCCCACTTTTCTGACCCCGTCCTTGGGGTTGACCGCCGAAGCGCAGGCCGTTTCGGTCAGACCGTAGCCCTCGATGATCTTCAGACCGCTGACCGCCTCGAAACGCTGGAAGAGTTCGACGCTGAGCGGCGCGGCGCCGCAGAGGGCGTATTTAAGCGAGGAAATATCCGCTTCGCCCTTGGGGATATCGAGCAAGACGCCCAGGACGGTGGGCACGCACGAGAAGAAGGTGGGACGGTACTTGTCCACGATCTTGTAGAAGTTCTTCATGATGGCCGGGTCGCGGTACCCCCGGGGCGACAGCAGGACCACGTGTCCGCCCACGGAGAAGGGCATGAGCCCGGTCACGCAGGTGCCGTTGCAGTGGAAGAGCGGCAGGCCGCACATGACCGTTTCGCCCGGCTGCAGTTCCGAGCCGAAGGCGATGTCCCAGGCCAGAACCGCTTCGTTGTAATGGGTCCGTCTGGCCAGCTTGGGCCGGCCGGTGGTGCCGCCGGTATGATACAGGGAGGCAATATCGTCCTTGTCGAACCGGCGGCCCGAGACCAGCCGGTCGGCCGGATATTTGTTGATCACTTCGTCATAGCCGTAGATGCCCTCCGCCGCGTTGGAAGGACCCATGACCCGGACCACGGCCTTGAGAGTGGGGATTTCCTTGCGGATGGCCTCGACCTTGGGCCAGATGTCCGCGCCGGGAAACTCGCCCAGGGCCACCAGAACCTTGGTCCCGGCCGCCTGGCAGATGTCCTTGATGGTCTCCGCTTCCAGCATGGGGTTGATGGGGTTGGCGATGCCGGCCGCTTCCGCGCCCCACAGGACGAAATGAGAGTGGGGCAGGTTGGGCAGGAGATAGGTGACTACGTCCTTCGGCCCCACCCCCAGATCATGGAACAGGTTGGCCGTCTGGGTGATGCGGGCCATCAATTGGGCGTAGGTGACCTGCATGGGTTGGTCCCAGGCGTCGCCGTTCAACAAGAAGCTGATGGCCAGGGCGTTGGGATTGATACTGGCGCCTTTGCCGATCAGTTCATAGGTGTTGGTCTCCTTCACCCGCTCCCAATAGGGCGTCTTCTCTATGGCCTCGATGTCCGCCAGGTTGCTGAATTTCAAAATCTCCGGCATAGCCTTTCCTCCTTTGATCGAATGTTCCTGACTCAGGGTGATCACCGGCCGGCCATCGACGCCGCCCGTGACTCAGCCGTTCTTCTTGGCTATTACAATCTTCAAGATGGACAAGGCCGCGTCTTCCTGGCGCTGATTCTTGACGCGGCTTTCGAAGGTCACCACGCCGAACTGGCCCTTATCCTTCTTTTCCTGGACGGTTATCTCCAGATGGAGCGTGTCGCCGATCTTGGTGGGGTTGAGAAATCTTACCTTGTCCATCCCGTAAAAGGCCACGATGGCCATGTCGTAGAGGGGCATCAAACCCGAGGTGGCGGACAGCACCAGCATCCCGTGGGCGATCCGTTCGCCGAAGGGGCTGTTCCTGGCGTACTCCACGTCGGAATGGAGCGGATACCAGTCGCCGCTGAAGGCGCAGAAATTTACGATGTCGGCCTCGGTGATGGTCCGACCCCTGGTTTTGATGACCTCGCCTTCCTGGAAATCTTCGAAGTACTTCATTCCATCCTCCCCATTATCCTGATATTCCCGAACGGCGCGGACCAGCCCTTCGCGCCCGCGGCCGGCCGCGGCCCGTCTTCAACCTTCGGTTCCGGCCTTGGCCCACTGGGCCGCCAGTTCCTCGGGCATTTTTCTGATCTGCCACACGCCGCTGACCAGCGACACCACTTCACCGGCGGCGTCCTTGATTTCCAGCTCGAGGGTAAAATCGGCCTTGCCCTTGCTCAAAGCTTCCTCCTGGAGGCGGACCGCTTCCTCCCGGGCCAGGGAGACCTCGATGGTCACGTCGCTCAGGGCCGGCCGGCGGAACCTTATGGAGACCTGCTTGACCACGGGCACCAGTTTCATGAAGTCAAAGGAGACGATGTGGATTATCCCGCCGGAAAACTCGCCCAGGGTGAAAAGAGAACCGGCGTACATCATGCCCAGGTGGTTGGTGTTGCCGGCCAGCGGCATCATCACCTTGGCGTATCTTTCCCGCAGTTCGATTATCTTCAGGCCGGTCCGCTTGATGCCTTCCACGCTGGCGATGGCCATCTGGGCCACGGTCAGGTACTGGTCGCCGCTCATGGCTTTCGCCCCGACCGTCAGGCCGCGCCGGCCAGGCGCGAGGCCCTGGCCAGGATTTCCCTGGCTTCCCGGGCCATACGGTCCAGGAGTTCCCGGCAGGTGGGCACGTCCTTGATCAGTCCGATGGACTGGCCGACCATGAGCGGCGCCATTTCGACGTCGCCCGTCTCCCAGGCCTGTTTGATCCTCGGGCCGGCCATCAGGGGTATCAGCTCCTCCAGCCCGCCGCCCCTTTCCTCGATGGCGATGACTTCCTTGATGACCTGGTTGATCAGGGCCCGGCCCTGCAGGCCGATGGATTTGCCGAAGATGGCGGTTTCGTACTCCTGGCGCCTGACCAGTTCCTGCTTGATGTTGTCATGGACCAGACATTCCTGGGTGGCGATGAAACGGCTGGCCATCATCACCCCTTGGGCGCCCAAGGTCAGGGCCGCGGCCAGGGCCCGGCCGTCGGCCACGCCGCCCACCAGGACCACCGGAATCTTGACCGACTCGACGATCCGGGGCGTCAGGACCAGGCTGGTCACGTCATCGCTCAAGGGGTGGCCGCCTTCCTCGATGCCGGCGGCATAAATGCCGTCGTAGCCCACCTTGGCCGCGTGGACGGCGTGCCGGACCGAACCGACCTTGTGGAACAGCTTGACCCCGGCCTTCTTCAGCGTCTCGATGGCCTGAGGACCCACGGCCCGATCCACCGGCGCGCCCGAGAACTCGATGCCGGCCACGCGTTCCTCGGCGCAGACCTGGACGTACATCTCGTGGTGGGCCTTGGTGATGCGGATCGAGGGCATGGCCGTTATGTTGACCATGAAAGGCTTGTCCGTCAGCCGCCGGGTCTCCTTGATGGCGGCGCGGAATTCATCCTCGTTTTCATAATTGCCGGCGGTGAGGTTGCCCAGGCCGCCGGCGTTGGAAATGGCCGCGCAGAGGGGCGGGGTGCAGAGCCACATCATGGCCCCGCAGATGATGGGGTACTGGACGCCGAACATCCGGGTGATTTCCGTATCGAACATAAACGGTTCTCCTTTACAGGGCCAGGGCCAGGTCCGCCAGGGGATAGGACACGCAGGCGTGAACGTAGCCGTATTTCCGGTCCGATTTGCGGACTAGAGCGCCGGCCGGCTGAAACACTTGTCCGGACAGGACCTTGATCCGGCAGAGGCTGCACTCGCCCGAGCGGCACAGGGACGGCGCCGTCAGGCCGTTCTTTTCCAGGGCGGCCAGCAGGCTTTCGCCGGCCCGGGCCTTGAATTCCGGGCCGTTCTTGACTCGCACGGTAAAGGCGGCCTCGGGCTTGACTTCCTCCGGCCAGCCCGGATGCAGATGGATGTTGAGCGGCGCGCCGTAAACCTCCCGCCTGATCTTCCGGCCCGGCACTTCCAGTCTGGCCAGTTCGGGCAGGCAGAAATCGTACATGGCCTGGGGGCCGCAGAGATAAAAAGTCTTGTCGAAGACGTGTCCCAGGGCGGCCTGGATGACCTGGGCGGAGATGAAGCCGGTGGCGCCCCGGTAGCCCGCCGGCGGGTGTTCTATCACCGGCCGGTAATGGAAGTTGTCGAAGCGGTCGGCCAGGCCCAGCAGCAGGTCATGAAATATGGCCTCCTCCAGGGTCCTGTTGCCATAAAAGAGAAATATGGTTCTGTCCAGGCCGCGCTCGAGCACTTCCCGGATCATGCTCATGAAAGGCGTTATGCCGCTCCCGCCGGCCAGGCAGACCATGGTCCGATCGTGAAAGAGGGGGTTGAAGTAGAAGTGGCCGGCCGGTCCGGACGATTCCAATTCCTGTCCTCTCTTGACCTGATCCAGTAAATAATTGGAGACCAGCCCGCCTTCCACCCGGCGCACGGTAATATCATAGTATCCGGTCTGGTTGGGCGGAGACGAGATGCTGTACGGCCGGTTGGTGCGCACCTGGCCGATGTTCAGAATGAGGGAGAGGTATTGGCCGGCCAGAAATGGCGGGAGATAGCCTTCCTTCGAGACCAGCCTCAGGGTCTTGGCGCTGACCGTCTCCTCGATGACGTCGGCCACGCGCAGACGCAGTTTTTTCGGATGCAGCCGGCCGATGACCTGTTCGACCGAGTCTTTCTCCACGGCGTAGTCCACGGGAAATTTGCGGCTCGCTTCGATTTCGGAAGCTACCCGATCGTATCCGTCGAATTCCTGCCAGATTCCTTTTCTCATTTCTGCCTCCAGGTCAGCCAAGTTGCTTGATGATTGATCTGGCCGCGGCCACGCCGGCCTCGAGGGTGGGCTGGAACCCGCAGTCGCCGGTCCAGCCGCCGGCGAAGTTCAGGCCCTGGATGGGCGATCCGCCGCCGGGCTGGAAGAAGAGCGAATCCTTGGTCTGTTGTTCATAACCGTATACCGAGCCGCGGGGCGTGCCCAGATAACGCATATGGGTGAGGGGCGTGCCCACTTCCAGTTCCTCGATGTGGTTCCGGGTTTCCGGCCAGATCTGTTCGATCCGTTTCAGCATGCCCTCGGCGCAGCGGAATTTCACCTCGGCGTACTGGGCGGGTGGAACACGCAGCCAGGGGTCACCGTATTTCAGGGTGACGATGTTGGCCTGGCAAGCGCCCGGAGGGGAAAAATCCGGGTCGGCCACGTCGTAGCAGGACAGGACCAGCAACTCGTCCTCGATCTCCAACCGGTTCAGGCCGTCGTACGGATTGCGCTCCAGGTCGGTCGAGGCCAGCAGGAAGTTGGTGGACGCGGTCAGGCCCAATTCGTCGGGTTCGCGGTCAAAGCCCACGTAGAGGGTGAAGGCCGAAGTGCTGATTTTCCGGCTGCCCATGACCCGGCGCATTTCCTCCGGCAGGTGTTCGGGGCCGATCATTCTTACGTAGGTCATTATCTGAGAGGCGTTGGAAAGAACGCGCCGGGTGGTGATCGTGTCTCCGTGTTCCGTGACCACGGCCTTGACTTGGCCGTCCCGGACGACGATTTTTTCCGCGGCGCAGTTGAATCGGACCTCGCCGCCGTGGGACAGGAATTTGTTCAATAGGGCGTTGGACAAGGCCTGGGATCCGCCCTTGAGGTGATAGGGCTTGAATTCGACGTAGACGAAAAAGAGCATGGCCAGATAGGCGAAGGCCAGCCGGTCAGGCGGAACGCCCAGGTAACCCCAATAGACCGACAGGACGGCCTTGAGCAAGGGGTCGGTGAAGAACTCCTCGAGTACGGACTTGACCGGGCGGAAGGCGTATTGGTACAGGCGCGGGTATTTCTCACGGGAGGCTTCCGGGTCCCGGAAGATGAAGGCTCCCAGCATGTCCGCGGCGTAACCTGACATGAGGTCGAAGAACCTTTTTATCTCGTCGCGCTGGTGGGGAAATTTTTCCTTAAGCGTGGCGGCGATTTGGTCCAGGTCGGTTTTGAAGGTCAGGCTGAACCCGTCGGGCATGCTCAGGCTGTACAGGTCCGACATCTGGACGAACTCGAGATCGCCGAGTACGCCGAGTTTGTCCAGCGTGGCCCTCAAGGGGCCGGGTTTCTCCGGGGCGCCCAGGCCGCTGAGCTGGTGCAGGGCCACTTCAAACTCGAAGCGTCCGCGACGGAAACTGGTGGCGCAGCCGCCGGGAATGTTATGGCGTTCCAGCAGCAGTATTTTCAACCCGTTTTGGGCCAGGGTAGTCGAGGCCGTCAGACCGGCGTTACCCGCCCCGACCACCACCACGTCGTAATCGCTCATGGAACCTCCTTGGGGCCGGTTACTTGCCCGCTTTTTGTTTTTCCATCTCCCTGAGTTCTTTTCTGAGAATCTTGCCCAGGGCCGACTTGGGCAGCTCGTTCAGGAACTCGTAAATTTTAGGCACCTTGTAGGGCGTGAGCCGCTCCCGACAGAAAGCGTCCAGTTCTTCGGCGGTCAGGGTCTGGCCCGGCTTGGTCACGACAAAGGCCTTGACCGTCTCCCCCCGGTACCGGTCCGGCACGCCGATGGCGCAGGCTTCCAGGACCTTGGGGTGTTCGTACAACACCTCGTCAATCTCCCGAGGAAAGATGTTGAACCCGCCGGCGATGATCATATCCTTTTTACGGTCGACAATATAGAGATAACCGTCCTCGTCCATCCGGCCTATATCGCCGGTGTAAAACCAGCCGTCGCGCAGGGCGGTCCTGGTCTCTTCCGGGTTCTGGTAATAGCCCCGGCACATCTGCGGGCCTTGGAAGACCACTTCGCCTTCCTGTCCTATTTCCATCTCCCTGGCGCCGGTCTCCACGTCCATTATTTTGACCAGGGTATTGGGCAGAGGTACGCCCACGCTGCCGGGTTTGAGCCGGCCCCGCCAGGGCGTGACGGTGACCAGGCCCGTGGATTCGGTCATGCCGAACCCTTCCACGATGTGGGCGCCCGTGGCTTGCTCGAGGGCGTTGATGGTGTCCAGGGCCAGAGGGGCGGCGCCGGAGAAGAAGCCCTTGACAAAGGAAAGGTCCGCTTTCTGAAAGCCCGGCAGGTTGAGCAGACCCACGTAGATGGTCGGGACGGCCGGAATGATGCCGGGACGGTACTTGAGCATCATGTCCAGCACGATCCGCGGTTCCGGTTTGGGGACTAAAACGAAGGTCCAGCCGTTGATGATGGACAGGGTCATGACCGCGGTAAAACCGGACAGGTGGAAGAAAGGAAAGATGCCCAGTTCCCTTTCCGGCCGGTCCCGCCAATCGAAAAACCAGGCCCGGCAGACCTGGGTCATGCAGGATACATTCCGGTGGGTCAGGATCACGCCTTTGGAGACGCCCGTGGTTCCGCCGGTGAAAGGGATGAGGGCCAGGTCGTCCAGGCCGGGAGGGGGGCCGCGGAAATTTTCCGAAGCGGAGTTGATGAGGTCCAGGAATTGATGATGTCCTTCGGCCGGTTCGAAGCGGTGGTGCATCCCTTTCTTGAGGTACGGAAAAAGCTGTTTGATTGGGAAAGGCAGATAGTCGTTGATATGGCAGGAGACGATCTGCTTGAGGCCGGTTCGGGAGCGCAGGGCCAGCAGGCGCGGGGCCAGGAGATCGAGGCTGATCAAGACCGTGGCCCCGGATTGGTTGAACTGATGTTCGAGTTCCCGGTCGGTATAGAGGGGATTGTTGGGCACGGCCACGGCCTGGAGACGCCAGACGGCGAAGTAGGCCAGGACGACCTGGGGAATATTGGGCAGGAGCAGAGCCACCCGGTCGCCCGGCTTGACCCCCAGGGACTTCAGGGCGTTGGCCAGGCGGTTGACCAGAGTGTCCAGTTCGGCGTAGGAAATACGGCGGCCCAGGAAGATGGCGGCCGTGCGGTCCGGGAACTTGCGGGCCGTGGCGGCCAGATACTCGGGCAGGGTCAGGTTTTCGAACTCGATGGTCTTGGGCACGCCCTCGACGTATGATTTGTGCCACAGGCAGTCCGTCATGCCTCACCTCGCCCGCGTAAGGGAAAGCCCGGGTTTAAGAAACGATAATGGAACATGGAGGCGGCCGGCGACCGGTCCGCGTAGTAAGGGAAGTTTACTCACCACGTGGTTAACTAAATTAAAATATTAGTAAATCATATACTTAGTTATGTAAGTAAATATTACTCAAACGCCTTTGTCAAGAAAATTCTTGACCGGACCTTGGAAGCCGTGTCCGGGTCTGACCAAGGAAGGTACACCTAACCTCGTGTTACTTTTAAGTGAATCAACTGTATATGATTATGAAAAGGCGAGGAAGGCGATTGAACGGAACCCGGAACAAGAATGACCCCTGGGTCGCGGCCGACTCGAAGATGGAGCCTGTGGCCAGACCGCCGGAATTCGATCCTTTGGACCGGCTGCCGGAGGAGGGCGGCCGATTCGTTCATATTATAGGCCTGATCCGAAGCATGACCTGGGTCCAGCCGGACCGTGAATTCACCCGCCGGGTGATGGAACGGCTGCCGGAAGATCGTCCGGCTTTCCGCTGGGACTCATGGGTTCAATGGATTGGATTTCGGTTGAGAGTCCAGGCGCCTAAGCCCTTGATAACCAGTGAAGAAAGCGCCTTGTGCCTTTTTCTGGTCGGATTTTTTCATTTGGCGATGGCCGCGGTGATATGGCTGGGCCTGCCGCCGCTGACCGTTACGACCACGGGACGGGCCTGGCTGGGCCACCAATCTTTGTTCCTGACCGTGGCCGCCGCCTGGCTTCTGGTCTTCAGCCTGTGGACTTGGCGGCCAGCGGGCGAATTCATGACCAAGGTGCGCTGGGCGGCCGGTGGATACCTGACCATCCAAACGATTAATGCATTTATATCATTTATTAAATTCGAGTCAACTCTGTCGATGGGACAAATACTGGGGCCGGCGGCCGGCGGACTTTTTCTGGGAATTTTTCTGGTGGTCGGGCTGCCGGGATCGAGAGGGGATCAACGGGGGCGGTTGAAATGGGGGGCCGGGCCTCTGGCTGATTGAAGCCGGCGTCAACCACTTTGTACCTCTGGTCTTGGCCGCGGGGAGAGAGAGGCGGAGATGAAACCGGGACGTATACCTTATTCTGGCCGCGGGGGCTTCACCATGATCGAGGTGACCGTGGTCCTGCTGATAATGGCTTTCCTGGTGTTGCTGGCCATGGCCCGAAGCAGTTATAACGCCAATGAACTGATCAATCAGACCGAACTGCTCAAAGCCAGGCTCAGGTACGCTCAATACATGTCCCTGTCCGGCAACGACACTTCCCGTTGGGGTCTGAGTTTCAATACCGGGACTTCGGCCAACGCCTACACCTTTTTTCGGGCTTACAACGGCGGCGTGCAGAACCTGCTTTTTCCCGGCGACACCGCGGCGGGCTATTCCTTTCCTTCCGGATCGAGAATCGTCGTCTCGAGCGTGACCAATCCGGGCGGGCTGACCGGAGCCTACAGCGCTCCCTCGCCGCCGTATCTGGCTTACAACGACCTGGGTTATATATCCAACGCCGCTTCGACCATCACCTTGATGGATAACAACACCGGCCAGACGGAGACCGTCACCGTGGTCGCCAATACGGGGTTTGTCCAATGAAGAGGCCTGGCTTGGGAAAGGTCCGGGGGTTCACCTTGATCGAGGTCATCGTCACCCTGGTCCTGGTGGCTTTGCTGGGGACGGCCGTATACAGTTTCTTCTTTTCCGACGCCTTCATGGAGAGCATGGCGCCCATCAGCCGCCTCCAGACGACCGGCGAACTGCATACGGTCATGGAAAACATCTCGGCCCGGTATGCCGCCGCCGGCAGCGCCTCCAGTTTCTTGAACGATTTATACAGTCGGGGCACGGGCGCGTCGTCTCTGGCCGGGACCGATTATCTGTCCGGCGTGAGCGGCGGGCCATACCAACTGGTGGAAAACCTGTGGATCGCCTTCGACGTCAACAACAACCAGATACCCGATCCGGGCGGCTTGTATTTTCAAAGGATGCTCAAGATCACGGTCCAGGACAACCTGGGCCAGACGCTGTCCACGATTTTCACCGTCCCCTGAAGCAGAGGCTAGGGTCATGAAGCGGATAAGAAGAGGCACCACCCTGATCGAACTCATCGCCGCGCTGGTCATTCTCAGCCTGCTGGCCGCGGTGGCCGGCTTGGGCCTGGTGGAAGTGACCGAAGGCTACGTGTTCGCCAAACTTAACGCCCAGGCCACGGAAAAGGGCCAAGTGGCCATCTCCCGGCTGGTCAAGGAGCTTACGGAGATAAAGAGCAATAACATCACCAGCGGGACGTCCACTACCCTCACCTATCTGATCTGTTCGGGCGCGTCCCACACGGTCAGCCTGAGCGGCAACAATCTGCTGTTTGACGGCTCGATCCTGACCGACCGGGTCAATTCTTTCGCCTTGACCTATCAGGCTGATATAACTTCCGCCGCCACCAGCACCTACACCGCCGGCGTCTCCACTATCATAAATATTTCCCTTGGGATCACGGCCGCGGAAAACCAATCATTTGTTTTTACCAACCGCGTGATTCTGAGAAATTACAATTGCGGCGGATACAGGTGATGAACAGCGGGGGCCAACCGAGTTGGGGAGGGCAAGGGTGAGAAAGAACCGAAAATCGAAAAGGGGCGCGGTCCTTTTGACCGTGGTGATAGCCATCCTGATGGCCGCGGCTTTGGCGGCGGGCTTATCGGTCATCAGCACCACCTCCACTTACAACGAGTTGAAGGTCAACGGTTTGAACCGGGCCCACAAGCTGGCCGAAGGCGGCTTGAGATACTACGATCTGATGAAAACCGCCCAGGTGGCCGGCACCTATAACCTGAGCGACCCGAACGAACAGTTCAACCTGACCATCACTCCGGGCACGCGCCAGCCTGACGCGCCGCCCAAATGCGATCGACTTACCAAAGACAGCATCGCCTCCACCGGCATCTACAAGCCAGGCACGTCCTTCGAGGCAAGAAGAACTATAGACACTAACAAGGGCGGCCTGCATGAAATATACCGGGAATGCAATGATTTTGTTAAAGATAAATTCGACAGCTTGAGTCAATGGACCTATAATTCGGACAAGGTTACCAATACTTGGTCCATTCAGAGCGACTGGGGCGTACATTCCCGGTGGGCCACTTTCAAGAATATGGATTCCGCGTCCGCCTATACGGACAGCGGGTACTCGATTTCCAGTTGCGGGACGGGATATCTGACCAATTCCATTGACGACAATTGGGACAAGCCGGTGGAGGTCAATGCCGGCTGGGCCTACGATACTTCCGTTTATCGGCCGGGAACCACCGAGAGTCCGCCGCGGAGCATCAAGGCCGATGCCATAACCCACAACCAGACGGCCCAGATGCGTTACACCACCACCACCGTGGCCGGCAACGTGACTTTTTACGTCAAGGTTTCCAGCGAGGCGGGTTATGACTATTTCCGGTTCTACGTGGACGGGACGTTGAAGTCCCAGGCCAGCGGCAACGTGGACTGGACCCTGGTCACCGTGGCCGTCACCGCCGGCGACCACCGGTTTGTCTGGGAATACAAGAAGGACGGGGCTGTTTCAGCAGGCAGCGACACGGCCTGGGTGGACGACTTGATCTTTCCGCAAAAACCGGCCACGCGCAGTTATAAATATGAAGAGATGCGATATCATGGAAATCCTTGTGATACTTCTAATTGCGACTGTGATACAACTTGCTATTACCGCTATAAAAATTGGGCTACCAAATGGAGATGTAATAATTATAAACTTAGTTATGATGTCCAGGTTAAAATTGGCTGGGGTTATCAATTGCCGAGCGGTGGACAAGGGATCAATTTCCGGTGGCATCCCAATCCGACTTATACGTCGAAATATCAGGGCTATGGTGTTTCCTATTTATACCATACCGGGCTATGTGAGTTCGACTATATAGACGACGGAATAAAGCCGTCAAACTCAACCAGGAGGCAGCCCCTGGTCGTCCTTTGGAAACAGACGGTCGATTCCGGCGGCATAACCACAAGGCAATGGCTGGCTTATCATATCATTCCGCATGGCGCCGCCACCGCCTACCCGGACGGCCGGGATTTTGTCCTGGGGCCGCAGTGGACCAGGGACGGCATCATTTTCAACGATCTGGCTTCCCTCTTCGTCCGGATCGAGGAGGGCTACGATATTCGTGGCAAGAAAACCAACGATATCAGGATATTCATCGGCGACGCCGCCACCATGACCACGCCGGTCAATCGTTCTTCTTACACCGGCAACACCAACCCCATGGACGGTAACAGAAAGGTATATCCTCCATCTTACTCTCCGTCAGCTCCCTCAGAGAATGATGGTATTGTAAAGCCGCCCACGTTCACTTCATTGAGTTTGCTGCAGCCCAACATTTGGACCACTGATCGGGATTATATGAAACTCATCACCTGGAACTCGATCAATACTTCGGCCAGCGGTCTTCAGCTACTCAGCGACGGTTACACTATCCGGGATAAAACATACGTTACTCCGGAATCGGGAACGTTCTCTACGTCTTCATCAGACTGTGACGATGAGATTGCCCTGCATGTTTTCGGCAACGCCACCTACAACGGTTCGGGCCAGCAGAAGTTCATGAGTTTTGACGACCTGGACATAAGCATACTCCGGGATAATTGAAAGAGGTTCAATCGGCCATGAAGAGAAAAACGATTATCATTATCGGCCTGACGCTGGTTCTAGCCTTGTTCCCGGCCTGGACTCCGGCCGGCTGGGCCGCCAGGGTCACGGACCCAGGCGCGGACGCGGACAAGACCAAAGCGGTTGACCCGGAGTATCTGGCGCCGCCGGTGGACCCGGCCGCGGCCGGAGTCATTGACCTGACGCCGCTGGACCAGATCAAGCCCAAGCCCGGCCAGGGCCCCCAAAAACCGGACAAGAAGCTGGAAGTGGCTCCGAGACGGCTCTAGAGCCAAAGCCGTCATCGCCGGTGAAATCGATTCGGGGCGCACGGCCGTGCGCCCCCCAATAAGGCGGAAGAGAACGGGGAAGGAGAAGCCCCGTTTTTCCGCCTTTTCTATTGTCACCTTCCCATGATTAGGATTAGAACAGGACCGAACGGACTAGACAGGAGACCTGAAGGGCCGAACCGGGAATGAATGAATAGGTGAAAAAGCCCGGTCCCGGGTTCTGGCATCTTCTCCCATCTTATCTCGGAAAAGCCACCGGTGCTTATGGACCAGGATCGGGAAAATGAAATAATCCGGCGGGTCAAGGGAGGCGATCGCGAGGCTTTTTCCCTGCTGGTGGAAGAATATAAAGCCCCGGTCTTCAACCTGGCCATCCAGATGACCGGTCGTTATGAAGACGCCGACGACCTGGCCCAAGATACTTTCCTCAAGGCGTACGTCTCGCTTTGGTTCTTTGAAGAGGGACGGCGCTTCTTCCCCTGGCTTTACACCATCGCGCTCAACTTGATCCGCAACCACCTCAAGCGCCAAAGGCGGTTTAGGCAGACCGATTATCGGGATTTCACGCACATCCCCGATCTGGCTCAAGGCGCTGAAGAGAGAATAGCCAGGCACCAGGAAGCGGCCATGATGCGCTCGAACCTGGCCCGGCTGCCCTTATCTCTCCGGGAAGCGGTGCTGCTCAGGTACGGCCAGGGTCTCACCTTCGAGCAGGCGGCCGATGTCCTGGGCATTTCCATAGGCGCGACCAAGATGCGGGTTTTACGGGGGCTGGAACAGATGCGGCGCCTGATGGAGGAATCAAGCCGGGCCGAGGGAAAGCAATGAACAGGCGGGGCGGGGGCGGCCCGCCGCCCGCCCGCCATAATGGCCCCGGCCGCTTTCAAACCTTGAATTGTTGAACCAGGGATGGCCGGCCTTCGGCCAGTCGTGAAAGCTCGAAAGAAGCGCTCCGGACCTGGCCGGCTCCCTGGGCTGTGTCTTAGGTCGCCCGGGAAGGGTCAATCCTGAATTGTCTTGCCAGTCAAGACCGGTAGCCCTTAAAGTCAGGCCCATGCCTGTATCATGCGCCAGGACGTCCCGGCCCGAGATCGTGGTGATAATAATCATTATGGTGCTTGTGCCGATGGGGGCCGGCGCCGGTAATTCGACCGGCGCCGCCACCTGGCGGGTCCAAGTGGACGGGGTGACTTTCGGGCCGGAAGGAGCCGGCCGCCTGAACCTTTTTGTTACGGTGCTCGATCCGGACGACCTGCCGGTCCAAGGCTTGGACCGGTCTGACTTCATAATCATGGAAGACGGCCGACTTCACTCCGGACCGATACGCCTGGCGCCCCTGGCGGCCTCGGGTCGCGGCCTGGCTTACGTGGTGCTGGTGGACCAGGCCGAAGACCTGGCCACTTCGCTGACCTTTGTCCGACAAGCCGCGGCCGGATTCATAAAAGAAATGGGCTTTCGCCATGAAGCCGCCGTGATCGGCTATTCCGGGGCCGTCGAACTGGCCGCCGGGCCCAGCGCCGACGCCGGTCGTTTGAGCCGGGCGGTTTTGGACCTCCCGCCCCAGCCGGAGAAGCCACGCCTGTATGACGGCCTCCTGAAAGGGGTGGACGTTCTGAGAGGGATGAGAAATGCTCAAACCCGACCCAAGCCGGCCATCATCCTGCTGACCGAGGGCCGGGACGAGTCGAGCCAATTTTCCTTCGAAGCCGCCCTGTCCCGCCTCTTGGAAGCGGAAGTCAGACTTTTCCTGGTGGGTTACGGCCAGGACGAATCGGACCTGGCGGGCCTGATGGAACTGGCCCGCCTCAGCGGCGGCCAAGGTTATTTCACTCCAGACCCGGAAGCCCTGAAAAGTATTCTCTTGAACGTGGCCGAGCGGCTTAAACACCAACTCATCCTGAGTTATGATTCGATTCGGATAAGGACGGACGGGGCGACGCATCGGATCAGAGTCCACATCCGGGCCAGGGCGGGGCAGGGGGAGACGGAAATCGAATTCGTCAGTCCCGATATCGAAAAGCCGGGTCGAGGATGGTTTGAAATCTTCACCGCGGCCTTGGCCGCGGCCCTGGTCTTGATCTGGCTCCGGGCCAGGCCGGGTTGGCGCCGGCCTGGTTGAAACGGCCGGTCAGAAGCCCAGTTCGGCCAGCAGCGAGTTTACGGCGCCCTGATCGAGGCGGCCGGGAGCTTCCGGACCGGCCATATCCGAAGGCGGAGAGGCTATCCTTTCCATCATCCGGTCCACTTCCTTTTGAGCCATCTTTTCGGTATCCTTGGCCGAAGTCACGGTCTTGACCTGTTCTTTATGTTTGATCTTGGAACCGAAGGAGACCAGCAGGCTTAAAAGCTGGACCTGAACGTCGCCGATGAGCCGGACAATTTTAAGTATCCTCTGCCCGGACAGGTCCTGGAAGGACAAGGCCTCCAGAATCTTGGTAATGTGAGTGGCAATGCGGTGGATCAGTTGGCTGGTGCCTTCCACCGAGGAGATGATCTTTTCCCGGTCTTCATTGCTCACTTTGGTGAAGTCGCCTCCGGTCTCGGCTGGAACCGCCGGGGCCGCCCCGGCTTCGGCCAGCAGGGCTTCCTCCCGTTCGATCAAGGCCAGAGCCTCGTCAATCATGGCCAGCAGGGTTTCAATCTTCTCCGTCGGCAGTCCGGGTCTGGCCTCTTGAAATTCGGACTTTCCGGATGGTTGAACCGACACTTCCGCCGGGACCGCCTCCTCCCGGACCTCTCCTTCCACGTCCAGGTTGGGGTCCAGGAAGATATTGGCCACGGTCTGATTCATCTTCTTTATGATTTGCTTGTATTTTTCACTCTTGGACGCCTGGAACAGGGCCTTGAGAATTCCGGAAATGGGAAAGGTGAAGAAGTTATCCTCCATCTTGACGTTGGGGGCCATATCCACCAGGGCCTTGAGCACCGCGGCCGTGTCGAAGGCCGCGTTCTGATCCGTCCTCATGGCCTTGATATGATCCTTCACCGTTTCATTGGTGCACATTTCATACAAGGTCTGGAAGAGTACGTCCAACTTGAAGTCATAAACGACCTTCCTGGCGGCGGAAGGGGCCGGGGTTGGAAGTTCGGCCGGGCCGGTCTCCCGGACTTCATCCAGGCGGGGCAACTGGGTGATGGCTTCCCTCAGCCCGGCCGCTTGGTCCCTCAGCGAAGTCAGAAAGCCGCGGGTGGCTTCCACCGCGGTCAAAGACCCTTCAGTCGTCGCCAAATCCGATGGACCTGATTCGCCCCAGTCGTCGGCCGGGCTCTCACGGAGCATGAAATCCAGGCCATTGATCGAGCCTAGCCGGCCTTGAACCTGGTGCAGGTCGTCCTGAATGCTTTCGGCCAGGTCCATGATATCCATGGTGGCCTTTTCCGTCATTTGTACTATGTCTTCCAACTGCCCCTTGGCGTCTTCCAGCTCGATTCCGGTCTGTTCGATATCCAGGCCCCTTTTCATAGTGGCGCTGGGTATGTCCTTGATGGACAGCGAAAGCTGCCGGGCCAGTTTACCGATTTCCAGGTATAATTCTTCGGAAATCTCCTTGTAAAATGGGTCAAGGCTCTCTTGGGCCCGGCCGGCCGGCAAAGCCTTGATCGTCTCTTTTTCGACTACCTTTTCCACGACCCGGGCCAGGCTGCTGTCAGGATTGACCGTGATCTCATATATGGCTTCCAGGGTTCGAATGCGGAAGGCCCCGGAGTTGAGTTCCAGTTTTATCACCGGTAGATTTTCCGTCATTTCATCAACCTCGAAGATATTAGCTTATTACTCGACCGAGGAATCTGACTCCGACCGTCCAAGACCCGCCGGCGGAGTCCCGGTCGCAGCGAGTCACTTCGGCGATGGCGGTCAAGGTGGCCTCGAATTCATCGCCATGGGCTTCAACCAGATCGCCGTCTTCCTGACGCCAGCCGGGGAGGTGGATTTTCAAAATAAGCTGCTGTCCGGCGGCCAGAGGCTCATCCGCGGAGAACATCAGTCCTCCACAACCTATATTATGGATATAACTAGATTTATATTGTGAGTCCTTGATCGGCGCCGGAAAGGGACCATATTCCAGACGATATTCCACGGCGGCGCGCAGATAGCGACGCAGGTCAATGACCACGGTCGGACCTCATGCCTAAATATTCATAAAATCATACCTTTCAAAGAAAAAGGTGTCAAACTAATTCGGACCGAACCTTTTTCCTGGAACCACGCCTGGTCCGAATTCGGCCGCGGCTGACGCCCTGAAAGCGGATAAATATTTACTGTCACAAAAAGGATAGGGTTGCCGGTGTAGCTTGAGAATAATCTTGCAATCCATTTGGGGCGATGCTATACCTATTGGCCCATAATATATCTTAAAAGGTCAACATAAAGAAATATTTAGCATAAAGCAGGGAGGGCTCGGCCATGACGGAACAAAGGGAAGTGATGGAGGTGGACGTCCTTTTCGTTGGCGGCGGAGTGGCCAACTTGAGCGGAGCGCTGCACCTTTCCAATCTGATAAAGAAGCATAATGAAGAAGTGGAAAAGTCCGGCCAAGGCCAAAGCTTGGGCGAAGTCTCCCTAGCCATCCTCGAGAAAGGCCTCGACTGCAGTTCTCACAGCATGTCCGGCGCGGTGATGAACCCCATCGCCCTGAAAGAGCTTGTCCCGGATTTCCTGGAAAAAGGCGCGCCGATGGAGGCTGAAGTCACCCAGGAAGACGTCCTGTTTCTTACCAGGAAGGGCAGAATCAAGGCGCCCATCACGCCGCCGCCCCTTAACAATCACGGCTTTTATGTCGTTTCGCTTTCCCGGCTGGCCGGCTGGTTGAGCGGTCTGGTTTCGGAAAACGGCGTGGACATCTTCCCGGAGTTCGCCGGCGTTGAAGTCTTGTACGAGGGCGATCGAGTGATCGGAATCAGGACCGGGGACAAGGGCATTGACTCACACGGCCAGAAGAAGAGCAACTACGAACCCGGCATTGATCTAAAGGCCAAGGTCACGGTCTTCGGTGAAGGCACTCGGGGCAGTCTGACCAAGACCCTGATCAAGAAACTCAGGCTGGACGCGGGCAAGAATCCCATGAACTACGTGGTGGGGGTCAAGGAGGTCTGGGAAGTACCGGAAGGAAGGGTAAAACCCGGCTATGTGGCCCACACCATGGGTTATCCCCACAAGAGCGACACTTACGGCGGCGGTTTCGTCTATGGCATGAAGGACAACCGGCTTTCCCTGGGTCTGCTGACCGGTCTGGATTATAGGGACCCTTATCTCGATCCTCACCGTGAGTTCCAGAAGTTCAAGCTCCATCCTTTTGTCGCCGGTCTGCTCCAGGGCGGCAAGATGCTACAGTACGGCGCCAAGAGCGCTCCGGTGGGCGGTTATTTCTCCGTGCCCAAATTGTCCTTTGACGGCGGGCTCCTGGTGGGCGACTCGGCCAGTCTGTTCATCAGTCAGAAGATCAAGGGCATCCACGTGGCCATGAAATCCGGTCTGCTGGCGGCTGAAACCATCCTGGCCGCCCTGCTCAAGGGCGATTTTTCCGAGGCCCAACTACGGAAGTATGAAACTTCGGTCTTTGAAAGCTACATCGGCCAGGAACTCCATAAATGCCGCAATTTCCACCAAACATTCAAAAACGGCCTCTGGGTGGCCCTGGCGCAGGCCGGCCTTCACTATATCCTGGGCGGCCGAGGGCTCAAGGCGCGCCTCGAGTCCCATCCCGACCATGCCGGCTTGAAGAAGGTCGTGGAAGCCTACGGCACAACTTCGCCCACTGACGAACAAAAGGGCGTAATCAAGTTCGATGGTCAGATGACTTTCGACAAGGAAAGCGACGTTTATTATTCGGGTTCCACCCACGAGGAACACCAGCCGCCGCATCTCAAGATCGCTGACTTGAATATCTGTATGAAAAGGTGCACCGAGGAGTTCCAGAACCCCTGCCTCCGCTTCTGCCCGGCCAATGTCTATGAAATAGTCATTGACGAAAACACGGGCGAACGGACGATGAAGCTCAATTTTTCCAACTGCGTGCACTGCAAGACCTGCGACGTCAAAGACCCGTATGAGAACATCACCTGGGTTCCGCCCGAGGGGGGCGGCGGTCCCAAGTACACCATGGTTTAATCCAGTCGAGCCGCGCCGGTCCGGCCGGCTTGAGTTTTAAGGAAGGAGGAGAGAGCAGTGGAGATTATCGCCTGTATCAAGCAGGTTCCGGACACGGAGACGTTGATCAAGGTGTCTGGGGACGGCAAGAAGATCGAGACTTCGGACGTGAAGTGGGTGATGAACCCGTATTGCGAGTTTGGGGTGGAAGAGGCCCTGCGGCTGAAGGAGAAGCAGGGGGGTGCGGTGACGGTGGTGAGCGTGGGTCCGGCCCGGGTGGTGGAGTCGCTCCGGACGGCGTTGGCCATGGGCGCGGACAAGGCCATCCACGTGGAGACGGCGACGACGGATTTGGACGCTCTGACCACGGCCGAGTTGATCGCGGGCGCGATCAAGGGACTGCCCTGCGACCTGATCTTCTGCGGCCAGCGGGCGGTGGACAACGACCAGGCCCAGGTGGGGGCGGCGTTGGCGGAAGTCTTGGGCTGGCCGCACGTGGCCCTGGCGGTGAAGGTGGAGGTATCCGGGGGCCAGGCCAAGGTGAACCGTCCGGTGGAGGGTCAGGTGATGGTGTATGAGGTCAAGCTGCCGGCGGTGCTGACGGCGCAGAAGGGTCTGAACGAGCCGCGGTATGCGTCCCTGCCTGGGATCATGAAGGCCAAGAAGAAGCCTTTGGACAAGAAGGACCCGGCTGGTCTGGGATTGACGTTGGGTTCGCGTCTGGAGGTGTTGGGTATCACGCCTCCGCCGGCTCGGGCCGCGGGCAAGATCGTGGGTGGAGAGACGGTGGAGGAGAAGGTGTCGGCCCTGGTGAAGCTGC